>NZ_JBPCHK010000001.1:355000-1787500 GCF_054923835.1 Pseudoalteromonas sp. GB56 | reverse complement strand
TGCTGAAACAAGTAAACTTGTTTCCGTTGGTCACTCAGTTCAATTGAGACTCTAAATTTGTTTGCGTCATCTAGCGAACTAGAATCTGCTGTTAGAACTCAACCTGTACGAGTGCCCACACAGATGATTGCTTCATATTTTTAAAGAACGTTTCGAGACTCTTTCGCGTCTCGAGGGCTGTGCATTCTACTCAACCCTGATTTGTTGTCAACACTTAATTTTGAGAATCTTTAAAGTTTTTCAAAACCCAGTTTTACTTGACTCAACCTTCACTTCGTATCGCTTGTTTGTAAGCAGTCCGCCGTGTCGGTGGATGCGCATTATAGGGAGATTCGATTTCGACGCAACCCCTTTTTTAAAGAAAATTGAAATAAATTTAATTCGCCACCTTACCTACATATTACACACCACTTACCCACACAAAACTGTGGATAAGTTACCATTTAGCACCTAAATCCCCCCTTCTACTAAACGTTTGCTGGCGTATGTGCTAGATTGCCGCACAATTTTTATTACTCGTTCAAAGGGTGCATTATTATGACCGACATCGCTAACGCAATTAGCGGCCTCATTTGGGGGCATGTTCTCATCTATCTATTAATAGCTGCTGGTTTATTTTTTACCGTTCGCCTTGGCTTCATCCAATTTCGAGATTTTGGTTACTCTTTTAAGGTTATGTTCGCCAGCCGAGAAGGTGCCAACGGTGGCATTTCATCATTTCAGGCATTTTGTACTTCACTAGCTGCACGTGTCGGCACAGGGAATATGGCGGGCGTTGCCGTTGCACTCTATTTGGGTGGTCCAGGTGCTATCTTTTGGATGTGGTTAATTGCTCTTATTGGTATGGCAACAAGTTTTGCTGAAAGCACCCTCGCTCAAGCATATAAAGTAAAGGATGAAGAAGGTAACTTCCGCGGCGGCCCTGCTTATTATATGGAAAGAGGATTGGGCAAACGTTGGATGGGCGTACTATTCTCACTGTGTCTTATTCTTGCATTTGGCCTGGTGTTCAATGCAGTGCAAGCCAACTCAATTGCAGCCGCTTTTAACGTAGCGTTTGATATCCCACACTACGGTATCGGTATTGCCCTTGTTTTAGGTTCAGGCTTTATTATTTTTGGCGGATTAAAAACCATCGCTCGATTTGCTGAAGTTGTGGTGCCATTTATGGCCGTTGCCTATTTACTACTTGCACTCTATATATGTGCAATTAATGCAGAACACCTACCTAACGTATTTATGATGATCATTGAGCATGCGTTCGGAATCGAACAAGCCGGAGCAGGTGCTATAGGTTACGGTGTTATGCAGGCTATGATCCAAGGGATCAAACGCGGCTTGTTCTCAAACGAAGCGGGCATGGGTAGTGCGGCGAACGCTGCGGCAACAGCAACACCCAACCCACCTCACCCAGCCTCACAAGGTTATGTGCAAATGCTCGGAGTATTTATCGATACCATTGTTATTTGCTCAGCGACCGCGGCGTTAATTTTATTGTCGGGCCAACTTGAATCTGGTTCAGGTCTAACCGGAATCGCACTCACTCAAGAAGCTTTGGTAACTCACGTGGGTGAATGGGGCGCTATCTTTGTTGCCATTGCTATTTTCTTTTTTGCTTTCACGTCCATCGTAGCCAACTACTCTTATGCAGAAACCAACTTACTATTCCTAGAACATAACCACCAAAAAGGATTGCTCATCTTCCGCCTTCTAGTGTTGGCGATGGTAATGTTTGGTTCTTTAGGTGAGTTAAAGCTTGTATGGACTTTGGCAGATATTTCTATGGGGCTGATGGCGATTGTAAACGTTGTCGCACTATTTATGCTATCTGGCGTGGTTATTTGGTTGACCAAAGATTATCGACAGCAGCGCAAACAAGGCTTAGTGCCAACCTTCGATAAATCACAGCATCCAAAGTTAGCGAAAGAAGTAGACCCACAAGCGTGGTAATTCGTTAGCAAGACCCATCTAAAAGGAGCCTCTGGCTCCTTTTTTACTACCATTGATTTACGCTTCCATTTAATTTGGCTCTATTCCACACGCACAATAGCTGTCTGCCACTTATTTAAGCACGTAGAAAACATCGGCTCAAAATACTGCCGTTTAATACCAATGTGCTTAAATAGCCAATCATTCAAGCGTGCTAAATATCGTGTTCACGGCGTTAACTCTGATCGCATATTTAAGAGGATTGGTATCAGAAATATCCTGAGATTTGGTAAGTTTATTGAAGCCAGTCGTGGCAGATTGTTCAATGGTGAACAAAGTCCGAACGAAATGGAATCACATTGATAGTGATAATAGATAACGAGTATTCAATGAGTTTGGATTAATCAAAATAGTTTGTGGAAGTTGGATGTGTAGTATGACATTTGAAATGGAGGCGGAACCCGGAGTCGAACCGAGGTGGACGGATTTGCAATCCGCTGCATGGCCACTCTGCCATTCCGCCATCATTGTGATTTTAGCATGAAAGTAGGAAATTGGAGCGAGTAACGAGGTTCGAACTCGTGACCTCGACCTTGGCAAGGTCGCGCTCTACCAGCTGAGCTATACTCGCGTTCCAAATGAGGTTTGCCCTCATTATTCCTATAGACTTAAGCGCCAAAATGGTGCCCGGGGCCGGACTTGAACCGGCACGCTGTTACCAGCGAGGGATTTTAAATCCCTTGTGTCTACCAATTCCACCACCCGGGCGGATGGACGACTCAAGAGTCATACATGCTAAGCGAAGAATTGGAGCGAGTAACGAGGTTCGAACTCGTGACCTCGACCTTGGCAAGGTCGCGCTCTACCAGCTGAGCTATACTCGCAATTCCTAATCGACTATTTAGTCAATGGTGCCCGGGGCCGGACTTGAACCGGCACGCTGTTACCAGCGAGGGATTTTAAATCCCTTGTGTCTACCAATTCCACCACCCGGGCATCGGGTTGCTTTCGCATGTGGAAACGTTGAGAAAATGGAGGCGGAACCCGGAGTCGAACCGAGGTGGACGGATTTGCAATCCGCTGCATGGCCACTCTGCCATTCCGCCATCAAAGTTTGGAGCGAGTAACGAGGTTCGAACTCGTGACCTCGACCTTGGCAAGGTCGCGCTCTACCAGCTGAGCTATACTCGCACCTGACAAGAAACGATGCTTCTTGCTTTACTTTGATTGGGCTAGCGCCCTCTCAACACCGACGCATTCTACAGAGATTATTAAACGCGTCAACACAAAAAATATCAGTTTTGAATCGTTTGCTTATTTTTTATCTAAAACGGTGTGTAATTATACATTTAGTCGTTATTTGCTAACAAACTTTCCTTTGCAGCGAGCAAATATTGAACCATTGAGCCAAAGGTCAGAATGGTTGCAATATAGAGCAGTGCATAACTTAATGACACCATCCAAGGTTGGAATTGCCAGATTAATCCAATAATTGCCAGCATTTGTGCTGCAGTTTTGACTTTCCCTAATTGGGATACCGCAACATCATTGCGTTTACCCTGCTCTGCCATCCACTCTCTGAGTGCAGAAATGATCACTTCGCGAGCAATAATGATAACTGCAGGAACAGTCATCCACATAGATTGGTAATGACTAACAAGTAATACCAACGCGGCGCTGACCATTACTTTGTCCGCAACTGGATCTAGAAATGCGCCAAACGGCGTTGACTGATTTAAACGTCTAGCAAGATATCCATCGAGAATATCGGTAATAGACGCCAACCAAAACACAAAAGCCGCAGCAAAAAACGCCCACTGGTAAGGTAAATAAAAAATAATTAAAAATATTGGGATTAAGCACAACCTAAAGGTTGTTAACGTATTGGGGATGTTCCACATAACTACTAGGCGTTCTTAGCGTCTACTTTTTTTTAATATTCGCACGAAGGGCTATGCCTTGTCATGCAAATGGTTAAATATCTTTTCAGCCATAGCTTGGCTGATCCCTGGAGCTTGGCTCAATTGTTCTAAGGTTGCGTTTTTAACTCCCTGCATGCCTCCTAAATACTTTAATAGTGCTTGGCGGCGCTTTTGTCCTACACCGCTTATTTCTTCCAGCATAGATTGGTTACGCTGTTTTTGACGTTTGTTTCTGTGCCCAGCAATAGCAAATCTGTGTGATTCATCACGAATATGCTGAATTAAGTGCAAAGCAGGTGAATCACTACTTAGTGACACTGTTTTTCGACCTGCGTCTATCAATAAGGTTTCCAAACCTGGTTTGCGACTCGTGCCTTTGGCAACACCGACTAATAAAGGCTCCTTTGAAAACGGCCAAGCACTGAAAAATTCCACCGCTTGGTTCAGCTGACCTTTGCCGCCGTCAATAAATATGACATCAGGTATTTTGCTTTCATCAGTTAGCTTCCCGTAACGTTTTTTCAACGCAAAAGCCATTGCCGCATAGTCATCCCCTGGCGTAATACCCGTTACATTAAAGCGGCGATATTGTGATTTATTAGGACCTTGGCTGTCGAATACCACACATGAGGCGACAGTATTTTCGCCCATGGTGTGACTGATATCGAAGCATTCCATACGCGTAATGTCATCCAAATGCAGCGCTTCTTTGAGTAATGCATAACGTTTATTGATGGAATCTTGCGTACTGCGTTGCACCTCTAAACTGCTTTGCGCATTCTTATTTGCCAATTGTAGATATTGGGCGCGCTCGCCTCTTTGCACCAACGACAACTTAACAGTAGAAGACTTGAGTTCCGTCATCGCCGATGCCAACTCTTGTTGCTCAGCGATAGCAAAAGGTAGAATCAATTCTTTAGCAATGCGTCCTGTCGCACCTGGCGTACAATAGTACTGCGCAATAAAAGACGTAAGTACTTCGTCGTCAGACGAATCCTTAGGCACTTTAGGAAACAGCGTTTTACTGCCAAGTACTTTGTGGTCGCGAATCATCAAAATATGCACAGCAATTAAGCCATTATGGCTACAATAACCAATCGCATCCAACTCTGCGTGCTTACCAGATACAGATTGTTGCTCTTGCACCTTGCGAAGCAATTGGATTTGATCTCGATACTTAGCTGCTTTTTCGAATGCTAAGTCTTGACTGGCCTGTTCCATCTTGTTGACCAATTCAGTAATGACCTCTTGCGATTTGCCACCGAGAAACTTACGCACAAAGTTCACTTCTTGGTCATATTCTTCATCACTGACTTTACCAACACAAGGCGCGCTACAACGCTTGAGTTGATATTGCAAACATGGGCGACTGCGCGCTTTATAATAGCTATCTTCACATTGGCGCACAGGAAATAATTTTTGCATAAGGCGCAAGCTATCAGATACAGCGCTGCTGCTGGGGAATGGGCCAAAGTATTCGCCCTTTATTTTGCGGGCACCGCGATGAAACGCCAGTCTTGGGTGCTGGTGTTTGGTCAACAAGATATAAGGGTACGATTTGTCATCCCGCAACAAGATGTTGTAACGGGGCTGATACTTTTTAATCAGATTGTTTTCAAGCAGTAAGGCTTCTGTTTCTGTGTTCGTCAGGGTCACTTCAATATTGTAAATATTGCGCACTAGAACCTGAGTCTTGGCATCAAGACCTGTTTTACGAAAGTAACTTGAAAGACGCTTTTTGAGGTTTTTAGCTTTGCCGACGTAAATCACCTGCTCTTCAGAGTCGAGCATACGATAAACGCCAGGTTCTTCAGAGACCGTTTTTAAAAACTGATCAGCGGCAAAGGACATAGAAGTTATTAGTGGTCGCTATCGATATCTATCATTTTATGGCGAATCGCCAAATGTGTCAGCTCAACGTCACCGTTTACAGCCAGTTTTTCAAAGATACGATAGCGATAACTGTTCACTGTTTTTGAACTCAAATTCAATCGTTCTGCAATGCTTTGCGCCTTGTCACCTTTGGTGATCATAAGCATGATTTGCAGTTCGCGATCTGACAGCGTTTGGAACGGGTTTTCATCAGTACGGCCACTAAACTGTGCCAACGCAATTTGTTGGGCAATCTCAGGAGCGATATAACGTTGCCCCGAGTTTACTGCACGAATAGCGTTTACCACTTCCTCAGGTCCAGCACCTTTGGTGAGATAACCATGCGCACCAATTTGCATCACCTTACTAGGGAAAGGATCTTCACAATGCACCGTAAGTACGATCACCTTTACATCGGGACAGTAGCGACAGATTTTCTTGGTGGCTTCTAAACCACCAATACCCGGCATGTTCATATCCATAAGAACGATGTCTGGTTGATTTTGACGGCAAAACTGAACCGCTTCTTCACCTGTTTTTGCTTCACCAATGACTTTGAAACCACGCACATCATCGAGAATGCGTTTGATTCCAGTGCGAACCAATTCATGGTCGTCTACAAGCAATACATTAATCAACAGGATAACCCTCTCTAACTGTGCGCCAGTGACTCCTTATACTGCGCGCACACCTGTGAATATTTTCTCAAGCCTCTGTTTTAACAGAAAAACGGTCTACCCACAATGCTATGATGCCGTCACCGGTTACATTACACGCTGTACCAAAACTATCTTGGGCTAAATATAAAGCAATCATGAGAGCAATTGCCGCGTCATTAAAACCGAGCATACTAGTTAACAAACCCAACGCTGACATCACCGCACCACCTGGCGCACCGGGGGCAGCGATCATCACAATACCTAGCATAAATACGAAAGGTAACATTTGCGTGAACCCACCTAATTCTAGGCTTGGTGACAACGCCATTACAGCCATAGCACAAGTTACAATAGTTATGGTCAATCCAGACAAGTGTATAGTGGCACACAAAGGCACGCTGAAGTTAGCGATATTTTCCTTCACACCATTATTTTTACTCGATTGCAATGACACTGGGATAGTCGCTGCACTGGACATAGTGCCCAACGCTGTAAGGTATGCAGGCAACATATTTTTAATGAGTTCCAATGGCGAACGTTTTAATAGAATACCCGTGGTTACGTATAATACCGTGAGCCAAACCCAATGCATGACTAGTGCAATAACCAATACCACAGCGAATGTCTGTAATGTCTCAGCAACTGTGCCTGCTACTGTCATGTCGGCGAATACACCCGCGATATAAAATGGTAAAGCCGGAATAATAACGCGTGCCAGTAGTGCATCAATCACATCGCGACCTTGGTCAACCACTGTTTGCAATTCAGTTAATTGGCGCTGGCTAATAGCAATGCCAAAAGTAAATGCGGTTGCAAGTGCTGTCATCACCCCCATCAAAGGCGGTATTTCTAGGTCAATAAAGCTTTTTAGCGCACTTTCCTCTGAGCCAGAAAAATTAACAGTACCCGTCAACATAGGCGCAGCCCATAACATCACTAACACCGCTAAAGTACCAGCGACAACAGTTGAGCCATAAGCAAAACCCACTGTTTTGCCTAGCAAATGATTTGCCCCTTTAGGTAAACCTGCAATTCCTGAACAGATGAAAAACAAAATTATTAGCGGAATGGTAAAGCCAATTAGTTCACCAATAAGTGTTTTTGCAGTGTATAAAACACGCGCGACTTCATGCGGCGCAAATGCACCAATAGCCATACCGAATAAGATACCGGCGATTAATTTGAGGATGAGTTTCATTGCAACTTTCTAGTATTGGTTTTATTTGCCCTTGTTTTACCATCTTTTTGCAATTAAGTACGCAAAAAAAGACCAAGTATTTAACAAACGTTCAATCAGTGAGCAACCTATCCGTTTCATCGTACTGAACCGTGACTGAACGTAAAACCTTTGAATCCATGCGCAAGCCCTGATAAAACGCATCAAAACAACACATAAACTCACCGTCGTGCAATTAAATCAATTTTTTACATCAGCTTTCATGATTTTTGGATTTAGCTTCAGTGTGAGCGTCATTGCTGCGTCACCATCAAATGTTATTCCTTATATCGACCAACCTATAAAAGTGGATGGTAAGTTAGATGAGCCCCAATGGTTAAACGCTAAACGTATCCCAATAAACAATATTACTTGGCCTTACGAGAACCTCTCTGCGCCAGTAAATTCATACGCACTGGTTTATGAGGACTCCCATACCTTGTATGTTGCGTTTGTCGCACAAGATAATGAACCAGAGAATATCCGCGCATTTTATAAAGACCGTGACAGCGCATGGGATGACGATATGGTGGGGCTAAAGATTGACACCTATGGCAGTTCTCAGCTTGCCTATCAGTTTTTCGTCAACCCTTTGGGCGTGCAGCACGACGCCATTGAAAATGAAATTAATAAGTCAGAAAGTAGTGCGTGGGATGGCATTTGGGACAGCGCAGGTCTTATCAATAAAGAGGGTTATCAAGTCGAACTCGCGTTGCCGATGCGAATGTTTAACTTTGACGACGCTGACGCGCTTAAGAACATGCAAATGGAGTTTGTACGTTTTTATCCACGCAGTGAACGCTTGCGTATTTCGAGCATGAAAATTGACCACGCTAATCACTGTTGGATTTGCCAAATGCCACAAACACAAGGGTTTGCCAAGGCACGACAAAGTAATCATCTAACACTCGTGCCTTCTTTAGTGCTCAACCAAGATCAATCTCGCGATATAAAAGACGCTGAGGGTGATTGGGACAAAGACAACAACGTCGAGCCAAGTTTAGATGTGAAATGGGGGATCACCCCAGATTTAACGCTTAACGCCACGCTTAACCCTGACTTTTCTCAAGTTGAAGCTGACGTTGCCCAGCTCAGCATAAACAACAGCTTCAGCCTGTTTTTCGATGAAAAGCGCAGCTTCTTTTTGGATAATGCCGATTATTTCTCTTCCAACCTTAATTTGGTCTATACCCGCAACATAGCGAGTCCAAATTTTGGTGCCAAACTAACAGGCAGTAATAACGGACACACCATTGCAGCGTTTGTGAGTGACGATGAATACACTAATGTCATTATTCCAGGGAATTTAGGGTCATCGCTAGTTTCTTTGGAAGACAAATCACACTCCGCCGCTTTTAGGTATCGATATGACAGCAGCAAATCATTGTCCTATGGTACGAATATCACTGCCCGCTCATCTGACGATTACCACAACGCATTAGTGAGCGTAGACGGTAAGTACAAATTCAGTGATTTTACTACCTTGCAAGTTCAATTGATGGGTTCAGACAGTCGTTATAGCAACGAATTTATTAATAGCTTGTGCGACAGCGCCAAAGAGTGTGCCAAAGAAGCTATAACTCCTTGTACGAGTCGATATGACTGCAGCTATTCAGAAGCATTGTTACGAGTCAAAGAAGGCGATTATGACGGTCACGGCTATTATGTTGCACTCAACCACGATACCAAATACTACAGTGTGTTTAGTAACTACCATAATCGCAGTGCCGGTTTACGTGCAGATTTGGGCTTTCTTGCTGAGACTGACTTCAATAAATGGACCGCGGGGGGAGAATATCGTTGGTACGGTGATGATACAACATGGTGGAATCGCACACGATGGTATGCAGACTGGGACATTACTCACAACGAAGCCGGCGAATTACTGGAAAAAGAAGCACAAACATCACTGATGATAGACGGCCCGATGCAGAGCTTCATTGATTTTGGTGTAATAACTCGTGAGCGCAGAGGGTTACGTCACGATCCAAGCTCATTAACGGTTGAAGGAAACGCTGATCGCTTCAATGAAAACGAACTCAGCATTTATGCTTCATTCAAGCCTGCGGCTGGCTTGCATGCGGACGTGCAAGCACGTTACGGCAATAAAGTGGACCTTGCAAATAACCGCCCTGCACAGCGACGTTTTATTCGGCCAACATTTAACTACAACGTTACCGAACATCTCAATATACGCATGCGCCACACTTTTGAGTCGCTGGAGACTGAGCAAGGAAGCGACATATTCACCGCCAACTTGAGCGATGTGCGCTTTAGTTATCAATTCAATTTAAATAGTTTTTTACGCTTGAGCGTGATTCACACCGACATTGAACGTAACGCCGAAAGCTATATTGCTGAAGTTGATGCGCAGTATAAGTCACTGAGCACCCAGTTGCTCTATTCCTACAAACTCAACCCGCAAAGCGTCGTGTTTTTGGGTTATTCAGACAACGGCTACCAAGATGATGACTTATCTAAGATCCGTAAAAACCAACGCACGTTATTCGCAAAATTTAGCTACGCTTGGATTTTATAGATAACTTAATTTTTATACCCATTCGTTATAACCGATTGGCTATATCTTATAGCCAATCTTTCCTTTAGTTTTACGCATTTGCGAGTAAAGTTAAGACATCATAAATACAGCGGTAAACTAGCTAGGTATTGAACATGTCAAAAATTTACGAAGATAACTCGCTTTCGATCGGAAACACTCCTCTTGTTAAGCTCAATCGTGTAACGTCAGGCAACGTGTACGCGAAAATCGAAGCACGTAACCCGAGCTTCAGTGTTAAGTGCCGAATCGGCGCATCAATGATTTGGGAAGCTGAAAAATCTGGCGAACTGACCAAAGACAAAGAGCTGATTGAGCCTACATCGGGTAATACAGGTATCGCACTTGCGTTCGTTGCTGCATCTCGTGGCTACAAGTTAACGCTAACCATGCCAAACAGCATGAGCCTTGAACGCCGTAAACTGCTAAAAGCTTTAGGTGCAAATCTGGTTTTGACTGAAGGCCCTAAAGGCATGAAAGGTGCTATCGAGAAAGCGAAAGAAATTCGCGACAGCAACCCTGACAAGTACATTCTACTGCAGCAATTTGAAAATCCAGCAAACCCGAAAATCCACTTCGAGACAACAGGCCCTGAAATCTATGATGCACTTGATGGCAACGTTGATTTCTTCGTCGCGGGTGTAGGTACTGGCGGTACAATTACCGGTGTGAGCCGCTACCTAAAACAAGCAAAAGGCGTGGACGTTAAATCTATTGCTGTAGAGCCAACAGATTCACCAGTAATTAGCCAAACAATGGCCGGTGAAGAAGTTAAACCTGGTCCACATAAGATTCAAGGTATTGGTGCAGGTTTCATTCCTGGTAACCTAGATTTAGAAATCATTGATGGCGTCGAGCAAGTAAGCAACGAAGACGCTATCGCGATGGCGCACGAATTGATGAAGAATGAAGGTATCCTCGCGGGTATTTCTTCAGGTGCAGCGGTTGCAGCGGCAAAACGTATTGCCGAGCTTCCAGAAAATGCGAACAAAAACATTGTGGTCATTTTACCAAGCTCTGCTGAGCGTTATTTATCTAGCCCATTGTTTGCCGATCAGTTCAGTGACCAAGAGCTAGTACAATAGTTTTTCTGATTCTTTTTTCTTAAAAACAAGGCGCTTCGGCGCCTTTTTCTTTACTTATTTTGCAATGCACCTCACACTTTAGTGCAGTATTTACTAAATATGCCAGATAGTATGAAGCGAATTTTTTTACTCTGTTTAACTCTCTTCCTTAGTGCCTGCGGTCAAAGCGATAACATCACCGGCGATCCAAACTCACCCGGCTATGTCGCTACTCAGTATTTTTATACTTTGTATAATCATAATGACCTCGAGGGCGCCACAGAGCATGCCTCACCTAAGTTAGCGCGAATTATGCGCTCCTATGGCACAGCATCGCAGTTTGCCCGAAATCTTGTCAATATGCAGTTTGATGAGGTAACGATTGAGCTGGACCGCACCGAGATGAGTGTACGCCAACAATTTGGCAACAAGGCAACTATCAACCTGATTTTCACCGGTCAATTTCAAGGTAAGAAGATTGACGATATGCGCAGCGTAAAGATGGTGAAAGAAGGTGGCCGCTGGATGATCACCGAGATTGTCGCCGACCCATTTGGGCGCTAGCCTAAGAAGCCCGTATCGTTAATTTACAACAAAGGGCACCAGATTTGTGTGCCCTTCGCGATAAGCCAGCCTTTTATCGAACTCTCCTCCCAATTGAAGCCACTACATCTTCAGTGCCGCTGCATTGAATTTTAGCGACTAACTTCTCCATATCACATTGTCCCTTTTGCTCAGCGAGACAAAACTCGAATCGTGTTTGTATCGTGGTCGGCGCTGTAATTGCGCCTTCTGGCAACTGTTCCCATCGCCACTTGGAAACCACCGCCTGTGCTTCTTGGGCAAAATCAGTATGACTGGCCTCTAACACCTTCACATCACTCACTTCATTTGTTGGTGAAATTACGTATTCAACGGTTGCACAGCCCTGATTCCCGGCTTTGGCTTGCGATATTGGGTAGCGAGGCGGGAATCGTTTTATTTGCTCAACGAGGGTAGCAGAGTTGCTAGGCGCGGCCTGTGCAATTTCTTTTTCTTGTACGCTTTGGCCGTTAGATTGACAGCCTACTAGCGCTACTAACGCGGCACTAAAATATAGATATTTCATAGACATTCCATGTTTCATTATTAGGGATTCTTTAACAAACTAACCAGTTTATTGATAATAAGCAAGTGAGCGACACCTGAGGTGGATGAATAGATTAGCAAAAAAAACCGGTGCGACTAACCACACCGGCTCCGTATTGGCTCAATTGAATAAGTTCAATCGAGCATGACGATTAGAATTCACTTGGAGAAAATACGTCTACAGCAATCACACGCTGTCTTAATTCCTCCGCATGCGTGAGCAAGTCATATTGCTCATCAGATAGTTTGTCTTTGCCTTTGGCATCTTCAATCAATTGAGGCACTGTCAGCCCACGGATCTCTTTGTCGCGTTTTAGCTTATTTAGCACCTTGTATGCCGCTGCGGCTTTGTGTTGGGCTTCTAGCGCCAGTTCAAGCACCGCAGTGCCATTGTTCTCATCAACCATACAAAGATGAGTCAATCGCTCTCTCACGACACCTACTTGCGTCATATGGCGAGCTACCGCTTTTGCTACCTCGTCTTTTGGCATTTTAAAGTGATTACCGAGCGGGAAGACAATTAATCTCAGTGCTGCGCGAAGAGGTAAACCTCCGACATTATTAATAAACTCATCCAGCGCTTTCGCACACAAATACAGGCTACGCTCAACGCTGTATTGCACAAAGGGTAAATCAGCGTGCTGGTGCCCTTCATCTTCATAGCGCTTCAACACCGCAGAAGCGAGGTATAAATGGCTAAGCACATCACCAAGTCGCGCAGAAAGCATCTCTTTGCGCTTTAATTCACCGCCAAATCGCAACATGGCGATATCTGCACAAAATGCCAAGGCGCGAGAGAAACGGCTGAGATAACGATAATAATGCATGGTTGCGCCGCCTACCGGCGCACTGGCGAAATAACTGCGTGATAGCGCATGCACAAGTGTCATTACGCCATTGGTGGCGCTATAAAGCATATGCTGGCAAAGCAAAGGATCGAATTCTTTCACTCCCTTTTCACCATCTTCCATGCCGGCTGCCACCATTTCATCAATAACATACGGGTGGCATCGAATGGCACCTTGGCCGAAGATCATCAAATTACGGGTAAGAATATTCGCGCCTTCCACCGTGATAGAAACCGGAGTGCCCATATAACAACTGGCAAGGTAATTGTTTGGTCCCATCTGAATGCCCTTCCCAGCATGAATATCGAGGGCATCATTAATAGTCTGGCGGCCCATTTCCGTCATGTGATATTTGGCAATAGCTGTAATCACAGAAGGACTGAGTTTTTGGTCAATCGCAGTGGCCGTTAAAATACGTGTTGCTTCTAATTGATAGGTTAATCCACCAATACGTGCCAACGCCTCTTGGATGCCTTCAAATTCACCGATGGATACACCAAACTGTTGGCGTAAGGCTGCGTATGCACCACTGGTGCGCGCACTCAAATGACCCGTCGCTGTGCTTAATGCAGGCAGTGATATACCACGTCCAGCAGATAAGCATTCGACGAGCATACGCCATCCATTCCCTGCTTGAACTTCACCGCCAATAATCCACTCCAATGGAATAAAGACATCCTCTCCAGATGTGGTGCCGTTGAGGAACCCCATATTCATCGGCTTATGACGGTCACCTGTATTAACACCAGGATGATCAGTTGGGATCAACGCACAGGTAATACCGATATTTTTGCGTGAGCCAAGCAATCCATCAGGGTCAAACATTTTGAACGCTAATCCCAGTACTGTGGCCTTCGGCGCAAGTGTGATATAGCGTTTTGACCAATTGAGGCGCAGGCCAAGAACTTCTTTTCCTTCGAACTCCCCCTTACAGACAATACCTGTATCCGGGATCGCACCCGCATCAAATCCTGCATCTGGCGCAGTCAACGCAAAACAAGGTAGCGCTTCACCTGAAGCAAGTTTGGGTAACCAATAATTTTGTTGGTCCAGGGTGCCATAATGAAGCAATAACTCTGCTGGGCCTAAACTGTTTGGCACCATTACGGTCACTGCTGCACTTAAGCTCTTGGTTGCTATTTTAGCGACAATGGTTGAGTTGGCTAATGCCGAGAATTCACGGCCACCTTGATCTTTTGGAATGATAAGCGCAAAAAAGCCTTCGTCTTTTAGGTATTGCCACACCTCTTCGCTCATATCCTGATTTTTAGTAATTTCATCATCATTGAGCATGGCGCATAAAGTGCTAACTTGATTGTCAATAAAGTCACGCTCTTCACTGCTGAGTTTGGTGGTTGCATATTTGTGCAGTGTCTTCCAATCGGGGTTACCGCGAAATAGTTCGCCGTCCCACCAGATATCGCCCGCTTCCATCGCATCGCGCTCAGTTTCAGAAAGCGGAGGTAGCGCCTTTTTAAACCATTGGAAAACGGGACGTGTAATGATATTCATACGGATATCTTTGACGGTTAATACCACCACGACTGCCACAATTACTAATAAAACCAACCAACTCATTGTTCAATTCCTTGATACTTGTACCTAGACCACAGTATGGACGAACCATCAGGATTTACAATCATTTGCGCCGTCTTGATTGTACCAATTCGTGTAGCACTGCTATTATTCTCCCCGTCTCTATGGGTGTCATACCCAGACAATAACAACAAGAGGAAATCTCATGACTGCTTTGCCTTTTAAGCCAAGCCTTGCTGCACTGTTTGTGTGCGCGACTCTCGGCTTGGGTGCTTGTTCAAATGCATCACACTCAGATGCAACTGACAACACAGAAAAAACTCAAGTAACTGCCACTGATGCAACTGCATTTCTTGCTAGTACAGAACAAGATTTACAGGCCCTTTACCTAGAAGCAAGCCGTGCTGAATGGATTTACGCAAACTTTATTACTCATGACACAGCGGAGCTCTCTGCGGAGGTTAATCGCAAGATGACTGAAACTGTGGTGCGTCTTGCCAATGAAGCTGCAAAGTTTGACGACTTAGAACTAGATTATGATGCACGTCGCAAGCTCGACAAACTCAAACTAGCCCTTACATTACCTGCTCCACAAGATGCTGAAAAAACAGCAAAACTATCTCAGTTAGTTGCTGAGCTAGGTGGCCTATACGGTAAAGGTAAGTACTGTAAAGATGACGGTACGTGTCTAAGCCTAGGTGACATGACGGCGAAAATGGCCACCAGTCGTGATTACAATGAGCTACTTGACCTATGGCAAGGCTGGCGAGAGGTGTCAAAACCTATGCGCCCTCTGTATGAGCAACAAGTTGTGCTTACTAATGAAGGTGCAAAAGAGCTAGGTTACGCAGATACCGGTGCAATGTGGCGTAGCAAATACGACATGCCAGCAGATGACTTTGCTAATGAGTTAGACCGTATTTGGGGTCAGGTTAAGCCGCTTTATGATTCACTACACTGCCACGTACGCGCGAAGCTAGGCGAAAAATATGGTGAAGACAAAGTCCCGCAAGACCAGCCTATTCCTGCGCACCTACTTGGTAACATGTGGGCACAAACATGGGGCAATATCTACGATGTAGTCGCTCCTGAAAACGCCGATCCGGGTTATGATGTCACGGAGTTACTGGCTAAGCACAACTACGATGAAATCAAAATGGTGCGCGGCGCCGAGAAGTTCTTTACATCGATGGGCTTTGCCCCTCTTCCTGAAACTTTCTATGAGCGTTCACTATTTATCAAGCCGCAGGACCGTGATGTACAGTGTCATGCGTCAGCATGGAATATTGACAGCAAAGACGACCTACGCATCAAGATGTGTATTCAACGCACGGGTGAAGAATTTGCGGTTATCCACCATGAGTTAGGCCACAACTTCTATCAGCGAGCGTACAATACGCAACCACTTTATTATCAAGAAAGTGCGAATGATGGTTTCCACGAAGCGATCGGTGACACCATTGCATTATCGGTAACACCTGCATACTTGAAAGAAATTGGCTTGCTTGATGACGTGCCTGACGAGTCTAAAGACATTGGTCTACTCATGCGCATGGCATTGGATAAAGTGGCCTTCATTCCATTTGGTTTACTTGTTGACCAATGGCGTTGGAAAGTGTTCTCTGGTGAAATTACGCCCGAACAGTACAACCAAGCATGGTGGGAACTTCGTGAAAAATATCAAGGTGTTAAAGCTCCTGTCGCCCGTAGCGAAGCGGACTTCGATCCAGGTGCGAAGTACCACGTACCAGGTAACACACCTTACACCCGTTACTTCTTAGCGCACATCCTGCAATTCGACTTCCACCGCAGTCTGTGTAAGATCGCTGGTAATAAAGAAGCAATTCACCGCTGCTCTGTGTACAACTCAAAAGAAGCAGGTGAGAAGTTAAATGCAATGCTAGAGATGGGTTCAAGTCGCCCATGGCAAGAAGCGTTAGCAACGATTACTGGTAAAGAAGAAATGGATGCAACGGCTATCCTCGATTACTTTGCTCCACTGCAAAAGTACCTTGATGAACAAAACAAAGGTCGTCAATGTGGTTGGTAATTGTTAGGGTCTGTTGACTTTTGCTGTGTGTTTTAGCAGCAGTCATTGGGGTATTTTGACAAGGCAGAGCCTGCGTCGCATAGTCAGTCTATGTAAGTCAGGCGATTACGCCG
Organism: Pseudoalteromonas sp. GB56; assembly: GCF_054923835.1. Taxonomy (NCBI): domain Bacteria; kingdom Pseudomonadati; phylum Pseudomonadota; class Gammaproteobacteria; order Alteromonadales; family Pseudoalteromonadaceae; genus Pseudoalteromonas; species Pseudoalteromonas sp. GB56. Next base: position 1,770,606 of record NZ_JBPCHK010000001.1, on the reverse strand, counting down.
AAAAAATCCCCCAATGGCGCTGCCCAAAGCGTTCAACCAAAGGCTTACACAGCTCTGTCATGGGCTATTAACTTAGCTCACTATGCAACATAACCCATTCCTTGCATTGAAAGCCTTTGATTTGAACAAAATTCATACTTCAAAGATCAACAGACCCTAGATAACAAACACAAAAAAGCCGCGTTTAACGCGGCTTTTTATATGCGTTTAGTTGCTTAGAACTGCGCTGTTGCTTTTAGGTAATATTGGTCTTCATTGCTGTCGTCCCAATTATTGCCATAGCCTGCAGTTAGCGAGAAGTTAGGTGTGAAGAAATGCTCTGCACCGAAACCATAATCATCGTCTTTGCTGAAATTAACGAATACGGAAGTGGCTTTGCTGAAGTAGTAGTTTGAACCAATCATCCAACCAAAGTCGCCATCTTCCACGTCATTAATCGTCGCTTCTACTGTTAAGTAATTGCCGTTTTGCAGGTCAGTAAAATACTTACCAGACACTTCACGGTAATCAAATTCATCATCTACACGAGCTGTGAAGCCAATATAATCCGTCACATTTAACTGGTGATTATATTGACCAGAGAAAAAGTAAATGGCGTCAATGCCTTCATAATCAACACGATCAACTTTAAACAACAAGTCTTTATTAACAAGGTAACCAAAGCTCATGGTGTAACCATCATGATCCCCCCATACCGTCATAATCGGTGTTGATGTAAGAGGCACCGACGACAAAGTTATTGAAGAAGTATTCGCCACCCACATTGTACTGGGTTGCCCAATCATCATCAGCGATGCCGCCGTAAACATTGGTTGTTTTATTGATGTATTCAAACTGATCTAATGGCCCTAGCACCTTCTTTGGATCAAAGTAATACTTCGTCTGCAATGACAGGTAGTCTTCAGAATCAAAGTTTACGTATTCTAAATCAGTAATCGATTGATAAGACTGGGCCGCTGCTGCACCAGAGAAAAGGATAGATGCGATTGCAATAGATAGCTTTTTCATAAAAGATTTCCCTATATCTAACTTTAAGACAGCGCCACTCTAGCGCCGTTGAAATGAATTATAACTTAACTAACTTTTTGATTAATTTAATTAATTGTTAGAATTTGTTAGATACAGGGACAGTTTTTTACAAAGCGTATCGCGATAATATCCTATAGACCTCGTTAATATTGTCGCCCGCTTTAAAGTTCTTTGTTAACGGCGATGGATCAGAACCAATCCAAATTTTTAGCTCGGCATCTAAATCAAAATGCCCTGCACTTTCTTTGCTGAATTTAGTTATTTTTCCATAAGGTATACTCAGTACCTCCACTTTCGAGCCCGTCATTCCTTGTTTATCAACCAAGATTAACCGCTTGTTAGTAAATAAGAATAAATCACGAATAACTTTGTATGCCTTTTCAAGATTCTCACCTGGAGCAAGGATTTCCTCCAACAAGTTGTCAATTTCCTCAGCATCTACTTCACTGGCATTGCCAATCAGTCCACTAAAAAGTCCCATTCGTTATGCTCCTGTTGCAAATAATTGATTTTCCAAAGTGTGGCCATTAACCAAAGCACGGTATTGCCACTGACGCTCATGGCACAATTGCAACACTTTGATATCCATCGCCACATCACCTGCTAACTGATTGTAGCCAATAACAAACTCATTGCGTTGACTATTGGTGACATCGATAACTGACTCTAGCGCTTGCAAATGGGCGATGATATCGTCATTTTGTTCGCGTAGTTGCAGCGTCAGATAGCGGGTTTGCGCCCCTTGAGAATTGAGCTCATGAGTCACTAATTTACCTTGTTGCAAATACAGTACTCGGTCACATAAACGTTCAAGCTCTGACAAGTCATGAGAACTCAACACAAACGTCGTTTGACCGCATAAGCTGCTGACAAGCTCGCGAATTGCTCTAGCATTAACCGGGTCAAGTCCCGCGGTTGCCTCATCAAGCATCACAAGCTTCGGCTCTCCCATTAACGCTTGTGCGATACATACGCGCTTTTTCATGCCATGAGACAGCTCATTTGGGCGATTATTAATCGTCTGCGATAAATCGACCAACTCCAGCACGCGTTCACACTCTTTACGCGCCTGTGCACTAGAAAACCCTTGCAGTCGCGCAAATAAGCTCAGTTGTTCGCCCACACTAAAATCTGGGCTCAGCAGCGCATCTTGCGGTAATGCACTGAGTTGACCGAATAATGCGGCGCTGCCGGGCTTATGCCCTAACACTCTGATTTCCCCTTGACTTGGCTGCAAATAGCCACAAATAAGGCTAAATAACGTAGTTTTACCGGCGCCATTTGGACCCACCAAGGCAATAGGCTGGCCCGATTCAAGTTCAATGTTTACATCCGACAAAGCTTGTTTCGAGCCAAAGAAATGACTCACGCCTTTTGCTTCAATTAACAGGCTCATAAACTACCTCGCTGGAACTTGTAAAACCCTAAGCCCAAAAATAGAGCAGATTGAATTATTGGCCATACAATGGCGCTGGCAACGTCGGGACGAAGCGTGACGATTTGGTCAATAGGCTCACCAGGAAACAGATAGTCAAAAAACAATGGCAAGCCAAGTTTTACCTGCAACAAGGTGACGATTATCATGCCAATGGTGTAGAGCAAAATGGTGTAGATGAGCGCCATGCGTGATGACTTCGCGACTGTGTTCAATAATGACATCAGCGCAATGAACGGCATTAAATTCACTAACAACAGTAGTTCGTATGTCATTGCGTGGCCTAACGCCGTTGGTACGATACTAATATCACGCAGTGCGACAAGGATAATCACGCCAACCAAGCTGATGGCGATAAGTACCGCCGTGCTAAGGCAGTGACCCAAAAAACGCCCCAACACAATTTCTAATCGCGTGGCACGCAAAGACAAAAAGCGTAACGTACCGCGCTCGCGGTCACTTACAAATTGGTCACTACACAGATAAATAACAAAGGGAGGAAAAGCAACAGAGGCGATAAGGCTATACACCGCCATTTCCGCATCAGGCCAATGCAACAAGCTTTGCATACCAAAGTTACCGAAGACGGAGAGAATGAATTGTTCAAATTCAGGTTTCTCTAAAATATTAACTGCCTCGTACACTCCATAGCGATATATCATCAACCACACCAATGCAAAAGCAAGTAATGCAAGCCATGCTTTTTTAGTGAGGAAATGCCGTGCTAGCTCAAATTTCATCAGCTGCACAATCCGTAATGCATCCATTTGTTTTCCTTTTAATTATTATTTAATTGTCACTATAAATGAAAAAAGCGCTCAAAAGTATGAGCGCTTGTAAAAAGATGTTTCAGCAGTAAGTTAAATCAGAGTTTACTGGCGTAAACTTCTAAACCTTGTCGCAAATCTTCAATCAGATCATCCACGTCTTCTAGGCCAATGTGTAAACGAACGACTGGGCCAAAATTCCAGCCAGTTTGGCTGCGTAACCCTTTCATCGTCATATTGGTGGTGATCAAGCTCTCATATCCACCCCACGAGAAGCCCATTTTGAAATGATGCAAGGCCTCCACTAAGGCATCCAACGCATCTTGGTTACCTTGCTTTAAAACGATAGAAAATAAGCCATTACTGCCATTGAAATCGCGTTTGAAAAATTCATGACCGGGGCATGACGGCAGTGCTGGATGACGAACATGGTCGACCAACGGGTGCTCGCTCAACCAATTTGCGACGTGCAGCGCACTTTGCTCGTGCTGCTTCAACCTCACCGCCATTGTGCGTAAACCGCGAAGAGCCATGTAGGCGTCATCGGCGCTACAACATTGCCCTAATAGGTAAGAGTTTTCGCGCAGTGTTGGCCAATATTCTGCTGTTGCTACACTCACCCCCATCATCACGTCACTGTGACCCACAATGTATTTAGTTGCTGCTTGCACGCTGATATCAACACCGTGATCCAATGGCCTAAAGTTCAAGCCATTGCCGTAGGTGTTATCTAACATTGTGATAAGGCCATGTGCTTTGGCTGTTTTGACCAAACTTGGGACATCCTGCACTTCCATCGTGATAGAACCCGGAGACTCCATAAACAACACACGAGTATTGTCTTGAATAAGTTCGCTGACCCCCGCACCAATCGTTGGATCATAATAGGTCGTTGAAACACCCATACCTTGTAAGATTTTGTCGCAGAAATCACGGGTTGGCTCATAGGCGCTGTCCATCATCAGGATATGGTCACCACTTTTTACAAAAGAGAGCAAGGTATTCGCAATTGCTGCAGCACCGCTCGGGTACAATGCGCAACCAGCACCACCTTCAAGCTCTGCGATGGCTTCTTGTAACGCAAAATGGGTATTGGTGCCACGACGGCCATAAAATAGCGCGTGGTTACCTCGGTTTTTAGCGGCTTCTTTAAATTCGGCCACGCTGTCGAAAACAACCGTTGAAGCGCGCTGCAAAACAGGATTCACCACTCCTTGGGTGTATTTTTTGCTACGCCCTGCGCTGATCAGCTGGGTTTCTTTTTTCATACTTGGTCCTCATTCTTTGCAATCCAAGTGTCTATTAAATATCTGGAAATTGAATCTTTTCTGGGCAGTTTTAAATGCTCGCCTTGTTCGCCCCAATTACCGAACTGACGTAATTCTTCACGCGAAAACCAGCGCGCCTCGCTGATTTCATCTTGATCAATAAAGATGTCTGTACTTTTGGCTTTGGCCATGTAACCCAGCATGAGTGAACTTGGGAATGGCCAAGGCTGCGAAGCTATGTACTTAGGATGCTCAACTGCCACCCCTGCTTCTTCCATCACTTCACGTGCCACGGCGGCTTCTAAGGTTTCGCCGGGGTCAACAAAACCAGCCAGTGTTGAGTACACACCTTGTGGCCAATTTGCTTGGCGACCCAAAAGGCAACGCTCTATGCCATCGGCAAATGGATAGTGCACCAACATGATCACTGCGGGATCGGTGCGTGGAAAAGTCAAATGGCGGCATTCTTTGTTGCTGCATTTACGTGCGTGTCCCGCCTCAGCTGGCACGTTTTCACTACCGCATCGACCACAGAATTTATGGGTTTTATGCCAATGACACAAACCTCGTGCGAGCACCAATATTGCTGCTTCATGAGCATCCACCACTGGGCCATAGGCACGGATATCAACAAATTGATGTTCGGCAAATTCGTTGTGCTCCGCACACTCGACACTGACATCAAGGGCAAAATAATGTTGACCTTGATCTTCCCCCAAGTAAATGGCGTTATCGACGTTGTAATTGCGTACTAATTCATAATCCACAAACGCCGCACTATGGCTGTTGGCGATGAACAGATTGCGGTCATTGTTGATGAGCACAAAACGCCCTGCATGCCTTTTGTTTATAAGCCAATTGGGGTCTTTACAATCACTGGAATGACGGTCTAAAGGGAGTTGGGTGTATTGCAACATCTAGTAAAAAGTGAGCGAAAACAATCAATGACACTACCCTAGCATATTTACTGGCGCTAAACAGCGACAAAAAAAGCCCTATTTAGGGCTTTTTGAACTAACTAATATTCCATTACTTTCTTGCGAGGTGTGCAAGTAGCTTCTGGTTTTCAGCTTCGATGTGCTTATAAAAATCGACATCAGTAAGTTGGCTTGCCGCCGCCTCATCAATAACGATTACCGCATTGCGGTGCATTTGTAATACTGACGCTGGGCATGCCGCAGTTAACGGCCCTTCAACTGTGGCCTTAATCGCCTCTGCTTTGTTTTCACCGGTCGCTAACAACACCACTTTTTTGGCATCAAGAATCGTCCCGATCCCCATCGTGATAGACAAGTGCGGCTGATATTCGTCCTCAGCAAAGAAGCGCGCATTGTCCTCAATTGTTGCTTTGGTCAAAGTCTTTACCCGCGTGCGCGATGTTAAACCAGAAGACGGCTCATTGAAACCGATATGGCCGTTTCGACCAATTCCGAGTAGCTGTATGTCGATACCGCCGGCTTGCAAGATTTGTTGCTCGTATGCATCGCATGCTGCGATTGGGTCTGCAGCATCGCCAGGAGGCACATGCGTATTATTACTGTCGATATCGATATGATTAAACAATTGCTGATTCATGAAATAGCGATAGCTCTGCGGATGGTCGCCATCTAAACCCAGGTATTCATCGAGATTGAAGCTGGTTACGTTAGCAAAACTAATATCGCCCGCATGATTGCGCGCAATGAGGTTTTGATACAAGGCAACCGGCGTCGAGCCAGTTGCAAGCCCTAATACTGACGCAGGCTTTTTCTGTAGTTGATTCGCGAAAAGGTTAGCGCCGTATTCGGCAACTTCAGTAGCATCTTTTAGAATTACAATTTGCATAATGAGCTCGTTGTTAAAATTGAAAAATGGGACCTATGGTCAAGTTCCGTGCAATTTGACTTGACCATAAATCAAACCTAATTGGGGATACTTAATTAGGCCAAACCATTATGACAACGCTGTCATTATTGTCCAAACAGTTTGGCTTGTAAAGTAAAAGTGAACAATTTTGTTCACTTTTTTGTATTTAATTTATTCGTTTTGGCTGTTAAACACTTACAACAATCTTGCGCTTATACATCCAATGTAGCACTAATAGTTGCACCGCGAGCACAGCAAAAACGGCTATAAGTGGTTGCCAATCCTCGGGGACCGCTCTAACGACTCCACCAAATACACTCTTGGAAATGTAGCTCCAATTGACCAAACTCGATGCCAAGTAAATAATGATGGAATTGGCACCGATGATAACGAATGGATACACACCCTTTTTAAAACCAAGAATATCTACGAAAGCATAAAATGCTGCCAGTAAAATGGCACTCCACCCGACTGTCACAAGTACGAACGAGCTGGTCCATAAACGCTTATTCACTGGGAATGCCATGTCCCACAACCAACCCAAAGTGAGTGTAAGCAAACCAGCAACAAACAATGCGCCCGCTACTTTCCACTGCCCATATTTGTTTGCTTTAGCGATGAGTTGCCCAGCAAATACACCGAGAATGGCATTAGCGATGGCCGGGATTTGTGATAACAAACCTTCTGGGTCCATTGGACCATTGCGATGGATGATACCTGGAAGTAAGCGTTGGTCTACCCATGCATTCCAGCTCCCCTCAGGTGTTAGATCGCCGGCGATACCACCAGGCACTGGGATAAAACACAACCAAATCCAGTAGCCTATTAATATTGCCACCGCGACAATGGCTTGAGTCCGCAACGAGGTATGCCATACCAGCATGGCTGCCACGAACCACGCGATGGCGATACGACCTAGGACGCTGGCATAGCGCACTTCATCTAACGCCATGGGCATGCCTGTACCCCAACCATGGTTATACAGAACCCCCAAGCCTATGAGAATCGCTAGACGCTTCAATGCTTTTTTGTAAAACACCATTCGTTCGTTGACAGGGAGCTGGTCGATGCGACGCGGATTTAAGCCCATTGCAACGCCGGATAGAAAAATAAACAGTGGGAAAATGAGGTCGTAAAAGGTAAATCCGTGCCACGGCACATGCACAGTGTGCGCTTCAAATGCTTTCCAGCCTTGCCAGCCCGTTAACACGAACAATGCAGCAAATATCGCCTGCCCGCCTAATATCCAAAACATGTCGAAACCACGTAATGCATCTAACGATGCCAAACGTGGCTTCTTATCATTCTTGTCGCTTGTTGTTGTCATATTATCTCACTACCTCGGACCTGCTCGTCCCGTGTATATCTCGCAATGCGTTGTTCACCTATCCATGGTCATTCAATGAAAAAAGCCCCGCGGTACTGCTATGCGGGGTCTCCAGGGATCAGTTAATCATTCCGTTTTGGCGTTCAAGCAATCACTTGCCCGCTGATATAAGTTGCTTGCGCAAAGAGCGCGTCATCGAGCACCACAAAGTCTGCGTCATAACCTTGTAGCAAGCGTCCTTTACTTCTCTCTAAACCGAGGTATTGCGCGGGATACAAACTTGCCATACGTAAACTTTCAGGCAACGCTACATCGAGCGTATTCACAGTGTTGCGCACCGCAGAAGCCATGTCTAGTACACTGCCCGCTAGCTCACCTGTGCTTGAATTCAATCGATCGCCAGTGCGATAGACTTTACGACCGTCGAAGAAATCAAATTCCGTTGCATCTGTGCCTACAGGTGGCATCGCGTCGGTCACTAACATAATCTTGCCACGTTGCTTAGTGCGAATCGCTAATTTTGCTGAATCAGGGTGAAGATGATGGCCATCCACAATAAGGCCGCACCAACTCGTGTCATGCCAAAGTGCAGCACCGACAACACCCGGCTCACGAGACGTAAATGCAGACATTGCGTTAAATAAATGCGTAAAGCCATCGGCGCCGGCATCCAATGCTGCCATCGTGGTGGCGTAATCTGCATTGGTATGGCCCAAAGACACTTTCACACCCAAAGAAACAAGGCGTTTAATATCACTGATGCTGACATTCTCAGGCGCCAAGGTCACCATCTTCAAACCAAGATCGTCACGCGCATAAATAGCAAATTCAGCTTCTGAGATTGGACGAATAAATTGCTCACTGTGGGTGCCTTTTTTAGGCAAGCTTAAATGTGGGCCTTCAAAATGTACGCCTAAAATACCAGGCGTCTTCGCTTTTATGGCTAACGCCACCGCATCAGCGGCGCGGCGCATCACGTCGATATCATCGGTAATGAGCGTTGGCATGTTTGCCGTCGAACCAAATTGACCGTGAGCTTGAGCAATGTGTGCTAGACACCCAACGCTTTGATCGGCATTGAAAAATGCGCCCCCACCATTGACTTGAACGTCAATAAAACCAGGAACCACCAGCCCTGGCAATGCTGTTACATCAGCATCTGCACTCACATCACTAAGAAAGTCGAGTTTGCCGTCCACCACTTGAAAGTAGCTGTCTGTGATGAATCGTTCGCCGTCAAAAAGACGTTGGGCGTGGAATATTATGCTCATTAATTTGCAACCTTTTGCTGCTCGTTTGCTAATGATTGTTGGGCGAAGTATACCGCGCCTAGTTCAGGAGGTTGTTTTGGGCGAGACACTTTGTTTGCAACTTCGCCATCTAGCCATTTCTGCAGAGGCTCCGCGAGTCCGCCAATCATAGATAGACGTGGTGGATTAATTTCTAACAGACGTTTCGCCATCATGCTTATATAATTAGCGCCATCTTTAACGATAGCACTCGCGACATGATCTCCTTTATCAGCGGCTTCAAGTACCATTCTTGCGAGTTTGGCGTAGCTACTTGACGGTTGACCCGCCATTTGCTCCGCAATCCCCATCCCCGAGTCTGTATTGAAGTGCAGTTTAAACATGGCGCTTAATTGTGTATGTGGCCCCAAACCATCAAGGTCTAAAAGAACAGCTTTGAGTGCTTCTAATCCTAACCAAGCGCCACTGCCTTTGTCACCCTGCGCAAAACCATGACCGCCATAATTAACACTCTCACCGTTTACACACGCGAAACCACATGATCCCGTGCCAGTGATAATCACGGCGCCGTCTTCGCCCTCATGGGCACCGATACAGGCAGTGTGTAAATCGGTGGTGAGGTACATTTTTTTAAATGGATGCTGCCATTCACTGATCTGTTCATACAAGCTGGGTAGGTTCACCCCTGCTAAGCCCAGCCCTGCAACTAAGGTGTGTACCGTTTGTAAACTCAGCCCAGCATCCCTCAGTGCTTGTTGCGTAGACACCATGATTGACTCAAGTGTGCGTTCTAAACCGTGCAATGGATTAGCAGGTCCCCCTAAGCCGGTTCCTAAAATCCCGCGCTCAGTGCAATATATGGTCGCACGGCATTTAGTCCCACCACCGTCGATACCGATAAAAAGTTGCTTCTGACTTGCACCGTCTACCATTATTGAAGACCCCTAACCCTTTTTGTAGTTGCTTTGCTCCACGCTCTCGCGCTACTTACAACACTTTTTCAACCATGTTGAATTTATGTTACACGATAAATGACAGCGTTGTCATTAACTTTTTTAAAATTTAGCTAGAAAAACATCACCTTTTATCTAACCACTTGAAATAATGAAAAATATAGTTTGCTCGAGACTCTTATAGACTCAGTGCAGAATAATAGAGTTCTCTTAAAAGATACATCATGAATAAATTATTTCAATGTCAATTTATCTCTGTACTTGTGTAATAGACAGTTAGGTACTAAATTTAGTTACATTGATGTAAGTAACCAATTTTAGTTACTTTTAATTTTGTAACCATTTTAACTCACAGAGGTCTGATGAAAGCTTCTCAATATGCTGTAATCAGCGGCGATTTAGTTGGCTCTAGCCGTTATGAGTCAACGCAGTATGAATCAATGCTAAGCACACTTGAACAAGGGCTATCTGCCTTGTGTGAACGATTTGACGGTCAATTCGATATGTTTCGTGGGGATGCCTTTCAATGCATCTTCAAAGCGCAACAGTTTCCGCTGCAAAGCGCGCTATTACTGCGCCTATTTTTGCGCTCGCAGGGAGTAGACGCACGGGTCAGTGAAGCATGGGGGGATGTCAGTCAATTCCGTGGCGATGTTAAAACCGCGACTGGCCCCGCACTGATACTTTCTGGCAAAGCGTTAGACGAAATGAAACAGCAACGCTTTAAGCTATCGCTGTGCGAGCAAAATCTCTCCCCTAGTTTCGCACTGAATGTATTATTTCTTGATAATATCGTCTCGACCTTAAGCCAAAAGCAAGCACATGCGCTGTATTTATATTGCTGGCAGGAACACAACGACCATGCCAGCATCGCCCAACTGTTGCAAAGTTCGCGAGAAAATGTGACAAAATTACTCAACGCGGGTCGCTATCATTTAGTTGATGGTTTTATTGCAGTCGCTACTAAGGAGTTCTCTCATGGATGATCAAATCGCCCTACTTTTGGGTCTTTTACTCACCCACTTTATTGCTGACTTTTATCTGCAACCCATGAGCTGGGTGCGAGATAGAAACAGCCGTCACTTCAAATCCACCAAGCTGATGCTGCATACGCTCACACACGGTGTGCTAACAGCAGTGGTTGTAACGTTGTGGGAGCGCTATTTCGGTTTAGGGGAATGGTTGGTGGTTATCGGTGCGACTTTCATCATCATGACCACCCATTGGCTTATAGATGTGGCAAAGTCCTATACACGTGGTGGCATTGTGCCATTTTTTATCGACCAGGTTGCGCATATCGTGATGATCATCGCGGTGTGTTTGTACCTCAATGAGCGCGACCCTATTATGCAATGGCTCTATGAGTTTGTGAGCTCAAGCGATAGTTATGTGGTCTTACTTGCCTACCTGCTCGTCCTCAACCCCTGCTCAGTAGCAATTCGCATGCTACTTGAGCGCTGGCAACTACCGCAATCATCAAGCAATTCAGCATTTGGTGCTTTACCCCAAGCGGGTCATAGTATTGGCTTACTGGAGCGCACGCTGATGTTAACCTTTATCCTGATTGATGAGTTAGCGGGAGTCGGCTTTGTGCTCGCGGCCAAATCAGTATTCCGCTTTGGCGATTTAACCAACGCCAAAGAAAAACACCTCACTGAATACGTGATGCTCGGCACCTTACTGAGTGTGGTTTTTACTATGGCAATTGGTTTATTGGCGAGGTTTAGCCTAGATTAGAACGCAAAAAAGCCCGGTCAATCCGGGCTTTTAAAAATCGCTCACCTTCGTTGAGGTTATTTAACGCCTAGCTCACGTAAACGCTCTTGCAAGTAGCTATCTGCCGTGTAGCGCTCCGATAACACCACATCAGGACGTGGGTGTAAGAACAACGGCAATGAGATACGTGATTTGGTCGACGCCTTACCCGTTGGGTTAATTACACGGTGAATCGTTGATGGGAAGTAACCACCTGACGCTTCTTGGAGCATGTCGCCAATATTGATGATCAAGTTACCAAAATCACTCGGTACGTCTAACCAACCACCGTCTGTTTTTTGCACTTGCAAACCCGGCTCGTTGGCAGCAGGAAGAACAGTCAATAAATTGATGTCGCCATGCGCAGCAGCACGAATAGCACCAGGCTCTTCGTCACCGGTCATCGGTGGGTAGTGCAAAATGCGCAGCAGTGTTTGCTCAGAGTCTTTGATCATATCTTTTAAGTCGATTGAGAACTTAGCTTGAACATCCGCCGGAGCACACTCTTGTACCCAGCTTAGTAGTTCGCTGGCAAACTCATTCGCTAAGCGGTAGTACTCGCGAATTTCAGCTTCTAATTGCTCAGGGACACGGCCTTTTGGATAGACATGGTAGTATTCTTTGATGTCTTTAACTTTAAAGCCCTTCGCCACTTCACTTACTTCAGGTGGGAAATAACCATCTTGGTTGTCTTTATCAAACAAAAGTTCATGCTTTTGCTCTGAGTTAAAGAATTCCTGCCAATTTTTGTAAATTGACTCCACCAGCGACTGAGGAATTGGGTGGTTAGTTAAAACACCAAAGCCCGTATTGCGAAGAGATTCAACGAATTCTGCTGGAGCAGTTGGCGATTGATAGTCCACTGTTGGTAAGTGCATGGTTAATTCACCTGTTAGTTGTAGCGCTTAAAGCACCTTATGTGCTTAATTTTAGGGCCAGAGCTTAGTCAAAGCCACCTTAGATCCTAAGGACATTTGTCCGTAATGATATAGCACCTTGTCGCGGATTGATCCAAATCAAACGCGGCAGCTAATGCAGCAACGGATAGAAAAAAGCCCAGTTAAAACTGGGCTGATTTATTATTAACAAACAATATGTTTAGTCTTTAACTTGCCAGTTTAAGGTTTCACCCGCACAGATTGGGATCACCTTGTCTTCGCCCAATGGGTAGCTAGCAGGTACTTCCCACGGCTCACGTACTAACGTAACCGTATCTGAATTACGAGCAATACCGTAGAAGTCTGGGCCAAAGTGACTTGCAAAGCCTTCTAATTTGTCCAGCGCATTCGCTTGTTCAAATGCCTCTGCATACAACTCTAACGAAGCATGAGCTGTGTAAGCGCCCGCACAACCACATGCCGCTTCCTTTTTATCTTTAAGGTGTGGCGCAGAGTCCGTACCCATAAAAAATTTAGGGCTGCCGCTAGTCGCAGCTTCAATCAAGGCTTGCTGATGAGTATTACGCTTGAGAATTGGTAAGCAGTAGTAATGTGGACGAATACCACCGGCTAACATGTGATTACGGTTATACAGTAAGTGGTGCGCGGTGATTGTTGCGCCTACGTTCGCTGATGCTGATTTAACAAATTCAACCGCATCCGCAGTTGTAATGTGCTCCAGAACCACTTTCAAATTAGGGAAGTCACTGACCACTTTTTTCAATTTAGTCTCGATGAAGACCTTTTCTCTGTCGAAGATATCGATGCTTGAGTCAGTCACTTCACCGTGAACCAGTAACAGCATGCCTACTTCTTGCATTGCTTCAAGCACTGGATAGATGTTTTCGATGTCTGTTACGCCAGACGCTGAGTTAGTTGTTGCGCCCGCAGGGTACAGCTTAGCGGCGACGATTTTGCCTGTTGCTTTCGCTTTGCGAATTTCATCAGGTGTAGTGTTATCTGTGAGATAAAGCACCATCAGTGGTTCAAAATGAGCTTGAGGGCCCGCAGCCATAATACGATCGCGATACGCAAGCGCGGTATCAGTGCAAGTCGCAGGGGGTACAAGGTTAGGCATAATGATAGCGCGGCCAATATAACGACTCGCGTCACGAACGGTGTCTTTCAACTGTTCGCCATCACGTAAGTGAATGTGCCAATCATCCGGGCGGGTAAGGGTAATACGTTGCTCTGTACTTGTCATTGCTCTTGTCCACTGAAAAATTTGTGTGATGTTGGGGGGAAGACTCACAATGTAAAGCGTTGGCGGGCGTAAATCAGCAGGTGGAGCACATTGCCCCACTGTGCTGATAGTGTTTTTTACCTAACTGAGCTCTTTGCGCAGCTCTTTGGTTGCGATAACCATGTTGTTCAGTGCTTCTTTTGTCTCTTCCCAACCTCGTGTTTTCAAGCCACAGTCCGGATTCACCCACAAACGTCGGGCCGGAATTTTCTGGGCAGCTTTATGGATTAACGCTTTCATCCAAGATACTTCAGGAATGTTAGGGGTATGAATGTCATACACACCTGGGCCAATATCGTTCGGGTAATCAAAATGCTCGAACGCTGATAGCAATTCCATGTTTGAGCGCGATGTTTCAATGGTGATCACATCCGCATCCATGTCGGCAATCGCACCAATGATGTCATTGAATTCGCTGTAACACATGTGCGTGTGAATTTGCGTCGCATCTTCTACGCCGCTGGCACTGACTCTAAATGCATACGCTGCCCAATCAAGGTATGCCTGCCATTGACTTTGCTTCAGCGGCATACCCTCTCGAAATGCAGGTTCATCAATCTGAATTACCTTAATACCGGCGTTTTGTAAGTCCACCACTTCGTCACGCAACGCTAAAGCGATTTGATTAGCAATACTTGGCTTGTCTAAATCGTCACGTACGAACGACCAAAATAAAATGGTTACCGGACCTGTAAGCATGCCTTTCATATATTTGTCAGTGAGCGACTGTGCATATTGCGTCCAGCGCACCGTCATTGGCTGGGAACGAGACACATCCCCCCAAATAATCGGTGGCTTAACACAGCGGCTGCCGTAACTTTGCACCCAACCAAATTGGGTGAACGCAAACCCTTCGAGTAACTCACCAAAGTACTCCACCATATCGTTACGTTCTGCTTCACCGTGCACAAGCACGTCAATATCGAGCGCTTCTTGCTGCTTTACTGCAAACTGTATTTGTTCCTGCATGACTTGTTCGTATTCAGCATTGCTAATACGCCCAGCTTTAAAATCGCGGCGAGTCTGTCGTATGTCCTGAGTTTGCGGGAAGGAGCCAATGGTGGTGGTTGGCAACAGGGGCAGATTCAGCGCTTGTTGCTGTAGGGCAATACGCTGAGCAAATTTACTGTGACGCTGACCATCATTTGCCGTGAGTGATTTAACGCGCGCTTGCACATCAGCATTGTTTACGCGTGTTGATTGAGCACGGTTTTTCACCGCTTTACTGTATTCAACTAGGGCTGTGTTGGATTGCTGTGCCAATGCATCTTTGACTAAACCCAACTCCGCACACTTTTGCGCTGCAAATGCTAACCAACTTTTTAACTCATCATCAAGTTGCTGCTCTTGTGCTAAGTCCACAGGTGAGTGCAATAACGAACACGAAGGTGCCAGCCACAAAGTATCGCCACGCTTCTCATTGAGTGCTTGAATGCGTTCATACACGGCTTCCAAGTCTGTACGCCATACGTTGCGCCCGTTAACGATACCTAAAGAGAGTACACGCTCTTGGCCGACGACTTCATCCAGGGCAGATAAGTCAGCATTGTTGCTCACCACATCAAAGTGCACGCCATCCACAGCAAAAGATTGGATGTTTTCTAAGTACTGATTGACCTCATCGAAGTAAGTCGCCAGTAGTAACTTCACTTGATGTTGTGATAATTGCGCAAAACTTTGCGTAAGTGCCTGCAGGTAATCCTCTGGCAACTCCAAGGTAAGGATTGGCTCGTCAATTTGCACCCACTCAACACCCAATGCTTTTAACTTGTTCAACACTTGTCCATAGACCGCCAACAAGCTTGGCAACAAAGTGAGCTTATCAAACTCTTCGCCTTCACATTTCGCTAGGTACAGATAAGTCACAGGACCCACTAATACTGGTTTAACGCTATGACCTAAGGCTTTTGCCTCTTCAACGTGAGCGAACAACTCACTATAGCCCAATGAGAATTCCTGCCCTGCGTGTAATTCAGGCACGATATAGTGGTAATTGGTATTAAACCATTTGGTCATTTCACTGGCTGCACATGCACACCCTGAGGGTGCTCTGCCACGACCAATTCTAAATAGCGTGTCTAGCGGGTTGCTGTTGTCACTTTGGTGACGCTTGGGAACCGCATTCAGTAACAAAGTGGTTGAAAGCACGTGATCGTACCAAGCGAAATCACCCACAGGTAACAAGTCTACGCCGGCTTGCGCTTGCAAAGCCCAATTTTCTTGGCGAATTGCCGCTGCTCTATTGTGCAGCTCTGCTTGATCAATGTCTCCAGCCCAATATGACTCAACTGCAAACTTTAACTCGCGGCGCTTGCCGATACGAGGGAATCCTAAATTATGTGTATACGCCATCACTCTTCTCCAATTGGATGTTTAGATGGCTAAAAGATATCGACTGAAACGGATTCAAACAAACGAAGCTTATTCACATTTAATTTGAAATAAATTCAAGCTTGGAACATTGATTGGCTATGCTTAGCCATTGATAGACTAAAATTAAACATGAAACACAGTAAATTTTATATTTTATTAGCGAGAACATTACAAAAACTATGGATTTTTGGACGTCTAGACTTTAAAGTGTCCAATAGATTTTATTCTAATTACTGAATTAATCGAAATCGTTCACGTTTTTATGAGAATAATTAAAGATGATAGATATAAAACACCTTAAGACCATTGCCACCTTGAAAGAGACTGGCTCTCTCGTAAATACCGCGCGTGAACTGTTTTTAACTCAGTCAGCCCTCTCACACCAAATCAAAGACTTAGAAAACAAGTTAGATTGCCAGCTATTTGAACGTAAAACTCATCCCGTGCGCTTTACGCCGCAAGGGATGTTGTTATTAGAGCTTGCTCATGATGTGCTGCCAAAAGTGGAAGCAACCAAGTGCCGTCTCAAAGAAAGTTTGAATCAGCCAATCTCGTCACTGCGCCTGAGCGTAGAGTGCCATGCCTGTTTTCATTGGTTGCTGCCAACAATAAAGGAATTCAATAACTTCTGGCCTGATATTCACGTCGACTACGAACGTGGGTTCAGCTATGACGCTATTCCTGAATTGTTGGCGGGAGATTTGGATCTCGTACTGACATCAGATATCCGCGATCCGGATAAACTCGAATATGCTCATTTGTTTGATTTCAAACTGAAGTTGATTGTCGCGCCCGACCATCCTTTAGCGAACAAAGCGTATGTGACGGCATTGGATTTGAAAGACGAAACCGTTATTTCTTATCCCATCCCGCGCGAGCGCCAAGACATTTTCAAGCACTTTATCCAAAATGCGCGATTTGATGGCACCTTGAAAACAGTTGACCAAGGTTTACTTATTTTTCAATTAGTGAGTGCAGGTATGGGCGTTGCTGCTCTGCCTGATTGGTTAGTCACCCCATACGAATCTCAGGGGCTGATCAAATCAATTCCGCTTGGCGCATTGGGGTTAAATCGCCCTATGTATTTAGCGATGAAAAAGGACATGAAAGACAATCCTGTCTATCGCCACTTTCTCAATACCTGTAAGCAGAATAACACCCGAAAATAATCCTATTCGACTGGGCACCTTAATACAGTGCCCTTTTTCTTTTCGCCACCCACTACTTCGGCGAAGTTGCCTGAGATCAGACTGGGTTATCGATATCAACAAAGGTGACATCAACACCGAAATGTGCCGCGATATGCTCACCGAGCGCTTTTGCACCGTAACGCTCTGTGGCGTGATGACCTGCAGCAAAGAAGTCAACGCCCTGCTCTCGCGAGCTATGAATGGTCTGCTCTGAGGCTTCGCCAGTCAAGTATGCGTCCAATCCTTGTTGCGCCGCTAAATCTATATAACCTTGACCACCACCGGTGCATAAACCAATGGTTTCAATCACCTCATCGCGCACAAGTGAACTCAGTGGCGCACGACCAAGAACGGATTCAATGCGCTGGGCAAACTCTTCACCTGAAACAGGCTGGGTCAACTTGCCCCACATCGGCACACTGACAGGACTTGCCTCCATACCACCTTGTATTTCAATTCCCAACAACTTAGCTAATTGCGCGTTATTGCCTAACTGCGGATGAATATCAAGCGGCAGATGATAAGCAATAAGATTGATATTGGCATCGAGCAAGGCTTTGATTCGACGTTGCTTCATACCGGTAATAACCTGTGACTCACCCTTCCAAAAATAACCATGGTGCACTACTAACGCATCGGCTTTGAGCTCAACAGCTTTGTCAACGAGTGCCTGACTCGCCGTAACGCCAGTGACGATTTTGTGAATTTTATCCACGCCTTCGATTTGCAGACCATTTGGACAAAAATCGTTAATTTGATTAGGTGAGAGTGTTTGGTTTAGAAATGCCAGTAACTCAGTGCGTTTCATGATTACCTCTGTGAACTTTGCGCTCGCGTTTAAATATGTGCAAATTGTTGCGTTTGTGAGGGAAAAAATAAAGGAAATTAGCTATTTCGCCACAAAAAATTGAAAAACTGAGGACAAATGGGTATAACTATAAACTTGTAATAAAATTAACCTGCGTTAACGACTAGGATCTTTTAATGAGTAAACTAGACAAAACAGAAGTGTTAGCTGCTTTTGAAGCTGCTTATGAAGCGGCGAATGGCAAAAAGCCAGAAATCACAACTAAACCTGGCTGGTACAGCATCGATGGTGGCAAAAATTTGCGCCTTGCTGACGTAGCTGCACTAACTGAAGAGCTCACTTCTGGTAAAACAGAAGCAGTCGCAAAAGCAGAAACGAAGGCACCTGCAAAGGCTCCAGCCAAAGCAAGCAAAAAAACAACAACTAAAAAAGCAGCTCCTGCGGCAAAATCTACCGAGAAAAAAGCTGCCTTCACTGTAGTGACTGAAAACAAAGACGGTTTCACTGCTGAAGAGTTGTGGATTAAAGAGCTTGCAGAGAAAGACCACGATTGTCGCCTACCGCGCGGCGTTGTGTAATTGACCTTCTGCTTCTAAAAGAAAAGCCGCTATTTAGCGGCTTTTTTTATGTCAGTTGGATTCTAACTATTGTGGCTCGGGGACGCGTACCCAACCTTCCATTAGGCGTCTAGCACTGCGGCTCATACTCACGCTGTGCACTTCACACAAACCATCGTTCATATTAACTGACGCACCAACTTGTAACGTACCCGACGGGTGTCCAAAGGTGAGCGACTGACGCGCTTGGCCACCAGCAGCTTGATTCACAAGCGTACCCTCAATAGCAGCAGCGGTAGCAATCGCAACTGCGGCCGTGCCCATCATCGCATGGTGCAATTTACCCATCGACAGCGCGCGTATTTGCACATCGATTTCATCTTGAGCAATGGCTTTGCCACTTGAGGCAACATAGCTGCTCGCAGGCGCGACCATGGCTATTTTTGGCGTATGCTGGCGGGTTTTGGCTTCCTCGATATCCTTGATAAGCCCCATTTGCACTGCGCCATAGGCACGAATCTTTTCAAAGCGCGCTAAGGCTTGTTCATCGTTGTTAATATCGTCTTGCAGCTCAGCACCTGAGTAACCCAACTCACTGGCATTAACGAAGATGGTTGGAATACCCGCATTGATGAAACTTGCTTGTAAATCGCCTTCACCAGGTACCGTTAAAGTATCAACTAGGTTGCCTGTAGGCAGTACCGCACCATCGCCCACTGGCGCGATGAAATCAACTTTCACTTCAGCCGCAGGGAATGTCACACCATCGAGTTCAAAGTCACCGAGTTCTTGCACCATGCCATCACACATAGGCACGTGAGCAATGATGGTTTTTTGAATATTGGCCTGCCAAATACGCACTTCAGTGATGCCATTTTCATTGATCCGTGAGGCATCAACGAGGCCGTTATTGATGGCGAATGCGCCCACCGCTGCTGTTAAGTTGCCGCAGTTACCACTCCAATCAATAAAAGGCTTATCGATAGCTACTTGGCCGAACAAGTAATCCACATCATGATCCGATTTGTCACTTTTAGACAAAATGACCGTTTTACTGGTGCTTGAAGTAGCGCCACCCATACCATCGGTGTGTTTACCGTAGGGATCTGGGCTGCCAATTACTCGTAGCAGCAATGCATCACGATATTCACCCGGCTGCTGTGCCTGCTCAGGCAAATCATGCAACGCGAAAAATACGCCTTTGCTAGTACCACCGCGCATGTAGGTGGCTGGAATTTTTAATTGCTGTGTCATATAAAACCTCAAAAAAGTGGGCACTTAAGGCCCACTTTTTACTGATTACACTGAACCTTCAAGAAAGTCTTGAGCAAAGCGTTGCAATACGCCACCTGCACTGTAAATCGACAATTCTTCTTGGGTGTCCAAGCGACACTTTGTCGAAATAGTCAATTGCTCACCATTGGCGCGAGTGATTTCCACTTGCACCTGTGCCCCTGGCGCTGGTTCACCGACAACGGAATAGGTCTCACTGCCATCGAGGTTGAACATCTTGCGGTTTTCACCGGCAATAAATTCAAGTGGCAATACACCCATACCGATTAGGTTGGTACGGTGGATACGCTCAAAGCCTTCGGCAATAATGACTTCTACACCCGCTAGGCGTACACCTTTTGCAGCCCAGTCACGGCTTGAGCCTTGACCATAATCAGCGCCAGCGACAATACACAATGGCTGTTTACGCTCCATGTAGGTTTCAATCGCTTCCCACATGCGTGTCACTTGCCCTTCTGGCTCGATACGTGCCAATGATCCTTGCTTCACTTCACCGTTCTCATCACGCACCATTTCATTGAACAATTTCGGGTTCGCAAAGGTAGCGCGTTGCGCTGTGAGGTGATCGCCACGGTGAGTTGCGTACGAGTTGAAGTCTTCTTCTGGTAACCCCATTTTCGCAAGATATTCACCTGCCGCACTGCTAGCTAAAATAGCGTTTGAAGGCGATAAGTGGTCGGTGGTGATGTTATCACCGAGTACCGCAAGTGGGCGCATGTCCTTCATTGTACGTGGAGCTGCCAATGCACCTTCCCAGTATGGCGGACGACGAATATAGGTACTCATCTCACGCCAATCGTACAATGGATTGTTCTTCTCTCCGTAATCAACGTCTAAGTCGAACATTGGCTCGTACACTTGGCGGAAATGTTCTGGCTTCACGCTCTTGGCAATGACTGAATCGATTTCTTCGTCCGTCGGCCACAAGTCTTTCAAGGTAATTGCTTGGCCTTGCTCGTCATAACCAAGCGCGTCTTTTTCGATATCAAAACGAATCGTACCGGCAATGGCATATGCCACAACTAAAGGCGGTGACGCTAAAAATGCTTGTTTAGCATACGGGTGAATACGACCATCGAAGTTACGGTTACCAGAGAGCACCGCTGTGGCGTATAAGTCACGCTCAATGACTTCTTGTTGAATAACAGGGTCAAGTGCACCACTCATGCCGTTACATGACGTACACGCAAAGCCAACGACACCAAAACCAAGCTGCTCTAGTTCAGGCAGTAAATTAGCCTCTTCTAGGTACAGCTTCACTGCTTTTGAGCCCGGTGCCAAAGAGGTTTTCACCCAAGGTTTGCGCACTAAACCCAATTTATTGGCGTTGCGTGCAAGTAATCCGGCCGCAATCACATTGCGTGGGTTAGACGTATTGGTACAGCTGGTGATCGCCGCGATGATCACCGCGCCATCAGGCATTTTGCCTTCTTCTTGTTCGATAGGTTTGGCGATACCACGCGCTTGTAAATCAGCCGTCGCTAAACGTGCGTGTGGGTTTGATGGGCCAGCAAGGTTACGGCCCACAGCAGACAAATCAAACGTCAATACGCGCTCGTACTGTGCGCCTGTCATTGCATCGGCCCACAAACCTGTTTCTTTGGCGTATTGTTCAACCAACTTCACTTGCTCATCGTCACGACCGGTAAGCGTTAGATAATCAATCGTTTGCTTATCAATGTAGAACATCGCCGCAGTCGCGCCGTATTCAGGTGTCATGTTTGAAATAGTGGCACGGTCGCCCAGTGTTAAGTGCGTGGCGCCTTCACCAAAGAACTCAAGGTAACTCGAAACGACACGTTCTTTGCGCAAGAACTCTGTTAGCGCAAGAACGATATCTGTCGCGGTAATGCCAGGTTGCGGCTTACCCGTTAACTCCACACCAATGATATCAGGCAGACGCATATAAGAAGCACGACCTAGCATTACGCTTTCAGCTTCCAAACCACCCACACCCACTGCGATTACGCCCAGTGCGTCAACGTGCGGTGTGTGTGAATCGGTACCTACAAGCGTATCTGGGAAAGCCACACCATCGCGCACTTGGATCACCGGCGACATTTTCTCCAGGTTGATTTGGTGCATGATGCCGTTACCCGGTGGGATCACATCCACGTTTTTAAACGCAGTTTTCGTCCAATTAATAAAGTGAAAACGGTCTTCGTTACGACGGTCTTCTATTTCACGGTTCTTTTCAAAGGCATCAGGGTCAAAGCCCGGCGCTTCAACAGCCAATGAATGGTCCACAATAAGTTGCGTTGGTACCACTGGATTTACTTTTGCAGGATCGCCGCCTTTTGCTGCGATTGCATCACGCAAGCCCGCTAAGTCCACCAGCGCAGTTTGTCCGAGAATATCGTGGCACACAACGCGTGCAGGGAACCAAGGAAAGTCATGCTCACGCTTGCGATAAATAAGTTGCTCTAAGCTTTGCGAAAGAGTCTGTGGTGAACAACGACGAACAAGGTTTTCAGCGAGTACTTTTGAAGTATATGGCAGGCCGTCATAGGCACCTGGCTCGATTGCATCAACTGCCGCGCGAGTATCGTAATAAACCAACTCAGAACCCGGCAGCGTTTTACGGTATTGGGTATTCATAATCTTCTCTACATTGCGATTGAGTATGGTGCGGCAAAGACTGCGCCGCACCTAAAGGCAAGATGGTTAAACGCGATTAACGCGCGCTTAGCTCTGGCACTGGACGTGCTTCTGGGCCAATGTAACCCGCACTTGGACGGATAATACGGTTATTAGCACGTTGCTCTTTCACGTGCGCAGTCCAACCTGTCACACGGCTCATTACAAAGATAGGTGTAAACAGTTTGGTTGGAATACCCATGAAGTGATAAGCCGATGCATGGAAAAAGTCCGCGTTACAGAACAATTTCTTCTCACGCCACATTACTTCTTCACAGCGCACAGACACTGGGTAAAGCACGTCGTCACCCACTTCTTGTGCCAGACGCTCTGACCACTTCTTGATGATCACGTTACGCGGGTCACTTTCACGGTAGATTGCATGACCAAAGCCCATAATTTTCTCTTTGCGCTCTAGCATCCCCATCAATGCTTGCTCTGCTTCATCCGCATTTGTAAAGCGTTCAATCAGCTCCATTGCAGCTTCGTTTGCACCACCATGCAGTGGGCCACGCAACGAACCAATAGCACCAGTTACACATGAATGAATGTCTGAAAGCGTTGATGCACAAACACGTGCAGTGAACGTTGACGCATTGAATTCGTGCTCAGCATAAAGGATAAGCGACACATTCATTACATCAGCAAACAGCTGCGATGGTGCTTTATCGTGTAAAAGGTGTAGGAAGTGCGCGCCAACCGAATCATCGTCGGTTTCAACGTCAATACGTACACCATCATGGCTAAAGCGGTACCAGTAACAAATGATGCTTGGGAAAACAGCAACCATACGGTCAATCGCGTTGTTCGCTTGGTCAAAGTCAGTTTCCATTTCTAAGTTGCCCAGCATTGAACAACCCGTACGCATTACATCCATTGGGTGCGCGTCTTTCGGAATTGCTTCAAGTACAGTTTTCAACGCTTCTGGCAAACCACGTAGTGACTTCAATTTAGCTTTGTACTCAGCCAGCTCACCTGCATTAGGTAATTCACCGCGAGAAAGCAAAAACGCTACCTCTTCGAATTGAACCTTGTCAGCTAACTCGCTGATGTCGTATCCACAATATGTAAGACCTGAGCCTGTTTTACCAACTGTACACAGTGCTGTTTGACCTGCTTCTTGTCCGCGCAAACCTGCGCCACCGAGTGCTTTATCTACCATTGTTATTCTCCTGAATTTTGTCCTGTTGAAACTCGTTTACTTGTTTTTGCCTTGAGCAAAAAGTGAGTCGAGCTTTTGTTCGTATTCGTGATAGCCAAGATAATCGTATAGCTCCATACGAGTTTGCATGGTGTCTATGACGGCTTTTTGATCGCCATTCGCTAAAATTGATTTGTACACATTCTCCGCTGCTTTATTCATCGCGCGGAACGCAGAAAGTGGATAAAGCACCATATCAACACCCCACTCGCCTAGCTCTTTGGCATTCCACAACTCGGTCTTACCGAACTCAGTGATGTTGGCAAGAATTGGCACATCAAGCGCATTCGCAAATGCGCGGTAATGCTCTTCGGTTTGCACTGCTTCTGCGAAAATACCATCGGCTCCCGCTGCGACGTAGGCTTTTGCACGCTCAATCGCTGCTTCTAACCCTTCTTGAGCAAACGAATCAGTACGCGCCATGATGAAGAAGTTTTCGTCAGTACGGGCATCAACGGCCGCTTTAATTCTGTCAACCATTTCATCAACAGAGACGATTTCTTTGTTAGGACGGTGACCACAACGCTTTTGCGCCACTTGGTCTTCAATATGCACTGCGGCAGCGCCTGCTTTTTCCATGTCACGCACAGTTTTAGCGATGTTGAACGCGCCACCCCAACCTGTGTCGATGTCGACCATAAGAGGTAAATCACATGCTGAGGTAATACGCTGCACATCAGCAATCACATCGTTTAACGATGTCATACCTAAATCTGGTAATCCGTATGATGCATTCGCCACACCACCACCTGAGAGGTAAATTGCTTGGTGGCCAAGTTGCTTTGCCATCATTGCACAGTAGGCATTAATAGTGCCGACGATTTGTAATGGTTGGTTCGCCTTAAGGGCGTCTCTAAATTTCTTTCCTGCGGACATGGTTAACTCCTGCTTTGAACGGTTGCGGTTATTGCGCCGCGTTAAATTTGTTTTCTATGTTATTCATTGAGTAGCTGATGTGACGCTCCATAAGCATCTGGGCCAACTCACCATCGCGATTCGCAATGGCATTGATAATAGCTAAGTGCTCGTCGAATGCTTTCGACACGCGTGGACCTGTCATGCCCATTTGCACGCGGTACATACGAACAAGCTGATATAAGTCATGATAGAGCAAACTAAATAAATGCTCGTTTTTAGAGCCTTTAATGATGCGATAGTGAAAATCTAAATCACCTGCTTCTTGGTAATAAGACTCGCCCTCTTTCACTCGTTGCTCATTGAGATGCTTGTTCAACAAGCCCTTGATGTCGGCAATCTCTTCATCCGTCATATTCTGAGCAGCCAAACGGCACGCCAGTCCTTCAAGAGCAGCGCGCACTTGATAGACTTCGATTAGACGCTCAGGCGTCAAGGCCACAACACGACAACCCACGTTTGCTTTACGCTCAACGAGGTTACATGCTTCTAATCGATTTAAGGCATCACGCAGGGTTGCACGCGATACAGAGAAGCGCTTAGCTAATTCGGGTTCAGAGATTTTTGACCCTTGAGCGATGCCTCCTTCCACAATAGCACGGCGTAAATCAACAAAGACTTGATCCGCCGCTGTGGTTACTTGCTCAATGGGTTGTGCTGATTGATGAGTCACGCTTTTCTCAAATTGTCGACAATCTTGGCATGTACTATGAGAGAGATACGGGACATTGTCAACATGGCCAACAGCATATTGTCGACATAACCTGTAGTTATAGTGGTCAAAATACGACCAAAGTCTACATTTTATGTAAATATGTCGACATATTAATGGAAGGTGTCTTAACTTTCTTCAACCTACAAAATGCGAACTCGGTTATAATTATGTAGGCATGATTGCAGGGTCACTGTCACAATGAATTGGTATTGTGATACTGAATGTTGCACCACCTAATGACGATCGGCTCACAGATATTTGCCCGTGATGCCAAAAAATAATCTTTTGAGTAATTGCCAAGCCCAAACCAAAGCCTGGCAAACTTTTATTCTGAATTTGCGTGTATGGTAAAAACAACGAATCGACGTCCTTTTCTTCAATTCCAAGCCCGTCGTCTTCGATATGAATTAGTATGTGCTGTTTACTTTCACTGAGAGCGACACGAATACACACTCTAGAGCGTGCATATTTACAGGCGTTATCGATAAGATTCTTAATCGCTCTTGAAAAACTTCGCATGTCGATTTCAATGTCAGGCAAGGGACTGCTCAGCAACTCTAAAGCGATTTTTTTCTCCGTAATTGCGCCAAAGTATTGTTGCTGCTTTTCAATTATAGGTAGCAGTGCTTGTCTCTGTTTATCCAAAACAACAGCCTCATTCTCTAGCCTTGAAAACGACAAGTACTCTTCAACCAACGATTCCATTTCATCAAGATCAATGTTTATCTCTTGCTTCATGTATGCCAAATTGTTGTTATTCAGTGCCTCGGTGGCAAAGCGAATTCGGCTTAGAGGCGTTCTAATTTCATGTGACACGGTGTCTGAAAGCTCTTTTTGCAGCGCCATTAAACGTGCTAACCGCTTGAGCATATGTTCGAATGCCATATTAACAGGTCTGAAAAATCGCCCCGTTGTGGTAGGAAGAGTAGATAAATTCCCTGTTTTACCGAACTGCTTTGCCGCTTTTCGCAATCGGTCCATTTCTCGAAATAGCGGGTATAGGCCACCTAAAATGGCTATCACCACGAATAGATAAAACAGCAATGTGTAGAGGTACATTTGCCCTTGATATTCAGAAGAATAAGGACCAAGAGACAAAATTAACCCATTGGTGAGCTGGTGATAGTAGTAAAGTTCACCTTTATCATTTTGTAGAGGGATGGTTTTTCCCGCTTTTAACTCAATCTCTAGTAATTCACCAAGGTGCACCGACTCTCTGTCAAATACCGTTGCCTTACTGAGTTTAAATCCTGATACACAAGGGCGTTGAAGACACAATTGCTCAACCAACTCAATTAAGTCTGATCTGGGTACCTGTACCGGATAGGCTCGCTGATACCACGTATCGGCGACGACGACCAAAACAAGCAGTGCAAAAATAACTATCAAGGAATACCTAATGTAATATTTAAGCACTGGCACTCTCAACACTCAGCATATATCCTTGGCCCCACAGCGTTTTGATTTTACAATCTGACTCAGGAATTGAATTAATCTTTTTGCGCAACCTACTTATACGACCATCAATCGTGCGATCCATCCCGTCATAAGGCTTTCCAGTTATATTAACGAACAAATAATCTCGAGAGACTGAGTGGTTTTTATTTAGTGCGAGTAACCAAAGAACATCAAATTCATGACGTGATAACTTAACCTGAATACCGCACAAATATGCGGAACGGCTCGCCTTATTTATGGTTAAATCCCCAAGCTGAACTAACTGACTATTATTGGCTTTTACTGGCTTTTGACTGCGTTGCAATGCAACTTTGACTCGCGCCACCAGCAGTTCAGGCTTTATTGGTTTGACCATGTAATCATCCGCACCAAGCTCAAACCCTTTTAATTGATGTTCATCAGAACTGAGTGCCGACAGGAACAAAAATGGTCCATCATAGACTTTGCGAAATTTCTTAATTATTTCAAACCCACTTGTACCAGGCAGCATAATATCGCACACCACTAAATCGATGTTCATCGCCTGTGCGGCAATATCCAACTGCGCAATATGGCTAAAGTGCGTAACGCCAAAACCCTGCCCTTGCAAAAAGTTAGAAATAAACGCTGCTAATCTAGCATCGTCCTCGATAAGAAGAATTTCAGCGCTGATACAAGACATTAAAATACACTCCACACTCTTCGATTGACCACTCGCACATCCCGATTTAACTCCAGCACTTGCACTTCTTGGCTAACACTAAATAGTGGTAGGTCTGTGGGTGTTAGCTCATATACCGACGTTTTTCTTGATTTTATGTCGACTTCTTTCTCGTCTCTTAGTTTTTGTGAACAAACCAGTGTGGTGGCGGCTCCTTTGAGTGAAAGACAAACTTGAGTTGCATAGTTTAATGACCATGAGAAAACAAAACGGGTTTTGCATTGTGCATTTTTTTCTGTAACACACACCGCTGGGCGAACAGTAAATCGCTGAATTGGGTTCATGCTACTGTCAGCTGCCCACAAAGGGATACAACAAGATGCAACCCCTAGACTTAAAGGTAGAATCAACTTAATCATCTATCCTCCACTTCACACCGATAAAGTAAGAAACCGTGTGATCTTTCACAATCAGTGGACTAGATACAATCTCGTCGCTCAATTGCTCATACCGTAGCGCCCCCACGAGCCACTTATTTTCACCCCATGGGTACGCCAGTTGCAGTTGTCCGCGCCAGTTAAAACCGCCACTAGGGCGATAAATATTGCGTCCTTGGTCATCAGATACACCATAGTAGTAGTTGAGTAATTTACTGGATTTATAGTCAACACCGAGTAACCCTTCAACAGTCCAATCCCCCATGTTTGAAGACTTTTTAATGTGCGCACTGATTTCATCGCCATCATGACCCGCAGAAATGTCTTTACCCCAACTGACACTTGCATCAAGCCAGCCGTAATATCGCCATACTGCAGCAGCGTTGTACGTTAGGTTTTTTTCAAGTGCAGTTTTTTCAATTTCGAATTTTGGTTCCTGAGTGGAGGAGCCACTCACTTTGGTGTCAGGGTCCGGTAGCGGGTTGATATCAAGAGGTGGAGACGCAGCCGCTAATATTCCACGATATTTATGGGGGAACATTAATCCGTCTTGATTGAGTTGCCCTTCTAAACTCAGAGAGTATTTCGGTGTCTCTTTAAATGTCCACCCAACACTAGTGTTGAATAGATAAAACCGTTCACCGAAATAACGGATATCAGGCAATACAACCAAAGTGATATCGTCTTCATCAATTAGAGCCGAGCGCATTTTGCCATAGCCTGCAGAGACCGATAGTTGCCAACTATCTACAGCTGCTAGTTGCAAAGGTTCGCTTTCTTGTGCACATACACTGATGCTGCAAATAGTAAGCAATAATGAAATAAAACGATTCTTCATAGGATCTCTAAAGCATGGCCCAGCCAACTTTTTATCTTGATAACAGCAATGACTCTTACTTAATACTAACCAAGGTTGGTGATGTTTAAAAACCGCGCGAAAAATTAAAAATGAACAACCACCGATGAAATCACATAAACAATCCCACAAAACTCAAACAACTACACCTTTAAGCATCATTTATGCGCAACCTAAACTTGAAGCCGCAAAAATTTGTACAAAACTCCACAATCCAGATAAACCCCTTGATATTGCTAACAAGTTATTAAAGAGTAAGTTACTTTTTGTACAAAGTTAGACAATTTACCCCTTGCTCATATGCCTAAATACGCTCTGCAAAACATCCGTATTTGCTGTAAATGAGTTTGGAGTAGAAAATGAGAAACAAAAATCAGCTTGCTATTTCGATAGCAGCCGCACTATACACAGCGGGTATAGCTGCAAGCACAAACACCTTGCAGTCTCAACAAAACGACTATGTTAAGCCCGACTTCCTCGAGGAAATAGTTATTACTCAAGAAATGGTCGAGCGAAGTGAAGCACGCAATCACAGACGCAACCGCTTTACTGGTGAAACAGAAAAGGCATCGTTTAATAACAACAATAACCAAGTTAATCAGCACCGTGCTGTCGTTGCTAAAGTGCCATTTCAATGGGATCCAGCAATTTCAGGTGAGCATACCTATATTGTTGAATTTACAGACCAATCTGTATCTTTATACGATGGTCGAGTAACCGGCTATGATGCCACTAATTTACGCCTCACAGATAAGCCCTCTGTATATATCGCAAATCAAAATGCTTACAAGATCAACACTCAAGATCCCGCTGTTCGTGACTACGTACAATACTTACAGAACCAACAGCGTGACCACATAGCCAACATTTCTCGAGCGATAGGTCAATCAATCGAACCTCGACGTACTTTTCAATACGCCCTCAACGGCGCATCCATGGTACTGACACAAGAGCAAGCGTCGCACATTGCCAATCTACCGGGCGTGCGCAACGTTCAACTGTCAAAAAATTATGAATTGTTGACGGATGTAGGCCCAAAACACATCAAGGCTGATAAAGTGTGGCCACTAGCCAATAGCAATGCCATGACCACCAAAGGTGAAGGCGTGGTAATGGGGATCATTGATACAGGAATCAATTCAGACCACCCTTCATTTGCCGCGCAAGCAGATGATGGATATGTGCATACCAATCCTCGCGGTCGTTTTTATGGTGACTGTGAAGCTGCTGAATTTGCCCATATGTGTAATGCTAAACTGATTGGTGTGCGCTCCTATGATGTAATAACGGACACCTATTGGTCCCCTGCTTACCAAGAAGAATACGCGTGGCATCAAACACCTGAAGCGCCGATTAGGCCTGAAAATGGTGAAGATTATCAGGGGCATGGGTCTCATACTGCCGCAACTGCTGCGGGCAATGAATTATTCGATGTAGCCTATCGCATCCCAGAACTTACAGTCACTTCTGATGGTACGCCTACGGACTTAATTTTCCCTCATATTTCGGGGGTTGCTCCACGTGCAAACATTATCGCCTATCAAACCTGCTATGCGAACGATGGATCTCTCGGGGACGAAAATAGCCCTACAGCACAATGGCAAGGTTGTCCTGCTGAGGCGCTCGTGGCCGCTATTGAAGATGCTATCCAAGATGGTGTTGATGTCATTAACTTCTCTATTGGTGGTGGTGAATCAAATCCATGGGAAGACAGTGTTGAAATGGCATTTTTAAGTGCACGTGAAGCCGGTATATCAGCAGCATTAGCTGCTGGTAACAGCGGTTGGAGTAACATTGACCACCCTTCCCCTTGGGTCACCTCAGTTGCAGCAACAACCCATGGCCGTGAAATCTCTTACAGCCCAAAATATCTGCAAGCTTTGAGTGGCGGCGATAGCACGCCTCCTACTGATATCACAGGAAAAGGGTATACAGAGTCATTTTCAGGCCACATGGTTCTAGCCAGCGCTTACGGTGATGAAAGCTGTAACAGCCCATTTGCTGAAGGTACCTTTAGCGACAATCAAATAGTGGTATGTAAGCGCGGCAAAATCGCCCGCGTTGATAAAGCCGTTAACGTACAGGCAGGTGGCGCCGGTGCAATGGTATTGTACAACGGCAGCTACACCGAAAATGACGTGATGCCAACCGATCCCTACGTTATTCCTGGGATATTAATCAATTCATATGACGGCGCTAACTTAGTTAATTGGTTGTCTACAGGTAGCGATCATTCAGCGACCATATCAGCCTCATCGATGGACGTAACTCAGGGCATAGCAGACTTCGTTGCAGATTTCTCTTCTCGCGGTCCAAGTCGGGTGATCCCTGATTCGATGGTTCCGAATGTTGGTGCGCCAGGTGTGAACGTATTTGCAGCTTATGCAGACGATCAACCTTTCACCGCTGCGCCTTTGACGACTGATTACCGACTCAACTCTGGCACCTCTATGGCTGCTCCGCATGTAGCCGGCGCAATGGCGCTATTGACACAACTTCATCCTGATTGGACACCTGCAGAAATCCAATCTGCGTTGATGACTACCGCACATGAAGGCACGTCAACTATCAACTACTGGGGGGACATTGGTGCTGCTGGCATTGATGATTTCGGTAGCGGTATCATTGACGTCGAGCAAGCATCCAAGGTAGGGCTTGTACTGGACGAAAATGCAGACAACTATCGTGCAGCAAACCCATTCAACGGCGGCGATTTGCCATCATTAAACGAAGCCTATTTGTTTAATATGAATTGTGAATTCGACTGCACGTGGATTCGTACCTTCCGCGCGACAGAGGATGGGACTTGGTCAATCGACATGACTGAAAACACAGGTGATGGTTTAGCCCTACTTAATCTGTCGGCGCATCCATCTACCTTCAGCCTTAAAAAAGGCGAAGTTAAAAGTGTAATGTTCACGGCGGCCGTTAAGGATATTTCGAACCCCATCAACTCGACCAAAGACGCTATATTTGAAGGCTTGGTGACTGTAACACCACAAAGCGCATCGATGCCAACGCAAAAGCTGCCCATGCGTGTACAATTCAGTGGTGACGGCCTTCCAAACAATGCGAGCTTTGATATTCATCGACAAACTGGCAGCCAAGTTAGCGCTCCTTTGTACACCAAGGAAGTAAACTCAGTGACGGTTAATGGACTGGTTAAAGGCCAGAGTAAAACCCATAACCTAGCGCCCATTGAATCAGGAAAAGGGATTCAAAATTACCCAGATTTAGACAGTATGCCAGGGCTAGATGTTATTCATTTCAATGTTCCCGAGGGCACAAAACGACTTATTTTTGAGAATCACTGATGTACCAAATCGTACCATCTTCAATGATGTAGCAATGGACATTGGTCGCGACGCAAATGGTGATGGCAAAGCCCAATGGTTTGACGAAGCGATTTGTTATTCATGGACGTATGACTATAACTATTGCGCCATCGACAATCCAGAGCCTGGTATGTATTGGGCGAGCGTAGGCAACTACACACTCTACGACCCAAACCATCCAAACGGTCTTGATGCCCCTCTCGAAATGACCACAAACTTGGCAATCATTGGCAGTGACAATAATCATCACTTAGATGTAGAGATTGAAGGCGAAGCAAATGGTATTGATGGCTATCGACTGAATATGAATTGGCATCTACCAAACGCCAAACAAGGTGATGTGTATTTCGCCGCGATTGATATGGGCCGAGATAGCAATAATCCGAGCGATGTGGGCACTATGGGAGCACGCTTCGAGCACAAGGGCGCTGATCTCACTGTGCATGCCAGCCAAAGTGCCATTAAAACGGGTGACGTCGTCGACTTCTATGTCGAAGCTAAGCCGAATATGACGCTAAAAGACCGCAACTTTACCCTGACCGCGCGTTTACCTGATGGTATGAACTTATCGAAAGAGAGCATTCATGCAGAGGGCATCTATGCATCGATGACCTCAGTAGAAGGTAACACAGTGGTGATAAGCGGTGTTCAACCATCTGAAGCACTCACACAACGTGAATATATTTGGACCACGTCAGAAAATGATGACATGTGCCGTATTCCGTATGAAGATAATGACTTCAAAGATAATTGGTTTGACTTGTCATACATCTTTCCTACACCAACATCTATTTCTGGAAGTGTTTGGAACGACTTTTACGCAGAATATTGGATGTTGGGACTCGAGGGGTTGGAGTTTTATGGTAATGAGTACAACGATGTATTCACCATCAACCCTGCGGGCTTTATGTCGCCTTCAGGTAGTTTCTACATGAACTTCACACACACGCCAATGGAATATTTGCAGTTCCCAACAACCATGGTCGCACCACTTTGGCACTCTGCAGCATCCATGACTCCGGGCTTAGATTTCATGACTGGTTCGTATAACGGTATCTACGCTGCGCGTACTGTAAACAATGAAATTATTTTACAGTGGAATGGTGCTAACGTCTTTGATTTCTGGACGTGGGTCAGCGGCAGTTACAATACCCAGATGATCATGAAGACCAAACCAGAATATGATGAAGGTCACTATGAAATCCTGTTTGGTTATGAACGTATTGATGAATCACTTGGCGGTGCTGGCACAATTGGCACCCGAGGCTACCATGGATTCCTAAACCCATTTGGTCCAAATGAAGGTTACGGTGTCTCTACACTTGCTTACAACAATGTACTTGATGTGGCTAAGCCAAACACCTTGATTTGTGGTGATTACAAAGGCCCTGAGCAATCGGCTATTCGCTTAAAGTTCAGTGCGTTAGCGAATAATAATGGTGCAGGGCAAGATCAACAGGTTGTTGTAACGAGTAACTACGATGATGCTGAAGAAATCGCAGAGTCAGTAACCTTATCAGGCAGTGCAAACATCAAGTTAGGTCAATTCAATGATATCACTATCAATGAAAATGAAATGATTCAGGGCCTTGAGGTTATATACAGTGCCACCAACTCAACCGAAAAGGTAATCAGTGTGTCCGGTGAGCATATTGATGCCAACGTTCATGGACACACTTCAGGGTGCCGCTATAGACATTATGCCGAGTGATAATTGGTATGGTGAAACTTTAGTAACGATTACCGTGAGTGATGCGGTAAATACCCATGATTCAACCAGCGCTTCATTCATGGTTACCGTTGTCTCTGATGGTGTTGAATATGGCTGCACAGATTCGAGTGCAACTAATTTTGACAGCAAGGCAAACACTGACGATGGCAGTTGCGCATATGAAGTAGGTACAACAGAACCGCCAAAAGTTGAAAAATCATCTTCTGGTTCGATGGCATGGCTACTGCTGCTAACTCCATTCCTATTGTTCAGGAAACGCGTTAAGTGAGACCTCTGAAACAGTGACCAAAGCCGGGCCTGCCCGGCTTTTTTTATTGCTGCTAACTCTGTGCAGTAAAGTTATTAAGCTGAAGTATCTTCGCCATTTTTTGCAACCGGATTATGTAAAATAGCGTTCGTAAAGGTAATCAGACAAAGACATAAAAACATCGGCATTCTCAACGGTGATGCGATACACTATAGCCAGATTTTTGCCCTTCATTGCCCATGTCTATGAACATCAACACATTTATACCCGAAGCCTTCATCGAAGACGTTAAAAGTTACATACCAGAACACCTGTCAATTGAGGACTTCGTGGCGGCATGTCAAACACCGCTTAAACGTGCTGTGCGTGTAAACACGCTAAAAATGTCGACCGACGAATTCGAACAAGAATGCGCGCAACGGAACTGGGAGATCACCCCGGTACCTTGGTGCAAGCAAGGCTATTGGTTAGAACGCCCAGAGCAGGAGGAGGCAGCCCTCCCTTTAGGAAAAACCGATTTACATCTCAGTGGTTGTATTTATGTGCAAGAAGCCAGCTCTATGTTACCACCAATGGCGTTATCAGAGGCGCTGTCGCAGGCGCGCACTGTCCTCGATATGGCTGCCGCACCCGGTAGTAAAACGTCACAACTTGTGGCTATGCTCGATAATGAAGGCTTTTTGATTGCGAATGAATTTTCCTCTTCACGACTAAAGGCCCTCAGTGCAACCCTAAAACGCGTGGGTGCACACAATGTTGGTCTTACACACTTTGATGGTGCAGTGTTTGGCAACTACATGCCAGAGATGTTCGATGCAATCTTGCTTGATGCGCCTTGTTCAGGCGAAGGCACGGTGCGCAAAGATGCCGATGCGTTGAAGAATTGGTCATTACAGTCAAACATCGACATCAGTGATGTACAAAAATCACTTATAAAAAGTGCCTTTCACGCGCTTAAAGTTGGTGGCACGCTGGTTTACTCAACCTGTACATTAACGCCTGTCGAAAACCAAGCGGTATGCCAATACCTGCTCGATGAGTTTGCTGGGCTTATTGAAGTACAGACGTTATCAGATTTATTCACCGGTGCTGAAAAAGCCACCACCGATGAAGGCTACTTACACATTTGGCCACAAATTTTCGACAGCGAAGGCTTTTTTATTGCCAAATTCACCAAAACAGGTGCTAGAGCCGTTAGTGAGCCCAAAACGAAAAAAGGTGCGTTCCCTTTTTCACCTATGCCATCAAAGCAGCTGCAATCATTCACCCAAGAGATTAAGAAACACTTTGATGTAAAATCCCTACCTGGGGACATGTACCTCAGAGATAAAGAAGTGTGGTTGTTTCCGACAGTAGAAAACGAACAGCTTCTGCACGCAGTGAAATTTTCGCGTATTGGTATTCTAATCGGCACCACGCATAAAAATGGCGTGCGATTGGAGCATGAATTCGCCACCTGTTTAGGGCAATTAGCGAATAAAAACACCTATGATTTAGACTCTCAGCAGGCCGCAGATTATTTCAACGGTAAAGATATCCGTTTACCACAACCCACGACATCCACAGGAGAAGTAATCATGCGTTTGAATGGTGCAAGTGTCGGCTTAGGCAAGTGGCAAAAGAACAAAATTAAGAACTCATTGGCGCGTGATTTGGTGTTAGATGGAAAGTTAATAACTTGGGAATAACTTGGGGAAGACCGAGGGATAAAAATCATATCTATTTTTACATATCTTTACAAAACAATTGTAATTTACTGATTTTTATAATAATTAATTACTAGTATTTTATTTCACTTTTTGCAGTGAGTTAACTACAATTAAAAAGACTTTCGCTTCTCCCGTATGAATGTGAATAGTTTATTTAGTTAGCGCACGGCTCATCATGAGCCATTCCCCTATGCCCAGGACAATGCGGATTCGTCCTGGGCGTTTTTTATTCCACTGCTTGTACTCATCACCATTTTTGCGACCAATTGCTATCAGTTAGAACTAATTATTTTACACGGAAACAGCTTACTAGCGTTCAAAATTGCAAGCATAAAAAAGCCGCTGAGCAGGCAGCGGCTTTGGATCTTGCAATAGATTCGTTAAAACATGTAAGCTACGCTGAGCTTTACGCTGCGCGGCATAATGTAACGACCGTTCGGCGCATCAGCATTACGCGGGTCCCCTTCGGTGATCCCTTTTTCATCCGTCAAGTTATCCACAGATAATTGCAGTTTGATGTTTTCCACCGGCTCTAAGGTCGCACCGATATCTATTTTCTCATACCCCTCAAGAACCACTGTGTTTTCATTGTTCCCCCAACGGTCATCAACTGCGCTCAATGTTCCGTAAACACTAGCAAACATGCCATCAACCTCGAACTCGTAGCTCGGTGTCATGCGCAATTGCCATTTTGGTTGACGTTGTGCTTCATTGCCTTCGTTACTTGGGCTTTCAGTGATTTCAGTGTCTTGCAATGTGGCATTGAGATTCACACTAAAACCAGATTCGTGGTTATAGTTAAAATCGAGCTCAACACCGATCGCTTCGTTAGTAAGAATCTCAGCTGGTTCACCAGGGCGACGGACAAAGGTGTCACCTTTCACTTCATTGGTAAAGAGCGTTGCATATAGGTCTGTGCTTTCACCCATGAACTTGTAGCCAAGTTCCGCTTGCGTCACTTCTTTAATTAACGATTCGCCACTTTGGTAAGTGCCAAAATTATCTCTAAAATCATCAAAATAAGGCATTTTATAGCCTTTGTTCATGCGCAAGAACATGCCTTGATTTGAACTAAATTTGTAGTCACCACCAATTGTCCATGAGGTCTTACGTTCGTCGTAATCCACGTATTTATCAGTGGTCCCATCAAGACCTTCATCAACAGAATATTCCACTTCATGCTGCTCTGAACGCAAACCGAGATCAAAGGTCAAAGCATCATTAAAGTAGTATTTTTGCGTGGTATAAAACGCAAGTGTTGTCGCATCCCCTACACTGTTGATGTCATAGTTCCAACTGCACCCTGCAACGTCGGTATTACACGCGATGCCATCAAGCATTTCGCCGCCTTGCTCAACAACATGATAAGCCGTGTTACCTAAACTCCACCAGTCATTGGCTGATGTCGTTGCTGTGTATATACCGTATGAGCTAGATAGAGAATCAAAATCTTTACTCACGGCTAAATCATTAACAAAGGCTTCAATCTCTTTGAGTACAACCCAACGACCATATGCTTGAACCATGGTGTCGCCACTGTACTGTGTTTGCGTAACAGCACCAAGCGCAGTAGTGCCATTATCAGCCACACTCGCCAAGGCAACTGCTGAGCCATCTGGAACTAGACCATAGGTATTTGCATCGCCTTTGGTCAAACCGAATCTGTCTACCAATTCCCAATCGTTACCTAATTCCAGTTTCAAACTACCGCCAGAGACAGAGCCATTCCACCCACGTCCCTCACCTAGGTCAAAATTAACAACTTGGTTGTGTTCACCGGCAAACACCTCAGCATAACGATTTTTAGTGCCAATTTGCGTAAAGCCACCGTCTACACCCTCAACATTGAGTGGCGTTGGTAAGTACCAAGCACCTCGGTCGTCCGTAACACGAGTGAAGACATTAAACTCACCATTATCAAACTCTTTGGTGATGTTAATGGTGAGCTGATTGCCCTTTTCTGAAGTAAAGCCAGCATCACGAATACCCGGTGAACGTTTCACATAGCCACCAACCATAAAAAATAGGTCTTCCGCTAGTTCTCCACTGAGTACCGCATCCACTCGATTCAAACCATAATCCGACGTGGTGTATTTAAATGACCCTTCGGTTTCTTCATACCCACGCTTTAAACTAAAGTTCGTGGTTAAACCTGGCTGACCGT
The DNA here is from genome assembly GCF_054923835.1 of Pseudoalteromonas sp. GB56. Lineage (NCBI taxonomy): Bacteria > Pseudomonadati > Pseudomonadota > Gammaproteobacteria > Alteromonadales > Pseudoalteromonadaceae > Pseudoalteromonas > Pseudoalteromonas sp. GB56. The sequence goes on along the minus strand of NZ_JBPCHK010000001.1, from coordinate 1,732,529 downwards.
TTGATACCACAGGGTTTGGGCCGCCGCGCAGACCTTCCATCCCTGAGATGGTGTCATCTAAGCGGAATATTGAAGAGTTTTCTAAAAATGAAAGTGTTGGTGCTGGGTATACCGGCACACCTTCTAGACTCAAAGTCAAAAACGGTGCGTCACCGCCGCCAGGGAAGCCTCGCACGAACACGTTTGCGCCTGATTCGCCCCCTGAGGTTTCAACCCAAACACCTGGGACAGCTTTAAATAATTCCGCTGTACTTTTTGGTGCGAGTCGTTCGATTTTCGTCGCATCTAAGTTAGTTACAGCGAACGCAGCATCAACCTTACGAACGCCTCGTCCACCAGCAGTACCTGATACGATGATAGTTTCAACTTTTTGTTTATCTGTTGCAGCTTCTTCATTTGCTTGCGCAGAAAACGCCAAAGATACAGCAAGTGCAATCGTACTCAGCTTAGCACTGCTCTTCGCGGTTTTGGCTAATTTATTAGTGTGTTGTGCCACGGGAACCCCCACATGTTGACTATTTTTTTTGCCAATGACATCTCTGTCGAGCATGTAATCGTGTGTTGTTTATAAAAACGCCCATATCGACGTTTTTTTAAACATAATAATCTATGCAAACGTTTGCAAGCATAAAATGTAATTTTGTGACAAATTTGTTTCTAAATTGGTCCATAACCGCTTTGATTCATGGACTTGCAACTTACTGCGCGGTAAGCTTAGCGCTCACGAATCGTCAATGGCACGAAAATAAGTATGCAAAGTAATAAGTTAAAACTGGCAGATCTGGCAAAACTGGCCGGTGTTTCAACATCAACCGCATCACGTGCCTTAAACGACAGTCCACTTCTCAAAAAGGAAACGCGCGAGCATATTCAGCAACTAGCGAAACAACATAACTTTTCGCTCAATGCTGCAGCGAGTCGCTTACGCGCTCAAAAGACCAAAGTTATTGCCGTGCTGTTGAACCTTGATGCTTATACAGAGCAGTCTGTTGACGATCCCTTCTTACTTAAAGTTGTTAGTGACATCAACTTAGCAGTGAATAAGCAAGGCTATGAGCTACTGCTATCAAACTCGTTTATGGCGGGCAATGACTGGCATGGTTATTTTATTGATGGCCGCCGAGCAGATGGCCTGATTGTTGTCGGCCAAGGCAAACAACAAGAGCGCATCGAACATGCAGCCGCTGCAAAAACACCACTGGTCGTATGGGGTGACCCAAATATTGCCAGTAACTACGCCATAGTTGGCAGTGACAACTTCCATGGCGGGCAAATAGCGACCGAACACCTTATTGATAGAGGCGCCCGTAAACTGTTGTTTATAGGCGACCCTGCCCACCCAGAGTTAAGCGAGCGTTATCGCGGCTTTTTACACAGCTGTGAACACGCACAACCAGATCACAATGTATCCTGTGAACTCCTTAAAATTGACATCACAAGTGAAGCTGCTTACGCCGCGATAAACGCCAGACTACTCAAGCAAGGCTTGGATTTTGATGGCATATTTGCTTGCAGTGACATGCTCGCATTAGGCGCGATGAAAGCACTTAAAGAGCGTTATGTCAGCATTCCAAACGATGTGCGTATCGTTGGCTTCGACGACATTAGCATGGCAGACATTAGCTCTCCTTCGTTAACGACAATAGCGCAAAACACCCGCCGCGCGGCTACACTGCTGGTCCAGAAGCTTATTGCTCAATTAGCCGGCGAATCCATCGGAAGTGAGCAATTAGCTGTGGACCTCAAACAAAGACAATCAAGTTAAGTTTCAAATACCTAGCTACGGTGTTTACAATTAGTTAATGCAAACGTTTGCAAATGAATGGGGATGGCGTTAGACTCGGTCAAAAGACACACTGTTAGGTTAACGAATGAACAACAATAACGCCGCCCGACTCAGAATTATACTTGCGATGATAGCCAGCTATTTTCTCTTCGCAATATTGCTAAACAGTGTGGGAACAGTCATTTTGCAAGCCACACACACTATGGGGGTGAGCAAAACCCAGGCCGCCGGCCTAGAGGGATTTAAAGATTTACCCATTGCCTTCGTTTCTTTCTTAGTTGCATCATTCATACCGCGCGTTGGCTATAAGGTTGCGTTACTCGTGGCCATGACGGCGACGCTCGTGGTGTGTTTAATCACCCCTTCAATCAGCCAGTTTTGGATGCTTAAACTCCTATTCGCCACCATTGGTGCGTCATTCGCCTTAGTAAAGGTGTCTGTTTATGCGTTAGTCGGTCAAGTCACCGACAATGCTCAGCAACACTCATCTTTGTTCAGCTTTGTTGAAGGCATGTTTATGGTGGGTGTTTTGAGCGGTTATTGGGTCTTTGCTGCATTTATTGATGATGCATCACCACTGGCTTGGCTGAATGTCTATTATTTGCTTGCAGCCTTGGCATTACTCACATTGTTTATCGTCTTACAAGCCCCAATTACTGCTCCAGAAAAGGCCAAAAATGAGCCTAAGTTAGGCGCATTTGCAGAGTTTGTGTCTATGCTCAAACTATGTGCTCAGCCGCTGGTTTTAATCTTTGTTATTTCAACGTTTTTATACGTACTGATTGAACAAAGTATCGGCACTTGGCTACCAACGTTTAATAACGAAGTATTGCACCTGCCAGTCGATATCAGTGTGCAGCTTACCAGCATTTTTGCCGCGAGCTTAGCGGTAGGACGCTTGCTCGCTGGCACCATTCTACGCTTCATCGGCTGGTATACCTTAGTCAATATGAACTTATTGATGATGGGTATTTTAGTGCTGATCACTCTTCCTATTGCCGCCAACTATCACCCGCTGGCAATCAATAGCATTTTTGACGTGCCTTTTGCGGCCTTATTGATGCCCCTTATCGGTTTATTTATGGCACCCATCTATCCCATTTTGAACTCTGCGATGTTAAGCAGCCTTGCACCGCACATGCACGCAAAAATGACTGGCTTAATTGTGGTGTTTTCAGCATTGGGTGGGACCTTCGGCTCACTGCTTACCGGATTACTGTTTGCAAAGCTAGGCGGTGTTAACGCCTTTTACAGTGTGCTCGTACCTATTACCTTGATTGCGAGCGCACTCTTTTTCTTCAACAAACGCACCAAAGCGTTGCAACACGCGGCGAGTTAAGGAGTTGATATGCAATTTTTCCATGCACCTTTATTTCTAGCCGTACAACAGGCCAATATATTTCCTGACAGCAAAACCTTTGCTGATGCGCTGCCTATTCCTAGCTGGTCACACGTTTGCGCCCTGTATGACGAGCAGCTGCCAGCAGGCGATGAGTTAAAGACATTTGTACACAGCCATTTTTCATTTGCTCAAAAACCGGAGCTAGATCCACTGGGTGAGATGGCTAACGTGGGTGAGTACATTCATACTTTGTGGGATAAACTAGCGCGTCCGCCAACAAGCGAAGTTCAAGGGTCACTGTTAGCACTGGCACACCCTTATACGGTACCTGGTGGGCGTTTTAACGAAATTTACTATTGGGATTCTTATTTCACCGCGCTGGGGCTAATTGACCACGGAAATGTAGTACAAGTGGCAAATATGCTCGATAATTTTATCGACTTAATCGAGCAATTCGGACATGTCCCCAACGGTAATCGCAGCTATTATGTGAGTCGTTCGCAACCACCCATTTGCGCGCTAATGGTGGACTTATTGTGGCCTCATTATCATACAGACAGTCGTTGGGTCTCGCGGGTATGCAGTGCGCTTGAACGCGAGTATGCATTTTGGATGTCGCAAGAAGCTGCGCCTTTTGGTGGGCGACTCGTCACTATGCCCTGTGGTGCAAAGCTCAATCGCTATTGGGACAACGACCCAAGCCCTCGCCCTGAGTCTTACAAAGAAGATCTAGCTGAAGCTCAGCATCTAACTCAGAGCGAACAACAAAAATTATATCGCCATATCAGAGCTGCATGTGAATCTGGATGGGATTTCAGCAGCCGTTGGCTAGCAGACCCGCAAAAACTTGAGTCCATTCGCACGTGTGACATTGTGCCTGTGGACTTAAACGCTCTGATGTACCAATTAGAAGCAACGCTGGCCACGTGTTTTGCGCACTTAAATATCAAAGCCAAGGCGGTTCATTTCAAAGCCCTTGCGACAGGCCGCAAGAGACTGATCAATAAATATTTTTGGAATAGTGAATGTGGTCAATTTGTGGACTGGGTGCACAGTGAATCGGCACAAAGTTCGGTGCATTCACTCGCGACCGTCGTACCTATGTTTGTCGGCATGTGTAATGACCATCAAGCACAGCAAATTGGCCATGCGCTAGAAACTGAATTTTTGCGCCAAGGCGGTTTAGTAACGACTGCGATAGACAGCGGACAACAATGGGATACCCCAAACGGCTGGGCACCTCTTCAATGGTTTGCAGTGGCGGGCTTACTAAAATACGCGCAGCACGACCTAGCCTTCGATATAGTGAGCAGATGGCTGGACATGATAGAACACAGCTTTGCCAAAAGCGCCTGCTTGCTCGAAAAATACAATGTGTGCGCGCCTGATGCACTGGCCGGTGGCGGCGAATATACTGTACAACAGGGCTTTGGCTGGACCAATGGTGTCACCAGCCGTTTTTATGAACTGTTTAAAACAAAGAATCGACCTGACAGTCTCATTAGCTTGTATCAAAGCCACCTGCCAGCTTTACAGGACTAAACTATAACTCATATTCAGTCACTGAGCCGTCGCTGTGGAATAAGCGGTAGCGGCTCAAATTCCCATGTTCTAACTCTACTAGGCTAATTGCCGCATGGCTTACTAGGTGCTTCTGTGGCCCAGAGGTGGTGTCGTGCTTATCAACTTTCATCTGCCAACGCTTGGTGAACAAGTTCAAAGGGCTGCGTGGCGAATACAAAATTGAATCGAGCTTATCGAGGAAATTAATGAGCTTACGGGGAAACTCGTTCTTAATGCCACTCGCGGTAAGTTGCCAGATTCGATTGTCTCTATCACCAAAGCGTGCCTTTACAGAAAAACAAAATGAATAGTGAACATCACCTGAGAGGATGATGGTTTCTTCAGGTGTCTCACCGCGCCTGAAAATATTTAGCAACTTTTTAGCCGAGCCTTCATGGGCCATCCAGTTTTCACAATCCACCATGAGTGGTTTGCCGCACAGCGTAAAAATTGCTTGAATCGCTTCTATAGATTTCACCCCAAACACCGGTGCAGGTGAAACCAATATGACCTGTTCACTGCCCTCCAGCGTATTCTCAAGTTCTAACAAGCGCTGCCAATCGAGCAGCCCAGAAGGTTCATTAAAGTCTTGTTCACTGCGCCAACGATGAGTTCGGGTATCAAGCACCACCACATTGGGGGACGTCGCCAATTCAAAATGCCAATAGTCGTAATCAAACACCGCTTTAGACGCACTTTTTAGTTGCCATTGCTGATTGACCAAATGCTTGTCTAGCAATGAAAAAAACGGCCAATTTTGTTCATTTGAGGTGTTGCCCCACCCTTGGAACAGAGCGTAAGAGAGCATCGCGTTGCGAATGATGCCACTGCTTGTAGGATGGGTGTAGACGGCTTGCTCCCAGTTCGCTGTCAGATTCCAATCGTCGGTAACGTCATGGTCATCAAAAATCATCAAGGTACTAACATGAGCCATGAGTCTGCTTGCATGTTTTTGTGTTTGTGCCAGACGACTAAGGTGTGTAAGTTCCGCTTCAAACTGCCCTTTATGCGGATGCCCAGATTCGAGTGCGTACTTCTTAAGATCAATAAGTTGCCAAGCAGTGGCTGATAGGCTCAGCAGATACAGAGCAATAAACTCTTCGAAATGAATCAAATGATTGGCACTTTTGACACTACTGAAGTGGGGTTCATCTTTGCGCAGCCAGTAGCCTGTGTGCCATTTAGATAATTCCTGCCATGGCGTTTTTGGTAGGATTTCAGCGCGCTTGTATAGGGTTGCTTGAATATCACTACCACTGCAAACCAAGGGTGTTTGTTCTTTATAAATACCCAGTTTATCGATCAGTTCATATATCGCCAGGAGCATGGGTCCGGCGACATCATCTGCATAGATTTGGTCACCCGACATAATAAGAAGCTGCGCTCGTTGCGCTAAATCAACAGCCGCAAGCGATTGCTCAATCAGCTTATCTGCCTGTATCAGAGCATCGTCGCTGTAATGATGTGGATTTCGGCAAGAACCATGCAATACGCTGTGTAATTGCTTTGGTACCAGCAAACTAGGAAGCTCACAGCTGGGGTAACACACGTCACTCAAATCAATGGCTTCATCAGCATCGAATAAACGGTAACTCAGAGGTACATCACATGGAAATTGGCCTTCAGCGGGGTGCAAAGTGCAACTATAGAGAAAAAGTTTGTCGCCAAGACGGCTCAGGTAACTTTGTTGATGGGCGTTAACCCCAACAAGTTCAATACGTGGGTTAATCTCTGCTGACGTCGCAACCTGTATACGAATAAGGTTAGATTCAGCACGGCGAATAACTGGGCCAAGCAGTAGCAGAGGAATATCTGTCACAATCCAAGGCCCATTGTTGATTAACGCCTTTTAATGCCGCTAAACAAACGATAAAAGTTATCGGTTGTTGCCATTGCCAGCTCTTTATAGCTGATGCCTTTAAGCTCAGCAATGTAATAGGCAACGTCTTGTACGTAGGCTGGCTGATTTGTTTTGCCTCGGTGAGGAACCGGCGCTAGATAGGGTGAATCGGTTTCAATAAGCAAACGATTTAACGGCACATGTTTAACCACATCGCGCAGCTGCTCAGCATTTCTAAAAGTAACAATACCTGAGATTGAAATATAGAAGCCCATGTCCATGGCCTTTGTCGCCATATCCAAGTCTTCAGTGAAGCAATGTAATACGCCACCACACTGCTGCGCTTTATGTTCGCGCATTAAATTAATGGTGTCTTCACGTGCATCTCGAGTATGAATAATCAGCGGTTTGTTGAGTTCATTTGCAACTTGAATGTGTCCCACGAAGCTCTCTTGTTGGACCGGCTTCGTTTCAGCGCTGTAGTAATAATCAAGACCTGTTTCACCAATCGCCACAACTTTTTCATGTACAGCAAGCTTTCTGAGCAAATCGATATCAAGTGCGTCTTTTTGGTCCAGCGGGTGCACGCCACATGATGCCGATACATCATTAAACTGCTGAATTTTCTCCAGCATACCTGGGAACTGGTCCAGTGTTACGCTCACACATAAAAAATGTTCAACATCTTTAGCACGTGCGTGTTCAAGCACGCCCGCCAAATCCGTGTCTAATTTGTCAAATTCCAACCTATCTAGGTGGCAATGGGAGTCTACTATCATGAATTACTGCAAGTTGGCGGTAAGGCGCAAGCGCCTTACATGGTGTACGTTGGATGGCCTGAGTTTAACATAGTGCCCAGCATTTTTTCGATTTTATCTTTCAAATGCGCTTTATCATCAATAAAACCGATACCAATTCCTGGTGGGTTGGAACTTTGTGCACCAATTGGCGTTACCCACACTACTTTACCGGTCACGACGTCATCTTCAAGTGAATCAGGCAGCGTCACGCGTAGTGCGAGTGATTGACCCATCTCATAATTCATATTTGTACGCACAAATAACCCGCCTGTTTTCAGGTAAGGCATATAACAGCGATATAGTTCGTCTAGATCGTCTAATTCGACAAGTAGCTCTTGCACAGCGGCTCCTTTGTTATCCTAATTCTTGCTTTAGCACACGTAATAATTGCGACAGTGCTAAAGTCATATTTATCCCGGGTGTTTGCACTAAATGTTCACTGAACTGCTTTAATTGAGCATTACAGCGTTCTAATGCGTCAAATGCTAATCCTTGATAAGATTTGTGCAATAAGTATTGGCTGATGAACAGCCTAAAGATAGCAATATATTGTGAGTTTTGCGTCAAAATATCAACAAGCTTTTGCTCATCTGCGTTTATTTGTTCATTATAAACAGCTTGATACAGGGCCTGAATTTTCTCAAGCTCATCATTCTCTTGCCAGTGACGTAACAACAATGGTTGCGAGTGGTACATGGCAGAAAAATCATACCCAAGCGCCTCGCTGGCATTGTCTTTAAGCCAATTCTGTAGCTGAGGGCCCACAGTTACGTTCACTTGTTGTTTTGCACAACGACTTAATATGGTGGCAGACAAGTTTGCTGTACCCGGTGCCAATAACCATATATAACAAGCTGAGTTGGGTTCTTCCAGTGTTTTTAATAAGGCATTGCTCGCCGCTACTGTCATGCGTTGCGCATCTGGAACAATGACACACTTCGCACCACCTTGTTGCGCGCTATGAACTATAAAGTCGCCAATCGCGCGAATTGAATCCACACCAATACTGCCACCTTCATCACTGATAATCATTAAATCTGGATGTGTACCGGCTTGATTTAATTTACACCCTTTACATCGACCGCACGGTTGCATTTTCTCGCTTTGTTCACACAACAAAGCTTCGCACAAGCTCTGTGCTAAGGCTCTTTTACCAGTGCCTTCTTTGCCATAAAGTAAATGAGCATGATGCAACCGATTCTGCTGGTGCTGATTGGCGTATTGTTCGACGAGTGAGGCAAGCCAAGGAAACATTACTTATTCTCTATGAACTGTTGCAAAGCCGCAGTTATCGCTGCGTGGACTTCTGCCATTGGCTGACTAGCGTCAATCACTACTATGCGCGCATCATTGTGCGCCAAAGCAAGATAGCGCTCACGAGTTCTGATAAAGAAACTCAAATCCTCTTGCTCTATTCTATCAAGTTCACCTCGTCCACGGGCACGCTCTAGTCCTATGGCAGGGTCGATATCCAAATACAAAGTGAGGTCTGGACGAATGTCTGCCAATACGTATTCAGCTAAGAAAGTCATGACCTTTTCATCCACTTGACGACCACCGCCTTGGTAGGCTTGAGACGACAAATCGTGTCTGTCACCCAGTACCCAAGTACCTTCGTCCAATGCAGGTTTGATGACATTTGCTAACAGCTGAGAGCGAGCTGCGTACATTAACAACAACTCTGTTTGCGTGGTAATGCGCTCACCTTGGCACTCTTTCACAACACTTCGCAATTGCTCTGCTACTGGCGTGCCACCGGGCTCCCGTGTCGTGATAAATGTTTTATTATTATTAGTCAATAACTGTGCGCACACGCGCATAGCGGTTGATTTACCACTGCCTTCAAGGCCTTCAATTACAATAAATTTAGCTGTCATTTCGACTCTTTAACTGATACTGACGAACGGCTTGATTATGTTCTTCAAGACGTTTTGAAAATTGATGACTGCCATCACCTTTGGCAACGAAATAATAATAGTCCGATTGTGCCGGTTGCACCGCAGCAAGCAGCGCTTTGTGCGACGGCATGGCAATTGGTGTAGGCGGTAACCCATTTATTCTATAGGTATTATATGGAGTAACTTCACGTAGGTGTTTACGCGTGATGTTGCCATCGAATGTCTCTCCAATACCATAAATCACGGTTGGGTCTGTTTGTAAGCGCATCCCTTTGTTCAAGCGATTAACAAACACGGATGCAATCAAAGGTCGCTCTGAGGCGACGCCTGTTTCCTTTTCGATAATTGATGCCAAGATAAGTGCTTCATAGGCATCGTTTAACGGAGTTTGTGCCGAACGCTGTGCCCATACATCGGCCAATGTCTGATCCATCTTATCGTAGGCACGCATGAGAATTTGCTCTGCCGTTTCGTTAGCATGATAGTGATAGGTGTCTGGGAACAGTTTACCTTCGAATTGCTCGTTAAGTGGTTGGCCCAAAAACGTGTCACCCCACTTTATTGATTTGGATACGTACTGCGCTTGCGCCAATTTTGCGAGTACTTGGCGTAGATTGTCGCCTTCGATAATGGTAAAGCTAAACTCGTGCTCTTGTCCAAGGCTTATCTTGCGAAATGCTTCGAGCACAGTACCCGGTTCGATGTCATATAACCCAGCTTTGATGTCTGTAAGGCTTGGGTCGAGTTTTGCTAAAATCTGGTAACGCCAGCAGTCTTCTAGCCAGCCTTTTTGTAGCCACTGCTGACAAAGCTTATTGAAGCCTGTGCCATTGGGTACCTCCACCAATTGCGATTGGTTAATACCTAGTGGCGCCTCCATGGTTTTTTCGAGATGATAATAACCGAAAGAACACACGCCCAATGCGAGTAACAACACACTCGCCAAAACCTTAATCATACAGATAATCCCTGTTGTGCCAACACACTATGACTTACATCGAGGTTGTAATTATGGTGAGCGATGCGCGAAATAGGCACCAGCCCCATGAGACTATTACAGCAATAGACCGCTTCCATTGAAAATAGCTCCGCCAGTGAGACATTACGGCTAACTATGTCAAACTGCTGTTGCAAATGCGCCAAAAATACACCTTGAATGCCAGCTTGTTGCAAACTCGGCGTGTACCACTGACCTTGCTGGTACATCAATAGGTTGGCACTGGACGTTTCTATAACATTGTCGTTGGTATCCAAGACTAATACATCGTCACTGTGCTGTTGAGCCGCTTCTTGTTTGACCAGCACTTGCTCTAATCGATTCAAAGTCTTAAGCCCAGCCAGAAGAGGCTGTTGAGCGAGACGTGTTTTTGCAACTGATAAACTCATCCCTGACTTAGGGAGATGAGCATAGTTTTCAGGGAAAGGTAATAACCGAATAATGCGCGTTGCATCCACATCGCTTGGTGGTGCGTAGCCACGACCACCGTTGCCACGCGTGATTACGATTTTAAGCACTGCATCTTGCTCTGGCGCACCAGACAACAGTGTTGCCATGTCTTGTTCAATCGCCGCGAAATTTAAATCACCGAAGCCCAGTCGCTGCGCGCATTCTTCTAAGCGTTTGTGATGCAAATGCCATAGTTGTACTTCACCGAACGACACCTTCGCAGTTGTGAAAAAGCCATCACCGTAGTTAAAACCACGGTCATTGATGTCTATTACGCCGGAAGGCTTGCCGTTTATAATTGTTTTTGTCATAAAAAAAGCTCGGTCATAACCGAGCTTATGTTACCAGCATAGGCCTTACTAGGTCTACGCTGGTAGGCAGTAGATTTCATTGTTAGATCTTTTTGAACAACAATGAACCGTTGGTGCCACCGAAACCGAATGAGTTACACAATGCGTAATCTAGTTTTACGTCACGCGCTGTGTGCGCGATGTAATCTAGGTCGCAACCCTCATCAGGATTATCTAAATTGATAGTCGGTGATACTTTTTGATCTTGCAGTGACAACACCGTAATGATTGATTCAACTGAACCCGCAGCACCGAGTAAGTGACCCATCATTGACTTTGACGAGCCAACCATGACTTTATCTGCTGCAGCGCCAAAGATGCTTTTCACGGCACTTGTTTCAGCTTTATCACCTGCTGGTGTCGACGTTCCGTGAGCATTGATATAACCCACTTGTTCCGCATTGATGCCTGCATCTTTGATAGCATTTGCCATAGCAAGAGCCGCACCAGCGCCGTCTTCAGGAGGTGACGTCATGTGATACGCATCGCCACTCATACCAAAGCCTACTAGCTCAGCATAAATCTTAGCACCGCGTGCTTTTGCGATTTCATATTCTTCAAGAACAACCACACCGGCACCATCTGATAGTACAAAACCGTCACGGTCTTTGTCCCAAGGGCGTGATGCCGCTTGTGGATTGTCGTTACGCGTAGACAATGCACGTGCAGCGCTAAAGCCGCCCATGCCCATAGGCGTAGACGCTTTTTCTGCACCACCGGCTACCATTGCATCCGCATCGCCGTATGCAATCATACGTGCAGCGTGACCAATGTTGTGAAGGCCAGTAGTACATGCTGTAACGATTGAAATGTTCGGTCCGCGCAGGCCCTTCATGATAGAAAGGTGCCCTGAAATCATGTTTATGATCGTTGATGGAACATAAAACGGTGATAATTTGCGTGGCCCAACATTTAAAAGCTTTTCATGGTTTTCTTCGATTAGTGATAATCCACCAATCCCTGAGCCCACTGCTACACCTACACGGTCAGCGTTTGCTTCTGTCACTTCAAGACCGGAATCTTCAAGAGCCTGCAAACCTGCTGCGATGCCATATTGGATAAACAAATCCATTTTCTTTGCATCTTTTTTCGCCATGTAGTGAGTGGCATCAAAATCTTTAATTAATCCAGCAAACTTGGTACCGAAGTCTGTTGTATCGAAATGGGTAATTGGCCCAATGCCACTTTGTCCATTTAATAAGCCCTGCCAGGTTGACGCTACATCATTACCCAGCGGCGTAAGCATACCTAAGCCAGTAACTACGACTCGACGTTTAGCCACGGTGTCCTCCAAAAGGGAATAAAAGATGGGGTCTCAGATAGACTAAGGGCAGCGGATGCTGCCCTTAAAGAAATGCGTTGATTACTCAGCGTGAGCAGTAACGTAGTCGATAGCTGCTTGAACTGTAGTGAATCTCTCAGCTTCTTCGTCTGGAATCTCAGTGTCGAATTCTTCTTCTAGCGCCATTACTAGCTCAACAGTATCAAGAGAGTCAGCACCTAGATCATCAACGAAAGACGCTTCAGATTTTACTTCTTCTTCTTTAACACCTAGTTGCTCAACGATGATTTTCTTTACGCGTTCTTGGATGTCGCTCATTCTTCTTTCCTTTATTTAAACGCTACTGCGTTATTTTTTCAGATTGCGGCGTAGTTTACGCAGCATATTTGTCTTGTTCAAGGATTTGCCCAGAGTTTTTTGTCTGGTCAAACCTCTACTCATGTAAAGTTGACCTTTTATCGCCCATTTTCATAGCGATTTCAAGTATGTTTAAAGCAAGATCACAAAAACTTCAATGTAAAAATGCGACTTTTTGTGACCTATTTCAGCTTTTAAAAAGCCTTAAACCATGTACATTGCGCCGTTAACGTGCAGCGTTTCGCCCGAAACGTATGCTGCTGCGTCAGACGCCAAATAGCACACAGCCGCAGCAATTTCATTCGGCTGACCAAGGCGACCTGCTGGCACATTTGCAAGCGTCGCTGCTTTTTGCTCGTCAGTTAGCTCATCTGTCATATCGGTTTGAATAAAACCAGGTGCAACAACGTTTACTGTGATGCCACGAGAAGCGACCTCACGTGCGAGCGACTTCGAGAAGCCAATAACGCCCGCTTTTGCGGCTGCGTAGTTTGCTTGACCAGCATTACCCATTGTACCCACAACAGAGCCAATGTTAATAATACGACCTGACTTTTTCTTCATCATTGGGCGTAAAACTGCTTTCGATAGACGGAAGATTGACGACAAGTTAGTGTCGATAATGTCCTGCCATTCGTCATCTTTCATGCGCATTAAAAGATTATCGCGTGTGATACCAGCATTATTGACCAGTACATCAACATCACCTAAATCATCTTTAATTGCCGCGAGTGTCTCAGTGATTGAATCCGCGTCAGTTACGTTAAGTTTGTAACCTTTGCCGTTTTCACCTAAATAAGCCGAGATTTTCTCTGCACCACCATCGCTTGTTGCAGTACCTGCAACTTTAGCACCTTGTGCGACAAGTTGCTCTGCAACTGCTTTACCGATTCCACGGCTGGCACCTGTTACAAGTACAACTTTGCCCTCAAGGGAAAATAAATTAGCCATTATTGATTCTCTTATTTTGCTTCATCGCTACTCGCACTGTCATTTACAGCACTGCAGGCGACGTTTTTGTCAATTCGTTTAACAAGACCGGTTAATACTTTACCCGGACCAAATTCGTAGCTTTGTGTAACGCCCATCTTGGCGATAGCTTGAACTGTTTCAGTCCAACGCACAGGGCTGTATAGCTGACGCACGAGCGCATCTTTAATTGCTTCAATATCTTGCTCAGCTGCAACATCAACGTTGTTGATCACGGTGACATTCGGCGCGCTTAGTGCCAATGCATCCAAGTCACCTTTAAGTTGCTCAGCTGCAGGTTTCATCAGTTCACAGTGTGACGGCACGCTTACAGCAAGTGGCAGTGCACGTTTTGCACCCGCTTCTTTACATGCTTCACTTGCACGGTCGACCGCTTCTTTGTTACCCGCGATAACCACTTGACCTGGTGAATTGTAGTTCACCGGCGCAACAACTTGGCCTTGTGCGCTATCAGCACACGCTTTTGCGATGATGTCATCATCCAGACCAATGATAGCAGCCATTGAACCAACGCCCGCAGGTACAGCCTGCTGCATGTATTGCCCACGTTTTTCAACCAATTTCACGCCATCTGCTAGGCTCATCACACCTGCACACACAAGCGCAGAATATTCACCTAAACTGTGCCCCGCTAACACCAGCTCTTTTTCTGGCGCATTTTGTTGCCAGTGACGGAAAATTGCCACAGACGAGCACAATAATGCAGGCTGAGTTCGGTGTGTTTGATTGAGTTCTTCTTCAGGGCCGTTTAGCACTAATGCTGCTAAATCATAGCCTAATGCCTCTGATGCCTCTGCAAAGGTCGCTTTTACAACCTCAGATTCATTAAGAAGCTCAGACAACATGCCAACGCTCTGTGAGCCTTGACCGGGAAATAATATTGCGATTTTTTCAGACATATGCTGCTCTTTCGTATTGTTTTAGCGATGTTCGCGAATTTTAGCAGGCATTAATGAGGTGGGAATGAACGTGCTAGTCCATCTTTTCTTGCTTTGGAGTACTCTCAGCAAAGGCTGCTTGAATTTTCTCTGGCAACTGCCGCTGCACTTCCTTAACAGCCTCATTAATTGCCGCTAGAAATGCACTTGAAGATGCATTTCCGTGACTTTTAACCACTATACCGCGCAATCCTACCAAAGAAGCGCCGTTATACTGGTCGGGGTTCACCTTTTTATAGAGTTTTTTTATGACAGGCATAAGTAATAGAGCCAAACCGCGATAAAGTAAATGCTTTTTCAGGGCTTTAGTCATCTTATGCATGATTAATTTGGCAATGCCTTCACAGGTTTTTAGCGCTACGTTACCTACGAACCCTTCGCAGACTATAACATCGGCTTTTCCACTGAAGATATCACTCCCTTCACTGTAACCTGTGTAATTAATTGCTGGGCACTGAGTCATCAATTTAGCCGCAGCCTTGATGCCTTCATGACCTTTAATATCTTCGGAGCCAATATTCAATAGACTTACTTTAGGTGCTGCTATCCCCTGCACTTCTCTGGCCACTACACTGCCCATCAAACCAAATTGATATAATGTCGGCGCGTCACAATGCACGTTAGCACCAAGATCGAGTAAATACACTGGATTTTTGGTTTCTGTGGGGACTGAAGAGATAAGTGCTGGTCGCTTAATACCGGGCAACATTTTCAGCACGTAGTGGGCCATAGCGAACAATGCGCCTGTATTACCAGAACTAACGCAGGCTTGTGCTTCGCCACTTTTAACCAAATTTAACGCGACACGCATAGATGCATCTTTTTTATTACGAAGTGCATAAGCTGGCTCGTCAGCATTAGTGACTATTTGGGTGCAGTGTTGAATTTTTAATCGTGGATGCTGTAGCGCATCAAGTTGCGAAAGCTGCTCTTGAATTAGCGTTTCGTTACCACAGAGGATCAGGGTAAGTGATGGATGTAAGTGAACCGCTTCTACTGCGGCTGGGATAGATGAACGGGGGCCGTAATCGCCCCCCATCATATCTAACGCAATGGTTAGACTGCGCTGCATAAAGCAATCTCTTATTTAGAAATTACTTTAACGCCTTTGTAGTAGCCGTCTGCAGTGATGTGGTGACGACGGTGAGTTTCACCAGTCACTTTATCAACTGTTAGAGCTGGACCACTGATCGCGTCGTGTGAACGACGCATACCACGTCTTGCACGAGACTTTTTGCTTTTTTGTACCGCCATGAGCCTTCTCCTAAGAATCTTTCTTAAGTTGTTTCAAAATATCAAATGGATTTGGTTTTTCATCTTTTTCATCGATTTTCCCAAAGCTTTTTTGTTGCTCTGAGTAACGACAAGATGCTTCGTCATGCATAGGCACGATAGGAATGGCTAAAATCAATTCATCTTCAACTAATTGTCGAAGATTGACTTCCCCGTTCTCATCAAGCTCCACCACATCGTAGTAATCAGGGAGATGATCGGACTCTGCACCCATGCCAACCGGCGTATACGCAAAGTCTTGCTCCAAATCCAACCCAAACTCTTCATTACAACGCTGACAAACAAGAGTGGCTCGGGTCTTAATAGTCCCAGTGAGCACTGTTAAACCTTGTTGGTCTTGCTTGCAATGAATTTTTACCGCTACTTCACCACTTTCATCCAGCACAACTTGCTCGAAACGAGAAAGTTCGTCAAACATTACAACGCCGTCATATTCTAACTTGCGTTGTGCTGCTCTGCCCGGATCAAGGGTGACGGGAATCTTCACCTTTTGCATAGGGGCTGCATCATATAGATAGTTATCATTAGAGTCAAAATAAAATTCGACTTTCCTTTTGTTTTTCGCCCGATTGCGCCTTATTCTAGGGTCGACATTTAACAATTCGATGATCGGGCAATGAAAACAGCTTTTATCTTAGCCTCAAGTTCGCCATTTAGGCAGCAATTATTAAAAAAAATTATCCCTGAATTTAGTCATTTTGCTCCAGATATTGACGAATCCCCTCTTCCAAATGAAACACTTCAACAATTAGTGCTCAGACTGGCTCTAGAAAAAGCGAAGGTTGCGCACACTTTATACAACTCTGGGATTGTGATCGGGAGCGATCAGGTGGCGCTGCACCGAGGAGAAATACTGGGGAAGCCCCACACAGCGGAAAACGCACATAAGCAATTGGCCCGGTTCAGTGGCGAAAAAGTTGTATTTTTAACCTCTTTGGCTCTTTTAGACCTTGAAACAGGGAAAAATGAAGTCATCGTGGAGCCCTTTGAGGTCTATTTTCGTCAATTAACAGACGCACAAATCAGTAACTACATCGCCAAAGAGCAACCTCTAAATTGTGCAGGTAGCTTTAAAAGCGAAGGACTGGGTATCTGTCTATTTGAAGCGCTAAAGGGCGACGATCCAAATGCGTTGGTCGGTTTACCGCTGTTACGTTTGAACAAGATGTTGCTTGATTGGTGCATTGACCCGTTAGCGCTTTAACAGCGCTTAGCGCAAACCGGCTTTGAGTTGGACACTAATAATTAGAACAATCTCTGCAGTTCTTTGTAGCTATCCACTGTGACAACTGGCTTATATTCTGCTAATTCTTCTCGGCTGTGCACACCAAAGGTCACTCCGATTGCATCCATGTTGGCATTCGCTGCCAGCTGCATGTCGATTTGCGTGTCGCCTATCATTACCGCTTGGTCGGCACCTATAGAAAAATGCGTGAGAATTTGTTCTAACATGTGTGGATGAGGCTTAGATTTGGCTTCACAGGCTGTACGCGTAAAATCAAATAAAGAATGCAGACCAGTCTCGTCTAACAGTCTATCGAGGCCTTTTCTACTTTTACCTGTGGCGACTGCCAGCAAGTAGCCTTTGGCTTTCAACGTAATAAGTGTGGATTCGACGTCAGCAAACAGGGGCGTCGGAGTCGTATCTACTGACAGATAATGATGCTTGTAACCTTGTGTTAGGGCGTCATGAAATTCTGCATGCTCTGGAAATAACGTTTCCATCGCTGTATCTAAACTCAAGCCAATGATGTTTTTTGCACTGTGCTCGTCTGGTTCTGGAATGCGCAACGCTCGCGCAGCACTTTGCAGCGTCGCGACGATTTTCGGCACCGAGTCCATGACGGTGCCATCCCAATCGAAAATAAGTACTCGCTTATTAGCTATTTTCACGCAAGCGTTCCAAACAATTCTCCAATGCAGCATCTAAAGGTGCTTCCAGCGCCATTGTTGTTTCATTCTTGGGGTGGAAGAAACGTAATTCGCGAGCATGAAGGAATAAACGCCCTAATCCCGATGCGCGCATTTGTGCATCGAATGCTTGGTCACCGTATTTATCATCACATGCAATCGGATGACCTTTACACTGAGTATGCACACGAATTTGGTGTGTACGGCCCGTAACCGGTGATGCTTGCACCAAAGAGCAACCTTCAAAACGTTCTAATACACGAAAACGCGTATGCGACGCTTTACCGCGCTCATGGTCAACACGCACCACTCGCTCACCTGATTGCAAGGTATTTTTGTTCAGTGGTTCGTTGACGTTACGTACTTTGGCATCCCACTGTCCTGATACGAGTGCCCAATAGTTCTTTTCCATCGTCTTTTCACGCAGTTGTTCGTGTAGAGATTTTAGTACAGAACGTTTTTTCGAGATGAGTAAGCAACCGGAAGTATCGCGGTCAAGACGATGCACTAATTCAAGATTCTTGTCATTGGGTCGAAGAGCACGCAAGGCTTCAATCAAGCCGAAACTCAAACCGCTGCCACCATGAACCGCCATACCTGCAGGTTTATTAATAACAATCAGGTACTTGTCCTCAAATAAAATAGCGTCTTCAAGCTTACTCACTTTTTCCAAATTAGTTGGAATGTGTTGCTCTTCGCGCTCTGCTATTTTGATGGGCGGGATGCGGATCATGTCGCCACTTTGCAGCTTATAAACGGGCTTCACACGCTTTTTGTTAACGCGCACCTCACCTTTGCGCAAAATTCGGTACACCGCGCTCTTAGGCACACCCTTTAGTTTGGTTATTAAAAAGTTATCAATGCGTTGCCCGCTGTAGTCTTCATCAACGGTTACAAAGCAAACCTGGGTGCCAATTGTCTCTTTCATTGCCTAATCACTGATTTGAGTCATAATTTAGTTGCTTATGCAGAGGTTTTAGTGGGATAATCGCCCTTGTAAAACCTGTGTATAACATAGGATTTTACATCACCTTTGGCTTTGGCCAAAACTTGCGTGCAACACATTCTGGGAAAGGCGATCATACAGATTCGAGCTCGTATTTCCACAGCTTTATCTTCCAGAAACCACGTGAGAGCAGTTGCGAGCAATGCGCGTAATAGATTGTGAGTAATACTGCCACCGCAAGAGGTGATCTGCCCATAAGGGCTTTATAGGAAACGAATAATAGAACATTTGGTATTTTGCCGCGGTTACATTGCTATCAATAGCGCCTTTGCAAACTGCCTTTAATTAAACAGAATCATAATGCTATCGACCACCTTGTTGGTGTCTCGGTGAACGACAATTGCTTTGGCTTGCAAAGCGGGTAATGACATTAGATTATCCGCACCAAACTTCGGTGTTGTGCTGCTTGAACAAGCAAGGCCAATACACCCCAAAGTAAACAAAAACGTTAAGCTTTTTCGTTAAAAGCCCAGTCGTGAGACTGCACCTTAAACATAAGAAGAGCGCCGAAAGACCACAGTAGGTCTGGCACTATGTAAAGAATTTAAGAGTAACAATATGAAACGCATGCTAATCAATGCGACGCAGCAAGAAGAAATGCGCGTTGCACTGGTTGATGGCCAGCGCCTGTACGATCTTGACATCGAAAGCCCTGGACACGAACAAAAAAAAGCAAACATCTATAAGGGTAAAATTACCCGTATCGAACCTTCTCTAGAAGCCGCTTTTGTGGACTATGGTGCTGAACGCCATGGCTTCCTACCACTTAAAGAAATCGCTCGTACTTACTTCCCTGATGGCTACACGTTTAGTGGTCGCCCAAATATCAAGGACGTCATTAAAGAAGGCCAGGAAGTTATCGTTCAGGTTGATAAAGAAGAGCGCGGCCAAAAAGGCGCGGCATTGACGACCTTTATCTCTGTTGCCGGTAGCTATCTTGTGCTGATGCCAAACAACCCTCGTGCAGGCGGTATTTCTCGCCGTATCGAAGGCGAAGAGCGCGCAGACCTTAAAGAAGCATTGAGCCGTTTAGAACTTCCTAAAGGCATGGGCCTTATTGTGCGCACAGCAGGCGTCGGTAAATCTTTTGAAGAGCTAGAGTACGATTTACGTGCCCTACTTGTTCATTGGCAAGCAATCAAAGATGCAGCTGACAGCGGTAAAGCACCTTTCTTAATTCACCAAGAAAGTAACGTTATTTTCCGTGCCATCCGTGATTACTTACGTCGTGACATCGGTGAAATTCTTATCGATAAACCTCGCGTGTTTGAAGAAGCGAAAGCGCATATTGAGCGTTTCCGCCCTGATTTCATGAATCGTGTAAAGCTGTATCAAAACGATGTACCGCTGTTCACGCACTACCAGATTGAGAGCCAGATTGAGTCAGCGTTCCAGCGTGAAGTGCGTTTGCCTTCGGGTGGTTCTATCGTAATCGACCCAACAGAAGCGCTTACTTCAATCGATATCAACTCGTCAAAAGCGACTAAAGGTAGCGATATCGAAGAAACGGCGTTAAACACAAACTTGGAAGCGGCCGATGAAATCGCTCGCCAACTTCGTTTGCGTGACTTAGGTGGCTTAATCGTAATCGACTTTATCGATATGACGCCACCACGCCACCAACGTGAAGTTGAAAACCGCCTTAAAGATGCTGCACGTCAAGACCGTGCTCGCGTTCAAATTGGCAAAATTTCTCGCTTTGGCCTGTTGGAAATGTCGCGTCAGCGCCTACGTCCGTCATTAGGTGAAGCAAGTCAAGGTACCTGCCCTCGTTGTAGCGGCCAAGGCACCATTCGCTCGAATGAGTCGATTGCATTGTCTATCCTTCGTCTTATCGAAGAAGAAGCGATAAAAGACAATACGTCACAAGTAAATGCGCAAGTACCAGTAGCGGTAGGTGCCTACTTGTTGAATGAAAAACGACGCAGTGTGCAACGCATCGAAAAGCGCCATAACTGTGATGTGGTGATCATTCCAAATCAACACATGGAAACACCGCATTACGAAGTTGTGCGTTTACGTAAAGATGAGACTCTGGAAGCTGCAAGCTACGAGCAAATTGTTCAGCCTGAGCCAGAGGCCATAGAGTACTCACGTGCACCTGTTGCCCCCCAGCGTGAAGAGCCTGTGCTTAAAGGCGTGGTAATGCCAAAAGAGCCTGCTCCTGTTGCACAGCAAAAGCAACAGCAAGCGCCAGCGAAGACTGAAGAAGGTTTACTTAGCCGTATTGGTAAATGGTTGAAGAGCTTGTTTGCCGGTGATGAAGAGCAAGAGCAAACAAAGAAAAAAGATGACAACAAAGATTGTCGTTCAGGTGATCGTCGTCGCAATAACAACCAACGCCGCCGTAACAATCAGTCACGCAATAAAGGTCGCGGTCAAAACCAGAAAAATACAGACGATAAGCAAGAAAAAGATGCAAACGAGTCTAACGAGCAAAACCGTTCTAATAACGAGCGCTCAGACAATCGTAATAAGCGTCGCCGTTCGCAAAATCGTCGTCGTGACAACCGCAATACCAATGAAGTGGTTGAAGCAACGACCTCTGATGCAGCGGTTGAAGTAAAAGAAGAGCAGCAAGAGCCTAAAAAGCCCAAGCAACGTCGTCAGCGTCGTAACTTACGTAAGAAAGTACGCGTTGAAAATACGGGCTCTGAGCAAGAACTTACTCCACAAGTTGATGCTGAAGTGACCGTTGAACAACCAACTCATGCAGTTACAGAAACTCCTGAGGCGGCTGTTGAACAAAAACAAGCTGAATCAAAACCAGCTAAAACACCGAGTAAGAAAAAAGAATCTGTTGACGACATCAAAATCCAAGATGAGACAGAAAACTCTGAAGCGCAAAGCAACGAAGAGCAAGTAGAAGGTGAAAAAGAAGGTCGCACGCGCACTCGCCGCTCACCTAGACACTTACGCGCTGCTGGCCAACGTCGTCGTCGTGATAAACAAGACAACGAAGGTGAGAAAGCTGCGTTTGTACCAGTCGCTGACCAAGCAATGGCTGAAGAAGCTAAGCAGGAACAACCTGTCGCTGATGTCACGGCTGATGGCCACGAAAATGAAGTTACGACTCAACAGGCAGAAAAGCCTCAGAAAGTAGTTGAAGTTGAAACGACAACTGTTGAGGAAGTCACAGTAGCAAACGAGACTGGTTCTGAAGAAGCTGTAGAAGAAACGAAATCTCCTGTGGCTGAGGAAACAACTGAGGTTGTGGTAGCGGAAGCTTCTGAGCAAACTCAAGTTGAAGAACCTGCTGAGCAAAATGTTGAAACTGAGACAAACTCAGCAGACGAGTCAAGAGACGAGTCAGCACACGAAGACGAGGTTGTTGAATTAGCACCACGTGATGCAGCCGAGGCAGCAGATACGGTAGCTGCTGATAGTGTTGAAGAAACAGTCGAAGTGGTTCAAGAGCAAAATGCTGAGCTTCAGCAACCGGAAGTGATCACTGAAGCTGTTGAACAACCAGAAGTAGCTCAGAACAAAACAGTGAGTAATGGCAATGGCTTTGCAAGTGCACCTATGACGCAACCAAAAGCAGTCGCTCTGGTAGCATCGACACAACCACCAACAGTGATGAGCGTGGAACAACGTGTTGCCGTGCAATACAGCGCTCAAAAGCCTGGTTCAATTGCACCTGTTGGTCATGCATATGCTCAAGCTGCGATACCAAGTGTTACCAAAGCAGACATTGTATCGGAGCCAGCCTCCGAAGCAGTGACTGAAGAGTAACGCTCGGTACAACATATAAAAAGCCGCTATCTTAGCGGCTTTTTTTATTGGATAAACGGACCAATCGGCTGTCATCTTTTGTTCCTGCACAAAAAAAGAGGGCGTATACCCTCTTTAATTGTTACCTCAGAACGCAAAGCATTAAACTCACGCTTTATCGAGTTGGTCTAATTGATCTTTAAGATTAGGTGGTACGCCTTTAATCGTCAGAGTGTCATTTACCGGATCGTAAATAACACGCTCACCGAGATGCTTACGCTCGAAGCCTACACTCACGCCGCCACCCATACCTGACAACTTAACCATCCCTGTAACGGTTTTTTTATCAACTGGAAATGACTCTGCTATATCGTAATTTTGCTGCTGATAAAAATCGTTAAAGCTGGTTTCGTCATCTTTTGAAATAACAGAGCCGATTTCTTCAAGGTTTGCGTCTTCACCGCTGTTGATTCTATCGTTACAGTATTCGAACACTTCTTTACGACGTTCATCCTTTTCTGATTTATCAAAGCCTTGGTCACTCAAATAATCTTCAACCGCTGTCAGCATTGAACGACTTTGCTGTTTAGGATCGATGCCTTCTTCACAACCAAGAAAATCTAAAAAGAAGTCTGCGACCTTACGTCCGGCACGACCTTTGATAAACGAGATATAACGATTTTCATCGGCTTGGGTGTCCCACGCTTGCAAATCGATACGTGCGGCGAGCTGCATTCGGGTAATATCCAAATGACGAGAGGAAGCCAAGTCTAATTCTGATGTGATGCTGTAATGTTCTTTGATATTAATAAGCGCAATTAAGATGTAATCTGTCGCGACATACTGATAATGGCAAAAAATAAGATAACCAGTTTCATTAAAAGCATACTTATCTAGCTCTTCTTTTAATACTTCAGCTGCTTTTTCAGTAACATGCCAAAAGCCCATCTCGTTATTGCGATAACTTTGCATTGAGCTTGCAACAACACTGTTTTTCTCTGGGCTAAACGCACAAAACCCTTTACCAGGTTTACCGTTGTAGGCATGGTGCAATTGCTCGATAAATATATTAACACGCTCATTGATAGGCATTTCGTCATTACGCAAGTGAATTTGGGTATTCTCATCTTCTTTATCTACGTAATGTACAACCAGCTTCTTAACCTCGGTCGTCATCTTTGTTTTTCACTCCTACGGTGTTAAAATACAAGGACATATATAAATCAGTAATGAATCCACCGATGCCAGCGTTATCTAAATACAAAAATGAAGAAGTAGAACAACTTGTGGACCAGCTTATTGCTGTTCTTGCCAACAAAAATGCACCGGTTGATTTAAGCCTGATGTGTCTTGGCAATACTATCACGCATATTATTAAAGAGCATGTGCCTGAAGCAAAAAGAACGTCAGTCGCCCAAAACTTTGCCAATGCTTTAACAGACTCAATCAAGTAGTTTGATGAATCTAGCAACGCAAAACCAATTTTCGTCAAAAGCCAGTCAACTACTGGCTTGGGGCCATTGGTTCACACTAGCCAATATCATTCTTGCGTTGCTCGTGAGCTTGCCATATTTATTCGCTGATGCCTTGCCAACAAGTGCCATCGGTACGTTTTATATGATTATCACCTGGCTAAGTCATACGGCTTTCATCACCTTTTTAGCCTTCGTGCTCACCATATTTCCGCTTTCTTTAGTCTTCCCCTATCCAAGGCACATCAGGGGGATGGCCTCGATTCTCGCGACTGCGGGAATGACACTGCTAGCTGTAGATGCCTTTGTGTACTACAACCTTGGCTATCATCTGAATTATGATTCACTAAGAGAGATACTGTCGCTTTTTTGGCGTAATGTTAGCAATACTCCAGCTCTCTCTACCTTGTTAGTATTAGCCATCATCATGATGATTCTTGGCTACCAGTTATTAGTCAGTAATTACGCATGGCATCACCTAGGCGAGCTCAAACGCCACCGTTTTGGTAAAAAAATCTCTGGTGTACTCGTTTTGTGCTTCGCGATGAGTCACAGTATTCATATTTGGGCTGATGCCGAATTAAAATTCGATATAACCAAGCAAGACAATATGTTGCCGCTGTCATACCCAACAACAGCGAAAGCACTGCTGGCGAAGCATGATCTACTCGATTTAGAACGCTATGAGCAAGCCAGAGCTGTGAGTGTCAATTCACCCACAGTGAGTTTTGTTATGCCAGCGACACTGCCTAGCTGTGAAATTAACGAAACAACCACAGGTATAGACATCCGATTGTTTAGTAGCCAAGACGGACTCGATACATTTGTTAAAAATACCGACGAGATGAGACTCGTAGGTCCTATCTTGCACCCTTCGGATCAACAAGATACTGTTTTTAATGCGTTGTATGGCCTGCCAAGCTACTACCGCGCAAGCATGCAAAAGGACAGCATCGACCCACTGTGGCGCCGCGCCCCTATTACTTTACGCACTTCTCTAAAGGGATATGATTTCATTCACAATGATGAAAATGCCTTGGTAAATGTGAGTTTGGACTCACAAGAGAAAGCGCGCTCAAACACATTAGTATTTGCATTCACTACACACAGCGGAACAACTGAACAAATCACCACAATCAATCAATTGTGGTCTACTGCACCACGACTAAATTCGGTGACTCATATCGTCCAACCACAAGATATTCTTGCAACGGTACTCAGTGAGTTTTGGCAATGCCCTGAATTGGCGCAAAGCGCACTTATTGCGAACAACATGATTGGCGAAAAGCGCTTTGCTGATGTCAATTATTCGCATGGTGTGTTCATCGCATTAAGTAAAGATAGAATCACCTTGCTTTCTAGCGATGGTAGCTTCAAACATATCTCTGCGAGTGAAGGCTTTAGCGTAGACCAAGAACTCAATGTGCCCTACTTAATTCAAGGCATCAAACAACTCAAACGTTTTAACGCTCAATAGTCGCGCTTACCATTTACCTGTTTTTAATACCTTTTTACTACGTCCGTGACATTCAGTTTCAGTTAATCTATATTTGAACTGAGGAATGAGAGGAATAATAATAACGAGGTAGCACAGTGACTAAGTTACTTGCATTTAAAATGGGGATTTGCGCGCTATGCGCAACCTTGTCCACAACCACATTTGCCAATGTAGTTATCTACAAATGCCAAACATCGGAAGGGACTGTTTTCAGCCAATTCCCTTGCGACAACAACGCGCAAGAATTGGAAGTCAAACATTCTAACCCTAATCTCAAAGCCCCTAAAGAGGATTTCTCTAAGCCTTTGACGCAACTAGAGAAGGAACGCAAGCGTGAGAGTATTGAACTGCAAATTCGCAGTACTAAGCATCAAGTAGTGGTGTTAAAACGCGAACGCAGTGCTAGGACCCTCGAGCAAGAGCAAAGACTTGAACGTCTCATGTCAGATGAAGAACGAAAAGCACTTAAAGTAGAAGTGAAAGAAAACATCAAGAACATAGACAAGCGTTACACACAACGTATTAAAGAGTCTGAGAGTAGCTTGGCTTCGCTCCAAAAGTCCTTGGAAAAGTTCCAATAATACTTGCTTTTACAAAGACCCATCGCTTAATCTGGCTTAGAGTATAGACTCTATAGGCAAAAGGACGTGTACGCGCAGGCAATCGCTCAGCAAATTCTTAACGGTTTCTCTAATCACTACAAACTGTTTCAATCAATCACAGCGCAAGCACCTCAAGCTTTCGCAACACGTGATTGGGCATTAATGCGAGAAATAGCGAGTCTTCGTATTAGCTATTACGATGCGCGTGTCAATGAGACTGTTGAAGCACTGCAAACACGCGTCAGCGATCCTGCATCAGAGCCGACGCTTTGGACCAACACAAAGTCGTGTTACCAACAATTTTTACTCTTTCACCCACAAGCCGAACTAGCAGAAACATTTTATAATTCAGTGTTTTGTCGCCTGTTCGAGCGTAAATACTACAATAACGATTTTATCTTTGTACAAGCGACCCTTGCTGATGCACCGGCATTACCAGTTGAGGCGGAATATCGGAGTTATTTTCCCGTCATAGATGGCCTTAAACCGACGATTAGACAAATCATCACTCAATTTGAATTTGGTTGTGAATTTGCGAATTTAGACAGGGATATTCGCTTATTAATGAAAGCGTTTATTAAGCAAGCGCCGGAAACACACGTAAAAAGCCACCAAATGCGCTTTGATATCTTACAAGCGCCTTTTTATCGCGGTCAAGCTGCTTACATTGTAGGTAGAATAGTCTCTGCAGCAGGCTCACAACCCTTCGTCATCGCTGTTTTACACAATAAAAGCAAAGGCTTGTACATAGATGCACTGCTTACGCGTTCATCTCAAATGCGCGTTATATTTGGCTTTGCCCGCGCCTACTTTATGGTGCAAACGCACGCACCTTCTGCACTTGTACACTTTTTAAATCAACTGATGCCAGGGAAGACAAAAGCTGAACTTTACAACGCAATTGGCTTTCATAAACAAGGTAAAACAGAGTTTTATCGTGAATTGTTAGAGCATATGAAGCATTCAAACGAACGCTTTGAGCTGGCAGCAGGTACGCCCGGTATGGTCATGATGGTTATAAACTTACCTTCATTTCCTTACGTATTCAAAGTCATTCGTGACAAGTTCGGTTCCAGTAAGCCTTTTGGTCGTTCAACCGTGCTAGAGCGGTACCAATTAGTAAAGCGACACGATCGCGTCGGGAGAATGGCTGACACACTAGAATATTCCAATGTTGCGTTACCCTTGAGCTGTTTTAGTGAGGAGTTGCTTCACACCCTACAAAATAGTATCTCCAATTCAATGCGCATAGAAGATGACATGCTCATTATCAAACATCTGTATATTGAGCGCAGAATGACGCCTCTCAACCTGTATCTTCAGGAAGTAGACTCCGAACGAGCTGAGCAAGCTATTCGAGAATACGGCCAAGCACTCAAAGACATGATCGCTGCCAATATCTTCCCAGGAGACATGTTGCTAAAAAATTTCGGAGTCACAAAACACCGCCGCGTGGTGTTCTACGATTACGACGAAGTACAATACCTCACAGACATGCAATTTAGAGACTTTGACGGTTTTGATGAAAGCATGCTTTCTGTTGCACCTAACGATGTCTTTCCAGCACAGCTGACTACATTCGTATTACCTAATTTAGCGCATAAGGAAGTGTTTTTGAAATATCATCAGGAACTTACCACAGCGCAGTATTGGCGCCTTGCACAACAAAAAATCAAGCAAGGCGAATACAAACAAGTTTACCCTTATCCTCAAGAACAAAGATTCATACATCTTTGGTAGTGTGTTTCTATCGTATAAGTTACGCTACAATCACTATAAATAATAAAAATGGCAGCAAGTAATGAACATAAACAAAATTGATTTAAACCTACTCGTTTATCTCGATACCTTGTTACGCGAATGCAACGTAACCAAAGCTGCAAACCAGCTCAGTATTACTCAGCCAGCGATGAGTAACGGGCTGAAAAGGCTGAGAAACCTTCTCAACGATCCTCTTTTAGTACGTACCAGTGAAGGCATGGTGCCAACTGAACGCGCATTAGAATTGCAACCGGTAATTCGCGGTGTACTAATGACGCTAGAAGAAACACTGGCACCGAATAGAGACTTCGAGCCTGCAAGTAGTAAACGCGTATTTCGAATTATGGCAAGCGATTATGCGGCCAGCACCCTCGCGCCACGCCTTCTGAGCAAGCTCCATGCCGAAGCCCCCGACACTACGCTGGATATTCTCACCCCCAGTGATGTTAACTTCCATGACGTGGAAAATGGCAAAGTGGATATGGCTATAAACCGCTTTGAAAAGTTGCCACAATCTTTTCACCATAAGCGAATATGGAAGGATAGCTTCTCTTGTTTAGTGAAGTCAGACAATCCTATTCAGAACAACTTTAATTTGGAGCAATACCTTCAAGCGCGGCATATATGGGTCAGTAAAACCGGCTTTGGTGTGGGTGTGGGCATGGATCCCAAGGACGTACAAAAATTAGGCTGGGTAGACGAAGCATTAGCGCATTTCGGTAAACATCGGAACATTGCAACGTTTACACGTAACTATCACGTCGCAATTCACTTAGCAAAAGAGCAAAACCTCGTTGCCACACTGCCATCAAAGGCTGCGAAAATATATCAAGACGATCCTGGACTAACCATACTTGAACCACCATTCCCTATCCCGCCTTTCGAGCTCGACATGATTTGGTCGCCACTTTTACACCGAGATGTAAGCCATATCTGGTTGCGACAAAAAGTGGTAGAAGTAGCTGAAGAACTCGCCTAGCAAGGGTTAAAAATGAGCGACGCGAATTTTTATCACGCCGCTCATACGATTTAATTTAACTTAACAACCTCACCTAGACCCAGCTTAGACAGGCCCGCTAGTTGCGTTTGCGCATCCCCTACCACTATATACACTAGCTTATCTGGGTGAATATTTTCCCGCGCAAGTGTTTGTACATCAGCTACGGTTAATGACTGCACTTGCTTTGCTCTTTGCTGTACGTAATCTGTCGGTAAATCCAGCATGTTCATATTTTTTAAAACACCAATTTTTGCTGACAGGGTTTCAAAACGGCGCGCATTACTCTTTATAAAATACTCTTGAGTTGTGGCTAAATCTGCGGTTGTGAAGGTTGTACTGTATTGCTCCACAATTTGTTTAATCAACGCGAGTGCCTCATAGGTCACATTCGTTCTGACACTTGTATTTATGGTAAACAATGACGAATTTTGGGTTGCATCGAAGCCAGAGTCTATGCCGTATGTGTAGCCTTTTCCTTCACGGAGTTCTTGAGTTAAGCGAGAAGCAAAACTGCCACCACCTAAAATGTAATTCATCACCAACGCACGATAAAAGTCGTTGTCGCTCGCCAACAATGCAGGGTGACCAATATACAAAGTAGATTGCTTCGCCCCAGGCATGTCATAGAAGTACACGCTGGCTTTTTGTGGCATGTCAGGAATCGCAACGGTTGGCGCAGATACTGCCGATTTAGTCCAAGACTGTTCTAATTGCGATAATGACTTTACTACGCGTTCATGATCAACTGCACCCGCCACATTAATGCTTGCAAGCTGTGGAGCAAATTTTTCACGGTGAAATGCTTTTAGGTCATCAAGTGTGATTTGTTGCACACTGCCATCAGTGCCAATCAGTGAATATCGCAATGGGTGATCCGCTGAATAGATTACTTCCTTCATTTTTAATTCAGCGATTGCTTGTGGATCACTGAGTCGCTGTTGAATCTGACTCAATGCTGCGCTTTTTGCGAGGGCAAACTCATTCTCATCCCATCTTGGTTGCAGCAACATCTGTGTCACTAACGCGATCGTTGCATCAAAATTCCGAGCAAGCGTGCTACCGTTAATCGTTACAGACTCTTCTGACGCAAACACATCGATTTTGGAGCCCAGTTGTTTAATCGCTTTTTCCAATTCAGCTGGTGTCATCAACGCAGTGCCGCGGTTTAGCATATCAGCGAGCAAGTTCGCAGTACCCGATTTTTCATGCGCATCGAACAACATGCCACCTTCAATACGCAGCTTGAATTCCACTAGCGGCACTTCATCTGAGTAGATAGAAGACACCTGAATACCATTACTTAAAACAGACTGTTTTACATCGGGCACAGGCACAACAGGCATTTTGCCATAAGGCGGCTCAACAGAACGGTCAAAACTTGAAGGCGTTTTCTCGTACGCCTTTTTCTGAGCTGTATCAAACTTCGCTTCTTGGCCCATCACCACTTTTTCTTCAGTGATATTTGCTTTCATTGCACCCTCAACCGCAAGCGACAATTGTCCTTGGGGCACAAAGCTCGCCGAGATGTAATCTTTGCCTTTAATGTATTGGTTGTAGACCCGCCAGATATCTTCTTTGCTTACTTGGCGAATAAACTCTATTTCTTTATTAATCATCTCGGGATCATCAGCAAGCAGGTTGTAATCGGCAAGCTGTACGCCTTTACCCACTACGCTTGAAAGTTTTTGATAAAATTCCGTTTCAAGCCCCGCTTTGATTCGCTCAATATCTGCATCAGTGAATCGCTCATGTTCGAAACGCTTAAAGCCTTGATTAATCGCCTTGTGGACCGTATCGAGGTCAACGCCTTCAAACGCGGTTATCATGAGAAATAACTCTGATGCCAATTCAGAACGATAGTCAAACAACTGTATACCTGATGTGAGCTTTTGTTTTTCAACAAGTTCGTTGTACAAAGGCGCGTCTTTAGAGTCGACTAAAAGCTTGATAAGCACGTCAATCACGTAAGTATCGGGATGAAATTCTTCTGGTGTTGGCCAAACTTGGGTCAACTGAGGCAGCGTCGCAAACTTGTCCTCATGATAAAACTTTTTGGTTTTTTCTAGTGTAATTTTACGCTTCAACTGCTTAGGCACTTCGGGGCCTTTTGGAATGTCTTTGAAGTATTTCTCTACCCACTGCCGTGCTTGTTTTGGCTCAAAATCGCCCGAGATCACCAGTGTAGTGTTATTCGGCACATACCATTGCGTATAAAAATCTTTTACATCTTGAAGGGTCGCTGCTTGCAAATCTTCCAGAGAGCCTATCGGCAACCAACTATAGGGGTGAGATGCTGGATATAGATTCGTGCTGATCACATCAAAAATATGGCCATAAGGTCTATTGTCGACACGTTGGCGCTTCTCATTTTTGACCACTTCTTTTTCTTTCGCTAATACAGGGTCTGTCACTGTATTAATGAAATAACCGAGTTTGTCTGCTTCTGCCCAAATCATTTTTTCTAAGGCATCGTTAGGAACCGTTTGCATATAATTGGTGACATCGCGACTCGTGGAGCCATTGGCGCCTGAGCCTCCAATACGTGCACTCATTTTGTCCAGGCCACCTTTGCCAAGATTTTCTGATTCTAAAAAGAGTAAGTGTTCAAACAAATGCGCAAAGCCTGTACGGCCTCGCTTTTCTCGCGAAGAACCAACATGAGCAGCCAGTGTAACTGCTACAACAGGGTCAGAATTGTCGATGTGGAATATAACTTCCAAGCCATTCTCTAGGGTGAATTTCTGAAAATCGAGACGGACTGATTGCGATTGTGCACTGAGCTTGGTAATGACTTCTGAGGAATCTGGTGTAATTTGATTTGCGTAACCTGTGGCACTGAAGCCACCCAAACCCATTGCTATCGCACACGCGAGGCGCTTAAATTTCATTCGCTATTATCCTTAATAGTGTGTTTTTATTGTATTTATGGACAACAATGTACGAATCTGTATCAACAGTGTCTAGCGATTTAGCATGGTTACAGGTAATTAAAGTGCAATAAATTGTGTACGCCCATGTTATGGCGATAAAAACCCCTAGGCACACACCTATTCAGATGCATTTCGAATAATATTATGAAAGCGGCTGTCTACACTGAATTTATATGCCTATCACAGCTACTTACAATCTGCGCACGACCTCTGCGTTTAGCTTCGTACAGGTTAGAGTCGGCGTATTGCAAAATGGTTTTGTCCTGCAGGTTTTCTAACTTTTGAGCGCAAAAAATACCGATACTAATTGTCACTCGACCAAACTCACTCTTTTCATGCCTAATATTAACGGCCTCTATGGCTTCAATCATCCTCGTTGCGACCGTAACAGCTTCCTCTTCTGTTGTGCCATTGAGTACACAAGTGAATTCCTCTCCGCCATAACGCGCTATGTAATCGTTTGGCCTAAGTAAACAACCCTTGAGGGTCTGGGCAACTTCTTTCAGGCATGTATCGCCATGTAAGTGACCGTAAAAGTCGTTAAACAACTTAAACCAATCAATATCCACCATCAGCAATGAAATCGGGGTACGACTTCTCTTCGCAGAGCGCACATCGCGTGATAGTGAATCTAAGAGGAATCGCTTATTGTAGATTCCACAAAGTTCATCGACATAGGTAAGTTGACGTAATTGGTCGGCCTGTTGCTTATACCTAAGTTGCGAGCGAACACGATGCTGCAGCGTCATGGCATTTACCGGCTTGTACACAAAGTCTGCCCCACCCGCTTGCCAGCACTCAGATTCTGCATGTGTGGTTTGGCTAGCGGTGATGAAAATTATGGGCACATCTTTAGTTGATGACATGCATTTCAATTTCCTACAGATTTGCAGACCACTCACTGCCCCCAAATTCACGTCCATAATGATAATGTCAGGCAGTTTTTTCTCACAGGCTTCCACGCAGGATTCACCGTCGGGAAAACCAACTACATCACCTAAAGGTTTGAGTAATTCTTTGAGTATTTCAAGTGATATTTCTTCGTCATCAACGACGTATATCAGGGGGGCACTTTTTGCTCATCAAGGAGCGGTGCCTCTATCTTTTCAACAGCTGTAAATGCCACTTTGAGTCTCATAAAGTGTGTATGACAAACTTAGTATAGACATAAAATTCATACTGACAGGAGATTGTTGCTAAATTAAAAATAATGAGACGTAAGTACTTTTACATCGACGTGCATTACCTCATTGCATGAACGTTTGGCGTAAACAAAATTCAGAAATTCTGCACTGAGCGTGGATCGTAACCAGTAATGAGCAAGCACTGGGGTGATGAGAAAATGGGAGCGATTTTAATCTTATTACGCGTTCATTTATCAAAAAATGACGAGAGTGAGCACTTCTGCTCCTCAGAAACGACAAAGCCCCGTAAAATTACGAGGCTCTGAAATAGAATGGCGGAGAGAGAGGGATTTGAACCCTCGATACGCTATTAACGTATACACGAGTTCCAGTCGTGCGCCTTCAGCCACTCAGCCATCTCTCCACACTAAAACTGGGCTGCAAGTGCAGCGCCGCTTATACTAAGCAAACGCTGAATGCCTTGCAAGGTGTTTTTACCAAAATCAAATCAATTGGTTAGATAAACACCATTAACGCGACATGCTTGCAGTGAAGTCCAACATACGGTTAAGCGAACGTAAGGCGCCTTCGCGCAATTCCATATCAACGAACACTTCTTTACCCGTTGGGTCCAGTAATGCTTCTTCAATCGCTTTAAGGCCGTTCATCGCCATCCACGGGCAATGTGCGCAACTTTTACACGTTGCCCCTTCACCTGCAGTCGGTGCTTCAAAAAATTCCTTCTCAGGACAAAGCTGCTGCATTTTGTAGAAGATACCGCGGTCAGTAGCAACGATGAACTTTTTGTTGTCCATTTCTTGCGCCGCTTTAATAAGCTGGCTGGTTGAACCGACTGCATCCGCTAAATCCACAATCTCAGCTGGAGACTCAGGGTGTACAAGAACCGCAGCGTCTGGGTGCAACGCCTTCATATCTTTAAGCGCTTTAGTTTTAAATTCATCGTGAACGATACATGCACCATTCCAAATGATCATGTCAGCGCCAGTCTTTTTCTGAATGTAACTACCTAAGTGCTTATCCGGTCCCCAAATAATGGTTTCGCCTTCACTATCAAGGTGCTCGACAATCTCAAGCGCACATGACGATGTCACTATCCAATCAGCACGAGCTTTCACGGCCGTAGACGTGTTTGCATAGACCACAACTTTGCGCTCTGGGTGTTGATCACAAAAAGCACTAAAGTCATCAATTGGGCAACCTACATCGAGTGAACATGTCGCATCGAGTGTCGGCATCACAACAGTTTTGTTTGGAGTAAGAATTTTGGCAGTTTCGCCCATGAAGCGAACACCCGCAACGATGATCATCTCGGCATCATCTTGGCGAGCACCAAATCGTGCCATTTCTAATGAATCTGCTACACAGCCACCTGTTTCTTCAGCTAACGCCTGAATTTCAGGGTCGGTATAATAATGCGCTACCAATACTGCTTTTTTCTCAACTAGCAATGTCTTGATACGTTCTTTGTACGCTACCTTTTCATCATCTGAAAGTGGAGCTGGCTTTGGAGGAAAAATATAATCCTCAGGCATGATCTGTTCGCTAATACCCATACTGGTCAAACTAATTCTACATTACAAATAATGATGCAATTATACGAAACTATCACGAGAAAAAGAAGCAAACCGCTGATGTTCACTGCGATTGAGAGTAACTAACTAATTAGAAAAAAGAATAACCTGACAAGGTTGAGAGAAATAGAAAGCAAATGGTGGGTCATGATGGACTTGAACCATCGACCAATGGATTAAAAGTCCACTGCTCTACCAACTGAGCTAATGACCCATTTGCTATTAATAGCGAGGCATTACTTTATGAGTGGTGGGTCATGATGGACTTGAACCATCGACCAATGGATTAAAAGTCCACTGCTCTACCAACTGAGCTAATGACCCAACATAAAGTTGAAATCTAAGTGGTGGGTCATGATGGACTTGAACCATCGACCAATGGATTAAAAGTCCACTGCTCTACCAACTGAGCTAATGACCCACTTATAGATCGAATTCGCGAATGGTGGGTCATGATGGACTTGAACCATCGACCAATGGATTAAAAGTCCACTGCTCTACCAACTGAGCTAATGACCCAACGCGGTGCGAATTATAATATGAAGATGGTGGGTCATGATGGACTTGAACCATCGACCAATGGATTAAAAGTCCACTGCTCTACCAACTGAGCTAATGACCCATCTAATCATATTAGCAGCTA
This sequence comes from Pseudoalteromonas sp. GB56, assembly GCF_054923835.1. Taxonomy (NCBI): domain Bacteria; kingdom Pseudomonadati; phylum Pseudomonadota; class Gammaproteobacteria; order Alteromonadales; family Pseudoalteromonadaceae; genus Pseudoalteromonas; species Pseudoalteromonas sp. GB56. The sequence continues at coordinate 1,697,390 of NZ_JBPCHK010000001.1, read as the reverse complement.
AGTTATTACCGTGTGGTTATCCCCTGCTGCGGGCGCTTATAATACTTATTTAAAATCCAAGTGCAACACAAATACACGGTTTTTTTTAGTTTTTCCGTTTAGTTGCCTAATTTTAGACCGCTTTAGCTACAAAGCAGTCTAAAACATAACAACTCGTGCCATTTTCTACAACTTGCTAACACGCTCAATGGCAAGTTTTGCAGCTGTCGAATCAGGGTATTGCGTAATTATTTCATTAAACAATTGCTTAGCTTTTGCTAATTGACCTTCTTGCTGCTCCAATGTGCCCAACTTCAGTAACGCATCTGGACGTTTGCTTGAATCAGCGTATTGATTCACAACCGTTTCGAAATGTGATTTTGCGCCAGCCGTGTCACCTTGAATTGTCAGTAGCTGCCCTAGCCAGTAATGTGCATTCGGCACATAGACTGAATTTGGGTAAGTTTGCACAAAGGCTTGAAACTCTGGAATAGCTGCTTCATAACGCTTGTCCTGCATTATTAGCTTAACCGCTCTGTCATATGCTTCGTTCTCAGACAAATTGGTGCTTACCATCGCCTCAGAGGCTGTCGCAGGCGTGTCAGGCATTGATGTGCCCATTGCAGGCGTCTGGCTGTCATAGCTAGGTTGCTGCGTGTATGCCGCACTCACACGGTTCTCAATTTCTTGATACAGCTCTCGTTGACGCTGTAGCACTTTTTCGAGCTTGTAACTGTGCTCTTCAGTGATACCACGTAGTTGGCTGACTTCGTCTTGTAATAAATCAAGCTGCTGTTGTAAGTTAGCCTGAAGCAAATTGCGAGACTGCATCATTTGCTCAAGGCGGCTTAAACGCTGCTCAATACTGGATTCGCTGGCAGTTGCCTCAGAAACAGGAGCGGGAGCAGCCCAAACATGGGTGCTCCCGCTCATGAGTAAGGCTGCCAAAATAATTTTCGGCTTCATCATTACTCTTTACTTTATTAGTATACCAATACCGCACGGCGGTTCTTAGCAAACGCTTCTTCGTTGCGTGCTTTGATCATTGGCTTTTCTTCGCCATAGCTCACAACTGACATTTGGTTAGCGTTTACACCTAGACTCATTAGGTACTTCTCTACTGCTTGACCACGGCTTTCACCTAGCGCGATGTTGTACTCTGGCGTACCGCGCTCATCTGCGTGACCTTCGATTAGTACTTTAACTGAAGGGTTTTGCGCAAGGAATTGTGCGTGTGCTTGAAGAAGCTCAGCGTACTGGCTTTGAATAGTAGCGCGGTCGAAATCGAAGTATACGATTTGGTTTTGACGCAGCTCTTCATACTTCTCACGAAGTTTCTCTTCAGCCGTTTTTTCACGTACAACTGTTTCAACTTCAACTGTATCAGTTTGGGTTTCAACTTGGTTTGTTTGATTAGCTTGACCGTCTTCAAGATCTGAAGATGAGCTACATGCTGCTAGCGTCATTACTGGCACAGCTACAAGCAGGCTTTTTAATAGTTTATTAAGTTGCATTGAGTAGATTCCTATTATAATTAAGTGAAACCATCACCTGATTTTCAATTTTTCTTACTATAGTAAGCGAGTTACATAAACATCAAGTTTATGCGACCAAAGCTGACTATAACCTTAGCGAATTATAAAAATGGTGACCATGACGGCGATTTAACTTGCCCATTTAGCACAGGCAAGCGCGCTTTGAAGCGACCGTCCATTGACACCAAAGCCAACACATTTTTATTGTTGTGCATTGTGCTGTAGATAATCATCGAGCCATTTGGTGCGATACTTGGTGACTCATCTAGACGAGTACGAGTTAACACACTGAAATTGCCCGTTTCAAGATCCTTCTTACCGATATGATAGCGACCAAGAGTTCGATTAACCATTACCAAATTCTTACCGTCTGGAGTCACTGACCCGTTTAGGTTCATATCGCCATCAAACGTCATGCGCTTCACTTGGCCAGAGTCTAAATTTAACTTATAAATCTGAGCATTACCACCTCTTTCCGAGGTAAAGAAAATCTCTTTTCCGTTAGGGTGCCATGTAGGCTCCGTGTCGATGCTGCGATGACGAGTCAAACGACGTTCTTGTTTAGTAATTAAGTCGTACAAATAAAGCTCGGTTGCACCCGTACGGTCTTTTGACAACACAATTGCGAGCTTTGAGCCATCAGGTGAAAATTGCGGTGCACCATTGATGCCAGGGTGGCTTGTGATCAATTGACGTTGACCTGTATAGATGTCCTGAACAAAAATTTGGCTCTGGCGATTTTCAAACGTTACGTACGCTATCTTGTTACCATCTGGAGACCAAGCTGGTGACATGAGCGGCTCTTTTGAGCGCAATAGCACTTGCTCATTGAAACCATCGTAGTCAGCAACGACAAGCTGATACGGCTTTGGTTCGTCATCACGAACGATTATATAAGCAATCTTAGTTAAGAAAGCACCACGTTCACCTGTGAGCGCCTCATAAACAACATCACTAATACGGTGCCCATAACGGCGGAAGCTACCTGCTGGGATCACCGTTTCACGCGCATCCAAAATATGATCTTGGCTTTTGGTCAATTGGCCATTGTTCAACACTCGCGTTTCCCCGCCAGTGATTTGACCTCGTAACACATCAATTAATTCGAAACTTACAAGATAACGCCCCGCAGATTGTTGCTCAACTGAACCAACAACAATCGCTTCTACACCACGATCAACCCACGCACTGTAGTCAATATCCGCATCACTTGAAGGGCGCTGTGGCATATCAATTTCAGCGAGAGGTTTGAATTTACCACTGCGACGTAAATCAGCAGCAATAACTTCACTGATACGCGATGGCATTTCGCCAGTGCCTTTGTATGTAAATGGAACAATTGCGACAGGGCGTGCACTATCGACCCCTTCAGTAATGACAATTTCCAATGCTGCTTGCGCCCACATACTCATCATTGCGAGCGTAGATAGCACAAACATTCGACAAGCTTTTAGCATATTCATCCCCTAAAACTCCGGCCTAACTGTTAAGTTAATATTTTTTAATTCTTCATATACATCGCGCTCTTTTGACACAGGTAATGTATCAACTCGGCGAACTGCACGCAGCGCCGCTTCACACATCTGCTTGTCACCACCGAGCGAATTGACACTGGTTACGAGGCCATTAAAGGCAAGCTTGATGTTTAAGCGACACTCTTTGCCGCGATAGCTCTCATCAATCAACAAGTTTTGTTGAATGCGACTAGCAATAAGCGCCTTATATTTATCCACTTCGGTCATCACTTGCTGGCGCCGTGCTTTTGAACGCGCTGCTTGTTCTGCAGCAAGTTGTTCTTGCATCATTTGCTCAGCGATGGCTTTTTGCCTCGCTTCTTCTGCTTTGCGTGCAGCTTCTGCCTCTTTGCGCTTGCGTTCTTCCTCAGCCTTCTTGGCTGCCTCTTCTTCCTTGCGACGCTTTTCTGCCGCAGCTTTAGCTGCTTTTTCAGCTTTTTCCTTCTCGAGCTGCGCTTTCTTAGCTTTTTCGCGTTCTTTGCGCTCTTGTTCACGCGCTTTTTTGGCTTCCGCTTCAGCTTTCTTGCGCTCTTGCTCTTTTGCTTTACGCTGCTGCTCTAACTTTTTGATTCGCTCAGCTTCAGCGGCACTGTCTCGTTTGGCTTGTGCTGCCCTACTTTCAAGCTCACGAATACGCTCTTGTTCGGCACGCTTTTTGGCTTCTTCTTGCTTGCGCATGTCTTCAATGCGCTTATTCACTTCCTTTTGATCTACCGCTACAGCACTGACGATTTCTTCTGGTGTCTCTTCTGGGCTTGGCGCATTCAGTGTCACTTTAAGAACTTCAGGTGCGTTTGTACGCAAGAAGCTTGCACCTACCAAAGCAGCCACAAGCGCAACGTGTAATATAAGAGAGATTATCAGGGGCGTTTTATACTGCTGCATATTAATCCTCAAACGACTCCGTCATAAGTCCAACTTCAGGTACACCTGCACGTTTCAAGAAATCCATCAAAAGCAAAACCTGTTGGTAGCTTACTTGGCCTGAACCTTTAATCATGACGGGCGTTTCTGGATTTTGATCCAATTTGAGTTTAATAACCGCGGCAACATCAACGGCATCCATAGGCGCTTCAGGGTCCGTACCTACACTCACGTAGTAGCGACCTTCAGCGTCTATCGAAGCGATAATTGGCGGTGCATCTTTGGTTTCAACTAAATCCGATTTTTCCATTTTAGGAAGGTCAACTTTAACGCCGTGAGTAATAAGTGGTGCCGTCGCCATAAAGATGATTAGCAACACCAACATCACGTCAATGTAAGGAACGACGTTGATCTCGGCGACCGGACGGCGTTTCTTACGCTGATACATTAGATTTAACCTCTTGTGTTAGCGATTGGCGATGAAGGATATTGGCGAATTCTTCCATAAAGTTTGCGTAGGAGGATTCTATTTTTTCTAATTTAGTGGCGAAACGGTTATACGCGATTACCGCAGGAATAGCAGCAAACAGGCCCATAGCTGTCGCGATGAGTGCTTCTGCGATACCTGGTGCAACCATTTGTAAGGTGGCCTGCTTTACCGCACCTAACGCAATAAAGGCCGTCATGATCCCCCATACAGTTCCGAATAAACCAATATAAGGGCTGATTGACCCGATAGTCGCAAGCAGTGGAATACCATTTTCTAACTTTTCGATTTCACGTGATAAGGCAACACGCATTGCTCGATGTGGACCGTCGATGGCAATCGCACTTGAATTAGTTGACGACTTTTTAGAACGAGCGAACTCTTTAAAACCAGAGGTGAAAATCAATTCCACACCTTCACTTTGAGCACCACGTGCTGAAATTTCGTTATAAAGCTTTGACAAGTCCACGCCGGACCAAAAACGAGATTCAAATTTCTTGGCATTAGACAGCGCGTTACTGAGTGTTTTACGACGCTGTATGATAATCGCCCATGAAATTACGGATAAGGCGACTAGTGTAAGCATGACTAATTGAACTAGCACACTCGCTTTTAAAATAAGATCAATAAAATTTAATCCTGAATCCACGTCTTTTCTCCTGGAGCGCAGTTACTTCTATAAACTGTATCCGTAGTCGACACAGTGTACGACACACAATAAACCTTAGTGTACCCAGTCATTATTAAGCTGACAATGGCCTTGCCATGAATTGCCCGTATGCTTGGTTGAATGGCATACAAGTTTCCCTATTACGACAATTAATGCTGCTTATTAAGGCAGCAAAGAGTACAAAAAAGTTCAAAAAACATCTGTTTTATGCAAAATAGACGCATAAGCTGTCATTTTAACAATGAGCAGGAAGTTAAAAAATAGTAATTCTAATAGAACAAAAAAAGCACAACCAGACAAAAACCCTTAAATATCAGACCATAGACAACTCACCATCATACTTAATGATTAAATAATCCACTTTAAAAAAATATTCGCTATTAGTTTTTTTTATCCGAAAAAAATAATTTTTCTAGTTTGAACAAATTCTCATTGAGCTTTAATATTCTCCCTGTACTGAGCTAGCGCAACCAAATATGGCTCTTATGCACAGTTCATGAGGTGGTTTCTGATTCCCCACCTCACCCATCAGCTAATTAGTCCTACTACTGTTTAGCTGATGTAGTTTCGGATTTACTTCCTTCAACTTGTTGTTTAGCCCGCTTACTAGCGGGCTTTTTTTTGCCTCAACGGCACTGATGCTAATCGTAGAAGTCTTAATACGTTGTGAATCACCCTACAAGTTCTGACTAATTAATATAAAAAAGCCGAACTCAAAGGCTCGGCATAATATTTCTAAACAGAAATCAGGTGTTATGACTGTGATTTTTGCAATCCAAAATGGGCATACGCATGGTCTGAAACAATACGCCCTCTTGGCGTGCGTTGAATAAAGCCTTGTTGGATAAGATACGGCTCGATGACATCTTCGATCGTTTCCTTTTCTTCGCCAATGGCCGCAGCTAAGTTTTCTAGCCCCACTGGACCACCCATAAACTTTTCAATAATAGCGAGTAAGTACTTACGGTCCATGTAATCGAACCCACTTTTATCCACATCAACCATGTCCAATGCTTGGGCTGCGATGTCTGCACATACAGAGCCATCTCCTTTAACCTCAGCAAAGTCACGCACACGGCGCAGTAATCGGTTAGCAATTCGCGGTGTACCACGTGAACGTTTGGCTACTTCGTACGCGCCTTGTTCATCAATTTCCAAGCCAAGATGAAATGCAGAACGCTTTACAATAGCCGCAAGGTCGTCAACGTTATAAAACTCGAGTCGCTGTACAATTCCAAAACGGTCACGCAATGGTGACGTTAATGAACCTGCTCGAGTGGTAGCACCAATCAGAGTGAAAGGAGGTAAGTCTAATTTAATTGACCTCGCTGCGGGACCTTCACCTATCATGATATCGAGTTGATAGTCTTCCATTGCTGGATACAAAATTTCCTCAACATGCGGGCTCATTCTGTGAATTTCATCAATGAACAACACATCATGTGCTTCTAGGTTAGTAAGCAATGCCGCCAAGTCCCCTGCTTTTTCGAGCACGGGGCCTGACGTGGTTTTTATGCTCACTTCCAGTTCATTGGCGACAATGTTTGCTAAGGTCGTTTTGCCCAAACCAGGGGGACCAAAAATCAACAAATGATCAAGTGCTTCGCTGCGCGAGCGAGCCGCTTCTATAAAGATATCCATTTGTTGTTTAACATGAGGTTGCCCATGGTAATCTGCCAATAATTTGGGACGTATTGCTCTGTCGACAACGTCTTCATTACCTTGCTGCTGAGGCTCTATTAGTCTATCCGCTTCAATCATGTATTTGTCTCGTTAGAGTATCTCGTTAGAGTATCTCGTTACAGCATCGCTCTAAGCGCTTGCTTAATCATTTCCTCAGAAGTCATGGCGTCTTTTGCCACTGCTTTAACCGCTTTAACTGCTTGGTTATTCTTATAACCCAGAGCTTCGAGCGCCGCAACCGCATCATCCTGAGCGCTGCCATGGACTAATGTATCACCAGCCGCGGAGAACGCTGCCGCATCCGTATGTGGAGTGAATAAGTCAGGGCCCCAATCCTTGAGCCTATCTTTCATTTCTAACACCAATCGCTCTGCCGTCTTTTTACCTACGCCAGGAAGCTTAACCAGCGTACTTGCATCACCTTGGTGTACACAGTGGATAAATTGTTCGGCAGACATCCCGGATAAAATACCGAGTCCTAGCTTGGGCCCGACCCCATTTGCTTTGAGTAACTCACGAAATAGCGCTCGCTCATTTTTGGTGTTAAAACCAAATAGCAGTTGCGCGTCTTCACGCACCACAAAATGGGTAAAGAGGGTGACCTGCTGCCCGCATTCGGGCAATGCGTAAAAACAGCTCATAGGTAAATTTATCTCGTAGCCAACACCGCCTACGTCCACCAATACTTCTGGTGGCTGTTTCTCTACTAGTTCTCCGCGAATTCGTCCGATCATTGCTACCTCTGAGTTACCTTAGACGACCACGCACTGTTTTACGCGCCTGGCCTGATAATTTAATAAGATTTTGCTGTGAGTGACCATGGCACATTGCAATTGCTAACGCGTCAGCTGCGTCTGCCTGAGGGGTTGCTGGTAATTTCAAAATATGTTTAACCATGTGCTGTACTTGTGTCTTTTCAGCTGAGCCTTTACCAACAACCGCTTGCTTCACTTGCCTCGCCGAGTATTCATGAACAGGGATATCTGCCATCGTTGCCGCAACGATGGCTGCGCCTCTTGCCTGCCCTAGCTTGAGTGCTGAGTCGGGGTTGTGTGCCATAAACACTTGCTCAATGGCAAATGAATCTGGGTTGAACTGACTGATAAGTTGCGTAACGCCCTGAAAAATCATTTTCAAGCGTTCGGGGAAAGGATTATCGCCTAGTTTAATGCACCCACTGCCTAAATAGGCAAATTTATGGCCTTGTTGTTGTATCACGCCATAGCCTGTGAATCGCGAGCCGGGATCAATGCCCAAAATTATACTCACTCACATACCTTATTATTGTTTTAGCTGTGAATAATGGTAACTGTATGGATGACCAGTGTAAAGGCAATCAAAGTAAAAACGCCACTTTGCACTTGGCATTAGCTGTTTTGTTGTCAAAACAAACAAAAAAGCGGCCGAAGCCGCTTTTTCTATTTGATGAATGTGCTTGGCTTATTCACCTTACTCTTGCTCTGCACTCGCCTTGGGTGCAATTGCGATACCTAGCTCTTTAAGCGCATCTGGGTTTGCTGGGCTTGGCGCCTCAGTCATCAAACATGATGCCTGCGTTGTTTTCGGGAATGCAATAACATCGCGAATATTGTCAGTACCGCACAGCAACATCACTAAACGGTCAAGACCGAACGCTAAACCTGCGTGCGGTGGCGTGCCGTACTTCAATGCGTCCAGTAAGAAACCAAACTTATCTTGTTGCTCTTGTGCATCAATGCCCAGCACGCGGAACGCAGTCTCTTGCATTTCGCTGTTGTGTATACGCACAGAACCACCGCCTACTTCGTAGCCGTTTAGTACCATATCATATGCATCTGAGAGTGTGCCCGCAGGGTTTGCTTCAAGCTCTTGTGGACTCACACCTTTTGGTGCTGTAAATGGGTGGTGAACCGCGTGAAGGTTACCTTCTTCGTCCTCTTCAAACATTGGGAAGTCGACAACCCAAAGTGGTGCCCATTTAGTAAGGTCAGTTAGTTCTAAGTCCAATCCAATCTTCAAACGCAATGCACCCATGGCTTCATTTACTACGTTACGAGAGTCTGCACCGAACAGGATGATGTCGCCTGATTGTGCATTCGTGCGCTCAAGTAAGGCCGTGATCACTTCTTCATTTAAGAATTTGGCAATGGGTGATTGTACGCCCTCAACACCTGCAGCGCGGTCGTTAACCTTCATCCACGCTAAGCCTTTTGCACCGTAGATGCCGATAAACTTCGTGTAGTCATCGATTTGTTTACGCGATAATTCAGCACCACCTGGCACTGTAAGCACAGCTACACGGCCTTTTTCGTCGTTCGCTGGACCAGAGAACACTTTAAATTCAACGTCTTTAACAAGATCTGCAACGTCGATAAGTTCCATCGGGTTACGAAGGTCTGGTTTGTCTGAACCGAAACGACGCATCGCTTCTTCGTAGGCCATTACTGGGAATTGACCTAAGTCGACATCAAGAAGCTCTAACCACATTTCACGGATAAGTTTCTCTGTCACAGCACGTACTTGATCAGAGCTCATGAATGACGTTTCAATATCGATTTGAGTGAATTCAGGCTGACGATCAGCACGTAAATCTTCATCGCGGAAGCACTTGACGATTTGGTAGTAACGATCGAAACCAGACATCATAAGTAGCTGCTTAAATAGCTGCGGTGATTGCGGTAATGCGTAGAAGCTACCATGGTGTACACGGCTAGGTACTAGATAGTCACGTGCGCCTTCTGGCGTTGCTTTAGTGAGAACTGGCGTTTCGATGTCTAAGAAATCATTGCTGTCTAAGAAACGACGCACAAAGCTTGACGCTTTAGCACGCAGTTTAATGCGGTCGCTCATCTCTAAGCGACGCAAGTCTAGGTAACGGTACTTTAAACGGCGCTCTTCAGAGTTTTGCTGGTTGAAATCAAGCGGAAGTGCTTCTGAGCGGTTGATGATTTCAAGACCTACACCCAAAATTTCCACTTCACCTGTTGCCATATCTTTATTTACTTGGCTTTGAGGACGTGCACGAACAATACCTTTGATCTGAACACAGAATTCTTGACGAAGTTTGTTCGCCTTTTCCATTAACCCTTCAACTTCTGGGTCAAAAACAACCTGCACTAGGCCTTCGCGGTCACGCACGTCAACGAAGATCAAACCACCAAGATCGCGGCGTTTGTTGATCCAACCACAAAGAGTAACTTCTTGGTCGACATGACTTTTGTTCAAGTGTCCGCAATAAATAGAACGCATAATATTCCTGTTTTAATTGTAAAAGCGTGGGCTTGTCGCACGCCAAGGCCAAATTAATTGCGTCAATTATATAAAAACGGCGGTCAATGTCACGAAGCAAACTCCTTGTTGCTTAATTATTAGCCATAGGGGCTACAAATAATGTGCTAGCATAGCCAAGTAGTTAAAACATACGACGAGTGTTTTGGTAAATATGTTGTATCTTGGATGCCCACAATGGTCTAACAGTGCTTGGAAGGGGCAATTATTTGCTCCTGCAACTCAAGCAGCCGATATGCTGGAGCAATACGCGAGTGTATTTAACTCAGTGGAAGGCAATACAACTTTTTATGCTGACCCAAGTCCACAGGCCGTGTCTCGTTGGGTCAATGCAACACCCGAGTACTTCCGATTCACATTTAAGTTCCCAAAACGGTTTAGCCACGAGTTAGCTCTGCAAGCAGATTCACAATCTCTGCAACAGTGGTTGCAATTAATGTCACCGCTGTATGAAAAAACCGGCTCATTAATGTTGCAGTTACCTGCGAGTTTCGCACCCGAACACATGAGTCGATTGCACACATTTATGGCTCAACTGCCAAGCGGACTGAATTACAGTATTGAAGTGCGTCATCCGCGATTTTTCGACAAAAGCGATACAGAAAAACAGTTTAATCAATATTGCCACCAATTCGGTATAGATAGAATTTGCATGGACACTCGTGCATTATTTTCAGTACGCCCCTACAACGAAGCAATCATAGACGCGCAAAAGAAAAAGCCACATTTACCCGTGCATGCCATCGCCTTGGGCCAGCGTCCTATTGTGCGTTTTGTGATTGCGAGCATGGATGACGAATATCGCTCCTTTTACGCCCCATGGCTCAAAAAAATTGCGCAGTGGTTAGACGAAGGGAAGCAACCGTTTGTGTTTTTACATACTGCTGATAACGATGGTTCACCCTTACTTGCACGTCAATTTATGAAAGATTTGAAGGCCGTGAATAGCCTTCACCATCAGGTCTTAGAGCCGTTTCCCGGGGAGCGTAATCAACAGACGAGCTTTTTTTAAAGACCCAGGTTTTCCATAAAGTCATCATCAATATCTGACTCGTTAGTGTCTTTATTCGGCGAGCCTTGCTTCTTCGCTTTTGCGTTGGCAATAATATCGTCTGGGTCAAGCGCCTCAGTGATATCAAACTCATGTAGTTTTATAAATTCTGTTTTATCCATCGCCAGTTCAAGATAAAAAATGTTCTGGTTTTGCGTCGTAAACGTAACACGTCGCGCCTGTGGCCTGTCCATAGTTGTATCAACTGAAATCTGAACCTGCTTATTAATCGCCATCATTTTTGGTTGATTCTGAGTGATGGAAGTGTGCAGTTGCTCACGTACCTTGTTGGTGAAGTCTCCAACTATCTGATTCATTAGCTCACCAAGGACGTTCGCAACATCGTCTGACATATGGCTTTTCGCTAATTCTTCCGGAGGCATCCCCATGTTATTCATATAATCACCGTAAATTTCCATCGCCGCTTGCGCTGTAAAATTAGTGACAACCAACCCCGTGAATCCACCATCAAATAATACAAAGCAGCCGATGTCAGGCCTCATACACGTGCGGGTAATCTTCTGCACCATGGCAGAGTAACTAATCGTATTGCCACTGGCTGAAGACAATACTTCAGTCACTGAATGACACAAGGTTGAAAGAATATCCTCAGTACTGATCACTTTATTTCTACTCATGGCTGCTCTCGCTGGTGAATGGGCGCCTGCTAATTCTCAACTGTTTAAACAAGGACATAAATGCCCCTGACACAGCTAACATTAGGTATTGTTTTTTATAGATAAATATAACAATAGCAGGTTTGCACCAATGTAAGATGTTATTCGCTCACTACAAATCATTTGTAAAGCTCCACACATTGAGCACAAAAATGATAAAATAACGACATCGTTTCTAGCTAGAGCTTAGCAAAGTGTCAGCCAAAGACAGTATTTACGCATCAGAACAAAACGTAAAAGACTTTACCTTTGACGCCAAAGTAGTCGAAGTATTCCCCGATATGATTGAACGCTCGGTGCCAGGTTATGCCACCATCGTCAGTACGCTTGGCAAGTTGGCGGGTAAATATGCCCAAGATAATAGCAACCTCTATGATTTGGGTTGCTCGCTGGGTGCAGTCACCTTAAGTATGCGCCGCAACTTGAATCAGTCAGGCTGTGAAATTATCGCAATTGATAATTCGCAGGCGATGGTTGAGCGCTGTCGTCTTCATCTTGAGGGATTTCGCTCCACCGTCCCTGTGAAAGTTGAGCTTGGCGATATCCTTGATGCCAAGTTGGAAAATGCCTCAGTGATTGCCATGAATTTCACCCTGCAGTTTATAGAACCTGAACAACGCGAAGCCGTGTTGAGCCGTATTTATAATGCGCTTAAACCTGGTGGTGTATTATTGCTCAGTGAGAAACTACGTGGTGAAAACCAAGAAGTGGATGAGTTGCTCATTGACTTACACCACGATTTTAAGCGTGCTAATGGGTACTCTGAGTTAGAAATAAGCCAAAAGCGCACCGCAATAGAAAATGTCATGCGCACAGATACATTAACGACCCACTTAGAACGCTTAAAAGGCATTGGTTTTAGCCAAACTCAAGTGTGGTATCAATGCTTTAACTTCTGCTCCATGGTTGCAATTAAATAAACGGAATAAAGATGAATCAGTGGTTTAACGAATTCTATCGCCATATTGCCTGTACCGAACTCAGTCATTGGCTCAATACTCTGCCTGCACAACTGCAACATTGGCAAGATGAAGCGCGCCATGGCGACATGCCTCAATGGCAAAAAGTGTTGAACAACCTCCCTGAGCTCAACGCATCGAAAGTTGATATTAAGAAAGCCGTGCAAGTAGGTACAGAGGATGATATCAGCGAGGGTCAGCGCAAACAGCTAATCCACCTATTAAAGCGCTTTATGCCATGGCGCAAAGGTCCATTTTCACTGTTCGGCATCGACATTAATACCGAATGGCGCAGTGATTGGAAATGGGATCGAGTCCTGCCACACATCAGCCCATTACAAGGACGCAAAGTATTAGACATAGGTTGCGGCTCAGGTTATCACTTGTGGCGCATGCGCGGTGAAGGGGCTGAATTGGTTGTTGGTATCGACCCAAGTGACCTGTTCCTGTGCCAGTTTCAAACTATCAAACATTACAATCCAGACCCAGCAGTGCACCTGCTACCATTGGGTGTAGAACAACTGCCGGATTTAAAAGCATTTGATACCGTGTTTTCTATGGGCGTGTTGTACCACCGCCGCTCACCGATTGATTTTTTGGCGCAATTACGCGCCCAGCTTCGCAAAGGTGGCGAACTTGTACTTGAAACATTGGTCATTGAAGGTGACGTAAACACCGTGTTAGTGCCAGAAGACCGATACGCGAAAATGCGCAATGTTTGGTATATCCCTAGCACCGAAGCGCTGATGTTGTGGATGCGTCGTGTAGGTTTCAAAGACATTCGCGTAGTCGACACCGATCAAACATCATTAGATGAGCAACGCCGCACAGATTGGATGGAAAACGAGTCCTTAGCAGACTTCTTAGATCCCAATGATCCAAACAAGACCATTGAGGGTTATCCGGCACCATTGCGAGCAGTCATTGTGGCAACTGCGTAAACAAGGACAAAGGTCCTCCTTTTCCTAGCTAAGCCGCGGCATTTGCTGTAAAATGCCCGGCGTTTCTAAGCAACCCCTAAATTCAATTTTTGAGGAAACCCCGTGAGCGAACAAAAACAGTCTCTTAGCTACAAAGATGCCGGCGTCGACATTGATGCAGGTAACGCCCTAGTAGAACGCATTAAAGGCGTTGTGAAAAAGACCAAACGCCCTGAAGTTATGGGTGGCATCGGCGGCTTTGGCGCGCTATGTCAGCTACCGACGGGTTATAAAGAGCCTGTTTTAGTTGCGGGTACTGATGGTGTAGGTACTAAGTTACGTCTAGCTATCGATTTGAAAAAGCACGATACCGTCGGTATCGACCTCGTGGCTATGTGTGTAAACGACCTAATCGTTCAAGGTGCTGAGCCACTATTCTTCCTTGATTACTATGCGACTGGCAAACTAGATGTAGACACAGCAGCTGACGTAGTAACTGGTATTGGCGCTGGTTGTGAGCTTTCTGGTTGTGCACTTATCGGCGGTGAAACTGCTGAAATGCCTGGAATGTATGAAGGCGATGACTACGACATGGCTGGTTTCTGTGTAGGTGTTGTAGAAAAAGAAGGCATCATTGACGGCACTAAAGTTGCAGCGGGTGACCAACTAATTGCACTCGCTTCAAGTGGTCCTCACTCAAATGGTTACTCACTAATTCGTAAAGTATTAGAAGTATCTGGCGCAGACACAAATAGCGAATTTGAAGGTAAAACGCTAGGTGAACACCTGCTTGAGCCAACTCGCATTTATGTTAAGCCAGTGCTTGAGCTACTTAAACAAGTTGACGTTCACGCACTTTCTCACATCACTGGTGGTGGTTTCTGGGAAAACATTCCACGCGTATTACCTGAATCTGCAAAAGCAGTGATCAAAGGTGACAGCTGGCAGTGGCCTGCAGTGTTCAACTGGCTACAAGAGAACGGTAACATCGAAACACACGAAATGTACCGCACGTTCAACTGTGGCGTAGGCATGGTGCTTGTGGTTCCTGCCGACAAACTAGCGCAAAGCCTAAGCATTCTTAAAGATGCGGGTGAAGACGCTTGGCACATTGGTGAAATTCAAGACGCTGTTGCCGGCGAAGAGCAAGTTGAAATCAATGGTGGTGCGCAATAATGACGCATGGCCAGACGCCTGCCCGACTCGTTGTACTTATTTCGGGCAGCGGCTCTAACTTGCAAGCGATCATCGACGCAGTTGCAGCAGGTGAGATCCCTGCAACCATCTGCGCCGTGATCAGCAACAAGGCCGATGCATATGGCCTTGAACGCGCCAAAAACGCAGGGATCGAGACTCAGGTCTTAGATCATAAAGCGTTCGAAACGCGTGAAGATTATGACGCTGCTTTGGGAGACCTCATCGAGAGTTTTTCACCTAACTGTGTTGTATTAGCTGGATTTATGCGTATTCTAAGTGCTGGCTTAGTGCAAAAATTTAAGGGAAAAATGTTGAACATTCACCCTTCTTTGTTGCCTAAGTACCAAGGGCTGAATACCCACCAGCGTGCTTTAGATGCGAACGATAAAGTGCATGGCGTTAGTGTTCACTTTGTGACTGAAGAACTTGATGGCGGACCAGTGATTGTCCAAGCTCAAGTTGCTATCGAAGATGGCGATACGGCACAAAGTTTGGCACAAAAAGTTCATGCACAAGAACATATTATCTATCCGTTGGTGGTTAAGTGGTTCAGCGAACAACGACTGACTATGGAAGATAACTATGCAGTGCTCGATAACAACACCCTTCCAAGCCAAGGCGCCGATCTCAACGCGTTTTTGGGCAGCTAAATTTTTGTTTGCCGCAGTGTTAAGCTGCGGCACTTTCACCTCGGCATTTGCACAGCAAGACGCCAGTGCTCCTGCAACAACAACCACCTCTTCACTGATTGAATATAAAGCCACGTATGTCGTCACTCGCCAAGGCGAACGCCATGGGGAAGCACAACGTTCATTGCAAAAGGTCGCAGATAACACCTATGAGCTTAGCTATCGCAGCGAGATAGAGTGGATGGTATTCTCCGATGAGCGTGAGGAAAGCAGCCGCTTTGAATATGTGGACGGCGATGTCACCCCACTCGATTACAAACTGGAACGCACAGGAACTGGCCCAGATAAAACCTACAAAATTAGCTTTGATCATGCAGAGCAACAAGTGTTCTCAAACCAATCAAAGTATGCAGTAGAGTGCCCTTGGAACCCAGATTACCAAGACGTATTGTCATACCAGATTGCCCTGCGAAAAGGATTGGCCAATGGTGAGACCAAGTTTGCTTACCCCATTATTGATAAAAAAGGTAACACTCGGGAGTACCAATTTGAAGTCCTAGGTACTGAAACCATTACCCTACCGATAGGCAATGTCGAGACCATCAAAGTAAAACGCGTCTACGACAATGATAAACGCCAAGCGATGGTGTGGTTTGCACCGAGCATGAATTACATGATGGTGCGGATGTTTAAGGGCAAAGACGGTGTAGAGCAATTCCAGGTTGAGTTAGCGAGTTATACACCGAATAACTAGGGTCTGTTGAGTTAGTAAAAGCGCCAATAAGGCGCTTTTTTACTTTCAAGTAGACACTATGAACATTGGGCTTTGGACTGTGTTTTACTCACAGTGAGCAGTTGACCTTGAGCATTGAAGGATAACGCTAATAACGCGCCAGGCTGCACACTTAAGTCAGATTCTCGTACAACTTTGTCTGCAAGTTCTGCGCTCAACGCAATCAGTACCTGCTGGCGGCAATCAGCCAGTAGCCAATCCCCTTCTCGCTGCACCAATCTCGCAACACGAACAGGTTGTTCACTAGCAATCGTTGAATACGCTTGTTGCTGCACCCGCAAATTATTTGCCAATTGTTGTTCTGCGCTATCGATGCTGCGCACATTCATAGGTACTTGTTGAGACACTCGCAATCGCTGTTGTCCGCTAATTTCGTCATAAATTTCAATACTTTCATAGGCTACAACATTGTATAGCGCCTGTTTGTCACTTTGAAATTCAAACACAGTGATTGACACTAAGGTCATGAGCGCGCAACACGCAATGAGCCACTGACTTTGCGGCCACCAATTGCGGTGGGTAGAAACCTTTTTGGGCTTAGATAACGCAGTTAGCAACGCACGCTTTTCACTGGCATCGAGTTTATGATGTTGCTTTTCATACCCATGAACCTGTTTGAGCTTGTCTGAGTCGGGATAGGTCATTCACTCTCTCCTGCTTGCATTGCTTCTGCTATTTTTGCTCGTGCATAACGCAAGCGCGTTTTTATACTTTCCTTTTGCGAACACGTAATGTCGGCAATCTCTTGTACACTGAACCCTTCAAGTTGCAAACTCAATGCCTCGCATTGTAAATATGGCAAGGCATCAATAGCCTGCGTCAGCTGAGCACGTGTGGCATGATCAATGAGTCGTTGAACATAATCATCGTCTAGCTGCATGTGCACAGAGGAGTCCGCGTCCTCCCACGCCAATTCTGGCTTTTGCTTGCGCAATAAATCGATAACTTTGTTGCGCGCCACACTGAATAGCCATGCTTTAAAATTGCCCTGTCCATCAACACGAAAGCGAGCGGGATTGCTGAGCCAGGTTAGCCATACATCCTGAAGTACATCCAATGCGCATTGGCGTCGACTGTAGCTATCACCCTTAACACTCTTGAGTTGCGCGAGCAGAAAGTACAACACATCATCACTGAGCCTTAGTACAAGCTCTTCTTTAGCCTTTGCATTGTCTGGCGCGCGCTGCGCAAGCTCTTCATTACTTAATTGCCGAACATCTGGCGCCAACGGCGCAAATAGCCTAGATGCCATTGCCTTTAGCATCGTTACTCCTTAGCTGCGCGGCACCATCAAAGGCGCCGCTCCTTGCGCTATTACTGTTGTAAATTAAAATCCAATCTTACTTGTTGATTGCCTTGCACCTTCGCGACCCCTTCAACCACCATCGGGTTGAACTTCCACTTTTTCAGTGCTCGAAGAGCGTCCTTGTCAAAAATACGTTTTGGGTCAGCGTCGATGACTTTAGCATTGATCACTTGCCCTGTGGCAGAAATATCATAACTCAGTACTACATATCCTTCGATACCATCACGGGCTGCTGCCGCTGGATATTGCGGAGGTACGCGCACGAGCGGCATCGCCTGTCCTGAGCCATTGTGGCCAAAATCAAAGGTGTCACGGGCTGAGGTATCTATGTCCGGCATATCAAAGGGAATGATCCCGGGATCACCTGCTGTATCATCTGGGAGCTCTTGACGTGTTTGTGGACGCTCTTGAGGTTTAGGTGGCACGGGGCGTACTTTTTCGATTACTTTTGTTTGTTCAGGCTGCTCCATGATCACAACCGTAATGTCTTCAAACTCTGGATCATGAGTACGCGCGGGTTGATTTAACAGCGACACCATAAAACTAAATGTAGCAAGCGTGATTACAGATGCCGCAACCAAGCTCAAGGTGATTTTTAGACTTGGCTTCAACCACTGCGATTGATGATTCATGGTCATTTGCATAGGATTCCCCTTAAAACTGAATGAGCAACACATGTGATTATGTGTTGCTCATACAACGTCTGGGGATCAGAAAAGGGGTGAAATTATTTTCACTTTTTGACATTAACCGCACTTTGGAACAATTAGGTTAATCACTTTGTGCGAGTTCAGCCTCCACTTCTTCGACTAGCAGCGGCACATATTCCTTCAACAACTTCATTTGCGAAGCGACGTCAAGGCTGTTGTTCGTTGCTGCGTTTTCAATCTCTGCAAGTAAACTGTGCAAAGGTGTAGCACTGATTTCACCGCACAACCCCTTGAAGGCGTGTGCCGCCTGACGAACACTTTCACACTCTCCTGACGCGACCGCGTCTTCAAGGATTGTCAGCTTGTTTGGCGCAGCCTTGATAAACATTGCACAAATTTTGTTTAACAAATCCTCTTTGTTTAACAGGCGCTTCAGTGCCGCATCCCTATCCCAAAGTGCTACTTCGGCGCTCTGTTCCACTGACTGGCTTTGATCTGTATGTGCATCCGAATCTGAATAAGACAAAATCCACCTCACTACTTTTACTTCTGCTTCTTCGACGACTAAAGGCTTGCTGACATAATCATTCATGCCTGCTGCCAAACACTTTTCTTTTTCGCCTAACAACGCATTGGCTGTCATCGCAATAATCGGCACATGGGAATTATGCATACCCGCTGCGCCCGATCGAATTTTCATTGTTGCATCATAGCCATTGAGTATGGGCATCTGACAGTCCATCAACACACAACTAACCACGACTCCCTGGTCATTTAGCTCCTTAAGCGTGTCGATTGCGTGTTGGCCATTGCAAGCTCGAATAAAATCCACAGGTAATGAAGATAACATGCCCACTGCCACTTCAATGTTAATATCGTTATCATCAACAACTAACACGGTTTTGCCGACCAGTTTCGCCATTTTTTCTGGTGGCGTAATAAAGTTATTCTCGTCAACGTTTGCCTTACCAATACTCGCTTTTGCACGTTCTGGATCAGCGATAAGGCGCAATAACTCGGAACGAATAATCGGTTTGTTCAACTTAATAACGCGAACAATACTACTGCTGACCACGGGGCAACTTGAGGACTGCAATGCCACAACTGGTGGTAATTTAAGATCAGAGTTTTTTGTGAGTATTGCCTCTAAACGCTCGATACCATGCTCTTTGCTGTCGATAAAAATCATATCGTATGTGTGTAAGCTGGAAGCGTCAATTCGCACTAATTCAGTACTTTTTACCTGCGCTCCGTCAAACGCCATGACTTCGCGAAGATGTTCAGCCAGAGCAACATTATCCATTAAGATGAGCGGTTTAAACGTACTCAATTGCTTCGAGTGACCGCGTAATTTCACGCTACCCAAAGATACTGTGATCTGGCAAGTGAACACACTGCCTTGGTTTGGTTCAGATGTGAAATGAATATCCCCGTTTAACAATTGACTTAATTGCCGACAGATTGAGAGTCCAAGCCCCGTACCGCCATATTTTGCCGCCACTCCCGAATCCGCCTGCGTAAAAGCACTGAATAATTTACTTTGGGACTCAGGTGCAATGCCCACTCCGGTATCGGCAACGCTCACAGAAAGCTCATATTGGCTGTTATTAACAACCTCACCTTTAGCGGTGACTTTCACATAACCGTACTCGGTAAATTTAATTGCATTACTGATTAGATTATTAATAATTTGGGTAAATCGATGCGGATCGGTGATCACCTCCTGGCAGTGCAACTCTTTTGTGTCGATAAACACTTCTAAGTTCTTATCAAATGCTTTGACTGCAGATGACACCACCACGCTCTCTATCAGGGCAATAGGATTAAACGGCTTGGGGTTAATCTCTAGCTTACCGGCCTCAATTTTCGACAAGTCGAGAATATCATTAATGAGCACATTTAAATTCGTTGCGCTGAGTTCCATCATTTCCAAGTAACGTGTCGATTTTTCAGAGTGACCTTCTCTTTTCAGCAACCCAAGCGTGCCAATAATACCGTTCAGTGGGGTTCTCATTTCATGACTGATATTTGAAATAAACGCACTTTTAACCTCGCTGGCCTTTTGTGCTTCATCTTTCGCTTGCGCTAACTGTTCAGTACGCGTTCTTACTTTTTGATCGAGTTCTGCATTGAGCTTTCGCACGCTGTTATCCGCAAGCCTTTCTTTAGTGATATCTCGGATAATTAAGGCGATACCGTCTAAGTGATTTTGCTCTGCACGCATCGGGCTTACTGAAATCGCATAATATAAATCAACGCCATCATGGGAAGTGTGCCAATCGTCTGTCACTCTTTGGGCTGATTGCGATAGCGCTTGAATGTAGGTGCCAATTGGCAGATGTTTTAAGAAGCCGATTTGGTCAAAGTGAACGCCTTTTGCAGCATCAAAGGTACTCCCGAGTAATACTTCGGCTGCGTGGTTCATCGTCGTAAGTTTTCCCGCCATATCAAGGCCCACTATCGCGTCAATTGAACCTGCAACTATCGCCGATGACTCTCTACGTGCTTCCGCCAACATTTGGCTGCGCACGGCACTGCGGTGAAAATTAAACATAACGAAGGCAGTTACACTCAGTGCTGCAATTAAAAATGAATAAACGGTAATACGTTTATCATTGATGATATCAATGACATAAGATTCGGGCACGAGTGTGCTGAGATTAATATATCCCGAGTCTTCGGTATTGCGAGTATTCACTTTGCTTGAGAACACATACCACTTTTTATGTGCATTCGATTTACTTTCTACAGGAAAAATTACGTCATTTTGCAACTGAGGTTGATACAGTGAATCCCAATTGATTTCTGGTGCTACGTCGCGTGTAAATCGGTAGGATTCCTCAGGGTGATAAATAATGTCGCCTTCGGCCGATGAGATGACTAGCTCACTGTAATCCGGAACACTTTGTGCTAACTCAGCAAGAAGGTTACTCGCATTGGTGTTCATAATTAAGAAGCCAAATCGCCGACCATCAGCAGCAAATATTGGTATGGAATAACGTATGACAGGTCTATACGGAAACTCAATTTTTCCATTTTCGCGATTGAGGTTAAGCCGCGACATATAGACTTGATTGGCCATCAATTGCGAGCTTGGCAAGAAGTAACTTGCATTGCGCTTTACCTGTAAACCATAGTCAGGGATTGCTTCAATAAGACCTCCACGGCGTTCGACACGGATAAGCTCCTTGCCCTCACCAACTGACGAAATAATTCGCAGTTGGTCGACGCTAGCCTTGTTTTGCATAAAGGCGGTAAAGATAGTCTCGAGTCTATGTTTCCACTGATTATATTGGGTGCCATCATAAGGGTCTATCCCATCATTGTAATGTGCACGCGGTAACCCAGATATGGGCGGAGTGGCATGTAAAAAACGCAAATCAGCATGAGAGTTTGCAATTGAGTTGTAAACCAATTCGCGCATCTGCGAGGTTGTTGCACTTAAATGCGTTTGATTATCTTCTAGCACGCTACTTTTCACTCGTGACTCGAACGTCACTACCGCTAACGCAAATATTGCCGTGATAATAATGATGGCGCCCAACAGCGTGAAGTTTGTTCGGGTTATGGCTGAACTGGAGTTATATTTCACGTTTAAGCTCTCTTGTGATTAGGTTTAAGCAGGGCTTTCTTTTGATTAACATTGCGTGCATGTACACCATTGGTCCAAGACTCTAAGCAACTCACTGTATTCCACAGGCTTAGTTAAAAAATCATCCATGCCAGCGTCTAAGCAAGCCTGTTTATCACTGTCCAACACATTGGCAGTCAATGCGATTACGGGCACTGTTCGAAATGTCGGCATCGCTTTGATAAGTTTGGTTGCTTGTGGCCCATCCATCACTGGCATTTGCATATCCATAAAGATTAAATCAAAAGTCTGATGCTCGCATTTTTCCACCGCTTGTTGACCATCATCAGCAAGCACAATGTTGCTCACTCCCGCTTCTTCCAATAGCGACTGCAATACCATTTGGTTCACTGCATTGTCTTCCACTGCAAGAATGGTCAGATTAGAAAAGTCTGCCACACTGTCGAAATCCTCTAAAAACTCTTGTTTTTCAGTTGGTTGCTCACTAGCTCGTAAGGTTAAAGCGAAATAAAACCGTGAACCCTTGCCAAACTCGCTTTCTACATGTAACTCTGAGCCCATAAGAGACAACATTTTGCTAGAAATGGTCAGTCCAAGTCCCGTGCCGCCAAAACGTCGAGTAATAGATGAGTCAGCTTGCGAAAAGGCTTCGAATAAACTGTGAAGTTGCTCATCTCGGATGCCTATCCCCGTATCTTGAACACTGAACTCCAACGTCACTTCTTCACCTTGGCGAGCAAGCGCTTGTATATCTAGAGTCACGCGGCCTTGTTCAGTAAACTTGATTGCATTGCTGAGCAGGTTAATAAGGATTTGCTTTAAACGGGTTTCATCGGTGTGAATAGTCGTCACCGCGTTGGGCAGTTGCTCCTCAAGAATAAGGTCGATATTTTTGAGCTGCGCCTGTTCTTTAAATAGTTGGCGCAACTCGTACAGCATCTCTTCTAAATCTACAGGCCGCTTTTCAAGTTCTATCTTTCCTGCTTCGATTTTGCTTAAATCGAGAATGTCATTAAGAATGACAAGCAAGCTTTTTCCTGAAGACGCTATCACTCCCAGCATGCGCTGCTGTTCTTTGTCCAATGATGTCGTACCCAGCGTATGAACCATCCCTAGGATACCGTTCATGGGTGTACGTATTTCATGACTCATATTAGCCAAAAATTCAGATTTAACTTGCGACGTTTTATCCGCTTCTTGTTTGGCCATAATGAGGTCTTCACTGAGCTCTCGAAACTGGTGAGCAGCACCAGCCAACACCCCTATTTCATCTGCTCGGTCAGTATCATAAATCGGCGCAGACAAGTCTCCTTTTAAAAAGCTTTGGAAGCTCTTTGTTAACCTGCGGATTGCACGTGTAATATGCGCATGGAAAAAATAACCAAGGGCAATAATAAGAATTATTGCCGAGAAGGCTAAAATATTGAGCACTTGCTCAGTACGAATTATGTTCGCAGCCCCCTGTTGCTGGATATCCTCTAACCGCGCCAATGAACGCTCTCGCAGCGTATCAACCAAATTTGTAAACTCGATTGCATCACCAGCCATTACCACGTTAACCAAAGTGAGGTAATTTCGATTAGCTTGGACACTTTGCGAAAATGCAGCTCTATATTGAGTGATTAATTCTATTAATTGGCTGAAAGTTGCAGTATTGGCATTGACAAGAGCTGGGCTCACCTGTTGCTCCAGCAAAGCTAACTGGTTCAAGGCTTGTTGAACCAGACGCCTTTTAGCGTAGTCTTTTTTCGTTAGAAACAAGCCCGCGTTGTTGTGCATGGTGTGCCAAGTATTGATTGCTTGCGCCAACACCAGCTTGTCTTCGTCAATGGATGCTTTATTTACCAAGCTTTCAAGTTGCAACAACATGTCTTGGTAATACTGAGGTAGCTCGATATCAATATAAGTTGTTTTTACACGGTAACGCTGGGCCAATACGTTGAGATTTTCACCGTATCGCCCTACCAAGTCAGCCATCGCGGTAAATAACGCAATATCGTCTTTTTGTTGGGCAAGCCCTGTTATTTGCTCTAATCGTAATTTGATGCTGGCATGGCTGTTTTCAATCTTAGAAAAAATCGCTTCACTACCGGAAGCACCATACACTGAGACATCTCTTTGCAATTGCACAATATCGTTGTTGATGCGCAATATATTGACAGTTTGACTAGAAATATCGAGTGTACTTTGCACCGATTGCTCTATCGTTTTAATCCGATACTCGAGCATCAGATACACGCTAAAAAGCGTAACCATCAGCAATGACAGCATGATCAACACTTTTGCAGCGATGGAACGTCTTATTACGTGAAACACCATCATTCCCTAGGCATTAAGTAATTCATACCATTTGTCTAAACTGTAGTCATAGTTCTCCATCACCGTATTCCACACAGCAATGTTGGAGAATCGTTGCACATAACTCCCTCCGTCTCTGCGCTCGCCTGGTTGAACAGACACATTACCATCTGTGCCCTTCAAGGCGACGCTCGCCTTTTGGCCTTCATACCAATACTGCCACTCCGCATCGCTCATTAATGGTCGGCTGCGCTGAGGGTTAGAGATATAATAGCCTTGACGGGCGATAAAAGCGCCGGGATAACCTGAAAGCCACCAATTCATGTACTCATAGGCAGCATCTTTTACAGCTCCTTGCACATTGGTTGATAAACACATCACCCCATGCCAAGCACGATAGCCCTCTTTAGGTGAGGCATAAACGACGGGAATGCCCTGTCCCCGACACGCAGTCACCCCTGGTGAAAACATGCTTTGAATATTGACGCGGTTAGCTTTCATAAATTCAACGGATTGTGGCACTGAGGTCCAAAAACCAGCAAAGTGCCCCTGCTGCTTTTTCTGCATCAAAATAGCAAACAGCGTATCCAACTCTTTGATGGTCATATTACCGATGTCATTAAACGTCATTAAACCGTGCGCTTGTGCGGCCAAGGAAGCATCGAATATACCAATCGTTGGAGCATTCACGAGTGCGACTTTACCGCGATTGCTGTCATCCAATAACCAACCCCATGATTCAGTCTCGTAAGCTGTGCCTTTTTTAATGTGTTGGGTGTTATAACCGAAAGAATCAACATTGTGCACGTAGGGCATAAAACTTATTTTTTCACTGGGCTTGCTACCCAAAGATCCATCTTCTTGAATAAACAGAATTTTATTGGGTGCATCACCCGCACCTACCTTAGCCTCTGGTGTTAACTTACCCGTTTTGGTCAGAGGGTTTATCTCGTCCCAATACGTTAAACGTTCGACCTCAATAGGCTGAATTGCACCAGCTTGCCACAGAATATTGATTGAATCTGACCACTGCTCATAAAGGTCGAAACTACTTGGATCCGATGCGGCCTTTTCCAATACTGCTGCACTGCCCATAGGCGTAAATTCGAGATTAATGCCGAGCTCCTGCATCGCTCTTTGACGTAGCGCTTCTTGGAGTGTTACATGCGTGCCCATAACACGCAGAGTGACTGGTTTTTTTGCAAAGACATAAGGGGCTTTAAAAGCGACTGCAGATACAGCAGCGCCTGCGCCCAGAGTACGCAGAAAGTGTCGACGATTGATACCTTTATCCATCTTTAAGCCATCTCGTTAGATCACGATGACACTAAGTATAGTCAAGGTATTTCAATCACCTAGAATAAAACACAGAAAGTAAAGCGAAGACGCTAAACAAGGAGCATAATTCGCTTGTCTCCACCAGCTTACAAGCTATATCAAACTTATACGGCTTTGATTCTTGCCTTCATGTTTGGCGTTATACAGAGCCTTGTCAGCAATTGAGATAAGCTGAAACAATGAGTATTCATGCACGTTAGTACAACATACCCCGCCAATACTGATGGAAACACGACCGAGGGGCGATTTCTCATGGTCAATGTTCTCTTGGGACACCGCATCCAATATTTGTTGTGCGACACAGGCAACACCTTCTTCATTGGTGAAAGGAAGAATCACTAAGAATTCTTCACCACCATAGCGAATAGCGATATCTTGTGGCCGACGAATCGTGTTGTTAATACAGGTCGCAATTTGCCGTAAACACTGATCACCTTGTTGGTGACCATAATAATCGTTATACGCTTTGAAGTAGTCCAAGTCCATCATCAAGACACCAAGAGGTTCTTGACTACGAACGGCTTGCCTCACAACACTTTCGATTTCAACATTTAGATAATGACGGTTATATAGTTCTGTGAGTGGATCGCGAAAGGTCAATTTAACAAGTTGATCCACACGCAATTTATTTTCCAAGTGGTTACGAGTGCGATGAATAAGTGTTGAGGCAGCGACTGGTTTGCCAATGAAATCAGATGCACCCGCTTCCCAGCACGCATTTTGCGCGTCTAAATCAAAATTGGCGGTCACAAACACGATTGGAATGTCCGCAAGGTCTTCGCGTGATTTCAATGTTCGACATACATCTAAACCACACACTCCTGGCATGTTAACATCCATTAAAATAAGGTCAGGTTTTTGCCTTTCACAATAAGGAATGACTTGATTACCATCTACAAGAGCTTCGACCGAGTAATGCTCTCCTAATAAGGTGAGTAATGTAATTCGGCTGACTTCTTCATCATCGACTACAAGTACGCGACATTCTGAGAGCGGCTTTAAGTCTAAATGCATGATTTCCCTTGCTTATTTTAATAGTTGTTGATGGCCATAGTCACTCGCCTGTCACATCACGTAGGGATCTGAACGATTCTATAGCGATTTCAAGACCTTGGGCTTTTGTAGTATAGCGCGAACTTATATGACTTGTATAACCAATATACAGCGTAACACCTGTCTGAATGCTGACTAAATAGTGAGTTTGGGAAATATTGTAGAAGAGCCGAAAACATCTTGAGGGGATTGGGTGGTAGCCTTACCAGCCACATCTCGGCACACACATCACACGCTGTGGCTGCTCCCTTCCGGGCCTGACCAGGTTCACCTGCTAGTGTTGCGAGAGGACCAATAAGGCCACCATAGTGGGCCTCTTGGGCGCTGGGAGGATTATCCCGACTTTACTCTTTGGTTTCAAGGAAAATTCTAAAATTGCGGGCTATTTGCTTAGTAAACAATCAGTTTAAAGTAATTTAGAAAGAAAAAAGGCAAACTAACGCGTTTTGATAGTTTGCCTCATCATCAATTAGTTGAGTTGGCTACGCAGCTCTTTAAGGACTGCTTTTACTTTTGCTACATTTTCTGGGCCCATACGCAACAATTGCTTTTGCGCCGGCGGCAAGTTTTCCCATTCCGAATATGCATATTTGTATGTCACTGAGTCTTTCAACAACGGGATTTGCGTTGTCATTTCAGGTGTATCTAGCAATAAATCAATCGCTTGCACTAAGCGCTCTTCAAAACTGCTGTCTGGCATACCAATTTCGCCATAGGCTTGTTCAATAAGCGGCTCATAACGCTCATACAAGGTGACTAATTGCTCAGTTTGCAATGACGTGAGAATAGCCACATAAGGGTCGTAACGCTTGAAACTTGCCGGGTCCATCGTTAACACTTCCCCTTCGGCGACGCTAAATGGCTTCTCAAGCTTAGTCACTGGCGAGTGATTGGCAGCCACTTTGCCATCAGCGAGGTTATTCACGAACACCACTGTGCGACGGATTAAATCATCATTCACTAATAATTCAGCACTGGTTTGCGCAAGCGATTGTTCTACACGCTCAGTCACTGCCGCGTCACTTTCGTCTAAAGTGGGCAATGCTGGCTCTTCAACAACGGGGTCTTGGCGCTCAGGCTCAGGCGTTATTTCTTGTGGCTGCTCGATAGGCTGAGTCACTTCAGGCTCAGGTTCTGGCTGTACATCTTCCGGCTCTATCACTACAACTGGCTCGGGTTTTTCAATAACAGGCTCTGGGGTGTCTTCAGTTTGTTTACTCAGTGCAATGATCACTACTACGACAAGGACGACAACCACTATGGCAGCAAAAAGTACTGAGTTGCGGTTTGGTCGTTTAGTCTCTTGGTCATGGGGCTGCTGGTTCATTAAAGGCTCCGTTGTAAACAGTAAATAAAAAGTGCCACATAGTGCTTAGTTTGTCGATTCTGCTATTGCAGATTTCTTCTATACGTTTCTTTTTACAAAAGAATATTTTACATTTAAGTTAAGTGTCCATTTAAGTGCAAATACTATGCGAAAGCAAACGAATTGCGGCCGAAAAGGCACGGCTTTGTTATTAAGTGGTGGGGGCGCCCGAGCTGCATATCAAGCCGGAGTGATTAAAGCCCTTGCTCATAGCCTACCACGAACGGCGCCGCTGCCATTTCGTATTATTACTGGGACCTCTGCTGGGGCAATAAATTCCGTAGCACTCGCCTGCTGGTCGTCATGTGCCCACCTTGCCGCAAGAAAACTCGACGCCGTGTGGGGCCAATTTCATACTTCCCATGTGTATCGCAGTGATTTTGCCCATGTTTATGGCCATATTATTCGTAACGTCCTTTCGAGCTTTCGCTCTGGCCATGCTAACCATGCGCCCGGAAGTCTGTTTAACAACTCGCCACTGAGAAAGTTATTGGCCGACGTGTTGCCTATGGAGCGCATCGATCGCAATATACACCGTGGTGTTATAGATGCATTGGGTGTAACAGCATCTAACTACAGTACCGGGGATTCCATCACATTTTTTCAAAGTGGTGATGCTAAACCCTGGAAGCGCGCAAAACGCAAAGGCATAAAAACACGCATTCATCTGGAGCATTTGATGGCGTCCAGTGCCATTCCCGTGGTGTTTCCGAGCGTCAAAATCCGCCATCAATATTACGGTGATGGCTCAATCCACCAAATGTCACCATTATCAAGTGCCATTCACTTAGGAGCTGAACGCATTTTTGTCATTGGTGTTGAGCAACCCAAAGATGAAACGCGCAAATATGCCCCCCACTACCCGGGCATTTCTCATATCGCTGGCCACTTGTTAGACAGTGTGTTTGCTGACACCATTCAAGCTGATTTAGAAAGGGTTGAACGTATTAACCGTACGGTGGGCTTAATCAATGCGAAAGACCGACACCAAGAATTAAAGCACATCGACACCTTTGTAATTAATCCCTCGCACAATTTTAATGCTATTAGCAGTGAGTATTTTGATGATATGCCACTAGCAATTCGTACCTTGCTACGATGCATAGGTGTAAAGCGATACAGTGAATCAAGTTTACCGAGCTACTTATTATTCGAAAAACGCTATACCCAACATCTCATTGAACTTGGGTACCAAGATGGCCTCGCTAATCTCAAAGAGTTACGCCATTTTTTATGTTTGGATTAATTTAAAATGGTTATTAGGAAGAATTACTATCTAAAAAAGAGCGAATAACCGCAATTAGAAAAATGGCCGAAATTCGCTCTTCACTGTTAACTAAACTTCTTGATTAATCAGCTTATTGTTTACCAGAAGTTAACTGTTCCATGATCTCGCTAAAGTCAAAACTCGCTGCTTTTTGAACTGGCGGGTATTCCTTAAGCGACTTAATATGTTCGCCCAAGATATGTTGCACAGGTTCATTAAGCCACTGCTTAGCTTGAACAATATCGGATCTATCTGTGGTACCATCAAAACTTTCAAACGGGTCCAATCGAATGTTGTAGAAGATCGGGAACTTTTGTTTTACATAAGGGGCATAGTAGTTCTCACTGGTTTCAAAATGCAATTTCCATTGCTTATAACGAATTGCTTTAATGCTCGATTCGTAATAGTAAAGGTAATGATCTCGCGCACTTTCTTGCGTTTTGCCCATCCAGTAGTCAAGGTTGTTAACCCCATCAATCGGTTGCTTATGTTCTTTTAACACTTTTTCAGCAATATTTGGCTCGCCCGCTGCTGCAGCTAGTGTGGTATAGATATCCATATGGGTTTGAATGCCGTTCAACACCGTATTTGCCGGAATCTTACCAGGCCATCGAACCATCATAGGTACTCTCACTCCACCTTCGTACGTTGTCATTTTTTCACCACGGAAAGGCGTTGTACCACCATGCAATCGCGCACTGTGTTCAGGGCCGTTATCTGTCGAGTAAACCACAATGGTATTGTCCAACACACCCATTTCCTCTAACGAGTCAAGTAATTCACCTATTTGTTGGTCGTGCTCAATCAAACCACTGCCATACAGGTCATGCTCTGTTGTGTATTGCGCTGCAAGGTAACGGCTTTCATCACTGAGTCTGGTATACATATGCATACGACTTGGGTTGAACCACACGAAGAATGGTTTACCGTCTTCTTTGGCACGCTTGATAAAGTCTAACGTGGCATCAACAAACTCTTGGTCCATCGTTTTCATGCGCTCGCGACCAAGCTGCCCTGTATCTTTGATGGTTTGTTTGCCTACTTTGCCAAATCTAGGGTCAATCGTTTTGTCATCCTTGTTGGTGGCTTTGGTATGTAATACACCTCGAGTGCCATACTTTTTGAAGAACTCAGGATCTTTAGGGTAGTCAACTTGCTCAAACTCTTCTTGGGTATTCAGGTGATATAAGTTCCCGAAAAACTCGTCAAAGCCGTGAACGGTAGGTAAATGTTCATTTCGGTCACCGAGGTGATTTTTACCAAACTGACCTGTTGCGTAACCCTGCTCTTTAAGTACTTCAGCCAAAGTGTGTGATTGTGGCTTCAGACCAAGCGTCGCACCCGGGCGCCCAACCGTTGTCATGCCGCTTCTGATCGGGTATTGACCTGTAATGAGTGCTGCTCGACCTGCGGTGCAAGAAGGTTGAGCATAATGGTCCGTGAACATCGCACCTTCTTTGGCAATACGGTCAATATTGGGCGTGCGATATCCCATCGTGCCGTTGCCATAAGCGCTAACATTCTGCCAACCTACATCATCTGGAAATAAAATCAGTATGTTAGGCTTATCGGCGGCCGCTAATGGAGCGGATATCAGACTAAACGAAAACAAGAGGCTACTTGCAAAGTGTTTTATCTTGAACATAGTTATCTCCCTAATAAACGTGAAACGTCCAAAACACATTCTTAATGTCAAATCGAATTTACTCGATAATGTTAGTACTCACTTGTGATCATAGTTAATCTTTCGATTTTAGAAACAGCTAAATCAAGATATTCACTGAAATTTCTTATATTTTTTGTTGCCGATCATACAAAGTACAAAGGCGCTAATGTATTTACTATTTAACGCACAGGCCTGACTGGTGTTTAATGAGCAAAAACTGTCAGTAACGCGCATTAATCAAATGTGTTTGCAGCTAAAAATGTATGATGGATGTGTAATACCCATACTGACAGTTAAACTGCAACAGCTCATCTTTTATTTGTGCGTCTAAAGCGTTTCGCCACCATTAAGTAGAAAACGCTCGCATCGCTCGACGCGTCTGGGCTTTCCACGCAGTACTAACACATCTTGGCCAAGCAAAATGGTATCTAAGCTCGGGTTTTCAATTTCTCGCCCACTGCGACGCATAGCTGTAATGCTCACTCGACGTTGAGTGAGGTTTAATTCGGATATTTTTTTTCCTACGGCATACGCGTTATCAGCCAAGGCCATCACATGCAGATATTCAAGCATGTCTGTATTGCCCTCTCGATGCGGCGCTTCGTCACTGATGTAAAAACTATGCAGTAACGAATAGCGATTTTCTCGTTCTTGGCTCACTCGGCGTATGATGCGCTTCATAGGCACGCCGCTCATGAACAACACATGAGATGCCAACATTAAACTCGCTTCTAGTGATTCTGGCACAACCTCAGAAACACCTACTTCTTTGAGTTCATCCAAATGGGCATCATCAGGCATACGCGCCAAAATATTCACTTTCGGCGCGACTTCTTTAATAACTTCAGTCACTAATTTAACTTTGTTGAGGTCAGTAAAAGTGATGACAACTAATTGTGCTTGCGCAGCACCTGCGCCAGCTAAGATGCTTTTTTGCGTTACGTCACCAAACATTAATGGATAATTTGCATGGCGGCCCTGGCGAACGAGGTAAGGATCAAGATCAATCGCGACGAAGGGCAACGCTTCAGCTTGTAAAAAGCGACTGATGTTTTGGCCAACTCGGCCATAACCACACACAATAACGTGGTCCGATAAATCATCGTTCGCGCTTTGTAAATCATCGACTTGTTCGACGGGCATGAACACCAATCGACTCACCCACACCGGCGCCCAATCGATCAAATAAGGAGTAATGGCCATCGACAGTACACCAAGAGCAATGAGCAAAGAAGAAAGCTCAGCATCTAAGATGCCATAGGACTTAGCAAGCGCGACCAGGACAAAACCAAACTCCCCCATCTGACACAGCATGAGCCCGGCACTTAAGGCATCGTTTTTACGCTCACCCATTGCTTGTGCAACGACAGCTAAAATCAGGCATTTGCACAGCATCATGATGACCAACAAGGCTAGAATTAGATGCAGGTGCGAGAACACATAGATAATACTTAACTGCATCCCCACAGTGACAAAGAACAAGCCCATAAGGATATCTCTAAATGGGCGTATATCGCTCTCTAACTGATGACGGTATTGGCTTTCCCCAAGCATCATGCCCGCCAAAAAGGCCCCAAGAGCCATCGACAAACCGAACCAATGAGTCAGCCCACCGGCAAAAAGGGTTACTAACAACGTAGTGAGTACGAAAAGTTCTTCATTTCGCATCCGTGCCACTTCGTTAAAGATACGGGGCAACAACCATTTCCCAACCGCCCACAATAACGCGCAGACCAGTGCACCTTTTAAAAGGGCTATGCCCAAACTCATGAACAAAGATTGTTCAGTATTGCTTGCGAGCAAAGGAATGGCGATGAGTAATGGCACTACAGCCAAATCTTGAAACAACAATACACCGACGGCGAGCTGGCCTCGTCGCTTTTGTAATTGGCCACTGTCTTTGAGGCATTTCACCACTACAGCCGTAGAGGACAATGCCACCAGAGTCGCGATCGCGAACGCACTGAGCTTGTCGAAGCCGAAAATTAGCAGACATATAAAAAATGCGCCGGAAGATAAGGTTACTTGCAACAGCCCTACACCGAATACGATGTTGCGCATGGCAATTAACCGAGGAAGTGAGAACTCCAAGCCTAAGCTGAAAAGTAAAAAAACAATACCAAGCTCGGCAACAGCTTGTATCTGCGACTCATTTGCGAGCCAGTCAAAGCCATGTGGCCCAGCCATAATACCGGTCACTAGGTAGGCCAAAATAACGGGTAAGCCAAGCCGTTTAAATAACCACACCAAGGCTACTGCGCTGAGTAGCAGCCCAAATACTTCTATAAACAGCTCCTGCATGGCACTCCTTAAGCGTCAATAGCTTGACTCGGACCCCAAACCCTACAAATAACTATAGCAAGAGCTTGTTTTATGGCCAGTTTAAATTTTTGGCACGTTTATAGCATAGGTTATATACGAATTTAGTCTTGGAGTGAATATGATGGATAACGTCCACATTTTGACATATGACCACAGCCAACCGAGCAACGATGCAGCAAAAGCGGCACATTTTTTCCGCACCCAAAGCACGTTCAACGCAACTGGGTTAACGCAGCAATTGCAGCGCAGCTTAGAATTGATTACTTTGCTCGATACCTTTGCTCAATATGTTGCCCCTTATGCAGCGTTCTGTGGCTTACAACTTCACTCCAGTTTAGGCGTCAATGAAATGACAAAAAGTCGAAGTGGTAATGTGGCCAATCGCTTTGATATTGATGTTGAAGGCGAACACCTTGGTCAACTGGTGTATTTCAGTACTGTGGCGTTTTCTAATCAATTATCTGCCCAGCTCAAGCAGTGGCATAAAATCTTAGCATACCCGCTTCGCAATGCGTTGACCTACAACCGCGTTCTACGTCTTGCAACACGTGATCCACTTACGGGACTAAACAATCGCAGCGATTTCAACGTCAATGTGGATAAAAAGCTTGAAGCGTGCCGTCGCCAGCATCGTCCATTTAGCTTAATGCTATTGGATTTAGATAACTTTAAACAAGTGAATGATCGCTTTGGCCACCAAGCAGGCGATCAAACACTGCAAGAATTTGCGGCGATTCTGAGTCAATCAATTCGTGGAACTGACACAGTCTTTCGTTTCGGTGGTGATGAGTTCGCAGTACTCATTGATGACAACCTGTATGAAACCAATGATGTGATTGCAAAACGCATTATCAGTGCCGTGCAGCAAAGTGCGATCATGACGCGCTACGGTGTAACATGCAGTATTGGCTTTACATTAGCACGCACATTAGACACCAATGTGGGCTTATTTGAGCGTGCTGATAAAGCGCTTTACCAAGCGAAGTTCAGTGGTCGTAATACTTATCGTGGTGCGCCGGATGACTCTTTGCCTGTGGCGAGTTTGAAAACACACAAAGACAGCCAGAACCCACAAAAGAAGGCCAATATCAGCTGATACAAGGACGTAAAGCTAGATAAATCGACAGCAACAACGTTTGCAAGCGGCACCAGTAGGCCCAGAATAAAGTAAAGTCCTCCTTTGCCAGACCAATAGGCAAGTAGCAATCCCCCACACACCAATCCTGCTAGCACAGAATAACCTAGGATGTGCCACAGCGGCGTACTCAAAGTCGCCACAGCCACAATTAATAAAGTAAGCATTGTGAACGCAATTGGCGCTTTAGCGACTAATGATAAACCTACATGGGGCTGCGAGTGTTGAGTTGCCATTGTAATCCTTCGGACACTAAAAAGTCGTAATTATAAAAGTAACCAACCACGGCAACCAAGGTATCATCGTAAAAAATCAATGGAATCTTCGCACGTTGCCAAGGCGGCACTTTGAGCTCTTTTAGCCAGTGGCTTAGCTTATTGCTGTATGGTTTGTTTTGAGGTCTGATTTTCGCGCTAAGCTTCGCAAACTTAATACTCACATGCTCTTGTGCGAGAGGCAGGCGAACGCCTTCACCTTTTGTTATTAAAATAGCGCGACCATCACTGAGCTCAATTGGCTGTTCCCTGAAATCTACAGGTTGCTCGACACAGGTATGCTCATGATCAACAAGATAAATATCACCATTGTAGCGACGTAAGAAGCCACTGCGACCACTTAAAGATTTTAGGACTATTTCTGGCTGTGAATCATCACGGGCGGTTGTGAGTTGCTGCAAAAACTCATCGAGTTTGGCTTGTGATGGCATTAAAAAATGGTGCAACCCTAACCAATATCGCAGCACATTGTTACAGCGCGAAGACCCAAAAGAAAGAAGCGTGCTCGCACACAATTGCTTGGGGTTGCACTGCGCATTTCGCAAATCTGCCAACGCAAATTCATCGAGCAATGCTTGTTGCGATTGCAATAAACTGGCAGTTTGTGCCACTTTGTCATTGAACCCCTGGAAACGTTCATTGAGCAAGGGCAACACATCGTTGCGCAAAAAGTTACGATCGAACGTGCTATCGTCGTTTGACTCGTCATGAATGTGCGTCAACCGACTGACGCGAGCGAATTGCGCTAGCTGTGCGCGCGAAAAGTCCAACAGCGGCCTGAGTAATACTCTATCTTGCCAACAGCTAGCAGCTTGCATTGCCCCCAAACCTTTTACCCCTGCTCCACGCTTTAGACGCAAAAAGAACGTCTCAACTTGATCGTCCTTATGTTGCCCCAACAAAATGGCGTACCCCATGGGCACAAGCTTATTCATCGCCTCATAGCGTGCTTCTCGCGCTTTTGCTTCAATCCCTTTTCGGGTCTCAGTTGAGAGGGTTACTTTTTGGCTAAAGAACGTGATGTCACGTTGCTCACATTGATTTTCTACGAAGGCCAACCAGGCATCCGCATTAGCGCTCAATCCGTGATGAATGTGCACAGCGCACAGTGGCAGACGCTGCTTCTGAGCATAATGATGAGTCAATTCTAGTAATGCCATCGAATCTAAACCACCACTGAGGGCAACGGCAAGGCCAGTGCAATCAGGAACAGTAGTTATCAATTCGTTGAGGATATTATTAAAGCGTGTTTGCATGTGATTAGGTATTAAAAAAGGCCGACTGAGCGGCCTTTTTCTTGCTTAACAGTAACCGAAGCTCATTAAGCGTTTGTAGCGTAAATCCAGCATTTCTTCAACGCTGTTTTGACGTAGTTCGGCGAGATCACGCTTTAATTGTGCTTTTAGACTCTTAGCCATTGCATCGTAGTTACGATGTGCGCCACCTAGCGGTTCGTCAATGATATTGTTGATCAGGTCTAGTTCTTTAACACGTTGTGCTGTTACACCCATAGCTTCAGCTGCAAGAGGGGCCTTTTCAGCACTCTTCCACAGGATCGACGCACAACCCTCTGGTGAAATTACAGAGTACGTGCTGTACTGCAACATGTTTACGCGATCTCCCACACCAATCGCCAGTGCACCGCCTGAACCACCTTCACCAATAACAGTACAGATCGTGGGAACTTTAAGTGCAGCCATCACTTTTAAGTTACGCGCAATTGCTTCACTTTGACCACGCTCTTCAGCGCCTACACCTGGATAAGCACCTGGGGTGTCAATGAAAGTGAAAATTGGCATTTTAAAACGTTCTGCCATTTCCATTAAACGTAACGC
Source organism: Pseudoalteromonas sp. GB56 (assembly GCF_054923835.1). Lineage (NCBI taxonomy): Bacteria > Pseudomonadati > Pseudomonadota > Gammaproteobacteria > Alteromonadales > Pseudoalteromonadaceae > Pseudoalteromonas > Pseudoalteromonas sp. GB56. The sequence goes on along the minus strand of NZ_JBPCHK010000001.1, from coordinate 1,661,062 downwards.
TTTACGGTAACCTTCTGGTTTTGGCATACCGAAGTTGCGTTTAATTTTTTCAGCTGTATCTCGACCTTTTTGTTGACCGATAACCATAACTGGTTCGCCGTCTAAGCGTGCTACACCACCAACGATTGCTGGATCGTTCGCAAATGCTCTATCGCCTGCTAGCTCGTCAAATTCAGTAAAAATACGCTCAATGTAATCACGTGTATAAGGACGCAAAGGGTGGCGAGCTAGTTGAGAAACCTGCCAAGCGCCTAATTCAGAAAAGATTTTATTTGTTAGTTCAACACTTTTCTCTTTTAGGCGAGAGACTTCCTCTTCCAGACCTAAATCCAATTCGCCAGCACGACTGACGGTGCGTAACTCTTCAATCTTCGCTTCCAATTCCGCAATTGGTAGTTCGAAATCCAAATAATTGAGACTCATGCGCTCATTAACCCATTTAATTAAATTCTAATTCTATATTTTGTGCCGCCATGAGCGATAACTTATGAATTAAGTCATCCGCTGGCGTCACACACCATTGTGTTCCTAGTTCCAACTCGGCTAAGGCATCTGGTCGGCGGTAAAGTATTTTTACCGGACACGTACCAAACTTGTACGGTTCAAGCACTTTTTCCAACTTTTCGAAGAAGTTGTCATCAATTTGCGCCATATCGACCGTCATTTTCATCGCTTTAATGCGTTTTTCACGGGCCTCAGCAAGAGTACAGACGTCTCTGGCGGTCATTGTAATGCCGCCAGAGAAGTTATCAAAGCTGACCTGTCCAGTTATGACCAAGATATTGTTGATTTGCAGCAATTCTTGGAACATTTCGAACTGTTCTGGGAATAAGCGTACATCAATACGCGCACTCTTGTCATCTAAAGTGAGTAATCCCCAACGTTTATTCTTCTTATTTATCAAGGTACGGGCACCAATCACCAACCCAGCGGCTGTGGTTTGGACATCTCGCTCAGTTGGCGTCAGATCGACGAGTTTTCCACTCGTATAGTGCTTTAATTCACTACGATACTGATTAATTGGGTGGCCTGTTAAGAATAAACCGAGTGTTTCGCGCTCACCGTCGAGCCACTGATTATCAGTGAAATAAGGGACGCGTTTAAATGCTTGTTCAACTTCTTCCGGCTCCGTTGCAAGCAAGCCAAATAAATCACCCTGACCCAGTTGCTCGGCTTTATTGTGCTGCTCGGCAGATTTAATTGCTTCTGGTAATGAAGCCATCAAAATCGCACGACCACCTTGCACTGGATCCGGGCCGAGCTTGTCCATAGCACCCGCCATGATCAACTTTTCAATCACACGCTTATTCAGGCGTTTAAGATCAACGCGGGCACAGAAGTCAAAGAGATCTTTAAACGGACCGTCTGCTTCGCGGGCTTGCAGAATCGCCTCTACAGGGCCTTCACCCACCCCTTTAATCGCGCCGATACCATAGACAATCTGGCCTTGGCGATTAACAGTAAACTTATATAAGCCTGCGTTCACATCCGGTGGCAACAGTGCCAACTTCATGTTTTCGCATTCATCCACCAGCGTCACAATTTTGTCTGTGTTGTCCATATCTGCGGACATTACCGCAGCCATGAATTCTGCCGGATAGTGGGTTTTCATCCACAAGGTTTGATAAGAAACCAGTGCGTATGCTGCAGAGTGTGATTTGTTAAAGCCGTAACCTGCGAACTTTTCTACCAAGTCGAAGATTTTCATCGCCAGCTCGCCGTCTACGCCGTTCTTAATTGCGCCTTCTTCGAACGTTGAGCGTTGTTTGGCCATTTCTTCTGGCTTTTTCTTACCCATGGCTCGACGCAGTAAGTCAGCGCCACCGAGCGAGTAACCCGCAAGCACCTGCGCAATCTGCATTACCTGCTCCTGATACAGGATTACGCCGTAGGTTGGCTCCAAAATGGGCTGCAAACTGTCGTGCTGGTATTGGGCATCTGGGTAAGAAATTTCTTCGTTTCCGTGCTTACGGTCGATAAAGTTATCTACCATGCCTGATTGCAATGGGCCGGGACGGAACAAGGCCACCAGTGCGATCATATCTTCGAAGCAGTCGGGTTTTAGGCGGCGAATAAGGTCTTTCATACCACGCGATTCGAGCTGGAACACCGCCGTGGTTTCGGCACGTAATAGCAATTCGATACTGGGTCTGTCATCCAGTGGAATCGCGTTGATATCAACAGGCTGTTTACCCTCACGAGCAAGACGCTCGTTGGTCATATCCAATGCCCACTGCAAAATGGTGAGCGTTCGCAGACCCAGGAAGTCGAATTTTACCAGCCCCGCTTCTTCAACATCGTTTTTGTCGAATTGCGTAACTGGGAATTTACCCTCTTCATCACAATACAAAGCCGCAAAGTCAGTGATTGTGGTCGGTGAGATTACAACGCCACCAGCGTGTTTACCGGCGTTACGCGTACAGCCTTCAAGAATGCGACACATATCAATGAGATCGCGCACTTCTTCATCGCCATCGTAGGCTTCAGGTAAGCGTGGTTCAATTTCAAAGGCTTTGGCGAGCGTCATCCCTGGGTCGCCAGGGATAAGCTTAGAAATTCTGTCCACAAAACCATAAGGGTGGCCAAGCACACGCCCCACGTCTCGAATTACCGCTTTAGCTGCCATGGTACCGAAGGTGATGATCTGAGATACCGCATCACGGCCATAGAGTTTCGCTACGTGGTCAATTACTTCATCTCGCCTATCCATACAGAAGTCGACGTCGAAATCGGGCATCGATACACGTTCTGGGTTCAAGAATCGCTCGAATAGCAGGTCAAATTGCAGCGGATCTAGGTCGGTGATTTTGAGTGCGTACGCAACCAATGAACCCGCACCCGAGCCTCGACCTGGGCCCACGGGAATATTGTTATCCTTGGACCACTGGATGAACTCCATTACGATTAAGAAGTAACCTGGGAATCCCATTTGGTTGATAACGTCGAGCTCTATTTGCAAACGCTCATCATATTCACCACGGCGCTCGGCACGCACTTGCTCGTCTGGGAATAAGAATTGCAAACGCTCTTCAAGGCCATCGCGGGAGACTTTAACAAGGAAGTCCTCGATTTTCAGTGAGCCTGTCGGGTAGTCTGGCAAAAAGTATGTGCCTAACTGCACAGTCACGTTACAACGCTTAGCGATTTCCACGGTGTTTTGAAGCGCTTCTGGAATATCGCTAAATAGCTCTGCCATTTGCTCAGGGGTTTTCAGGTATTGCTCTTGCGAGAAACGCTTAGGGCGGCGCTTGTCTTCAAGGGTGTAACCATCATGAATCGCCACGCGGATTTCATGGGGTTCAAAATCTTCTGGCTTTAAGAACACCACTTCATTGGTCGCAACGACCGGTAAGTTATGCTCATAGGCATGTTCAACAGCGAGATGAAGATAGGTCTCTTCTTCATCACGGGAAGTGCGAATGAGTTCTAGGTAGTAATCGTTAGGGAAATGGGTGCGATAAAACGCGCTTATTTCATCAATAATACCCGCATTACCTTTGAGTAAAGCCTTACCAAGGTCACCGTCTTTCGCACCACTGAGGATAATGATTCCCTCACCGTGCTCTGCCAACCAGTCGCGATCAATCATCGCGCGGTGCATCACATGACCACGCAAATAGGCCTTTGAAATTAATAATGTAAGATTCTTATAGCCTTCGTTGTTTTTGGCTAATAATACAATTCGACACGCTTCATCAGGAAATTCAGGGGTGTTAAGCCACATATCAGCACCGACAATAGGCTTAATACCCGCACCGTGAGCCGCGCCATAAAAACGCACTAAGCCACACAGGTTCATCTGGTCGGTAATAGCCAAAGCGCTGAGTTGTTGGGCCTGGGCAGCTGCAACGATTGGCTTGGTTTTTACCAAGCCATCCACCATAGAAAAGTCGCTATGAACGCGTAAGTGAACGAATTGTGGTGCCGCCATTATTGTCCTCGCTCAGCTAAAACTCGTTGTACGGGTTTAAAGCTTTTTCGGTGATGCTCAGTAGCACCATGCTCGGCAAGCGCCTCAAAATGTGCTTTCGTCGGGTAACCTTTGTGTCCCGCAAAACCGTATTGCGGATATTGCGCATCAAGCGCAATCATTTCCTCATCGCGCGCCACTTTAGCTAAAATAGAAGCCGCGCTAATTTCTGCAACCAGTGCATCTCCTTTAACCACAGGTTGCGCTGCAACATCAAGTTCAGGTAAGCGATTGCCATCAACAAAAACAAAGTCTGGAGTGATATCCAACCCGGCTACCGCTCGGCTCATCGCCAGCATGGTGGCATGCAAAATATTAAGTTCGTCGATTTCAGCTACCGTGGCTCTTGCAATACAGTAGCTCAAAGCTTTTTCTTTAATCTCTTCGCTTAGCACTTTGCGCTTTTTATCGCTGAGCTTTTTCGAATCATTAAGACCTTCAATTGGGTTGGTCGGGTCAAGGATCACCGCAGCTGTGACGACATCGCCGACGAGAGGACCGCGCCCTACTTCATCAACTCCAGCAATGTATTGAACATCAGGACGATTAACTTGCATTGATTAGCTCCAATACTGCTTTAGCTGCTTGAGCACTGGCGTCACAGCGAATATTTTTATGAATATCGGTAAAACGTTGTATCAAGGCGCTAGTATCACCATATAAACGCGGCTCCAAAGCAGCACATAATGAATCTACGTTACACTCATGCTGTAAAAACTCAGGCACGAGCTCTTCATCCGCGAGTAAATTCGGTAAAGAGAAATACTTGATGGTAAAGGTAAATACATTTTGCACCATCCAGTAGGTCATTGGCTTTAATTTATAGCCAACTACCATCGGCTTCTTGTACAACATCCCTTCCAAAGACGCAGTGCCTGATGCGAGTAGAATAGCGTCACTCGCTTGCATAGCGATACTTGATTGACCATCGAGTAAAATCGCATCCAATTTCGGTGCGTGTTCTTTTTGCAGCATCAAAAACTGCTGCTTTCGAGATTCATTAACTAACGGCACTACGACTTTTAAGTCTGGGTTTTGCTGTTGCAAGCGCTCAGCCGTTTGCGCGTAAGTAGGCGTTAACAAACCCACTTCAGAACCACGACTACCCGGTAACAAAGCTAGGACTTTATCTTCAGAAGATAAACCTAGCTGCGCTCTGGCGGCTTCATTATTTTGTTCAACTTCAATATCGTCAGCTAGCGTATGACCGACGAATGTGCACGGCACAGCGTGCTCATCATAGAATGCCTTTTCGAATGGCAATAAAGACAAGACTAAGTTGGTCGCCTTGGCAATTTTATGGATTCGTTTTTGACGCCATGCCCACACCGAAGGGCTCACATAATGAACCGTGGTAATGCCCGCTTCTTTTAGCGGCAATTCAACACGTAAATTAAAATCCGGCGCGTCAATACCAATAAACACATCTGGCGGATTATCAATGAAATGATTGACCAGTTGTTTGCGGATTTTAAGTAATCGGGGTAGACGCGATAGCACCTCAACCAAGCCCATCACCGAAAGCTCTTCCATGTCGAATAAACTTTCACAGCCAAGTGCTTGCATACGAGGACCGCCGATACCAACAAATTGAGCATCTGGGTGTGTTTTTTGAATCGCTTTGATCAGTCCTTCACCGAGGATGTCCCCTGACATCTCTCCGGCAACGATACCGATTCGTAGAGGTTTTGCTGTGGCGCACATGAAATGGGGTAATCCCGAAAACCATAATTATTATTAACAGACTAGTCTACCCTGTTTGCGATGTGCTTAAAACCACTCAAAGAATGAAATCTAGGCAGTTGAAAACGCGTATGTTATTTAGGCGACCTAACGCACAAATTTTACACACTCTGCACCCTCCTCTAAATTAGTAAATGCTAATATTTTTTATTGACGAAGGAGAACAAAGGCTAGATACTAATCAAACTTTCAATAATTACTGAAAGTTCAGACAAACTATATTAGGGGTCAAACAATGATAGATGAAACCTTTGTGGACTTATCCCGTCTGCAATTTGCGATCACCGCCTTCTATCACTTCTTATTCGTGCCGCTTACCTTAGGTATGACATGGATCTTGGTGATAATGGAATCTGTATACGTCATGACCGGGCGCGAAATCTACCGTGATATGACGAAGTTTTGGGGCAAGTTATTCGGAATTAATTTTGCTCTGGGTGTGGCCACTGGCTTGACCATGGAATTCGAATTCGGAACTAACTGGTCATACTATTCTCACTACGTTGGCGATATTTTTGGCGCGCCACTGGCAATCGAAGGGCTCATGGCCTTCTTCTTTGGAATCCACCTTTGTTGGCATGTTCTTTCTCGGCTGGGACCGCCTCTCCAAAGTCCAGCACTTAGGTGCAACCTTCCTAATGGCAATCGGGACTAACTTATCTGCATTGTGGATCCTTATCGCAAACGGTTGGATGCAAAACCCCGTCGGCTCAGAATTTAATTACCAAACCATGCGCATGGAAATGCAAAGCTTTGCTGAACTGGTGTTCAATCCAGTCGCCCAAGTTAAGTTTATTCACACAGTATCGGCCGGATATGTTGCCGCCTCAATGTTTGTTCTTGGTATCAGCGCCTTCTATATTCTTCGAGGTCGCGATGTTGCCTTTGCAAAACGTTCCTTTTCTGTGGCCTGTAGTTTCGGGTTAGCGTCGGTACTTTGCGTCATTTTGCTAGGCGATGAATCAGGCTACGAAGTAGGTGAGGTACAACAAGTTAAACTCGCAGCTATCGAAGCCGAATGGGAAACAGAACCGCCACCAGCTGCGTTCACACTCTTTGGCATTCCTGACTCAGAAGCACAGGAAACACACGCGGCAGTCAAGATCCCTTACGTAATGGGTATCATAGCGACTCGTTCACTGGATGAAGAAGTAATTGGTATAAAAGACCTGCAAGTACGCCACGAACAGCGTATCCGCAGTGGTATGCATGCGTATCGTTATTTGGAAAAGTTGCGCAATGGTGATGAAAGCGAGCAAACCATTGCCCAATTTGAAAAGTACAAGGACGATTTGGGTTATGGACTCTTACTCAAACGCTATCGCGAAGATGTCTATAACGCCTCAGAAGATGAAATTGCCAAAGCAGTTAAAGACTCTATTCCGCAAGTCGGCCCGATGTTTTGGACATTTCGCATCATGGTGGCATGTGGTGTGATTATGTTGTTTGTCTTCGCTGCCTCGTTTTACTACAACGCTAAACGCGTCATTGAACAAAAGCGCTGGCTACTCAAAGCCGCTCTATTCTCAATTCCTTTGCCTTGGATTGCCATCGAAACAGGCTGGTTTGTAGCAGAATACGGGCGTCAGCCGTGGGCTATTTCTGAAGTGCTCCCTACTTTTATGGCAACATCTAGCCTAACCACAACAGACGTCTTAATCTCCCTCACGGGCTTTATCGTGTTCTATACCATCTTGGCCATTATCGAAGTCTGGTTAATGTTGCATTTCATCAAACAAGGGCCAAGTTCATTGCACACAGGCAAGTACTTCTTTGAGCGTAAGGCACTGCAGGAGAGCCAATCATGATTTTCGATTATGAAACATTAAAATTAATCTGGTGGGTGCTCATTGGAGCCTTGTTGATTGGCTTTGCGATCACAGACGGTATGGACATGGGCAGTGCCATTTTGTTGCCTTTCGTTGCCAAAGAAGATGTGGAACGCCGCGTTGTAATCAATACTGTGGGCGCACATTGGGATGGTAATCAAGTATGGCTTATCACTGCCGGTGGCGCTTTATTTGCCGCATGGCCGATGGTGTATGCCGCTGCCTTTTCTGGTTTCTACTTCGCCATGATGTTAGTACTGTTTGCCCTGTTCTTCAGACCCCTAGCGTTTGATTATCGTTCTAAACTAGACAACCCCACTTGGCGTAACCGTTGGGATTGGGCCTTGTTCGCAGGAAGCTTTATCCCTGCGCTTATATTTGGTGTCGCGTTTGGAAACCTTATTCAAGGTGTACCACTGCACATAGACAATTTAATGCGGGTTAGCTACTTAGGTTCGTTCTTTGCTCTACTCAATCCGTTTGCATTGCTGTGCGGCGTTGTGAGTGTAGCCATGTTAATCGCCCACGCGGGTCAATGGTTGCACTTGCGCACGGTTGACCCGGTATCGAGTCGTGCTGCGAAAGTTGGCCGTGTCGCAACCCTTGTTACCTTAGTTACGTTCGCGCTTGCTGGCGTTTGGCTTACGCAAATTGATGGCATGCACATTATGACCATGGCGGATGCTAACAGCCATGCAGACCCATTAGCAAAAACGGTGACAGTCGGCAAAGGCTTGTGGCTGGACAGCTACAATCAACGCCCGTGGTCAATCACCTTCCCGGTACTTGCTTACGTTGCAGGAATTCTTGCCCTGATTTGCTCATGGCGCAATAAAGCGGGATTTGGCTTTGTGCTAACCAGTGTGATGTTGCTAGCTATTATCATGACCTTTGGCAGCGCGATATTCCCATTCATTATGCCTTCAAGTCATGATGCCAATATGAGTCTGACAATCTGGGACGCGGTATCAAGCCATATGACATTGAATATCATGTTCATCGTGGTGGTGTTAATGCTTCCTATCGTACTCGCTTACACCACGTGGTGTTACGTAAAAATGTGGCGTCGCGTGAGTCACGAAGAAATTGAAAACAATAGCCACGGCAGCTACTAAGGAGGAATTATGTGGTATTTCGCTTGGATACTCGGTGTTTTATTTGCTGTCGCCTTTGGTGTCATCAATGTGATGTGGTACGAAATGCAGCAACACAGTGATTGCGTAGCTGATGACGAGCAGGAGCACTTTTAAAGGAATGAATCCCCAACCAAATCGCGCGCAACAACTCGAGTTGCGCGCATTTTTACAGGACTTTACGCGCTCGAGAAATCGCACACTCATGCTCAGCATCACCTGCGGTTTTATCAACTCGATTTTAATGATTGCTAGCTGTTACCTTCTCGCTAAGGCGTGCCATGCAGTCATATTTGCAGGAGCCGATTTACACTCACAAGCCAATGCGTTGTGGGCCCTCATTATCCTACTCACGATGCGAGCTTTGTTTGCTTTTGTTAGCCGCTACCTCGCAGAGCAAAGTGCTCAGCGCATAAAACATGAAATGCGCAGCGCATTGTGGCAAGCCTTAGTGAAGCAACAGGAAAATGGTCTGCAAAGACGCTCTGCTGCTGAATTGACGTTAACGCTCAACCAAGGCGTTGAAGCACTGCATGACTACTTTGCTAAATATATCCCAGCTGTTGCTTACGCTGCACTCATTCCATTTGCAATTATCGCTGTCGTATTTCCGATAGATTGGCAGTCAGGCATCATTTTTGTGTTTACCGCTCCGCTTATACCGTTTTTTATGATCCTCATCGGCTACAAAGCGCAGGAACTCAATGAGAAAAACTGGCAAAAGTTGCAGCGTATGGGGCAATTCTTTTTTGACCGAATAAGTGGCCTTGCGCAACTGCAACTGTTCAACATTGCCAGCCGCCAAATTCAGCACGTTGAAACCATGGCCGATCAGTTTCGACTGTCGACCTTGTCCGTACTTCGCATTGCCTTTATATCTACATTAGCTTTGGAATTCCTAGCCACTATCAGCATCGCATTGGTTGCCGTGATTATTGGTTTTCGCTTGTACTTCGGGACATTAGATTTTGCGACTGGCTTTGTGGTGCTGTTATTGGCCCCAGAGTTCTATATGCCACTTCGCCAATTGGGACAACATTACCATGCCAAGCTAAAGGGGTTAGCAAGTGCTGACTCTATGATGGCGATACTGAACTCACAACTTAGCAATAAAGAACACCCCACAACCCAAAGTGTCGACGAGTCTATAAATGAGTTGCGAGTAAAAGACTTGTGTTTTCGTTTCAAAAACAGCCAATCAGATTCCCTTAAAAACATCGACTTTCATTGCCCGGATAAAGGCTTACTTGCGATTGTTGGCCACAGTGGCGCTGGCAAGTCGACACTAATGGATTGCATGATGGGCATACATCCTTCGGCAAACAACAACATCCTTATCAATGAACAGCCATTGGCAAAGCTGAATCTACAACACTATCAAAAGCATATCGCATGGGTGGCGCAATCCCCGACGCTGTTCAGTGGAACCATTGCAGACAACATCAGTCTTGGACAAGCCGATGTGACATCAGAGCGAATTCGCAAGGTATGCGCAGAGGTTGATATGGATGAATTTATCATGAGTTTACCCAACGGCTACGACACAGCCATTGGGGAGCTCGGAGCTGGGTTATCAGGTGGACAGATACAACGAATCGCTATTGCCAGAGCGCTGTATAAGTCGCCACAAATAGTGTTTTTAGATGAACCTACCTCAGCATTAGATAAGCACAGCGAAACAATCGTGCAACAGTGCTTAGCCAAGCTAAGCAAAGAAATACTGGTCGTTGTTATCGCCCATCGCCTGCACACACTCGCTCAAGCGACGCAGTTAATCGTGTTACAACACGGTGAGTTAATTGAGCAAGGTAGCTACCAGCAACTGAGCAAAGACAAAAATACCTATTTCAATAAGCTATTAAATTCTACAGGAGTCGCGCATGGCTAATTGGCGATTCCTCTTAGCGCTACTGAAACCCCACTTTAAATGGGCCATATTAGGTTTTGTTCTTGCCCTTGTAGCGTTGGCAGCCAATATAACGTTGCTAGCTGTCTCCGGTTGGTTCCTCGCGGCGATGGCCAGTGCTGGCATTGCCGGTGTAACGATGAATTACTTTACCCCCGCAGGCGTGATCCGCTTTTTAGCAATCGTGCGAACAGCAGGCGGGTACGCGCAACGTTTAGTGAATCACAACACCACCTTCTTGGTATTAAAAACGTTACGGATACAAATCTTTACTGCATTAACACAACTGCCAATACAGAAATTCTCCAGTGTAGGAAAGCAGATTTCGCAGCTACAAGAAGATGTAGAGCTGCTGGATGAATTTTATTTGGGCGTGTTAATCCCTATTTTACTGGCTATAGTTGGCATAACTTTGCTGGCGGTGGTTATCGGTTTGTACAGCACTTCATTGATGTGGCTGACCATCACCGCGTTACTGAGTGTCGGAGTCGTATTGCCTGCTTGGTTAAGTCGAAATCTAAAAGATGTAGGTGCCAATACGCTTAGCGCACAAGAAACATTGAATGAATGTTTGGTCGAAGGCACTCGCGGCTTGAAAGAGCTGCAACTGGCTGGGGCAACACACACTTTTTGGCAGCGAATCGAAAACGCTCAGCGGGCGCTCGATCAGCAGCAACATGTCGCCCACAAATGGTTAGCAATGCATCAAGGCCTCACCCTCTTCGTAAGCCAACTGGCTATCGTCTGTGCGCTTATAATTCTTGTTCCACAGGTACACAACGAACAAGTTATTAATGTAAATTTGGCTATGTTAGTGCTGCTCGTCCTGGCAAGTTTTGAAACCGTTGCGCAATTACCTGACGCGTTACTGAAGCTGGAAATTTCTCTTGCCAGTGTGGGACGTATTCGTGACCTTGTTGAAAATTCAAATGGTGAGCACAGGTACACACAATCGGGTGATGACACAGCACAGGAAGTGTTTAGATTGCAAAATTTTTCCTTTGCCTACCCCGCACATCCCCCTCTGTTTCAAGACGTTAATCTATCTGTAACGCGTGGAGAAAAAGTGGCGATTGTTGGGCGTAGCGGCGCGGGCAAGTCAACGCTTTTGAACCTGCTAACGTCACAACTCATAGATGAATCAAATAGCGTATACGCCTTTGGTTGCGAGTTATCAAAATTAGATAAAGCATGGCTCTACAGTCGTGTCGGTGTGCTTAATCAATACGTGCATACTTTTGATGCGACGATAAAAGACAACTTGTTATTGGCACAGCCACAAGCCAGTGATGACCAGCTATGGAATGCACTTAATATGGCGCAATTAGGTGAGCAAGTTGAGGCCATGGAACAGCAACTTAATACCTTCATCGGTTACAGTGGCCGCCAACTATCCAATGGCGAGGCTAGACGCCTACATCTCGCACAACTGCTATTGCGACAGCCGCAGGTATTGATACTCGATGAACCGACCCGAGGTTTGGATAACGAAAATCAAGAGCGGGTGTTTAACTCACTACTCGCAATCGCCCACGAGCGCACGTTAATTGTTAGTACTCACGATACCGCTTTGTTGGACAAGGTCGACAAGGTGATCTGGTTAGAACAAGGTAAGATAATCGCCGTCGCAAGTCATCGAGAATTACTGGCATTGTATCAGGACTATCGTGCGCTGACGTTAATTGTTAACTAGGGTCTATTGACCTTTGCTGTGTGTTTTTGCAGTACCATTGGGTTCAATCAAAGGTCAACACGCCCTAGCATCAAGACATAAAAAAAGCGCCTGTCAAAGGCGCTTTTTTTGTCTGAGAATCGCTTAGCGAATGATACCGCGAGTTGAATTCACAACAGAATCAATCATCGGCTGAATCGCTGGGAATTGCGCTACTTCTTCACGCAGCTGCGCGAGTGCTTCGTCCGCTTTTAAGCCTTTACGGAACAGCGTTTTATACGCTCGGCGCAATGCCATTATTTCGTCAGCTTCAAAGCCGCGGCGCTTAAGGCCTTCGGTATTGATTGCAACTGGGCGCGCTGGCGTGCCAATAGTCGTGACATATGGCGGTACGTCTTGGTTAACACCAGAGTACATGCCAATAAAGGCATGTGAACCAACTTTACAAAATTGGTGAACCCCTGAGTTACCCGCAAGGATCACCCAGTCACCGATATGCACATGGCCTGCTACACTGGCGTTGTTAGCAAAAATAACGTTATCACCAATCACAGCATCGTGTGCAACGTGGGTGTACGCCATAAACAAGTTATTGCTACCAATTTTAGTGATGCCCTCGTCTTGAATCGTACCACGGTGAATGGTGGCACATTCACGAATGACGTTATTATCACCAATGATCAGTTGCGTTGGTTCATCCTTGTACTTCTTATCTTGGCAAGCCTCGCCAACCGATGCGAACTGAAAAATGTGGTTGTTTTTGCCAATCTTAGACGGGCCTTTCACCACGACGTGAGATTCAATAATGGTACCAGCACCGATTTCTACGTCGTTGCCGATATAACTATAAGGCCCAACTTGAACATCATCAGCAAGCTTTGCACCAGGTTCGATAATTGCGGTCGGATGGATCACGTTTAAAACTCTCTTCTTGCACACATTAGTTCAGCACTACACACGACTTTGTCATCAACGCGTGCTTCGCCATAAAACTTCCACATATTGCGGCGCTCTTTTAAGAACTTCACATGCAAATGCATTGTATCGCCTGGCATTACAGGCTGCTTAAAGCGCGCATTATCAATTGCTGCAAACAAGTATAGTTCGTTCTCACCACGATTTTCCGTGGTTTTAAAACCAAGTAAACCTGTCGCTTGCGCCATGGCTTCTAAAATCATCACACCAGGAAATATTGGCTGCTCAGGAAAATGACCCGTAAATACAGGCTCATTCATCGTCACATTCTTGATAGCGTGTAAGCTTTCACCAGGCGTATAGTCCAGTACTTTATCTACTAACAACATCGGGTAACGATGCGGCAGTAGCGTCAAAATTTCTTGGATATCAAAGCTATTTAACTGATTAGCCAACTTCTTTTCCTTAAACAAAGTTATTCTTGTGATTTAAGCTCAGCCTCTAAGGCCTTGATGCGCTTATTCATGTCGCCAATATTGCGTATATGCGCTATCGTACGGCGCCATTCCTTATTACTCACATGTGGTAGACCTGAAGAGTAGATCCCTGGCTCATTGATGCCGCTGGTAACCATACTTCTACCTGTTAATACCACTTGATCACAAATTTCGACATGCCCAGTAATGCCACTGAGGCCACCAATTTGGCAATAACGGCCAATTTTAGTGCTGCCAGCAATCACGCTGCAACCTGCTATCGCAGTACCTTCACATATCTCAACGTTGTGGGCAATTTGACATTGGTTATCAATGATCACGTTGTTATGGATAATCGTATCATCGATGGCACCACGGTCGATGGTGGTACTTGCACCAATTTCCACATGGTCGCCTATTATAACAGAGCCTAACTGTGGGATCTTCACCCATTGTCCACGCTCGTTCGCATAACCAAAACCATCAGCACCGATCACGGTGCTCGCTTGGACCAAACAATGTTCACCCAGCTTTACTTCATGGTAAACAGTCACATTGTTCCACAGCTTGGTATGGGCACCAATTTGGGCATTTTGACCAATAAAACAGTGTGAACCAATTTGTGCATGGTCGCCAATTACGGCACCCGCTTCAATAACAGCCATGGGGCCAATGTTAGCTGATTCACTGACCTGCGCATCAGGGCTTATGACCGCACTTGGGTGAATTCCACGAGCAGAGGCTGGTGTGCTGTCAATAAATTGAGCAAGTTTCGCATAGGCAACATAAGGGTCTTTACAAACCAGCTTGTTGCCATCGAAATGCTCTGCATCCGCAGCGCTCAGCATCACAGCACCCGCTTGCGTTGTGGCAAGCTGACTGCGGTATTTCTTGTTAGCCAAAAAGCTAATATGTTCGCCTTTGGCCGTCTCTAAAGTTTGAATGCCAGAAACAACTAAGGTGCCGTCTCCAACGAGCTCGGCACCTAGGTGTGTGGCTATTTCAGCTAAGCTAATCGCCATATTTACTTCTTACTTACGCGCTCTACCACTTTACCAGACAAGTCTGTTACTTTTTTAGGGTTAAAGTAGATAGTTGCATCTTTGATTTTCACTTCGTCAAAGTCGCCTTCTTTAGCTACAGCTTCAATCGCTTCAATGATTGTGCCTTGCAATTTAGCTAATTCTTGGTTTTGACGTACTTTAATTTCTTGCTCTAGAGGACGACCTTTTTCTGCAAGTTGCTTTTGCATGCCTTGGATTTTTTCACCCAATGCTTTTTTCTGGTCCTCACTCATCGTTGTTGCTTCGCGCTGATATTTTTCCATTTCAAAACGGATATCACCTTGTAGCTTTTCAACTTCTTGACGACGGTCTGCAAATTCACCTTGAAGCGTTTTTTCAATTGCAGCTGTTTGCGGCACTTGTGAGTAGATAGTTTGCATATCAACAATACCCACTTTGTGAGCAAGAGCTTGCGCAGATGTACCCATAGTTAATGCAGCTAGCATTACCATCGCAGTGTTTTTAAATACTTTTTTCACAGAAAACTCCTTAGAAAGTGTTACTAATGTTAAAGCTAATTGTCTTCGTATCGTCATCTTCTTGTTCTTTCAACGGATACGCGAAGCTAATTAGCATTGGCCCCATAGGCGAGATCCACTGGATTGATAAACCAGTTGATACCCTGAAACGACTTGGATCCGAGTAATCATCCAAGCGCGCGCGCTCATCGGGCTGTAAATTTTGATAACGGTCAACGTTGAATTCAGTATCCCAAACGTTTGCCGCATCAACAAAGAAACTTGTGCGAACCGAGCTGGTGTTATCTTCATCAAGGAATGGTGTTGGAACAATCAACTCCATACCAGCCACGGCTTTCGCATTACCACCGATACGACCTGCTAATTGCAGCGTATCAAACTCTTCAGCACCACCAATATTGCCCGCTGGCGTGCCATCTGGCAAGGTTGTGCCTGGAATACTTTGCGGAGAACGTACTACAGCACGTGGTAAGATGGTGTTTCTGTCAAAACCACGTAGTTCTTGCTCAGTAATTCGGAAGAATTCTTGTACAGGTAGAACTTGGTCATACCCGTTTGTTTCGCCATAGCCATTACCATAACCGAGTGCTGCACGCGTAGAGAATACCCAACGGTGGTTGTTACTCAATGGCCAATAGAAGCGTGAGTTATAGTTCAACTTAAAGTAAGTCAAATCTGAATTAGGTGTAGTCGCTTGTAGGTTAAGCGATTGGCGAGAACCCGCTGTTGGGAACATACCACGGTTTACTGTTACACGAGACCAACCCGCACTCAGCTCAAACTTGGTAAATTCGAAACCAGCATCTGGGTTTTCTGGGTCAAGGAACGTCTCACGTAGTACACGTGTTTGCTCGTACTCAGCCAAGTCTGACAGTTCTTCTTCAATCCAGCGAATACCAAAGTTAAGACGGTTTACAGCGTTTATTGGGAAACCTATGTTAGTACCAATACCATAGCTTTTCGACTTATAGTCAATCAGACTGAATTCGCTCGCATCGTAGTTACGGTAAAAGATACTCGAACCTTGTGATACACCGTCTGGCGTAAAGTATGGGTCTGTGTATGACAAGCTTACACTTTCCGAACCACGTGACGTATTGATGTTGAATGCGACTTGGTTACCACTTCCTAGGAAGTTCTGCTCGCTCACACCAATGTTAAATTGCAAGCCATAGTATGAACCATACGCGAGACCAGCAGTGAAGCTACCCGCAGATTGTTCTTTTACGTTGAAGCCCACATCAACTTGGTCATCAACACCCGCAACAGGATTGACTTCAAACTCAACATTCTCCATGTAAGGAAGACGCTGAATCTGCAATTTTGAACGTTCAAGGTTCTGGTTTGATAACCATGCACCTTCGAGCTGGGTCATTTCGCGACGAATTACTTGGTCTGCAGTATTTTGGTTACCTGAGATATCGATGCGGCGCACGTAAACACGTTTGCCTGGGTCAACAGACAAGGTCAACTGAACTTCTTTGGTCTCGTCATCGATTTCCGGAATGGTGCGTACTTCAGCGTTTGCGTATCCGAAACGTGCTAAATAGCTTTTGATAAACTCTTCTGTTGATGTAACCACAGAGCCGTTGTATAGCTCACCCGCTTTAAGCGGTACAACGGCCTTGATCAGCTCTTCGCGACCGAGTAAGTCACCGATGAAGTCGAAACCCTTTACCATGTACTGCTCGCCTTCGGTGACGTTTGCAGTTACATAAACAGACTCACGCTCTGGGCTCACAGATACTTGGGTTGAATCTATATTAAATCGCAAATAACCGCGGTCAAGGTAATAACTGGTGATTTTCTCTAAATCGCCTTCGATCGTTTGTTTTTGATAACGATCAGAGGACATAAATTTCCACCAAGGTAAGTCTTGTTGTGACTCAACGAGGTTAAGAAGTTCTTCATCTGAGAATAGTTCGTTACCAACGATGTTTATTTGACGAATAGACGCTGCGTCACCCTCATCAAAAACAAATTTAAGGCGAACACGGTTACGCGGTAAGCGCGTTACTTCAATATCAAGATCAGCGTTGTATTTACCAATACTATGGAAGAATTCAACAAGGCCTTTTTCAACGTTTTCGAGTACCGTTCTGTCGAGTGGCTCACCCGTTCTGATATCTTGTTGATTGAGGCTGTCAGTTAATTGCTCATCTTTGATGTCCTTATTACCTTCAAACTCAATCGCGCTGATGGTAGGACGTTCAGTAACCTTGAAAACAATTTTATCGCCGTCGCGATACGCTTCGATATCATCGAAGTGACCAGACTTATACAGCGACTTGATAGTCTTTGACACGGTGTAAGTATCAATTGAATCGCCAACGTTAATTGGGATATGTGTCAACGCGGCACCAAGAGCAACACGTTGCAGACCTTCTACTTTTAAATCTTCTACGATAAAGGAATCTTGGCCAAGGGCTGCGAAGCTCGCCCCTAATAAACTAGTTACTGCCAAATGTTTTTTTATAGCCATTTTATTATCTTTGTCCTTTACTACAGTGTCTTTACCCAACCGCTTTATATGAGTTTGACTTGCGCACGGCTGTTCTAGTTGGGCCACCGACTACGTGAGTGATGGCCATCTTATCATTGCTGTTTGGCTTACACAGCAGTTAATTTGCGCATTCTGCGCATTTTATGTTCGTTTAACTTCCAATCATTAAGTTGGAGCTAGTTACAACCTTGAAATGTCATTTAATAGCGCAAAAGCTGTCAATGCCAATAACAAGGTCGCACCAATACGAAAACCAATTTCTTGCGTCTTTTCAGAGACTGGCTTTTTGCGGATAAGTTCAATTATGTAATACATTAAATGTCCGCCATCGAGTACAGGCAATGGCAAAAGATTGAACACACCTAAACTTACGCTAATGAGTGCTAAGAAACTCAAAAACGCAACAAAACCGTAACTTACACTAGTTCCAGCCCCCACAGCAATGCCGACAGGGCCACTAATGTTTTTAATAGACACTTGCCCAGTGATAAGGTTCGCTATCATCTCAAAGCTCAAGCTGACCATTTGCCATGTTTTTGTCACCCCCAAACCAATGGCGTCAATGGGGTTATAGCTGCGCGTTATAATACTGTCTTCTGGCCAAGGTTCAACCACTGGAACAACACCTAAATAGCCGCGAGAAAATCCATCTTGGGTCGGCTTATTGGCAGGCGTGACTTGGACGTCAAAACCGCTTGCTCCACGCATCACATAGAGGTTTAAAGTACTATCAGCAGAGCGTTCTATCATTTGAACAAGCGCAGGCCACGACTTAATCAATTCACCATTGACGCTAACCAGCACATCTCCCTCTTTTAGTCCTGCTTGTTGTGCAGGTGAGTCAGGAGCCACCATCGCAATCGCGAGTGTTGCATCGGGTCTAAATGGCACGACTCCAAAAGAAGTCAAAGGCGACTCGTCCCGCTTATCGAGGGTCCACCCATTTAAATTGAGTGACTTAATACTTTGCGACCCACTTGGTGTTTCTACTTTAACACTGACCGCATCATCGCCAAGATGTTGCATCAACGCTAGGGTCACTTCTTGCCAATCTTGTGTTTGCTGCGAACCAAATGAAATAAACTGTTCACCGCTGCGGATACCCGCTTGCTCAGCACGACTTTGAGAAACGACCTCGCCAATAATAGGTTTTACTGATTGCACACCGATGACATACATCAAGGTAAGTGCAAAAATCGCAAATAAGAAGTTGGCTATGGGGCCTGCGCTGACGATAGCGATACGCGCGTAGACAGACTTTGAATTGAAAGATAAATGGCGTTCGTGCTCAGCAACGTCATCAACGCGCTCATCAAGCATCTTTACGTAGCCGCCCAATGGGATCATCGCCAGAACATACTCTGTGCCATGCTTGTCGTACCAACGGACCAACGGCTTACCAAAACCAATAGAGAATCGCAGCACTTTCACGCCCGCTTTGCGCGCAACCCAAAAATGTCCGTATTCATGAATGGTAACAAGAATACCCAGTGCAAGAATGAACGAACCAAGGTGCCATAAAAACTCAAACATTACTTAATCCTTGCTTGTATTAGCTGTGTCGCCTGCACGCGAGAATCAGCATCGCACTGGAGGATCCCTTCCAAGTCTGAACGATAATCCAAATTCATGTTCTCCAATGTTTGCGCATTGACTGCATAGATATCGGTAAAACGAATTTTACCCGCTAAAAATGCAGCCACAGATTCTTCATTCGCTGCGTTAATCACAGTCGTCGCTGCTTGACCTTGTTTACAGGCCTCAATGGCTAGGCGTAAATTAGGGTAGCGATTGAAATCTGGCGCATGAAAACTAAAGTCTTTCATCTGCGAAAAATCAAGAGGTGCCACACCTGCGGCGATACGTTTAGGGTAAGCCAGTGCATGAGCAATAGGCGTACGCATATCCGGTTGCCCCATTTGTGCCAACACCGAGCCATCGCTGTATTGCACCATAGAATGAATCATACTTTGTGGATGAATAACCACTTCGATGTCATCGGCTGATGCATTGAATAGCCATTTGGCCTCAATAAACTCTAAGCCTTTGTTCATCATGGTTGCCGAATCCACGGATATTTTTTGCCCCATAGACCAGTTAGGATGGGCCACTGCCTCAGCGACGGTAATATTGGCGAAGGTATCTAACGCACGCTCGCGAAAAGGACCGCCTGAGCCGGTTAATAAAATTTTGGTTACACCATGAGCATGCAATTGCTGTTCACCCGGCGCTTTTATCGCCTCAGGCATACATTGGAATATGGCATTGTGCTCGCTATCAATCGGCAACAATGTCGCGCTATGTTCACGTACTTTATCAATGAACAACTGGCCCGACATCACTAAGGATTCTTTATTTGCCAACAACACCGTTTTACCGGCTTCGGTAGCGTGCAAAGTGGGCAATAACCCTGCAGCGCCGACAATTGCCGACATCACTACGTCGATGTCTTGGTGTTGACATAACAGTGCCAGCTCCGAGCTGTAATCAACAACGCGAGTCTCGCTATTGAGCGCTTTGAGCTGTGTTTGAAGTTGGCTGTTTGCGTGTGAGCATGACATGCTCGCAAATTGAGGAGTGAACGCTTTACAATCTTGTACCATCTGCTCAACGTTGCGTCCTGCAACAAGAGCAAACACCTCATAATCAGTATGATTACGCGCTATCACATCCAATGTGCTCTGACCTATTGAACCCGTAGAGCCTAAAATCGTGACTCTTTTTTTATTCATAGGGTGATTGTCCACGCATAAAATACGACAAAAATTGGCGCAGCGGCTGTAAGACTGTCGATACGGTCTAAAATACCACCATGACCCGGTAAACATTTACCACTGTCTTTCATACCTGCTTGGCGTTTGAACATACTTTCGAGCAAATCACCCACGGCTGAAAATGCAGCAACAACAATCGCCATTAAGGCATAAAATACCCACATTGACGCGTCGATACCGTTGAAATAGCAAAATGCCACGAGGAATATAGCTGAGCACACTAGACCGCCAACAAAGCCTTCAATGGTTTTGTTCGGACTGACTTTAGGCATCAGTTTGTGTTTACCGAAATTTTTGCCACTGAAATACGCGCCGATATCAGCGCTCCAAACAATCCCTAACACGGCCAAGATTAGGTAAGAGCCGAATTGCGCTGATTCATCATAGCTAGCACTACGAAGTACACACAACGCTAACCAAAGTGGAGCGAGTGTGAGGACGCCTGAGATACCGCGCATGAGTAAACCTTGCGACCAGGCATCACTGAATTTCGGATAACGCACCACAAGAATCGTGGCTACAATCCACCAAGCAACGGAGAGCGTAAACACATAATTAATATCACCGCGTAATAGACCATTGCTTAGCCAAAGCTCAGTGATAGGCCAATGCCATTGCATGAGTGCAACTAAGGCAGCCAGAGCAATAACGTAACCAACACGCTTTATACGGTTGCTGATCCCCATAAGTGCTGACCATTCATAGGCACCCAATAAAACAATACCGCCAGCACAATAGCTAAACCAATCAAGGGGAGCCAAAAATACTAACGCTAGCGCCAAAGGCGCCAAAATGAGTGACGTAATAATTCGTTGTTTTAGCAAATGTTATACCTTCAACTTAGGGCTGAGCTGGAGAGAGTAATTGTTTTATTTGTTCACCAGTACATCCGAACCGGCGTTCTCTCGATACATAGCAGGCGATGGCCTCCGCAAAAACCGACTCATTAAAGTCAGGCCAAAGCGTAGGCGTAAAGTACAGCTCAGCATATGCAGCCTGCCAGAGTAAAAAGTTACTTATTCTTAGGTCTCCACCTGTACGAATAAGTAAATCCAATTCACTTTGACCATTAAGACTAATATGCTTTGCCAGCGTTTGCTCGTCAATGTCATCCGCTGATAATTCGCCTGCCGACACCTCAAGGGCTAACTGTTTTGCGGCATGGGCTATATCCCAACGACCGCCGTAGTTCGCAGCAATGTTCAGCTGTAAACCGGTATTTTCACTTGTTAGCGCTTCAGCTGCAGCAATCTTCTCTTGTAGCTTTTGTGAAAAGCGATCTGTATCGCCAATAATGGATAGTTTGACGTTATTTTTATGCAGTTTTTTTACTTCTCGTCCCAGGACCATCAAGAACAAATCCATCAGCGTTGTTACTTCATCATCGGGGCGTCGCCAGTTTTCGCTACTAAAAGCAAAAAGAGTCAGTGACTCTATACCTAACTTTGAACAAAATTTTACTGCATCTTTAACCGCATCAACCCCTTTTTTATGGCCGTACACGCGCGGGTGACCCTGCGCTTGTGCCCATCGACCATTACCATCCATGATGATTGCCACGTGCTTTGGCAATAACTGTTGAGAAATTTGTTCTGCGTCTAAAGCCATTTAACTTAAATTATCCACAAAAAAACGCCGTCTAGTATACCCTAGACGGCGTTACAAGCCTAATGCCAATTTATGAGCAATGCGCTCACAAATTAACCAGTTAGATTTCCATCAACTCTTCTTCTTTGGCGCTTAGTTGAGCGTCCATTTCTTTGATGTACTTATCTGTAAGCTTTTGAATCGCATCTTCACTTTGACGCGCTTCGTCTTCAGAGATCTCTTTGTCTTTCAAAAGACCTTTGATGTCACTGTTAGCATCACGACGAATATTACGTACTGCTACACGGCCACTTTCTACTTCACCACGTACGATTTTAATAAGGTCTTTACGACGCTCTTCTGTAAGTGGAGGAAGTGGTACGCGAATTACTGTGCCTGCTGATGCTGGGTTTAAACCAAAGATCAGAGGTCATGATTGCTTTTTCAACCGCTTGCGCTAACGATTTATCGAACACGCTGATTGCAAGCGTGCGAGAATCTTCAATCGTCACATTTGCTACTTGGTTAAGTGGTGTATCTGCACCGTAGTAAGAAACCATAATACCGTCAAGAAGTGCTGGGTGAGCACGGCCAGTACGGATTTTAGATAGTTGGCTGCCAAGTGCTGCTACACTTTTTTGCATGCGCTCTTGCGCACTTTTTTGAATATCGTTTATCACGCTAGTATCCTACTTATTTTGTATCACTAGAGGCTTCAGAAGAAATTAGAGTGCCTTCTTCCTCACCCATGATGACGCGCTTAAGCGCACCAGGTTTATTCATATTAAAGACACTGATTGGCATTTTATGGTCGCGAGCCAAAGTAAAGGCGGCTAAGTCCATAACTTTCAGTTCTTTTTCAATTACTTCATTATAGGCAAGATGGCGATAAAGCGTCGCATCTGGGTTCTTCACAGGATCATCGCTGAATACACCGTCTACTTTTGTTGCTTTGATAACAGTGTCAGCTTCAATCTCGATACCACGTAAACACGCAGCTGAGTCAGTCGTGAAGAACGGGTTACCTGTACCCGCAGCGAAAATAACTACGCGACCTGATTTCAACAAGCTGATAGCTTCAGCCCAATTGTATGCATCACACACACCGTTCAATGGAATTGCTGACATCAAGCGTGCATTTACGAACGCACGGTGCAACGCATCACGCATTGCTAGGCCATTCATCACAGTTGCAAGCATGCCCATATGGTCGCCTACTACGCGGTTCATACCTGCCTCTGCAAGCGAACCACCACGCAAGAAGTTACCGCCACCGATAACTAAACCCACTTCTACGTCGAGTTCTACCAGCTCTTTGATTTCCTGAGCCATGCGATCGAGTACTTTAGGATCGATGCCGAAGCCCTCGTCTCCCATTAAAGCTTCACCACTTAATTTAAGTAGAACACGTCTAAAAATAGGTTTGCGACTAATATTCATATTTTCCTGGCCAATAACGAATGTAGATAAAAAATAACCGCGCCTATGTGGGAACATAAGAGCGCGGTTATTCTAATTAATTTTGCTGGACGACGCAAAAGCAAATCATGGCTTTTGACCACTTTGGTCGAAGAGCTGTTCAGCCTTTGAGCTTAACATCCTACTCCGTTCCAACTTTCGCCACAGCATGGTTGTATGTCAACCGATCGAGTAATTACTCGCCTTTAGCAGCAGCGATTTGCGCAGCTACTTCAGCAGCGAAGTCTTCTTCTTTCTTCTCGATACCTTCACCTACTTCTAGGCGAATGAAACCAGATACTGACGCGCCACGCTCTTTAAGCATTTCGCCAACAGTTTGCTTAGGCTCCATGATGAAAGCTTGACCAGTAAGTGAGATTTCACCAGTGAACTTCTTCATGCGGCCAACAACCATCTTTTCAGCGATTTCAGCTGGCTTGCCTTCGTTCATAGCGATTTCTACTTGAACTGCTTTTTCTTTCTCAACTACGTCAGCAGGTACGTCTTCTGGGTTTACGAACTCAGGCTTAGACGCAGCAACGTGCATAGCAACGTGCTTAAGTGTTTCTTCGTCAGCTTCACCAACTACAACAACACCGATGCGGTCGCCGTGACGGTATGAAGAAAGCTTGTCACCGTCGATGTACTCAACGCGACGGATGTTCATGTTCTCACCGATTTTAGCTACTAGAGCAACACGCGTTTCTTCGAATTGCGCTTTTAGCGTTTCGATGTCTGCTTTAGTTTCAGCAGCAGCGTCAAGAACTTGGTTAGCGAAACCTAGGAAGTTTGCATCTTTAGCAACGAAGTCAGTTTGACAGTTAACTTCAAGAAGTGCAGCGAAGCCGTTGCCTTCTTTGATAAGGATTGTACCTTCAGCAGCGATGTTACCTGCTTTTTTAGCAGCTTTAGCAGCACCGCTCTTACGCATGTTCTCGATCGCTAGATCGATGTCACCGTTAGTTTCAGTTAGTGCTTTTTTACAATCCATCATGCCAGCGCCAGTGCGCTCGCGTAATTCTTTAACTAGGGCAGCAGTTACAGCCATGGGAATTTCCTCAAATCAATGTTTAGAGCAAGTGACGATGTGTCACTTTTAAATAAGAATATCAAGTCTTCATCAAACTTAGATGAAGACTTGATGACAAGCGATTAGCTATTACTCAGCTGCAACGAAATCGTCTTTTTCAGCTTGAACAGCGATGTTGCTTTCACGACCTTCAGTAACAGCAGTTGCAACTGTGTTAGTGTAAAGTTGGATAGCACGGATCGCGTCATCGTTACCTGGAACGATGAAGTCAACGCCGTCTGGGTTAGAGTTAGTATCAACGATTGATACTACTGGAATGCCCAGGTTGTTCGCTTCTTTGATTGCAATGTGCTCGTGATCAGCATCGATTACGAATAGAACGTCTGGAAGACCGCCCATATCTTTGATACCGCCAAGGCTCTTTTCAAGCTTAGCCATTTCACGAGTAAGCATTAACGCTTCTTTCTTAGTTAGTTTCTCAAACGTACCGTCTTGGCTTTGAGTTTCAAGATCTTTAAGACGCTTGATTGACTGGCGAACAGTTTTCCAGTTAGTAAGCATACCACCTAACCAACGGTGGTTTACGTAGTACTGGTCACATTTAACTGCCGCTTCTTTTACTGCTTCGCTTGCAGCGCGCTTTGTACCAACGAAAAGTACTTTACCTTTGTTTGATGCAGCGTTCTTGATGAAGCCAAGTGCATCGTTGAACATAGGTACAGTTTGCTCAAGGTTGATGATATGAACACGGTTACGAGCACCGAAGATGAAAGGCTTCATCTTAGGGTTCCAGTAACGAGCCTGGTGACCGAAGTGTACACCCGCCTGAAGCATATCGCGCATTGAAACGTTTGCCATTGTATTTTCCTCTAAATAGTTTGGGTTAAGCCTCCACATATCCCATAGCACCAACACGTTAGAAATAATTTCTTTCGTGCACCCAAGTGTATGTGTCGATATGTGTGTGTGTTAATATTAAATGGTTATGTCTTCGTTACAGATAAACCAAGTCGCTTACATGTGAGAAAGTGAAATGATTTTATTTGTAAAAAGACGGCGCGCTTTATACCATATTAGCGACTAATACTCAAACTTTTGCGCACTATTTGTTCGCGAAATACATCAAAGAATCGAATTGGAGCATCAATGACTGCAGTGATCAAAACCCCAGAAGAAATCGAAAAAATGCGCGTAGCTGGCCGTTTGGCAGCCGAAGTACTGGAAATGATCGGTCCGTATGTTAAGCCTGGGGTGACCACTGACGAGCTCAACACTATTTGTCACGACTACATCGTCAATGAGCAGCAAGCCATTCCAGCTCCGCTTAACTATCACGGTTTTCCTAAATCTATTTGTACCTCGGTAAATCATGTTATTTGTCATGGTATTCCCAATGACAAACCTCTTAAAGATGGCGACATCATCAATATCGATGTTACGGTCATCAAAGATGGGTATCACGGCGACACGTCTAAGATGTTTCATGTTGGTCAACCAACCATCCAGGGAAAACGCCTAGTTGAAGTAACACAAGAGAGCCTGTATCTCGCGATCAAAATGGTGAAACCAGGTGCACGTTTGGGTGATATTGGTGCAGCCATTCAGAAATACGCTGAAGGTTTTAGCTATTCGATTGTTCGTGAATATTGCGGCCATGGTATCGGCAAAGAGTTCCATGAAGAGCCTCAAGTCATGCACTACGGTCGTCCTGGAACAGGTGAAACTCTGCAAGCCGGTATGTGTTT
The DNA here is from genome assembly GCF_054923835.1 of Pseudoalteromonas sp. GB56. Classification (NCBI taxonomy): domain Bacteria; kingdom Pseudomonadati; phylum Pseudomonadota; class Gammaproteobacteria; order Alteromonadales; family Pseudoalteromonadaceae; genus Pseudoalteromonas; species Pseudoalteromonas sp. GB56. The sequence goes on along the minus strand of NZ_JBPCHK010000001.1, from coordinate 1,634,778 downwards.
AACCATCGAGCCAATGGTCAACGCCGGCAAGCGCCAGTGCAAGTTGTTGAAAGACGATTGGACGGTAATAACAAAAGACCGCAGTTTATCTGCGCAGTGGGAACACACCTTGCTTGTGACCGATAATGGCGTTGAAGTATTAACGCTACGCAGCGACGAAGATTTACCGCGAATTATCGAGCATAACTAATCAATAAAGGATAACTAAGTGGCCCTACCGAATAAATTAAAAGACCTGCTTGAGCAGGCGGACATATTGGATGAATACAAAGCGTGTAGTCAATATTTCTACAAATGGCTCAATAACCAATTTGATAAACAACCGGTAGGCTCACTCATCCGCGCTCGCGCTGAGTACATCGACAGATTACTGATCAAACTCTTTCACAGCTGCGACTTGGCTCACGAGCCAGAGTTAGCGCTGGTCGCCGTTGGCGGTTATGGGCGCGGCGAACTACACCCCTATTCCGATATCGATTTTTTGCTGCTGGTCAATGAAGATCCCAAAGAAGAAGTGTGCGAAAAAATAGGCCAGTTCGTTACCATGCTGTGGGATTTAAATTTAGAAATCGGCCACAGTGTACGTACGCGTGAGCAAGTTATCGAACAAAAACGCGAAGATGTAAGTTTCGCGACTAGCTTGCTTGAAAGTCGACTGATTTTTGGGAATCACATTGAGTTTGAAAAGCTCAAAGAGCATATTGTTCAGACCCCCGTTTGGGGATCTGCAGAATTCTTTATTGCTAAACGTCAGGAACAAGATGTCCGTCATCGCAAATGTCACGGTACGGCGTATAACCTAGAGCCCAATATCAAAGAAAACCCGGGTGGCTTACGGGATTTGCAAACCATTATTTGGGTAGCCAAAAAACATTTCCAAGCAGAAGCCCTAGAAGAGCTCATTAACCACGGTTACCTTACACACGAAGAATACCAAGAGCTGCTCGAGTGTTTGGAAAACCTCTGGAATATTCGTTTTGCGCTGCATCTGGCTGCAGGTCGAAATGAAAACCGATTGTTGTTCGACTACCAACCTCATGCGGCAGAAATTCTGGGGTTTGGTAGTGAAGGTAAAGCGTCTGTTGAGCGAATGATGAAGCGCTTATTCCGCATCATGAGCCGAGTGCGCGAACTAAATCAGATGCTGCTGACGAACTTCGAGCACTCAATATTGCCAGACCATCAAGATTTACCTGCGGTTGAGCTCGATAGGAACTTTGAACGCATTGGCCATCAAATTCGTGTTAAAAACCCGTCAGTATTTTTCCGCCGCGACCAACTGTTAGTGCTGTTTGAACACATCGCCGACAATCCAGAAATCACCCATATTTACCCAAGCACCATACGTACGATGCGCCAAGTGCGCAGACGTTTGCTCGGTGACTTACAAGACTATGCTGCCTGCCGTGACGCCTTTATGCGCCTCATTAAGCATCCAAATGGCATGGGGCGTGCTTTTACCTTAATGCACAAACACGGCATGCTCGCAGCGTATTTACCTCAATGGCGAAATATTTTCGGGCAAATGCAATTCGATTTGTTCCATGCTTACACAGTCGATGAACACACCCACAAGCTTATCAATAACATTTACCAATATGGTGATAAAACGCGCGTGAGCGAATTCCCAATATGCAGTGAAATCGTCACGCGTATGGACAAGCCTGAATTGCTTTACCTCGCTGCCATCTTTCATGATATTGCTAAAGGTCGCGGTGGTGACCACTCTGAGCTTGGCGCTGTGGATGCCCTCGCATTTGCGCGCTTACATCAATTAGCAACCTCAGATGGCAAACTCATCGCCTGGTTGGTTGAAAACCATTTATTGATGTCGGTCACGGCACAGCGCAAAGACATCAATGATCCAGATGTAATTAGCGAATTTGCCACGAAAGTTAAAAATGAGCGTCAGCTCGATTACTTGTACTGCTTGACAGTAGCGGATATTCGCGCCACCAACGATAACCTCTGGAATGATTGGAAAAATACCCTGCTGCGTGAGTTATACCTTCATACCCAACGCGCTTTACGTCTTGGTCTGGAAAACCCAATGGATATGCGCGACCAAATTCGCGATAAAAAACAGCAGGCTAAGCAAAGGTTAATCAACTTAGGGTATGATGAGCCGCAAATCGACTTATTGTGGAGCCGATTAAAAGCCAATTACTTCACCGCATTCAGTGAACAACAAATTTCTTGGCATTGTGAACACTTACTGCAAGAAGATGATTTATCGCAAGCCAGTGTGGGGGTTTCTCCTGAACCTATGCATGGCGGCACACAGGTGTTTGCCTACAGCCCTTATAGCTCAGGCTTGTTTGCGCGTCTAGTTACGGTAATTGGTTCAAAGAAAGCACAAATTCAACACGCTCAGGTAATGACCACTAAAGACGGCTATGTCATCTTTACCTTCGTCATATTAGAAGTAAATGGTGAGCCACTGAGCAAGGGACGCAGTAATGGCATACGTCGCGCATTGGACCAAATTTTAAAAGATCCGAAGAAAAAGATTCGCATCAAGAAAAATCGTTCGCAACGATTCAAAGATTTCAATATCAAACCTAAGGTTGTATTGCGACCTCATGCCCGTGCGGACCGCAGTTTAATAGAAATTCAAGCCGTGGATATCCCTGGTTTATTAACCAAGATTGCGCAGGTGTTTCAGCGTTATCAATTGCATATTCACGCCGCGCGCATCACCACAGTTGGTGAACGTGCAGAAGACTTTTTCGTGGTCTCTAACAACGATTACAAGGCTTTGACGGATGAAGAACAAGTGAAGATCCATCAAGCACTTAGAAAAAAACTAAATGCTGATAACGAAACAACAATGGCGTGATCAGTGAACAGATGAGGAAATCATGGCAGATTTAAAATCTATCATTGAACAAGCGTGGGAAGAGCGCAATTCAATTAGTCCAAGCACAGTGTCAGACCAAGTTAAAGGCGCAATCATCGAGGTTCTCGAGCGTTTAGACAAAGGCGACGCCCGTGTTGCCGAGAAAATCTCTGGCGAGTGGGTTGTTCACCAATGGTTGAAAAAAGCAGTGTTGCTGTCTTTTCGTATTCGCGACAATCAGGTTATATCCGACGGTGCCAATCAATACTATGACAAAGTGCCACTGAAATTTGCAGATTACACACCCGAGCAATTTCAACAAGAAGGCATGCGTGTGGTGCCTAACGCTGTGGCTCGTAAAGGCAGTTACATCGGCAAAAATGTCGTACTTATGCCGTCATACACAAACATCGGCGCATATGTCGATGACGGCACTATGGTAGATACCTGGGCGACTGTTGGTTCATGCGCACAAATTGGTAAGAATGTTCATCTATCAGGTGGTGTGGGCATTGGTGGCGTGTTAGAGCCATTGCAAGCGAACCCAACGATTATCGAAGATAACTGCTTCATCGGCGCCCGCTCTGAAATCGTTGAAGGCGTCATTGTTGAAGAAGGTGCTGTGATCTCTATGGGTGTGTACATTTCTCAGAGTACACGCATTTATGACAGAGAGACAGGTATCACGCATTACGGTCGTGTGCCTGCGGGCTCTGTCGTTGTGCCAGGTTCACTACCGAGTAAAGATGGTAGCCATAATCTTTATGCCGCTATCATCGTTAAGAAAGTTGACCAACAAACTCGTGAAAAAGTCGGCGTAAACGCCCTACTTCGTGGTATCGAATAACGACCACACGCTGTGACTGGCCCTCCAGTGGCTAGTCACAACACCACTTTTGATTAATTTATTCCATCTCACCTATAAAATTTGAAATATTTACTTCACTGCGGTACTGATAGTACAAATCGTTCGTGAGATAAATAAATGAATAAACGCTCCTTCCTAAAATCGTGTTCAATATTAGGTGCAGGGATACTCGCTAGCCAAGGTGCACACGCTATCGGTATACCTAAAAGCACAGAAAACAATATCATCAAGCCAAGAGCTATACCCAAAGGTGGCATCATTGGTATAGTCAGCCCTTCCGCTGCAACTGCTCACCACAAGGACATTTTAATTGCGCAAAAGGTGGTTGAGGCACTTGGCTACCGAGTTAAACTGGCTCCTCATGTCATGGCGCGCAGAGGCCACTTAGCGGGAGCAGATCAACAGCGTGCGGATGACATCAATGCCTTATTTAAAGACCAGCAGGTGGATGCCATATTTTGCTTAAGAGGCGGTTCTGGCGCTGCCCGTATACTGCCTCTTCTTGATTATCAAAGCATTAAACAAAATCCTAAGCCGTTGTTGGGATATTCTGATATCACCGCACTGCACAACGCCATACTCTCACAAACAGGTTTAATCAGCTTTCATGGCCCAAATGCGACCAGTGATTGGAATGCGTTCCATGTCGATCAGTTTCAGCGCGTGTTTGAACAGCAGCAACCTATGCGTTACGAGAACCTGGGTAAAAAAGAAGATGAGTTGGTCAATACCAACTATTTCACCCAAACTATCACTGCGGGCAGCGCATCGGGTCGTTTAATTGGAGGAAACCTCACTGTATTAACAGCACTAGCTGGCTCTAAGTACTTACCGGATTTTACCGGTAATATTTTGTTTTTAGAGGATATAGATGAAGCACCTTACCGCATTGACAGGATGATGAGTACATTAAAACTCATGGGCGCTTTGGACAAGATTTCAGGATTCGTATTTGGCGATTGTAACGATTGTAAACCCGGTGCCGGTTATGGTTCACTGTCTCTGGATGAAATATTCAATGACTACATCAAACCGTTAGGAATACCTGCATATCGCGGTGCCATGATAGGTCATATTAAACGTCAATTTATTTTGCCCGTGGGTGCGCAAGTGACATTAGATGCCGATTCAGGAACGTTAACACTTCAAGAATCAGTGTTTAGTTAATGAGTCTTCGGGCACAAAAAAAGCCCCTTTAAGGGGCCTCTATCTCGGTTCAGGTTAAGCTGCGATTGCAGTTGCCCAACCTAAGATTGCATTTAGACAACCAATACCTGCAAATACTGCTACAAAAGCAACGAAGTATTTAAAGTTGAAAGGGTCTTTGAAATCACCTTTTTGTGCCATAACTACTTACCTCTAAAACACGACAAAAAACGGCGCACATAATAATCTAATATTGGCTAGCAATCCAGCGTTAGCACGATTCTCCTTTGCACTAATTCGCCGAGAATTTGTCTGGCCCCCTGCTCTATCTGCGTTAAGGCGAATTGCGGAGCTTGTTGCTGTACATCAACGCACAAATCAGCAAAGACCACACCGTCTTGCTGTCCGATACTATCAAGCAACAGCGCCGTCATGGCATTAAGCGCCAAGAACTGTACTTCATCGTCACCATCACGATATACACAGATGTAGCTAGGGACTTCGTCCGGCTGTTGTGGTTGATGCTCTACAGAAATAGTCTGAACTGGGTAGTGATAGCATACAACTTGTGCGCATTCGCTCAAATACAATGGCTCGATGCCAACATCAAATATCGGTTTATATGCTCGTGTTACCTTCCCGGTCGCGACCATTAATTCAATCCACTCATAATGGGCTAATTCAATTAGGAATGGCGGATCCGTATCGAGTAATTCATATTCATTGGCTAAAAATGTCACAAACTCTTTAGAGATATCAACAAAGTATGGCGAATGCGATTGATGCCGAGCAAAGAATTGTCGTACTAGCGCCAACCACTTGTCGTCTTGATAAATACTACGCAATACGGGAAAGCCGCTTTCCAAAAAGCTATTCACATTGTTGAAGAATAAGTCTCGATAAATCCCCATTCGCCTATTTTCAACGTCGCTGGGGCAGGCATTATTCATTGGATCGCGTATGTGTGCACTGAATGTAGCTTGTACTTCTTTAAAATGCATATCTAAGCTCGTCTTTGTTGCGCTACGAACGGCTTTTGAATTTGGTGAATAATATCAAGCTCTTTCACCAATTCACTCATAGGGGGAATGTTAAAGTCTCGCTCTAATAACGTCGGGTACACCCCATGGAATTCATAGGCCTTCGTCAACAATGCCCAAACAGGGTCAATAACGTCTGCGCCATGAGTATCGACAATCAGGTCTTCCGCTTCATTATAGTGACCCGCAATATGCATATAGGCAATACGCTCGCTCGGCAGTGCTTTTAAGAAGGCCTCTGCATCATAGTGGTGATTAACTGAGTTTACATAAATATTGTTAACATCGAGCAATAACTGACAATCGGCTTCTTGCAATACACTTTTCGTAAATTCAAGCTCCGTCATCTGCTGTCCTGGCGCCCCATAATATGAGACATTTTCCACAATTAAAGGACGCTCCAAAATATCCTGTACTTGTCGAATACGCTCAGACACGTATTTAACAGATTCTTCAGTAAAAGGAATGGGCATCAAGTCATACATATGCCCACCTGCACTGCAATAGCTGAGGTGTTCACTGTACATACGGATGTTATGCTCATCGAAAAATACTTTTAACTGCTTGATAAAATCGATATCAAGTGGATCGGGTGAACCGATTGATAATGACAAACCGTGGCAAACGAAAGGGTGCTGCTCAGTAAGCGCTTTAAATTGCTTCTCTAGTTTGCCGCCAAATGGTAACCAGTTTTCTGGCGCCACTTCCATAAAACCGACTTGCTCGGGAATATGCTCCAACATATCACTCAACATTTCCCTACGCAGGCCTAAACCCACTTGTGCTGAGCTAGGTAAACCTAGATTCATACTGCCGCTCCTAAAGTAATACAAGCCGCATAAAGCGGCTTGCGATCAGTTGTAATAGCCGTGCGATTATGCGCCGTGACTACCACACTTGCCTTCTTTACCTTTAGACTCGCCGCACTTGCCTTCTTTTTCACCTTTTTTGGCTTTGGCTTCACCACATTTACCTTCGCCGCACTTACCTTCTTTTTTACCTTTGGCTTCGCCGCATTTACCTTCGCCGCACTTACCTTCTTTTTTGCCTTTGGCTTCACCGCACTTACCTTCGCCGCACTTGCCTTCTTTTTCAGCCTTTTTAGCTTCGCCGCACTTACCTTCGCCGCATTTACCTTCTTTTTCAGCCTTTTTAGCTTCGCCACACTTACCTTCACCGCATTTGCCTTCACCCGCGTCTAGTTGGTAACCTGCCGCCATGGCTTGCATTTCGAATGGGTTTGCTTGCGCATCAGTTACAGTCAACGACGCACCAGTTGCAACAACAGCACCCAACGTAAGTGCGATAGAATTCTTCTTCAATGTATTCATGTTTCTTGCTCTCTCTGTGTTAGTAGCTTTCAAAACAAGTAGACCCTGTCTGTATTTAAATCCTTTCACGTTTTTTAAAATTTTTCTGTAAAAAGATCACCTAGTTAAATATGACGCGAGATTGTTATTTTATCAATAGCTTGGTTCGCGGTAGAATACGCCGCCCTGAAATTTGTATAGGTCGAATATGAAATTAATATTAGCTCCCATGGAAGGTGTCGTTGACTTTAAGATGCGCCAACTACTCACTGACATTGGCGGCTTCGATCTGTGCGTCACGGAATTTGTGCGTGTTGTGGAGCAAAAACTCCCTAGAAGAGTGTTTATGCGTTATTGCCCAGAACTTCATAACAATGGCTATACACGCGCTGGGACTCCCGTGAGAATCCAATTGTTAGGACAACATCCACAGTATCTAGCGGAAAACGCGATAAAAGCCGTTGAGTTGGGCTCTCACGGCATCGATTTAAACTTCGGATGCCCTGCCAAGACCGTAAATAAAAGCAAAGGTGGTGCTGTTCTGCTTAAAGAGCCAGAGCAAATCTATCAAATCGTTAAAACTGTTAGAGAAGCCGTTGCTGACGAGCATATTGTCACAGCAAAGATTAGATTAGGATTTGATGATTGTTCAAACAGCGAAGAGATCTTTGACGCTGTGGTTCAAGCAAAAGCGAATGGTATTGCGATTCACGCTCGAACTAAGCGCGACGGCTATCGCCCGCCAGCCTATTGGCATAAAATTGCGCCTCTAGTAGTTAAAAATGAAGATATCCAGATCGTCGCCAATGGTGAAATTTGGGATTTACACGATGCTGAAAACGCACGTAAGCAAAGCCAATGTACTGATATCATGCTCGGCCGTGGAGCACTCGCTATGCCTGATCTTGCTGCATGGATTAAGGCCAACGACGCGAATGAACACCACACTAAGTTAACATGGTACGACATCCTATATCATATTGTTCACTCTTCCATGCACGATGACGAACTCATGTCTAAGCGCTATTTTGCAAATCGCACCAAGCAATGGTTAGGTTATTTGAAACGTAATTATGAACAAGCGCATGACCTTTTTGAAGACATTCGCAGACTCCATGACAAAGACGAAGTCCTTGCTGTGCTTAAACGTCATGCAGAGCACACCAACTGATCACCCTAGTTTCCAGATTTTTAGCGTTTAGTTGATCATAGTCATATCAATATCACCCTAAACTGACCACAATTATATTCCCTTGAGTTTGAATTGGATTGTGGCATGAGTACAGAAACGCTCGATTTGGAAGAACAGGTCGTTGTTTTATTGGCACAGGTGCGGGAAGAGCTATTAAATCGTCTTCGTTATTCGTCTGTCAGTCATGACAACGATTTATACACCCAACTTAATGACCACCCAGAAGATGACTGGGTGGCTTATTTGAGAGAGAAAGCAGGTCCCTCATACAAAGAGCTGGTCGATAAGCTCGAAAGGTTAGAAGCAGCCCAATGCCAATTTGATTTAGGACTGTTTGGCTATTGTAGCGATTGTGAGGAGCCCATAGAAGAAGAGCTCCTAGAACGCGATGTAACCGCCCAACGCTGTAAGAAATGTGAGTCGCAACTTAAAGTTCGAGAACATTAGAAGCGTAGACAAAACTCTTGCCAGGAAAACATAATACCTGAGCTAATAACTCCTCAGCCACTTGTGGCGTAACCCCTCGTTGCGCCAAAGCGGTTATCACAAATTCTTGGTCCCACATCTGATAATGAACACCTAAATCAACTTCCATCCATACCAAGGCCATGTGCACTTGCGCTTGTGACAGTGTTACTGACTTTGCCCAAGACTTAATATCTAGGAAGTTTTGACGCCAATCTAAATCACTCTCCAACGAGGACCAATCCGGCTCTGGTAGCGTTTCTAATATTAACTCACCTCTGGCATCAAGCTTTTTTTGCACTGCAGTCATCCACTGGATAGGCGAGTGAACTTGGTTGCTATAGTAGTTAAGTTTGACTTGGAACCAGTCTTTCCCATTGGGTAACTGAGACAACCCCAGTTGATTGCGAGGAGTATATTGCTCTAAGTAATACTGCAATTTTTCAATGGCTTTGGATAAAGACTCGGTAGAGCTGATACCCTTCAATGCATCAAGCTGTGATTGCATGTGCTGTAACTCAACTTGGTTCACATAAATCTTACTCTGCTCGCCTTCTTGCATTTTTGCCAGTACATAGTGAAACCATAAGGCTAGTTCGTCCTGAATTTCCGAACCTTGCAACTGGTTATTCTGCTCAGCAATATCTAGAAAAAGAGGCCAAGGTTGATAGCGTCTGACAAAGCGCTCTTCGGTACGTAAATAGTCATAAGTACTCACTTGTGCATCACTCAACGTCTTGGCTTGAATGCCTGAATATAGTGTGTGTCGGGCCTTTAAGTAGTCTTCTGTATAAGGCCATGGAGCTGTTTCATCTGTGAAATTGCCGCCTAATTTACTATTCAGGCTCTTCAATTGTATGAGTGCTTGCTCGGCATTTAATTGGGGCTCATTTGAGCAAGACACTAGTAGAAAAAATAACAAAATACTCAATATGCGCAAAGACATGCCGTGTCCTACAAATTTCATAAACTATAAAAAAAGCCCCATATAGGGGCTTTTTATATTCGATCAAAAGATTAAAGACTTACGCCATTGCGCTGAGCTTTATCTTTGATAAACGTTTTCCAGCTAGTAGCAAACTTACGTGTGCTTGGATCTTCAGCTGCTTTAGTAATAGCTGCATAAGCTTGCTTATACTTTTCTTGCTGAAGGTATGCTTCGGCTAAATCAGAGTAAATCTGACCTTTTTTATCCGAACCCAAGTCCAACGATTTATTCAATAGAGCAATTGCTTTATCGAATTGTTGCTCTTGTAAGCGTAGTGAACCAGCCTTACGGAAAAGCTCTGCATCGTTATCAAAACTTGCTGCTTCTTCGTAGTACTTAGCCGCTGTCTTAATGTTTTTCGCATTATGATAGTAGCTCGCCACCGCGGTTACATTTTGCTTTGTACGTTCAACTTTACCGTCATTCAACGCTTTTTCCATGTGGAAACCAGCTTTGTACGGAATGCCAACGAATGAATATAGCTGGGCAAGTACTTTGAAGTCTGTTTCAGACTCTAAGAAGCCACTGTCGTATGCGATATCCATGATAGTAAGACCTTTTTGATAGTCTTCTACCTGCATATAGAAACGACCTAGGTTAGTCCAAGACTTTTTGTCTTCAGGCCAACTTTTAACCATACGTTCGCCAACTTTTACTACGTTTTTGAAATCTTTCGTTTCGTAGTATGCACCCATAAGTAATGAGAAAGGAGCCTTTTTAGGTTCGCCTTTAGCATTGATCTCAATCGCGCGTTCCGCTGGTTGAATAACGTCTTTAAACTGACCAAGCTCGTAGTTTGCTTGCGCAATACGTGTATACACAGTTGCATCTTCTTCACCAGTGAAGTCCATCCAATCAATGTATGCTTGCTTCGCTTCTTTGTACTTTTTGGTGTTAGCCAATAAGTCGCCGATAAGCTTCATAGCTTGCTCTTGGTCACCAAAGTTCAGTACATCAGGTTTGATTGCATCTTGAATGTACTTGATAGCTAGCTGATAGTTGTCCTTTTGTGCGTACAGCTGACCAAGGTAACGGTCTACTGTCGCTTTATCGAACTTATCAGAAGGCTCAAGCTCTTTCAGGATTGCAATTGCGCCGTCGACATCTTCAGTTTCATAAAGCTCAAACGCTTTAACCACTTTTTTACCGACGCGCTCGCCCATTACTTTCGTTTTGGCGTTTTTGCGCTTTTCAATCTCTTCATAGTTCGGAGCAGCTACAGCTGACGTGCTAACAGCAGCTCCTGAGATAGAGATTAGCAAAGCGAGTGCAGTTACTTTCGATAGATTTTTCATCCTACACTCTCCTTACTGGTCTTGGTTCAGTTTAAAGTCAAGCTGAACTGTGATGCCAGGCTGTTTCATTGGCTTGCCATCAACAACTTTAGGCTTGTACTTCCACTTTAATAGTGCGCGCTTAGCTTCGCGGTCGAAGATACGTTTAGGTTCTGCATCGATTACCTCAACGTCTTCTACACCACCCAGCTCATTGATAGTGAATGAAAGTTGTACCCAACCTTCCTTACCATCACGTGCTGCTTGCACTGGGTATTTAGGTTCAATTCGAACAAGAGGTGTAGCATCACCGTCTCGACCAAATGCACCTGGGCCACTTAACCCACCTGCAGAACCACCTACGTTTACACTTGGCATGTTAAAGCCTAATGCGCCTGGATCAGCATTGCTGGTATCAGGCTGTGGCGGCTGCGGCTTTGGCGGCTGCTTTGGCGGTGGTGGAGGCGGCGGCGGTACACGCTTCCGCTCCTGCACCTTGGATTCAGGTGGATTCGTCATAATTTCGACAACGATCTTCTCTTTCTCGTCAGCGGCGCGTCCATCTCCTCCGGAGATTAGATACGCCATGAAAAAGAATAAGCCGAAAGTAACTGCCCCACCTGCAATCAGTGAAAACAGAAAACGAATCATTACTTTTCTCCAGCGATAGATATCTTATCGATACCTGCAGCTTTAATTTGGTCCATTACCTTCACAACTACACCGTGCTTCGCTTCTTTATCCGCTTGGATAATAACGACTTCAGTTGGTTGCTCTGCTAATAGACGTTCGATGTTTGCAGCTACACGCTCGGCATCTACCTGACGCTTATCCATCCAAATTTCACCATTAGAGCGAATAGCGATGAAGATATTTGCATTCTTCTGTTTAGTCGCTTGAGCTGCTTCTGGTTTATTTACATCAATACCTGCTTCTTTAACGAACGATGTAGTTACGATAAAGAAGATAAGCATGATGAATACGATGTCTAGCATCGGCGTCATATCGACCGCTGCTTCTTCTTGTTCACGAAAACGCTGTTTACGTGCCATATTCAAATCTCTCTCTAGTGATGAGGCAAGCTATCAATGAGCTTTTCTTTAGCCATTTTTGCACGTGCTTCAAGACGCGTACTAAAGAATACACCCGATAGTGCCGCAACCATTCCAGCCATTGTTGGGATTGTTGCCATTGAAATACCTGATGCCATTAAGCGAGGGTTACCAGTACCTTGAGTAGCCATGGTTTCGAAAACCGCGATCATACCCGTTACAGTACCTAGTAGACCAATCAATGGACATACCGCTACCAATGTCTTAATCAACAACATGCGCTCATCTAATTTTTCAGACGCTTCAGAAATCCATGCATCGCGGATTCTGTGTGCGTACCAAGACGTAGTGTCTTGGCGGGCGTCCCACCTAGCTACAATTCCCTTTTTCATTTTCGGAAATTCAGCAAGTAGGAACCAATAGCGCTCAATCATTAAAACCCACATGAGGAAGAGTGCTATCGCGACCACGTATAAAACCTGGCCGCCTGTGCCAACAAAATCCCTGATAGATTCCCAAATCTCCATCAGGACTAGCATTAGGCTTTCTCCTTCTCCGCGTGAGCAGCAATGATACCAGAGCTTTGCTCATCAAGAATGTGGATGATTGATTTACTTTTACCCGCAACAACAGCGTGAACTAGGATTAGCGGAAGTGCCGCGATTAGACCTAGAGCAGTAGTTACAAGAGCCATTGAGATTGAACCAGCCATGATCTTCGGATCACCTGTACCGAATAGCGTGATTTGCTGGAAGGTATTGATCATACCAACAACTGTACCAAGTAGACCTAGTAGTGGTGCAATAGCAGCCAAGATCTTGATGATGTTGATACCCATTTCAATGCGCGGCGTTTCACGAAGAATTGCTTCGTCAAGCTTAAGCTCAAGGTTCTCAACGTCTTGGTTTTTGTTGTCATGGTAAACTTTAAGAATACGACCAAGTGGGTTACTTTCAGAAGGTGCACTTGTGTTCTTAAGTTGGCTCTTAATCTTACCAGCAGTGATTGTTAGGTCTACTAGGCGAACGAACGCGATTAGGAAACCAACAACTAGTAGGATTGCGATGATGTAACCTACTTCACCACCTTGGTGGAAACGCTCTTCAACAGTCGCTTTCTGCGTGTTTAGGCGAAGGATTGAACCACGAGTTGGGTCAACGTAGAAGCCTGTGTATGCATCAGCTGATGTGTTGATTAGTGCGTTAGCCGTATCTAGTACGTAACCATCTGGTTGACGACCTAGAGGCTGGATTGACTGCGTGTCGCCTGAGTAGATTAGGTAACCATCGTCAGTGATAAGGTTGAAGTTACCAACACGAGTTACTTTCTTAGTTGAAGTTGAACCGTCTAGCTCTGAAACTTCTGCGTCGAAAGAAGAGATCTTCGCAGATTCAGTCATTTCAGTTTGTAGAGCGATCCAAAGCTCTTCTAGTTCACGAGTAGTTGGAAGCTCTTTAGCTGCCGCTAGTGAACGAAGAATTTCAGCACGTCCTGGTTTTTCAGCACTTACTAGTGAAGCTTCGATTGAACCAATCGTTTCTTGCGCTGCACGACGTACAACACCGAACATTTCACCTAGGGTACCTTTTGCGTTTTCAAGCGCAGTTTCTTTCTCAGCTAACGTGATTTCGTTTTGAGCGTATTCTTTTTGAAGACGGTCGCCACGTGCTTTCTCAGCTGCAAGCTCACGCTTTGCAGTGTTAAGAAGAGCTTGCTGGTCAGCGCGAGCTGCTAGGAACTCTTGCTCACGTTTTTTGTTTAGCTGGCCTTCAGAAATACGCTCTTTTTTCACTTGCTCTAGGATCTGGTCTAGAACTTGTGTGTTTGCGTGAGCGTTTAGCGCAGCACCGGCAGAAACAGATAGTACTGCTGCAACAGCAAAACCTTTAAATAGTTTCTTCATTATCGATTACTCCGCGCCGAAGATTGGTAGTTTAACAAGATCCGGAGCCGCTTGCTTACGCGCCATACGGATTGTCTCTTTAATAGGCTTCAAGAACTCATCGCCTAAAGCTTCCCATTGCTTAGTAGTGTTGTTCCACACCCAAGCATTCTTCTGATCGAAAGATTGCGCAACATAGGCAATACGACCAAGACGCGCGAAATCTACAGAAATATCACGACCATCAATGTTTAGGGTGCCAGTGTTAGCAACCATAGTCGTGCTGTAGTCTTTCTCTACCATGTAAGCTTCAAGAACCTGACGGAACTTTTCAGAAGTCGTTACAGAAGCGTTAGTCATGATTTCACGTAGCTTAGCTACGCGCTCAATGCGCTCGTCTGTATCAAACGGAACGTCCGCTTTGATGAATTGCTCAAGCGTATCGATCATGCGATACATCAAAGGCACAACGTTTTGTTTAGTTTTATCGATACCAGCGATCTGACGCTCTAGAGACTCGATTTGTGAGTTCTGGTCGTCAACAAGGCGCTGAACGTGGTCGTTATAGACCTTCATGATTTCGGTTTCATCTACAGTTGAGCGGTAGTCAGCGACTAGCTCTTGTGTTTGACCGTAGATGTTATCGATTTTAGTTTGAGACTTAACAGCAGCCGTTTGAATTGTTGCACCAGCTTTGTGCAAGTCGTTCAAAGGATCTGCCATCACATTGTTGCTTGCAAGTGCAGCTGCGCCAACCAACGCAGAAGCTACAAGACTCTTTCTGATTTTAACAGACATAGTTCCCAACCAATTAAGTAATGTTACTTTTTGAATTTTAAATTAACTCACCGAGATGAGCTAAATCTAGGTATCTTTCTAGTGATACCAACTTGCCAATAATGCTAAAAGGTTCAAGTGCTGTCAACTTGATGTTCATCGCAATTTTTCCAGTATTCGTCTTATTTCCTCTATATAAACAAAAAATTAACATCAAACCACTTCTTATAGACCAAAATAGCTCGCTCTTAGGAAATTTTGGAAATGAAAAGTTAATTTAACTGTCATAAAAAATGTTTATTTTTTTTCTGTTGTCACAGTAATCTAAGGCCAAGAAATGACTTAATGCTAGCTTTGAACTCCACGTCGTGAGTCATATTCTTTAGACTTAATTATCCTACTTTTCTATTAACAACATCTTATAGCCTTTATTAATGTTGCAATATGCACAAAAATCATCCAAGGTAGTAAAATTGCGTTAGCAAAATAATTCCAAGACATTGGTATCACTCACTAAAGTCTTACCTCGAGTAGGTGTTCACCATGGATTGGTATAAAATTTCAACAGGTATATAAAAAATAAGTAATAAGGGATCACCTATGCAGAAATCACTCGCATATCTACTGGTTATTGGGTCATTACTCAGCCCAGCCGTTACGCAAGCAGATGAAAAGGAATTGCCTGAAGCATTTCAAGGCTTCACTTGGAATTCTCAAATCACCATTTCTTATGATGATTTAGATGCATTATTAAATGCCACAGTATTAGATGTAGGCATGTCAGATAGAAGCAGTGTGAAAAGCAGCAGTACCATAGGTACTAGAATGCGCTCAAGCAAAAACAAAGACACAGCATTTGAAGCAAACCGCTTTATGTTCGAAGAGTTAAAGAAATCGACTGTTAAAGATGCGTTTCATGATATTCGCATCAGCCTTGAACAAGTGCCCTCCGAAATTTTACTGAGTGAATTAAAAATTCAAGAACAGCTTGCTTATTGGCTCAATCTCTACAATGTTGCATTGTTGGAAAAGCTTATCGCTGAATACCCCATTCACGACATGGAAGATGAGCTTACTGGGAAGAACTCTATTTTAGATGAAAAATTCCTTAATGTTGCTGGCAATGCGCTCTCGCTAAATGACATCCAACACAACATCGTATACAAAAAATTTGGCGATAAGCCAATTGTCATGTACGGATTCTATCAAGGAAATATAGGCAGTCCAGGTTTGAACCCTGAGCCCTATACTGGTGATAGAGTCTATCACCAATTAGAACATCGCGCAGAAGAGTTCGTTAATTCAAATCGAGGCGTCGTACCTGCTAAGAAAAATACGCTTGAAGTGTCTCGCTTCTATGAACAGTCTAAAGCACTGTTCAATGATTTTGATAATGACCTTAAGAAACATTTAATCGCCTATGCAAAGCCAGACATTAAATCTGACGTCAAACTGGCTAAACGCATAAACACAGACATTGAAAATTGGAGTATCACTGATATTTACGGTACTGCACGCACTTACGGCGCAGGTTCAGCAACTAACAGCGCAGCTATGCTTGATTCCGTGGTGAGCAACTCGAGTAAACCAGTGGGTGACGAGGGCTCTGGTAGTGGTATTGGCGCAACAAATTTGAGCTCACTGTCAGATCAAATTGCGAGTCGCACCGTGAATTTTGGTCGCTTTACAGCTGAACAACTAGAACTCGTTCAAAAGCTGAATATGTCGAGAAAAGAAAGTTCGGGAACCGTTGAAATTAGTGATTTACCAGCAAAGTCTGACGAATCTAATAATTAATTATCTCTAGTTCTAAATCTCAGGCTGGTGCAGTGACACCAGCCTTTAAATCAAAAGTAAATAGACTGTTGCAAGCATTTAATAATTGCTAGTGAAAGTGATATCATGACAGCCTGATATTCTAATAAATATTCTTATTGTGACGGCGCCTACTCTCCAAACATTATTTCAGCATCGAAAGTATGCACAGTGTCTTGACTATATCTCACGTAATGCGCAAACACCCAAGCCAGTGGGGACTTGGCTTATCCAAGGTCTTTGTCACGCTGCGTTACAACAACGAGATAAAGCGATTGAAATCTTATCTCAAGCACTCGAACAATACACCCGTCACGCGGAGTTAGCAGTTCAATTAAGTCAATTGTACTTGCAAAATAGTCAGTTCAACGAAGCGTTAACCACACTAAACCAACTAGACATTCGTCACCCACAGGTCAGTTTGTTGAAATCAAAAGTACTCACAGGCTTGAAGCGTTGTACGGATGCACTGCAATGTCTTAATGATGCAAAAATTTTAGGTCTGGATGCTCTGTCCTTCCATTCACAATTGACAAGTATTTATCGTCAACAAGCGCGTCCCGATTTGGCTCTGGGTGAACTAGAACGGTCAATGTCGCTTAAAAAGGGAGATTTTCACCTACAGTATCAACATGCTTGTTTATTGAGAGAACTGGGTAGACAAGAAGAAGCACTAAGCGAGTTTTTATTGCTTTATCCCCAAGGTAAGCAACTTCCAGAATTAAATTTTGTCATTGGTTGTACACACTACGACTTGGGCAATTATGAGCAAACAGAAGAGTATCTTGAACGCTGCCTAGGACTGGCGCCTTACTATGTGCCAGCACATGAATGTTTAGGTAAATTGCGTTGGCTACAAGGACGCAAGAACGAATTCCTCACTAGTTTTGACCAAACCAGAGACGCTCACCCTCCTCACCCAGTATTGGAGCGATCACGCATTGCTCAGCTGCTTGTGGCCAGTCAATATGAACTTGCATTGGAATCTGTACATTGGGCTCGTCGCCATTTTCCAAAAGATGCTCAATTTATTCACCTTTCAGGCGTTATTAACAAGCGAATAGGGAACCTCGAGCAAAGTATTTCTCTTTTACAACAAGCTGCGACACTAGAGCCTAATAATCCGCGATTTCAAATAGATATCGCCAATCATGAAATTCAGCATCACGAATACCAATCGGCTCAAAACCGATTACTGCCTTTGCTAAAGTATTTTCCAGACAATCAAGAAATATGGGCCTATCTAGGCATCTGCTGGCGTCTTGGCGGCGATGAGCGACATGTATGGCTGAATGATTATGATAAATACATACAAAGCTTCGAATTACCTGTTCCTGAACATTTCGATGATAGAGAACATTTTGTCGGCATGCTGAAACAAACCATTAGTCACTATCACAAGCCCGGACAAGAGCAACCTCTGGACCAAAGTGTCCAAGGCGGCAGCCAAAGCGAAGGGCACTTGTTGTTTTTACAAAATCCAGTTATTCAAGCTTATCGTACGTCTCTGGAACAGGTCATTACACAATATTTAGCCAGCTTACCCAAGGACGATAAACACCCATTATGTCGTCACAACACTCATCGCTTTAAAATTGCGGGAAGTTGGTCTGTGAACCTTGCCAACAAAGGATTCCACACCAATCATATCCACTCACAAGGTTGGTTATCTGGGCCAACGTATTTAAGTGTCCCGCCAACAATCCGCACAGACGATCCACAGCGTCAAGGATGGGTAAAATTTGGTGAAACCTGCCTTGAATTGGGTGATAGAGAAGAGGTCGCTCGTGCCATCTGCCCCAAAGCGGGGCAAATCGTCTTATTTCCAAGTTACATGTGGCATGGAACGTACCCTTTTTCTGCCGAGGGCACACGAATGACCTTGCCCTGTGATATCAGCCCTTTAAGTTAAATTGATTACAAAAATCAGGGTACAGCGAGCTTGCACGAATAGCGTCTACATAGTGACGACTGCGTCCAGAAGAGCTTTGGTATAATGGCTTTCTCACCTGCCAAACGCTCGCTGTTTTCACTGAATTACGGCGAGTATGAAAATTCAAAACATCATCATTCCAATCAAGCTCCAAAAATGACAACAAATCCCCTGCTACCCTCTTTGGTTCACTGACAAACTGATCGTAATTTAATGTGAAAATCGACTCGGGGAATAGACGTTGCCAATGTAACTTCAATTTCTGCATTTGCTCGTAGTAATGCAAAGTATCGTCCAAGTCAGTCGCATAACTCATACCCTGTCCGAGATATTGAAAATAGGCGGATAATGCATTGTCGAATGGGTTACGCTGTGTCCAAATAAATTTGGCATTAGGGAACAACTGTTTGATTAAACCAACATAAAGATAGTTTTCCGGTCTTTTATCAGTCAGTTTCAATGCATTTGGAAATGCATCATTAACTTCCTTCAAGTAAGCATCTCTTATTTTCTCTAATGCTGAGGCCGATAGGTTCTGAACCTGTTGTGGAAAGAATTGAGGCTGCAGGGTCAACACGCGATGTAAATGCTCAATTTCGCCTCCATTTTTAATCGCAGCGAGTGATCCTAGTACTTGTTCGACGAGCGTAGAGCCTGAACGGAACATGCCGCAAATAAAAATCAGTTCAGGGCCTTCTGTGTCACGGAGTGGTTGATTTTTTGCGTCAGGGAAAGAATTAATGATCCGTTGCACGAATTCCTCATGCTCTTGCCTTCTATAGGGCTTCTGGTTGTTGCGATTAATTCTATTTGCCTCAACATATGCCTGCCAAGCATCTTCGTAATGCTTACAATCATTAAGCACTTTTCCCAATCCATAGAGCAAGAAACATTTATCTTGAGCAGATGCTCGTGGGTGATTAATCCCCTCTCGAATTGCACTGATATCAGGGTCACTCTCATCTGTGAAAGTTTTCAAATCAGCTAACCTAGCCAGTGCTGAAAAATAGTGGGGGTCGTACTTATATGCATTTAAGAACGCTTCACGGGCTCGCTCTGCATGTGCGTGTTGTTCAGCCAGATTACCCACGTTGTACCATGCATCACTAAAATTGGGTTTGAGGGTGAGTGCTTGCTCAAGATAATGTTGCGCCAATTTATCGTTCGCAAAATAGTCGCTCACGATCACGGCCATATTCAAATATACTTGATGGGCGTCACTGACATTGGCATCTAGCGCTGCTTGGTAGAAGCTGAGCGCTTGTTCGTACTTGCCAGCTTGTTTCATATAATATGCAGCGTTAAACCACAGGTCCGCATGTACTTCATGCTGACGAGCCGCCCTTTCATAGCACAGTGCAGCTAATTCAGTTTCCCGTTTATGTAAGTGAATTTTCACTCTTAATTCGACCGCATCCATTGCATCGGGTTGCTGCTGTAACCACATATCCAAATATTTGATAAGCGCTGCTTCATCTCTATTCGCCATAGCAGCCCTAACGAAAGTGGGGGCGACGATGTGTACATGTCCCTGTTCAACAAGTGCATCTGCTAAGTGTTGAGCTGTTTGCCAGTCATGTTCTTTCAATAACCTTTGAATTTTTTCTGTACTTGGCATATCCACCCTTATATTCAAGCCATAAAAAAAGCGAGCCGGAGCTCGCTTTATTCTACTCTAAATAATCTTAGAATTTGAACGTAACGTTAGCGTGGAAGTAACGACCAAGAGTGTCGTAGAAACCAGCTACCGCGTTAGCGTTAGTAGAGATAGCACCGCCAACTAGTGGTGGCTCTTTATCTAGGATGTTGTTCACACCGATTAGCACTGATGTGTAATCGTTGATTGTGAACTTACCTTTAAGATCCAAGTAGCTTTGAGAACTGATACCAGTTGTAGCAACTGGGCCTTCATTCTTCTCACCTACTGAACCGTAGTAACGCCATTTAAGAGTCGCACGCCAGAAGCTACCTGTGTCGTAGTTCATAGTCATAACATGACGCCACTCAGGTTGTGCGAAACAGCCGTTCTCTAGTGTATCGATACAATCGTAAGGGTCAGAAACACCTGGGATATCAGTTGTTTCTTTAGTCATCATGTAAGTACCGATGAAGTTAGTAGATAGTGAACCGCCAAGTACATCAACGTTGTAGTTAGCACTTACGTCCACACCTTCCCAGTGTAGTTGACCTAAGTTGATGTCAGTTGCAGTTACGCGACCAGTACCAACCCAAAGACTACCGTTACCAGGTGTACGGTTAACTAGGTTACAGAACTCAGCACGGCCAGTAGTAGCACACTGACGAACGATAACTTCTGGGTCGATGTTACCGATAGCTTGCTCAAGTTCGATATCCCAGTAATCCACTGAGAAGTTGAAACCGTCAAACGGGTTAGCAACAACACCAAGAGTCATTGTATCTGCGATCTCTGGGCTTAGGTCTGGGTTACCACCGTAAAGTGCATTGTATTGGTCAGCTGGGCTCGCGCCGATGTTACCGTACTGTGAGCTTGATACACCTGTGTTAGCACATGCTGACGCTGAAAGTTCAGGAGATGCTGTAGCACATGGATCGATACCACCCCATAGGCCTTCGCTTTGTGCAGCGAATAGCTCGCCGTTGTTCGCAGCACGAACTGCACGGTTGTAGCTTGTACGTAGTTTCCAATCAGATGTTACATTCCAGTCAAGCGCTGCTTTGTAAGTAGGCTCTGAACCTGAAGTGCTGTAATCAGACCAACGGTAACCTAGGTCAAGAGTCATGCTCTCAGCAAACGCTACGTCTTCAACTAGTGGAACGCTGATTTCAGTGTATAGTTCAGTTACGTCGTACTCACCGTTAAGGCTCTTAGTTGGACCACCTTGGCCAAGTAGAAGACCTTGAGCGTAAACTTCATCCGCAGTACGGCTGAATGTTTCTTCACGGTATTCAGCACCGAATACAGCTGCTAGTGGGAAGTCTGACGAAGGAAGACCAAAGCCAAGCTCACCAGTTACGAAACCACCGATGATGAACTGTTCAGTAATACCCGTAAGGATTGCTGTACCAGTAAGTTCAGCAGCCGCTTCAGCAGTTACACCACCTGGAGTAAATACTTCGTAAGGGATACAGCCTGCTGTGTCAGCACAGCTTTCGCCGTTTGCAGAAAGTGCTGTTGTGATACGAGGACCGAAGAAGTCATTGATGTATGCATCAGATGAAGAAGTTGAACCGTACTGCATCCACGCATCGTAAGTCCAAGTATCTGTTAGCTCACCTTCTGTACCAAGAACCATACGGAATGAGCTGTGCTCAAGGTTCGCAGCACGTGGACCACCTTCAACGTTACGTTTACCAACGTAAGCACCGATGCTGTCGTCCATAGTGATACCAAACTCATCCATGAACTGTTGACGTTGTGTATCAGAGAATAGGTCGCTTGTTAGCGGAAGGATGTACATTTGGTCGAAGAACGTACCAGATTCAGCGATCTGACCAGTAGTACGGTCACGCATGTACATAGCTTCTGCATAAGGACGGAAATGATCGTTGATTTCATAATCAGCGAAGAAACCGAATGTGTGACGCTCATCAGGACGCATGAAGTGGTTGATAGGCGCGTAGTTGTAGATGTTACTACCATCGTAATCTACGAAAGAACCATCTGGCTGAAGTGACCAGAATACTTCTTGGTCGTAATCGTAACCGTCAGCACCGATTGGCGCGATGAAGAAGTTAGGGATGATAGCATTCGCAGAACCACCACATGACGTACCAGCACCGTTCAGTGCACAGCCTGAGTAGTCACGAGATTCTTGACGAAGTTCGTTCTGACGGTTGTAAGTTACATAACCTACAGCGTGACCTTTACCACCGTCGAAAGAGCCACCTAGTGTAGCACTGAAGTCAAAAGATGAACCGTCGAAGCCTGAGCTACCATCTGCGTAGTCAAAGCCTTTTTGGTCCATAAGGTCTTGCATGTAACCATTATCATTGTCGTGCTGGAATGCAGTCACGCCAAGATCTACTTCGAAACCTTCAAATTTGTCGTCCATTACAAAGTTAACAACACCCGCTACCGCGTCAGCACCGTAAGTAGATGAACCACCACCTGTTAGTACTTCAACACGTTGAACTAGTGCCGCTGGGATTTGGTTAATATCAGCAGATTGAGTGTAGATACCACCTGCTTGTACACGACGACCGTTAACAAGAACAAGTGTACGCTGTGGACCCATACCACGAAGGTCAAGGGTAGCGGTACCAGTTGCGCCGTTTGCTTGGAACGCAGTGTTTGATGCTTCAATCTGTGGCAAGCTGTTCATCATGTCTTCTACGCGAGTGAAACCCGCAACTTCGATGTCTGCTTGAGTAGTGATTTGTACTGGGCTTGCAGTTTCAAGGTCTGTACGCTTGATACGTGAACCAGTAACTTCGATACGTTCTACTTCATCTGCACCTTCTTCAGCAGCCATAGCATTTGCTGAAATACCGGCTGTAGAAGCAGCGCCAAAAGCAAGTGCTAAGCGCACTGATTTTGCGATTTTGCTGTTTAACATTGGATTCTCCCTGGGTCACTTTGGAATGTGACTAATTATTTTTTTGTTGTGAACAACTTTATTCAAAACGTAACAAAATACGTCTCTACGGAAGATACTAAACAATTTGAGAAATAATGGTCAACAGCAAATTAACATTGAAAGCACAAAAACAAACACAAAATACATAAAAATTATATTTACTAGTGCTTTTAAGCGTTTAAAAACAACGATTTACCCGATCTTGGGTACACAAATGAGCAATTGTCGCCAATAACGCAATATTTTTGTTAAATCAGTGAAAACTGCCCGTGAGTGGCATTGAGTTCGATAGAAATACCTACGCCTCTTAAGTCATCGACAATGGGTGTAAGTTGCTTTTCAAGATAATGTTCTAGGTCAAGAGGTGTGTCAGTAGGCACCAGTTCTGGGCCTTTGAGGGTAATGACGTAGTCGACCCAATCTCCCCGGGTTAATTTTTTGGACGATTTCAAAGCCGCTTTCACATGGGGCGGGATCGTTTTGATGTATTGATCAGGATTTTTGCCAAGTCTTTTTCGATAAACAACACGGTTAACATAAGTTAAATTTTGTAATTCGTTAACAAACTTATGCACCACATCATCAAGATTCTGCTGTGTAAAAAGCGCCATAAATAATTGATTTTGAAAATCTCGCGCTATTTCTGTCCAATCAGAACGTACTGATTCCATCCCTTTAAATACCAATTTATGCCCAGCTTGAACCAATAAGCCAGCGTAGCGCTTTTTACTGCCAATATCTTTGTGCCGTGCTTTAGGCATTAAGAACGGCCGATACAAACTCTCATATTCCAGTTCTAAGTAACTTTGCACACCATATTCGTCGCGTATCAATTGTTGCCATTTTCTATTGACTGCTGAGACTAATTGCGACGCCAATTCATGGCTTTGTTGTTCATCTAATTCATTGGGCAGTGCCACAAACGTTGAATCCGTATCTCCGTAAATCACTGTCGCCCCCATTTCCTCTAACCACTTTTTCGTGGTTTGCATAATTTGGTGACCGCGTAGCGTTATGGAGCTAGACAGTCGGGGGTCATAGAAACGACATCCTTTTGAGCCCAGCACGCCATACAAGCTATTCATGATAATTTTTATAGCCTGTTGTAGATGGTGATCGCCAACATCTTTAGCTTGTTGACGTGCCAAAGCTAAATCTCCTACAAGCTGCGGCAAATGGTGCCCTGTTCGGTAAAAATACGCACCATTAAATCCTTCGATGCTGTTATCAGTGTCTGCGAGGCCTAAAATCAGCCCGAGGGGATCGATACAAAAGGTGCGAATGATACTCGGATATAGGCTTTTAAAATCCAGCACAGCGACGTTGTCATAAAGACCAGGAGTTGAATCCATTACGTACCCCCCTGGGCTATCAAAGCTTAACCCATGCTCAGCCATATTCGGCGCAACATAGCCACTACGATGCAGATGCGGTAAGTACAAGTTGGTAAAGGCAGCGACCGAACCACCTAGCCTTTCAAGCGGTAAGCCCGTTAGCTTCGTTCTTGCAATTGCAAACTCAACCAACTCTAGTTTTTTAAAGATAGCCAAAACTAATTGCGTATCTTTGAGGTTGTAGTGTGCCAAACGCTCTTTGTCTTGCACAAACATCTGTTCGATTTTGGCGAGTTTGTCCTCATTATCAATGAGTTTCTTTTCCCCTAACACTTCCTGAGCGACATTATCCAAACTGTAGCTCGAAAAATGATAGGTGGCATTTTTAAGCATATCTATACCATCGAGCACCGCCCTTCCCGGCACCAGCAGCTTATTTATTTTGCTACCGCGCCAAGTTACGGCTTCATGTTGTCGACCCAAATTAAGGGGCACGTTTAATTGCTGCGCACGGTAACAAAGGAGTTGAAAATCAAAATCGACTACATTCCAGCCGATGATTAGGTCAGGATCGTATTGGGTGATTAAAAAACACAGTCTTTGCAGCAGTGTGGCTTCATCTTCAACATATTCTAGCCATGGCTCTGATGGGTGTGTTGGACTACCAATCATGATTACTTTGTTTAGGTCATCACTTGCCAACGCAACACTGAATAAAATCCCCTCACCACTGCATTCTATGTCTAACGACAACACAGATAGGTCAGGCGTGTAACTATCATTCGCCTTGAACTGTCCTTTGATGAGCGTGTTCTCATCTACGCTAATGCCCTTTGTCCACACGCCTCCTCTGATAAAGCGCTCCATCAAGTACTGTTCTTGCATTCTGATGTCGTCTTCATACAAACGGATCCCCTCTTCTTTGAGCAGTTCGCGCGCACTGTAATAGTCGTGCAGCCTGCTAAAATACAGTGCGGTGACACTTTCGTCTGCGAATGTTTTTAAAGACAGCGCTCGGGAGTCGGCATCGAGGGTATTTCGCTCTAATAGAGAATTGGCATGGCCAATCTGTGATTGGGGTACGAAGAACACGCCTTTTTGCGTGTCAGATACCACTTTTAAAGGCCCATTGTCAGTCGCCAGCCAAGTTACAAAGCAAATGCCTTCGCGACGCTGCTGAGTGTGCATAGACAAAATAAATCCGGCGGTTACTGACACGAAACAATCACTAAAAATGAGTTAATGCTGCCAGTTTACCTAAGCTAAATGATAATTACAGCTGAGTTTGAACTCAGGTGATGATAAGCGCTTGAGTCTTGCTCTATGAGCCCCTAAAATGAAGGCACTGTAAATTTATACATAAGTAATTAAATGCTTTCAGATCCGTTAAAAAAGACTATTCGTAATGCCCACCAGCGGATTGCTAAAAGCTTAGATGATTACACCCCCCGCTCGAGTCAAAATTACCTCGTTGCAGAAATAGCAAAAACGCTCAGTGGTGAATATCACAAAAAGCAACGAATTTGCGTAATCGAAGCTGGCACGGGCACGGGGAAGTCACTCGCCTATTGTTTAGGAGCGCTACCAATCGCTCTCAAAGCCAATAAAAAACTGGTTATATCTACTGCGACAGTCGCCTTGCAAGAGCAGCTACTGCACAAAGAGTTGCCCTTTTTTGCCGAGCACAGCGGACTAACATTCAGTTATGACTTGGTAAAAGGTAGGGGGCGCTATATTTGCGCCCACAAACTAGAAAATGCCGTCAATGGTGACCAACAACAAATGGCGCTAATGCCTACCCTGACCTCTCCGCTTAGCGACATGGAACAAAAGTGCCTAAAACAATTGCATCTAGCTTACAGCGAGAAAAAGTGGCATGGCGATAGAGATTCTTGGGCGGATGTCATTCCCGATCGAGTGTGGCATCTCATCGCCTGTGATAAGCATTCCTGTCAACGTCAGATGAAGGCTCACCAAACATGTCCTTTTCACTTGGCACGCCAGAAAATTGCGCAAATGGACGTGTTGGTCGCCAACCACAGTTTGCTCCTCGCTGATTTAGAACTTGGCGGTGGCGTTATTTTGCCAGAGCCTGACAACTGCATTTATGTGATTGACGAAGCACACCATCTCGCTCACATTACCCGCGACTTTTCATCCGCTGCAGCCACCATTAAAGGCACCCAAGACTGGTTGGAAAAGTTGTTAAAATTCAGTGGTAAAATGGCACAAGCTATCTTCAGCGCCAGTGCTTCCGGAAGTCAATTTAAGCTCAATGACTCACTTGACGACATTACTCGTGGACACAAAGCGGTATTAACCATGCTCGATGGCGCGGATTACCAATACAGTGAAGACCACACGTATCGATTTTCTCATGGCTTATTACCCGAGCAACTCACAGTACAAGCGAAAGATATCAGTGAGGCTGCCAAAACAGCGTTAAGAACCTTGAATAAAATGCACGAGGCGCTAAGCAGTGATGTGAACGATGGTGATGTGAAACCCTTTATTGCTGATCCCATCCTTGCGGAAAGTGGGCAATACATTGCACGTCTAGAAACGTTGCATAAGCTTTGGTCAAGTTACAGTCGCAACACAGAAAGTGTTCCTCACGCTCGATGGATTAAACGCATGGATTACAAAAACCACCATGACTATCTACTGAGTGATTGCCCCATTGAAGTAGGCTTCTATTTAAAAGATAAATTATGGCGTGAATGTGCGGGCGCCGTTTTATGTTCAGCCACATTGACGGCTCTTGGCTCGTTTGAGCATTTTGCTCATGAAAGTGGACTGCGTGGTGAAGAGGGCGTGAAGTTTATCAAAGTCCCCTCTCCATTCGATTATCCAAATCAAGCTGTGTTACATATCCCTAAAACAGAATGTGAACCAACAGACAAAGCCTTTAGTGACTTCCTAGTGAAAGCACTCCCTGACTGTTTAGACAAATCCAAAGCGAACCTCGTGCTGTTTGCCTCGTATTGGCAAATGCAGCACGTTGCTGAGCGCTTACGTGCTCGTGGTTGGGATTTGCTCATTCAAGGTGAAATTTCCCGAGAGACACTGATACGCAGACACAAACGGCGCGTTGATGACGGTCAAGGAAGCATTCTATTCGGTACCCAAAGTCTTTCTGAAGGGCTCGATCTGCCAGGGGATTATTTAACAAATCTCGTGATCAGCTAAAATTCCGTTCGCCGTGCCAACATCACCTATTGAAGAAGCCCAGGCTGAGTTTGTGCAAAGCAAAGGTGGAAACCCTTTCTTGTCGATTACAGTGCCAGATGCAGCGAAGAAATTAGTGCAAAGCTGTGGTAGACTGCTGCGCAAAGAACGCGACAGTGGTCGTATTACTATATACGATAGACGTTTAGTCACGAAACGTTATGGTAAAGCGATGCTTGATACCTTGCCCCCTTTTAAAAGACAAATTGACTACTAATGTTTGAATTAGCCATCGACCCTTCAACGTGGGCAATTTTATGTGCTGTTGCACTTGCAGCCGGGTTCATCGACGCCATCGCCGGTGGCGGTGGCATGTTGACCGTGCCAGCCCTACTAACCGCTGGCTTGCCCCCTCATCTGACGCTTGGCACTAACAAACTAGCTGCCAGTTTTGGCTCGCTAACGGCCAGTGTAACGTACTATCGCAAACGCCTGTTTGACCCTAAGTTTTGGGCTGGGTCTATTATCGCCACGGCAATAGGCGCTGCGATCGGCACGCTTATCGTCGATAAGCTAAGTATTGAATTTCTGAACAAACTTATACCCGTAGTGATCATCGCCGTCGCCATTTACTCTTTATTTGGCAAACTCAGTCCCGAGCAAAGCGATAAATTACCCAAACTAACTCCTAATCTGCGACTAAAACAATGGCTTCAGGGGTTAGGATTAGGCTTTTTTGATGGCGTTGCCGGACCAGGCACTGGAACGTTTTGGACAGCATCGAACAGCGTGTTATACAAAATGAACTTGCTGTTGAATTGCGGTTTGGCCCGATCGATGAACTTCGTCAGTAACTTTATTTCACTGATTACTTTCGTCGCGTTAGGACATGTAAATTTCCTATTGGGTATCACGATGGGCGTATTTTTGATGTTGGGCGCCTGGCTAGGTGCACATTCAGCCATTCGCTTTGGCTCAAAAGTGATTCGTCCAGTATTTAATACCGTGGTAATCGTGCTTGCTTTAAAGCTCATATATGAGGCGTACTTATAATGAATGGTGAGCGCGCTTTAGCGAAATTACAGCAACAGCTAACGCGGTTGCGCGCTGATGCCGAACAATTCGACAAAGCCAAATGGTTTGCCAAAAACCGCTACATGCAAGCTCAACACTCGCTATTCGAACGCTCTGTTTTTACGACCAAAAGCATGCAGCTTGTCGATTATGTTGATGAAGCGCAGCAGCAATTGACTCGCCTGTCTAATAGTAAGCTTCAGGGTGCTAGGCATCAATTCGCGTTCGCAGTTACTCACCTGAGTGAACAAATCGAAGCCATTGTTAAAGTGCTAAAAGCGACGCCTGTATGGCAAAAAGAGAACGTGCCAACCGTACGCGCGAAGAAGTATCAAAGGGCCGTGCAACAAATCATCAAACCGACTAACGAGTTGTACCAAGAGCTGGCGCAAAATCATGAATTTGAGCGCCGCTTAGAATTAATGATTAACGAGCGTAAACAACTGCTAGATAAAGCCAATGCTGAGCAAGCTGCAATGCTGAACAAAGAAATTTTAGCATTGCATGCACGTTTGGGACGCTGTCGTAAAGCCATAGGCGCAGTTGAAGAGCGCATAGAGTTTGCACAGAAACATCACGGCCGATGAAGCTTTTCTATCACCCTATATACTCCCAGTTAGCGCTCCCCGCGCATCATCGCTTTCCTATTAGCAAATACCAACGTCTCTATAACAAGATTAGCAACAACACCGAGATCAGTAAGGTAATGGAAATCTGTTGTGCACCGCCTGCAACGATAGAGCAAGTGTGTTTGGCTCATGAACAAACCTATGTACACCAATTCATCAATGGCGGTTTATCGAGCAAAGCACAAAAGCGAATTGGCTTTCCTCACAGTCAAGCTCTCGTAGAGCGCACTATGCAATCTGTGGGCAATACCCTAGGCGCTGCAAAAGAGGCTCTTAACTCAGGTTTTGCAATCAATCTCGGTGGAGGCTATCACCATGCGTTTGCCGACCATGGCAGTGGCTACTGCATATTTAATGACGCTGCTGTTGCCGCTCGTTGGTTAGTAGATAAACAGCTTGTTGACTCAGTATTGATAGTGGATTTAGATGTACATCAAGGGGATGGCAGCGCTGCAATTTTGGCTCAAGATAGTGAGATTATCACCTTGTCTTTGCACGCTGAGCAAAACTTTCCGCGTCTGAAACAACACTCGGATTACGACTTTGCTCTAGAAAAAGCGTGTGACGATAGACATTATATGGACACACTCGAGCAAGCGCTGAGCTTCGTTCTGCGGTTACACAGTCCTGATATCATCATTTATAATGCAGGTGCAGACATCGTGGATAAAGATGAATTGGGGGTTCTGTCCCTCACCTTAGATGGCGTGCTAGCCCGTGATAAAATGGTGATAAGCACCGCCCTGAATTGTGGTATACCATTAACGTGCGTGCTAGGTGGTGGCTACCAACGCGACGTCAATGGCGTAGTTGAAGCTCATTGGCAACTTCTGCGAGCAGCTTATCAATGCTACGGTGAAAAGTAACTCCCTGTGAACTATGATAATTAAGTAGATAAAAGCGTAGGTAATCAAATCTTATGTCACTCTTTGATGATGTTCACAACTATTACGAAAAGCTTGTAACAGAAGAAGTCATCCGCCAGCAGTTACACCAGATGTATGATAGCAATCTATTGGCTGATTTATGTTGCACAGCGCTGAATCAATTACCGCCAAGATATATCCGTTCAGATGTAGATATGGCATTTTACTTATCGATCAACGAGGCTGAGCAAATGCAAAGCAAAGCGGCGGCAGCGATTGAGGTAGCAAGAAGTTTAATTGCACAACGAGGTACCGATGCAGAATACAGACAGACCCCTAGATAAGGCGCCACAGGAAGTACAGCTCGCTGTGGATCTGATTATGCTGTTAGAACAGCATGAAATAGATCCTCGCATCGCCTTAAGCGCTATCGAAATTGTGAAGCGAGATTTGTTGAATCGAATTGAGTCTGTTAATTAGGGCACATCACATTGTTGCGAAAGTGAAAGCATGTGTTCAATCATCTCTTCTCCCAATCGTTTCGTTTGTTCATCATCGCCCACTTTGACTGCCTGATCCGCCTTATTAGCAAGCTGTTGCAAGGTATCGCAACCGAACATAGAGGCACTACCTTTAATCGCATGAATTGATTTTCTTATTCCTTCAGCATCTCCATACTGTAACTGGTTCTGCATTTTTATACGCTGTGGCTCCAGCCCTTTAATATACTGCTCTTTTAATGCATTCATGTCAGCCGCTGGAAGGTCTATGTCAAATTGTGGTGGCAATGATAGGTAGTGCGCTATCTTTGCGCAAAACTGTTGTCTATCTATTGGTTTACTTAAGTGATCGCAAAATCCCAGCTTCTTATAGCGCTCAACTTCATGACTCATAGTATTCGCTGTGAGCGCAATCACTGGAGTCACGCAGCCTATCGATTGAATAAAAGACAAGGCCTGCTCACCATCCATAATCGGCATTTGAATATCCATCAAAATCAGAATCAAATTCTTGACTTAAAGCCTGAGAGACAGCCTCTTGGCCATTTTCAACCACAGTGACATGGAGCCCCATGCGCTCAAGAATACGTGTTAGCAATACAGCATTATCTGGATGATCTTCGGCAAGTAACACATTGCCATTCAATGAGTTGTCTAATACAGGTGCAGGAGGCTCTTGCTGTGGTTCAAATGCATTTTTATAACTGTCGACCCACTTTGTTTCCTCCGGCACATCAAGGGCTAAATCCACCGTGAACATAGTGCCATGGCCAATTGCGCTTTTAACTGTAATTGTGCCACCAAGCTTTTGTGCTAGCGTCTTCGAGATATTAAGACCTAACCCCGTGCCACCGTACTTGCGAGAAATAGTTGAGTCGGCTTGATAAAAGGCTTCAAACAACTGCTCTTGCTCGTCCACACTCATTCCAATACCCGTATCTTTTACATCTATTTTTAAACGCTCGTTGTGAACACGAACATCAATTGTAATGCGCCCAACAGTTGTAAACTTAAGCGCATTAGCAGTTAAGTTCAGTAATATTTGCCGTAAGCGATTGGCATCGGTGATAATGATTTCTGGCAAGGGGAAGTGGTAATTAAGGTTAAACTGTAAACCTTTGTCACGAATTTGTTTACCTAAGAGCGACTCCACCTGACTAATAATTGAGAACAACTTAATTGGGCTCTTATCCACTTCTAATCGATTCGCCTCAATTTTTGACATATCTAAGATATCATTGATCAATCCTAAAACATGTCGAGCATTTTGCGCGATAATACGGTTAGCCTGAAGATACTCATTGGGTTTAATGTCGCCTAACATCAACCCATCAGCGTATCCGATGATTGATGTCATTGGGGTGCGAATTTCATGGCTCATGTTAGCAAGGAAACGGCTTTTAGCTTCGCTGGCGTCTCTGAGTTCATTGGCCAAAACTTCTAGCTCTTTGGTGCGCTCCTGTACTTTGTTTTCAAGGTTTTTTGTGAGCTCAACATTGGCTTTGTTAACCAAACGAAACTTATCTGCAAGGGCAAACGCTAACAACATGGCATCAAGCGCCATCCCTATCAAACCGTATTTGTATAGGTTCACTTCTACCGTTGGAAACAATCCCAAATTAGTTAAATTACCCACCATGTTAGGCAAGGCCATCGCTAAATAAGCGAGAACAAAATAACGGGCTGGCTTAAAACCTTGGATCAGACGCGTCACACCAATATAGACACCTAAGCACAGTGCGATCCCTGTGGAAATGGTTGCCCAAATAAATCCCGCGCCAGGAGAAACCATACTTAGCGGGATGCCAATCAACGCTAACCAAGAGTATGTTATCGCGAAATTAGCGAATCTAGGATGAGTCTCGTATAAACGCAAAAGATGAACATAGAACAAGGTGTTGGTCAGCGGAATCAGAATAAAGCCCATCCAATGCCAAGTGTACAAATCAGCGTGGAACAACTGACTTGGGATGTGGAAAAAGTGACTCCAGGCAAACAGCCAACATACCGTGAACACGGCATAGTACAAATGAGTTCTGTCCTTTGATCCTAAATATATCAACAGATTATAAAGACCAAGTACTAAGCCAACACCAAAACACAGAGTGATAATGAGATTATCCCAGATAACTTGCTGATCAAATACGGAGGCCTCAACAAGCTTGAGTTTGGGTGGCGTATAAAAGGCATCGCTTACAAAAAGGCTAACGATAAGCACTTTTTCATTTGCGGGTAACTTGATGGCGTGACCATAGTGAAACGGATATTTGGAGGGGGATTGCTCGCCTCCGTCAAAGCGCGCAATACCGTCACTGGAATACACCTGTGTAACAATATTTGAAGCAACAATATTGTAGGGTGAATAAACCCACTGTTCGGTCGCGCTACTATTTTCAACTTCGAAGTAAGTAAAAAAACGACCGCCGAATAAAGAGGGTTTGTCTTTTTTGTCTAAACTTTTCAACCAACGGTCTAAGTCTTCTCTATCGTCTGGGAAACGAGTGTTTTGCAGGGCTTGGTAAAAGCCCTGATGCTCTTGGATAGTAATAGATTCAGTGTCGTCCGTCAGTGTGGTCAATGCATATGTATGGACACTGTTCAGGCACAGGAAGACAAGGAACAGATGACTCAGTATTTTTGTTTTTATGGTATTCCAAATCACTGTAATGCAAACCGCTCAGTCGTTTAAAAAGAATAAGTTACATCAACACCAAAACGTCGACCCTCTCCTTTAAAATCTTCGAGCATCCCTAGAAATTGAGTCAAATCGAATTTCAAATTGCTGTATTGAGTATCAAACACATTGTTTGCCCACGCTCTTGTCTGCCATGGGCCGCTACCGTACACAACATACGTATCCCACAAAGTATAGTCACTTTGTTTCGCGATAGGATTTTGATTTTGGTCGAAATAATAATCAGATTGGTAATCGAACGCGATACCCGCCTGAAGCTGTGATTGCTCCATGCTAACTAAATAACTCAATGAACCGCTGACGTTCCATTTCGACGTAAATGGGAGTCGATTGTCGGTTAATGTGTTGCCCAAAGGATCGGTGTATTCATCAAATTCAGCGTTTGGTATATAACCAATACCAAGCTGAGCTTGCCATGCCTCAGAAGGGCGTAAGTCCAAGGAGAATTCCACACCTGAGATCTCTGAACTCGCCACATTTTCCAGCAATTGCAATGGCGGTTGTTGGGGATCTTCAGCAGGTTGGTTCATAAAGACTTGCTGATCGTCATACTGATAATGGAATACCGCGGCTTCGAGGTTTAATTTCAACTTTGGCACAATTACTTTTGCGCCAATTTCATGCGCTTTTAATTGCTCAGGCCCATAACTCGCGTTTCGAGCTTGTTCTTCGCTGGTCAAGAACCCACCGTTATAACCACCGCTCTTGTTGCCATCAGCGTATCGATAATAAATTAAAGTGTCATCTGAGGGCGTATAATTGATACCAAAGCTAGCGGATAACGAAGTATCTGACTCACCGCCTGTTAAATCATAATAAGGAACATTGATTCCCTCTGAAGGGGCTTGTGGGATGGGGACGTTCAATGTAGAGCGAGTTTTGTAATCAAATTCTTCATCACCATAGCGAAGACCCCCCAACACAGCCCAACTTTCACTTAACTGCCACTGGCTATGGGCGAATATTGCTAGTGCATCCGTATCTATTTCATTGTCATAAAAAAATTGTGCCGTAACTGTCGCTGGCAAAATGCCGCGAAGGTCGCGCAATAAATCATTATAATTCAGTTGCTCAATACGCTCTGAGAATTGATACACACCAACAGTCGTGAACATTTGCTCAGTTTCATGTTGCCAACGAATCTCATTACTCCAAGACTGAGTATCTAGCCCTAGATTACCTTCACATAGCTGGGATGGTGAGCCGTCACAATTAAAGCCGTGATCGCGTTTGAGGTCTGCGCCTCCTAACACCCAAATAAGCGTATTCGACTCGTTCAGGTCCCATGCCAGCGTACTATTGAAATTGTAACTTTCAGTGTTGTGTTCATTATTGTTATTGACTTCCACAGCCCAAAAATCATCTGATTGAGCTTTGAAGCCAAACGCATCCGTGCAATCACCCGCATTAACTTGGGCTGGTGTACACATACCACCGGTGCTGGGATCGATGACGCCAATATTCCCGACAGGTTGGCTCAAACCGTTCCAATGCGAGTACTGACCCTTCACATACCACTGTAAGGTGTCCCATTCACCGAGGTAACTGACACGAAAATCGTTTTGCTCAAGGCCAGCCTCAGGGTAGTCATCGTTCAGATTGTATGTGGTGTAATCATATTTTTGATGTTTCACTGCGATACGCAGTGCTTGGGAATCAGTAAGTTGCTTGTTACCAATAAACTCTAGGCCACGCCATTGGTCTGACCCCAGCGTCGCACTCAAAGAACCAGAGTCTTCGAATTGGGGTCTTTTACTGCGAATTAATATTGCGCCGCCGGTACTATTGCGCCCGAACAAGGTCCCTTGTGGACCTTTTAATATCTCAACTTGTTCAATATCATAGAGGTTAGCTACTTGATGATTAGCTGACCCACTTGCTACACCATCGATATACACTGCGACAGGAGATGTATTAGCAGTGTTATAGTCTAATAAACCAACGCCACGAATGTTAATGGCCGGAGGTGTTCCCTCAGCGGCGTTTTTAGACATTTTTACGTTTGCAGAAAAGCGCGCCAGATCGGTCGTGTCTTTAATATTGCTATTTTCAATTTGCTCATTGGATACGACGCTCACTGCAATGCCTACGTCGTGGGCCGCTTGCGGCCTTTTTTGCGCATACACCTCAATGATTTCTAAGTCATCTTTTTGCGTTTTTGCAAAACCTTGCACCGAATAAGCACCCAGCGCAACGAAAACTGCAACGTTTAATGGCAATCTTTGACTCATGTCGATGAGCCCACCCCTGTATTATTGTTGTTATAAAGTATAGAGCATTAAGCGCTAAGCACAGTGAAACTCGTTGTGGTTTAACAATTTTCTCTAGTGGGAATGCATTCTAAGGTATTTTTACAATTTTTCACCAAGTTTAAATAGGGCGAATTCACCTGGCTGCATTTTATTCCATCGTTCGTCGTTAGTAAGTGGACGAGTTGCTATTACCGTGACTATATCGTTGGGTGTCGTTTCTTCTTGGAAGTTAATCACCATGTCAGCATCAATCAGCGTTGCTTTTCCAAAAGGCGCACGGCGAGTTATCCAGTGTAAATTGTTGGTGCAATATGCAAGCACGTACACACCGTCTGTTAGTAGCATGTTAAACACGCCCTTTTCTCGCAACTGATGTGCTAACTTTGCCGCGTAGCGAAAAACGACGGCCATATTATTCGGCTTACTTGGGTATTTTTCACGGATTTTATCTAACAACCAACAAAATGCCAGTTCACTATCTGTGCTACCAACGGGCTGATAGTAATTGGGCTTTATATCTTTGTAGTTCGATAACTGACCATTGTGAGCGTAGGTGATCTCACGGCCCCATAACTCTCTTGTGAATGGATGGGTGTTTTCCAAACACGTTTTACCGCGATTAGCCTGACGAATATGACTAATAACCGACTTACTCTTTATTGGATACGCTTTAACCAGTTTGGCTATTTCCGACTCACAACTGGGCAAAGGGTCTTTAAATGAGCGGCAACCTTTACCTTCGTAAAAGGTAATTCCCCAACCATCGCGATGAGGGCCTGTATTGCCTCCACGCTCTAACAATCCAGTAAAACTAAAACAAATATCAGTGGGGACATTGGCCGACATGCCAAGCAGTTCACACACAGAGACTCCTAAACCACATTAAAAAATAAATTCCAAAGGTAAACAGACCTTTATTTCGCACCCTATAATTAAGGTTAAGGGCTTGCAACCCCAAAAGAGTAACGCTAATCTACACACTAGTGGTCAGACCTCTAACAAGGAATAAGATTATGACACTTCTGTTTTTACTCGCGCTCATCGTTGTACTGTCGTACGCCAGTTACAACCGAGCTAGTTACAATACCTGTTTAGGTCTTGCGGTAGCAACCATGGTGATTGGCACCTTTGCTGGCGCATTTGGCTTTATAAGCTGGGTGTTGTTTTTAATTATTGCTGTGCCTTTGTCTGTTTCGACACTGCGCCAACAATATATCACCCAACCGCTGTTTAAAGCATTCAAAAAAGTGACCCCGACCATGTCTGACACAGAAAAGTCAGCCATAGATGCGGGCACTACATGGTGGGAAGCCGATTTATTCTGCGGTAACCCTAACTGGAAAAAGCTTCACCAGTTTCCGGCACCTAAACTCAGTGCTGAAGAGCAAGCGTTTCTTGACGGTCCCGTTGAAGAAGTCTGCGCCATGCTTAACGACTGGGAAGCCACTCACGAGCTTACCGATTTACCACAAGATGTATGGCAATACCTAAAAGACAATAAATTCTTTGCCATGATCATCAAAAAAGAATTCGGTGGTTTAGAGTTTTCGGCCTATGCACAATCTTGTGTGCTGCAAAAACTGACAAGTAAATCGACCTTGCTTTCATCTATCGTCGGTGTACCTAACTCATTAGGGCCGGGTGAGTTATTGCAACACTATGGCACCAAAGAGCAAAAAGACCATTACCTTCCTCGCTTAGCGCGTGGTGAAGAAATTCCATGCTTTGCCCTCACTTCACCAGAAGCGGGCTCTGACGCCAGTGCGATTCCAGATTATGGTGTGGTGTGTAAAGGCACATTCAACGGCGAAGAAATCACCGGTATCCGCTTAACATGGAACAAGCGTTACATTACGCTGGCACCTGTTGCTACGGTACTTGGACTTGCGTTTAAGCTACAAGACCCGGATGGATTACTGGGTGATGAGAAAGAATTAGGCATTACCTGTGCGCTGATCCCAACCGACATGGAAGGCGTGGAAATTGGCCGTCGCCACTTCCCATTAAATGTGCCTTTCCAAAATGGTCCTACAAAAGGTAAAGATGTTTTCGTACCGCTTGATTACATCATTGGTGGTCCGAAAATGGCCGGACAAGGCTGGCGCATGCTTGTTGAATGTTTGTCTGTAGGTCGTGCTATCACCCTACCGTCAAACTCTACGGGCGGCATCAAATCATTGGCGCTGGCAACTGGTTCATACAGCCGAATTCGTCGCCAATTCCGTCTTCCTATTGGTAAGATGGAAGGCGTTGAAGAAGCGATGGCTAAACTCGGTGGTTACGCGTACGCCAGTGACGCTGCAGTTTCAATGTCTACCGGTGCGGTAGATATGGGTGAGAAGCCATCTGTGGTATCTGCCATTTTGAAGTATCACCTGACCGAACAAATGCGCGAATCAACCATGCATGCGATGGATGTTCATGGTGGTAAAGGTATTTGCTTAGGCCCGAACAACTATTTGGGTCGCGGCTATCAAGGCGCCCCTATCGCAATCACGGTAGAAGGTGCAAACATCCTTACTCGTAACATGATCATCTACGGTCAAGGTGCCATTCGTTGTCACCCGTTTGTGCTGACCGAACTCAATGCCTGTACGATTGAAGATAAGGCTGAAGCCTTGGATGTGTTCGATAATGCGCTTATGGGTCACATTGGCTACACCATTTCGAATCTTGTCCGAACTAAATGGTTAGCGCTAACCGGTGCACGCTTTACATCGGTTCCATTCAAAGATGAGACCGCAGAGTTTTATCGAGACGCTGCGCGTTTCAGTGCGTCACTCGCGCTGATGTCGGATATTTGTATGGCAGTCTTCGGTGGTTCACTTAAGCGTAAAGAACGCATCTCTGCACGATTAGGTGACATGCTAAGCTACTTATACTTAGTCTCCGCAACGTTAAAACGCTATAACGATGACGGTCGTAAAAAAGAAGACTTGCCATTGGTTCGTTGGGCGTGCCAGGAATACCTGTATCGCTGTCAGCGTGCTCTAGCAGACTTAATCAACAACATGCCATCAGTGTTCCTACGTGGGCTATTGAAGATTGTCCTATTCCCGTGGGGCCGTCCTGTGCGCAAACCAACTGACAAACAAGAACATGTTATTGCTCAGTTATTGCAAACACCAAACGAGACACGTGAGCGTTTATCGCAAAACATCTATCTCACTGAAGGTCCTTATAGCCTTCTGGGCAACCAAGAAAAAGCCTTGCGCGATATCTTGGCTGTGGAGCCTTTGTTTGACAAAGTGTGTCGCGCGACGGGCAAGAAGCTGGCA
Source organism: Pseudoalteromonas sp. GB56 (assembly GCF_054923835.1). NCBI lineage: Bacteria > Pseudomonadati > Pseudomonadota > Gammaproteobacteria > Alteromonadales > Pseudoalteromonadaceae > Pseudoalteromonas > Pseudoalteromonas sp. GB56. The sequence continues at coordinate 1,595,842 of NZ_JBPCHK010000001.1, read as the reverse complement.
TTCATGCAGCTTGATAAAATTGCCGACCAGGGTTTAGAAGCCGGCGTCCTAACAGAAGATGAAGCGCAACGCTTACGTGATGTAGAGCAGCAGCGTCTTGACGTAATCAATGTAGATGACTTCGACCCGGCAGATTTGTTGGCAGGCAAAGCGGCGCGTAAACGTCCCAGCAAAAAAGCCAACGCAGCTTAATTAATCGTTACTTTGAGATATACCAAAGCCGGCGCCTATGCCGGCTTTTTTATTGCCTGTATAAATTTGCTAACAATTTAGGAACTGCAATAACAATCTAAATACTTGCATTAAAACAACTTCCGGCAAACACTGTATTCGAAATAATAACAACTTTAAGGATGAGAATTATGCACAAGTCACTCACTGCGAGCGCTCTTGCAATCGCAGTTGCTCTGTCACTCAGCGCTTGTCAATCAAGTGGCGATTCGCAAAGTACCTCTGTAGCTCAAGTACAAAACACCCTACAAACCTACAGTGCTGAGACCTTCTTTGACACAGTGAGTTTAACTGGCAGCAGTTTCAACAAAAACGGTTCCAAACTCCTTATCAGCAGTGATGAGACGGGTATTTATAATCTTTTCGAAGTAAACCCGAAAACAGGTGAGCGCGCACAGTTAACGCAATCACAAGACAGCACATACAGTGTCGGCTACTTCCCTAATGACGATAGAATCTTATTCACTCGCGATAATGGTGGTAACGAGCTGTATCACCTATTTGTTCGTGATTCTGATGGGACAATTACGGATCTGACGCCAGGAGAAAAAACGCGTGCAAGCTTTGCTGGCTTCAGTAAAGATGGCAATACCCTTTTCGTGCTGACCAACGAGCGCGATCCTAAGTTTATGGATTTGTACAAATATGACAGCAAAACGTTTACCAAAAAGTTGGTCTACAAAAATGAACTCGGCTTCAATGTTGGTGCAATCAGCCCTGATGGACGCTTCGTCGCACTGAATAAAACACACAGTAACCGTGACAGCGACTTTTATTTACTTGATACCTTAAAGCGCATTGCCAAACCGACTATTTTGAGCCGTCATGAAGAACCCGCGCAGTACAATGCCTGGAATTTCAGTGTGGATGGTAAATCGCTCTACTATGCCACAGATGCCAAAGGCGAATTCCGCCAACTATGGCGCTACGACCTTGAAAGTGGGGAACACTCACTGGCATTAGCCGATGACTGGGATATTAGTTTCTTGCGCTTCTCAGAATCAGGTCGCTATCAAGTCAGTGGCATCAATGCTGACGCGAGCACTAAAGTGTCCATTGTCGATACGACAACGAACGAGCAAATATCACTACCAAGTAATGTGCCTAACGGAACATTAAGTGGCGTTGAATTTAGTAAAGATGAAAAGAATATGTCCTTTTATCTGAGCTCAGACACGAGCCCTCGCAACCTCTACGTTTGGGAAATTGGTTCTGACAAGGCAAAACGCCTGACCAATAGCTTGAGCAAAGAAATCGATGAAAACGACTTAGTTGAAAGCCAAATCGTTCGCTTCAAGAGTTTCGACGGTTTAACCATCCCGGGTGTTTTGTACAAACCAAAACAAGCATCTGCAGCCAACAAGGTCCCTGCCCTTATTTGGGTGCACGGTGGCCCAGGTGGGCAAAGCCGCACCGGTTACAGTGCTATGCAACAACATCTAGTGAATCACGGCTACGCTATTTTTGCTGTTAATAACCGTGGGAGCTCTGGCTACGGTAAAACCTTCTTCCACCTAGATGATAAGAAACACGGTGAAGATGACTTGCAAGATATCGTCTATGGCAAAAAACATCTGCAAACGCTTGATTGGGTCGATGCAGACAAAATTGGCATCATGGGGGGCAGCTACGGCGGTTATATGACCGCAGCAGCGCTTGCGTTTGAACCTGAAGAGTTTGAAGTAGGTATTAATATCTTTGGTGTTACAAACTGGGTGCGTACTCTGACGTCGATTCCGCCGTGGTGGGAAAGCTTTAAAAAATCGCTATATGATGAAATGGGCGACCCGGCAACAGATGAAGAACGTCACCGTCGTATATCACCACTGTTCCATGCAAAAAACATCACTAAGCCATTGCTCGTTGTGCAAGGAGCAAATGATCCTCGCGTGTTACAAGTTGAAAGTGACGAACTCGTAGCGGCGGTGAAAGCCAATGGTGTACCTGTCGAATATGTATTATTTGACGACGAAGGTCATGGCTTTTCGAAACGCGCTAATCGCATTACGGCATCTGATGCCTATGTATCATTCCTAGATAAGTACCTCAAAGGCACAGAGTAAACGTCTTAGGTGGCTGGTGTAACGCGCCAGCTGCCTACTTTCCCGCCCAGACAATTACTGAGAAAGAGATGCGACAAGGTCTTCTGATGAAGGCTTTGAGTAAATCATTTGAGGATAAAGTGTGCCTGAAAGGCTTTGAAATGGCGGAGTGGACGGGACTCGAACCCGCGACCCCCGGCGTGACAGGCCGGTATTCTAACCAACTGAACTACCACTCCGCAGTGGTATGCATTGTACATCATTAAATGGCGGAGTGGACGGGACTCGAACCCGCGACCCCCGGCGTGACAGGCCGGTATTCTAACCAACTGAACTACCACTCCGCAGTAATGATGTGTGTACACGATTTCAGGCTAATTGGCGGAGTGGACGGGACTCGAACCCGCGACCCCCGGCGTGACAGGCCGGTATTCTAACCAACTGAACTACCACTCCGCAAAAGCGCTGAATTACATGTACTAAAGAAGATAAAAATGGCGGAGTGGACGGGACTCGAACCCGCGACCCCCGGCGTGACAGGCCGGTATTCTAACCAACTGAACTACCACTCCGCAGTATTTATATTCTCTAATTATTCCGAATGGCGGAGTGGACGGGACTCGAACCCGCGACCCCCGGCGTGACAGGCCGGTATTCTAACCAACTGAACTACCACTCCGCGACGGAATATTGTGTTTGCTTGACTGGCGGAGTGGACGGGACTCGAACCCGCGACCCCCGGCGTGACAGGCCGGTATTCTAACCAACTGAACTACCACTCCACAGAGTAAGCAAACTGGGATAATTGGCGGAGTGGACGGGACTCGAACCCGCGACCCCCGGCGTGACAGGCCGGTATTCTAACCAACTGAACTACCACTCCGCGTTATCCAAACTATCAAGGCCTGTGCCCTGACAGCGGCGTGAATGATACGAATCACCCCTTGGTGAGTCAACAGTTTTTTTGAAATTTTAGGCCTTTTTTAGTCATCTGACATCGAAAGGTTTAAAATTTCACCTGATTTGCCATTTTTTGACCCGTTTCCATCCAAGTTTACTTCAGATGCGTCATTTTCCGATTGTTGTTTTTTCCGCCAAAACAGTAAATTAAACTTCCCAAGCAATGGTTTCTTCAAAACCAAAACTCGGATCAGTCCCCAGCCGATGAGCAAAATTAACACGTTTCCGATTGCCACCAATGTGTAAAATAGCCCCGCACTCATCGCATTTGCCTTTTCGGCTTCCTCCTGCATTTGCACCAGCTCTTCAGGTGAAGGGCCTGCGGGCAACTCAACGACTTTTTCTATCGGACGAGCGATGGAAAAATCGTATGTGGGCATGCTCGCCATAAACTCACGGCCATTAGCATTGGTCCCAAATACGTCCATTTCCACAGAATAATGGCCCCAATCATAATTACTAACTTTTAATATACGTTGTACGCCCTCTTGTGCAGGCAAAGAAAACGCTTGTTCATCATTATTAGGGTAAAAGATACGACCTTGAAGGAGTGCACTACTCGGGTCAATTAAGCTTGGATCAAATGAGATTACTAATTCATGGCTTTCATCTTTTGCCCCCTCAATCACCTCAAATGTCAAGGGAGGGTCCTTTACGACAACAGGCTCTTGTACAACTTTGCGTTGAATAAGTGGCGTCGTGAGAGAAATCTCTGGTCGCCATTCACCTGAAGCAAAGTCCAAACGAAATTCGCCCGTAAATATGGCATCTCCGGGGCGCTCATCGAAACCTCGACCATCATCTTTGAAATCAGCCACGTGCTCTGTACCTGCACCGAAGTTCGTGTAATCGTTGTTATTAGTGCTCACAAAGTCGACTTGCATGTTAATTACTTCGCGAAAATGCCCTATTTTCACTTCTTGGCCGTCATTCAGCACACGCCCTGTTAGTTTGATAATTTCACCGCGAAATAACATCGCTGGTAATGTGTCGACCTCGAGACTGATATCCCCAATCACCATAATTTTACTTTCGGGCAATATTTGCCCTACCACTTGCCAAGGCCCGGGCATCGGCGTTTCCATTACAATCAGGTCGTAACTAAGTTCATCGTGCCATTGTAACTTATCGTCTTTAAGCGCTTGAGTGGCGTACACCTTACTGCCATCGGGGCGCACTAGCACGACCGCGGGGGAACCTTGTCTGCGGAAAAATAACAAGGTGATTTTGTCGATATCGTGGTCAATACGAAAGCGGTTATCAAGCAATGGAATTTCGTTGTTATCTTCCAATATCGTCAATTTTTCTTGTTCGCTGGCCATCGCTGGCGAGACAAATAAGAAGATAACTGCAAAGATTCCGATGATGCTTCTCATACGTTCTATTCCGCTCTCATTAGTTCGTTTTTATTGTTCGCCGCGCCACAAGCAGCTCCCGCCCTCTTTTTCTACCAAGTCGAGGCGCTGTTCATGAGCAGCCAGTTCTTCATTACTGGCACTGATAACATTTAATGGGGGTCTGTTATTCGACAAACGAATAATGCCACCTTTATTAGCATTGTCTTGCTGATCCGAGTTTTGCGCTAAATTCAGCTTTTTCTGACCTCCGGTCATTGCCAAATAAACATCTGCTAGGATCTCGGAATCCAGCAGTGCGCCGTGCAGTGTACGCTTGGAATTATCTATATCGTATCGGCGGCACAATGCATCTAGGCTATTCTTTTGACCGGGGTGCATATTTCGGGCCATCGCGAGTGTGTCAAGGACCTGACAAACATCCTCAGTCTTTGGCATACCCCGATTGAGCTTGGCAAATTCGTGATCCATAAAGCCCACGTCAAACGGTGCGTTATGGATAATAAGCTCTGCGCCACGAATGTACTCTAGAAATTCATCTGCTACTTGATGGTACAGAGGCTTATCTTTTAGAAATTCAGTGGTAATACCGTGAACGTCAATGGCTTCGTCTTCGATATCACGCTGCGGATTGATGTAAACATGAAAGTTATTGCCCGTTAAACGACGATTTACCAACTCCACACAACCAATTTCGATGATGCGGTGCCCTTCTTTGGGGTTAATACCTGTGGTTTCTGTATCCAGTACTATTTGTCGTTGCGCCATATCAGTTTACGCTCATATTTGCTATCTTTGCTGCTTGGTTCATTGTACATAATAACAAGGTAAAGCGTGCAAAAAAGCGTAGAAATTTATACCGATGGCTCATGTTTAGGTAATCCGGGGCCAGGTGGCTATGGCATACTCTTACGCTATGGTGAGCATCAAAAGACATTGAGTCAGGGATACCAAAGAACTACCAATAATCGTATGGAGTTGCTTGCTGCAATAGTTGCCCTTGAGTCTCTCAAACGCCCTTGCAACGTGACCATTACCACCGACAGCCAGTACGTAAAGCAAGGCATTGAAAGTTGGATTGCAAACTGGAAGAAACGAAATTGGCGCACGGCTAACAAACAACCGGTTAAAAATGTCGACCTTTGGCAACGTCTCGACACTGCGTGTCAACCACACACGATGCAATGGCGTTGGGTGAAAGGCCACAGTGGCCATGATGAAAATGAAATCGTTGACGATTTGGCTCGTGAAGCAGCTATGTCAAACAACCTTCTCCCTGATGTGGGCTATGAAGGTTAGCGATACAAAAGGCTACGGATGGACAGCCAACGTAGCTTTACTCGTCGCCGCTATTGATATATAACGTTTAGCTATAAAATATAACAAACTTGGAATAACTATGTCACTCAAGGTCATTCCTTTTTATCACGATGCCAGTAACACCCTCAGTTACATCTTATTTTGCGAACTTAGCAAAGAAGCAGCAATCATCGACAGCGTAGCTGACTACGACACTCAAAGCAGTGCAATTACCTACCCCAGTGCCAATATTCTGCTCGCTTACTTAGAAAAGCATCAATTAAATTTACGCTGGCTTATTGAAACACATGTCCATGCCGATCATTTAAGTGCTTGCACCTACCTGCGCAGTAAAACATTGGCCAAATCAGTAGTCAGTGAACATGTCGTCAACGTGCAAACAACGTTAAAACCCATTTACAATTTAGATTGCGCAACCGATGGCTCACAATTTGATGTACTTGTGAAAGATGGTGAATATTTGCCACTAGGCGAGTATCAAATCAAAGTCATTGCAACCCCTGGCCATACACCTGACGGCATTAGCTTGTACTGTGAAGGTAATGTATTTATCGGCGACACGCTTTTTATGCCTGACTCAGGCAGTGCCCGCTGTGATTTCCCTAACGGCAGTGCGCAAGAGCTATACGAGTCCATTACTCGTCTTCTATCACTTCCTGAGCACACGAAAGTGTGGGTGTGCCACGATTATCAACCGAATGGTCGGGCACTGGATTTCCACAGCACAATTGCTGAACAAAAAGAAGAAAATGTGCATCTTCAGCAAGCTCCGTCCGACTTCGTTGAGTTACGCCTTCAACGCGATGCAACGCTTGGCAAACCTAGATTAATGGATGTCGCTGTGCCATTTAATCTTCAAGGTGCGTTAGTTGAATAACTAACGCCTCCTTTGTTGGCGCCGACTCACTTCAACGCCTTTTATAGCTGGTTTGAAACTGGGTCTTGCGTGCCACTTGGGTTTAATTGGCGTAAGCGGTGTCACTCGTTTGCGTGCCACCAGCATATACACGCTGCCCATGGGCTTAAGGTAATGTTTACAAAAGCTACGCCAACGAGCAAACCGCGATAATCGTGCCCCTCTCGCCAAAGAGGCATATACAAAACGTTCGTCTGCAAGAAGCTCGAATCCGAGCAAATCAAGCCAATCTTTTACCCGTGAGGGTGTAAAGAAGCGCCCACTCCAAGGTAATTTCTGTCGACTAAAAGGTATGAGGCTAGCTAATCCGCAAAAACTAAATGGATTAAATCCAGTGATGACGATATAACCGCCGGCAATGAGAGTACGATGTGCTTCTCGTAAAATGTGATGCGGATCGCTGTTATATTCCAGACACAAGCTTAATATGCACGCATCGACACTACCTTCATAAAACGGCAGCTCATCAACCTCGGCTATCACCCCTGCCAAAGGGGTATCAGGAGCCACTCCGACTTGATGCTTAATGGGACTTGCCGACGTATCCAGCTGCACACTTAAGTCACCTATCTTAAGCATGTGATAACCGAACATGCGCTCCAACCATGGTTGTAACTTGCGCTCAATATCGCTTTGCAAATACTCACCGTGTGGGAATTGTGACCACATGTGCGGAGGTGGATGTCTTTGTAAGCTCAGTGCTGGTTTCACACAATTAGCCCGTTATACTAGTCATATGATTACGATATAGAGCAATTAACTATGGCGCAAGTAGAGCCTATCAAAGCATATTCAGATAATTACATATGGGCACTGTGCTGCAAAGATGACAATCGCGTTGTGGTTGTTGACCCTGGGCAGGCAGAACCTGTCCTAGCGTATTTAAAAGAGAACAACAAAACCCTCGATGGTATTTTGATTACGCATCATCATTGGGACCACACGACGGGTGTGGCTCAGTTAAAACAACAATTCCCAGATATCACGGTCTATGGGCCCCAAAACAGCCCATTTGAAGGTATTGATTCAGCACTCAATGAAGGCGACTCAATCAAGGTCATTGGTTACGACTTTGCAGTCCTAGAAACACCAGGACATACATTGGACCATATTTGCTACATTGGCGAAGGTTTTATTTTTTGCGGCGATACATTGTTTAGCGGTGGCTGCGGGAGACTATTTGAAGGCACACCGGCTCAAATGTGGCACTCACTGCAAAAGCTCAGTGCATTGGATGAAAGCACTTTAGTTTACTGCACACATGAGTACACTCAGGCCAATATGCGCTTCGCCAGTGCCTGCCAGCAAAATAACGATGATGTTCAAGCTTATTCTAAAAAAGTCGATGACTTGAGAGACCAAGGCCTAATCACACTTCCCAGTACAATCGGACTCGAAAATCGTATTAATCCTTTTTTGCGCCCCGAAGAGATTTCAATCCAAAGTTTCCCAGCGCATCAGCGACCAAGCAGCGAAGACCCAGAATCAAAATTTGCCGCTTTAAGGAAGTGGAAAGACGATTTTTAGCAACAAAATTGAGCAAAAATTGTAGAAGCTAATAAATTTTTGCTAGTATGCGCGCAGTTTTTTTAAAGATTAACGGTTCATGAACAAGTTTAGTTGCCTAGCTGCGCTTTTTTGTGTGCTTCTAAGTGGTTGTCAAACAACAACTAACACCACTGAGCAAACAAATGAGCTAGTGCTCAACAGTGCGAGCCCGCAAGAAATAAATGATGCGCTGACATTAGACCTTTTAGCTGATGAGCAGGTCTTGATTGAAACAGATGAGATTCCGGTATTTGATGATGTTTGGGATCGCATTCGTTATCAACTATCAATCAAAATTCCACAAAATCGTCCGGTAGTGACTGAGCGCAATTATTATGCGCGTCACCAAGCTTACTTAGATCGTATTTCACAACGCGCGGAGCCATATCTTTACTACATTGTTGAGGAAGTAGAAAAAAGGCAAATCCCAATAGAGATAGCCCTTCTGCCTATCGTTGAAAGTGCCTTTGACCCTTATGGTTATTCACATCGTAGCGCCAGTGGTATTTGGCAATTTATGCCGCAAACGGGAAAGCGCTTTGGTTTGCAGCAAAACTGGTGGTATGACGGCCGTCGAGATATCAGCGAGTCAACACGAGCAGCGTTAGACTACTTGTCTTACCTACATAAAACCCTCGATGGTGATTGGCTAAATGCAATTGCCGCATACAATTCCGGTGAAGGCCGAGTAATGCGTGCAATCAAGAAAAACCGCTCGAAACACTTACCGACAGATTTTTGGTCGTTGGACTTACCCAAAGAAACCACGGCCTATGTTCCAAAGCTTTTGGCTCTGGCCGACCTGCTAAAACGCCACGACGAATTTGGTGTAAAGTGGAACAAAATCGTGAATGCGCAAGTAATTGAGCGTGTCGATGCCGGCTCTCAAATAGACTTGGAACTGGCAGCTGAGATGGCTGGCATTTCATTGGCTGAGTTATACCGTCTCAACCCAGCGTTTAATCGCTGGGCGAGTGCGCCAGATGGCCCGCATCATTTGTTATTACCACTGGACAGTGTAGAGCGCTTTGAACAACGTCTTGCAAGTGCACAACTAAAAGATCGTCTGCGATGGCAAGAATACCAGGTGCAATCGGGTGACAGTCTGTCTGTCATTGCAAACAAATATAATACCAGCATTGATGCAATTAAACGGTTAAACACGCTTGAGTCTAACACTATTCGAGTGGGCCAAAACTTAATGGTGCCACTGTCTGATAAAGCGGCCTCTCATCTACCTGATAGAGTTCGCTTGGCAATCAATGACAAAACCAGCGTCACACGCAGTCACATTGTAAAATCAGGCGATACACTTTGGGATTTGAGCAGAGAATATGACGTTACCGTAGCACAACTCAAAGCATGGAATAACCTAAAAGAAAACAATGTGTTACGATTAGGTCAGAAGCTTAAAATTCGCCAAGCAGCCACCAATAATGTGGTGCAAAATGTCAACAGAACTATTACTTACAAAGTAAGAAAAGGGGATTCTTTGTCGCGCATTGCATCACAGTTTGGTCTAAAAGTGAGTGATATTCGTAAATGGAACAAACTGGACAGCAAAAAGTATTTGCAACCAGGGCAGAAATTAAAACTGATTGTTGACGTAAAGCGCGGATAATCAGCCAGCTCAAACACAAAAAAGCGCTCCAGAGAGCGCTTTTTTAATGCTTGTTTAAAGTTTCTGGGCAAGCTTTTCAATCCAAGGCAGTGCTATTGGCTCGGGATCAAAATCAACCATAGCGTCAATGTCCAGTCGGGGTTGGACAATGTGCCCCTGCAGCTCGATTAACAGCTCTTCAAATTGCTTACCCGCCCCACAAAACGTATCGCCGTAGCTACTGTCACCCATCGCTATCACTGCGCATGACTTCCCAGTTAACAAAGGGAATTGGTTTTGTAAACCGAGAAAGAACGGCAAGAGGTTGTCGGGAAGATCGCCTTGGCCTGTTGTAGAGGTGATCACAAGTATTTGTTCCGCGGTTGCAACATCTTCAACTTGAGGGTTGTCAATAAGCTTTGCACTGTGACCCAAATCAGTTAGCTTCTCGCATACTGTTTCAGCAAGGCGTTCTGCTGCGCCATAAACGCTGCCATAAAAAATACTTATTGTCGGCATTAATCTTCCTTAGCAAAATAATCGCTTTCCTTATTCGGCCAACCAAGCGCTTCAAAAATACTTAACGCCTGCGGACCCAAAGAAGCATGGATATGAATAGTTTCGTTGCTATAAGGATGCATAAAGTACACATCCGATGCAAACAGCATTAACCGATTACAATTGAAATGTTCGGCAAAGAAATGGTTCTGAGTATTATCACCATGGTTAACATCGTTGAGAATGGGGTGATTAATACCATTGAGGTGGCGCCTGATTTGATGCTTTCTTCCCGTCTTTGGCCAACACTCCACTAACGAATAACGAACGCTCGGAAACTTTCCAACGGCGATAGGTAAGCTGGCTTGGAATCGGCAGCGAACCTCAGTTTGTGCTTCTTGCGGCGGTTTATTGTTATCGGCAAACTTATCCGCTATTTTATCGTGCTTTTCTTTTAATGGCTTGTCGATTAATTGCTGCTCAGGAGCAAAACCGCGAGTTAATGCAAGATAGCGTTTGCTGATTTTATTGTCACTAAAGAGAGACCCAGCATCACGAGCTGCATCGCTGCTCAGCGCAAATAACAACACACCCGATGTCGGTCTGTCCAACCGATGTAATGGAAAGACATGCTGACCAATTTGATCTCTGAGCATTTGCACAGCGAATTGGGTTTCATGCTTATCCAAAAATGAACGATGAACTAATAACCCTGAAGGCTTGTTAATGGCAATAAAATACTCATCACGATACAAAATCTCCAACTCAGGGTACTGAGCCTCCGGTGCAGGAGCGCCCACTTCGATGTGTGTCATGAGTCCTCTCCAAGCAGCTTATCTATTGAAAGCAAAACCCTTTGGACGTCATCATAACTTCCTTTCCATGTCACTTCTGCCATGGGTGCCAGAGCAATTTTAGTCGGTAATGACTGCTTGTACTTTATCAGTTCATTCATTTTCACGATAAAAACGAATTGTAACCACTGTTCAAATTGCAATGTATCGATACAAAAGGGCTGTTGTGAATGCAATAACCCTGGGTCAATAGGCTCTTGCTGCCATAGTTGATTCGCTTTTAACTGTAATTCCAGCTCATTGAGTAATGTAATTATGTTCTTGTACATATCGGTGATGATGTAATTTTCCTACCCGCATAATACCATTTCCCTTGGGTTGAGAGCGCAATATGCCTATAATTTGCGGAATTTTATTTTAAGGAGCAGTGCATGACTGCAAATATTGCAACATTAGCAGAGCTACTTGATGCAGCTGGCACCACTTGGCGCGTCTATGACATTGGTCGTCGCGTTCAGAAAATTGACAAAGCCACATTCGCTGATATCGAATCGACCACACGCGCATACCCCTATCCTTTGGCACAACACGCGCTCTTAGCAATTCAGTTCTGGGATTCCAAGGCTTCAGCCGAACCCTATGTATGGTTCTTGAAATTGCCACTTGATGAGCAAAGTAAATTGGTCGCAGCGAGTCGCGATCATTTTGCCAATATGGTTTTAGAAGCGATTGGTACCCAGTTATTGGGTAATGAAGAAGAACAGAGCAAACTTGATAATAACCCCTATGTATTCACTCCCAATGCCAACAAAAGGGCGGCATTTAATGCGCAGATAAAAGTCGAATTGCACCAAAGCGCGTCTCAGTACTATGAGCATACGCAACTATACATGAGCGGCAAATTAGGCTGGCATCAATGGCAAAGTATTGCAGTGCAGGGCTTAGCTGACTTCGCTGCGCGTCTTGAACACGCAGATAATGAAGCGTTGTTGCTGTGTGCTTGGGACAATTTACCCAATGAAGTCCGTCAACCACTGGCTGCTCAGCTAGAGAATACTCAAGTGAGCACAGCAGTCGCTGAAAAGTTGGCGTTAGCGGTCAAAAACAGTATCGCGCAAACAGATAAAACCTCTCTGATTGATCATCTCAGAGCGATTAGTTTTACCTCTGCAGTTGGTATTGGTGCTCACGCTGTCGATGACGTACTCGCCTCACCATTGGCTGTTGATGCCGATATTTGCCAAGTAATTGCTGGGCGCCTTTGGCAGCATTTACAAGCACCAGAACGCCTAGCTACCTTCATGGAAAAGAGTGCTCGTGTAATGAGTGAGCAGCCAATTTTTGCAAGTATATTTGCCGATTTAGTTGCAATCGATACACTTCGCCCACATGTTTTAGCTATGTTACGAAGCGAAGAGCGTTCTGAGCATCTTTCGCGTGCAATTGGGAGTTTGTTCTCGTAGTGGCTACTTTGTGGATGTTAATGCTGGTTGCAGGTGTGATCAGCTTATTTTGGTATCGTCGAAAACTTGCAGAAAAGGCGCAGATTCATGCTCAATATCAGTGCGAGCAATTGGGTGTGCAATTGGTAAGTGTTGCTTGCCTAACATGGCGAATAGGTATCTTACGAAATGGTAAGCTGGGTATAAGGAGCACCTACCAGTTTGAGTTTTCGAGTGATGGTGAAAGCCTATATAAAGGCCAACTACACATGGATAATGAGCGATTGCATAGCAAAGACATTCCACCTCATAGAATGTAGCGGATAAAACTAAGGCGTGACCAAGTCACGCCCTAATCTATTCCATCCCTGTGCGATATCCGTAATCGCTGACTTAACGTCTTCCCTTATACCATCCTGGTTCGATTACCCTAGTTAACCGACAGCGTTCCTTGCATTTAGTCCTGCTTCATCCTGAAGTGTCCTCTTGCCACCTTGGCTATTCCTAGGCTCCGAGCCTTCCCTGCACTTCCTATGCTCCAATCCTTTAACGGTATGCCATTACCGTCTATTCCATTCCTATTCCAGCATTGCCTTGCTGTTGTCGCCTTCTTCCGTTCCCTAGCGATGTGCTTCCTGCATCATTGTCTTCCTGACACCTAATATATTAGGGAATCTAGACGTGTTTGCAGCTATGAAATCTCAATCTTTTTTGGTGTAATAATGGTGTAATAAAAATAAATAATTTAAATACAACAACTTAGGAGTTTCACGTCACTTTTTCGCGAGAAAATTACTACATTACCTCACATCAATGTGCGATATATCTCACAAGTAAATTTCCCAATTACCCCTTCCCTATTTTCTGTACATTAGCCACAGGCCGGTGTTTGAACAGGAGTTCACCACTCACTTTGCTGAATTGCAGGCTTTGCAGTACTTCAAATCCATGGCTCGCAAAGAAGTCTTGATGAGTCGTTTGTGTAACGAAAACCGCTATTCCGGATGCTTCATTGTCCTCATTAACCAACGTATCTAAACTGTTTAATAAATAATGCCCTAATCCGCGACGTTGGTGATGCGGCGACACGGCAATAAACGCCACAAATAAATAGTGACCCATAGTTTGCAACGCATTTCGTATAGTTTGTTCTTTGTCAATCAATTGTTGAGTTGTTAGATAGCCTGCGCTCATCATCAACTTCAAGCGCCAATGCCAATACCGCTGTGCCTGCATCGACGCATCGGAGGAAAATACACAGGCAATCGCTTGCAAGGAATCCCCCTCAAATAGCCCTATCAAAGGTTGCTTTGCTTGCCAAAAGGTATGTAGTTCTTCACGAATCAAAGCCCTGAGTTTCTTTTCATATTGTTGTTGTGAATCTTTGTCTGCTTTTAGTAACTCCTGCATCAAGGGATCATCATGATAAGCTTGGTAGATGAGGCTAGCTGCAACATTGAGGTCTTCTGGGGTGAGGTATTTCACACTGTAATCAACAGCTAAAGACATAGTATTTCCTTGTTATCGTTGTTGTTCTATATTTAACCATAGTTGTTATCAGCAAAATTGAGAAGCGTTATGGATACCTCTAAGCACACCTTGAATACCCTATTCGCACAGTTGGGTTTACCTAATAATGACAATCAGATAGAGCAATTTGTAAGTAATCACAAACTCAGCGCTTCAGTGCAACTCGCTGACGCTCCTTTTTGGACTGAGTCACAGAAGCATTTTATTCAAGAGTCACTCTCAGAAGATGCTGACTGGTCTGAGTTAATTGATATTTTAGATGCACAGCTCAGGCACTAACTCGCTGTTCTCTAATCAACTTCAGGTCCAAATTAAATTCCGTTTCGTAACAATCAAGGCGAACCTTGCCTTGAGACGTTCTCGTGCATATGCATCAAACTCAATCTAAGGACAGTTTAGGTTCATCTAAATCCATATAAAATGTGCGCACTCGAACTTAGCCTCCAAGTTCGATTTTCCGCTCGCTCTATCGCGAGCTCATCTTTATAATGCGTCGATTTTTCTCTAAGAGGACCTAGCAAAATGAACCCTGTGGTGTTTGAAGCAATTAAAGCTCTTTTGGCTCAAAATAAAACTCCCACTGTTGCATTAACAAAAGCGATGCTCAGCGAACCGGTGCCAATGCCAATGATTATTGCTGCTGTTAGTCAATACAAAACCAATCCTGAAGCTTTCAAACACATGGTTGCAGAGCCTGCACACGTTGCCATTGAACAAAAGTCTTCACAACTCGATCGCATTGAAGAAAAACTTGATAAACTATTGGCTTTACTCGAAGCCAAGAATTAAGAATGTTTGTAGCCGATTTAATCATTGATTGTTACCAAGACACCCAATTAGACACCGCTGAGCAAGCCATTAACCAAATGGTTGTCGCTTTGCGAGCCAACGGTCAAATAATCGGCGACGAGTTTCCTACGGTGCTCAAAGACGGGTACTTCCTTACCCGCATTATGTGCCCCGAAGAAGATTCACTTCATCCACTAAACCACAGCCCCTTTGTAAAGTTTGCGATTAATAAACTGAATGAGGCTGGGTTGTTAGCGCCCAAAGTCAAAATAATCGGGCAAGATATTCATGCTAACAGTGCCGATAACTGTCATGAACCGAGTAGCTATATCTTGTATACGACCTATTTGCACACTTGCAGCCCTTTATACTGCGGTGACGACTTCCTCCCTGTCCCACTGTATAAAATCCCTGCAATTGCTAATGGTGATTATAAAACGCTCATCAAGTGGCAAGAAGATTGGCAAGCCTGCGATCAATTGCAAATTAATGGCGCTACCAAAGCTGAGTTTGCTGCGCTGGATGAATTGTGTCTGCTCGACAGCTCACTGACTAGAAGGGGTTTAGATTTAAGCAAACGCATTCGCTTTCTTACCAAAAAACCTGTTTATTATTATTTATACCGCGTCGGCGGTGAGAGCTTGGCTCAGGAGAAACTGCGCCCTTGTCCGAGCTGTGGCGGAGATTGGTTACTCGATGAGCCTTGGTTTGGGCTATTCGATTTCAAATGTGATGCGTGTGAGTTGGTGTCAAATATCTCATGGGATCATCAATAAGGGTTCAGAAAACATCAGGCATAGCCTGATGTTTTCGATAGTGACCTAGTATTTAACTGTGACTGACCGTGGTCACTATTTTTAATGCACTTTCAAAATATCAAACAGTTCAGAGATGCTCGCTGCAAGCACATGGTGGGTTTCTTTGCCAACATATTCCAAACACACTGCGCCATCGCTCAATCGTACACTGAGCAGTAAGTCATCTTGATCTGTGAGGCCAATAAATACCGTGTCTTGTTGCTTCAATCGACGTTTCATTAATACATGACCGGTTATGTTTTGCTGCAATCGAACAAAATCCTCTTCATTCCATGGCAATAACAATTCGATTGAGTGACCATCTACGTTGGCAGCTAGGTTGCCGCTGTAAAAGGAGCAAAATAATTCCTGTAGCTGCTCAGGAAAGTTAACTTCTAGCGCTTTAGCCAAGTCAGTTAATGTTGCGTTGTCGCTACGCTCATATAGCTGCCACTGTACTTGTTCATCGATTTCAGTACCCGCAATGGCCGCTGGACTCGGCGATTCTGGATCGATGTAAGCCATTGGATTGGTGCCAAACTGCGCCTGATTCTGGTCGATGTAAGCGACTAGTGCGTCTTGAAGTTGTGCCTTTACACTCATGCATGCCCTGAGGAAATTAGTTATAATGCCGCTATTGTAACTAGATTTTATGCATCATGACAGACTACCGTAACGCCCCCGAGTTAAAGGCCAGCTTGCTCGGTAAAACAACCGAATACAAAGACAACTACGACGCCAGCTTGCTGTATCCCATTGCGCGAAAACTAAACCGTGATGATTTGGGTATCGATGAACAGCACCTCCCTTTTAAAGGTGAAGATTTGTGGACTGGCTATGAGTTGTCATGGCTTAACAACAAGGGAAAACCTCAAGTCGCAGTGGCTGAGTTTCTATTTCCATGTCAAAGCCCCAGCATTATTGAGTCAAAATCGTTTAAGCTGTATCTCAATAGCTTTAACCAAACACGCTTTGAGAGTATGGAGTCTGTACGTGAAATTCTTACTCGCGATTTAAGTGCCGCCGTACAAGCGGATGTGGAAGTCAGAATTTATGGTGCCGATGATGTTGCCCTATTTGCAGCCACGCCTTTGCCAGGCATTTGCTTGGATGAGCAGGACATAGAAGTCACAGACTACGACTTACAACCCGAGTTACTGCAAATGAGTGGTAGTCCAGATATTATTGAAGAGACGCTATTCAGCCACTTGCTCAAATCAAACTGTTTAATCACATCCCAACCAGATTGGGCGAGCGTGGTAATTCGCTACAAAGGGCCTCAAATCGATCATGAGTCGATGTTGCGCTATTTAGTTTCATTTCGCTCTCACAACGAATTTCATGAACAATGCGTTGAACGCATTTTTAGCGACATAATGGCAGTGGCAAAGCCACAAGAATTGGATGTCTACGCTCGTTATACGCGCAGAGGCGGTTTAGATATCAATCCTTTCCGCTCAACGCATAAAAAACACATTTCTTTCAACGTGCGTATTAATCGCCAATAATTGTAGGGACTTGCATCGCGCAGGTATCGATGTAATTTGGTGTTGCTACGAACCAAGACTCTGGACGGTTTTTTCGCGCTTCAACGAGTGCGGCAAAACTCTCAGAGTCTGTGCGCATGACCTTCACCTTCGGTTGTTGTTCTTCGGGTAACTGACTTGCCAATACCATGTCGTCGATTTTGTTAAACGGTGTGGCTGATGAATGCGGACGTTGGAGACGCTGCAGATGTTCCATCCCTTCAAGGACACGACCAAATACTGTAATGTTACGATCGAGATAGCGGGGCGCATGGCCGATGACAACGTAAAACTCACTTGTGCCACTGTCTATTTCATTGCCCCGAGCCATCCCGAGTGCACCAATACAATGTGTTTGCCATGTTTGAGTTCCTTGCTCATTTTGGGCAACTGCAAAACCGTCTAAAAAGCCGCTACGCGCAGCGTATCCATCATTTTCATTAACGACGATATCCAGCGGTAAACGCTTATCTGTTTGCTTAACAAACTCTTGCTTTAGAGTCGGCACCTGCGTTTCTTCTTCTCCCGCACCACCTTGTGCGACAAACCCTTCAACAAAGCGATACATACTTAAGTCTTTGTAAAAATGCTTCTGTGTAAGTTCGGTCAATCTTTGATGATGCTTGGGTGTCAGGCGGGTATTCATTTCTAATAAAACGTGTCCCGTTGGTAAGCTCAAAACTAACAGATTTTCAGGTTCTACAATACGCCAGTCTTGTGCTGGTGCGGAGTCAATAATTTGTGTTGGAGATAAAGCCACAACTTTGCTATCTGTGGCATGAGCGAACGTCATAAAACTAGCAAGTGCAAACGCAATAGATTTTCTTACCATGTTGTTATTTCTCTTATTGTTATAGTTATTTCTTGCCAAAGGCCGACAATTCTCTGCTTAAGAATGCTAATCGACATCAAAGCGATACAACACATCAAGTGTTTGATACAGCCCGCTCGTTGCTTCAATGTAGAGCTTCTGCATGACTTGATAGCGAACAGCTATTTCACTAAACGATTCGAATACTCCAACACTATATTTTACTTGAATACCGGGCGCAATGTAGCCAGAAATCTCGACTTTGGTATCATCACCACTGCCACTTGAATTCAGAGCAACATCGCTCAATCCAAACGCCTCACCCACCTTAGAAACCATCCCTTCAGAGCGATTCATTCCTTGCGCGAGCAGTATTTGCGTAAGAAGTGCATCACTGTTACCGTCGCCATCACTCAAGGGTTGGCCATTGAGTACATACGAAAGCGCTTCAGATCTATCCATCGCGGGCTCTGAGAATACATGCAATTCAGGCTGCTCAACACTTCCTGTCAACTCAATTCCCGCGATAACGCCATTGGCTGTGTTATCTGGATTTCGGATCGCACGAATATTTAAATGGGGCTTGGTAAGAATACCGCTAAAGCCCACTTGCCCGGTACGAATAAGTAAATCCTGGCCAAATGCGCGATATTTACCATCGACGAGTTTTAATTCTCCCACAGCAAGAGGATGACTTTCATTACTTGCTGAAATGATCAAGTCACCCTGAACATGAGAGCGCAGACCAAATGAGTCAATATAAACATCGTCCGTAACTTTGACGTTTATTTTCGCTTCATAATCAAAAGGCACTTTAGCTTCACGCACAGGAGCATCAACAATAACTTCATCTGCACTGACTTTTACAGCACCTTTTGGAAGTTCTTTAATTTTAATACGTGCATAAGGCACCTCTACTTCACCATCGATAACCACTTTTTTCGTGTCGAGTGCAATACGAACATCCGGCGAAAATGCAACAGAGACAGATTGCTGTGGCACCACCGTAAACTTCTCACCTTTAATGGCTATTTCAAGGTTAGGGTTAGCGCCTAACCACACGCCTGAGCCATCGATTAGCAGCTCGCCTCCTTCAGGTGTGAACAAGTTACCATCAAGGCTAATCCGATCACCATCCAGAGTCGCTAACATACTACTATTAGCCAGAGAAACTGGTATTGCTTCACCTTCTAAGGACAGTTGCTTCGCTGATAGCGTTCCTGAAATATTTGGTTGCTGTACGTTGCCAGTAACCTTAATATCCGCTTGAATATCACCTTGCAGGACTTTAAGTTGTGGCGCCAAATTTCCGTACTTTGCAAGCTCAACATCCGAAATAGTAATCTGGCCCTTAATGGCTTGAGCGCTTAGGACATCATCAACTTGAATATCGGCATCTATATTGCCCAATGTTGATGAACGCATGACCACTTTTGCATTTGCTAAATTTGCATCACTCAGCACCTTGAGAGAAAGTTCTTCAATCGGGTAGCGTAATTGGTTTTGACCCTGAATTAAGCTTGCTTCAAGCTCATTGGTATTGATAGCAATATCGATATTCAGTTTATTACCCTGTTGCCAACTCACTTTGGTGTGACCCTCTGCTGAGCCTCTCACCTTCATGGGCGCCTTTATCAACGGAGAAAAAGCATCAAGGTACAGATGATTCAACTGAGCGTTGATTTCCCCTGAGTCTTTACTCACTTTACTTGGTGCGACACAAAAATCTATCGATTCGCCTAGCAGGCACGTTTGCTCAAAACCCAGAACCTGTTTAGCAATATCAAGTGTAAAAGTGGTTGCATTAGCCAGCGCAATCTCTTGCTCTTGAATATCAACATCAAGTTGTTCAACACGTAATGTGATATGTTTTCTGTCTGGTGACACTTCACTGACCATCGCCGTTTCCAGAGCGCCGAGTTCAGACACTAACTTCGCTGAAGTTTGCTGTACTTCATGTGAGCCAAAAGACTGCACAGCGACCTCTTTAAAATATTGCCCCTTAGCCTCTAAGCCTGAAAGTTGGGCAGCAAGATCATATTCGAGGTTGTCGCCATACTGCCCTTGGAGCGTAAAGATAGCTGTCGCTAATGTTGCTGATTGAGTTGTTAAATCATTTAACTGCGCATCTAAGTTAAGTTTTGGCGCATTTTTGTCGCCGCGCACAGTAAAACGAGCTTCACCTTGTGCTGTGATCCCCCCTATGAGCGGGGACGCGTTGTTTAAGTTAACAGAACCATCAAGTTGCCAGTTGTCATCAACCTGCCCTACGACACTAACGGTGTTGAGGCCTTGCTTTATCAGCAATTCATTAATTTGCGTTGTGAACGTGCTATCTATGTTGAGATCGGCGGCAAAAGCTAACTCCACGCCATCAAGTGTGCCCTCGACATGTGAAGGGGTAATTCGCAGCCCCCATTGCTTTTGGGAATCAAGGTTAAAAGAGCCAGTTATGTTTCCAGACAAGTCACTCGACAGTTTGTCGGTAAAATATTCACTGTGTAATTGTTCAAGTTGCGCATCAAAATTCGCATTAACGCCATCTTGCCAATTGATTTCTGCCGTTATTTGCGCACTGCTATCTCGCGCTTGAATAGCCGCTGGTGTGATGTTGATTTGGTGCAAATTCCCTGTCGCGGTAAGCGAGCTATCAACCTGTGGGTAAGCGCCTAATTGCGATTGTGCCCGGAGTTTTAGCTCATAAGCTTGCGTGTCCCCTGAGGCGTTAAACAACATATTCGACAACGTCATGGTGCGATTGTTTACCTGCCATTGCCACTGTTTTTGCTGAACTTCCAACGTAAATGGCCAATTTGGGGTGCGCAATTGCACTGCACCGCTGAGCTCCCCTGTGAATTGCCCTACATTGAGCACATTGAATTGGAGTGAACTCAAACTGCCGTCAAGTTGCAGCGTGATTTGCTCTCCCAATACCTGGATTACTGCATCAAGTTCAAGAATCATTGTCACCCGTTAATGCAACATGTGCTCGCGTATCAAGCTTAGCGGTCTGTTCACTGTTCGGAAGGTGATATTCAAGATTAAGATTTTCGATGTTTACAACGTTATCAACTAAAGACAATGCTAACTGAAGACCTTCTAAAGTCTGCTTTTGTTGCCCTCGCAACACATCAATTTCAGAAATTAGAATCTCAGGAGCACGTACATTTAATCCTAAATTTAAATCGATTGAAGGCAACACAGGTAACGACTCAAACGCCTTATTCTCTTTTGGTTTTTGTACCAACTGCGCAGAGACAGACGCAATAGATAGTTTATCTACATCAATATTCTGAGCTTCTGTATTCACCGAACCTTGCAGTTGCGCTGCACGTACCTTATTGCCAACTACTTCAGTGTTAATCTCAGCAATTGAGATCTGCTGTATGCGCACTTTAGGTAACGATAATGGCTGTTTTTCTGGGGAATCAGGGAGCTGTTTATGCTGTTCTTTGGGGGGGAGCGCAAGAACTACAAGGCCTATTTGTTGTGCCGCTAGATTGTCAAAACAAATGCCATGACAGCCAAAAAAAGTATAGTCGAGCTGCAAGGCCTGAGCCTCGAATTCAACCATAGGGCTGTTAAAACGAATATTAAATGGATCATTATTGAAAAAACGCCCTTGTGGGAGTGTAATTTCTAAGCCATCGACAAACTTGTTGGCTAACGCCGCTATCGCTTTATTTCCCGGTGCCGTAAAGAGCAGCACACTCACCACAACTGACAGGGTTAAGGTGAGGCCTAGAAGGACTTTTAGAGCAGTTAGTAGGGCTTTTTTCATATTTCGGGCCCCACTGTAATACTCAATCTAGTGGTGTTTCCTGGTGTTGATAGTGCCCATGCATGATCTAAGCGCACCGGGCCAACAGGGGTCAGATAACGCACACCGAAGCCTGCGCCCACAGATATATCTTCAGAAAAATCGTTCGTAGCTGTACCCGCATCGACGAACAAAGCTGACCGCCACTTACTCGCAAATTGATAGTTATATTCGAGTGTTCCAGCAACCAAATATTTGCCACCAATCTTCAACCCCTCTACTTCGGGTGAAATTGATTCATATTTGTAACCACGCACGCTTTGGTCACCACCGGCATAAAAACGCAACGTAACAGGTACTTCATTAATATTATCAACATACATTGCACCGAGGTTTATTCGACTATAGAGCATATGCTTGTCAAAAAAGGTATCAAGCCAAGCGTACTGCATTTGCACCCTTAAAATATTGGTAGAAGAGGCGACAGCCTCTGAGCCGACTTCCGCACTAATTAGCCATTGCTTGCCCCAATAGGGTGTCGTCCCCCCTTTTGAATATTGCCTCGCAAAGCTTATTCCTGGTAGCAACATTTTAGTTTTTTGTTCTGCGTCGCCAATACGAAACTCTTCGAATTCTCGACGCAAAAACACAGTGCGAATCCAATCATCACCCACTTTCCACTGGCGCTGTAAAAGGCCGGTTAGCGTTTTAGTGTAGATTTCAGTGTCGATATTGTCTTCGAGCTTGTAACCGACACTAAAACGCCAAATATCATCGATGGGGTCGTCTACAGGGACGGTGTAAGACATACTAATATCTTGTTGCGGCTCAGAAATATTAAAGTTGCTTTCTAAGTAATGGCCATCCTTACCGATCCATGGTCGCGACCATTTAAATCGAACTTTCGGGCCCAAATCAGTTGAAAAGCCTCCACCAACTTCATAGCTATTGGTCGGTTTGTGAAGTACTTCTACACGAATGGGAACTTCTTGGTTGTCTCTATGAGCAATATCAGCATAAACACGGACACTTGCAAAATACGGTGTTTGTGACAGGGCTAAGTTAAATTCAGACACCTTTGTAGCGCTATACAACTCACCTGTTTTGAAGTGAGATAAAGAATGTATGTAATTTGACGCTGAGGTGTCAGAGGCGATGTTTAAGGGACCAAACTTGTAGCGTAATCCCGTTTCCAGCGCCATCACTATATCTGCGCTATAACTAGAACGATTTACAGATAACTGTGACTGCGTCCACTTACTATCGAAATAGCCCATTTCAAGCAGTTGCGATTCCAGCTTACTTTTCGCTTTCTCATATTTCCCATGATTGAGCACATCGCCTTGCTTCAAAGGTAATTGTTCAATCACACCTGCAAGCTGCGCATCACTCTCTCCAGGGCCGATAAGCGAATAACGAATGGAATTAATCCGTATAGGCTTTCCAGCGTTAATTTTCGCAACCACGCGCGGGGTTTGTGTGTTGTCTTCAAGGTGTAAATCGGCTTGGGCATGATAATAACCGAGTGCTCTAAGACTCAATAGCACTTGGTCTGTTGCATAGCGCTTTAATTGTCTGGAAGGTTGCTCGCCCGTTAGCTGATTTAAATATATGCCAACATTTTTCTCGAGGTCGCCATCAACCCCTTGGATTGTATAACCAGAAATGGTGCGAGGTTGTTGATTATTGGCAGTCGTGCTCGTCCACGCCGCAACAACCGAGCTTGAATAGATGAACAAGGCAAGAGCAATGCTAAACGAAGAAGTTAAAGACAACTTACAAATTTCCTTATCACTTTATGAATGCCCATATCTGACAATAACTCTCCCTGATAATTTCCAAAAACACGCATTATTTTAAGTAAGTTTATCACCCTAGAGCGTACCCAAACATCAATCTGAAAGAAATTTTTCAACTGTGTGACTTTTTATTTGTATCAAGATATTAGACAATCCACGTATACGTGAATATAAGAGATAATCCATGCAATTCCCTGATGACGAAACCGGTCAAATACTGCAAGAAATGCACGCCCAAGGGGTGGACTTAACGGCTATTCATACCGTTGATTTCTTTTTACTTTTTGAACAAGAAGCGCATGCTCAATCATATATGACTGCACTCACTGGCGCAGAAGTGTCTCCACACACCGAATTAACTGTGTGTCCAGACACCGGCGTATTCGAAGTGAAGGCCAGCTTAAGCATGGTGCCTGAATATGAATTAATAGGAAACATGGAAGCCTATTTAGAAAGCCTTGCTGATAAACACAATGGTTATGGTGACGGCTGGGGAATTTTAGACGACAACGCCCAAGACTGAACGTATTTCAGATTTCTCGGTGAGACAATCCAATGTGTCTCACCTTCCCACAGTGTTACTTTGCACCCATTACGATATTCAATATTCTGTATTGGCTTTTCTGTAGCTACCTTGATAATCGAACAGCTTATCGCTCACTTGCCAACCATACTTTTTTGACTTTTTAGCTATCACGAAGTCAGGCCAATTAAGTTGATGCTGATGTGCAATGACTTGTTCGACACTCTGCCAGTGTTTTATTTCAGCCACTGTATGACGCTTACTATAGATTTTGTTAAACACCGCATTGACTTTCGGATTCCCTAAATCAAAGATCTCGTCAACACTCGCACCATCTTCATCATGGTAGGTAATTTTGAGTTTCCCTGTTGAAGTTGTATCACAACTAAGACCGCTGCACCTCAATACCAGGGCTTCTTTTAAATTAAGGGCTTTACGTAGCTTATCATCTGGGTCCACTAGCTGAATGTGACAGTGATGACACTGTCGCGCAGCGATATCATTTTCTTCAAAACAGCTTGGGCATTCTTTGAATTTAAAACGAAAGTCACACTGCTGGCTTTGTTGATCATCTTCCAATAACCCTTGGCATCGTCTGCCATAGTGTTCAATGACCTGTCCTTGCGCGTCTTTTTTACCCCAAAATAAATTGGCAAAACCACATCCAGGACATTCAACTTGTACCGGCTCACTGTTAGGATCTGGGCGTTTAGTGCCCACCTCTGGGTGGTGTAAATCAAAGCCATTCCCTGCGTAGTCGACGACCAAACATTCTTTTTTTCCTTCATCAAGGCGCAGACCCCTACCCACAATTTGTTGGTACAGACTCACTGATTCAGTCGGGCGTAATATGGCAATAAAATCGACATGGGGTGCATCAAATCCAGTTGTTAAAACAGAAACATTCACCAGATATTTAAATGCTTTGTGTTTAAAATCTGTAATGATTTTATCACGTTGTGTTGAAGCGGTATCGCCGATTATAACGCGTGCTTCTTCGCGTGGTAGATATGAGTAAATTTCGTGTGCATGCGCCACCGTAGCAGCGAAGATCATTACTCCCTTGCGAGTCTTAGAGTGGTGAATCACATCTTCGATAATCGCTTTCGTTGCACGAGTTGAGCTACTAAGTAGAGTGTTTAAATCCCCTTCAGTTGGTCGCCCAGTCCCACCTAGTAAGGAAGAAAAGTCGTAATGCTCCACTGCTGCGTCAATCATCTTCGGGGGAGTTAAAAACCCCTTATTTATCAGGTAACGCAAAGGTAGCTCGAAGATACAGTCGCTAAACGGTGACTCTGCTTGGCCTCGTACGTACCCATGGTAATGTTTGTGATACACCCAACCAGTGTTGAGTCTGTAAGGCGTCGCGGTTAATCCCAACACTTTGAGAGCGGGATTATTTTTTTGCAGTTGGCTTATTACTTGAGCATATTGACTGTCTTTGTCATTACTCACTCGGTGACATTCATCAATAATAATCAAAGAATATACCCGATTTAGCCCATCTATATTGCGCGCAAGCGATTGAATACTGGCAAAGGTGACTTGCTCTGAGAGGTTTTTTTCATTTAAGCCTGCGGAATATATTCCTGGCCTAAGTCCCATATTTTTGAACTTTTCAGCATTTTGCTCAACCAGCTCTTTTACATGAGTCAATACTAAAATAGGGAATCGTGCTAGGCGTGCAAGTTCTGCAATAACCAAGCTTTTGCCCGCACCTGTCGGTAACACAATCACTGCGGAGCGCTGGCTATTGCGAAAGTGTGCGAGAGTATTGTCGACGGCTTGTTGTTGATAGTCTCTGAGTGTATACACTACTGACACCCAAAAAAATAATGGTCCATTTCTGGACCATTTAATTACTTAGCAAGGAATTTTGTGAGGTCCACATCTTGAAACGCTTTTGGGCGTTTACCACGGCCAGACCATTCCACAACTTTACCTTGGAATTCTCTACGGTACTTAGGCTCAACCTTTGTACGTTTATCTTGTTTTACATCAACAATATCATCCACACTGAGCCCTTTTTCCTTCATCAGATCGAGAACTTCCTGTTTCGCTTTTTCTTGCTGTTGCTGATTATCGAGCGCAGTGTTCAGAATATTAATTGCTTTTTCTAACTCATTAATAGTTGCCGATTTGGCAAATGCTCTGATTTCTCTCACTGGGATCTCTTATATAATATCGAATGTGGAGATAAAATAATAAATGATGTTAGCGGATATATCAAAATAATTGTTTTATACAATCATTTACAAAAAGAATAATAAATTGAAGAAATTTTGGGAAGGAAAGAGTGAAGCCTGAACAGCTCCACTCGTATTCACTCTTAAAGAGAATGAATAAGGAATTAAACCGGAGTTACGTTTTCCGCTTCTGGTCCTTTCTGGCCTTGTTTGATGCCGAAAGAAACCTGTTGGCCTTCGCTTAGAGTGCGGAAGCCTGAACCATTGATCGCGCTGAAATGTACGAATACGTCTGGGCCATTTTCTTGCTCGATAAAGCCAAAGCCTTTTGATTCATTGAAAAACTTTACTTTACCGTTTACTTGATCTGACATACTAAATTGTTCCTGTAAGTCAATTTTACCATTCGCCTATTACTAGGCACTATCCTCCCTGAGCCAGTGTCGCTGCCGCAAGGGTCAGGTACAGGACTAATGGCACACTGGCAAAATAGTCACACATACAGCGTAAGCCGCACAAAACCGTCACATTAAACGCATTAACTCAAAGCAATCCTAGACTAACATAGAAAATGAGAATTAGCTTTAAATTATTTTTCTCTAAGCAACTGAGCAGACCAAATAACTTTTTCAGCGTGGATAAAGGAACTAGTCTGTCTAATTAGAGGAACTGTGATATGTTATTGACAGCACAAGAAACTTGCTATCACTTACACATTAAGGAGCAATCGATGAAAAAGTTACTTGCAGCAGGCATGTTAATGTTGTTGAGCGCCTGCAGCTCAACCCCAGATTTTGATTACGATAAATCGGTCAACTTCTCAGAATATAAGACCTTCGCTTGGTTCCCTAACGCCAGTCTGACAAAAGGAACGGCAAACTATCAGATAAGTGAACTAATGGAACGCCGTGTACAACAGGCGGTAAATGATGAGCTTGCAGCCAAAGGGATGCAATTGGTTGATGCCGCACAAGCGGATGTACTTATTAACTACCATGCGTCAGTTGAAACGAAAGTCGACGTAGACACCTTTTCTACTGGCTACAGTGCTCGTTGGGATTACTGGGGCATTGGTTA
Organism: Pseudoalteromonas sp. GB56; assembly: GCF_054923835.1. Classification (NCBI taxonomy): domain Bacteria; kingdom Pseudomonadati; phylum Pseudomonadota; class Gammaproteobacteria; order Alteromonadales; family Pseudoalteromonadaceae; genus Pseudoalteromonas; species Pseudoalteromonas sp. GB56. The sequence continues at coordinate 1,568,338 of NZ_JBPCHK010000001.1, read as the reverse complement.
CAACGTACAAACAACAACACGCGAATACGAAGTGGGCACTCTCGTACTGGACGTTATTGATAAAGAGTCGAATCAACTTGTTTGGCGTGCAGCCAAAGAAGGCCGCTTAAAGAAAAACCAATCGCCAACAGAACGTGAAGTGGTCATTCGTGAATCAGTTGCTGAAATTCTGAGCCATTATCCACCACAAGCTAAACAATAAATTATTTAGTTACGTTGAGGCTCTTAAGACAATACTTAAGTAAGAGCCTCTAGTTGCGTTATACGCCACATCGCTTGCGCATTATTAAATCCACACACGTCCTCTGTGGCACTAAATTGAGCACAAACAGCCGGTCTAGAAGGCTTTCCAAATAATTTACACAAATTATTTGTGTCTAACTGAATACAACGCTCTCCCGCTTTTTTGCCATTGGGCATACCTGGAATAGCGCTGGAAATACTAGGCGCAATGCAGCATGCACCACAACCAAGACGACAATCCATAATTCCACCCCAAATCAAAAAAGAGAGGCATTTTAACACAATACATTCTTTGTTACATGTTGCACATACCTGTAAACATCATAGTCGCTACTATTAGGCTGTCATCGATATATACAGGGAGCTACGTTGTGGCTAGCAAAAAACAAATATTTCTACCAATAGGTGTACTGGTTATAGCTGGAGGGCTTTTTGTAGCCTTTAGCGCAATGAAGAAACCACCAGAGCAAAAAGAACAAGAAACGGTAGCTCCTCTTGTTGAGGTAACACCTGTCAGACTTACTGATGTCACTATGAAAGTAAATTCATACGGTGAAGTCATGGCACAAGAACAAACTGAACTTGTGGCTCAAGTGTCTGGACAAGTCGTCTCGATTTCCGAACAATTCGTCAAAGGTGGCTTTGTTAAAGAAGGTGATGTACTGATTCGTATTGATCCGAATGATTATGAAGCGGCGCTCATTGAAGCTCAGGCGGGTCTCGCCCAAGCACAATCTGCCTTAGAGATTGAACAAGCCCAAGCACATGTAGCAAAAACAGAATGGCAGCGTATCAAAGACAACGCCAACGCAGTTATTCCGTCAGAACTTTATTTGCGTAAACCACAACTTGCTGAAAAGCTAGCCAACTTCAAAGCGGCACAAGCACAAGTAAAAAGAGCGAATAGAAATTTAGAACGCACCTATATCAAAGCACCTTATGATGCACTCGTAACCGCCAAAAAAGTGAGTTTAGGAAGCGTTGTAAATCCGGGCAATATGCTTGGCCAAATTGATGCGACCAGCATTGCAAAAGTCCGATTACCTGTCGCTAACCATGATCTCCAGTATCTTCTCGACGGCGGTATCGGCGCAGATGTGGCGTTAACCAGTGAGGTAGCGGGCAAGATGCGCACATGGCAGGGTAAAATTGTACGCAATGAAGGTGTGGTCGATAAACGTTCGCGTATGACTTACCTTGTTGCCTATGTTGATGCCCCATATGAGCAGAGTGAACCTTTACGCTTTGGCGCTTACACCAACGCAGCAATTACAGGAAAACATGTTATTAATGCCGCCATCGTGCCGAGCTATCTTATTCGCGACGATCGCATTGCGCTAATTGACGATGAAATCAAACTGACATTCAGTTCCCTAGAAGTTATTCGTGAGCAAGATGGCATGTCTTACGTGACCCATGGTCTTGATGACGGTCAACAGATTATTACTTCTGCACTTGATTATCCTACCCAAGGTATGCAGCTGCGTCTTGATGACGACCCAGCACAAACTCCTATGACGCAACTGGCGCTTAAGGAGGATTAACCATGACTCAAGTAAGAGAAAAAGGCCTAATCGCCTGGTTTGCTCGCAACCCCGTTGCGGCAAACCTGCTGATGATCATTATCATCGTTGGCGGTATCCTCAGTGCGATGTCTATTCGCAAACAGGCATTTCCCCAATTTGAAAGTAATTGGATTAGTGTCCAAGCCGTATACCCAGGGGCTGCGCCACAAGAGGTAGAAGAAGGGATCACAATTAAGATTGAGGAATCTCTTCAAGGTCTAGAGGGCTTAAAACGCCTGATTACCTACTCTAACAGAAGTTTTTCGCAAAGCTGGATTGAAGTTGAAGAAAGCTATGACGCACAAGAAGTGCTTGATGAAGTCAAAATGCAAATCGACTCGATATCGAGCTTCCCTGCGGAAATGGAACGACCTAATATCCGTCGCGAAAAATTCACCCAAGAAGTGATGATCCTCGCCCTTTACGGGGATATGAGTAATTACGAACTCAAAGAATTAGGTAATAAGCTACATGACGAAATGCGCGCTTTGCCTAATGTTAACCTTGTCGAGTTCAACTCTGGCCTAGACTATGAAATCAGTATCGAAGTCAGCCCTGATAAACTGCGCGAATATGGTCTAACGTTTCGTGACATAGCTAGCGCAGTACGTAACTTCTCAGCGAATATGTCAGCGGGCCAAATCCGTTCAGATAACGGCTACATCTCCATGCGTGTTGAAAAACAAGCCTATCGCGGTGATGAATTTGAACGCCTTCCCCTACTAACCCTTGAAGATGGCGCACAAGTTTTTCTTGGCGATGTCGCCACCATCAATGATGGTTTCGAAGAAGGTCTGCAATATTCCAAGTACAATGGTAAAAACTCGCTCATTTTTGAAGTTCGCGCATCAAAAGACCAAGATGTAACGCATGTTGCAGACATTATTGATGGCTATTTAGAACGCAAAAAAACAGAGCTACCTCAAGGTGTCACACTCGCACCTATGATTGATATCACATACTACCTTGAAGGCCGCCTCGATATGATGATCGAGAATATGCTTTGGGGTGGTATTTTGGTGATGCTAATGTTGGCGATGTTCCTAAGAATCCGCTTGGCATTTTGGGTCATGATGGGCCTGCCAGTTTCTTTCCTTGGCGCATTTTTAATGATGCCACTGGGCTTTTTAGACATCACCATAAACCTTGCTTCCTTATTCGCATTCATTCTTGTTCTAGGGATTGTTGTTGATGATGCCATCGTCGTCGGCGAATCAGCGCACGCAGAAATTGAGAAGCATGGGCACAGCCTTGATAACGTTGTTCGCGGCGTGAAACGCGTTGCAATACCGGCCACCTTTGGCGTACTTACAACTGTTGCTGCATTTTTGCCACAGATGCTGGCTACGGGCCCTGGTGCTGCGTTTTCCAAAGCCATTGGCGGCGTAATTATATTGTGTCTACTGTTCTCATTGGTTGAGTCTAAGCTGATTTTGCCGGCTCACCTAGCAGCGATGAAAGATACACCGCCCAACCCTCGTAACCCATTACATAAAATGCGCAACAAGTTTGACGCTGGCTTAAAGTATTTTATTGAGTCTATCTATCGCCCTGCGGTGATCCGTTGTATTCATTACCGTTACACCGTTATTGTGGGCTTCTTGGGAATTTTAATCGTTAGTGCTGGCCTGTTTGCAGGTGGTTTAATTAAGTTTATTGCTAACCCCAAAATCCCTCATGATTTTCCGAGTATCCGCATAGAAATGAACCTTGCCTCTTCAGAGCAAGCAACCTTAGAAACTGCGAAGAAAATCGAACAAGTGGTCATGGATGTTGAAAAGGTCATTGAGCAGCAATATGGCATGCCAATGGTGAAGGATATCTCCTTAAACATGCAGGGTCGTACTAACGCTCGCTTAATGATGGTGTTAGTTGAACCGCACCTACGCCCTATCGATACGTTCGCATTAAGTGCTCTTTGGCGCGATAATATGCCACCACTGCCTGGGTTGAAATCTATGACGATTAACGACAGCATCATGAATGGTGGTGGTCGTGACGACGGCGATATCAGTTTCCGCTTAGAAGGTAACAATGCTTCAGAACTCAAAGAAGTAGCGGGCAAGTTAAAAGAGAAACTCGCTACAATGAAAGGTGTTGGCGATGTCAACGATTCAATGCAAAGCGCGACTGATGAAGTACAGCTGGATTTAAAACCTATTGCTTACAGCATGGGCTTAACATTGGCTGATGTCGCTTCACAGGTAAACTTCAGCTTTTACGGTCTTGAAGCACAGCGAATCCTTCGTGACGGTGAAGAGCTAAAAGTAATGATTCGTTACCCAATCAATGAGCGTAACTCTATAAGCGAAATCAACGATGTGCGTATCATTACGCCTGCCGGAGCTGAAGTGCCACTGGCAGAAATTGCCACGGTGAGCCTAGTCGATGGCGTTAACCGCATTCGCCGCGAAAACTCCAAGCGCACAGTCAATGTATGGGCTGCGGTGGATACTAATCAAGCACAACCATTTGAAGTAGCGAAAGAGATTCGCGATGAATATCTTCCATCGCTATTGAAAAACTATCCTGGCGTACAAAGTAATGTTGCAGGTCGCGTGCAAGAAGAGATGAACAGCGTTGCGGAACAACGTCGTGACTTGGCTCTGTCACTGATGATCATCTTTGCTTTATTAGCCATTCCACTTCGCTCTTATTCTCAGCCGCTACTTATTATGTCGGTGATCCCATTCGGTATTGTGGGTGCAATCTATGGTCACGTTATCATGGGGATGACAATGAGTAGCCTATCATTCTTCGGCATCATTGCGGTTGCGGGCGTAGTTGTAAATGACTCACTGGTGATGGTCGACTATGTAAATAAAGCGCGTGCTGAAGGCGTGAGAATCAAAGATGCTGTGGTTGAAGCCGGTTGTAAGCGTTTCAGAGCGATTTTGCTTACCTCCATTACCACATTTATTGGTTTGGTACCGATCATTTCTGAAACCAGCCTTCAGGCGCAAATCGTTATCCCTATGGCTGTTTCATTGGCATTCGGTGTACTGTTTGCGACTGTAATCACTCTGATTCTTATCCCTTGCCAATACGTGGCACTGGAAGACTTCAAGCGTTTGACACGCAAGTTATTTGGCAGGAGTCCCAAGGTTGATGGCGTCGAAACCGCAAAGTCACATGAGACCTTGCCACAAAGCTAAATAATTATTATCCATGTAATCCCAACCAAAAGCCTCATTTTACGAGGCTTTTTTATTGCCAGAAGATAAAGCTAGATATAATAAAAAACGCACTATGGGTACAAAACTTCAAACGATTGCGTATAATTTTTACACTCTGCTACGCTTAAAACGGATTTGACCACCCTAGATTGCAATGGCAACGGAAATATCTTTAAGGACAATAACTATGCGATTTGTAACAGTACTTACCTTGTGCTCTGCGCTATTTGTTTCAATGATGAATCATGCCGCCTCCTCCAACCTCGCTCAATATCTTGACCCTATTATGATTGGTGAACAGCCAAACATAGGCACAGACACGGTCATGACGCCAGATCTTGTCATCGGCGCTTATCAAGCGAATAACTTTGATCCAATTTGGCAGGATAGAAATTATGCCGAGGACGTTTTAAAGCTAATTAAACAGGCTGACTTGGAAGGATTAAACCCACAAGATTATCATTTAGAATCATTGGAGAAATTAGTGCAAGAAAGCGACTCAGCGCAATTCGATGTGTTGATGACTGATGCAGTAATGACGTACGCCACCCACCTTATTCGTGGCAAGGTAAACCCCAAATCTTTAACAGATACCTGGAACTACGAGCAGCACAACGTTACACCTGAACAGGCCGCTATTGCACTACTGAAGCATGTTAAAGCACAGTCGCTAGACAAAGGTTTAGAAAATTTAAAACCGCAAATACCTCACTACAAACGCTTAAAAGAAGGCTTGGAGTTTTATAAGAAACTACAAGCAATGAAACCATTACCCGAAGCAAGTTTAGCCAAAAGTGTCATAAAGCCGGGCGATACAGATCCTAGCGTGCCAGTGATCCGCCAGCGCCTTGAGCGCTTGGGGTATTATCCTAGTAAATTAAGCGACTCAAATCTAACTTACGATGAGCCTCTACAAGATGCGGTTAAAAAGCTCCAGTACTTTAACCAAGTCAAATCCGACGGCGTCATCGGTAAAGACACACTTAAATTACTCAATCAGCCGTACCAAGAGAAAATCAACGATATCATTGTCAATCTAGAGCGAACCCGCTGGGTCGACAACAATTTGACCGAGGACTTCCTGATCGTCAATATTGCCGGTTTTAAAGTGTTTCTAATGAAAAACGGAAAACTAAAGTGGGAAAGTAATGTGGTTGTGGGTCGTAACTACACTAAAACGCCAATTTTCAAGGGCCGCCTTAGTTATGTTGTTATCAACCCAACATGGACCGTGCCACGCAGCATTACCAAAGGCTTGGTTGATAAAGTAAAAGCCAATCCTAGCTACCTTGAAGAGAAAAACTTCTACCTCGTAGACGCAAAACGTAACCCAGTTGACGCGCAAACTATCGATTGGGATACAGTAAACCGCAACAAATTCCCGTATTGGTTTGTACAGGGGCCTTCAGAAAATAACTCTCTTGGCCAGGTTAAGTTTATGTTCCCGAATAAATACTCCGTATACTTACACGACACACCTGCAAAAACGCTTTTCGCAGAAGACCAACGTGCTTTTAGTCACGGCTGTGTACGTGTTGAGAATCCATTTGATCTTGCAGAACATGTCTTGGCAGGCACCGATTCATGGTCGCGAACTAAGATTAACGAAACTCTGGCGAGCAAAGAAACAACCAAGGTCACACTTGACGAACCGCTGGACGTCCTATTGATGTATTGGACGGTTGCAGGCAATGAAGATGGCTTGCACTTCTATTCAGATGTTTATAATCGAGATCCTGCTCTACTGGCTAAACTCACGCAATAACAAAAGGTTAATTGTATGGCAGTAAACAAAACAATCTCCTTTGTGGGCGCTGCACTGTTTGCAGTGCTCACTCCTCAAGCCATAGGTAATACGCTACGTACGGTGATAGTAAACCCAAATCAAACCGTCAAAGTGGCGTATCCTCAGGGCTATGCCGTTGGCAAGCAGGAGCACATCAAGGTCAACAACCAGGACGACAAACATCTCTATTTCAATGCGCCAATGGCACCTGATTTGTATCGCTTAGATTTAAACAATAAAGAGGGCAACAAACACACCATTCAAGTGGCGGTTAAAGTACCTTTTGATGCGAACAATACAAGAGTTGAGGGATATCAAATTGGTTCCTACCCTACTCCTTATAAAGGACTGGAACAATACTCTGCTCCAGATGGCTTTATTCGTGTAACAGAATCAGACCTTGATACCTTCATCACAGAACACGTGCAAATAAAGCAGCTCTTATGTAAACAAACCAGTGGCTACCCTAAGTTCTTATACGTAAATGACGATGGTTTAACAATGCTCGAAGACCTCTTACAGTTTCTAAAGGACGAAGGAGTCAATGTGACCCGCTTCGCATTCATTAGTGCCTATCGCACGCCTTTTTACAACCGGTCCATTGGCAACGGGCGGCACAGTCGTCACCAATACGGTGACGCCTTTGACTTATATATAGACGAAAATGGCAATAATCGTATGGACGACCTCAATGGCGATGGCAAAGAAAATGCGCGTGACGTTGATACCCTGTACGCCCTATTCGAAAAGTTTCACAAACAAAGCCGATACATTGGCGGAATTGGTCGATACTACCCAAAATCTCACCATGGTGGCTTCGTGCATATCGATAATCGTGGCTTTAGAGCGAGATGGTAAGAAATCTTGATATAGAGTGAATGCGTCACCTTAACCATGTCTAATTGGCAGATGCGTTTTTTAGACATAAAAAAACCCGCTCTAGGAGCGGGTTTTTAAATACGTATAAAATACCGATTAAATGTATTCTACTTCGACAATTTCGTATTCAACGGCACCGTTAGGTGTCTCGATGTTTACACTGTCATCAACTTCTTTGCCGATAAGGCCACGAGCGATAGGTGAATTCACAGAGATTAAGTTGTTCTTAATATCCGCTTCGTCGTCACCAACGATGCGGTAAGTCACTTCAGCATCTGTATCTACGTTCAAAATTGTCACGGTCGCACCAAAAATCACCTTACCATTGTTAGGCATTTTTGTGACGTCAATGATTTGTACATTAGACAACTTAGCTTCGATCTCTTGAATACGTCCCTCACAGAAACCTTGCTGCTCACGGGCGGCATGATACTCAGCATTTTCTTTAAGGTCACCATGCTCACGCGCATCAGCAATATCCGCGATGATCTTCGGACGAGTGACAGTTTTTAATTCGTTTAACTCTTCACGCAGTAATTCTGCACCACGTGTAGTCATTGGAATCTTTTGCATAATTTTCCCATTAGCAGCAAGCCGCAGCTAGACGCTGCGGCTCAATCGCTTAGTTAACTCGTTGGTGTAACTCTTGAACTGACGACACACTACCACGGTCATCTGCTGAGTTTGCTGTACAGTTAGCAAACGCAGCATTAAGTGTAGTTGTGTAGTTGGTCTTGTGCATTAGCGCGCCACGACGTAACACTTTAGAATCTTCAATTGCTTGACGACCTTCTGTGGTGTTTACGATGTAGCTGTATTCGCCGTTCTTGATGCGGTCAAGGATATGAGGACGACCTTCAAATACCTTGTTTACACGGCGAACTGCGATGCCTGCATCTTCAAGCGCCGCTGCGGTGCCTGATGTTGCGTCTAGTTCAAAACCTAATTCGATCATGGTCTTAGCAAGCTCAACGATACGAGCTTTATCACCATTGCGAACCGATAGTAACGCGCGACCACCACGTGGTAAAGCATTACCTGCACCAAGCTGAGCTTTAGCGAATGCTTCGGCGAAAGTATCACCAACACCCATTACTTCACCCGTTGAGCGCATCTCTGGGCCACGAATTGGGTCAACACCTTGGAACTTAGCGAATGGAAGTACGACTTCTTTCACGCTGTAGTAAGGAGGGATGATTTCTTTAGTTACACCTTGGCTTGCCAGTGACTGACCCGCCATACAACGTGCCGCAACTTTTGCAAGGGCAACACCGGTTGCTTTTGATACGAACGGAACAGTACGCGCCGCACGCGGGTTCACTTCGATGAGGTAAACTTCGCCGTCTTTCACTGCGAACTGTGTATTCATCAGACCAACTACACCTAGCTCTAGCGCCATCGCACGTACTTGCTCACGCATTACGTCTTGGATTTCTTGGCTTAGGCTGTGCGCAGGTAATGAACACGCTGAGTCACCTGAGTGAACACCTGCTTGCTCGATGTGCTCCATGATACCGCCGATGATCACCTCTGTGCCGTCACAGATAGCGTCAACGTCAACTTCGATTGCGTCGTCAAGGAAGCGGTCAAGTAGTACTGGCGCTTCGTTAGACGCCGATACTGCTTCAGTCATGTAGCGACGTAGGTCGTCTTCATCGTATACGATTTCCATCGCACGACCACCAAGTACGTACGAAGGGCGAACAACCAGTGGGAAGCCGATTTCTTTAGACTTAGCGACCGCTTCTTCAAGTGACGTTACTGTCGCGTTGTCAGGCTGAAGTAAGTTTAGACGCTCAACCATTTGCTGGAAGCGCTCACGGTCTTCTGCACGGTCGATTGCATCAGGTGAAGTACCAATGATTGGCACACCATTCGCTTCAAGCTCACGCGCAAGTTTAAGCGGTGTTTGACCACCGTACTGCACGATTACACCTTTTGGCTTCTCAACACGCACGATTTCAAGTACGTCTTCAAGCGTAATTGGTTCGAAGAATAGACGGTCAGATGTGTCATAGTCGGTCGAAACCGTTTCAGGGTTACAGTTAACCATGATTGTCTCGTAGCCGTCTTCACGCATAGCAAGGGCCGCGTGTACACAGCAGTAATCGAATTCAATACCTTGACCGATACGGTTAGGACCACCACCGATTACCATAATTTTGTCTTTGTCTGACGGTGCAGCTTCACACTCTTCATCGTAGCTTGAGTACATATATGCAGTGTCTGAGCTAAATTCAGCCGCACACGTATCTACGCGCTTATACACAGGCAAGATTTCAAGCTGGTGACGCTTCTTGCGGATTTCCGCTTCAGATACACCTGCAAGCTCTGCAATACGCGCATCAGCGAAACCTTTACGCTTCAAGCGACGTAGGAAGTCCGCAGTTAATCCTGCAAAACCGACTTCTTCGATTTGCTGCTCGTCTTTGATGATGTCTTCGATTTGTACTAGATACCAACGGTCAACCTTGGTTAGGTTAAATACATCATCAACACTCATACCGTGGCGCATTGCATCGGCGATGTACCAGATACGCTCAGCGCCTGGCTCACGAAGTTCACGTGTGATTTTTTCAATTGCGCCCTTCTCGCCTACCGGCAAGATTGGGTTAAAGCCAGTCGCGCCAACTTCAAGGCCACGAAGTGCTTTGTGCAGTGATTCTTGTTGGTTACGGCCAATCGCCATTACCTCACCGACCGACTTCATCTGCGTCGTTAGACGGTCATTTGCACCGGCAAATTTTTCAAAGTTGAAACGAGGGATCTTAGTGACAACGTAGTCGATTGACGGCTCGAACGACGCAGGAGTTGCACCACCAGTGATATCGTTTTGTAGCTCGTCAAGCGTGTAGCCTACAGCAAGTTTCGCCGCGATTTTCGCGATTGGGAAACCTGTTGCTTTTGACGCAAGTGCTGATGAACGAGATACACGTGGGTTCATCTCGATGATAACCATACGGCCTGTGTTAGGACACACACCGAACTGTACGTTTGAACCACCTGTTTCAACACCGATTTCACGCAATACTGCCATCGAGGCATTACGCATGATTTGGTATTCTTTGTCTGTGAGCGTTTGCGCTGGTGCTACAGTGATTGAGTCACCCGTGTGCACGCCCATTGGGTCGAAGTTTTCAATCGAACATACGATGATACAGTTGTCGTTTTTGTCACGAACCACTTCCATCTCATATTCTTTCCAACCAAGTAAGCTTTCGTCGATTAATAGCTCATTCGTTGGTGATAAATCGAGACCGCGAGTACAGATTTCTTCGAACTCTTCCATGTTGTAAGCAACACCACCACCGGTACCACCCATGGTGAAAGAAGGACGAATAATACAAGGGAAACCGATACGCGTAAGCACGTCTAGCGCTTCTTCCATCGAGTGTGCGATTTCTGCACGCGGACACTCTAGGCCGATGTTCTTCATCGCCGCGTCGAAACGCTCACGGTTCTCGGCTTTATCGATAGCATCAGCCGTTGCACCGATTAGCTCTACACCGTGCTTTGCCAATACACCGTACTTGTCTAAGTCAAGTGCACAGTTCAATGCAGTTTGACCACCCATTGTTGGTAGTACTGCATCTGGCTTTTCTTTTTCGATGATTTTTTCAACAACTTCCCAGTGGATAGGCTCAATATATGTCGCATCAGCCATTTCAGGGTCAGTCATGATAGTCGCAGGGTTAGAGTTAACTAGGATAACTCGGTAACCTTCTTCTTTAAGCGCTTTACAGGCTTGAGCACCTGAGTAGTCAAACTCACAGGCCTGGCCGATTACGATCGGGCCCGCGCCTAAGATAAGAATGCTTTTAATATCAGTACGTTTTGGCATTTTTACTCCGGTCTCAAATTAGTTAGATTGCGCTTGCATTAGTTCGATAAAGTGATCGAACAACGGTGCTGCATCGTGTGGGCCTGGGCTTGCTTCTGGGTGACCCTGGAAGCTGAACGCTGGCTTGTCTGTGCGATGAATACCTTGCAAAGTGCCATCAAATAATGACTTGTGTGTTGCACGAAGGTTGTCTGGCAAGCTTGCCTCGTCTGCAGCGAAACCGTGGTTCTGTGCAGTGATCATAACAACGTCACGGTCAAGGTCTTTAACCGGGTGGTTACCACCGTGGTGACCAAACTTCATTTTTACTGTTTTTGCACCCGAAGCTAGCGCCAATAACTGGTGGCCAAGGCAGATGCCGAAAATAGGAATATCTTTTTCTAGGAAGGTTTTGATTGCTTCAATCGCGTATGTACACGGTTCTGGATCGCCAGGGCCGTTTGATAGGAAGATGCCGTCTGGGTTTAGCGCCAGCACTTCTTCTGCACTCGTTTGCGCAGGAACCACTGTTAGCTTACAACCGCGGTCTACCAACATACGAAGGATGTTGCGTTTAACACCGAAGTCATAGGCAACAACGTGGAATTTTTCGTCTTCTGGCGCAAGCGTTTTAAAACCTTCGCCCAGAGTCCAGCTTGTCTCAGACCATTGATATGATGACTCAGTACAAACTACTTTGGCTAAATCCATGCCTTTCAAGCCTGGGAATGCTTTTGCAGCTTCCAGGGCTTTGCTTTCGTCAATATCATCACCAGCAATGATACAACCGTTTTGCGCACCTTTATCACGAAGGATTCGCGTTAATTTACGAGTATCGATATCTGCGATACCTAAAATGTTGCGTTCCTTAAGGTAATCACTTAGTGATTGTTCATTACGGAAATTACTCGCTAGCAGTGGCAAATCACGGATCACTAGGCCTTTCGCCCAGATTTGACTCGCTTCTTCGTCTTCGCTGTTAGTACCCGTGTTACCGATATGTGGGTAAGTCAGGGTTACGATTTGTTCCGCGTAAGACGGATCAGTAAGAATCTCCTGATAACCAGTCATCGACGTGTTGAATACCACCTCACCGACTGACATACCATCAGCGCCGATCGCAGTACCGCGAAACACTGTGCCGTCTTCTAGGACTAACAGAGCGGATTTAGTCAAGTTAACCTCCTAACAGTAAAAAACGGGAGTAAAAATGCGACTGATTTACTACCCGTTTAGAGCGCTTGTCTCCAAGCGTTATGAAATTTTGGCAAATTGGCGATATTCTACACGAGAGTTAGCAAAAGATCTAATTAAAAATCAAAAAACCTGTAAAATAGCACCTTTATCTAAAAATCATACTCAAACCGCTAAAAGTATATATTTTCTACCCTAATTCTAGAACATCATGCATAGAATAAAAGCCAGCTTGTTTATTTTGCAGCCACTTCGCAGCCCAAACAGCACCAAGTGCGAAGGTCATTCTCGAACTCGCTTTATGTGTTAATTCAAGCCTTTCTCCCATTAATGCGAAATAAGCGGTGTGTTCGCCAACAATGTCTCCACCTCGGAGCACCGAATAACCAATTTCCTTTTGGCTTTTGGCCTGTTCACTTTGTGAGCGATCATAAACAGCCACTTCGTCGTGATCCCAACCTTTAGCTTCAGCGATAGCTTCACCAATGGCTAATGCAGTACCTGATGGCGCATCAATTTTATGTCTGTGATGCCCCTCAAAAATTTCAATATCCGCATCATCACCTAATTTCGCCGCTGCGGTTTGTACAAGGTCAAGTAAAAGATTAATACCTACACTGTAGTTTCGTGCAAAAACAATGGGAATTTCTTTAGCCGCTTCGTGCAGGCGCTGCATTTGCGATTCAGTTAAACCTGTGGTGCCGATAACCATTGGCGTTTTAGTTGCTACGGCAACATCTAAGTGCGCCAGCATGCCTTCTGGAAGAGTAAAATCGATGAGCACATCGACCTTGCTCTGAGCATCTAAGCTCGTAAAAGCAAGCGCTTGTGTATCCTCAGATAACCCTTTCACTAAGGTATTAACGGGTAGCCCTAATAAAGGTGATTGTGAACGCACAAATGCGCCAGCGAGATGGGCTTGTTTATCTGCACTGCTTGCTTCTAGAAGTGCTTGTCCCATTCGGCCATTTGCACCGAGAATACCTATACCTACGCTCATTCAATTCCCCACATTATTTTTAATTCTGATACCCCATATGCTAACGCAGATGCACCTATGGCGCGAGTAATGAAACGCACTAATACTTAGCACTGCATCTTTTGTATGCGTTAACGGGAGTGTTAGATATTGCTGTTTTTTTGTGCTACAAAAGACAAAAAACAATAACAAATAATGTATCACCATAGACTTTAGCCATCCACACGTTTAAACTTCCCGAATTGGCGCCGATTTGGTCTTTGGCTTGCGGGCGCGTGTTAACTCTAGCTTTGCTTAGTTAGCGTAATAAATGCAGCTAAAAGAAGGTTTTGGCTGTTGGTGATTTTAATTGAGGTATTCATGCAGCCTAACTTTAACGCTACAACGGCAAAATTGTCGTTGCTCCCACTTTTAACCTTTGTTGCACTTTTCCTCGGAACGGGTCTGTATTTGCAATCTCAGAACGTCGACTACGCGTTCTATCAATTGCCAGCACCGGTTGCTATTCTGCCGGCGATATTTATTGCCTTTTTGATCACAAAACAAAGCATCAATGAATCGGTAGAAACCTTTATTCGTGGCGCAGGCCATAGCAACATCATTACTATGTGTTTGATTTACTTGCTTGCAGGCGCGTTTTCAGCGGTCGCGGGGGCAACCGGTGGTGTTGATGCAATTGTTAACGCTGGCCTTTCGTTCATTCCGCCAAGCATGTTGTTACCCGGTCTATTCCTGATTTCGGCTATCGTGTCTACAGCGATGGGGACCTCCATGGGTACCATAGGTGCAATCGGCCCGATCGCTCTTGCCGTGTCAGCTAAAACGGGTATAGACCCATCGTTGATGGCCGGAACAATTGTGTCCGGCGCGATGTTTGGTGACAACCTATCGATTATCTCAGATACCACAATCGCAGCTACACGCACCCAAGGGTGTGAAATGAAAGATAAATTCCGTGAAAATCTAAAAATTGCCCTACCCGCGGCAATGATTACAATTGCTTTGTTAGTGTATCTCACACCTGAACCTCAACCGGTTGAAGTGGGTGATTTTGACTGGTTGTTAGTATTACCTTACTTCTTTATCCTGGTCCTTGCGGTGATGGGCTTAAATGTATTCGTTGTGCTTTTTAGCGGTATTTTATTTGCGGCGCTCATGGGCTTTACCGGCGCTTACGAAGGCAGTGCATTCGTAAAAGACGTGTATAAGGGCTTCAGCGACATGCAGGAGATATTCTTGCTGTCTATGTTCATTGGCGGTTTGTCCGAATTTATCCGCCGTGGCGGTGGCTTAGATTATTTGGCAGGAAAAATTCAAGCATTCACAAAAGTCATTGCCAAATTCAATCGCCAAGTAGCAGACCAAATTGGTATTGCATTATTAGTGATGACTTCAAACTTATGTATTGCCAACAACACAGTGTCGATTATCGTTGCTGGTCCGGTGGCGAAGAAACTAGCTGAAGACGGCAATATCTCTGCAAAGCGCTCTGCGAGTCTACTCGATATATTTGCCTGCGTATTGCAAGGTTCATTACCATATGGTGCGCAAGCTCTGTTGCTGGGCGCCACATTTAGCATCAGTCCGTGGGAAGTATCTACTTCGGCGTTCTACTGTTTTATCCTTGCTATCACCGCTCTTTGCATCATTGTTTTGCGTCGTAATAAGGTCTAATTTTATCTTCATTTCGATACAAATACTTTGGCAGTGGCGGCGCTAAGTCGCCATCTGCTATAATCTGTTCTGACATTCCCTTTATTAAACATCTTGTTATGAAAATCACTACACCTACTGCTTTTGCTCTAGCAACATTAGCTGCGAGCACGTTTGCAGGTAGCGCTCAAGCTGCTACTTGGAGCCAAACACAACTACATGTTAACTATGGCGAATTTAAAAACCCTTTCACAAAGGCCGAAGCAAACACCAGTATTGTTTCCTTTCAGCACGCGTCAGGTTACAGCCTTGGCGATAACTTCTTCTTTATTGATATTATCAATGACGACTTAGAAGATGGTTACCAAGACAGCGACTTCTACGGTGAGTGGTACTCAAACTTCAGCTACGGAAAAATCAGTGGCAACGAAGTGAAGCTCGGCCCAATCAAAGATGTTGGTTTTGTGATGGGCTTTAACGCGGCTGGCGATGCGAATGTGATGAAGTTCCTTCCAGGTGTGAAACTCGATTGGCAAGTGGATGGTTTTGATTTCGTATCAACGTTAGTCACTGCTTACATTGATGACAGTGATGGTGTCAGCTCAGGCGGTGCGCCAACCGAAAGTGACAGCTGGATGATCGACCTTGCCTGGGGTGCACCATTTAGCCTAGGAAACCAAAAGTTTTATTTCACGGGCCACGTTGAATACATCGACGAGCGTGAGAATGAATTTGGTGGCAAAGTAAAAAGCTGGATACTGGCACAGCCAATCGTAGAGTGGGACATGGGCCACGCATTATCAATGCAAGAGCGCACGCTAATGCTTGGTGTTGAATGGCAGTATTGGCACAACAAACTGGGCACCAACACCACTGAATCTGTGCCGCAAATCCACTTGGCTTGGACGTTTTAATCGGGTAACTTATCCCGGTCAAATTAATTAGGAAGTAAGACTATGCCTAAGGCTAGCGAAATTAAAAAACATGCAGCGATTGAATATAATGGTCGCGTGATGATCGTTCGTGATATCGAGCGTTCAGTTCCACAAGGCCGCGCTGGCGGAAGCCTTTACCGTATGCGCATGTACGATGTAGTAGATGGTGGCAAGGTAGACGAGACATTTAAAGCAGAAGACATGCTGAACTTCGCTGATCTTCAGCGTCGTCCTGTTATGTTCTCTTATGTTGATGGTGACGAGTACATCTTTATGGATGAAGAAGACTACACACCGTATCACATGCACAAAGACAGCATTGCTGAGCAGCTATTGTTCATTGATGAATCAACTAAAGGTGTTCAAGCTGTGCTTGTAGAAGGTCGTCCGGTGTCTGTTGACCTACCTACCAGCGTTGAGCTCGTAATTGAAGATACAACCCCTTCAATTAAAGGTGCTTCAGCAAGTGCTCGTACTAAACCAGCAACGCTAACAACAGGTTTAGTAGTGCAAGTCCCTGAGCACATTTCATCAGGTGATAAAATCAAGATTAACACTGCTGAGAGCAAGTTCATTAGCCGCGCTTAGCAGTCGCGCTAATCCAAAGACAAAAAAGGTGAGCAAGTGCTCACCTTTTTTATTTACATAAGGTAGTCATAGTTGAGTCATCTATGAGTTTGTATTCTTTATCGGCATATAGATACCAAGTACTCTCTTTTTTACCTACTGTTGCCACTTCCTGATTTGGCAAATAAAGAAGCTCGTGCAACGAGTAAAAACCCAACGCGCGCTGGCAACGAAGGTACACAATCTGCTTCGACGTTCTGCTTTCTTGCTCATCAATCGCAACAACCGTGATAGGCCCAACAGACTGAATGCTTTGTTTGTCACTGAGTAGGTTTTGTCTTGCCACCAACAAAACAATGGCGTGAACCGCACATAAAAGCGTAATAAACTGTAATGCCATGGTGCTAGCAGGGCGAAACTCGCACTTTGGTACAACCCACCATAAATAACCTGTTAACACAGCCATTAGTAACAACTTAATGACGTTAAAAATAGCTGTTGCGTGAGCCATCCACTCTGGGCTATGCCAATGAATGCCAAACACGGGGGATGTAACAAAGCTATCAAACGTGAGCGCTGCTGCAATCAACAGCGCTGTATAGATGCAAAACCTAGACAAGTGCTGACTTACTTACACTGAGGACGCTTACCACTGTTGTAAGCATCTTGGTATAAAGCGTTGGCAGTTTGCATGCGCTTTTGTAAGTCATTTATACGGCTTGATGGTGATGGGTGAGTCGATAAAAATTCAGGTGGAGTCGCACCACCACTTTGCGCCATGTTTTGCCAAAGTGCAACTGATTGGTCTGGCTTGAAGCCCGCTTTAGCCATTAATTCTAAACCAATTTCATCGGCTTCACTTTCATGAGTGCGGCTAAATGGTAAAACCACGCCGTATTGTGCACCCAAACCCAATGCGCCCATGATTTCGTTACGATAGCCAATGTCTCCTGCTTCAAGGGCTACCGCGCCAAGTTGCATACCGGTCTGCAATACCTGGCTTTGCGATGCGCGCTCATTAGAATGCTCTGCAATGACATGCCCTACTTCGTGGCCAATAACCGTTGCCAATTGATCTTGGTTTTTAGCGACTTTTAAAAGACCTGTGTGCACACCAATATAACCACCTGGAAGGGCAAATGCGTTCGCAGAATCTTCTTCAAAAACCACCACTTCCCACTTTTGTTGCGCAAATTTTTGTGGCAACACCGCTACGACTGAATCTGCAATGCACTGAACGTATGCATTGGTTGCGGCGTCACGATTAATTTTTTGCTGTTCTTTCATTTGTGCAAAGCTTGCACCGCCCAATTGGCTCATCTGGCTGTCTGAATAAAGCGTCACTTGAGTACGACCAGTCGGTGAAGTTTTACAACCAACAATTACCGCCACAGCTGCCAGTGCAAGCATCATTTTTTTCATTATCTTTGTCCCGATATTATTTTGATGAATCTAGGATATCAAACCCGAGAGATATCGCATAGCGCATGTTAAAACTTGATAATTAACATAATGTTAATATCACCCTACTACTCTGCTTTAATTCTTGGTGCTATAGTGTTCAAACTAAGAAGATGCTCACTCTATGTACAGTTCTCTGTGCCTCCTTAGTTTCTCCACATCATCAAATTTAGAAGATAGTTTATCTATGTCCACTGAAGATAGAAAAACGCCTAGTCGGCGTTTGTTGTTGCCATTGTTGGCGAGTATTGTCGCCATCACCCCCCTCGCGGTCGATATGTATTTACCGGCCATGGTGCAAATCGCCAGTGATCTGGGCGCTACTATGCCGCAGGTGCAAATTTCTCTGAGCGTCTATCTTGCAGGATATGCGTTGGGCATGCTGTTCTTTGGACCGATTGCTGACCAAATGGGCCGTCGTCGGCTTGCTCGCATCGGTCTGGGGATGTTCGCTATTACATCAACTGCTTTGGCGTTTTGTGAAGACATCCATCTATTTTGGCTGCTACGCGCACTGCAAGCCTTCACGGGTGCTGCCGCCACCGTGGTGGTCCCTGGGATCATCCGGCATATATACCAGCAAAATACCGCCAAAGGCATGAGCTATGTGTCGATGATCATGATGGTCGCACCACTTGCTGCACCCAGTATTGGCTCTTTGATTATGGGCCTCGCTCAATGGCAAGTGATCTTCTTGGTACTTGGAGGCTATGCACTGATGACTTTGGGGTGGGTGCAAATGCACTTGATAGATATCCCCATTTACCGCAGTGAAAAACGCGGCTTGAAGTTGTTCTTCGAAAGTTATGGCGTAATTTTGGGGGAAGCGAAAGCACGTGCCGATATTTTAAGCTCCATGCTAGCGTCCTTCGCATTCTTTTGTTTTTTAACGTCAGTGCCGTTTATTTACCTTGATTACTTCTCCGTGTCTGAGCAACTATTCGGCGTGTTGTTCGCGTTAAACGTCATTGCGCTGATGTTGGGTAATTTTATCAACACCCGTATTGTGCCGAAAGTGGGCTCACGAAAAATGCTTTATTACGGCTTAGCACTCGCCATTGTCAGCGGCACCACCTTGCTAGTGGTCAGTGCGATGGAACTGTCGTTGTATTACGTCGTGTGGAGTATCGCGCCGCTGATGATGAGCTTAGGTATTATTGCGTCAAATGCAGATGCGCTTATTCTGATGGAATTCGAGCGAAATTCAGGCACAGCCACTGCGGTAATTGGTACCTTACGCTTTGGCAGTGGCGCATTGGTTGGCCCAATATTAGCCTTAGTGCACCCTGAAAACGCCTTACCTTTCTCCGCTATGATGTTCAGCGCCGTTATGCTTATTGTGGTAACACAGCTTTGGCATCGCAAAAAAAATGCCCACTCTTAAGTGGGCATTTTTCCAACTAAATTCGATGATTAAGGTGCTTTAGACACCATTACCATTGCTGGACGAAGTAGACGTCCATTTAGGGTGTAACCTTTTTGCATCACCGCTAACACGGTATTTGGCGAAACATCTTCGCTTGGTTGCATCGCCATCGCTTGATGCAACTCAGGGTTGAATGCTTCACCTTGTGGATTAACCACTTCAACATTGAACTTAGCAACCGCTTCAACAAAACTCTTGGCTGTCATCTCAACACCTTCAAGTACAGGTGCGATAGCTTCGTTTTCCTTGTCAGCAAATTCAATTGCACGCTCAAGGTTGTCAATCACTGGTAGTAATTCATTTGCGAACTTTTCCAATGCGAATTTATGTGCTTTTTCAACATCTTGTGCAGCACGACGACGGATATTTTCTACTTCCGCTGCAGCGCGCACTACGCTGTCTTTTTGGGCTTCGATTGTTTCTTTAGCAGCTTCTAGCTCTGCATAAAGTGCGGCTAATTCTGCTTCAACGCTTTGCTCTTGCTCAGGCGCTTGTTCTTGTTGCACTTGTTCAGATTGCGCTTCTACTGATTCCTGCTCGTGTTCGTTAGCCTGTTGTTGCTCAGACATATATTTACTCTCCAAAAACTGCGTAACTGCGAAACATTATGGGGATTGTTTAGTAGGTTTCAAGAGTCGACGTCATCGATTTGCGCAAATTCTTGAATGATCGCCTCAATCGGTGCTGACTTAGGCAAAATTACGCAAAATCGACTCTGATATTCTTGGTTGGCAAAATAAGCCAAACTAAAAATAAGAAAGGGTTCAAACCCTGGCTGTGTGAGCTCTTCACCGAAGAGCACTGACACACCATTTTTAAACGCCAACCTATCTTCAATCGCATGTAAAAAACGCACGCCAATATTGTATTCTTGATTGGTCTGCGCATACGCATACAGGTTATTTTCCCCCACAACAATACTATTATCGCTACCAAGCTTATTGGCCAATTCACGCGTCCACTGTGCTAAAGAACCATGGCAATAGTGAGGCGCTGTGCGGCTCATTGCACGCATGCGATGAATACCTTCCATCAGGTTTTGTTGGGCAAATACCGAATTCAACCAAGTCGCGAATTGATAGCGGATTTCATCATTCGCTTCGAGCGGTTTGCTGATCAAAATATTATGGCCTTGCCCCTGCCTATCAAGCAATAAGATAAGCCAGTGTTTACGGTCGAAATCCAGCACTTCCACGCGAAATACAACTTGTGTTGTGACTTGCGGTAACCCTACGCAACAACAGACTTTATACCGTTGTGCTAAATGGTGAGCAAATTCAACTAATTTACTTTGCGGTGGCTGCCAATACTGCCCCAGCTGGTGCAACTGGAAATAGGAGTCAAACCACAAAGAAAAGCCTTCATGGGTAGGAATACGCCCTGCAGAGGTATGTGGAGAATACAATAAACCTAACTTTTCTAGGCGTGCCATTGCATTTCGAACGGTAGCACTGCATACAGCCATGCCCTTTTGTTTGGCAATGCGTGACGACGCAACAGGTAAGCCCTGCCCATCACAATACAAACTCATTACCGCAGAGAAAATCTGCTCATCACGTGGAGATAATTTCATATAGTTATAATTTAGGCTCTTTGCCTCAGTTTCAACCCCACCACTTTTGCGTTAATCTATAAGGACTTTTCATTTGTGGCACAGATATGAGCGCTTCATTTAAAACAATCGGCTTAATTGGAAAAGCGAATCACGAAGGCGCGGCGCTGACATTACAACGCCTTTATGCCTTTTTGCAAGCGTTAGGTTATGAGGTGCTCGTAGAACGTCACTATGGCGGTCAACTGGCTAACCCTCAAGATGCCACATTGGTTGACCTAGTTGAGCTCGGTGAGCGCGCAGATTTAGCCGTTGTTGTGGGCGGTGATGGTAACATGCTTGGCGCAGCACGCGTCTTGGCACGTTTTGATGTTGGCGTAATTGGTGTAAATCGAGGCAATCTTGGCTTTTTAACCGATCTCAACCCTGATGGTTTTGAAGCTGCGCTCGAACAAGTACTGAGTGGCAAGTACATTGAAGAAAAGCGTTTCTTACTAGAAGTGGAGGTTTTTCGTCACGCTGAACTCAAAAGCGCGAACTCAGCCATGAACGAAGCGGTATTGCACGCAGATAAAGTCGCGCACATGATTGAATTTGAGTGCTTCATTAATGACGACTTCGTGTTCTCACAAAAATCAGATGGTCTTATTGTATCCACACCAACAGGTTCAACAGCCTATTCCCTATCTGGTGGAGGCCCAATTCTTACGCCAGGACTCAATGCCATGGCGCTTGTGCCCATGTTTCCGCACACCTTATCAAGTAGACCTTTGGTCGTTGATGGTGACAGCGTAATAAGATTGCAGTTGAGTTTAGACAACACAGACAGCTTGCAAGTAAGTTGTGACAGTCACGTGGTTTTGGCGACATTGCCCGGTGATGAAGTGGTAATAAAAAAGGCGGAAAGACCGTTAAGACTGATTCATCCAACAGACTATTCTTACTATAACGTGTTGAGACAAAAGCTAAATTGGGGCTCCAGACTGTACTGAGCCCCGTCGATATTTTGGCTGCATTTTGTATTGCATTAAGGCACCAATTGAATAAGAATAACCGCACAAATAACCAATAAAAATCGCTGTATCAACCATGGTCCTAATTGTCGTTCTTGCCCTTGTTTTACTCATCGCTCTGCTCGCGGTATACATAATTATCGAGCGCAATAGACAAAAGGCACGTGAATTAGAAAGACGATTATTCAACACCCGTATCAAAGAAGTACAACAACGATTTAGCAGTGTTTTACATGAATATGTTGAAGCACGAATTTTACGCCCTAAAAACACCACTCAGTTGAACAGTATTTGTAGCAATTTTTTTGTGGTACAAAGTAAAAATAACGAAAATCTAGAGTACCTTGAGTACATCATTGAGCGTATTTTACAAACCTTTCAATCAGAGCTCACAAAAGCGGATGCCCGCAAAGATATTGAAGGTCTTCGCGAGAGAATGCAATTTCTCGTTGCTGAGATCCCACATCGCGGTATCGAGTTTAACTACGCTTTCTATCATGAAATCCTCCCTAGCCTGATCACTCAATTGATGTCACGTGATTTGAGCCCCCAAGAACTAATGGAGCTACAGCAAGCTGAAGTCGTGCAGTCGGCTGACGACGATTCATTAGAGCGTGAAAAAACAGCACATATTGCTTAAAATTTGTTTGCAAAATCCCGAAACACTGTATAGATTAACAGTTAATAACAACTGGATGGATAAACAGTATGCTTTCGGGATTAACCATTTCTAATTTTGCTATCGTCAGCGAGCTTGAAACCCAATGGCATGCAGGTATGACTGCTATTACCGGTGAAACAGGTGCCGGTAAGTCAATTGCAATTGATGCTTTATCACTGTGCCTTGGGGAGCGTGCCGATGCAGCCGCTGTTAGGCCAAGTGCAAAACAAGCCGACATTAGTGCACGCTTTGACATCAGTAAGCTTCCTAAAGCCCAACAGTATCTGCAAGAGCACATGCTCGAAGGTGACGAGAATGAGTGTTTATTGCGTCGTGTCGTTGCTAAAAATGGCCGCAGTAAAAGCTATATCAATGGCGCCGCAGTTACCGCTGCACAACTTAAAGAACTGGGACAACACCTCATTTCCATTCATGGTCAACATGCACACCAGTTATTGTTGAAAAACGATCACCAACTGCACTTAGTTGATGACTATGCCGGCCATCAATCGCTACTCGAGAACACCGCTTGTGCTTATTCTCACTATCAGAGTTTACTCAAAGAGCTCAAAGAATTAGAAGCAAAGAACGCGCAACAACAAGCGCAGAAGCAGTTGTTAGAATACCAAGTGGCCGAGCTAGATGAATTTGCTTTGGAAGAAGGCGAGTTCGAGCAAATTGAAATTGAACACAATAAACTTAGTCACTCTCAGCACCTACTTGAAGGCACACAAAAACAACTGTATGCCCTTTATGAGGGCGATGAGCAAACCATCAATGGCGCGCTTCAACACAGCGCCATCGCGATTGCTGAGCTTGCAACTATTGACCCATCCTTAGAAGACATTGCCACCATGCTTAATGATGCTTGCGTGCAGGTGGAAGAAGCGAGCCGCGAATTACGTAGCTACTGCGACAGCGCTGAATTAGACCCCGAGCGCCTCGCCCAATTAGACGAGCGTTTAAGCAATGCCATCAGCCTTGCTCGCAAACACATGGTTGATCCTAATGCGTTGGTACAACACCATTTAGAAATCAAAGCAAGCTTGCAAGCCATTTGTGTGGATGATGAACGTTTATCACAATTGGATGCAGAAATCGCTAATGCATTCGAAAATTACCAACACCGCAGTGAGCTTTTATCGCAAAGCCGACAAACCGCTGCTGCACAACTGAGTACATTGATTGGTGCCAGCATGCATGAATTGTCGATGGAGAATGGCCGCTTTAACATTGAACTCGATTTTGACAAAGAGCGTGTACCATCGCGACTGGGTCAGGACCGCATCGAGTTTTTAGTATCAACCAACCCAGGTCAACCGATGCAAGCTCTATCAAAAGTGGCGTCAGGGGGTGAATTGTCGCGTATTAGTTTGGCAATTCAGGTCATTATCGCGCAACGAGTTACGACCCCAACATTGATTTTTGACGAAGTGGATGTGGGTATCTCAGGCCCTACTGCGGCGGCCGTTGGTAAATTACTGCGCCGGTTGGGCGAATCAACCCAAGTCATTTGTGTGACGCACTTACCGCAAGTTGCATCAAGTGCCATGAACCAATTCTTTGTTGCCAAAGAGGTCGCCAATGATGAGACCTATACACAAATGAAGTCGCTCAATTTGCAAGGCCGTATAGATGAAATAGCACGCTTATTAGGCGGCGATAACATCAGTAAAACAACGCTCGCAAATGCCCAAGAATTAATATCTGCCCACGCTTAAAGACATAAAAAAAGCAGGCTACAAGCCTGCTTTTTTATTCGCTTATCGAAATTACACGTCAAGATAGTCCATAATCCCTTCTGCAGCGTTACGCCCCTCAAAAATAGCCGTTACCACTAAATCAGAGCCACGAACGGCGTCACCACCGGCAAAGATTTTCGGATTGGTTGTTTGATGTGTATAAGCACCGTGTTCAGGCGCTGTAATACCGCCCCACGAATTGATTTCAACACCAAATGGTTCTAACCACGCCATTTTATGTGGTTGAAAGCCAAATGCCATCAATACTGCGTCCGCAGCAATCACATGCTCAGAACCTTCGACTTCTTCAGCACGACGACGACCATTCGCATCGGGTTCACCAAGTTGAGTTTTAACCATGCGTACGCCGGTCACTTGGCCTTGCTCGTTGACTTCGATACCTTTTGGCTGAACATTAAAGACGAATTCTACGCCTTCCTCTTTCGCGTTCTTAACTTCACGCTTAGAGCCCGGCATGTTCTCTTCATCGCGACGGTACGCACAAATTACATGCTGTGCCTGTTGACGCACTGAGGTACGAACACAGTCCATCGCTGTATCGCCACCACCGAGGACAACAACGCGCTTGCCTTGCATATCAAGATACGGGTCGTTGCTCTCATCGTAACCCATTACGCGATTTGTGTTGCCAATCAAGAATGGTAAAGCGTCATACACGCCTTGTGCATCTTCATTTTCCAGATTACCACGCATACTTTGATAGGTACCGACACCTAAGAACACAGCGTCGTATTGGTCAATAATCTGCTGTAATTCAATGTCTTGGCCCACTTCGGTATTGAGCCTAAATTCAACACCCATTTCCGTGAAAATTTCTCGACGACGTTGCATTACTTCTTTTTCGAGTTTAAAAGAAGGAATACCAAAAGTGAGTAGACCACCAATTTCAGGGTGACGGTCAAAGACCACAGGCTTAACACCATTGCGTACAAGTACATCGGCGCAGCCAAGTCCCGCAGGACCCGCCCCAATAATGGCGACCTTTTTATCAGTCCACACAACGTGCTTCATGTCAGGTTTCCACCCCATCGCAAATGCGGTGTCGGTGATGTATTTCTCGATGTTGCCTATGGTAACGGCGCCGAATTCTTCGTTAAGTGTACACGCCCCTTCACACAAACGGTCTTGTGGGCAAACACGACCACACACCTCAGGCAAGCTATTGGTGCGATGAGAAAGCTCAGCCGCCTCCAAAATTCGCCCTGTACGAATCAATTTTAACCACTGGGGAATATAGTTATGTACCGGGCATTTCCATTCGCAATATGGGTTACCACAATCTAGGCAACGGTCTGCTTGTGAGTCCACTTGATTTTGCGAAAACGGTTCATAGATCTCTACAAACTGTTGTTTACGCGCAGAGATTGGCTTCTTGCGCGGGTCTACACGCTGCACATCGATGAACTGATAAACATTCTGGCTCATACTTCCTCCTACTGTGCCTGCACGCGCAATTCTGCGCTACTGCGGGCACGGTGGCCCAATAAACTGTTCACATCACTCGATTTTGGCTTCACTAATTTGAACAAGGGTAAATACAAATCAAAGTTAGCCAAAATCGCTTCTGCACGTTGCGATCCGGTCAAGTCTAAGTGCTCAGCAATCAAACCGCGTAAATGCTCTTGATGTGTAGCTAAAGTGTCTAACTCAACCGTTTCGACAAGCTCAGGATTCATGCGTTTTTCGAAGTCTTTACCCTCGTCTAACACGTAAGCAAATCCACCTGTCATGCCTGCACCAAAGTTGATGCCAACTTTACCCAGTACACACACCACTCCGCCAGTCATGTATTCACAACCATTGTCACCAAGGCCTTCAATGACGGCTGTCACACCTGAGTTACGAACGGCAAAACGTTCTCCAGCGCAACCCGCGGCGTACAATTTACCGCCTGTTGCACCGTACAAGCAGGTGTTACCAACAATGGCTGCTTGATGAGATTGGAAGCACGAGCCAATTGGTGGACGTACTACCAATCGACCACCAGCCATGCCTTTGCCCACATAGTCATTGGCATCTCCAATGAGGGTCATTTCCAGACCACCGGCGTTAAACACACCGAATGATTGGCCTGCGGTTCCGTGTAGCTCAATGCGCACAGGATCAGCGGCCATGCCCTGATTGCCATACTTTGAAGCAATATATCCAGAGAGCATGCCACCCACTGAACGGTCAGTGTTACAGATACGGCTCACTAAATTCGTGCCCGACATTGTATCGATTGCGTCCTTGGCTTTGTCTAACAACTCTTCATTCAAACTACCTGTGTAGTGAGACGTGTTAGGTGTAGAACAATACAAGGATTGACCGCTCACATTGTTTGGCTGAGCGAGTAAGTGCGATAAATCCAGCTTCTGTTGCTTCGCCGTCTTACCTTCAATCACTTCGAGTAAATCGGTACGGCCAATCAAATCAACGAGACGCTTAACGCCTAGCGCTGCCATCAATTCACGTGCCTCTTGGGCAATAAACTTAAAGTAGTTCATCGCCATTTCTGGCAAACCGTGATAGTGCTTAGCACGCAAAGTTTCATCCTGTGTTGCGACACCGGTCGCACAGTTGTTCAAGTGACAAATACGCAGGTACTTACAACCCAGAGCAACCATAGGTCCTGTGCCAAAACCAAAGCTCTCGGCGCCTAAAATCGCCGCTTTGATTATGTCTAGGCCGGTTTTTAAACCACCGTCTGTTTGTAAACGTATACGATGGCGAAGGCCATTTTCGACCAGCGCTTGCTGAGTTTCAGCAAGTCCGAGTTCCCAAGGACTACCCGCATACTTCACCGATGAGAGGGGGCTCGCCCCGGTACCACCGTCATAACCGGCGATGGTGATTAAATCCGCATAGGCTTTTGCCACACCCGTAGCGATCGTGCCAACCCCTGGCTCAGATACTAATTTCACAGAAATCATGGCATCAGGGTTAACCTGCTTGAGGTCAAAAATAAGTTGGGCCAAGTCTTCGATAGAATAAATATCGTGATGCGGTGGTGGCGAAATCAATGTTACGCCAGGCACCGAGTAACGTAGTTTGGCGATGTACGGCGTTACCTTCTCACCTGGAAGTTGACCCCCCTCGCCCGGCTTAGCACCTTGGGCGACTTTAATTTGTATCACATCGGCACTGCGCAGGTAATGTGGCGTTACACCAAAGCGGCCAGAAGCCACTTGCTTTATACGCGAGTTTTTCTCTGTACCGTAGCGCAGTTTGTCTTCACCACCTTCGCCGGAGTTTGAGCAACCGCCCAAACGGTTCATGGCAATGGCCAAAGCTTCATGTGCTTCTGGTGACAATGCACCGATACTCATCGCTGCGGAGTCAAAACGCTTGTATAAATCCGTCGCGGGCTCAACGTCTTCAATCGCAATAGGTTGAGTGTCTGGCTTAAGTGCCAGCAAATCTCGTAATGTCGTGATAGGGCGATTGTTTACAAGGTCCGCATATTCTTGGTAATCACTGTACTCACCTGAGCGCACAGCCTTTTGCAGCGTTTGCACCACGTCTGGGTTATACGCATGGTATTCACCGCCATGAACAAACTTCAGCAAACCACCGTGACTCAATAACTTACGCGAACTAAATGCGAGTTTGCGCAAACTGAGCTGATCACCCTCGAAGTCTTCAAAGCAAGCACCACTTATACGGTTTGCTACGCCTTTGAAACACAATTCCACCACGTCATTAGACAAACCAACGGCTTCAAACAACATTGAACAACGATACGAAGCAACGGTACTGATCCCCATCTTCGACATGATCTTGAATAGCCCTTTGTTGATCGCATTGCGATATGACAAGGTCACTTCACGGTATGTTTTGTCGATAATCTTACTGTCACTCATTGCCACCAGCGATTCGTAAGCAAGATATGGATAAATCGCCGTTGCACCAAACCCTAATAACACCGCAAATTGATGCGGATCGCGGGCACTGCCCGTTTCAATAATAATGTTGGTGTCACAACGTAAGTTATTATTCACTAAGCGCTGCTGCACAGCCCCTACCGCCATTGCAGCAGGGATTGGTAAGCTGTCTTGAGTGATTTGACGATCGCTCAAAATGAGCATGACTACACCGGATTCAGCCTTACGCTGCGCTTCATCACAAATGCGTTCAATGGCTTGGGCAAGTGTTTCGTCAGAGGTGTAATTCAAATCGATTTGGCTGTGTGAATAATACTCGTGGCTCGCAGTGCGCAACTGCACCATGTCTGAGTACATCAAAATAGGTGAATCGAATTGCAAGCGTTTTGCGTGGCCAGTGGTTTCATTAAATACGTTCTGCTCGCTGCCGATACAGGTCGTTAACGACATAACGTGGTTTTCACGCAGTGGATCGATCGGTGGATTGGTTACCTGCGCAAATTTCTGACGGAAATAATCATACAGTGAACGATGCCCCTGTGATAGCACAGCAAATGGTGTGTCATCCCCCATAGAACCTGTTGCTTCTTGACCATTCTCCCCCATTACACGAATAACTTGGTCGAGCTCTTCATTAGTGTAAGCAAACATCTTTTGATAAATAAGCAGGGTTTCATCGTCAAATGAGCGATTGCCCGCTTCTTTATCACTGAGTTGCTCAAAAGGCGTCAGGCGCTTCACGTTCTGCTCAAGCCATTGCTTGTATGGATGACGTGCTTTGAGATCTTGGTCTATCTCATCAGAGTGCCAAATCTTACCGTGCAGCGTGTCAACAACCATCAACTCGCCCGGGCCAACACGGCCTTTTTCGATGACTTCGTCGGCAGCATAATCCCAAATCCCCACTTCAGAAGCGAGGGTGATAAACCCATCTTGAGTAACCACATAACGAGCTGGACGCAGACCGTTTCTGTCTAGGTTACAAGCTGCAAAACGGCCATCCGACATAACGATACCTGCAGGACCGTCCCACGGCTCCATGTGCATCGAGTTAAAGTCATAAAAAGCGCGAAGGTCTTCATCCATTGCTCTGTTTTTCTGCCAAGCAGGTGGCACCAGCATGCGCATCGCTCGGAATAAGTCCATGCCACCGGCAAGAAATAGCTCCAGCATATTGTCTAAACTGGATGAATCAGAACCGCTTTCATTCACAAATGGCGCTGCCGTTTGTAAATCTGGAAGCAAAGGTGAGGCAAATTTATATGCCCGTGCTCTCGCCCATTGGCGGTTACCCGTAATAGTATTGATCTCACCGTTATGCGCTAAATACCTAAATGGTTGAGCCAAAGGCCAGCGCGGTTGCGTATTCGTTGAAAAACGTTGGTGAAAAACGCATATTGCTGAAGTCATACGAATGTCAGCAAGGTCGAGATAAAAGTTGGGCAAGTCTACAGGCATCATCAAGCCTTTGTAGACAGTCACTAAACCTGAAAGGCTAGCGATATAAAAATCTTGGTCATCTACCAACTGCTGCTCAATGCGACGGCGCGCAATGTACAAACGGCGCTCTAAGTCTTTCGGGCGCCAACCTTCTGGCGCACTAACAAATACTTGTACAAACTGAGGTAATTGCTCAATAGCAATCTCACCCAAATAACTGTTATCCGTAGGTACGTCACGCCAACCGACTAATGTCAGTGTTTCTTTTTCTAATTCTTTACTAATAATGTGTTTGGCTGCATGTGCTTTTACAGGATCTTGGCTTAAGAAAAGCATCCCGACCGCATAGTTTTTCCCCAATAGCCATTCATTTTCTTTGGCAATTGCGCGAAAAAAGCTATCTGGTTTTTGCATTAACAAACCACAACCATCACCCGTCTTACCGTCGGCAGAAATGCCGCCACGGTGCTCCATTCGAGCCAAACCAGTGATCGCTGTTCGAATCAATTTATGGCTGGCTTGACCGTTTATTTGAGCGATCAAACCAAAGCCGCAATTATCTTTTACTAACGTTGAGTCATATAACATTGTGGACTCCTCCCCCCTTGCTACTGCGCGCCCACCACTGCGTTGATAAGAAACAACGAGTGACTTAACGGACCGTCAACGCTAACCCTTTGCACACAGGGTGTCAACGAAATAATGAATACATATTCACATTCTTGAATATTTTTCATTGTTTGTAAACCAAGTAGAAAAGTAAACACTTTGCACTATTTAGCTGGTTTATTTTCGTTATTTTTACAATGACACCAGTGTCAAAACAAAAAATAGACGATAAACGCAAAGGTAAAGCCGCAGTTTACGTTAACGTAAAGAGGCAAAAGAAATGAATAATTATGCACTCAAAGAATAACTATTCATTGCCTATTTAGGCTAGTTATGAAGGCATAGTTGGTTGATTTTCGCCGTTATTTGCTCGTCCACACCGGCGCGGTTAAGTGTTGTAATGGCTGCGTTGATATCGCGTTGAAGCGTTTGCCATTGTGGGCGAGCTTTTGAGAGCGCAAAATAGAGTTGCTGCTCAATGATACTGGGCTCCAGTTGTGAATATAAATTCGCACTAATTCCTTTGCGTGTAGCAATAGTGTCGATGACATAGGGATCACCAATTATTAGATTTACACGGTTGTTGACTAATAAGTCTAAGTTTTGCGCATCATCGATGGCCTGCTGGACAACTACTTTGCCACTGTCTAGCACCTTATCTACGTCGGGTGCATTCTGATAGCCTCGAACAACACCTACAGAATAATTAGGAAGTTCATCAAGGGTGGGCGATTTTTTTATCTGGCTATTTGCTGCACTGAAATAATGCAAAGGAGTGTGGGAAAAGGGATTCTGACATCGCCAGATGCTGCAACCGTGTATCACCAATCACCACATCGGAAGGTGCCGTCTTCTCTATCTCATACTCAGGGGCAAGAATATCAGCATGTCCTAATTCAACCATGCGTACAGCGCGTGCCCAAGGTAAAAAGCGAAACTCAGGGTTGTATCCAGCTTCAATGAGCACTGCGCTCATATAATGTGTTAACCAACCGCCCTGACATTGCTGCGTACCTATATAAGGAGGCCAATCTAATGTCGCAATAATAATGGTCTTGGCTTTTCCAGCAGACACTGACAAGGTTTGACCATGCCACTGACCGACATAATCATGACGCTGTTCACCCACTTGATAATTAATAAGCAGAAGGCGGTTGTTTTGCTGAGCAAAACAGGTAGAGGTAATAGAGCCGAATAATGCAGAAATCGTTAGCACTGCAATAAAACGCTTAACTAATGACATTACACTCCTCCATAAGGGTCATGTAATGAGTGTAATAGAAGTTAAGGATAAGAAAAGGAAAAAGAAAAGCCGGCTAAGCCGGCTCTGGGTTATTCTGCGCTGTCTGCGTCAGCGTCTTTGTACTTCGCCGCAGTTTCTTGAATCAAAGGCTGAAGTTCACCGCGTTGGAACATTTCAATAATGATGTCACAACCACCAATCAACTCGCCTTCTACCCATAACTGTGGGAATGTCGGCCAATTTGCGTATTGAGGCAATTCAGCACGAATATCCGGGTTTTGAAGAATGTCGACATAAGCAAATTGCTCACCACACGACATCAATGCTTGTGAAGCCTGCGATGAAAAGCCGCAGCTTGGTAATTTTGGCGAACCCTTCATATAAAGAAGAATAGGGTTTTCAGCAATTTGCTGTTTAATCTTATCGATGGTTTCCATTAACAACCTCAATTTCTGTTTTAAGCGATGGTTTAAGTTGAAAACCATCACTGTAACCACAATGTCTATGAATACGTGTAATGTTAAAGCAAACAGCACTAGGTTAATAGCCGGAGTGAGGGGAAATTTGCACAGGCATCATGCGCTTGCTATTTACAGGCATTACGTAAAAAAACACCTATGCTTAAACGCTCACTTGCGATATTGGGCGATTGACACCGTCGTTAGGCGTTGCTGTTTGTTTAAACTTGAGTAAAATACTCAGGAATTATAGTAACACTATAATGGCTTTCAGTATATAAAACGCTGCTGTAGCAGCTACCCTGTCAGCCCTTTTTCAAATAAAGACAGATGGAGAAAAACATGGCATTTGAACTACCGTCACTACCGTATGAAATCAATGCACTAGAGCCGCACATTTCTCAGGAAACACTTGAGTTCCACCACGGTAAGCACCACAACACTTACGTAGTTAAACTTAACGGCTTAATCGAAGGTACTGATTTCGAAGGTAAATCACTAGAAGAGATCGTATGTTCATCAGAAGGCGGTGTTTTTAACAATGCTGCGCAAATCTGGAACCACACATTCTACTGGCACAGCCTATCTCCAAACGGCGGCGGTGTTGCGACTGGCGCTGTAGCTGACGCAATCAACGCTAAATGGGGTTCTTTCGAAGCGTTCCAAGAAGCATTCAACGACAAAGCAGTTAACAACTTCGGTTCAAGCTGGACTTGGTTAGTAAAAACGGCTGACGGTTCACTAGACATCGTTAACACTTCAAATGCTGCTACTCCGCTAACTGAAGCTGGCGTAACTCCACTTCTAACTGTGGACTTATGGGAACACGCATACTACATCGATTACCGTAACGTGCGTCCTGATTACCTTAAAGGTTTCTGGGCTCTAGTTAATTGGGACTTCGCGAACCAAAACTTCGCAGCTTAATCCCTGCTCATTAAGTGAAGTGAAAATTTTTCACGCTTAATTAGCCTAATTTCTAGCCGTAGTAGCATGAGTTACTACGGCTTTTTTATGCCTGAATACCCCTATCAGGAACACAGTAAATAACTAATTTATTTCGCAAATTTTTATATCACTGTCTAAGCTTTAATTACCGAGTGGCATCTTTACCTTTTCATTTTCGCTTTAGGTTACTTGGAGGTCGATATGACAATTTTCGAGCATTATCAATCACGGTTTGAAGCGTCCCAAGAAGAAGAATACACGGTCAGCGAGTTCTTAGAACTGTGCAAAACCGATAAAACCGCCTATGCAACCTCAGCAGAGAGGTTACTCACAGCCATTGGTGAACCCGAAATGGTCGACACCTCTAAGGATGCAGTACTGAGTCGGTTGTTCTCCAACCGCGTCATTGCACGATATCCCGCATTTAGTGAGTTTTATGGAATGGAAGATGCCATAGAACAAATTGTTTCTTATTTGAAGCATGCGGCACAAGGCCTCGAAGAATGTAAACAAGTACTTTACTTGCTAGGTCCTGTTGGCGGTGGTAAGTCTTCTATCGCAGAGAAGCTCAAGTACTTGATGCAACAAGTGCCGATTTACAGTCTAAAAGGCTCCCCCGTCAATGATCACCCTTTGAGTTTGTTTAATTCAATGGAAGATGGTGAGTTACTTGAAAAAGAATATGGCATCAAGAAGCGCTATTTACGAACCATTATGTCGCCTTGGGCAGCAAAACGCCTAAAAGAATACAATGGCGACATTAGCCAGTTCAAAGTAGTGAAGCGCTACCCTTCCATTTTGAATCAAATCGCCATTGCCAAAACAGAACCTGGGGACGAGAACAACCAAGACATCTCAGCGTTAGTCGGTAAAGTAGATATTCGTAAACTCGAACACTTTGCCCAAAACGACCCAGATGCCTACGCCTATTCAGGTGCATTGTGCTTGGCGAATCAGGGGTTAATGGAATTTGTGGAAATGTTTAAAGCGCCTATCAAGGTGCTGCACCCACTGCTGACGGCAACCCAGGAAGGTAACTACAATGGCACGGAGGGCATTTCAGCCTTGCCATTTAGCGGTATCATCCTCGCCCACTCAAATGAATCTGAGTGGCAAACATTTAAAAATAACAAAAATAACGAAGCCTTCTTAGACCGCGTTTACATAGTGAAAGTACCTTATTGCTTGCGCGTGACAGAAGAAGTCAAAATCTACGATAAATTATTACAAAACAGTGAGCTTAGCGACGCTCCGTGCGCACCTGGAACATTAGAAACATTGGCCAAATTCTCGGTGTTATCACGTATTAAGGAGCCAGAAAACTCAAGTATTTATTCAAAAATGCGGGTCTATGATGGCGAAAGCCTCAAAGACACTGACCCTAAAGCTAAGTCTTACCAAGAATACCGTGACTATGCGGGTGTCGATGAGGGCATGACAGGTCTATCGACGCGTTTCTCATTCAAGATACTCTCTCGCGTATTCAACTTTGACCACAGTGAAGTGGCCGCTAACCCAGTGCACCTCTTCTATGTGTTGGAGCAACAAATTGAGCGAGAGCAGTACAGTGCAGAAGTGCAAGAGCGTTACCTCTCACATTTAAAAGGCTACCTCATTCCACAATACGTTGAATTCATCGGTAAAGAGCTGCAAACCGCCTATTTAGAGTCTTACTCTGAGTATGGCCAAAATATCTTTGACCGCTATGTCACCTACGCTGACTTTTGGATTCAAGACCAAGAATATCGCGATCCAGATACTGGCCAATTATTTGACCGCGCGGCACTCAACGCTGAACTGGAGAAAATTGAAAAACCAGCTGGTATTTCAAATCCGAAAGACTTCCGCAATGAAATCGTTAATTTTGTGTTGCGGGCTCGGGCGCATAACAATGGCAAGAATCCGCTGTGGACCAGTTACGAGAAACTGCGCACCGTTATCGAGAAGAAGATGTTCTCTAATACTGAGGACTTGCTGCCGGTCATCTCGTTTAATACTAAAACATCTGCTGACGATCAGAAAAAACACGAAGACTTTGTTAATCGCATGGTCGACAAAGGCTACACCCAGAAACAAGTTAGGTTGTTATCAGAATGGTACTTACGCGTTCGTAAGTCGCAGTAACGCCTTGATGTAGGTTGAGGGGAATAATATGGCGCACTTTATTGATAGGCGCCTAAACGGCAAGAATAAAAGCACGCTTAACCGCCAGCGCTTTATTCGTCGCTACAAAAAGCAGATAAAAGAAGCCGTTTCGGACGCCATAAACAAACGCAGTGTCACTGATGTATCCAGTGGCGAGAGTATCTCTATACCTGCAAAAGACATCACTGAGCCCTTTTTTCACCAAGGCCGAGGGGGTCGTCGCGAACAGGTACACCCAGGTAATGATCAATTCAACACGGGCGATAAAATCAAGCGCCCACAAGGCGGCCAAGGTGGTGGCGCTGGTGAAGGCGAAGCCAGCGACCAAGGGGAAGGAGAGGACGATTTTGTCTTTTCTATCTCCAAAGATGAATACCTTGATTTACTCTTTGAAGATTTAGAACTACCGAATTTACAGGAAAACAGCCTCGACAAACTGGTGCAAATGAAAACGCACCGAGCAGGCTTTTGTAATGACGGTATGCCGAGCAACATCGATGTGGTGCGCTCACTGCAAGGCTCCCTTGCGCGCCGCGTAGCCATGACTGCTGGCAAGAAAAAGGAGTTAGCAGCGCTCAAGCAACAACTTATTGAGCTTGAGCAACAGCCTGTGCCAGAGCAAACCAAGATTAACGCACTGCTTGAGGAAATCGAAGCGCTCGAGCGCAAGATATCAGCCGTGCCATTTATTGATAATTATGATTTGCGCTTTAGGAATTATGAAAAGCGCCCTCACCCCACCTCAAAAGCGGTGATGTTCTGTCTGATGGATGTATCAGGTTCAATGGACCAAGCCACCAAGGACATGGCGAAGCGTTTTTACATCTTGCTGTACTTGTTCCTCACACGCACCTACAAAGACATCGATGTTGTGTACATTCGTCACCACACCCAAGCCAAAGAAGTAGACGAGCAAGAGTTTTTCTACTCCCAAGAAACAGGCGGTACAATTGTCTCCAGTGCATTGAAACTGATGCACCAAATCATTGCTGACAGATATTCCTCCAGTGAATGGAATATCTATGCAGCACAGGCATCTGATGGTGATAACTGGGCAGACGATTCACCACAGTGCTCTGAATTGCTGAGCACCAAAATTCTGCCTCAGGTACGTTATTACGCCTATGTTGAAATCACTAATCGCGCCCATCAAAGCTTATGGCGCGAATATGAACAACTGGCTGCCCATTTTGGTAATTTTGCGATTGAGCACATCACCGCGGTTGAAGACATTTACCCTATCTTCCGCGAGCTATTCAAAAAAAGTGCGAATAAAACGGCGCGCAGCGCGTAGCTTGGGAGGGCGAGTATGACACGTAAGCCTTTAAGTGACGGTCCGGATTGGACATTTGAATTACTCGAGGAATATCGCGAAGAAATCAAACGCGTCGCCGAGCATTACAAATTGGACACTTACCCCAATCAGATTGAAGTGATCACCGCAGAGCAGATGATGGATGCGTATTCCAGTGTGGGCATGCCTATTGGCTACAACCACTGGTCCTACGGTAAAAAGTTTATTCAAACCGAGCAAAACTATCGCCGTGGGCAAATGGGGTTAGCCTACGAGATTGTGATTAACTCTAACCCGTGCATTGCCTACTTGATGGAAGAAAACACCATGG
This sequence comes from Pseudoalteromonas sp. GB56, assembly GCF_054923835.1. NCBI lineage: Bacteria > Pseudomonadati > Pseudomonadota > Gammaproteobacteria > Alteromonadales > Pseudoalteromonadaceae > Pseudoalteromonas > Pseudoalteromonas sp. GB56. The sequence goes on along the minus strand of NZ_JBPCHK010000001.1, from coordinate 1,531,334 downwards.
CAATGCAAGCGCTGGTGATGGCGCACGCCTGTTATGGCCACAACTCATTTTTCAAAGGCAATTATTTATTTAAAACCTGGACAGATGCAGGTTCTATTATTGATTACCTGCTCTTTGCCAAAAATTACATTGCCAAGTGTGAGCAAAAATATGGCATTGACGAGGTTGAGGATATACTCGATTCCTGTCATGCGTTGATGAATTACGGTGTCGACCGTTATAAACGGCCACAACAAATTTCAATGTTTGAGGAACAAAAGCGCCAACAAGAACGTGAAGAGTACCTGCAATCTCAAGTTAATGAGCTGTGGCGCACTATCCCAAATAGTGAGCAAGAAGCGAAGCAAAAACGCGTTCGCTTCCCATCAGAGCCACAAGAAAACATCCTCTATTTTATCGAGAAAAACGCCCCATTATTAGAATCGTGGCAACGTGAAATTGTGCGTATCGTGCGCAAAATCTCACAGTATTTTTACCCGCAAAAGCAAACACAAGTGATGAATGAAGGCTGGGCAACATTTTGGCATTACACCTTGCTCAATCACCTTTATGATGAAGGTAAACTCACAGATGGCTTTATGCTTGAAGTGCTGCAAAGCCACACCAATGTAGTGTACCAACCGCCCTACAACAGTAATTATTACTCAGGCATTAATCCCTATGCATTGGGGTTTAACATGATGGTGGATATTCGCCGCATCTGTGAAAACCCGACCGATGAAGATAAACGTTGGTTCCCTGAATACGCGGGCAGTGATTGGCTCGAAACACTGCATTTTGCGATGCAAAATTTTAAAGATGAGAGCTTTATCAGCCAGTTCTTATCCCCACGGATGATCCGTGAATTTAAACTGTTCTCGATTGTCGATGACAGTGCCGCACCCAATTTAGAAGTCTCAGCCATTCACGATGAAATCGGCTATCAGAAAATTCGCCAAGCGCTTTCTGCGCAGTACAACTTGAGTAATCACGAACCCAATATCCAAGTGTACGACATTGATATTCGCGGCGATCGCTCGTTGACGCTTCGCTACGTGCCCCATAACGCCATCCCACTGGCTGACTCACGTGAAGAGGTATTAAAGCACTTACATCGTTTATGGGGATTTACCGTGAAGCTTGAACAAGAAAATGCCGATGGCGGCATCGTTAAAATCGCACAGTGCCCCAAAGTTGAAGAGATAGATTAATACGTAGCGCGAATGAGTAAGCTCATCTTAGCCATAAACAAGCGCTGCGTTAGGAGTCTCTCTTATACGCTCTGTTATGAGTAATTTACGGAATACTTTGTTTGGATGTAATCATTAGGAAACACTGTTGCTGAAGCATCACGCAACTGAATAGCTTTATCCAATTTACCAAAAAGTGGAATACCTCCACCTAAAATCACAGGAACGCTTGTTATTGTGACTTCATTGATAAGTTGTTGATTTAAAAAGGAGGTAATTGTAGAGCCACCATCAATATAGGCGTGCTTATAACCGTCTTGATCAAGCTTACGCATTAAATCAGATAGGCACCCAGAGTACATTTCAACTTTATCAGAGAGGTTGTCCGGTGCTGCTTTGAGTTTATTACTCAAGACATAAATTTTTATATCACCATAAGGCCACTGTTCAGAGGTAAGATTAAAACGAGATATCGTTTCCATACATTTTCGCCCCATGACCATACAATCAACTGTGCTTACATAATCAGCAAAACCCATATCTGGATTTCCACTCATATCAGCGTCTTGATTGCCTGATACATGAAGCCAATCCAAACCACCATTTTCATCTGCGATGTAACCGTCTGTACTGGTTGCAATAAACACTGAACACTTCATCTTTTAAATCCTAGTTCCGACACTGGCAAGTAATTATAACGCCTCAGTTAAAAGGCAAAACTTGGTTGGCTATTATGTGAAGCAAAACGAAACTCCGCCAACTGTGTGGCGTCCCGATTACCCAGTTTGTTAACTACTCAGGCCGATTTCTTGTGTAGTATTCCCTTATATGGCTATTGCCGCCTGCTCCCGCAGCCCCCATATATACCCAATATGTATCTTCATTTTCAAAGTGCAATTGAGAGATTTCTTTTTCGCCATACCTTTCATATTGTATTGCGATGCTGTTACTTGTACATCCTAGTACATTGAAAGTAATACGCTCTTCTGAGGGTGGGCGTTTCATCTTTTTGTCACCCATCTTGATTTCAATTTCGGGGGAATTAACGGTCATCTCATTTTTTCCATTATATTTGATAACCTCAACCCCTTGCGTTTGAATCATAAAAGACCACGCTTTTTCGTCTATATTTGCCCATTGTTTATTGAACGATTCAAACTTCTCTATGGATGATGTCCATGCTCCATCCAATGATGGGCAACAATAGCCAACACTTGGGACCATGATTGATAAACACATTAAGATTCTTTTCATAACTAAATTAGTCATCCTTGCTCTAAAATATCGCTCAATAGCTAAAACCGAATAATGGCTTAAGCTCATTGACTAAAACAATGAGGCACGCACAGAGCCAAGCGGTATTAGTCCACGTTAATTTGTTTGTTTCGGGTTAGTAGCCAAAATATAGATGCGCTTGCCATACCGAACACACCAAAAAATAAAACAGCTTCCAAATAATCAAACCACCCAGCCAAAGTTGGTACCCCATTGATCATAGTATTAGTCCCATTAGAAGAAGCACTTGAACCAGGAGAACCATAAGGCCATAAGAATATTGCTACCGGCATTGCTGCTATTAAAAATCCAGAAGCGCCTATAGAGCACCAAGTTACTCTGTTGATGTGTTTTAATAGAAAATAAGCAGGCAGCCCCAGAAAAACCACATAACCAGCCGCAATTATCAAGACCATAAGAAAGAAGCCTTTGGTACGAACCCAAATATACGGATCGTTTGCATCGAATATTTCAAATTGGCCGTGAAGGTACCAACACGTCATTATTAACGTCGGTAAAGCAATTGCAGATATTGTCGCAATTAAATAGGTTCTAATATTCAGAGTCTTGTTCCAGCTGTTTTTTAATAAAGTGTCGAGTGTCTTTTAACAGTGATAGTCTCGCGGGTTCGTGAACATACATCATGTGTCCACCGTGGTAATAGTGATAATCAATTTTATCAGCGTATATTCCGTGTCTGTTTAACGTATATTCGGCATCAAAAAATGGTGTGACCATATCGTAGTAACCAGACGCCACCATAACTTTCAACTGCGGATTACCTCTTAGGGCGTAAGATAAGTCAGGTGCCGTATTAACGTATGTTGGCTCCCAGCTTTGCCCGTCTGGAGCCTTACGCCAGCGCCAATTCGCTGATAACTCAGGGTCAGATGGATTTAAATATTGTCTTTTCCACTCCACATTCAACTCTGTGCGCATATAGTGCATTAATGCGGCTTTGTAGGCCGGTGAAATGACAGTTGCAGCATCTTTTTTAGGGTCGGCAGCCACATCATCTCTTTCATCCATTTTATAGCGTCCATCAAGCAAGCCAATTGACACCCCTTCTTCTCGCAACAACTCCTTAGCAAATCTAAATGCGTTTATACGCAAATTAACCCGCTCTATGTATTGCTTACTAAGCCCGGTATAACGCTGTAACCCCTCGACAATGCGCGCTCTTTCATCCGAGGTGAGGGCATTGCCCTTAAACAATGCTGGCAGTAAATCATCGACGGCGAACTGTCTGCTCGCTGTTATAAACGCATCAAAGCTGCCACTTGTGTCCACTTTTTCATGGTACCAAGCTGTTGCTGCTAATGTCGGTATATAGGTGATGTAAGAGATAATGTTGTCATCGACATAAGGGCTTGACCCTTGATAGTCCAATGCTTGGGAAACAAAAATTATGCCGTTAACATTAATTAGGTGTTTATCCATGAGGACTTTAGCGACAGCTGCTGCCCTGGTCGTTCCAAAGCTTTCTCCCAACAAGAATATTGGCGAATTCCAGCGATTTTCATCGGTTAGCCACTGCGCGATAAAGTCGGCCATGGAGGTTGCGTCTTCATTTAACCCCCAAAACGCTTTACTTGGGGTACCTCCCAGAGCGCGAGAATACCCAGTACCGACAGGGTCAACAAAAACCATATCAGTAACATCTAGAATGGTCTCTGGCGCTTCTTTCATTTGGTAGGGAGCTGTCCCTGGATGCGCGGCATCGCTTGGCACAACAATACGTTTAGGCCCATAGGCCCCCATGTGTAACCAGTTAGAAGATGAACCAGGGCCCCCATTCCATATAAATGTGACCGGCCTATTTTTTTCGCTTGCGACTGTGTAATCAAATGAAAAGATAGAGGCGGTAGGCTCTTCGTTTTTATCCAATAAATAGGTTTCACCCGCGACAACCTTGTAACTCAGCTTTTGACCATTAAACGTGCCTTTATGCTGAGTAACAAATTGAGTCGCTTCTGGAATGGATTGCGTATTTTTATCGGGTTTCGGAACTTCAGATGCACTGTGTACATTGGACACCCATGCTAGCAATGTACACAGTGCTAGCGTTTTGAAATACATAAAATACGCCATCTATTAATCTCCCGTCGCGATTTACCGAATTGTATTATCTGTATCGCAATGTGTTAGTCTTGTACATTAGTTTCTGATAAATCAGATTTTTTCTAATATGAAATACGGCTACTTCTTTGTATCTTCCATTGCTAATTTAGCCAATAGAACAAAGATAACATTCACGATTGTTGGTCATGAGTCGGGTTCTATCAAGTAAGTTGGCTGTGTATGCTAAGTTGAAGCAGGTGAAACGAGCTCGATGTGAGCGCCTTATCTCGGCTTACTTCACGCCCGCTACTGAAATTTGGTTTCTGCCATTTTCTTTAGAGCGATAAAGCGCCTTATCTGCAGCTTCTATCCATTGCTCGTACTGTGTAAAGCTATCTTGAAATTGGGCAATGCCGATACTGATAGTCATTTTGAGCTTAAACTCACCCACCACGACTTCGGTACTTTCAACGCGTTGGCGTAAGCGCTCAGCAAACACCTGTGCACCATCCAAATCGGTGTCACACAAGGTCACTACAAACTCTTCGCCGCCGTAGCGTCCTGCCATATCACTTTCACGCAAGGTGGCTTTGAGTAGGCTGGCAATATGCCTGAGCGCTTCATCACCTGTGGCATGCCCATAGGTGTCATTGATGTTTTTGAAGTGATCAATATCCAAAATCAGTAATGACCCGCAGCCGTTGGAACGATTTAAACGCTTGAATTCTTTGCTGAGTGTTTCTTCCCAAAAACCACGATTAGGCAATTGCGTTAGGCTGTCTGTTCTACTGACTTGCTCCAGTAATCGGTTTGCTTCTTCAAGCTCAATCTTATTCACGGCTTCGTCGGTGACATCGTAGATAATAATGCACACATGGGTGACATCACCTGTGGTGCTCGTCAGCGGAATAAAGGTGGCGTTTTGGTACATGTGGTGCGCTTTGCCCGTGATAGGACGGTAATTTTTAAAGCGGAATATATAGGGCTTTTGTTCCCAAATAGTAAAAGAGCGGTTCTTGAGCACAAACACTGAGTCGGTTTTCTTACGAAACCACGGCTCATCAATACTTGGGAATAAATCGAATATCTCTTTGTCTTTTACTGCGCTGGGTAATAAGCCTGAGTGATTCTCCATAAAACCATTCCAAATGCACACACAGTATTGCCTGTCGAGGACCACAAGCCCCACGTCAACGGTGTTAAACATATCCATTAACCAATGGATTTCATGCATATTGAAATCTGCAGCAGGCATAATCAGTCTTCCAGTAAATATTCGACTTTGTACTTCAAGGTACGAAGCGAATCTTCTGTGAATAACAACATCAGATCACAGTTAATGTCGTGATCTTCTATCCCATAACTTATCTCGATGGCGAGCGTTCGTTGCCAGCGCGTTCGGTTTGTAGCCACTAACTCTTCCACTTCACGGTGTTGTCCAAGTACCACAGGGTGGCCTTGGGAAAAGCTCACATCCAATTGTTTCGCAAGCCCCGTGAGCACAGCACCTATGAGGATATTACTGACGTCCATCAGTAGCTCAAGCTCGACATTATCCGTCAGGTCGCCGTCGTAATTCATCAACGACGCAATCTCTTTAAAGCTGGAGTCGTTCAATAACAATAACGCTTCACCGGAAATACCGCCGCCAATAAAACCTTGGCAGATACCCGAAGTCGCGGCATTTTGGTCGATGGATCTCAGTGCCATAGCCAGTTCATTTACTTCAAGCACATTCACGTTGGGAATAGGCAACTTCACGAATACGTTGAGTAAGCGCGCTAATAGATCGCCCGCTTGCCCCATGGCAACATTGGTTATCTCTTGATATATATCGCGAATATCGGGATCTAGCTGTTCACCCAGTTGCATCGCAATTCGCTGGCGCATTGCCCTATCTTTGATACCATGCTGATCTATAATTTGAGCGAGCTTGTTTGCATCGCAGGGCTTAGCGATAAAGTCCACCGCTCCCATTGCTAATACGCGCTCATGAGCACTGGGTTGAATATCGCCAGAAACAACGATAACAATCACTTGGATATGACGTTCACGAATTGCTTGTAATACTTGATAACCATCCATGCCAGGCATGTTTAAATCAAGAAATAAAACTTCAGGTTTAACACTTTCAAGTGTTGCAAGGCATTCTTGACCATTGGTGGCATAGCTGAGTTGGACTTCCCAATCTTCGGGAAATGAACGTGCGAGTTGGCGGCGCGCAACTGTTGAGTCATCACAGATTAACACTGGGGTTTTCATGACTTACCGCACCTCGCACAAACGTCGTAGAATAGTTAGCTGAGTTAATGATTTTTAATGTTTTTTTAAAACTAACTAAGCACAATGTTAATAAAATAATTTTATAAACTCAATTTAAATATAGTCGGCCATTAAACTCCTTTTAATGGGACATCACTAAATAATAAGGCTACAACATGATTAAAAAACTTTTGTTCAGTTCAATCGCAGTAATGACCTTTAGCTTGAGTGCCGTGGCACAGCAAAGTAGCACCATTAATAACCTAGATGCAGGTAAGGTTACCGCACGAGGAAAGCCTGTTGTTTTACTCGGCACAGGCGTTGAAGTTGGCCAAACTGCGCCGGACTTTAAAGTTGTTGATGCTAAGTTCCAATCGAAAGGTTTGTCTGATTATCAACAAAAGCCTGTGTTACTAAGTGTAGTACCAAGCTTAGACACCGGTGTGTGTAGTATTCAAACCAAACACTTTAACGAGCAAGTCGCTGCAAACTACCCGCAGGTGGCCATGCTCACCATCAGCACAGACTTACCCTTTGCGCAAAAACGTTATTGCGCGGCTGAAGGCATTGATAAGTTAGAAACATTGTCAGATGCAGTTTGGCGTGACTTTGCTGAAAATTACGGATTACTGATTCAAGACATGGGCATTTTAAGCCGCGCAGTGTTCGTATTAGATAAGAACCACAAGATTGTGTACAAAGAATTAGTGAGTGAATTATCTAAAGAGCCAAATTACGACAACGCGATTGCCGCGTTAAAGGCACTTTAATAATAAGGGCGCTAAAGCGCCCTTATTTTATTCTGAGTTTACCAGTTTTGTAGCTGACCTTTGGCAAGGTCAGTCAATACCGCAATATGTTCCGCTGAATCGTTCAACGCAGGGATATAACCTAAGTGGTCTCCACCCGCCTCTTTAAAGATATCGGCGTTTTCCTGAGAAATTTCTTCTAAGGTTTCTAAACAGTCTGCGGCAAACGCAGGACATACAACTTGGATTGTCTTAGTGCCCGATTTAGCGAGACTCTCCAGCGTTTCATCGGTATAGGGTTGTAACCACTCCTCTGCACCGAAACGAGACTGAAATGTCATCATCCATTGCTCGTCCTTCAAACCAAGTTTTTTCGCCGTGTTGTGTGCTGTCGCCTTACAATGCTCATAATAAGGGTCACCCTTATTTACACATCGCTTAGGGATACCGTGGAATGAGAAAATGAGCTTATCTGCGCTGCCATGCTCTTTGCGATATTTTGTAATAGAGGACGCGAGTGCAGCGATATAATCATCACGCTCGTAGTAATGTTTCAAAAAGCGAATTTCTGGCAAATTGCGAATCGTTGCCAAATGACGATTTAACTTGTCGAATACTGCCGCCGTGGTAGTCGCAGAATATTGTGGATACAAAGGCAGCACCGCAATTTTATCTATGCCTCTGGCAATCATGTCATCAACGCGGCTTTGAATACTTGGTTTACCATACGTCATGGCGTAGTCCACGTGGATAGATTCACCGAGGTGCGATTCAATCGACGCTTTTAGTGCTTGGCTTTGGCGATGCGTGATTGCACGCAGCGGAGAATCACCCTCTTCCCAAATTTCCGCATAGGCTTTGGCCACTTTAGGAGAACGAATCGGCAATATGATGCCATTGAGAATGATGGACCAAAGGAATGGCGGTATTTCTACCACGCGAGTGTCAGATAAAAATTCTTTAAGATAGGCACGAACGGCTTTGGCGGTTGGCGCATCAGGCGTACCTAAGTTGACCAATAAAACACCGTAACGACTCGCCGGCTGCGTCAGGGCTAACGACATAAATTCATCTTCCTTTTATTGATATGACGTTGATTATACCAATAAAAGTGGCGCTTAGATCAAAAAACCGCCTTACGGCGGTTTCTTAATTTGCAATATGCTTAACCTAGTAGGTCAGCTAGTTGCTTGCTTACTGCTTCAACAGCTTGTGTACCGTCTAGTTTGTGGTACTGCGTGTTGCCAGCTTGAGCTTCTGCTTGGTAGTAATCTACTAGCGGCTTTGTTTGGTCGTGGTAGATAGCAAGACGCTTACGTACTGTTTCTTCTGTATCGTCATCACGGATGATTAGATCTTCACCCGTCACGTCGTCTTTACCTTCAACCTTAGGCGGGTTGTAAACAACATGATATACGCGACCTGAACCTGGGTGTACACGACGGCCGCCCATACGCTCAACAATGATTTCGTCAGCAACTTCAAACTCGATAACATGGTCAACACTGATGCCATTTTCTTTCATCGCGTCCGCTTGAGGGATTGTGCGAGGGAAGCCATCTAGTAGAAAACCGTTTTCACAGTCCGCTTTCGCTACGCGTTCTTTTACAAGGCCAATGATAATATCGTCAGACACAAGTTGACCCGCATCCATTACTTTCTTTGCTTCTAGGCCAAGTGGTGTGCCTTCGGAAATAGCTGCACGTAGCATGTCACCAGTAGAAATTTGTGGAATGCTGTACTTGTCCATTAAAAACTGAGCTTGCGTGCCTTTACCCGCGCCTGGTGCGCCTAATAAAATAATGCGCATAATCGAAATCCTCGTGTCTGCGTTTGGGGTTATTAAGTAAACTTAAATTTTTTCACAAGGGCGAAAGTTACTCAAGAATAAAAAGGTAAAACTTTCGTCCAAGATGGTTAATAGCCGATTTTGTAATCAAACAACATAAAAAAACCCAGCATAGGCTGGGTTTTTTTATCGTATTTCATTCACGCTTATGCGCTACGCTCTGCTTTAAGACGAGCAAGGCGAGCCACTTGATGGCTAGCAGTTAAGAATGAATAGATAGGCGCCAGGTAACCACGCTTGCGTAGTTCTAGGAAAGCCTCATCGCTTAGTTCATTCAATTTTTTCTCGTCAATCATGTAGATACCAGTGATGTCTTTTTTCTCACCTTTGATATCAACAGTTAGCGTTTGTGGAGCTAGAAGCTCTTTTTCAGCTAGGTATTCTGTGAATACGTCAGTCACGCCAGTGAACTCGATGAAAGAGATAAGCGCTTCTTTACGACGCTTAAGGTAATCAGATTCTTCGCCGTTTTCGAATAGCGCTTGGCCTTCTTCTTCACCAACAAGCGGGCTCGCTTCGTCGATTACTACACCGTACTGCTCTTCTTCTGGGTGCTTAACTAGACCTAGAGGGTAGCGAGTAACTGCAAGAGGTGCGAAACCAGCGTTCCATTTGTCACCGTCTACGAAAAGGTTTTCACCTGGCTCAAGACCGAAAAGTGCTACCGCTTGGAATTTACCTGTTTCGTTGTTTTTAACGAAAGCCATTGGGAATTCATTTGCTACACGACCGAACTCGTGTGCAACTACTGGTACTAGGTGTTGAGTTTTTAAGAATTCTAGATTGATGCCATTTTTGATTTTAGTGTTGGCATGTTTCTCGTTATGCAAAGGCTGCACTTGTTGCTCCGCCATAATACTGCTCCATACTATTTACGTATTTGTTACTTGTTGTGGCCTAAGGCTATCGGTTTTGCTTACAAAAAGGAAGAGAAAATACGTGAAAGTTTAAAGTCATTGTATAGAAGGCTATACGAGTGATTCCAAGGCCTTGATAATGTTTAAAACAAAATAAGCGCTGTGTAGCTTTATGTAGCAAAGCAGTGCCACCAAAAGTGAATTCGGTGGCACAATCAATTAACAAAGTTCGCCACAAAGGTATTAATGACGTCCTCGTTGCTTAATACTCTCTAGCAGCGCACGATGCTTGGGTAACGCACTGGTGACTTGGCGAACCGCTTGCTCAATCATTGCGAGGTGTTGCGGCGCACCTTCGGTCTGCATATAGCGTGACGCAATGGCCTCTTTATCAACACAGAAATCCATGCCATTGAGGACATAGAGGTAATTTTCGAGTTTGAATAACTCCAATGTTCGTTCAAAATCGAAATGAGTAGGAATGTGAGTACGCCAAAGTTGTAGACGTTCGCGTAAACTTTGCGGAATTGTTTCTGGTGCGCGGTTATCTAGCCAAAATGCCGTATCGTCTCGCTTGGAAATACAATAGTGCAACTTTATAAAGTCCACAATGTCCTCCCAAATGGCGGTCATTTGATTATTAAATTTGCTGGCAACAATCGCCACTTCATCTTGCGTCACAGGAAGTTTTGTCGCGAGCAATTTTGCTGACATATCAAACACCAGCAACCCTGTTGCCTCAAGTGGTTCAACGAATCCTTGTGCCAACCCCATAGCGACACAGTTTTTTAGCCATGGCTGGCTTTGATACCCTGTGCGCATTGGTATCTTTCTAACCATCTCAGGTTGTGTACCGAGATAGTTGAATAAGGTTTGATACGCTTCATCTTCACTTAAATGAGCACTTGAGTATACAAAACCCACTCCTCTCCTAGAAGTGAGACCTATATCCCAGACCCACCCTGCCTGTTGAGCGTGGGCGATAGTATAAGATTTGATGTCATGATTAGGATCGGTGTAAGGCACTTGTACAGCCAATGCGCTATCACACAGCAGTACATCTGATTTATCTACGAACGTCCCCTGCAGTTCATCATTGATCAATCGACCTTGGAAGCCACTGCAATCTACGAATAGATCGCCGGCAATCGTATTGCCATCGGTTAGGAGCAACGAGGTGATGTTTCCATCGTCTGTGAGATTAACGGTATCTACATGCCCACTTATGTACTGCACACCTAAGTTTCGCTGCGCATTATGTGAGAGTAATTCGGTGAATTTTCCTGCATCGAGGTGATACGCGTAATTCACGATGCCCTGAAATTCAGGCGTCGACAAATCTTTTGGCCCTAATCCGGCCTCACACACATCGTGTTGAATAGACACGCACTGAGCATAGTGTTTACTCATAGATTGATTGTTTAGAAGCCAATGCGCATTAATACCACTTTGAGCAACATGAGGAGTCTCAAATAAATGGTGATAGAAGTCACCGGGCTTTTGCGAAGGGTTATGCGTCCACTCTACAAATTTGATCCCTTGTTTAAAGCTGGTATCACATTTACTGATAAGCTCGATTTCAGAGATGCCAAAGCTACGAATACTGTCGCGGATAATTGGCACAGTACCCTCACCCACTCCCACAGTCGGCACATCAGGAGACTCAACAACGGTCACGCTTAATTGCCCAGCTTGGATAGTCTTTTTGTAATGAGCGCCTAAATGACTGGCTGCAAGCCAACCTGCTGTGCCACCACCGAGGATGACAATTCTTTTTATCTTGTTGTTCACGCGATTTCTTTTAGTGTTTGTACGCAATAGGATTAGTCTACAAGAAAGCCAACGTGTGTCCTAGTCGTGCGACTATTGAAGGTCATTAAAAAATGAAGAAACCGTGAGCCTGCCTTCATCTGGGGATGAACTGATGCTTTTATCGTGAGTAAGTCGCGCACTGTGCAGTAAATTACTTTTGTAAATCACCAGTCTATTAAAACGCTCTGGGATGTCGACAAGCTTCTCAAATAAGGACGTATCACCATTGATGTAACCACTGTGCTCTTGCGATTGCGCTTTAACTTGCTCCATCATAGCTAACACCACTTCTTGATTTTGTTGGTTAATTTGCACTGTGCCAGTGGGTCTGTATTTATAAATAGCGGTGCCGCCTCTGGGCTCAGCACTGAGGTAATGTACACTGGCGTAGGCTCTGTCGTTACTGCTATCAATGTGCGGCATCTTTTGAACATCGTATAATTGTGACGCTTGCTGTGTGATCAAGCTCACCATGGATTTGGTGACCCGCTGCGGCCCTTGGCCACAAGTGAATGGATGTGAGCCTTGATTGAGGAGCTGCTCTAAAACACGAATGTAAGGTGCTGGCATATGATCCCGAATACCCGGGTAGAAGGTGCCATCTGCACCTACAGGATTGAAATAAGCGTGATTTCTAGCGAACTGCAAAACCGGCTCAGGGTCTAGCAAAAAATCATCGATGACGAAGACTTGTTCTTGGGTACCGGGAACATCAAGTGTGCGAACTTGCAATGTTGGGTTTAGGGTCAAATCCATTTGATAATACAATAATTTAATTAGTGCATGAATCTTAACATGTGAATCGATGCATATATACACATCTCTTGCGAATTGAGATCGCCCCTAGCAAAAAATACTTAAGACTTTTGTACGTCGACTTTATTTGTTAATAGGCTGTATTAACAGCGCAGAATAGATACAATAACAGCGCTGTCATTTATAGGTGAAAAATAATGAACAATAAGCCAATTCAAAAAGTGATAATTCTCGGTGGTGGCACTGCCGGTTGGCTCAGTGCGAATCACCTAGCAACCAAGCTCAAACCTGCACATCAAGGTGGTGTTGAGATCACCGTAATAGAATCTCCTGATACACCGACAATTGGTGTTGGAGAAGGAACGGTTCCTTTGATGGTGCATACACTCAGAGAGTTTGGCATCAGTGAGACAGACTTCATCACGCGCTGTGATGTGTCGTTCAAACAAGGTATTCGCTTTGACAACTGGATGAAACCCCAAGATGAGCAGCCACATCATTATTATCATCCGTTTGACTACCCCATTTTAGATGACAACAATGTCGCAGCTTGGTTAGCGCAACAAGAGAATAGCTTTAGCCATCAAGTCGGTATTCAGGCGCAGTTATGCGATGCAGAGCTCGCCCCAAAAACGATATGCTGCCCAGAATATCAAGGCTTGGCCGCATATGGTTATCACCTTGACGCCGGAAAATTTGGCGCCCTACTGGCTGAGCATGCTACCGACAAACTGGGCGTTAAACGCGTGTTCGCCCACATTGATAAAGTCACGCTCAGCGACGATGGCGCGATTCATCAACTGATAGATGCAAAGGGCAATACCCATCACGCTGATTTGTACGTTGACTGCTCTGGCTTTGGCAGCCGCTTGTTAGGCGAAGCGCTGCACGTGCCGTTTATTAATAAAAGCGATGTCTTGTTTGTAAACAAAGCACTGGCAATTCAAGTACCTTACGACGACCCCGATGCCGTGATCCCGTCTTACACCAAAGCAACTGCACAAGAAGCCGGATGGATTTGGGATATTGCATTGCCCACTCGTCGCGGTGTCGGCCATGTCTTTAGTGACAAGCATATGAGTGTCGATGAAGCCCATCAATTGCTGGCAAATTACCTACAGAAGCCTGCCTCACAAGTACATGCCCGTGAGATCGCTATGCCGGTGGGCTATCGCGAAAAGTTCTGGCATAAAAACTGTGTGGCCATTGGCTTAGCACAAGGTTTTGTTGAGCCGCTGGAAGCCACCGGTTTATTGGTATTTGATGCCACCGCAAAATTACTGGCGCATCAATTCCCGACCTGTACAGAGGAATTAGCGCCACTAAGCGACCGCTTCAATAGCTATGTAAGCGGTATGTGGGAGAGTGTGATTGGCTTTATCAAGCTACATTACGCCATCTCAAACCGCGACGACAGTCAATTTTGGCTGGATAACCGCAACCCGCAAACATGGCCACAACAACTGCAAGATAACGTGCAACACTGGCGCACTCACCTGCCCTCACATTACGATTTCCCACAAGGGTTTGATGCGTTTCGCCTCGAGAATTATCTTTATGTGCTGTACGGGATGGACTTTAAAACTCAGTTATCAAATTCGGTGTTTAATCACCGTAGCAAGAACCTCAATAGCTTGCACCATGCTATCGCCGCAAAGGCCAATCATGTACGCAGCCAACTGCAATCCAACCGCGAGTTAATTGCAAAGATACGGCAAAATGGCTTAGCAAAAATGTAATGAGAAAGCTGGGCCTTGCTGAGCTTTTTCGTGCCTGTGGTTCGCCCTACTTTCAGCTGAGCCAATGCTGTAACTCTCTGAACAAAAGGCAAAAAAAAGCCAGAGACAAGTCTCTGGCTTTTTCACAGCGCACGGCTTAGAAACGGAATTGTAAGCCGAGTTTGTAACGTGCTTCACCTTCGAAGAACCATGCAGGGTAGCCATCTTTCAATTCAGGCTTAACGTCTACATCACCTTCAGCAACACCTAGTTGAACACTGTCTTCTTCTGTTAAGTTAACAGCTTCAAATGTAACGTCTAGGCTATCAGTGATTGAGTACTTAGCACTTAAATCAAGTGTGCCGTAGTCTTGATGCTCGCGGTTACCGTAGAAACCTGGTAATTCACGGATCATGTATTCTGAACGCCAGTTATACGCTAGACGGATGTTGAAGTCTTCAGTCTCGTAGTAACCCACAAGGTTCACAGTGTGATCAGATGAATCAGTGAACTGTGATACGCGATCTGGGAAGTTCTCTTCTGGTGCTGATGAGTCAACAAGCGTGTAGTTCACTTGGTAACCTAGGCCATTGTCGAAACCATCTTGTAGCTGTAGTTCGATACCTTGGATCTCACCGCCGCTACCTGTACCCATCGTTGCGATAGTCCAGCTATCTACACCTGAGTCGTTATCAACGATACCGATGCTTTGGTTAAGAACTTGGTCAGTCTTAGTGAAGCTTGAGATATCTTTGATGAAGTAAGTGGCACTGAACATGGCGTCGTTATCGAAGTAGTACTCGATACCGAAGTCAGCTTGCGTTGCTTTGAACGGCTCTAGACCGATGTTACCTTTTTTCAGTACTTCGTTGCCTGTTGTACCGTCATTGTAACCAGCCAGTGTAGATGCTGAGAACATGTCAGCGTAGTTAGCACGTGACATTACTTGTGCAGCAGATACACGTAGGATTACGTCTTCAGCAAGATCGAATGCGATGTTCACGCTAGGAAGCACTTCATCGTAATCAGCTTTGTCAGTGCTCAGCGCATTTGCGTAGTTACCGTTTGCGTCTAGGTCGAAGTAATCAGACTCTGCATCGGTAGAAACATAACGTAGACCCACGTTACCGCGGAACGCTTCACCTTCGAAATCAGCCATTACGTATAGTGCGAAGTTTTCTTCTTGAATTGTACCGTAACCTGATTTGTAAACAGCTGATGTGTCATCGAAGCTTGCGATTGCCGCGTAACCATCGCTAATCATTGCATCTAGGTTAGGCTCTGGAAGAGTGAAACCAGCACCTGAAGACATAGTGCCTGAGAAATACTTGTCAGCACTGTTTACCGGTAGTGAGTCAACTAGGTTAGCGCCCCACGTTTCTTGTGTAACTTCGTGGTCAGCCCAACGGAAACCCGTTTTAACTGCAGTGATTGCACCGAAGTCTACTGGGAAAGAGAAGTCAACTTGTGCGTACGTTTCTTCATCTGAGTTAGGTTGTTTCTTAAGTGACCAACCCGCTGGAGAAAGCTCACCCGTGAAGTCACTTGCGTCAAATTCTTTGTTTGCGATGTCAATTTGGATTACATCGCCTGTTGCGTCGTATGTACCAGCAAAATCAGCAGGAGTACCTAGCCAGAAACCGTAGTTTGCTGTTAGGTCAGTACCACCGTCAGATTGCGTGTTACCGAAGCGACCTGACACTTCGAAGTTATCGCCCACGTATTTGAAGTCGAAATCAACTGTGTCTGATGTCATTGAACCAGCACGTGCCCATGTTTGCGCCCAACCAGGGTTAGCGTCACCCGCTGTACGACGGTAGAAAGTACATGTGCCAGACGCATTTGTTTGCTCACATGCAGCCGCTTTGTCATCTGGGAAGATAGCGAATAGTGACGTGTTAGCGTTGTTAGCTGAAAGCTCAAGGCTCATTACATTTAAGCCAAGCTCAAGATTATCAGTAGGACGGTACTGGAATGCAGCATTAATTGCTGTGCGCTCACGCTCTTGTTGGAATGTAGTCGGAACGATGTCACCCCAACCCACTAGCGATTCAATACCGTTACGCTGGTAGTTTGTCTCTGAGTATGCAGCTGCAAATAAGAAGCCAAAGTTTTCGTCGTCATTTTTCCAAGAGTAAAGACCTGATACATCTGGATCTGTTTCTTCAGAAATTGTACCGTAGTCCGCTTTAACACCACCAAAGATAGTGTTCGCATCTAGGTCAAGTGGCTTGCGTGTTTTAACGTTAACCGTACCACCAATACCACCTTCAACTGTGTTTGCTTGTGAAGACTTAGATACTTCAATACCACCTACTAGTTCAGGTGGAAGCAATGTGTAGTTGAAGCTACGGTCGATTGCTTGTTGGTCGTACCAACCCGTCGAAGCAACTGAGTGACCATTTAGAAGTGTACGAGTAAGCTGAGCTGACGCACCACGGATTGATACTTGCTGGCCTTGACCGAATTGACGGTTTACTGAGATACCAGAGATACGACCAAGTGCTTCACCTACATCGCTGTCTGGGAACTTACCGATATCTTCTGCAGATACCGCATCAACTACTGAGTTCGCAAAGCGCTTGGTGTTCATTGCAGCTGCTAAAGAGCGGCGAATACCACGTACTTCGATTACTTCTACGTCTTCTTTTGCTTGAGTTTGTGCGTCTGCTGCCACTGCAACGCCGGAAAAACCAGCGCCTACTGCAAGGCTAACATTCACTGCTAATAAGCTTTTCTTAAAATTTTTAGCTAACACAGGATTCCCCTTGAATCATTTTGTTGATTTTCAAATCACTTCTGCCCAGTGATGATGACAACGCTGTCATCTACTAACAAACCATACACCCAAAATTACAATTTCGCTACATATTTTTGTCTTTTTAGTTTAAAAAAAGCACTAATGCATATTTAACTAATTGAAATTTATGGATTATAAGTCAGTGTAAATCGGTTAAGTCAGATTGAAACGCGGAGGAATATAGCACAAAACATCATTCAAATGTAAAGACTGCGGCGAGTGTTGAAAACGATTTTGCCCTACTGTGGTGCAGACGATTGTCCGTAATATTTTACATCGTCTCGCTAAGGCGCTGTATAGCAAGGCATATTTGGGATATAAAAAAACGCAGCCAAGACTGCGTTTTTAAATCAAAATCAATGTCGCCTTATGGCGCCCAATATACTTCGAGTTCAATATCTGGGTGCTGAAGTACCGCGCGAAGAGGCATCGCATTAACATCTCCGCCAGCGCTTGCTTCTTTGTAAACAGCCAGCTTTTCTTCACCACTGATCAAGAGTTTTACAACCCTAGAGTGAGCGATAGCGTTGAGTGTTAAGGTCATGCGTTCTGTAATAGAGCCCGTCACTTCACTCTCAATTGCATTAATAGCACAAACTAATTGGTCTGAAGTTAAACCGACTTCTAAGCCTTCAGCGTGCGGGAACAATGAAGCCGTGTGACCATCCGGTCCCATGCCTAAAATTGTTACATCAAAAGGACGTTGAATTTGTTGATACGCGTGCTCACACTCAGCAACACCTTCCTGAGCAGTTGCGGCAGCGTTTTTCATGGTGATGAAGTTGGCTGCGGCGGCCTTGTCTTGCAACAAAGTACCTTTGATGAACTGTTCGTTGCTTTTATCGTGCCCTGCATCAACCCAACGCTCATCAACCATAGCGACATCAACCTTGTTCCAAGCGATATCCAAACCCGATAGGTATTTGTAGGCTGGTGCAGGCGATGACCCACCTGAGACCATCAATGATGCACGCTGTGATGATGCCAATGCGTCTGTCAAACGGCTCTCAAGTGATGCAGCTAAGGCTTCGGTCATTTGCTCTTTTGAATCAAAAAAACGCTCGGTAATATTCGCCATTATGCGCCCTCACCTGTGTTGAACCAACGATGGTTTGTTTCAGCCAATAGCTCGTCCGCATCTTCTGGGCCCCACGTACCAGCGCGGTACAATGCAGGAACACCTTTCTCTTGCCAACGCTCGATGATTGGATCAATCCACTGCCATGCTTGACGCACTTCATCACGGTGGATAAACAGTGATGGGTTGTTTGCCGCAGCATCAAGCATCAAACGCTTGTACGCATCTGAGTGGAAGCCATTTGAATAAGACTCAGACAGTTCAATGTTTAACGTCACTGGCTCTAGTTGCATTTCAAGGTTATCAAGACGCTTTGACATCAGTGTCAGCTTGATGCTTTCTTCTGGTTGTAAACGAATAACCAAACGATTTGGCTGAATTGGGCCTACGCTTTGTTCATACACATTGTGCGAAACCGGCTTGTATTCCACCACGATTTCCGCACAACGCTTCTTCATGCGTTTACCAGTACGAAGGTAGAATGGCACACCAGCCCAACGCCAGTTATCAATGTGCGCTTTGATCGCAACGAATGTTTCTGTCGCACTTGAACCTTCGCCTAGTTCTTCTAGGTAACCTGGTACTAATTTGCCATCAAGATCGCCCGGTACATACTGACCACGTACGATATTTTGGTCTACTTGCTCAGCGACCAGAGGACGAAGCGCTTCGAGTACTTTGAGCTTTTCAGTACGGATTGAATTCGCTGTCAGCTTGTGCGGAGATTCCATTGCCACTAAGCACAGTAGCTGTAACAAGTGATTTTGGATCATGTCGCGCAACGCGCCGGCTTTATCGTAAAAACCAGCACGACTTTCAAGACCCACAGTTTCAGAAATACTGATCTGAATATTGTCGATGGTCTTGGCATCCCACAGGTTTTCAAACACCGAGTTTGAGAAACGCAGTGCCATAAGGTTTTGCACTGTTTCTTTACCGAGGTAATGGTCAATACGGAACACTTGTTCTTCTGTGAAATATTGCGCGATTTTTGCGTTAATTTCTTCTGCTGATTTGCCGCAATAACCGATTGGTTTCTCCACAACCACACGAGATGTCTCAGTGATTAGGCCTTTAGTAGATAAAATTTCACAACACTTGCCATAGACTGCTGGCGGCAATGACAAATAGAACACGCGAGACTTGTCTTCTTCGTGCTCATCTAGCGTTGCTTTTAATTCGTCCCACAGTGAGTCTGCTTCGGTTACATTCACAACCACGGGTACTAAGTACTGCGCAAATGCTTTCCAATCTTTCGCATTGTATTCACCTTTTGACAGGTGTTCTTTCATCGCTTCATGCGCAGTTTCAATGTATTCGTCACGCTTATCTGCGCCACGTACTGTCGGCAAGATACGCGTTCCCTGAGGTAAGTTGCCTTCCTGATAAGCGCGATACATAGCAGGCAACAACTTGCGAAGTGCAAGGTCACCGCCACCACCAAAAATGATAATATCAAAAGGATTTAGCATGATTTACTCTCTACCTGTTTGCTTGATTCTCCTGCCCCTTTGGGCAACAGAACATAATAATTGTGACTATAGGGCTGGTTGATATTCTACATTATCGCCCTTGGATATTGTCCTCGTAATGCATAATTTAATGCACCTAGAGTAAGCTTTTTCATATTCGAAAAAGGCAAGCTCCGACACTAAGAGCTTAGCTGTCGGAGCTTGGGAATAAATGAGTCTTAGGGAGTCTGTATATCCTCTCACAAACATACAGGCCCTAAAGACTCCAGCGCTACCCGTTCAAAGGTATTCTTGTGTGCTGTCCCGCTTGGGATAAAAGCCTTAGCGATTTACATCTAAAATCGCCAAGCCTCTCAGCGCTACTCGGCTGTGCTGCGCATGCAGCAAAAATTGTTACTGACGTTTAGCTTGATAATACGCCATGAGTCCGTGCGTCGAACTATCGTGCTCCCCTACACGATTGTCACGCAATTCTGACTCAATGTTCTTTGCAAGGCCTTTGCCCAGCTCGACACCCCATTGGTCAAAAGAACAAATCTCTAAGATGATCCCTTGTACAAAAATCTTGTGCTCGTACATCGCAATTAGACGACCTAATGCTTTTGCATCTACTTTATCTAATATAATAGATGTTGTAGGGCGATTTCCTTGGTGAACTTTATGCTCAACAAGTTCTTCAATTCGTTGCTCGCTCAAGCCTTTAGCGCGCAAATCTGCACGTACTTCTTCAGCATTAACGCCATTCATCATGGCTTCGCTTTGAGCGAAGAAGTTCGACATTAAAATAGTATGATGGTCATCAACATCGTGTTGCGGCTGCACAGAGCCGATGAAATCAGCAGGTACGATAGTCGTACCTTGGTGCAGGTACTGGTAAAACGCGTGTTGACCATTAATACCTGTCATACCCCAAATCAATGGCACCGTTGTGTAATCAACATTCTGACCGGAAAAATTCACTGACTTACCATTACTTTCCATCTCACCTTGTTGAAGGTAAGCAGGCAACATGTGCAATGCTTGGTCGTAAGGTAAAATCGCTTGAGCACGGTGATCTAAGAAACTCGTATTCCAAACACTGAGCAATCCCATCAAAACAGGAATGTTCTCGCTCAAAGGCGCTTGTTGGAAATGCTGGTCAATTTCAAACGCACCTTCAAGCACGTCGATAAATGTGTCATAACCGAGATACAAAGCAATAGGTAAGCCTATCGCACTCCACATGGAAAAACGACCGCCGACCCAATCCCACATAGTGAATACGTTTTCATCAGCGATGCCAAATGCAGACGTTTTTTCTAAGTTTGTGCTTACGGCAACAAAGTGTTTTGCAACAGCCGCTGCATCACCTGATGCATCCGTTAACCACTGCACTGCTGTGCCCGCATTAGTCATCGTTTCAGATGTAGTGAAGGTCTTAGAAGACACAACAAACAAAGTCGTCTCTGGGTTAAGTGTTTTGAGCACATGAGCAATTTGCACGCCGTCCACGTTTGACACGTAGTGAACTTTCAAAGTGTCGTCAGCATAACTTGCGAGTGCTTCAGTTGCCATCTGTGGGCCAAGGTTAGAACCACCTACACCGATGCTTACAACATCGCTAATCGCTTTGCCTGTATAACCAAGCCATGCACCTGAACGTACTTTTTCTACAAATACTTTAATTTTGGCAAGTTCAGTTTCAACTTGCTCAGTCACGTTTTGACCATCCACCAATACGGGTGTTTTTGCACGGTTACGAAGCGCTGTGTGTAACACCGCGCGGTCTTCTGTGATGTTAATTTTTTCACCACTGAACATTTTGTCGCGCCATAGGCCCAACTCACATTGCTCAGCAAGTGCGACGAGTGAATCACGAACAGCTGTTGTGATTAACTGTTTCGAATAATCAAACAATACGCCTGGAATTTCTAAAGAAAATGTCGAAAAACGGTCTACATCTTGTGCAAATAATTGCTTTAGGTGTGCGCTTTTAAGCTCTTGAGCCTGTTGTTCAAGTGCTTGCCAACTCGTTAATTGTGAACGACTTGCTACCATTTTTTGTTCCTCGGATTCCTAACTGATTAAGTGGGTACTTCGACGTTTGATTTAATTTTGCCTCATTATCACGACATTTTTATGTAACTTCGTGAACAATAAGCGCGTAACCACTTGCATCAAATACTGCATATTGCCATTGGGACGTAAACGTTAAGTTAAAATGACAACGCTGTCAAATGGCTTATTTTTGATTTTATTTGCGGAATGATAGCGCATATTTTCATCTTTGACACCGGTATCATGTGGAAAAAATGAAATTTTCTCTGCTAATTTTTTATAACTTTAGATACACTCAATGAAAATTTGTCTTACAGTCATTTTTGTTGGCTTAAAATTTCAACAGCGTTTTTCACTCAGCTTTTGACCGCTAGCTATAAATTTTAGACGGTTAAACTCTCATAGCATTAAGATTGAAAAATGATAGCGAGCTAATTTGGCTCACACGATTACATAACAAAAGGCTAGGTACTTGTGCCTGCGCTGAGATAATAAGAAACAATCATGAAAGTAACTATTAATGACGTTGCGAAACTCGCCGGTGTATCTATGAAAACGGTTTCGCGAGTAATCAATAATGAGCCATCGGTGCGCAAAAAGACCCATGACATCGTTATGGCCGCCGTCAAAGAGCTTAACTACCAACCTAATCTCGCAGCACGAAACCTTGCCGGTACCTCTTCTTATGCCATAGGCCTAGTGTACGACAACCCCAACGCCTACTACGTTATCGATATGCAAAATGGCGTACTGTCACGCTGTCGCCAAGAAGGCTACGAATTGGTGATTCACCCTTGCAGTTACGCCGACAGCGAAATGGAAGATGAGCTCAAAACAATGATCCAACGCTCACGCATCGCCGGATTAGTGCTCACTCCACCACTTTCTGAGCAACAAGCACTTATCGACGAGCTCGATAGCATGAACATGCATTATGTGCGGATTCTCTCAGGCCGTGGAGATGACAGCGACAACAGCCCTTGTATCTACGTGAACGACTATGCGGCTGCTTACGAAATCACACAGCACTTGTTAAGCCTAGGTCACAAAAATATCGCTTTTATCTGTGGTGATGAAGAGCACAAATCCACATCTGAGCGTTTAGCAGGTTATCAGCAAGCGCTTGCTGACAACGGCATTAAAAACCGTGAAGAATTAATTTACCGTGGCGAGTATTCGTTTGAATCTGGTGTAAGCGGTGCCAAAGAACTACTTAAAGGCGATAACGCGCTACAGATCACTGCAGTAATGGGCGGCAACGATGAAATTGCAGCCGGTGCGTTATTCGCAGCACGCTTGATGGATATTTCTATTCCAAACGAGTTAGCAATCACAGGTTTTGAAGACTCACCGTTCTCCAAACAAACCTGGCCAAAGCTCACCACTGCACATCAAGATAACGATATTATTTCTCAACACGCAGCCCGTTTGCTGTTTAGTAAAACACGTGGTGCGAGAAATCAAGATAAAGACATTCAGCGAATTTTTACGCCTTCTTTGGTGGTGCGTGACAGCTCGCAAACACAAGCTTAATCTCAGTGTTCTCCCGCGGCGATCCAGAGCGCCGCGACTCCCCTTCTTTGAACACGCCTTAAAACCGTCGTAACTGTTGTGAAATGAACGAGAAATAAGGATAATACCGCAGTTCTTTTCAGTTTCTTGGGTGCCTATGACGGAATATCTCTTACTGCTTGTCAGTACCGTGTTGGTTAACAATTTCGTTCTTGTACAATTCTTAGGTCTGTGTCCGTTTATGGGCGTATCGAGTAAATTAGATACCGCCGTGGGCATGTCTTTGGCGACCACCTTTGTACTAACGCTGGCATCGGTAACCAGTTATTTGGTCAATCAATATATTCTATTGCCCCTTGAACTGACTTTTCTTCGCACCATGAGCTTTATCTTGGTCATTGCGGTGGTGGTACAGTTCACTGAGATGGTAGTACAAAAAACATCACCTACCCTGTATCGATTGTTAGGCATTTTCCTTCCGCTTATCACCACCAACTGTGCGGTATTAGGTGTTGCCCTATTAAATATCAAGGAACAACACAGTTTTGTTGAGTCTGCGGTTTATGGCTTTGGTGCTGCTGTTGGTTTTTCGTTGGTGTTGGTGCTGTTTGCCGCGATGCGTGAACGAATGGCAGGCGCCGATGTGCCGACGCCATTTAAAGGTGCCGCAATTGCTATGATAACAGCTGGCCTAATGTCGATGGCGTTCATGGGCTTTAGCGGATTGGTTAAGTTTTAATTATGACTTTATTTTACGCCCTCATTGCTCTGGGTATTTTAGCACTGGTATTTGGTGTCATCCTCGGTTTCGCAGCCGTGCGTTTTCGCGTCGAAGGTGACCCCATCGTTGAACAAATTGATGCCATTTTGCCACAAACCCAATGTGGCCAATGTGGTTACCCTGGTTGTAAGCCCTATGCAGAAGCCATCGCCAACGGTGATGATGTCAATAAATGCCCACCGGGCGGTGAAGCCACAGTGAAAAAACTGGCTGACTTAATGGGCGTGGAAGCAAAACCACTCGCCGGTGGTGAACAGGCCGAACCAGAAAAGAAAGTCGCCTATATTCGCGAAGATGAATGTATCGGCTGCACCAAATGTATTCAAGCCTGCCCTGTTGACGCCATTGTTGGCGCAACGAGACAGATGCACACCGTACTGATTGATGAGTGTACTGGCTGTGATTTATGTGTTGACCCCTGCCCAGTCGATTGCATCGACATGGTTCCTGTGGCACAAACCAAACAAACGTGGAAGTGGCAATTAGACGCTATTCCCGTGACGCAAATTGATTAAGAGGTGTGAGTTGGACTCTTTATTAGAACGAATCAGTCGCGGAGAATTATGGCAAATTCCAGGGGGGGTGCACCCGCCGGAAAACAAGAGCCAGTCAAATTCACTGCCTATCCACACCCTACCGTTACCGGATAAAATCGTGTTGCCTATCAAGCAACATATCGGTGCGCAGGGTCAGTTATTAGTCAACATTCATGACACCGTATTAAAAGGCCAAGCGCTTACAAAACCCACTGCAAACTGGTCTGTACCTGTGCATGCGCCTACTTCGGGGCGAGTCATAGACATAACACCTATGCCCTCAGCGCACCCGTCTGCGCTGCCTGAGTTGAGCATCGTCATTGAACCAGACGGGGAAGACACTTGGTGTCAGTTAGTGCCGCACCCTAACTATCGCGACATGACCCCTGAGCGTCTGATTGATGTGCTGCATTTCGCCGGTATATCCGGCATGGGGGGCGCAGGCTTTCCAACCTACATCAAAGCGGCAACCAAACAAGATATTGATGTGCTGATCATCAACGGTGCCGAATGTGAACCCTACATCACCGCCGACGATGTGCTGATGCAAGCGCACAGCGATGAAATTATTCGCGGCATCGATGTGCTGCGCCATCTGTTGCAGCCCAAAATTACGCTTATCGCCATAGAGGACGATAAACCTAACGCGATTGCTGCAATGCAAGAAGCCTGTAAAGGCATAGATGATATGCAGGTAAGAGCGATCCCAACAAAATACCCATCAGGTGGCGAAAAACAACTTATTCAAATTCTAACTTCCAAGGAAGTGCCTGCTGGCGGTATTCCCGCTGATATCGGCGTGCTGGTACAGAACGTCGGGACTATGTATGCCATTCAGCAAGCAGTTGAATTAGGCAAGCCACTTATTGAACGTGTGGTGACGGTGACCGGCGACACCCTTGCGCAAAAACGCAATGTGTGGGCGTTATTGGGCACCGAAATAAAGCACCTGTTAACGCAACAAGGTTTCACACCAGAACCGATGCAACGCGTCATCATGGGCGGCCCGATGATGGGATTTACGCTGCCCAGTGTGCGCATTCCCGTAGTAAAAACCACTAACTGTATCCTTGCGCCTACTGAAGCGGAAATGCCGCAAAGTGGCTCGGAGCGCGCCTGTATTCGTTGTAGCGCGTGTGCAGATGCCTGCCCTGCAACCTTATTGCCACAGCAATTACAGTGGTTTGCTAAAAACAAAGAATATGAAAAACTCGAACAACATCAGTTATTTGATTGTATAGAGTGCGGCGCCTGTGCCTATGTATGCCCAAGTGAAATCCCTTTGGTGCAATACTACCGTGTTGCCAAAGCGGAAATTCGTGAACAGCAAATCGAACAAGTGAAGTCAGATCGCGCCAAAGAGCGTTTTGAAGCACGCAAGGAGCGATTAGAGCGTGAACAAGAAGAACGTCGTAATCGCCATAAACGCCCAAGCCGAAGCGCTGCAAAAGATAGCCAAAGCAAAGAAAAAGTGGCTGAAGCACTGGCCCGCGTAAAAGCGAAAAAGGCCGACTCAGGCGATGAAAAAGACAAAGTCGCCGCCGCCATTGCGCGTGCAAAAGCGAAAAAAGCCGGTGCAGCACTTGAGCCAGATAACAGCGAAGTCGCACTAGAACGCGCGGCTCGTAAAGAAAAAGCACGTCTGTATAAAGAGCAAAAGCACGAGTCTGAAGGGGCTGACGCGCCTGCTAAAGACGATAAAAAAGCAGCCGTTGCTGCCGCCATCGCTCGCGCTAAAGCAAAAAAAGCGGAGCAATCTGAACCAAATGACACCGATGCTCCAGCACAAGACGATAAAAAAGCCGCTGTTGCCGCCGCCATTGCGCGTGCAAAAGCGAAGAAAGCTGCGCAATCTGAAACAAGTGACACAGATGCTCCAGCACAAGACGATAAAAAAGCGGCCGTTGCCGCAGCTATTGCCCGTGCGAAAGCGAAAAAGCTAGCCAAAACGCAAGCTCAGCAAGAAGGTGAAGACACACCAAACGCGGATGCTCCAAGTGCTGAAGAACCCGCTCAATCACCCGAAGACGATAAAAAAGCGGCCGTTGCCGCCGCCATCGCTCGTGCTAAAGCGAAAAAGCTAGCCAAAGCGCAAGCTCAGCAAGAAGGTGAAGACACACCTAACGCGGATGCTTCAAGTGCTGAAGAATCCGCTCAATCACCTGAAGACGATAAAAAAGCGGCCGTTGCGGCAGCTATCGCCCGTGCGAAAGCGAAGAAACTCGCAAAGCAACAAGAACAGCAACAGGCTGATGATAGCAATGCTAGTTCAAACCAAGCCAACCCCTCTGATGAACAGCCAAGTTCCGCAGAAGATAAGAAAAAGGCGGCTGTCGCTGCAGCCATAGCGCGAGCTAAGGCGAAGAAGCAGGCAAAGGAACAAGAAGCTGAAGCGGCAAATGACGCCAGCAGCGAAGAAAATGTTGCTAAACAAGCGCAATCAGGCGACGACAAGAAAAAGGCGGCCGTTGCCGCAGCCATCGCCCGCGCAAAAGCCAAAAAGGCCGCTCGCGAAGCGCAGGACAACTCAGATAACGAGGATCCATCATGAAACTCAATATGATGAGTTCACCCTACAAACACAGCCAAAAGTCCGTCACTCGCATTATGTTAATGGTGGCCATCGCCGCTATTCCTGGCATTTTCGCGCAATGCTACTTTTTCGGCACTGGCGTGTTAATTCAACTGGCGCTCGCCTTGGTGTGCGTCACCGTATTTGAAAGCGCAATGCTGGTGATCCGTGGCCGCAAGGTTTGGCCAACACTTCAAGATGGCAGCGCTTGGCTTACCGGTTTGCTGTTGGCAATTAGCATCCCACCTCTGGCACCTTGGTGGATTGTGGTCATAGGCTGTTTTTTTGCCATTGTTTTTGTAAAGCAGCTATACGGCGGTTTGGGCTTTAACCTGTTTAACCCTGCGATGGCGGGTTACGTGCTGTTATTGGTGTCCTTTCCGGTGCAAATGACCGCTTGGCTGCCTGTGTCGGAACTTGCCAGTAGCCCTGTTGGTTTTATTGATGCGTTATCGGTGGTATTTACCAATTACACTCAATCAGGCTTCAGTGTTGAACAACTGCGCACCAGCGTAGATGGCGTCACCATGGCAACTCCGTTAGACACGCTAAAAACAGATGTTAGCCACGGGCTGACTGTCGCTGAAAGCATGGCTAAACCTATTTTTGGCCAAAGTGCTGGTCTAGGTTGGCAATGGGTCAACGCAGCCTACTTACTGGGTGGTTTGGTCCTGCTACAACAACGCGTGATCAACTGGCATATACCAGTGGCAATGCTCGCTTCACTTGGGTTGTGCGCGAGCATTGGCTATATTTTCGATTCAGGGAATCAGCCGGGTCTTGCATTTCATATGCTAAGCGGTGCGACCATGTTAGGGGCGTTCTTCATCGCTACTGATCCCGTGTCAGCCTCTACCACCAATCGCGGCCGCTTAATCTACGGCGCCGCCATTGGCTTGTTGGTTTACCTCATTCGTAGTTTTGGCGGTTACCCTGATGCAGTCGCGTTCGCGGTATTGCTGATGAATATGGCCGTGCCCTTGATTGACCACTACACCCAGCCGCGCACGTATGGCCATGGAGCGAAGTCATGATTGTTTCATCAATGGTTAAAAACGGTGCCATTTTAACGGCATTCGCGTTGGTCACCACAGGTGCAGTAACACTGGTGCAGCAATTCACAGCTCCTACCATTGCAGTTCAAGAAAAGAAACAACTGCAAGGCTTATTACATCAAGTGTTACCGGAATCAGCCTATGACAACGAACTGTACTTAGATTGCACAGTGGTCACCGACCCAGAGCTGGGCTCCAACGAGCCACACACGGTGTATCGTGCCCGCAACCAAGGCGAGGTCATCGCGCTGGTTATGCAAAGTACGGCACCGAACGGTTACAGCGGCAACATTGAATTACTCAGCGCCATTTACCCTGATGGCACTGTGGCGGGTGTGCGTGTGACTAAACATAACGAAACGCCGGGCCTTGGCGATAAGGTCGAACCCAAACGCAGTGATTGGATCAATAGCTTTAGCCAGCAACAAGTGCTAAACGAAGGCGACAAACGCTGGGCAGTAAAAAAAGACGGCGGTATGTTTGACCAATTTACGGGGGCAACCATCACGCCCCGTGCGGTTGTCGGCGCTGTAAAAAACACCGTTATCTATGCTCAAGCGCATTTCTCTGAGTTAGCAAACGCTGCAAACAGTTGTGAGGTGGCACAATCTAATGAGTGATTACAAAACCCTATTCAAAGATGGTGTCTGGGTAAACAACCCAGCGCTTGTGCAACTGCTCGGCCTGTGTCCATTACTTGCAGTGAGTAGCACGGTGACTAACGCGTTAGGCTTAGGCCTAGCAACGTTATTAGTGTTAGTTGGCTCTAACGTGACGGTATCGGTTGTCCGTAATTGGGTGCCCAAAGACATTCGTATTCCGGTGTTTGTCATGATCATCGCCGCGTTCGTAACCATCATCCAGTTGCTGATGAACGCCTTCACCTTTGGCCTTTATCAATCGTTAGGGATCTTTATTCCATTAATCGTAACCAACTGTGCCATTATCGGCCGTGCTGAAGCATTCGCATCAAAAAACAACCCGATTCTAAGCGCTTGGGACGGCCTAATGATGGGACTGGGTTTTGCGCTTATTCTGGTTGTACTTGGTGCCATGCGTGAACTAATTGGTCAAGGCACCTTGTTTGACGGGGCTGATTTGCTACTGGGTCCGTGGGCGCAGAGTCTGCGTATGGACCTCATTCATTTCGACAATCAGTTTTTACTTGCTATCTTGCCGCCAGGTGCGTTTCTTGGGTTGGGATTATTGATTGCCGCAAAAAATGTGATCGATGCCCAAATTAAGGCAAAACAATTGGCACCGAGTGCAGAGCAAGTAAAAGGACCACGAGCACGAGTCACCAGCTTAGATTAAAGCGCTCAACTAGGAAAAATAGAACAAAAACAGGGGCAAGGTAATGAATAAAGACAAACGACGCGTTATTTTAGAACGTTTACGTGAAGCAAATCCGCATCCGGAAACTGAGCTTGAATACAGCTCGCCGTTTGAACTTTTGGTCGCTGTTACCTTATCTGCGCAAGCGACTGATGTGGGCGTAAACAAAGCCACGCGTAAACTGTTTCCCCGTGCAAATACCCCGCAAGCGATTCTCGATTTAGGGCTTGAAGAGCTGCGAGAAGCTATCAAAACCATTGGCCTGTTCAACTCAAAAGCCAATAACGTATACAAAATGTGTCAGATCTTAGTGGCGCAACACGGCGGTGAAGTTCCTGAAAATCGAGAAGCACTCGAAGCCCTTCCAGGCGTAGGCCGCAAAACCGCAAATGTAGTTCTCAACACGGCCTTTGGCTGGCCCACCATTGCGGTAGACACCCATATCTTTCGCGTTTCAAACCGCACTAAATTTGCCATGGGTAAAGATGTGGTGGCGGTTGAACAAAAGCTGGAAAAAGTGGTTCCCGCAGAGTTTAAAGTTGATGTGCATCACTGGCTCATTCTCCATGGCCGTTACACGTGTGTAGCCCGAAAACCAAAATGTGGCTCCTGCATCATTGAAGATTTGTGTGAATTTAAAGAGAAGACTGAGTAGCGCCCTTTGGGCATGATCTTAGTACTCATGTTCATACCCAGTAAGCGATTCCAAGGCGTATCCTAAGCCTATACTTATCAAATTTAGCTATCGACTATGGCAATACGTATGATGAATACCCGATGCCATCAGGCCCATCCCCTGTAGGTAGTTCGAACACGACTTTGCCCGTTAATATATCGATCGCCATAACCTTATTTTTGCCATAGGCAGATAGAAATAACGTGCGGTCATTAGGGTGCAAAGTCACGCCTTTCGGTCCCGTACCCTCGGCGAAGTCGATGCGATGAACTTTCTCTTTATTTTTTACATCGATCACATCCAGAGTATTGTTTTTATAATCAGGAACAACGGCAAACTGCTCATCGCGTGTGAGCAGTACGCGATAGGGAAAACTAAAACCTTGCCATTGCTTAACCTCACTTTCGGTTTTCAAATCATAAACAGTGAGTAAGCCGCCCTCATTACTGCCCACCCATAGCTCTGAGCCATCTTTATTAATAGTGATTGCTTCTGGCACGTTAGGCGTGGTTATTTTGCGAAGTAACACTCCAGATTCAACGTCTAATTCAGACACCGTATTCGAACCCATATTCGTGGTGTAAACACGTGCGCTAGACTCTGGCAAAGCAACCATGTGAGGGCCTTTTTGCTGGGTGTTGAGCACTTTAACAATCTCGCCTGATTCAATATCAGCAATGACCACGCTGTTTGAGTTTTCAGACGATACCGCCACTTTGGTCTGGTCTTTAAAAAACAGTACACCGTGTGGTCTTGGATAACGAGACAAATCAATGCTCTTTATCTTCTTCGCCTGTTGAACATCGAAAACCGTTAAGCTATTGCCACCGACATAATTGGTAACGACGGCCAACTGTCCATCAGCCCTCATTGCGAGTTCGTGAGGACCTTTATCAGTCGGCAGTGTGTATTTAATTTTCCTGCTCTGAAGGTCAATAAAACTGACCGTGTCCGCTTTTTTATTTACAACCACCAAAGTGCCAGAGAACTGAGTATCTTCTGCCAAAACGGATGTCGCAGTGAATGTAATGCACGTGGCAAGACTAAATAACCATGCCCTTAAAGAAGCGGTGTTAAGTGAACATAAGAACATAAAAGCCTTATTCCTTTTTGTGTAGGTATATAAAAAGACTAACAAATTACCTATCAAAATTTATGCGAATTTAAATTCAAGACCAAGTAACATGTGAAATGTCTCAACTAAAAAATGGATTGAACGTTTAAAAATGAAATGGACACAGATTCTGCTCACATGCTGTATGGTTATATGCAGCTTAAACGCCACATCTTGTTGGTCTAAGCAACAGTCTTCCTCTCCTAATATAGTGTTCATCGTCGCTGACTATATGGGTTACGCAGATACTGAGCCATTTGGTGGCACCGACATAAAAACGCCCGCACTTAGTGCCCTTGCTCAGCAGGGTATAAAATTCACTCATCACTATAGTTCTGCACCCTCTTGCATACCAGCGAGAGCATCGCTGTTCAGTGGTCAGTATCCGCATCGAGTGCTAAGTAGATTCGACGAATCACGTGGTGTCGGACTTCATCGAGATGACAATAAATTATTGACGGGACTTAAAAGCAGCGGATATAGGACCGCTTTGTTAGGTAAGTGGCATTTGGGTTCAGAATCTGGCTTTAGTCCTAATGATCATGGCTTTGATCACTTCTTTGGTTATGATTCTTGGGTGCTTAATCAGCATACTCATCTAACTTCTAGGGGCCAACAAGGCTTGCTTTTAAATGACTCATTGACGCACCGAGACGGTTACCTAGCTGACTTAGTTACAGCAGAAGCAATCCAGTTTATCGAAGAAAAATCAGCTAACCCATTTTTCGTGATGCTTTCTTATAATGGAGGATTACCACCCTACCAACATCCCGACTTAGCAAAAGAGCAATGGCGAGAGGATTGGAGCGCTGAGGGAGCAAAACGAGCTGACTACATTGCCATGATTGAACGAATGGACTCTGGAATTGAAAAGATATTAAACACGCTCGATAAAGAGTCCATCACAGACAACACCCTCGTCATTTTTACCTACGATCATGGTGGGCGAAACCTTGTCAATTCAGGCAATCTTTTTCATGGCTTTGGCACACTTTGGGAAGGCGGTATTCGTGTTCCCCTAATTATCCGCTGGCCAAAAGAAATAAAGCAAGGTGTTGTGGTAACGCAAAACACCATTGCCATGGACGTAACAGCGACAATGCTTGATGCGGCCAATGTTCAACTAAAAATAGGTGAGCTTGACGGCCGCAGCCTCTTGCCAAGCACGACAAAATCAAAAAGCTCGCATGACAGAGCGTTGTACTGGCGTGCTCGAGGCATGGAAGCGGTCATTCAAGGTGATTGGAAATACCTTGTAGACAACCACTCACAATTTTTATTTAACTTAAAAAAAGATGAAGGTGAACGTAAAAATCTGATTTACACCTACCCAGACAAAACTGAAACCTTAAGGAAAAAACTGAGCAGTTGGGAGTAATTTGTCTGCGCAGGGCTTTATAAACACATTATACGCCAGTAGTCAGAGTAAAGCCCTCATCAAGCCAACCCGTTACCCCACCAATCATTTTTTTGACTGGGCGCCCCAACCTAGCTAGCTTAATCGCCGCCTTTTCCGTGGCGTTACAATGAGGCCCCGCACAGTACACAACAAACACGGTGTCTTCGGGGTAATCTTTTAAACGCGCTTGGGTAATGGTGGGATGAGGCATCAAGATCGCGCTTTCGATGTAACCTTTTTTGGCGACCTCTAATCCTCTGACATCCAACAACACAAAATCAAATAGATTGTTATTCATTGCGTAATGCACATCCCAGCAATCCGTTTCAAATCTCAGCTTCGACTGAAAATACGCTAACGCTTCATCACTTGATGCAGGTCTGGGTCTGATCACATTCGATTTCATAGTCACTCCAGTTTTTTTATTCATCTGCTTGCTTTCACACTGACATTATTGAACTAAACAAGCCTTCATAAAATCGTCCAATTAGACTAGTATCGATAATATATAGACAAACCAACACTAGGCTGCACTGAGCAATGAAGGTCACCATTTTGCTATTAGAAAAGTTATCTTTGTTCGAACTTGCCTGTGCCGTCGAGTTATTTGCCCTACCAAGAGAAGACATCAAAGATTGGTATCAAACTAAGATAGTGTCTTTAACTAACAGCACGTTTGAAGGTTTGTGCAGCTCGCACTTTATATGCGAGCACGTCAATCAATTAGCGCCATGTGATTTATTGGTTATCCCGAGTTTCCCGATGGAAGCACAAAAGATTGATGACACAGTTCGCCAAGAAGTATTGAAACACTTCAACGCTGGCGGGCGTATTATCAGCTTTTGCTCAGGCTCATTTTTATTAGCCGCTTTGGGCTTACTGGATGCTCGCGAGGCAACTACGCACTGGCGATACAGCGATGAATTTCGTGCACGTTTCCCTGATGTTATTTACCGGGAAGATATTTTATACACCTACGACGGCGCTATCGGCTGCTCGGCAGGGAGCGCGGCGGGGATTGACCTTGGCATTGAAGTTATCCGCCAAGATTACGGCCACAAGATTGCTAACAGTGTCGCCCGCCGGCTGGTGTTACCGGCGCATAGAAGCGGAGGGCAAGCTCAGTTTGTCGAAAAGCCGCTAGAAACTGCCAAGTCTGTGTTATCCAGCACCTTAGACTGGGCGGTACTCAATTTAACGCCCCAGCTTAGCATTACTGACATCGCCGCCCAGGCAAATATGACCCGACGTACCTTCGATAGACAGTTCATAAAACACTACAAGATGACGCCGCTGCATTGGCTCATGCAGCGCAAATTAGACGTGGCAAAAGCCCTTTTAGAAAGTACACAACACTCGATTGAATACATTGCTGAGCAATCCGGTTTTGAGTCAGCTGTTACCTTGAGACACAACTTTAAAAAATACCTGTCGATTTCACCGCGAGAATACCGTGTGCGCTTTAAAGCAACTGGGCATAAATAACGTAAAAAACTCCCGCGCCAGTATCAGCACAAACACTGTGATTAGTTTACTTGCGTAATGCCTAAACTAATCGCCGCCTTGATTAACCCCGCTAAGTCATGGATACCTAAGCGGTTCATAATAGAGCTACGATGGGCCTCAATCGTTTTTATGCTGACATTGAGCTGCTCGGCAATAAACTTTGACGAGTGACCTTCGGCGACCAATTGCAATACTTGTCGTTGCCTTGGTGTCAGCAGCTCCTCTTGAGTAGAGTCCATATACTCCAATACATCTTCAACAGATTGAGAACTGATCCCTTGAGACAAATAACGCTCATGTGCCATGACCTTGTCGATTGCCACCAGCAACTCCTCAAACGCTGAGTCCTTTAGCACATAGCCGTTTGCTCCATTGAGCCACGCCCGAGCCACATATTTAGGCCAATGATGCATAGACAACATAATCACTTTACCCTTAAAGCCTGATTTACGCGCATTGACGACCACATCCAACCCATTCATCAATGGCAAAGTAACATCAAGCAGCACCAAAGATGGCTTATGAGCTAGGATCAGCGCCAAAGCCTCGTCCCCTCGACCTGTTTCGATTATCGGAGTGTCACAAAACGCTTGTTGAATAAGGCTCTTTAGCCCAGATCGTACAAGCTCATGGTCGTCTGCCATGACTAAGCTGTTTATCACTGTCATTCAAATGGGATCCTTGCTGTTATAACACAGCCATTTCGCTGTCCTGCGCCGATATGTAAGTTGCCATCGACGTGATGCAAACGCTCTCGCATTCCAAGCAAGCCAAGGTGTTTGCCGCTACGTATACAACGCTCTATGCTTTTAAGATCAATTCCTACACCATCATCACTCACTCGCAAAATTATCACTGCGTTGTCTGCTGATATAGTTACTGCAATCTTGGTCGCTTGTGCGTGCTTTAAGGCGTTGTTAACCGACTCTTGCACAACTCTAAAAACCAGCTCCGCATGCGCGCTTATTCGCGACTCTATGTCGGGCTCTAAATTCAGCGAAATCGTTATGGCGGTACGTTTTTTCACGTCTGCAATATAATTGCTTAGTGCGGCATATAGCCCTAATTCATCCAACATTGGCGGCCGTAGAGATTGAGTTAAATCTCTGGTCTGCATAATGATTTTATCGAGCAATGATACACTGCCCGTTACTTGTTTATAAATCAGCGTGCCGTCATTTTGAAGATTGAGCATCTGCAAACCTAGCTTACAAGCTGTTAAGTTCTGCCCTATCTCATCATGCAGTTCTCTGGAAAGGTGCTGCCTTTCTTGCTCTTTTGTACGCTGCTTTAGCTCTTGAAGACGCAATAGCCCTTGGTTACGTTGATGTAGCTTTTGCGTTCTCATTGTGTGCCACCACCACATAACAGCAAACACACTGCCAAAAACAGCTAAGGCAAACCAAGTAGTCTGCCACCAATGGGGGGTGACCGTGATAAATAAAGGTTTGCTGTGCTGCCAGCGTCCAGCGAAGTCTCGACTTCGTACTTGGATTTGATATTGACCAGCGGATAAATGGTGCAACAAAAATTGGTGTGTTGTACCAATCGCCTGCCAAGGTTCATGGGTATTCAAGCGGTATTCGTATTCCTTTGTGCCTAGCGCGTAATCTAATAGCGCAAAGTCCAACTCCACAATACTTCTTGGACCAACCGACAAGGCGTTGTTGGTATTTGTCACGCGTGTTCGTTGTTGTTCTGTGATCTTGGCGCCAAGGATCAGAGGGTGCTCATTATACGTTGGCATCTGGGTATGTTTATTTATCCTAACAACCCCTTGAAGGCCACCAAAAAAGAGGTGGGTATTGTTTTGCGTACTCGCATGCGCATTGAATTGCGAGGCTCCAACCAACTCATCTATAGGGTAATTAACAACCTCTTGGCGAGATTGACTCAGACGAGACAGTCCTTTAGCCGTCGCTAGCCACACACTGCCATCACTGTCTTCTTCAATGGCCAGCACAATATTTGAACTAAGCCCTTGCTCCACGGTGAAGTGAACGTTCTGTGTGCCTGTGTGGCTAGCCTCGAACGCGCCGCCACCACGTGTTGCGTACATGATATTACCGTTACGAAGCTTGGTAATTGAGGTAATATTAAAATGTGATGCTTGGCCGCTTAACGCCTCTATTGTAGTACATTTTAACGGCTGTATTTGACATCGACTCAACCCATTAGAGCGTGTGCCAACCCATAAATTTCGGCCGTCACGAAGAAGCGTTGTAACATAGTCGCCTAACAGGCCAGCACTGGGTGCCTGTGGCTCGTTAAAGCGAATTAGCACTTCTTTATTTCCTGATAACAACATTAATCCCAAGCCACCGCTGCCAAACCACACATCTCCATTATTATCAATGTGTACAGCGTTAACGTAGCCAATATCAAGTTGCCGATATTCACTGTATTTGGCCACTTGCTCAGCATTGAGGTCAAGCACCCATAATCCCAAGGTGGTACCCAAGTAAAATTTCTGTCTGTTGTGGTCATACTCAACGGCCAAAATGCCCGTTTTAGTGAGCTCTGGGTACTGCGCCATAAGGCGCTTAATCGGCTTATCAGCAAGCGTGTTTGCGACTGCTTGCCCTACTTTTTGCAAGCCACCTAGACCATCATCGCCCATTAATCCGGCACCAAAACTACCAAACACCTGTTGGCCTTCGGCGAGTGTAAGTGCGCTGGTAATGTTAGTGAGATCCCCATAGCATCCGTGCGCATCAAGTGCGCTTGAATGTCATTGTAGTTAGTACGGGCACTAAACAGCCCCTTACTTAGCGTGGCGATAAACAACTGTGACTGGTGTAAGGCAAGGCTATAAATAGGCACAGCAGGTAGTTGTAATCGTACTCCTAGCGCCACTGAACTAGCGGGCGCTAAATTGCCGGTTACGCTATCAAAAATAAATACGCCTTGCCCAAGAGTAGACACAAAAATCTTATCGCCATCTTGGGCTAAGTCAGTCACCGTGCCGAGTGTGTCTGTGAACGAATCTGAAACAGTAACAGCCTCAAGCAAATGTTGCCTATGATCATAGGTAAACAAGCCAGACCGAGTAGCAAATACAAAGCGATCAGTGCCAAGCTGTCTTATCGCGAAAACGCCATCACTGTCCTTTATGCCTGTGTGTTTACTCAGCCATATTTGCTCAAACTTTTGGGTGCTGGCATCGTATACCGACACACCACCGCCAAGTGTCGCCAACCATAACCTTTGTACATCATCTACAAACAATGAATACCCATAGTTGGACGAAGGGCTATTTGGGTCTTGGCTGTTATGAAAGAAGCGAGTGAATGTACCTTGGCTAATATCGAGTCGATTTAGTCCATTTTGCGTACTTACCCATGCTGTATCATCACCAACGAATGCCACGTCATACACAGAGTCGTTTGACAATGACTGTTTGCTTTGGGCATGCCGGTACACCTTCACTGAACCGGTACGCGGGTTAAAAACATTGAGGCCACCTGCATTGGTCGCTATCCAAATATTGTCGTGCTTATCTACAGTCAAGGAGCGAATATCATCGTCCGATAAACCGCTCTCAGAAGAGATATGTTTCAACCGACTGCCATCAAATCGATATACTCCTTCACGAGTAGCCAGCCACATAATTCCTACGCTATCAAACTCTATATCGATTATTGACTCTACATCGACGCCAACATGGCGAAAACTCATGTTCGCGGCCGCATTGTGCATCCCCAATAAAAAGACAATAAATGCAAGAAATTTCAATATTTTTTCTACGTAATAATTCGTTGCGCAACCATACCCCGCTCACCAAATCATCGTCAAGATAATGAGTTGGAAACACTTCATACTAGGGTTTCCCCTAATACCCACCACTTTTTGAAGTTGCTATAACTCCCTAGCGTGAATATTTATTCACAAAATCCAATAACAATCATCTATTCAACAGGATGCAGACATGAAACGTTCTAACAAGGTTTTTGCTAAAACTGCATTAGCAACCTTAACAGCGATGTACGTTGCCAGTCTCGGCGCAACGACTTCCTCGCCACAGACCAACACACTGAAAGTAGAAAAAGTGGCTTTTAACTCACAAGCCATTAAAGCCCAGATGGAATCACACAGAACTAGCCTTGATGAGCCATTACTCGTTCAAGGTGACGGCCGCAATGTGATGATTAAACCGCCACAAAAGTTTATCGCTGGCCCGGCAGATAGTGGTTCTCATACTTACCTTATTCGCCTTCGTGATACACCTGCGGCACTGCATAAGACGATGCAAAACGACGGCACAAAAATGCCCTTGTTCGCAACAAATACACTCGGTGCGCGTCAGCAAAATCCATTGTCAGAACCAGAAGTAGCGAGTTACATTCAACAGCTAAAACAGCAACAAACGAACTTTGTTGTCAACGCAAAACGTAAAACAGGCATTGATGTCGTTGCCCAGCACAGCTTCCAAATTGCTATCAACGGAATCGCCTCGCATCTGAGTAATGAGGACGCTGAACGTCTCTCTAAATTGCCAGAGGTAGCGAGTGTGCGCGCGGTACAAACATATGACTTGCTAACTGATACGAGTCATGGCCGTATCGGCACTGAAAACGCATGGATGAATACGCAATATGGCACCAGTTCAGGCCTCAAAGGTGAAGGAATGTTGGTTGGCGTTATCGATACTGGTATCAGTCCGAGCCACCCTATGTTTCAAGCTACAGGTGATGATGGCTACACAGTCGTAAACCCTCTTGGTAGTGGTAACTACCTTCATGATTGTACGATTGAAGGCTTTGAAGATCTGTGTAATGACAAGCTCATCGGTATTTGGTCACACCCAGAAATAACAGCAGCGTATAGCGATCCAGAAGCTGGCCCCTATGGTGTGACACGCCCAGCAATTGGTATAGATTACCAAGGCCACGGCACACACACAGCCAGTACTGCTGCCGGTAACATCGTGTACAATGTCAAGCATAAGCTACCCGCGCTGGCGATGACCTCAACAGGGATTGAAACCGGTATTACGCTAGATCAAGTTTCAGGTGTTGCTCCGCATGCGAATATTATTTCTTACCAAGCATGTTCGCCTGGTAATGTTCCTTCATTAGACAAATACATTGGCTGCTCGTCTGTACCTCTTGTTGCGGCAATTGAG
Organism: Pseudoalteromonas sp. GB56; assembly: GCF_054923835.1. Lineage (NCBI taxonomy): Bacteria > Pseudomonadati > Pseudomonadota > Gammaproteobacteria > Alteromonadales > Pseudoalteromonadaceae > Pseudoalteromonas > Pseudoalteromonas sp. GB56. The sequence continues at coordinate 1,491,828 of NZ_JBPCHK010000001.1, read as the reverse complement.
CAAGCTATCATCGATGGCGTAGATGTTATCAACTATTCGATTTCAGGTGGTTGGGACCCCCACAATGATGACGTAGAACTGGCATTCCTCGCTGCGCATGAAGCCGGTATTAACGTATCGGCCTCCGCGGGTAATGCGGGTACATATCAATCAGTACAACACATCTCACCATGGGTACTGTCTGTAGGTTCAACCCAAACGGGCCGCACATTTTCAATAGCGCAATCATCACGTGCTATAAACTTAGAAGGCGGTGTAACACCACCTCGTAGTTGGCGCACAGATATCTTTGGTACCTTTACAAGTGATATTTCTGGCCCTGTGGTACTGGCATCAGATTACGGCAACGAGTTCTGTGAAGAGCCATTTAGCCATACATTCACCAACGGTGAAATTGTTTTCTGTGCTCGCTCTGACAGCAATAGTGCAAACGGTGCAATTGCCAATAAAGTAAAACATGCCAAGGATGCAGGTGCAGCGGCGTTAGTTGTTTACAACACCGAGAACTCTAACGCTGATCTTTATTACACCTTAGAGAGTGACATCCCGCTGGGTATGACCCCTGAGAGTAATGCCAAAGAGCTTGTAGCTTGGCTAAGTGAAGGCTCTGATCACCGCTTTACCATTCCACAATCAAACAACACCGTAAAGATGAACGAAACCATGGTCGATGCAATATCTGGTTTCAGTTCAATTGGCCATGCTGCCGTGTCGGAATATCGTGAAGCAACCGCCCCAGGCATTGCTGCACCGGGCAGTGATATTTTTGCTGCAGACACCACTGATCAACCATTTACATACGCCGCGCAGGCTGCGGTAGGCTCAATGGGTCCTGCTGATTACGGCGTAAAAAGTGGCACATCGATGGCAAGCCCGCACATTGCAGGTGCGATGGCACTTGTAAAGCAAGCGCACCCACATTGGTCACCGTCAGAGGTTATGTCTGCAATACAGCTAACGGCAAACGACGCTGTTAAGAATGCCTTGGGCCGCGAAGAAAATATCCACCCATGGTTCCATGGTTCAGGTATCGCCCAAGTTGATAAAGCAGTGAATGCTGGACTCGTCATGCATGTTCCTGTGGAGCATTATCAACTTACTAACCCGTATGGCGGCGGTAATCTAGGTGCATTAAACACCCCAAATATGGTGGATGAGCGCTGCTTTTATCGCTGTAGCTGGATCCGAGAAGTCACTGCAACCGTTGATGGTACGTGGGATGTGACAACCTCAACGGATGAATACAGCGTACAAGTCGATGTTGAGCCTAAACAGTTCACCTTGAAAAAAGGCGAAACACAGCGACTTACGATTACCGGCAGTTGGCAGAACGCGCAAAGTATTACTAACAGTGCGCGCGGCGCGACCGTCTTTGGCAAAGTTCAACTAACAGCGCAAGACCCAAGTGTGCCTGTTTCGCAAATGAATGTTGAGATGTCGCTAGATAGCGGTAAATTACCTGAAATTATGGAATACACCTCACATACAGATGCGCCAACGTTTAGAATTGACAACCAACCTCTAGGCAAAGCGACTGCACCACAAGTGACTGTTTATGAGCCTGTAAAAGCGCAGTTTGAAGAATTTACTTTGAAAGAGCTGCCAAATGGTAATGGTTCGGAAATGTTCAGTGCAAAGCAGGATATTACCAGTGAGACCTTGCATGTCAGTTGGGTTGATGTGCCTGAAAATGCAGTGCGCCTGATTGCAGAACATGTTAGTGCTGGCCCTGCTACGGTCTACGATGAGCGTACCGCACCTAAGGGTAACATCAGTATTTATGTGGGTATCGATGCAAACGGCGATAACCAAGTCCAATATGATGATGAAGTAATCTGTAAATCAACTGTGAAAAATACAGAGATAACAGAGTTTTGTAATATTCCCTACCCCGAAGCTGGAAATTACTGGGTTGTGTGGGAAGAAAACAATCAAAATAAATGGGGTTGGCAAGGCAAGGAAGATGCATGGTTCCCGCATAAAGTGGCCACTGCGGTAGTACTCGGTGATGTTGCCGAAAGTGCACAAAGCACAGTTACCAAAGTAGCTGACTCTGAGGTGTTGTCTGATATTGCTGTGAAGTTTAACAGCCTTGAACAACAAACAGGTGAACGCCACTACAGCGCTATCGAGATTGGCTCTGATAGCCAAAATCCAAGCAACATCGGTCTTGTTTCTATCAATGTGAATCGTGGTGACGATGTGGTGAGCTTCCACAGCGACAAAGCACGAGCTATCGCGGGTGATAAAATTGCCTTCGAACTTGACGTATTACCTAATACATCGGGTGGCGATCGCTTGTTCGACATCAGCGGTGAGCTGCCAGATGGCTTGACTCTTGAAGATGTATACTTATCAAACAACGGGTTTATCACAGGTGATGTGGCAGTTGATGGCAATAGCTTTACCGTGTCTGGTCTACAAAACAACAGCCTGGGCCGTAAGTCGAAGTATAACATCACCAACTCCATTACTGATCAATCATGTAAAACGCCTGTAGGCAATGGCGGTTATATTGACCTACTGTCATATGGTTTACAGCCAGAACCAAGTGCACCTGTAATCCCAACCGATGGTGCTTGGGAAGTACCTTTCGCAGCGCTCTTTAGTGACAAAGAGGAAGGTGAGCAATTTACCCTATTCCATAACTATGAACACGGTAATGGCTCAGATAGTCTTTACATTCACCCTACGGGAGCTGTTGACTTCACTGGTGCCGTGACATTTAACTATCGCTTCGCTGATGATAACTTTAACAGCCCACCTCAACTTATGGGAGCATTCTGGTATAACCGCTTCCACCCTGTAATGTCTAAAGAAATGGCATGGGGAGCCCCTTATCAAATCACAGACGCTGAAGGTCAAGCATTACCTGATAGCGAAGTTGCGGGTATCACGGTATCTCGCTTAATCGACCCAGCCTCTGGCTCAGGAACTCATGTCGTTGTGGAGTGGGATAACCTCCAGCATATGCAAGGCAAGGATGGCTGTGACTACTGGACCTGTGGTTTAGACATTGAATATGAGCCGCTTGAAGGCAATGATATGCGTGTGGATACGCAAGCCATTATTGCGCGTGGTTACGACCATTCTCCTGGTGCGTATGAGGTCATTTATGCTTACGATAACCTACATTTTGAAGACTGGGGATGGTAATGGTACGCGACTGCAAGCAGAGTTAGGCGTGATGGAATTTGCCACAGCGGGTGTGCGTGGTTTCAGAGGGCCGATGGATCAACGTACGCCATTCTATGGCTGGACCAACCAAAGTATCGTTCCGTGGGATGACAATTTCGGTCTTCTTGATGAGTTCCTCCAAGATGACATGGTTGTGTGTCTTGATTACGATGGCCCTGAAGTCACCGCGTTTAAAGTGCATGTTGTTGCAAGCTCTAACGCTGAATCTATCGGTCAAGACTTTGATGTTCAAGTCAATGCCGATATTGAAGGTGAACCTATGATGGCGATGAGCCAAACCATCAGCTTCCCTTCAAACATTACGGTTTTCTCAATTGATGATGTGACCACAATGGAAGAGCAGCCTGTCACAGGTATCCGCGTTGATTACATGGATAATGACAATGTGTCGAATACTATCTCTGTAAGTGGTGAAGGCTTTACTGCCAAAGTAAACGGTCATCACAGCGGCGCAACGATTGATATCACACCTGATGTGAACTTTAGCGGTGAAACACCTGTAACCGTTACCGTCAGTGATAACAACTATGCGACTGATGCGATGAGCACTACCTTTATGCTCAAAGTTGAAGCGGTTAATGACGCGCCAACAGCACAAGCAAAAGCCAACAGCACACAAGTCTCTGTCGGTTCAACTGTGACGTTAACTGCGGATGCTAGTGATGTAGATGGTGATGCACTGACTTACTTGTGGGAAGGCCCAGGTTCTATTGCTGATGCAAATGCTGCGAGCACATCAGTAACTGGGCTTAGCGTGGGTGCTCATACGTTCACTTTGAGCGTATCTGATGGCACTGAGCAAGTAACATCAAATGTGACTGTGAATGTAAGTGAGCAAGCGACAGTGGCAGAGAAGAAAAGCTCGAGCGGCTCATTCGCTTGGTTAATGCTACTGCTTCCATTTGCTTGGCTCCGTCGCCAGAAATAATGACTTCATAAACCCGATACTAGTTAGTGTCAGCCAAAGCCGTTCCTCGTGAGCGGCTTTTTTGTGCGTGTATTGGCGGTTGCCGCTATGAGTTATAAGCGTTAGAGTATGACTCTTTTACGCTGTATAAAATTTTTGGCTGCCATTGAATAGCGGTTTTTGTGATTTAAACATGTGGCAAATAGAGGAAACATTATGCGTTTATTACACACCATGTTGCGCGTGGGCAATTTAGAGCGCTCTATTGCGTTTTACACGCAGGTACTCGGGATGAAAGAGCTACGTCGCGCCGATAACGAAGAATATAAATATACGCTCGCTTTTGTGGGCTACGGTGAGGAGAAAGACCATACAGTATTGGAATTAACTTACAATTGGGACCAAGACAGCTACGACCTTGGCACAGCTTATGGCCATATCGCTATTGAATACGACGACATCTATAAAGCGTGTGATGAAATTCGCGCCGCGGGTGGCGTGATCAGCCGAGAGCCAGGCCCAGTTAAAGGTGGCACCACAGAAATTGCATTTGTCAAAGACCCTGACGGTTATGCTATTGAGCTAATTCAAAAAAAGGGTGACAACACCTTCTGATACCATCCCATTTCCCGTTTTAAAAAGAGGCTAACTTAAGCTTGGTTTGCCTCTTTTTTCACTAGCCATTTCGATAACATCGCCACAAGCACCGGGTGCTCAATCGGCTTAGCTAAATGATCTTGCATCCCTGCACGCAGCGCCTCATCTACATCTTGACTCATAGCATTAGCACTCACAGCGATGATCGGTTCGTGGTTTGGATCACGTGCACAAATCTCTTTTGCTGCGCTCAAACCATCCATTACGGGCATTTGAATATCCATTAAGATCAAATCAAAACGTTGCTCGGTTTGCGCTACAATTGCTTCTTGTCCATTTTCAACGGTGGTGACTTGTATCCCTAAGTCCTCTAAGAATCGCTCTATCACACATTGATTGATAGGGTTATCTTCAGCAACAAGGACGTGAGCACCACTGAAGTGATCGGCTAACGTAGTGTCAGTTGTTAGATCAGCAATCGCTGGCGCGGTCTCAGATAACTCAAAATCAAGCTCAATGGTGAATTTACTGCCCTCACCTAACTCACTCTCTAAATTAATAGTACCACCCATTAATTCAACAAGCCGCTTGCATATCGTAAGACCTAAACCCGTCCCACCAAACTCTCGCGTAGTACTGTCCTGTGCTTGCACAAATGGCTGGAATAATTTCGATTGCTTTTCTTTTGCTATCCCTACCCCTGTGTCTTTAACGTAAAATAAGCACAGGCATTTGTTACCTTCAATACGGTTATGCAATCCGATTTCTATACCGCCTTTACTGGTGAACTTCACCGCGTTGGACACTATGTTGATAAGTACTTGTTTAACACGAATTTCATCGCACAAAACATACACTGGGATATCATCATCCAATTGAGACTTACAGTTGATGCCCTTACTTTCACATGTCGGTTGAAACAATGACAGTACATCCTGGATTATTCGCTTCACATCACAAGGGCGCTTTTCCAAAATGACTTTATTGGCCTCAATCTTCGAAAAATCAAGCACATCATTAATAACGGTTAATAGCATTTCGGTGCATAAACGAATCTGGCGAATGTAATCGGACTGTTGAGGTTCAAGCGTTGAGCTTTGCAATAGCTGCAAATAGCCAAAAATACCGTTCATTGGTGTACGAATTTCATGGCTCATATTCGCTAAAAATAAACTTTTTGCTCTTTCGGATACTTGCGCTCTGTGCTTTTCTTCTTGTAATGACTCTATTTGATGCTCAATAGTACCGGCCATGCTTTGCAAATTATCGCTAAGATTTTGAAATTCACTGTAGTTAAATTTCCTCACATGAGATTCATAACGGCCTTTTGCATATTCCTGACTCAACACTGCAATATCATTAAGGGGCTGGTTTAGTTTGCGTACAAACCATCGAGCTAAAAGTATCGCGCACAATGCAAGAGAGATAAGTAATATGCCAGAAAAAGCTAAACTGTGTTTGAGTGCTTCGAGATGAGGACTTTGCAGCTCAGAAATCCCCAACTCGAGACTGATTCTGTTGTTACGATGCGATACATCCACAATTGGGCTGCGAGCCGAGAGAGAGTCTGTTCGAAGCTGTTTTTCAGATACGCCGATAACCTCATCCGCATACCTTAAAAAGTAATCACGTTCACCTAAATCAGATTCTTGTTGTTCAATCAGTTTGATTTCACCCAGTAGGCCAGATGCTGGTTTAAGCGTTAGCAGTACACCCGTATTTTTAAAAGGTGTGCTAAGCGACTCTTGTTCTAAACTCAACATTGTCGCCACACCGATGTAAGTAACTAGTTCATTGTCGTTGCCATTGACATCCGGTAACGACAGCACAAAATAGATGGAAGATTTGTTTGCCATCACCTGCTGTGTTATTGGTTGGGTTACCTTAGGGTTTAAATTTAATGCAGACAGAGGGTAGCCTTCTACGATGAAACCATCGCTATCAATAACCATCGCTGCGGCAGTGTTCGCACTCCCTGTTACATATGATTGCAACTGCGTCAGCGCAAATTGAGAATAAAGGATCCGCACAGGAAGCTGAGCAATCGCTTTCGATGTCGCTAAACGTTCATTTTCAATTGTCGCTTTATACAATATTTGTCGAATTGCCAACGCATCATTTTTTGCGCGCCAAGTTAACGTTTGCTGCGCTTGTTCTAACGTACTGCTGTAAAACTGATTTGCGAAGAACACAACGATAATTAGCATCGGCAAAATGCTTATGAAAACAATCGTTCTAAAAAGTGCAGCACTAAACTTAGGCGTTCGCATTACTCTTCCTGTGTCACGATTGACCGCTCAGCTAATCGTTGCATGAATTGTCCTGTTTGTTGGGCACTCATAGCTTGCGCTCCGAAGCGTGTGTACCCTTTCAACATTACCTCCCAAATAATTACCATTGCGCGCGTGTTGGGCATGGCTTGGGTCGTGGTGAGAGTTTGCAAAAATACTCTCGCGTCTTGATTGGCATCGTTTAAGATAGTGTTATACACGTCTTCTCGAACCGGAATACCTACCCTTTGTTGCCAAAATTCAGTCTGCACATTCGCATTCAACAATAGCTCTGCCAGCTTTTGTAATTCAGCTTTTTTATCAGAATTTAAGGAATTATTCGGAAAAGCCAACACAAACGAAGTGGAATAAGGCTTCATGGGCTTACCATTAATATTAGGGAGCGAGGCGACCCCTAAATTATCCCCTAACTCTTGTTTATAGCGATTGTATGCCCACATACCATTGATGCTATATGTGGATTGTTGTGATAGAAAACGCTTGTCGTTACACGCGTAGTCACAACTTGAGTCGACAATTCCTTTGTTCGCCAACCCCCAAACAAATTCTAACGCTTGATGCATAGAGCTGGTATTTAAATTTGGTTGGCCGTCAAGTACTGGCGATTCGCCAAACGCATTTATAAAAGGTATAAACCAAAACATTTCCATAAAGCTCCAACCAATAATTGGTTTGTCGCCTTTGTCTTGTTGGCGTTCAATTTCTTGCCAAGTGGCCGCTGGGGAGTCAACGAGAGATTTATTGAAATACAAAACGAGATGATTACCGCCTACGATTGGAATGCCAATGCGCTTATTATTAACTTCACCACTTTTTGCAAAAATGGGTGTTAGCGGATATGACACAAAGCCATCGGGTATCACGCTGAAGTCGACAAATTCATCCATGCCCAAATGATCCGACGGCACAATAATCGCGTCTGCTTTAGCACCCGACTCAGCACTTTGAATCAATCGTACTTTTAATATTTTTTGATCAACCCACTTTGCATCGAGTTCGATATCAGAGTGTTTGGTCACATCAGTTAGCAGTGCTGTAAAATCTGGGTTTTCTATTGAGTACGTCAAGGTTATAGCGGCATGAGTGTAATGAGAAACACTGGTCACTATAAAAAATAAGAATGCGTTGCTAAATACTTTAAAAATCACGACAGACCAAACTTTACCAATCATAAAATAAGAATAAGTCAGATAACATCAATCGCCAGAAATGACTACTCGTAATTCACTGATACTGATTGTTTTTCAGGATTAAAGATTAAGTTAACGCAAAGTCGGAGGATGAGCAAAGATATTGAGGTGATTTAACTAAAAAACAGGAAGTTACTTAAAGATGGATATCACACAATAGGATGTATAAGAAAGTGGCGTCCCCTAGGGGATTCGAACCCCTGTTACCGCCGTGAAAGGGCGGTGTCCTAGGCCTCTAGACGAAGGGGACAAAAATCTGCATTTCGAAGCACTGCTTCGAGTGATTTTTGTAAGTGCGACAGCCAAGCCTGCGAGGCTAAGCGGCCTAATTACAAAAACACATGCTTTTGTCACTAGGACTGGTTATTTAAACTCTTACCATACGAGATAAAGTGGCGTCCCCTAGGGGATTCGAACCCCTGTTACCGCCGTGAAAGGGCGGTGTCCTAGGCCTCTAGACGAAGGGGACACAAACGTGTCACTAGGACTGGTTATTTAAACTCTTACCATACGAGATAAAGTGGCGTCCCCTAGGGGATTCGAACCCCTGTTACCGCCGTGAAAGGGCGGTGTCCTAGGCCTCTAGACGAAGGGGACACAAATGTGTCACTAGGACTGGTTATTTAAACTCTTACCATACGAGATAAAATGGCGTCCCCTAGGGGATTCGAACCCCTGTTACCGCCGTGAAAGGGCGGTGTCCTAGGCCTCTAGACGAAGGGGACACAAATGTGTCACTAGGACTGGTTATTTAAACTCTTACCATACGAGATAAAGTGGCGTCCCCTAGGGGATTCGAACCCCTGTTACCGCCGTGAAAGGGCGGTGTCCTAGGCCTCTAGACGAAGGGGACACAAATGTGTCACTAGGACTGGTTATTTAAACTCTTACCATACGAGATAAAGTGGCGTCCCCTAGGGGATTCGAACCCCTGTTACCGCCGTGAAAGGGCGGTGTCCTAGGCCTCTAGACGAAGGGGACACAAATGTGTCACTAGGACTGGTTATTTAAACTCTTACCATACGAGCTACGCGTTTAAACATTCGAAGTTTAGCCCACAACGTGGAACAGCGTATGCACCAAGCTTTTTTGGTGGAGCTAGGCGGGATTGAACCGCCGACCTCTTGCATGCCATGCAAGCGCTCTCCCAGCTGAGCTATAGCCCCAAACCTAGCTTGCGAAGAAACACAACTTACCGTTGCCATCTCGCTTAGTGCGGGGCGCATTCTATGCAGCCCCCCAAACAAAGTCAACACTTTTTCGGTAACTTTTTACTGACCGAAGCAATTTTAGCCAAAGAGAACAAACCTTGTGCAAAGCACTGGTATTTGTGGCTTTTTATTGTTCTGTTTCAGAATTATTTGGTATCGACCACAGTGCAAATGTTGCCAATTTACCTACGACATATACCTGTTCAATCGTCATTGGTGTTGATTGAGCAGCACCATAGGCTACATGCAAAGGTAAAAGGTGCTCTTCAGTAGGGTGACAAAATCTTGCTCCAGGAGCTTTGTCCCATGCTATAAGTTGTTCTTTTCGTTCCCTGCTTTGATATTGGCCCTGTCAACAATTCAGCCAACCAAGCTTCAAATGCACGGTTGGCATCATTAGCTTGAGGCTCGTTCGGCTGCCAGAACGCGTTCATGTTATGAAACGAAAATCCCGACCCCAATACAAGAACATTATCTAAATGTGAAATTGCTGCAGTTATACACTTCCCTACTTCTATATGAAGTTGCGGATTCATAATCTTGATGTAATGACACTTGCACACATGGGATATCTGCTGATGGATACATGATTGCAAGTGGAACAAATACACCATGATCTAAGCCTCGTTGAGTTTGGGCTTCAACACGCACATCTAGCTTTACTAGTTCATCAATTATTGTCTGAGCAAGTTGGGGGGCCCCCTGACACTGGATAGTCAATTGCATAAGCCTGTTTAGGAAATCCGTAGTAATCATAGAGTAATTCCGGTTGCTTTAATGTATTTACAAAAATACCTGGAGTTTCCCAGTGCGCACTTATCACTATAATCGCTTTAGGCTTAACAATAGAAGCTGCCAGTTTTTTTAACACCGCCACCATGTCAACGTGCCCCTCATGTCCTAACAAAGGTAAAGGACCGCCCCCATGTGAAATAAACGCACTATAGTTCATAACCTACCCCACTCAATTTTGTATTCGTCTCTTTGGATTATTGTTATGCTATTTGTTTGCTAATACCACGCGCTACGTGCACAGAGGCTGTTATTAGATGCACGAGTATGCATTTACTCATAAATCAACCGACAACTGGTTAAATCAGCAACTGATTGGCTATAAATCCCGCACACGAAACAAAATGTATGATTCAAGTGTTGACAGTCTTTTCTCTCTATCTATAATAGCGCCCCACAGCAACGCGGTGATTTAACAAAGTTAAAAAGCAACGTTGTACAGATGTGGGTTGTTAGCTCAGTTGGGAGAGCATCGCCCTTACAAGGCGAGGGTCACTGGTTCAAGTCCAGTACAACCCACCACTTTAAAAGTGACACATCTGAAAATTCTATATGGGTTGTTAGCTCAGTTGGGAGAGCATCGCCCTTACAAGGCGAGGGTCACTGGTTCAAGTCCAGTACAACCCACCATCATTTTGATGGTAACTAAGGAAAACGATGCTCGCATCGCACTATTATCCTTAGCGAGGTATATTGGTTAAGTCCAGTACAACCTAGCATGTAGAATTGACAAGACTCGGGTTGTTAGCTCAGTTGGGAGAGCATCGCCCTTACAAGGCGAGGGTCACTGGTTCAAGTCCAGTACAACCCACCATCATTTTGATGGTGACTAAGGAAAACGATGCTCGCATCGCACTATTATCCTTAGTAAGGCGAGGCTTATTGGTTAAGACCAGTATAGCCAAGCATCATTTTTTAAGTGACACATCTATTATTCTATATGGGTTGTTAGCTCAGTTGGGAGAGCATCGCCCTTACAAGGCGAGGGTCACTGGTTCAAGTCCAGTACAACCCACCATATAGAAATCAAAATTACGTTTTGGGTTGTTAGCTCAGTTGGGAGAGCATCGCCCTTACAAGGCGAGGGTCACTGGTTCAAGTCCAGTACAACCCACCATCATTTTGATGATGACTAAGGAAAACGATGCTCGCATCGCACTATTATCCTTAGCTAGGCGAGGTTTATTGGTTTCAAGCCAATACAACCCTCCATCCACTAAAACGTAAAATTCTGCGGGTTGTTAGCTCAGTTGGGAGAGCATCGCCCTTACAAGGCGAGGGTCACTGGTTCAAGTCCAGTACAACCCACCATATTCTTCATACATATTTCTGTCTCACGATGCTCTGCATCGCACTATTATCCTCAGCAAGGCAAGTATCACTGGTTCTAATCCAGTACAACACCCCCTATTCCTCATACATATTTCTGTCTCACGATGCTCTGCATCGCGCTATTATCCTCAGCAAGGCGAGTATCACTGGTTCTAATACAGTACAACACCCCCTATTCCTCATACATATTTCTGTCTCACGATGCTTAATATCGTAATATTCCTCCTTGTCAGTAATTAAGCGCTAGTACGATTAGGCTAACTTTATTTAACTTCATGTGTCTCACTTTACGCTTTTGTCGATGTTGCTAATGAATCCGAACTCGATATTTTTATTTAAAATTCAACACGTTTGTGACACTCTAAAAACGATTAATTTTACACCAACGCACTAAAAAGAGTTCGCAAAACAACCAATTAGTCACATTACTCGCGATTTACTTGTCAGCGGCTAGACTAGTTTATATAGTCAAATCAAATGATGAACTCTTAGTCAAAGTATGTCCCAACAAGTTACCAGTTCAGCAAATATCCTTATTGTTGAAGAGCAACCTTTAGCTTTAAGCTATATGAAGCAATCCCTTGAACGATTGGGGTATCGCTCCCTTCGCTTTGCGGAAAACGCGGTAACCGCAAAAGAGCTTTGTACTGAGAACAGCTTTGACCTGATTATCTGCGCATTCAACTTAAGTAAACATCAAGATGGTTATCAGTTGTACGAAGAGCTGAGAGTCAAAAAACTCATACGTGGGGCGACTGGCTTCATTTTTATTTCAGCAGAAACGTCTGGTGAGTTAGTACACAGTGTTTTGGAACTTCACCCAGATGACTTTCTGGTCAAACCGTTTAATACTCTTGAACTGAAAAGCCGTATCGAACGCATCGTTAAGCGCAAACAGGCTCTTAAAGCAATCTATCAACTTATAGACGATGAAAATTACTCTAAAGCACTCAAAGCAATCGACACTAAACTCGTCGCAAATCAAGGTTACGCAGCCGTATTATTGCGCCTCAAAGGCGAGGTACTGTTATTGCAGAGCCAATGGGAGCAAGCGAAAGAGTTTTTCAAGTCAGTATTAGATATTCAGAAGTTTACTTGGGCACGCATAGGCATGGTGCAGGCGCTGATAGGTAACAATGAACACAATCTAGCCCACCGAATGCTAAAAACCATGTTAGAGCGCACAGAAACGCGACTTGTAGCCTACGACTTACTCGGGCAACTCGAAATAAAACTGAACCAGTATGAACAAGCTCAAGAGTATCTTGAAGCTGCTACAAGCATGGCCCCTCGCAATATTGAGCGCCAAGAAAGTTTATCGCAAGTTGCACAAATCAATCATGATTACGAACAGAATTATCAAACCTGCAGAGACATTGCCAAATTTGCCCAGCACTCTATTCATGATTCTCCCGAAGTTTATCTCAACGCTGCGCGTGCAAGTATCGATTATGCGCTCACCACAGACCAAAGTGATCACGTCTCTCGTGTTGCAAGACAAACCACACAATACTTAAATGACCTCAAGCAGCAATTCCCAGATGCGCAACAGCATGCCCAAGTTGATGTACTTAATGCACGCCTTTATTACTTAAAAGACGAGCACCAAAAAGCAAAAATGTTGCTCGAGCAGCTCACGATAGACGATGCCCCTATTCGCTCAATAGACGCCGCGTTGGACCAAGCAAAAGCTTATCATGAAGTCGGTTTTCACTCTCAAGCACAGGCTTTGTATAACAAAATTATTGAACATTGCGAACGTTATCCTGAAAGAAGTTCTGAATTACAGCTAAAAACCGTCATCCAGCAACAGACTGAACGTAAAGAGTTAAGAATGGGCCCAAGAGAGCTCAACAACCATGCGGTAGAAAAGTTCAAGCAAGGCAATTACCTATTAGCACTTGAGGCATTTACCCAAGCATTTAGAGTCATGCCAAAAAACCGTAGCATTGCATTGAATTTATTACAGTGTTTATACGAAGGCAGTGTGCGTCAGGGCATGACCTTTAATCAACAGCTCGCGAAAAAGTGTACAACTTTGCTCGATCATGCATCACTGGATGAAGACATGACCGCGCGTTACAACAAGATTAAGGACAAGTATATCAACTCACATCCGCAAGCTAGCTAGTCCTAAGTTCAGGGTAAGTGCTTACGTACCTAGCATTCAATGATAAAGCCTGTATATTGATACCATAATCAATAACAAGCGAGTCCAAAATGAAAAAATTAAATGCTCTCGCGCTTGGGGTAGCTCTTGCATTAGCTGGCTGTCAGGAAGCGCCAACAGCTCAACAAACACAAGAAGTTGCACAACAAGTCCCTACTCAATCGCAAATAAACGCAGCTGTTGATGAGTACACGCATACCTTTATTTCGCATCAAAGTGCACTCGCCACTTCACTAAAATTGCCCGTGGATAAATATGGCCACTACAGCGCCAAATTACCGGACTACTCGGTGGCCGGAATGCAGCGTTTGCAAAAAGATATGAAAAAAGCGGCAAAAAGCCTAACAGAACTGCAAAAAGACGGGTTAACGTACCAGAACTCTTTGCACCTCAAAGTAAATGAAGAAATCGCCAGCTACTACGCGGGTGACGAAAAGTTTGCCGCAGGTTACATCGATACTTGGGGTGGCCACCTACCCTATATCGTAAATCAGCTTTCGGGCCCACTCATAGATTTGCCGACGGTGCTAAAAGACCAGCATGAAATTACGAGTGAAGCCGATGCTAAGGATTATCTTGCGCGTTTAGATGCGTTTAGTGATGTCGTAAAACAAGTGCAAGAAAAAGTAAATGCAGATGCCAAACTCGGCGTTGTACTGCCAAAAGCACTGTTCCCAAATACATTAGGTTATCTTGAGAACTTTACGGCTCCAGAAGTCAGTGAACACCCTCTTGTAAGCTCTTTTAAAGACAAGCTAGCAGCGCTTGATTCCCTTAACGAACAAGAAAAGCAAAGCTACATAATGCAAGCTGAAGAGGTTGTTAAAAGTAAAATATACCCCGCGTTTGCATCGGTGTTACACGACATGCAAGCACTTGAAAAAGATGCACCTGAGGCAGTGGGGATTTGGGCACAACCTAACGGTGAAGCATTCTATCAACATGAAATCACATACTTAGGTGATTCAGATATGACTGCTGAGCAAATTCACCAAGTCGGTCTTGATGAAGTAAAGCGCATTACCGCTCGTATGGACGAAATCTTAAAAGCGAATGGTTATGTTGAAGGCAGTGTTAGAGAGCGTATGGAGAAGCTCAACGAAGAGCCACGCTTCTTATATGCCGATAGTGATGAAGGCCGTGAGGAGCTATTAGCCTTCTTGCGCGGCGAAATAACCACTATTATGGCCAAAGCCCCTGAATACTTTTCAACGCTACCTCCGCAAAAAGTAGAAGTTCGCCGTATTCCAGTTGCTGTAGAAGCGGGTTCTGCAGGTGGTTATTATAATGGCCCATCTTTGGATGGCTCTCGTCCTGGTGTTTTCTACATCAATCTTAAGGATATGAAGGCCGTGCCTAGTTTCGGCTTGAAAACGCTTACCTATCATGAAGCTGTACCAGGCCACCACTTCCAAATCGCATTAAACATGCTGCAAAAAGATATAGGCCTAATGCGTCAAAATGCACCGTTCAACGCCTATGTTGAAGGCTGGGCACTTTACTCCGAACTCGTGGCCTATGAGATGGGCATGTACGAAAACGACCCGTTTGGTGACCTTGGCCGTTTGCAAGCAGAAGTTTATCGTGCAGCACGCCTAGTGGTAGATACAGGCTTACACTTCAAAAAGTGGACTCGTCAACAAGCGATATACTATTTTGCAGAGGCAACAGGCAGTCCTATGGGTGACGTAGTCCCCGCAATTGACCGCTACATTGCTTGGCCAGGTCAAGCGCTTGGCTACAAACTTGGTATGCTGAAATTTGTTGAGTTGCGTGACCGTGCACAGCAAGCTTTGGGTGATAAGTTTGATATCAAAGCATTCCACGATGTTATTTTACTGCCTGGTGCTCGCCCTATGGTTACTGTAGAGCAAGATGTTGACGCGTGGATTGCCAAACAAAAGTAGTCTTGTTGACATTAACATTATGAAAACTAAAAAGGGCCTCATGCGGCCCTTTTTACGTGCATTTAACTCAGCAAGCTTGGTACTACTGAGCACACTAATAGTGTTGCAATTGTCATGTTGAACACGCGCAACCGAGCGGCTGAATGTAACCAAACACTCAACTTTTGCCCTGCCAGTGTCCATGAGCTAATACAGGGTAAATTAACCAAAACAAACACCACTCCCACGAGTATTACCGCAGATACATCTCTAGAAGGTGCATAAACACTAATGGCGCTTAAGGCCATCGTCCACGCTTTGGGGTTGACCCATTGAAATAACACCGCTTGGATAAACGTAAAAGGTTTCGCTTGTTCATTTTTATCTTGCTTGCTCACCATCTGTGAACTCGTGGCGATACGATAAGCCAAATAGAATAAGTACACCAAGCATGCGACTCGCAAAACCTCGAAGCTGTAAGGTACGGCATCAAACAATTGCATTACGCCAATACCGACCAGCACGAGCATAAGAAGAAAGCCCACCGACACACCCATCATATGTGGCAACGTACGACGAAAACCGAAGTTTGCCCCTGAGCTCATCAACATCAAATTGTTTGGCCCTGGGGTAATTGAAGACACCAATGCAAACAACATCAGTGCAGGGATCAGTTCAAAACTCATGACACCTAACTCCAGATAAGACATTAACGCAATTATAAACTTTACTTAAAGCAATTAATGCGCTTTATTTCTACCACAAAGAACAAATGAACAACAATCAATGAAAATAGACAGAATAAACAACAGAATATTGCAAGAGCTAAAAAACAATGGCCGCTTACCCAATGCAGAGCTTGCAGAGCGCGTGGGGCTGTCTGCCTCCGCCTGTTTACGTCGCGTTCAAGAACTCGAAAAAGCCGGAGTAATCAGTGGCTACCGTGCAATTATCAATACTAATGCGATTGGACAAGGGTTTACAACCTATGTGAGCGTTGGCCTCAATGAACATTCATTGGCCTCTCAACATGCGTTTGAACAAGCCTTAATGCATGTTGAAGAGGTCAAAGAGTGCCACAATGTCACAGGTACTTTCGAATACCTATTGCGGGTTGAAACAGCCGATATTCAAGCTTATAAGGCATTTCACGGAGACGTTTTAGGGTCAATACCACAAGTACGCACCATCACCTCGCATGTGGTCATGGCTTCACCCAAAGATGAACGTAAATAAGACTAAAGCATTAGCTTTTGTCTTATTTCTCTGTGAAGGCCCTATAACACTCTCAAAAAAATGAATTTATGCTATTTTTATCATAGAGATACAACACTCCTTTTTAGTTAATTTAGGTACAAAAACAGTCAAGCAATCACCGTGATGCTCGATGTTATTGCACGATTTATTTCTCCCAGAGCCTGTATGAAATTAAAAGACATTGACGCTTCCAAATTGATAGACTCGCTCGAAGAAGGCGTCGTTGTTCATAATGCTAAAACTGAAATTGTGTACGCCAATCCAAGAGCACTACAAATCTTGCGGCTCACTAAAGAGCAAGCATTTGGAAAAGACGCGCTCGATCCTCAATGGCGGTTTGTCGATAACGAACAAATCGACATGGCACCCAATGCTTACCCTGTAAACCGTGTCATGATTTCCCAAGCGGCTGTGTCAAACATTGAATTAGGTATCAAAGATAGCTCTAGTGAAAAAATCACCTGGGTTTTATGTAATGCTTATCCGCAATGCGATAAACAAGGCAATGTGGAGCACATTATTGTCACGTTTTGGGAACTGGCTGCTGACAAATACATGCTGCCATTCGAGGCAATATTCGCCAATGCCAATGACGTCATTATCATTACTGAAGCAGTCAAGAATTCAGGTGAAGCGCCGAAGATTGTGTACGTCAATCATGCCTTTACAACACTTACCGGCTACCTCCCTGATGAAGTAATTGGTAAAAGTCCAAACATGTTTCAAGGCGAGGATACGTGCCAAAAGACCAGAGAGCGAGTACGCAATGCTATCTTGAATAATGAGCCGATCCGCGAAAGCATACTCAATTACTCAAAGTCAGGCGTGCCCTACTGGCTCGACATGAACATCTTCCCGCTTCGCAACGCCATCGGTGAGGTCACCCATTTTGCCGCTGTGGAACGTGATGTCACTGAACAAAAACAAATGGAAGCTGAGCTGCGAGACATCGCCGCAAAAGACCAACTTACCGAATTATTAAACCGCAGAGGCTTCTATGATGCAGCCAAAAAGCTGGTTGGCACCCATCCCATCCACAGCGATGCAACAATTGCGATGATTGACCTAGACCATTTCAAGCACGTAAATGATACGTTCGGCCATGAAAGCGGTGATAGAACCCTTGTGTTGATTGCGAAACAATTGAAATCGTCATTCCGAGAAAGTGATCTCATTTGTCGTTATGGCGGTGAAGAATTTGTGGTGTTGCTGCCCAACGCCAGCTTGCAAGACAGCAAACAAAAATTAGATGATTTTCGTGAACGCATCGCAAACACTGATTTAGTATTGGATAGTGGTCACACGCTACGAATAACATTGAGTGTTGGCATTACTCATATCAATGAAAAAAGTACGTCATTTGAACACGCCTTAAACCTTGCTGACAAAGCGTTGTACGAAGCAAAAGCATCAGGACGCAATTGCCTCGTTATCAAAGAAGATACGAACCTAAGCAACGAGTAACACGTTAATCATCAGCCTTTTTGATGGCGACCGCATTGATACAATAACGTAAATGAGACGGTGCTGGGCCATCAGGGAAAACATGCCCTAAATGGGCATCACACACATTACAAATTGCCTCAATTCGACTCATCCCATGGCTGCTATCTGCAATATATGCGATGGCATTTATTGACGCGGGCTGTGTGAATGAAGGCCAGCCACTGCCGCTATCAAATTTCTCATCACCATCAAAGAGTACATTGTCACAACACACGCATTGATATCGTCCTGGTTCAAATAAGGTGCACGAATCACTACTAAAAGGGCGCTCTGTACCACGCATACGGGTAACGTAAAATGCCTCCTCTGAGAGTTGCTCCCGCCATTGCTCTGGCGATTTTTCAACTCGGCGCTCAGGTTCAGGGGTGCCCTTTTCACTCATTAATAAAATATCTTGCCACTTGAGCATAGTGTTTACCTCTTTGAAAATTGAAATCTGTGCGTAACTTACCGATTAGGGGCTTGGTCCAACATCATCTAAAACAGTACGTATTTCGCCCATAACCGATCTCACCCTATTCGCCATCACTTTGTCACGTTGCCAACAGATAAACAATGGTTCGCTTACTGGCTTCGCTAGATGATGAATTCTGATACCTTGTTGCTCTGGGAACGCGTCCACCGCATATGCAGGTAACACTGTAAAGCCCAAACCTCTGCTTACAGGGTTTAAAATTAAGTGTACCTGATTACAAAAGCCACTCTTAACGAACAAATCGCTGTGCTGAAATTGCGCGTAGTTCGCACTCAGTAACATTTGAGCGTGATGAGCACCATCAGGATGGTCAATAAAACCCAACTCACACAACTGCTGCCAGCTGGGTTCTTTGACGTGAGCGGGCGTTACGAGCAATAAAGGCTCATCAGCGATAGCTTCACTTTTTACCTGCGCTGAGTTGGATGGACGGCTCATTAAGCCAACATCCACATCGCCACTTTCGATTGCGTTTTGGACACTGGAATTAGGAGCAAATCGGTAGTCAATCGACAGTTTAGGGTGCCGACATTGCATATCGAGTAGCTGTGGATACAGTTTCAAGCCAATACTGCCTGGCGACATTAGTCGCACCGCCCCTTCAAACTCGGGATCAGCGACCACACTTTGTTCAAGGTTAGCCATTGCCATAAACACGGAATCAGCGCGGCAATACAACCTTTGCCCAGCTTCGGTTAATTCAAATTGCTTTCCCATGCGACAAAGAAGCGCAACGCCCAGTTGTTGCTCAAGTTTCTGAATGTGTTGGCTGACGCCAGATTGAGTCATGTAGAGACGCTCTGCCGTGCGAGTGAAATGCCCAACATCAACAAGGGTGCAAAAGGTGCGTAACCAATTCAGGTTTATCATTACAATTCATACTCATTATGATGAACAATCATAATTGTACATAATCAAAGGTGGTTTGTAAGGTATACCCACACAGACAAAGGAGCTTACTTATGAGTCATGTATATCCGCGCAACTTTTCCCATATTGGCATTTCAGTACCTGATTCTGAAAAAGCCGTTCAGTTTTACACTGAAGTGCTAGGGTGGTATCTCATTATGACACCCACATTGATAGAAGAAGACGACAGCGCTATCGGTGAAATGTGCACAGACGTGTTCGGTGCCGGTTGGAACAGCTTTCGCATTGCGCACCTATCAACGGGCGATCGCATCGGTGTCGAACTGTTTCAATTCGCTAACCAAACTAATCCTGAAGATAACTTTGAATATTGGAAAACTGGCGTATTCCACTTCTGTGTACAAGACCCAGATGTAGAGGGTTTAGCCGAGCGCATCGTCGCGGCAGGTGGTAAAAAGCGTATGGAGAAACCGCGTTATTATTACCCTGGTGAAAAACCCTATCGTATGATTTATATGGAAGACCCTTTTGGAAACATTCTCGAAATTTATAGTCACAGTTACGAGCTAATTTACAGCGAAGGTGCCTACTAAATCACCAATTTATAAATAGACGTACTTTTTGTACGTCTATTTTGCGTATTATCTTCTGATGGGCTCGAAATCTTGGGCCGATGCGATTATCATGCTGGTTTTATACCGTTACCGAGATTATAGATATGTCACTCCCTCCTTGCCCTAAATGCAGCTCAGAATATGTATACGAAGATGGTACTCAGCTTGTGTGTCCTGAGTGTGCGCATGAATGGAATCCTGCAGATAATTCAGATGAGGATACCATCACAGCAAAAGATGCAAACGGCACATTACTGTACGATGGTGACAAGGTTACCGTGGCGAAAGACTTAAAAATTAAAGGTAGCTCACAAGTGATTAAGATTGGCACTAAAGCTGTTATTCGACGCGTACTTGATAAGAAAGACCATGAACTTGACTGTAAAGTCGACGGCATTGGTGAAATGATGGTCACAGCGGCATTTGTGAAAAAAGCCTAAGTACGTTGATTGGGCTCGGAATAACGGGCCTACTCTCGCTCTTTTAACATCACGGTCACTGACGTATCCGAGAGCACAGAGCACATATAATCCAACACTTCCTGAGCACTGCCAACAACACTCAATGTCAGATCTTCTTCCTGAGTACGAATAGAAATGACGTGGTCATCCACCTCTACACGTTTGATATCCCCCAAAGCCACACTTTGCCATTCCCCACGTAAGTCAAAAAAACCTGCGAGCGAACATACGCGTAATTGCCCTTGCTCACGAATTACAAAGTTATCAACGGAATTTCGACGTACAAAGTATTCACTTAAACGATATACACTTGAGGCGAGTGCTAACCCATACACGCTAAGCACAGTCACAGCCAGTAATGGCCAAGATGACAGCGCCCACACCAAGGTAATCACCAAAGGCATGGCCACTAACGACACCTTTAATAAGGTTCTATCTATGCTTCTGCTTTTGTGCATCACTGCCTCTTGTCACTGTCGCTGGATGCTTTACTTTCCAGTTCATCAGGCCAATCCGCTAAAAACACTTTCAGATACCGACTCCGGACTAAGTAAAGTAACACCCAAGCCACTGCAACCGCTTGAATAGCAATATAAAAAGAAAATTTATAGTACTGCCCAGCTGCTTGAATAATCAGCCAAGACAAATCGAGTAAGGCACATATAATCAGCGGCCAACGCATCTTCGCCCATATTGGCCTTAGTTTTTGGCTACTCCCTGGACGGCGCAACGAGTAAACAGTAGCGGGCAGCAAAGCCAAAGCGCCAATCCCTAGAGCGACAAAGAAGTCATGCTTTTGCGCATAAACCAAGGCCACTAAATCAAGCTCTGGTCGGCGTGAAATAGCTGCAAACACCCAGATGAGATAAGGCCTTAACAGCACGATGAGCGTGAGACTAAAGCCAATGGGTGTTTTGTAAACGCCGTGCTTATCCCAATATTCAGGGCCAAACACTTTCACAGTTGTGATTTCCTATCCGCCAGTACACCCACAAGCAAAAAGGCGACCAGCGCAGTAATCGGTAGATAGGTGGTGCCAAACAACATTAATGCTTTCGCCATCAAAGGACTGGCCCACAGCGTAAGTAGCCCCAAACCGAATGCACTCACCAACACAAACACCAAAGTACGCAGCAAAAAGTGCTTACCCGCAACGATGCGCTTGATGGTTTTAATCACATCACCTGCGTACAAACCAATAATACACACAACAAACACCAAGGCGATATCACCCAGGTACGGCGAGAGCCATTGACCCAAACGATATAAACCGGACTCCAACCATGCAACAAAGGACGCCATGTTAGCCCCCGTGTTGTGCTAGTAGCGCGATTAAATCGTCTTCGCTGAGTACATCAATACCTAACTCGGTAGCTTTAGTCAGTTTTGAGCCCGCTTTTTCACCCGCAATCAAGGCATGAGTCTTCGCTGACACACTGCCCGCTACCTTCGCTCCTAAAGCCTGTAAACGCGCTTTGGCATCGTTACGACTGATGTTGCTTAGCGTACCCGTGACCACATAAGTTAGCCCGGTTAGTGGTTGCTCACTTTCATTTTTCACTTCCAAAGCTGGCCAGTTAATGCCTTCTTCAAGCAACGCAGCGACCACTTTTTGGTTCGACTCTTCACTAAAGAAACTATGAATGTGTTTCGCCACAATCTCACCCACATCACTCACCTCTTGGAGGTTGTCGATGCTGGCAACCATAATCGCATCAAGCGATAAGTAATGATTCGCAAGGTTTTGTGCTGTCGCCTCACCTACTTCGCGAATTCCTAAAGAGTATATGAACTTAGCGAGGGTCGTTGTTTTTGCAGCTTCTAATGCAGTCACCAGGTTAGCCGCTGATTTAGGCCCCATGCGCTCGAGGCTTTCGAAATGCCCTTGGCGAAGTTGAAAGAGTTCAGCAGGCGTATGAATGAGCTCGCGCTCCACCAGCTGTTCAACAATTTTGTCACCCAGACCGTCGATATCCATCGCTTTGCGAGAAGCAAAGTGTTTAATTGCTTCTTTGCGCTGTGCGCCGCATACAAGGCCACCACTGCAACGTGCTACGGCTTCACCTTCGATACGCTCAACATGTGAGTCACATACAGGGCAATGCTCTGGAAACACGATGTCTTTGGCATCATCTGGGCGACGTTCCAACACCACTTGGGTTATTTGCGGGATCACGTCCCCCGCGCGGCGAACCACTACGGTGTCCCCAACTTTTACACCCAATCGTGCGATTTCATCGCCGTTATGCAACGTTGCGTTCGATACGGTGACACCGCCCACATAAACAGGAGCTAATCTGGCAACTGGCGTGATTGCACCAGTACGACCCACTTGGAATTCCACATCTTGCAGCACAGTGATTTCTTCTTGTGCCGGAAATTTAAAGGCAATGGCCCAACGCGGTGCACGGGCAACAAAACCAAGCTGCTCTTGCGCGTCTTTGTCGTTAACTTTAATCACCACACCGTCAATTTCGTATTTCAAATCACCACGGCGGGTGAGAATATCTTGATAATAAGCAATCGCTTCGCTCGCCCCCTTCACCAGCTTGGTTTCAGGGCACAGTGGTAAGCCCCACTCTTTTAATTGATGCAATTGCTCATAGTGACCATTGGCCAGTTCGGCACCTGTTACTTGCCCCATTGAGTAGGCGTAAAACATCAATGGGCGCTTTGCTGTGATCTTTGAGTCCAATTGGCGCAAACTGCCCGCTGCGGCATTACGTGGATTTGCGAACACCTTGCCGTCATTTTCTTTGGCTTGGTCATTGAGGCGATGAAAGCCCGCTAAGTCCATAAACACTTCGCCGCGCACTTCCAGTTCTTGCGGGAAATCGCCACGCAATTTTAATGGAATGTTACGAATGGTTTTAACGTTTTCGGTGATATTCTCACCCACTTGCCCGTCACCTCGGGTTGCCGCTTGTACAAGCACGCCATCTCGATACAAAATAGATACTGCCAGACCATCGAGCTTAGGTTCACAGCAGAATACCTGCTCGTGATTAACAGCTAGGCGATCTTGGATACGCTTGTTGAAGGCATTAAATTCATCTTCATCAAATGCATTATCCAATGACAACATCGGCACTTGGTGAGTGACTTGGGAAAACTTGCTCAGCGCTTCGCCACCCACCTTCTGGCTCGGTGAATCGGGTGTTAATAACTGTGGATGTGCTGTTTCTAGCGCTTGTAACTCACGCATTAAGCGGTCGTATTCAACATCAGGGATACTTGGATTGTCTAATACGTAATAGTTGTAATTGTGCTCTTCTAGCGTGGTGCGTAATTGTGCAACTTGTTGCTCGGGCGTAAGACTCATATCTACCTCGATAAAGAAGCCACCGATTGGTGGCTTCATTAAAAACTGTTATTTAGCACTCAGCAATGCCGAGATAACATTACTGAATTAAGCGTACTCGCGAACTTTTTCTACGTACTCGCGCACGGTGTTCACACTCAAAGGCTCACGTTTGTGGTCCAACAATTCGGCACCAAATTCATCGGCTAACTTCTTCGCGGCACTGTGCAGCATGTTAAAGGTAGCCATGGCTTCACCTTCATTGGGCAACGTCATAAACAAGCTCACACCTGCCGTAGCGAATTGTTCCATGTTATCGATGTCAAACGTGCCTGGGTTATACATGTTGACCATGCGGAATAATACAGGGCCTTGACCACTTGTTTGCTCATGGCGATGGAAGAAACCATCTTCATCGTATTTAAAGCCTAACGTCAGCACCAATGGTAGTAACTTCGCGCCCTGCATTTGCAGACCTTCAGGCATGTGAACGTGAATGATCACAAAATCTTCAGGTTGTACTTGATCATCTTGTTCAGGGGCTTGTGTATCGGCGTTGTCAACGTGAGTGCTGGTATCTTCATCGATGTCGAAACTGCCCATACTCGGCTCATCGTCATCTAGGGCACTAAAGCTAGGCTCTTCATGCACAGGTTCCGGCTTTGTTTGCGCTGCAACCGTGGATTCATTTTGCACACTCGCCGTTGGTTCAGTCGATTGTGCAACTGGCTTTGTCGCGGGCTTGTTGTTTACACCATTGGCTCGCTTACGTACTGACCATAGGCCATGTATCAATAAACCACCAATCACTAGTGCACTGATTAGAATTAACACCCATCTGAGATCTTCGGCCATCCCCTCACCTTTATTCTTAGTTTGTTCAATTAACTGGCCTGAGCCATTTCCATCGCTTGCTCAATATCCACAGCCACCATGCGTGACACACCGGGTTCAGCCATCGTCACGCCGGTCAAACGGCCCGCCATTTCCATGGCTATTTTATTATGGCTGATATAGACAAACTGCACCGTTTGCGACATTTCTTCCACCAAACGACAAAAGCGTCCGACGTTGGCATCATCTAACGGGGCATCAACCTCGTCAAGCATACAAAACGGGGCTGGATTGAGCCTGAATATCGAAAACACCAATGATAATGCGGTCAGCGCTTTTTCTCCACCACTTAACAAATGGATTGTGGAATTTTTCTTACCTGGTGGCCTCGCCATGATGGCAACACCACTTTCCAGCAAGTCATCACTGGTCAATTCTAAATAGGCAGAGCCACCACCAAACACTTTTGGAAACAACTCTTTGAGATCTTCGTTAATTTGTTCAAAGGTCTCTTTGAATTGCGCCTTGGTTTGTCTGTCAATTTTGGCGATAGCTGTTTCTAAGGTATCCAGAGCCGCTGTTAAATCATCTAATTGGTCATCCAAATACTGTTTACGCTCTTTGGCACTGGTGAACTCGTCAATCGCCGCTAAGTTTACCGCACCTAAGTCATTTAACTGTTTATCAATGACGGTAAGTTGTGCCTGCCAGCGGCCAATAGACGCTTCTTGCGTTATCGTATCTAATACAGATTTTAGGGTCACATTAAGCTCTTCCAACGGCGCTAGCGCTTGCTGTGCTTTGAGCGTCAGTGTTTGTTCTTCGAGCAATGCTTGTTGGATTTGCTCTTGTAACCGTTCGCGTTGCTCCTCGCCCTGTGCCAGTTTCTCTTTATTTTGCTGGTACTGTTCTTGTGCTAGCTCGAGCTGCTGCTGCAATTCACTTTGCTGCGCACTCAACTGCTCTTTTTGTTCAAGTAAATGTTCTATCTGTTCGCCTTGCACAGCGATGGGTTCTGCGGCCTCTTGCTGCTCGACAATGGCGTCATCAAGAGTTTGTTGTAGCTGCTGTAATTCTCGGCCAAGATTAGCTTGTTTGTTAAGGCTCAGGCTCAACTCACTTTGCAGGCGTTCTGTGATGATTTTCGCATCGTTTAGCTGTAACTGCTGCTCTTGGGCACGTAGCTGAGCCTGCTTAAGTGCTTGCTGCGCTTGTTCAAAAGCACTTCTTTGTTGTGCACTGCTGTGTTCAATCGTTTCCAGTTGCTCTTGTGCTTGTTCAATACAAGCTTGCTGTTGCTCCAATGCCATCTCGGCATCTTCAACTTGCACTTGCAACGTTAGTTCACGCTGCTCTAGCCGTGTGAGTTCGTGTTGCCACTGCTGCGCCTGCTCTTTAAACAGCTCTTGGCGAGTTTGCATGCTGGCATACGCTTTGGAATGTTCATGCACAGTGTGCTTCGCTGTTTCTAACGCCGCTTTTATGTCGGTGCGTTCACCCTCAAGTTCACTGAGCTCGCGCTCAAACCCAGGGAACTGTTGTTCAAGTGCCTGTAAACTAGCTTCCAACTCTTGCAGTTGTTGACGTTGTGCCAGCACCCCAACTTGCTCGTCACTGGCCTGCAAACGCCAGTGACGCCCGTGCAGCGTGCCTGCTTTATCAATCACACAGAGCCAAAGCGGGTCGCTTAGCAAAGCGGTGTCACCTTGTTCATGATAAGCGATACGATGTAACAAGTCTGGGTATAAGCCTGCACTTATCAACTGCGCCACACTGTGATTGGGCGCATCACTGCTTGGTGCACTCAGCCAACTTCCCTGCTGCTGGGCATTTACTTTTAAGTGTTTGAGCTGCATTAAAGCAACTTCAACAACCTGTTCAAAGCCTTTTTGTACGTCCAGTTGAAACAAGATGTCGTCAGTTTGGTCGTCACTATCACTGTACAATACCGATTGAATGGCATCGTGTTTTGCCTTTAGCTCTTGGCGCTTTTGCACCGTACGTTGGTAATTGTCGTTAGCGTGGGCGAGGTCTTCGGTGTTTGCCTGCAACGCTTGCTCGTGTTGCAGCTGTTCGCTTTGCGCTTTAGCAAGTCGGGCGGTGAGTTCCTTACTTTGCACTTCACTTTCTTGCAACTGTTGTTTAATGGTTGCACTGTGGTGACGCGATAAAGCCGCAGAATTATCACTGAGCAGTTGCTGTGCACTTTGTAATTTAGATGCGATGGCTTGGTGCTCATGGCGACTTTGCTGAAGTTGCTGTTGCGATTGAAATAGGCGCTCGCGGCTATCATGTTGCTGCGCTTGCAGTAATTCAAATTGCTCACTGGCTTCTTCGCGCACAGCCTGGGCTTCTATCAATGAGTCATTTAGCTGCTCACAGACAATTTGCTGCTCTTCGCACTTTATTTCTTGGCTTTGTACATGCTCAGCTTGCTGCAGTTGCGCGTCACTCAATTGCTCTATTTGTTGTTGGTTTTGGGCAATCAGTGTTTGTAACTGATGCGCTCGTTGTTTGGCGTGAATTTGCTGTTGTTCTAGACGCGCCAGTTGGTTATCGGTTTGGAAAATGTGTTGTTGTGTTAATTGCAGTGCGGCATTAGTGTCATCCAGGCGTTGTTGAAAAGCACCGAGTACATCTTGTTCACCGCGATGAGCATCTTTAAAAAAGTTGAGTTCGTCTTTTAGTTTGGCTAATTGCTCAGATTGCTGCAATTGTTGTTGGTGCAATTTTTGCCATTTGAGGACCGCTAATTCACTTTTGAGCGTGCGCTGTTGTGCTTTAAGCGCACGATAGTCGGTAGCTTGTTGCGCTTGGCGCTCTAGCTTGTCGAGTTGGCTTTGCAATTCAGCGCGTACATCCAGTAAACGTTCCAAGTTTTCCTTGGTACTTTTAATACGTGTTTGCGTCTCCCTGCGACGTTCTTTGTATTTTGATACGCCCGCGGCTTCTTCGATAAACACACGAAGTTCGTGCGGCTTACTCTCAATAAGACGAGAGATCATTCCCTGCTCGATAATCGCGTAGCTGCGCGGTCCCAACCCTGTACCGAGGAAGATATCCGTGATATCACGTTTTCTGCATTTACTGCCGTTAAGATAATAAAGGGATTGTCCGTCACGGGTCACCACACGCTTTATCGCGACTTGGTTGCGTGACGCTAAAGTGCCAGGCAATCGCCCTTGGGTGTTGTCAAACACAAGTTCAACTGAGGCTTGGGAAACGGGCTTACGCGTGGCTGCGCCGTTAAAAATAACGTCGGTCATGGCATCGCCACGGAGGTTCTTGGCCGAGCTTTCTCCAAGCACCCAACGCACAGCATCGATCACGTTCGATTTACCACATCCATTAGGCCCAACGACACAAGTCATTGCATCGGGGAAAGGTATTTTTGTGGCATCAACGAATGATTTAAACCCTGCCAGTTTTATGCTGCTTAAGCGCATCCACGCCTCATTATTATGATTATTCTTTTGAGCGGCCCAGAGTTAGTAAGAAAGAATTAACCGCGACAACGTTTTATATTATCTAAAATTATGCCACTGGCAATAGCAACATTGAGAGACTCTGCACCACCGTACCCCATGATGGTAATACGTTGGCTAATATGCTCAGCAACCTCGTCACTAATACCATGCGATTCACTCCCCATTACCAAAATACCTTGTTCTGAAAAGAGTGTGGTATGTAGGTTCTCGCCACCTAGAAAAGCGCCATAAATGGGCTTATTAGCGTGTGACAAATAGGCAGGGAGATCCACTTCTTGGCACGATACTCGGGTAAATGATCCCATAGTGGCACTGATCACTTTTGGGTTATATGGGTCGGCACAATTTGCCGATAAAAGCACTTGCGAAAAACCATACCAATCCGCCAAACGGATAATCGTACCTAAGTTTCCTGGATCACCAACGCCATCCAATGCAATTTGCCAAGGTGTATTCTGCAGCTCGGTGTGCGCCATGGGCGCCACGGCAATAGCGTCATTATTGGTCACTAAGGTACTCACTTTTGACAGCTCAGTCTCATCAGCTTCATGGATGCTACGAACATCCAAACGTGATGAAATTAACGCACGATGCTCATCAATAAACGCTTCACTCGCAAATAGTTGGGCAATAGGGTGCTGGCTTTGCAGTAACTCCACTACGTTCTTCGTTCCTTGTACCAAAAACTCTTGAGTTTGTTTACGGTATTTTTTTTGACCCAATTGACGCAAATACTTTTGCTGATTTTTCGATAGCATGAAGCGTTGACCTAGCTGAGAAGATGGAGTTCGCGCTATTGTATACGCAAACAACATAAAATACATGTTTCACAGGTACGATGGACTTTTCACAAAAAGCGCGTGGATTTGGAGCGAACATGCGTACAACGTCCTGTTTAGTTGCATTACGCCTTCCTTAACGTTAAATTAATGAAAGCAAAATAAAAATAATTGGAATGCTTTAAATGGACTTACATTCGAATGACCCAACCCAGCAGCAAAATACCCCGTTTCAGCCCTATTCTCGCCGCGTAGAATTTAGCGGTAATGCCAGCGAGTTTTTCTCGATTTGGATTGTGAATATCGTGCTGACCCTACTCACTTTCGGTATCTATTCAGCATGGGCCAAAGTACGCACCTATCGCTATTTTTATGGCCACACTCAATTTGATGGTCATCGCTTTGATTACCTCGCCACACCGATACAAATTCTCAAAGGTCGTATACTCGCGTTTATTTGTTTCGCTTTGTATATGTTCTTTGTCAATTTTGTGCCCGTTCTTGGCCTAATCGCTGTGTTCGTTCTCATGTTTTTGATGCCGTGGATTGTCAACACAGGTATGCGCTTCAACATGCGCATGAGCCGCTATCGCAACATTCGCTTTAACTTCCGAGGCAGTTATGGCGAAGCCTTCGTAGTGTTCTTGTTGTTACCTTTTTTAAGTGTGTTCACGCTGTATTTGCTGCTTCCTTATGTGTTTAAACGAATAGATCAGTACTTACACAGTAACATTGAGTTTGCTGGCACCCCTATTACCGTTGAAACCCGTGGCGGAGAATATTATTTAGCCGCGCTTATGGCCTATGTGGCGGCGGCAATTGTTGGTGTTATCTTGCTCGCGATTGCTGGCATATTTGGTGTGGGCCTTGAGGCGCTTGCTCAGGTTGACCAATCTAATGAAGCTGCGACAACCGCGGCGGGCATTGTGGTGTTAGTGATGATATCCGTGGTGTATATGGTGGCGTTGGCTGTAGGTACCGGTATTTATCAAACCCACATTCGTAACCATATTTTAAATAGCAGTGAAATTGACGGCATTGCGAATTTCAAATCTGATCTAAAAATGATCGATTACACCCTGCTCATTTTCACAAACTCATTGGCCATCGTGTTTACACTAGGCTTGGCTTATCCATGGACTAAAGTGCGCAAAACCCGCATGTTGGCAAACGCGACTGAAATCACGGTGTTATGTGATCCGCAGCGACTACACGACCAACTGGGTGAACAACAGTCTTCATTCGCAGAAGAAGCGGCTGACATGTTTGATATCGACTTATCACTGGGTTAATCACATGCATGTCAGTGGTATCTACTACCCCAAGAATCAAAGCCAGAGTAAAGACGTCGAGCTTCGCTTAAGCGAACTCGGCGTTACCTTGTATGAATATGGCACAGTGCTCGCGCAGTATTCTGAGTATCAACAAGGGCAGCAAATTAGCGGACTGCCTGTAGAAATAAGCTTCGAAGACGGTAGTCGCTTTGTGCCACATAGTTGTTCTCATCGCTGGCCTTCACAATCAAGTTGGGATGCGTGGGTGGAGAAAATCGAGCGCCATAAATTAGCGTTGCTGAGCTGTGTAATAGTAAGTGCCGTGTTTGTTTGGCTACTGTTTTTTAAAATCATACCTAACGGTGCTGCGGTAGCAGCCAAAGCACTACCTGATTCTGTAAAACAAACAACGTCAGAGCAAACACTCAAAGCTATTGAGCTCGTGTATCTTGAGCCCACACAGTTAGATAGTCACCAACAGCAACATATTCAATCACTGTGGCAAAGCCACATTAAGCGCATTGAGAATCCACCACCTAACCTTATTTTGCATCACTATCAAGCGCCTGAAATTGGTGCAAACGCGTTCGCTTTGCCTGACGGACAAGTAGTGTTAACGGACGAATTGGCTAGGCTGCTAAAAGATAACGACACAGCGTTGCTGGCAATTTTACTACACGAGATTGGCCACGTAGAGTACCAACACGGTATTACTCTGGCTGCGCAGTCGGCGGGTGCGTCGGTTGCTTTAGCATTGCTGTTCGGTGATCTAGAGGGTTTTGCCGAAATCGTGCTGGGTACCGGTTCGACGTTGTTACAACAGCAATTTTCTAGGGACATGGAACGTGAAGCAGATAGTTACGCGCTCGAACAATTATCGCAGTTAGGCTATTCGCCCACCGCTTTCGCCGAGGCCATGCAAGCACTTGCACAAGAGCACAAAATGGATAGCGAACTGGGTAATACACTGCTTCAATACATGTCTTCTCACCCATCTGTTTCGGAACGAATAGAAAGAGCAAACCAAGCTCAATAACGAATTTTAAACACCGAGGAAATCTCAACATGGCTTATGATTTTGGCTCAAAAGGGCTAGGCATTTCTAATCCATTTAAAATTGAAGGTACGATGCGTACCGCGGGCGGCGCGATTATTGCGCTATTGGGTCTTTTTAGCCTTTTTAAGGTTACATCGTTAACGCAAACCGACATGGTCTCTGCATGGGTTTACGCTGGCGTGGGCCTGATTCTTATGATCATAGGTCTCAAGCGCTGTGGCAGCGGGCTGTTCCAATTATTTAAGTTTTTTGTTGGCCGCTCGGTGCCAAGTTCTTTGGCTCCTAATTTAACCAAGAGTGAACTCGAGAATTCAGCGCTTGAACAAAAAAAAGGGTCATTGGCGTACAGTTCGAAAACCCTTGAATCTATGTTGATGGGCCGTAAGAATGCCACTTTCACCGAGCCCAAAGGTTGGGTCGGTCGTTTTGCCCACTCAGTGTTACCAAAGCTTATTTTCTTGCCCTACCCAATGCGTAACGTGGCTCAGGAAGTGATTTCCGTTATTCTGCAAACACTATTGGCATTCGTGGCTTTTGGTTTGACTTACTTCGTATCCTCTTCAGGTTTAGCGGGCCAAGCAGGCCACATCATTGTGCCGGTATTCTCGGCGCTGATTTTGGTCTACCTACTGATGTGTTGGCGAAGCGCTGCCAATGCAGTCAGCCTCAAAAGTGTGAAAAAACTCAAGGACGTGGGTGCCGCATCTTTGGCAAAAATCATCGCCTTTTCGATCATCTTCCCTGTCACTATAGGCTTAGTTTACCACCATGTGTTCGCTCCGAATCAAAGCGAGTTGGCAAAATGGGCTGAATTGACCAATCAAGTGAACGTGTTTTCTGCATGGCCTAGCCTAATCACATTATTGGTTTTGGGCGCGCTGTGTTGTGTGGCCGTTTTCTATTTGATTAACGCGCGTTCAAAGCAAAATGAAGTCGCCACGGAGGTCAGTGAGTATCGTGCTAACTTGCAAGAAGAAGTGCATCCTAACGAGATTTTTATCAATATTGAGAGCATAGTCCTTGCTAACCGCCGCTACAAAGAGATCCCAAACCGTACGTACATTGACTTTGATCCAGTACTTAATGAACAAAGCAATGGTAAAGGCGATTTTCGTGGAGAGCTATTGATTGAAACGCAGCCAGAATACAACCCTCGCAACGATAACAAAGGCTTTAAAATTACCCGCTTAGTGAGCACCTTTGCAGCGCAAATTTGTTTATTGATTGGCGCCGCTCTGCTGTATTCATTTGCTGGTGACATCGTGGCGCTATACCACTTTTTGGCTGAACAAGGCGGACAACTTAATGACTTAACTCGCGCAGCAAATCGTGGTGTCATGGAGCCTTTACAAAACTGGTTAGGTGAATTATCGACATTTGTTGTGGCGCTACTAAGTACCTTCTTCATGTGGCAGATATTCAGCACGATTGGCCGGATGTTGGAAAACTTCAGCCACGTGTTTTGGGCCGAAATGCAGTTTAGCTCGCTATTGCTGTACCTTAAAACCGAGGGGACTTTTACTGAGTCTAAAGTGTCTACAGGTATGTCGATTCACGATTCAACACGCAGTGAAAACGTGGTGATCAAATCATCCATTACACCATGGATCATTAGCTCGCGTATCAACTCAAGCACCTTCGCTACCAGCGGTGCAGACAACGTCGAGATGCCTCGTTACGTCATGACCATGAAGAAGAACGAGCAAGAGCTCAACACCATTGTTGATGAGATTCACAGCTTCTTAAAAGCGCGTGAAAACATTGCTGGATTCAGTAATACCTCGGATTTACAAAATGCCGAAAACATTTTGAAAATGAATCAGGTGTCGCGTTCACAAACACACACTCCAGCTCTCGAGTCAGAGCAAGCTGGGGCCTATCGTGAGCGTGAACAGCAAAGTGATGAATTACTAGAAGACAAGTGATTCGAAGACAGCCCCGCACCGCGGGGCTTTTTCTGCAATATTTGTTTACTACTTAACTCTTTAATAAACCCGCACCTTCGATATACTAACGACAGTAAAGTACCAAACTTAGAGGTAAACCATGCAGTTAGGTCGTGGATTCGAATACTTTTTTAGTGGCTTCTCGATGATCACTGAAAAAGGTTTAAAACGTTTTGTTTTGATCCCGCTATTGATTAACTTTGTCATTTTCGGCACTTCACTGTTTTTCATTTATGGTTGGCTAACCGACGCGTTTGCCTGGATTAATGCGCAATTACCCGAGTGGCTAAGCTGGCTTGAATGGTTATTGTGGCCACTGGCACTCATGGTGGTGTTATTTAGCTATTCCATGATTTTCACGGTCATCACCAATTTTATAGCAGCCCCATTCAACGGCATTCTCAGTGAGAAAGTGGAGTTGCACTTAACTGGCCAACGCATCAATGACGACGGCTTGATGGACACTATGCGTGATGTACCACGTATGCTTGGTCGAGAATGGACCAAACTCTGTTATTACCTCCCACGCGCAATCGGCTTTTTTATTCTGCTGTGGATTCTACCGGTGATCGGGCAAATTTTATGGGCGTTGTTCACCTGTTGGATGTTCGCAATTCAATACAAAGATTATGCGTTTGATAACCACAAAGTGAGTTTTCGTGATATGAAGCGCGATTTAAAGGCACATCAAGGCTTATCTTACGGCTTCGGTGCAGGTGTGATGCTGTGCGCCATGATCCCAATCCTCAACATGATAGTGATGCCTGTTGCCGTATGTGGCGCAACCAAACTATGGGTTGAAAACTACCGCACAAGTTACCGCTAGGTAATCAAAAGGACGATGATGAAAGGGACGTTTTTTCCGCTAGTGGCTATCGCAGCAGTGAGCTTTTTTGGCTTCCTGCTGTGGATTATCTACCTCGCCAATACCAGCCAATCCAGTGTGTTTTTCGATTTGGTTAAGGTGCTTCCTTACGGCGATAAAATTGGCCATTTCGTGTTGTTTGGCACCTTAACAGTGCTTGCCAGTATCGCACTCAAAGCGAAGTACCTATTAATAGCCAAAAAAATTAAGCTCTATTGGGGAGCCTTAGCAGTATTTGCATTTGCGTTGGGTGAAGAGATTAGCCAAGCCTTCGTGGCCACTCGCACCTTTGATTTGATTGATTTAAGCGCCGATATCCTTGGTATTTGTGTGGCCAGCTGGCTCGTTAGCAAGCTGGTGTTTTGGCATAAAAAAAGCCAGCATTAACGCTGGCTTTCTTTGAATTTATTTATTAACTGTAGACGTTCTGTGGCACGCGCAGCACTTCTAGGTGCACAGTGACCTCTTCGCGATCGTGATACAGATGCTTGGCTTGGAGGTTAAACTTTACGCCATACTCATGTAATTCATCACGAATACGCTGCATGTTTTCATACACACAGTCAAAACGTTTTTTCATCGGTAGTTTAAGGTTGAATATCAGCTCTTTGGCAAAGCCATTTACCGCCCAATCAATCATTAACTCGGTTACACGACTCGGCTTTTCAACCATGTCACACACCAGCCAGCTGATGTTACGACGCTCAGGGCGGAACTTAAAGCCATCTTCGCGATAGTGCTTCACCTGTCCACTTTCCATCAAGGCATCGTCCATCGGACCATTATCAATCGCTTGTACAAACATACCACGGCGAACAAGTTGGTAAGTCCAACCACCAGGACATGCTCCTAAGTCCACCGCTTTCATACCCGATGCCACGCGATCTTCACGCTCACTTTCAGGCACAAAGGTCATAAACGCTTCATCAAGCTTGAGCGTTGAACGGCTCGGCGCGTCTTTAGGAAAACGTAAACGCGGAATACCCATAAACAACGGCGAGTTGTTGAAACTAAATGAATAACCTACATATGCTGTGTCGTTTGCAATGAATAGTACATGCAAGGTTGGACGGTTTTTCACTTGCTGACGTAACAGCGTTTCTTGGCTCTCAAGTGCTTTCGCTAACGGGTTGCTGACCTTCTTACAGAATTTAGACAGCTCTTTGCCTTCATTAGTATCAGGCGTTTCAACACGCAGTTCACCACACAAAGGGAACTCTTTTGCAGCTTCACAGATACTGCCTACGCGGTCATCAATTGGCATTTTTGAAATTTGCTTGCCCACGAACCATTGACGCGCAAACACCATGTCCTTGAATGGGATTTTCTTCAAAAGATATTCAGCTTCATCGTGGCTGTAGCAGTGATAAGCCACCAGCGCAGAATTTGGCTTGGTCTTCACATAACCGCCTACACCTAAGTTGGCAGCGTGATGAGTAATTTCTGCAGCGGCGTCGTTTTCGAAGCCAGCGCGACAATAAATAACGATACAGGACATGGTAATGACTTATTTCATTTGTAAAAGTTTAACAACCATCGCCGCCCAAGCGACAATAAAGCACACGCCGCCAATTGGTGTAATGGGCCCAAACCATTTGATACCTGTTAACGCTAAGGCATACAAACTACCACTGAATAATAGAACACCCGCGATCATAAAGTAGCCACTGATGTTTAATTGCATCCCCATTTTTCCAAGAACGCCAATTAATATGAGGCCAAGTGCATGATACATTTGGTATTCTACCGCGGTTTGAAAGACCCCAAGGGCATATTCACTGAGACGGCTTTTTAAGCCATGAGCGGCAAAGGCGCCGAGTATAACACCGAGACTGGCGAAAATCGCGCCTACCATTAAAAATATCTGACTCACAGCTGCTCCTTAATGAATGCCGCGGCGATATCTGCCGCCTGTTGCCAATTCTGCTCTTGGGTAAAACCGCTCTTTTTACGCGGCACTAATGAATGGTCACCATCCGCAAGCCAATGAATAATTGCCGGAGATGTATCAGCAAGAGAGCTAAGTTCATCTTGTTTTCCAAAGGTATCGCGCTCACCTTGAATAACACAAAACCCAACCGTGATATCACCAAAATGGGCAACGCGGAGTTTGTCTTTTTTACCCGGTGGGTGAAATGGATAGCCAAACGCGATAATCCCCTTAACACTTGCAGTCAGCTCAATATCGCCGCCCGCAACCAGCATACTGGCCATGCGCCCGCCCATCGACTTACCACCGATAAACAGTGGTAAATCTTGCTGTGCAGATGACAAGGCATCATTAAAGCTCGCCAGAAGTTTATCCGCGCGATCCGGTGGGCGACGCTTATTTTCTTCTTTTGCTCTTTGCATATAAGGAAAATCAAATAGCCCGACGGTGATGCCTTGTTGCGCAATAAGTCGCGCGATTTCCTGCATGAAATCACTGTCTAATCCAGCACCCGCGCCATGGGCAAAAATAAACTGTGCGACGGGTTTTTCTGCGTGTATCCACTGCATTTAAAATTGTTCCTGTTCTTTTTCAACGAGCCCAAGCATCCACTCTTTAAAGGACAC
Source organism: Pseudoalteromonas sp. GB56 (assembly GCF_054923835.1). Classification (NCBI taxonomy): domain Bacteria; kingdom Pseudomonadati; phylum Pseudomonadota; class Gammaproteobacteria; order Alteromonadales; family Pseudoalteromonadaceae; genus Pseudoalteromonas; species Pseudoalteromonas sp. GB56. Next base: position 1,454,971 of record NZ_JBPCHK010000001.1, on the reverse strand, counting down.
AATTTTGCCCAGCTCAGATTGTGATTCTCTGAACACCAAGTAATAGGCATTTTTGCTTTCTAAAGAATGATTGAAAGGCACAATCAAGCGCCCCGCGTCAATCTCAGGTTTGGCGAGCACTAAGTTACCCAGCGCGACACCCTGACCGTGGGCCGCGGCCTGCATTGCCATTGAAGAATGTGAGAAGATGGGGCCTTGGTTCACCTGCACATTTCTCACACCTGCCGTTTTCATCCACACTTTCCAAGGGCGTCGCGTGGTATCGTGCAGTAGGATGTGATTTTGTAAATCTTGCGGCTCATTTAGCGGCTTAGGACCAGTAAGTAGCATCGGGCTACATAAGGGCACTAAATATTCGGTGTGCAACTTGTGAGTTTCCACACCACTCCAATGGCCCCGCCCATAATAAATCGCCACATCTACATCGTCTTGCAGAGAGTTCTCGTCTTGATCTTGGGCTTTAATTCTTACGTCAATGTCAGGGTGTTTTTCATGAAACAAGCTCAATCGAGGTACCAACCACTGAATAGCAAAACTGGGCGTCAAGCTGACCGTTAAAGAGCCTTTTGCCCCCCGCGCCAGAAGCTTATCCGTTGCATCCACCAGCTGGGCGAAAATCTCTTTAATGTCTAAAAAGTAACCCTGACCTTCTTCGGTCAACAGTAAAGAGCGGTTCTTTCGTAAAAATAACTTTAATCCAAGGTGTTCTTCTAAAGTTTTAATTTGATGGCTCACCGCCGCCTGAGTGACATAAAGCTCTTCAGCCGCTTTAGTGAAGCTTAAGTGCCTTGCAGCTGCTTCGAATGCCTTAAGAGAATTGAGAGGAGGGAGTCGCCGAGCCATGTTCTACACATTAGATTTTTTTATTTGAACTGATTATATACAAAGGAGATTTATAAGCCAGTTTACGCTCCAAATTGACGACATGCAGATGCAATTTATACCGGTGTTAGTAACAGTGGTAAGTCACTCTCGACTTGCTTAAAGCCGCTGCGCGCTATAAGCTGGAAGTGATTTGTGTATACACCCTCTTTGGTAAACACAATTAATGCTAGACCTTTTATTCTTAGCAAATAGGCTGACTAAATGAAGTGTGTGTTAGTCCCTTTATTATCCCTCTTTCCCTTGGCTGCACTTAGTCAGGATATTACTTGGCTAAAAATAGACGCTCCCCCTTTCTCAATAGCCCAAGATGAAGGCCAAAGTGGTATTTGTGATTTGCTCATTGATGAGTTAGTGGCGCGAACACCAAATTACAATCACAAGGTCATCACATTGCCACAACTACGTTTGCGTGCCTTTTTCGAACAAGGTCAAAATGTTTGCGCACCGTGCTTGATAAAACGTACCAATACACCTGTCGTAAGATTTTCGGTCAGTACCAACGTGTACCCTCAGTTATCTGTCATCAGCACTGAAGAAAAGAAGTCTAGTCTGACACAAAAGCACCAGGATCCTATCGCCTTGCAATCGTTGTTTGCAGACAAAGACTTTCGATACGGGCAAGCTAAAGGAAGGAAATATACACATTGGGTTCAAGGGTTATTGGATAACATCAAAGACAACGACACCGTGTCTTTTAATTACCGCTCAACTGACCAAGCCGCTGTACTTGGGGATATGTTGATTAACAACCGCATAGACTATGGCATCGACTACCCTTTTATTGCTGACTATTACAATAAGCTAAAAGGTAAAGATGTACTTGCTAGCACCCGTATTTTAGGCACCGAAAATGAATTTGTCCTTGGCGCAATTGGCTGTTCAGAACAAGCTCCAGGGCAATTTGCACAATCCTTTTTAAATGAAATAAATACTATTCTCGTCAATGACATCCTGCCGAGCGAAAAGTATCGAAAACATCAAAATAGCTGGCTAGGGCACTACTTTTCAAATTACTTTCAGCTTTATGACGAGCAATTACTCAATAAAAAACCAGCGCCAAGCGCTGGTTTAGAAGTAGACCGAAAGTAATTTTATGAATTACAAATCGCTTGCGCTGGTGTCTAGAGGCGCAAAGCTCTTCACCAATTCATCAATCGCTTTCATCTGCGATAAATAGCCTTCCAACTTCGCCAAAGGCAGTGCACAAGGACCATCACACTTTGCTTCATTCGGATTTGGGTGCGCTTCAATAAACAAGCCGGCTATACCCAATGCCATGCCACTGCGTGCTAATTCTGCAGCTTGTGCACGACGACCATCAGCACTGTCACTGCGACCACCTGGACGCTGTAACGCATGCGTTGCATCGAAAATAACCGGAGCCATTGTTTTCATGTCATCCATGCCAAGCATATCCACAACAAGATTGTTGTAACCAAAGCTGGTGCCGCGCTCGCACAGAGCCACTTTCTCGTTACCCGCCTCTGCAAACTTTGTGATGATATGACGCATTTCATGCGGCGCTAAAAACTGAGGTTTCTTGACGTTAATCACGTTGCCAGTCTTTGCCATTGCCATCACTAAGTCTGTTTGGCGTGCTAAAAATGCGGGTAGCTGAATAACGTCAACAACTTCTGCTACGGGTGCAGCTTGATACGGTTCGTGTACATCTGTGATCAAAGGTACGTTAAAGGTTTTTTTGATTTCTTCAAAAATCTTTAAGCCCTCTTCCATGCCAGGGCCACGGTAAGAATTAATAGATGAACGATTCGCTTTATCAAAAGATGCTTTAAACACATAAGGAATATTAAGCTTGGTGGTCACTTCTACATAATGCTCAGCAATGCGCATCGCCAGATCGCGAGACTCCAGCACGTTCATGCCACCAAACAGTACGAACGGTTTATCATTGGCCAGTTCAATGGCACCGATATTGATTTGTTTAATCGTCATTTTAATATCCTTAAGAAGCAACTGATTGCATGATCAGCCCGCAAATATAGGCCATGTACGTACCTACACCATAGCCCAGTACAGCTAATAGCACACCCACAGGTGCCAGTGATGGGTGGAACGCTGAAGCGACCACAGGTGCCGACGCTGCACCACCCACGTTGGCTTGTGAGCCAACAGCCATATAAAACAAGGGTGCTTTGATAAATTTAGCCACAATCAACATCAAGGCTGCATGAGTAAGCATCCAAACTACACCAATAAAGAAATACCAAGGCGTATCTAGAATTGCGGTGATGTTCATGTGCAAGCCGATAGAGGCGACCAATATATACAAGAAACTTGACGCTACTTTTGACGCACCAAATGCCTCAATATGGCGAACGCGAGTAAACGATAGGCTAATACCAATCGTGGTTGAAATCACGATTAGCCAGAAGAACTTACTGTTCAAGCTGTATTCTTGTGCCCAAGCAAATTGATCAAAGTATGGAGCGAGTACATCACCACAGAAATGCGCGAGACCAGTAATACCAAAGGCGATAGCAATAATAGTCATGTAGTCGTTCAACGTTGGCATACGTGCATGTTCTGCATGGTAGGCTTCTACGCGTTTTTTCAAATCTTCGATGGCAGAGGTATCTGCGCCTGTTTTCGCATCTATCGCTTTATGGTTACCCGCCATGAGTAATAATACGGCCATCCACAAGTTCGCAACGATTACATCAACGGTTACCATCGCAGAGAAGATATCGCCGCCAACTTCAAACATTTCTTTCATTGATGCCTGGTTAGCGCCGCCACCAATCCAACTACCTGCAATAGTCGTCATACCACGCCATACAGCGTCAGGGCCATGACCACCCACAATTTCTGGGTTTATTGCACTAGTAACGAGAATAGCTAACGGACCACCGATAACGATACCCACAGTACCAGTTAAGAACATAATCAATGCTTTTGGGCCGAGATTTAAAATGGCTTTTAAATCAATGCTGATTGTTAGCAAAATTAAACATGCTGGCAATAAATAACGCGAAGCCACGTGGTATACGGCATCTGCACTTTTACCATCAACGATACCAAAGGTGTTCAATAAAGACGGGATGAAATAGCACAGAAGTAGCGCAGGTACATACTTATAGAACTTGCGCCAGAAGTGATTTTGGCTGTGTGCTGTTTTAAAAATAAGCCCAAGGATGATGGCAAGCAAGCCCATGGTCACCGCAGGGTTAGTGATCAAACCCTCATGAGGTTGAGTCATAAAAATTCCTTCCTAACTTAATGAAGCGTATTGTTGTTATTTTCGAGTTCGTCTATCTGATGACGCACTATTTCTATGCCGGGATTATCCGGACATTCATCGACAAAAAAGCGCAAATCTTCTTTTGCCAATTCGGGACGATTTATTTGATTGAGCAAATAGCCTCTGTCGCGACGTTCATAAGGATCGTCACCAACTAAATCCAGCAACAAATCTGCACATGCTAACGCACTACCAAAACGTTCGGCGGCAATAAACGCCCATTTCTGGTGCGCAAGATACAGCTTGTAAATTTCCTCATCGACTAGTAATTCTGGGCCTTGCTCAGCTTCTTCATTTTCCGGTTGGAGATGCCACTGCTGTTGCCCCGATGCAGGCTCGATAAGGTACTGCTCTTGTTCACTGAAGTTAACTTGCACCATCACCGCTTGGTCGACAAGCACTAATTCAGCGTCGAAACCGATATCACTCAAAATTCCATGTAACACGATACCAAGCGCAAGTGAATTACCAGTGCGGTATAACAAGGTGAAATACACACTGTTCAAACGAAATTCAGGGACGTCTTGGTGTGTACCACTAAAGCCCCAATGGGTATAAAAACAATCCACTACTGCATTAAGCGCTTGATGCGGGTCGTCAAAACGCTGGCTTATTGATGCCGCCTCTTGGGTCAATTGCGCTAATTGGTCATACGCGTCCTGCACCTTAGCTTGCGCTTGCCATTGAGATTGTGCCTCAATGCATTGTTTAATCGCACTCACGCTGTAGCTGTGCTCTAAATCAAATTGGTCATCTAACCAAACATCAGACATAGATCGGTCTTTCTCACGCACTGTAAATTGGCGCCTAGTTTACCTAGGATCGCACAAAGTTACCAATATGGATGCTATAAAGGGAAAATTGCTGCTGATTTTAAGCACTGGCTACCCGCGTATTTCACTTCCTACGAAGGCGAGTTAGCAAACAAAAAAGCGCAGCCACAATGCCGCGCTTTTTGTGCGAGGGATGACACTCAGAAAAATGCAGATTTAGTTCCCGCTAAATAGCCAATCCCTAATAAAACTAACGTGTTCACACCCAACCAAATTAATTTTTGCTGTTTGCTCTGCGCTTTTAACAATTTAAAACCGATAACAATATAAGCAATGACTAAAATGATTTTTTGCCACAGCCAAGGAATGGTCAAAGGATTCATGCTAGCTACGATTAATAGACCAATAGCACTGAGTAAAAGTAAGGTATCAACTATGTGGCTGGTAATAAATACGCCTTTGTTGGCCGCCAATTTGCCAGAGCTTAAACGCGAAAATGCACGGGTGTAAAACAGCACTACACTCAATACAACGAACATCATATGAGTGTGCTTCAATGCCATGTAATCCATATTTTTCCTTAATCAGGTAAACGTGCCAGTATTTGTTCAAGCACGTCTAATTTACTTACAAAAACTTCTACGAGTTTAGGGTCAAACTGCACGCCACTGAGGCGTTTGATTTCAGCGACGACCTCATCGACACCCCACTCTTCTTTGTAACAACGCTTATGTCTCAGAGCGTCGTACACATCGGCCAGAGCAACAATACGGCCATAAATGTGAATTTGTTCGCCCTTTTTACCGTCTGGATAACCACTGCCATCCCACCATTCGTGGTGTTCCTTCGCGATTATTGCCCCCGCTTCAACAAGCGGTCGTTTAGAGTTAGCCAAAATATTATAACCACGCTGAGCATGACTTCTCATCACCACCCACTCGTCATCATCTAGCTTCCCAGGTTTGTGTAGGATCGCATCCGGAATGCCCACTTTGCCAACATCATGTAATGGTGACGCATCGCGCACCAAATCCATTTCTTGTTCACTCAAGCCGTAGCCTTGAGCAAGTTCATAGCAAATATGCGACACTCGACGAACGTGATTACCTGTTTCATTACTGCGTTGTTCAAGTGCTTCACTGAGACGCCACACCAGCTCTTGCTGAGTATTTTCTATTTCAGACTGCAACTGCACATTTTCAAACGCAATTTGCACGTTCTGAGTGAAGATTTCGATTAAATTGCGCTGAGTCGCGGTGAGTTCTTTGGGCACACCCGACATGTATAACATGGCGTTGTTATTATATTTACTAAGGCAATGAGCAAAAAGATAATTGTCTTTATAGACAATACCTTGCTCTGATAGCGCTTGGGAGCATGCTGCATATTGTTCGTCATTGAGCACTTCTTTAAGCGGTTTGCCTTCGCATTGTTCAAATTCGCCTCGACCTGCAAACACGACTAACTCATGCGCTTGTTTACCATTGTTCTGCGGTGTGCTGGCGACTAAGGTCGTGGCATACATAGCCTCTTCAACAGAGCCGAGCAAGGAGGTCAGTTGCTGCATCACGCCTTGTATAAAATTTTCCAACGAGTGAACAGAGAAGAGGTCGCGAGACGCGGTAATGATTTTTTCTAGGCCCTGCCTTGATTGTTCAATCGCAAGAATGTCGCGATATGAACGCAAACTTGCCATCACGACGGTGAACAGCTTTTGCGCAGTAAGCTCAGTTTTAGACTTATAGTCGTTGATATCATAGTTGATGATAACTTGGCGCTCAGGTGCTTGGCCCGGTTGCCCTGTTCGCAGAATGATGCGCACGTGTTGGTTATTCGCTTGGGTGCGTATGAATTCAGCTACACGTAAACCGGCATCATCGGTTTCCATCACCACGTCAAGCAAAACTATTGCAGCGTCACTGTGGAGTTCGATAAGACGTTTGGCTTCCTCGCCAGAATAAGCACTTATAAACTCGAGCTTTTTGTCTTGGAACTCAAAGTCACTTAACGCCAACTTAGTCACAGCATGTACTTCTGGTTCATCATCAACGATGAGAATTTTCCAGCTGCCAGAAGGCTCTCGCTCGACTTCTTCAGCCTCTTCATTACTGAATAAAAAGTCTTCGGACATGTTAGTTCCTTTTAAAAATCAACAACCAAAGTCACTCACTAAGCATAGGCTTAAGATGCTAGTTCGGCCAAAGTAATTCGGTCATTTTGGCCTAAATCTCGCTCGGTGCGTGGATTTCTATACCCATGCTTGATAAACAGGTTACGTACTGCCTCACCCTGTTCAAAGCCATGCTCGAACATAAGCACACCACCTTCAACGAGATACGCTTTGGCATTGCAAATAATGTGTTCGATGTCAGCCAGTCCATTATCACCAGCAACGAGAGCACTCAACGGTTCGAAACGAACGTCACCTTGTTGCAGATGAGGATCATGCTCATCAATATACGGAGGATTACTGACTATTAACTCATATTTAACATCATTAAGGGCATTAAACCAGTCGCTTTGAATGATTTCTACATTACTAAGCGACAGATTCTGTTGATTTTTCCGAGCAAGCTCGACAGCGTCAGCGCTGGCATCAACTGCATGCACGTTCCATAGTGGGTGCTCGGATGCTAAAGCAAGGGCAATGGCGCCCGTTCCAGTTCCCAAGTCCAACACGCGCGCATTTGCAGACAATGGCAGTGCCAAGGCTTGCTCCACGAGTGTTTCAGTATCAGGACGAGGGATCAATGTGCTGTTGTTGACGAAAAGTGGTAACGACCAAAACTCGCGTACCCCAGTGAGGTGGGCAACTGGATGCCCCTCAAGGCGTTTCGTTATTAATTGCTGGAATTGTTCATATTGCGCTTCATTAAGGAACGCGTCTCCCCAAGCAAAAAGGTAACTGCGGGGTTTATGAAGAACATGCAACAACAATACTTCAGCATCCAGTTTAGGTGATTCACTGTAAGCCTCAAGCTGTATTGTTGCTGCTCTCAATGCGGCATCAATGGATGGCATTGCCGACAAGTTACTCGTCTCCCATAGCCGCAAGTAGGTCCGCTTGGTGCTCAAGCAATAATGGGTCAATCACCGCGCCTAACTCACCCGCCACGATTTCGTTTAGGCGATATAGGGTTAAGTTGATACGGTGGTCAGTGATACGACCTTGCGGGTAGTTGTAAGTACGGATACGCTCAGAACGGTCACCGCTACCAACAAGGTTACGACGCTGTGTTGCTTCTGCAGCTTGACGCTTTTCAGCCTCAGCTTGCTCTAGACGAGCGGCAAGTACTGACATCGCTTTCGCACGGTTTTTATGCTGTGAACGCTCATCCTGACACTCAACCACCACACCTGTCGGCAAGTGCGTAATACGAATCGCAGAGTCAGTTTTGTTAACGTGCTGACCACCGGCACCCGATGCACGGAACGTATCGACTTTAATATCTGCTGGGTTAATCTCAATCGCTTCTGCTTCAGGAATCTCCGGCATGACCGCCACGGTACATGCAGATGTGTGCACGCGACCTTGCGATTCAGTCTCTGGTACACGCTGAACTCGGTGCGCGCCTGACTCGAATTTAAGTTTACCGTAAACACCGTCACCTTTGATATTGGCAATCACTTCTTTGTAGCCACCGTGTTCACCTTCGTTGGCGCTGACGACTTCAACTTGCCACTTTTGCGTTTCTGCATAACGGCTATACATACGGAATAAATCACCTGCGAAAATAGCCGCTTCATCACCACCTGTACCTGCACGCACTTCCAAAAAGACGTTGTTATTGTCTTTTGGATCTTTAGGGAGCATGAGTACCTGTAAGTCGTCTTCAAGCGTTTCGATTTGTGCTTTGGCCTCTTTATACTCTTCTTGCGCCATCTCGCGCATGTCTGGATTTGAGTCTTTTAACATCTCTTCAGCAGTTGCGACATCCTCTTGCGCTTGTTGAAACGCAGTGAATGTCTTTGCTACTTGCTCAAGTTCCGAATACTCTTTTGACAGCGCGCGGAATCGGTCCTGATTACCAATCACTTCTGGGGAGCTAAGCAGCGCCTGAACTTCTTCATAACGCTCTACTAAGGACTCTAACTTACGGTATACAGACTCTTTCATCTATTTGTTATTCCTGATTAATTCCTAACATCTTCTTCATTTGCGCAAGTTGGCCAATTTCACCTTTTTCAGCGGCATCTTTGATTGCCTTGGTCGGTGCATGCATCAAACGGTTTGTTAACTTATTGGCAAGTTCAACCATCACTTTTTCTGGTTCCTTGCCACTTGCTAACTGGCTCAATGCTCTTTCAAGAAGTTGTTCTTTGGTTTGCGCTACGTCATTTCGGTAGTCGCGTATAATATCGACTGAATCAAGTGACTTGAGCCAGTTTGAAAATTCATCTACTTTTTGGCTAATTATGCCTTGAGCTTCTTCTGCTGCCAGCTCACGCGTCGCCATGTTTTCATTAACGATAGCTTGCAAATCGTCCACTGAATAAAGATACGCGTTGTCGAGTTCAGCAACTTGGCTTTCAATATCCCTTGGTACCGCGATGTCAATAAACAGCATAGGCTTGTTTTTACGCGTTCGCAGTGCTTGTTCCACCACACCTTTACCAATAATGGGCAATGTACTAGCGGTAGAACTGATAACGATATCGGCCTTAGCTAACTGTTCTGGCAGTTGCGCAAGTGAAATCACACCAGCAGCAAACTCATCTGCCAGATTGCGTGCTCTATCGAGTGTACGGTTAGCCACGGTCATGGTCTTTGGCGAGTGCTGATGAATATGACGCGCAACCAGTTCAATGGTTTCACCTGCACCAATTAACAGCACACTGGTGTTATTTAACTGACCGTAAATGTGCCTTGCTAAATTCACTGCGGCATAAGCAACAGAGACAGCACTTGCGCCAATATTGGTTTCCGTTCTGACTTGTTTTGCCACTGAAAAAGTGCGTTGAAACAAGCGTTCAAACAACACCCCAACACCGCCATTTTTCTTCGCGCTGGCGTAAGCCTGTTTGATTTGTCCCAATATTTGTGGCTCACCCAACACTAATGAATCTAGGCCACACGCCACTTTCATCAAATGATGAATTGCCTCATTGTGAGCATAGCTGTACACATTACTGCTAAGTTCATCAATATCTAAACAGTGAAATTCAGCAAGCCATTGCAGCACTTGTTCAGGCGTACCACTTTCGAGTGAACAGTAAATTTCTGTGCGGTTGCAGGTTGAAACAATCACGGACTCAGCAAACTCGTCCTGCATGGTGAGTTGCTGCAGTGCACGATTCTAACTGCTCCGCCGAAAAAGCGACTTTCTCTCGTAAATCAACGGAGGCCGTTTTGTGATTAATACCCAGTGCGACTATGGTCATGGTGACAACTATTGCTTAACAACCCAATTTATTAAATACTTACTATTGTGTGCATTAGCGCACACATCACAATTCGCTGCCAAATGGAATTTTCCGATGACTGCGTGCGAATAATTCGACGCTAAATGCAAATCGCTTGCAATTAATAATGGTCTAAACCTGCTACAAGCGAATAATTTTACGAAAATCAAGCGAATAAGAAAAGACAGGAAAGACATTTGATTAACTTTCGATTGATTTTGCTGGTGTTTTTTTTGTTTATCACCGGCTGTGCTCAACAAATCCAAAAATCCACTCCACCCAATGACAATTGGCGAGGCCAACTCCAAGCGGTTGAAAAATTCAACGCCGAGGGAAAAATGGCGTTTATTTCTACACAAAAGCGCCAATCGGCAAACTTTGTGTGGGACCAGCAAGGTAGTGACTATTCTCTGGACTTAAACACTTTTATCGGCACGAATGTGCTGCGCTTAAACAACACTGGAGCGGGTGTAGAACTCGAGGTTTATGGCGAACATTATCAAGGCGATGATGCACAACACTTAGTTTATCAACTTACAGGCTGGCTGTTGCCCTTGTCGCAACCCCAAGCCTGGTTGCTCGGAAAACGCGAAGCTGGTTCGCAGGTGGACAAACTCAATCGCGTCGTTTCAAACACCTGGGTCAGCCCGGACAATCGCCAATGGCGTATCCGTTATGATGAATATCGCGCTGAATATGGTATTTGGTTACCTACACGCATTACCTTGGAACACGATTCACTCAAAGTGAAACTCATGATTAATCAATGGCAAATTAAATGAACGCTGACTCTTTGAGCATCATAGCCCCGGCTAAATTAAATCTTTTTCTGCACATTACTGGTCGCCGAGCAGACGGCTATCATGAGCTCGAAACCCTGTTTACCTTTTTAGACTTTGGTGACACCTTACACTTCACCCCTCGAACGGATGAGCAAATTGTTGTAGCTCCCATGCCGGGTGTAGCCAATGAGGACAATCTTATATACCGCGCTGCGGTGTCATTACAGCAACACTATCTTACTCATGGTTTACCCACTAGTGGCGTCGACATTAATATCGACAAACAGTTACCCATGGGGGGCGGTGTGGGTGGGGGCTCCTCAGACGCCGCAACAACCTTATTGGCTCTTAACAAAATGTGGGGCGAACACCTCTCTTTTGAGGAGTTGGCCGAGCTCGGTATCCAACTTGGGGCAGACGTTCCCGTGTTTATTTATGGTCAAAGTGCCCTAGCCCGAGGTATTGGCGAGCAATTACAGGCCGTAAACGTTCCACAATGCTGGTACTTAGTGGTCCATCCACAAGTGCACATTAGTACTGCTGCCGTGTTCACACATCCAGACCTGACGCGCGATAGCGCGAAGCTTCCAGAGCATTGGCAAGACGCGCCACATCGCAATGACTGTGAGCCACTCGTTAAAAAGCTCTACAGCGAGGTTGAAAAAACACTGGACTGGTTGCTAAAATACGCCCCGTCGAGAATGACTGGCACTGGGGCATGTTGTTTTGCTGCGTTCGAAAGCGAACAAGCCGCACAAGATGTTCTAGAAAAGCTGCCGAATCAATGGCAAGGCTTTGTTGCCAAGAGCTTAAACAAGTCGCCCGCTCATACAGCGCTTGGTTTAGCCTAATTAGAAGTAAAGTGTTTAAGTTAGCCTGTAGTAACGCAGACATGCTGTAGTGGTACACTTATTGTGCATTGTTATAGCTTCTGTGCTTCACTTACATGTTAGTCCAAAATTTCAGTGCCCGAGGACCCCTACCGTGCCAGACATGAAGCTCTTCGCTGGTAATGCAACGCCTGAACTTGCTCAAAAAGTTGCAAAACGTTTATATATCGAACTAGGCGATGCCGTGGTTGGTCGTTTTAGCGACGGTGAAATCAGTGTATCTATTAATGAGAACGTCCGTGGATCGGACGTTTTTATTATCCAGTCTACCTGTGCACCGACTAACGACAACTTGATGGAATTGATCGTAATGGTTGACGCACTTCGCCGTGCATCAGCTGGTCGTATTACAGCCGTAATCCCATACTTCGGCTATGCGCGCCAAGACCGTCGTGTGCGTTCTGCTCGTGTTCCAATCACAGCGAAAGTAGTTGCAGACTTCCTTTCAAGCGTAGGTGTTGACCGCGTATTGACCGTTGATCTGCACGCAGAGCAAATCCAAGGTTTCTTTGATGTGCCAGTAGATAACGTATTTGGTAGCCCAGTACTTATCGAAGACATGAAGCAACGTAACTTTGAAGATGTGGTTGTTGTATCACCTGATATCGGTGGTGTAGTGCGTGCTCGTGCTATTGCTAAGCTACTTGATGATAAAGACCTTGCGATTATCGACAAGCGTCGTCCGCAAGCAAACGTATCGCAAGTCATGCACATCATTGGTGACGTTAAAGGTCGTGACTGTATCATCGTAGATGACATGATTGATACTGGCGGTACGTTATGTAAAGCTGCAGAAGCGCTTAAAGAACACGGTGCAAAACGCGTATTTGCGTATGCAACTCACCCTGTACTTTCTGGTTCAGCGGCAGACAACCTACGCAACTCAGTCATCGATGAAGTGATTGTAACTGACTCAATCCCTCTGTCGGATGAGCTTAAAGCGCTAGACAACATTAAAGTGTTGACCCTCGCTGATATGATGGCGGAAACAATTCGCCGCATTAGCAATGAAGAGTCAATCTCTGCGATGTTCGAGCACTAAGCACAAAATTGCGAGAATAAACGACGGGATAAGCCATACTTTCCCGCCACCAAAAACACCACTTTTGTGGTGTTTTTTTGTTTCTTATGTTTCTTTTGCCTAGGGGCGGTGGTACTATAGCGCGCCTTTTTTGATTGATGGACGGTTAATCGTCGGTCAATCGGCTAAGACTTTTGGTCGCGAAGGTCTTAAAACTTAAACTAATTTAATTGGAGACATTCATGTCTAACATTACTTACACATTTGATGCAGAATTACGTGCTGAGCTAGGTACTGGTGCGAGCCGCCGCCTACGTCGTGCAGACAAAGTTCCTGCAATCCTTTACGGCGCAGACAAAGAAGCTGTATCACTAACTCTTGATCACAACAAGATCATCCAAGCGCAAGAGCACGAAGGTTTCTACACGCATATCCTTACTCTTAACATCGCTGGTGAGTCAGTTGAAGCTATCCTTAAAGACGTTCAACGTCACCCGTACAAGCCTAAGATCACTCACTTAGACTTCCAACGTGTAGACGCTAACTCTAAGATTCACACTAACGTTCCTGTACACTTCATCAACGAAGAAGCAGTAGCGAAGAAAGGTGCAACAGTTATTCACCAACTAACTGAGATTGAAATCACGTGTCTTCCTAAAGCTCTTCCTGAGTTCGTAGAAGTTGACGTTGCTGCTCTATCTGTAGGCGACACTCTTCACCTATCTGACGTTAAACTTCCTTCTGGCGTAACTTCAGTTGAGCTAGCTAAAGGCGCAGACCACGACCAAGCGGTTGTAACTGTTACTGCTCCTAAAGGCGCTGCTGCTGACGATTCAGAAGAAGCTGCTGAAAGCGACGCAGAATAAGATTTAAGGTGTTAGCACCTTGAATACTATTCAAATGCTTGTGGGCCTGGCTAATCCAGGCCCCGAATATAAAAACACACGCCATAATGCAGGGGCTTGGTTCATCGAAGAACTGGCCGCACGATACAACTGCACACTCAAGCTAGATAGCAAACACCATGGATTAACCGGCAAGGTCGTCATTGGTGGTACAGAATTCAAACTCCTTATTCCTACGACTTACATGAACCTCAGCGGCAAAGCTGTGGCAAGTTTAGCGAATTTTTACAAAATCCCAGTAGAAGATATCTTGGTCGCCCATGATGAAATGGATCTCGACCCGGGAATTGCTAAATTGAAGAAAGGTGGTGGCCATGGCGGACATAACGGTCTTAAAGACATTATTGCCAAAATGGCGAACAATAAAGAGTTCATGCGTCTGCGCATAGGCATTGGCCACCCTGGGCACAAAGATAAAGTGACAGGTTGGGTGCTAGGTAAAGCGCCAGCAGTAGATCAAGAAAAAATCGATGCAGCCGTGGATGAAGCAGTACGTTGTATGGAAATTTTGGCGAAAGATGGTGTGCTTAAGGCACAAAACAGACTCCATTCATTTAAGCCTTAGGCTTAAATATTAAATAGGTATAGATATTATGGGTTTTAAATGTGGCATCGTTGGCTTACCAAACGTTGGTAAATCAACGCTATTTAATGCACTTACCAAAGCAGGTATTGAAGCACAAAACTTCCCGTTTTGTACGATTGAACCAAACACAGGTGTAGTGCCTGTTCCAGATGCTCGCCTTAACCAACTGGCGGAAATTGTAAACCCACAACGCATCCTACCTACAACGATGGAGTTTGTGGACATTGCTGGTCTTGTAAAAGGTGCATCAAAAGGCGAAGGTCTAGGTAACCAATTCTTAGCAAATATTCGTGAAACTGACGCAATTGGCCATGTAGTTCGCTGTTTTGAAAATGAAAATATCGTTCACGTAGCAGGCACTATTGACCCTGCAGATGACATCGATGTTATCAACACTGAACTTGTTCTAGCTGATATGGATACTGCTGACCGCGCTATCCACCGCCAAGCTAAAAAAGCAAAAGGTGGCGAAAAAGACGCTAAATTTGAAATTCAAGTTTTAGAAAAAGTGAAAGCGCACCTTGATGAAGGTTTGACACTTCGCTCTTTAAGCTTAGAAAAAGAAGAAAAAGCAGCAATTAGCTACTTAAACTTCCTTACAATCAAGCCAACAATGTACATTGCCAACGTCAATGAAGATGGTTTCGAGAACAACCCTCATCTTGACAAAGTACGTGAAATTGCAGCAGCAGAAGATGCGGTAGTAATCCCTGTTTGTGCGGCGATTGAAGCTGAGCTCTCTGAACTTGATGATGAAGACCGTGATGAATTCATGGCTGATTTGGGCCTTGAAGAGCCGGGTCTAAACCGTGTGATCCGCGGTGGTTATGAGCTTCTTAAACTGCAAACTTACTTTACTGCTGGTGTAAAAGAAGTGCGTGCGTGGACGATTCCGGTAGGTGCAACTGCACCGCAAGCAGCTGGTAAAATCCACACTGACTTTGAACGTGGCTTCATTCGTGCACAAACAATTGCGTTTGATGATTACATCGCGTTTAAAGGCGAAAACGGCGCGAAAGAAGCCGGTAAAATGCGCCAAGAAGGTAAAGAATACATCGTTAAAGATGGCGATGTGATGAACTTCTTGTTCAACGTGTAAAAAATTACTATCTTTAAAAGCCCGCTAGATGCGGGCTTTTTTGTTGAATAAAACAACAATGCGAGCTGTTTTTTAAGCTCTTAGCTTGTTTTTCAGGCAAACGATTCATCCTGAATATGTTTTTCGCAAAAAGGTGTTGACGCGGTTTCGGCATATCAGCATAATACGCCCCGCATCAGCGATGATGACAAACAAAAGTTGGCTACGTAGCTCAGTTGGTTAGAGCACATCACTCATAATGATGGGGTCCCCTGTTCAAATCAGGGCGTAGCCACCATTTTCCACTACCAAGGAGAATGGAAGCTAGTTTGTATGCGGGAGTGGCGGAATTGGTAGACGCGCTGGATTTAGGTTCCAGTATCTTCGGATGTGTGAGTTCAAGTCTCACCTTCCGCACCATGTTCTTGATAAGAACTAAAACTATCAACCCTTTAGTTGGAGTATCGCCAAGCGGTAAGGCAGCGGGTTTTGATCCCGCCATTCCCAGGTTCAAATCCTGGTACTCCAGCCAACACTGCGGGAGTGGCGGAATTGGTAGACGCGCTGGATTTAGGTTCCAGTATCTTCGGATGTGTGAGTTCAAGTCTCACCTTCCGCACCATGTTCTTGATAGGAACTAAAATTATCGACCCTTTAGTTGGAGTATCGCCAAGCGGTAAGGCAGCGGGTTTTGATCCCGCCATTCCCAGGTTCAAATCCTGGTACTCCAGCCATGGCTACGTAGCTCAGCTGGTTAGAGCACATCACTCATAATGATGGGGTCCCCTGTTCAAATCAGGGCGTAGCCACCATTCTCTTTCTACCAAGAGAGAATGTGAAAACAAAATGCGAAAGTGTTGGAATTGGCAGATGTCTTGAATTAGACGCTGGATTTAGGTTCCAGAAAATACTTAAGCAAACATGCGGGAGTGGCGGAATTGGTAGACGCGCTGGATTTAGGTTCCAGTATCTTCGGATGTGTGAGTTCAAGTCTCACCTTCCGCACCATGTTCTTGATAAGAACTAAAACTATCAACCCTTTAGTTGGAGTATCGCCAAGCGGTAAGGGCAGAAGAGAGAGGTTTTGATCCCTCACTCGTCCACCCCCAGATTCAAATCCTGGACCAACATAAGATTTGAGATTTAGTTGGAGTATCGCCAAGCGGTAAGGCAGCGGGTTTTGATCCCGCCATTCCCAGGTTCAAATCCTGGTACTCCAGCCAACACTGCGGGAGTGGCGGAATTGGTAGACGCGCTGGATTTAGGTTCCAGTATCTTCGGATGTGTGAGTTCAAGTCTCACCTTCCGCACCATGTTCTCGATAAGAACTAAAATAATCAGCACTTTTGGTGTATCGTTGGAGTATCGCCAAGCGGTAAGGCAGCGGGTTTTGATCCCGCCATTCCCAGGTTCAAATCCTGGTACTCCAGCCATTTTCTAGAACCAATCTAGAAAATGTGAATATGCCGAAAAATACATTGCGATAGTACGGAATTGGCAGGTGTCTTGAATTGGACGCTGGATTTAGGTTCCATATCAAAGTGTAAGTAATACATTGCGGGAGTGGCGGAATTGGTAGACGCGCTGGATTTAGGTTCCAGTATCTTCGGATGTGTGAGTTCAAGTCTCACCTTCCGCACCATGTATTCTCTTTCTAAGAATTCTTCTAAATTTATCTCATCTATTTCTGTTCAGTCTTTTAAGAACGCTATTATCAAATATTCCCTTTTGTATGCACGCGAAAAAAAAGCCACTCGTTTGAGCAGCTTTGTTTAATTTTAGCACCTAGGTGATGCCACCCATGGCGTGCTTTAATACTTGCTGTTTTAGCGGCCCCGCTTTATTTGCAGCAGATAACATCAGATTACGCAGTTTCTTCAAAGGTGAGAGGTTATTGGAGAAGCCAAAGTAGCAAGCATCCATCATACTCATCATCAATAAGTTGTCGCCGCGTCTAATACGCTGATAGCGCTTCAATGCAGTTTCCAGAACTTCAGACTCTTCGAGTGCTTGCGCCAGTGCCACGACATCTTTAAAGCCCAAATTCACGCCCTGTCCTGCTAACGGGTTAATTGTGTGGGCTGCGTCTCCGACTAACGCCAAACACTTACCGATATAGGTATTGGCATGTTGACGAGCTAGAGGAAATACTGCCGACTCAACAACTTCGAATTCACCCGGCAAGGTAAAGAAATGCTCAAGAATCTGAGCTTTTAATGCCTCATTATCCAGCATTTTCAATTCTTTAAGTTTAGTCCCCTCGTCATACCAAATCAGATTGGCATAGGGATATTGCATAGGTAGGAATGCAATCGGGCCACTTGGCTTGAATTGCTGCCAAGTTTTACTCTGTTGCGGCGCATCGAGTTTAATCAATATACCCATACAATGTTGATGATACTGCCAACCTGTTACGCCTATACCTGCAAGCTGACGGATATGAGAGCGGCCACCGTCTGCAGCTATCACAAGATCTGCTTCAAATTGTGCATCGTCATACACTAAGGTCGCACCTGAGTCAGTTTCAATTAGTTGTTTCGCTTGCCCTGCAGGCGAATGAACTTCGATACTATGATGTTCGAACTGCTTCCACAGTGCCGCTTGTATAAGTTTATTCTCGACCAAATGCCCCAAGTGACTACTGCCAAGCTCGGCACTATCAAAGAGTAACTGCTGCGGTGCATCTTCGTACGCTTCCAACTGAGTATATTGAGCCAATCGCGATTGACGCAACAATGGCATCGCCCCCAACTCATCGAGTAGTTGCTCGGAAAAGCGATTTATTGCGGAGACACGAATATCTACCTGTTCGTTGTCAAATACGCGCTCAGGGTCGATTACGTACTGCTCGATGACAGTCACCGACTTTCCTTGTTTGGCGAGCTTGAGCGCACATGCTGCTCCCACCATGCCACCACCTACAATAACGACCTTATTTATACTCATCGGGCCTTGTCTCTTATTATTTTCGTGCTGCAATGATTGTAACCTAGTTCATTGTTTAATTGGCAGTGCATGCAAATAACTTATCACCATTGTTTGATTTGCAGCACTGAGCATAGGCAAATATCAAAACTATACTTGGCTCATAGGCCGATAGCATATAAAATACGCGTCCTTTAGGCGAAGCTCGGGCCCATGGCTTTAACTTGGCCTAGTCGTGCAAAGTCAGAACCGGATTGAAAACGAGGCAATATTTCAATGAGCAAAAAGCTGCATATTAAAACCTGGGGTTGTCAGATGAATGAATATGACTCTCAGAAAATGGCTGATCTTCTAGATGATACAAACGGTTATCAACTTACCGAAGAGGCCGAAGATGCGGATGTTATTTTGCTTAACACCTGTTCTATCCGTGAAAAAGCACAGGAAAAAGTATTCCACCAACTGGGTCGCTGGAAGCCTCTAAAAGAGAAAAACCCAGATCTTGTGATTGGTGTGGGTGGCTGTGTTGCATCTCAAGAAGGTGACACTATCCGCCAGCGTGCGCCGTTTGTTGACATCGTTTTTGGCCCGCAAACCTTGCACCGTTTGCCAGAAATGATCCAGCAAGTACAGAACAAAGAAGGTTCTGTTGTTGATATCACCTTCCCTGAGATTGAAAAGTTCGACCGCTTACCAGAGCCAAAAGCTGAAGGTCCAAGCGCCTTCGTTTCAATCATGGAAGGCTGTTCTAAATACTGTACTTTCTGCGTGGTACCATATACTCGTGGTGAAGAAGTAAGCCGTCCGTTAGATGATGTTATCTTGGAAGTTGCCCAGCTTGCTGAGCAAGGTGTACGTGAAGTAAACCTTCTTGGCCAAAACGTAAACGCCTACCGTGGTGCTACACACGACGGCGAAATTTGTTATTTCTCAGATTTACTGCGCTACGTTGCTGCCATTGATGGTATTGACCGTATTCGTTACACCACATCTCACCCGGTTGAATTCACCCAAGACATCGTAGATGCCTACGCAGATGTACCAGAGCTAGTTGACCACTTACACTTGCCAGTGCAAAGCGGTTCAGACCGTATTCTTAATCTGATGAAGCGCGGTCACATGGCGATGGAATACAAATCGACTATCCGTGCATTGCGTAAAATACGTCCAAACATCAGCATGAGCTCTGATTTTATTATCGGCTTCCCTGGCGAAACAACGGAAGACTTCGAAGCAACCATGAAGTTAATTAATGACATCGGCTTCGACATGAGCTTCAGCTTTATCTACAGCGCGCGCCCTGGTACGCCTGCGGCCGATTTGCCAGATGATGTAAGCGAAGAAGAGAAAAAGCAGCGTCTTTATATCCTGCAAGATCGCATAAACCAGATGGCACAGAAGATTAGCCGTGATATGTTTGGTACTGAGCAACGTATTCTTGTAGAAGGTCCTTCTAAAAAGAACCCAATGGAGCTGCGTGGTCGTACAGAGAACAACCGCGTTGTAAACTTCGAAGGCCCACATTCAGTGATCGGTCAATTCGTTGATGTGCGTATCACCGAAGCACTACCAAACTCATTACGTGGTGAGCTCATTCGTACTGAAAGCGAGATGAACCTTCGCCGTGATACTGCTCCAAGCGAAATTCTTGCTAAAGCGCCAGTCGAAGAACAAACGAATGAAATTGGGGTGGGTACCTTTACCCCTAACTAAAAAAATAAAAAGCGCCAAAGTCTCTAAGTGAAGAGCTTTGGCGCAAAACAACAGGAAGCAACTTTGAGTAACCAGCTGAAAAACATCGATATTTATTTAGAACCCTCTGACAACGCCCGCCTCTCCTCCTTATGCGGCCCTTTTGACGAGAACATTAAACACATCGAACGTCGTCTGGGAGTTGAAATTGCACACCGTGAAAACCTCTTCAAAATCACGGGTAAGCCACATACTGCAAAAGCGGCAGGCGAAATCCTCAAAAACCTGTATCTAGAAACTGCACCGGTTAAAGGCAAAGAAAAAGAAATTGAGCCGGAGCATGTGCATCTTGCCATCATCGAAGCTGACGTACTTGAGCAAGAAGCACCGAGCGTGTGGGGCAAAGAAGTTTTTATTAAAACTCGTCGCGGCGTAATCAAACCTCGCAACCCAAATCAAAGCCAGTATGTTGCCAACATCCTAAACCATGATATTTGTTTTGGTATTGGCCCCGCCGGTACGGGTAAAACTTACCTTGCCGTTGCCGCAGCTGTGGATGCCTTAGAGCGTCAAGAAATTCGCCGTATTTTGCTTACTCGCCCTGCAGTAGAAGCAGGTGAAAAGCTCGGATTCTTACCCGGTGATTTAACCCAAAAAATCGACCCATATCTACGTCCTCTTTACGACGCACTCTTTGAAATGCTGGGCTTTGAAAAGGTTGAGCGTCTTATTGAAAAGAATGTGATTGAAGTGGCGCCTCTTGCCTACATGCGTGGTCGTACACTCAATGATGCCTTTATCATATTGGACGAAAGCCAAAATACGACGGTTGAGCAAATGAAGATGTTCTTAACCCGTATTGGTTTCAATTCAAAAGCCGTGATCACCGGTGATATTACGCAGGTAGACTTACCACGTGGTGCTCGTTCTGGATTACGCCATGCAATCGAAGTATTGGGTGAAGTAGACGAAATAAGTATGAACTTCTTCCAATCACACGACGTGGTGCGCCACCCTGTTGTTGCGCGCATCGTAGAAGCTTACGAACATCACGAAGAAGTGGAACGCGTTAAGCGCGCGCAAAAAGAGCAAGAGAAAAGAGAATCGAACTCATGAGTACCTTCGTCGATCTACAACTAGCCTGCGAATTTGATAACCTACCTAGTGAAGCACAATTCCAACAGTGGGCCGCTTTGGTACTGGATGAATTAAAGCCAGACTCTGAGCTGACCATTCGTATCGCTGACGAGCATGAGAGCCAAACTCTGAATCACAGCTATCGTGGTAAAGACAAACCAACCAATGTGTTGTCGTTTGAATTCGATGCCCCACCCGGAGTGGAATTACCACTTGTTGGGGATTTGATTATTTGCCCTCAAGTAGTATATGGTGAAGCGCTGGAGCAAGAAAAAACGTTCCATGATCACTTCGCTCATATGGTTGTTCACGGCTGCTTGCATTTGCTCGGCTATGACCATATCAATGAGCATGATGCGCAGATTATGGAAGCACTGGAAAAGAAATTTCTAGCCAGTATTAATATTAGCGACCCATACAGGGATGATGAGTGTTAATCCCAATAGTGAGCAACGTCTCACTATCGGAATTAATTCAACTTGGAGCGCGTAAAGCTAATGAGCGACGAAAACTCGCATAGTAGAGAGGGTTCTTCAGGAAAGTCTTGGTTAGATCGTATAGCCCAGATGTTTCAGGGAGAACCCCAAAATAAGGAAGAGCTGGCCGAAGTGATCTCAGACGCGCAGTCCCGCGACCTGATCGATCCTGAGACCAAGGAAATGATTGAAGGTGTACTCGGAGTCTCTGAACTCAAAGTGCGTGACATCATGATCCCTCGCTCGCAAATCATCACACTCGATGTAGACCAACCTTTGGCTGATCAACTACCTGTAATGATTGAGTCTTCGCACTCACGATTTCCGGTAGTGTGTGAAGATAAAGACCATATTGAAGGGATATTACTGGCTAAAGACCTCATCCCTCTGTTAATGGACAAAGAAGCGGATCTTCCCGAATTACGCGAATTGTTGCGTCCCGTAGTGGTCGTGCCGGAAAGTAAGCGTGTTGATACCTTACTCAATGAATTCCGCCAGCAGCGCTATCACATGGCCATCGTCATCGACGAATATGGCGGTGTATCTGGCCTTGTTACCATCGAAGACATCCTCGAAATTATCGTTGGTGAAATCGAAGATGAACATGATGACGAAGAAGACTGCTTGCAAATCAAGCAAATCTCAAAACATGTTTATTCGGTGCAAGCGCTTACGCCAATTGAGGAGTTCAACGACAAGTTCAACACAGATTTCAGCACCAATGAAGCCGACACAATAGGCGGAATAGTGCTTCATGCATTTGGTCATATGCCAGGGCGTGGTGAAATTATCGAAATCGAACCTTTGCAGTTTAAGGTGACCAACTCGGACAACCGTCGTATCTTACAGCTGCAAGTAACTTTGCCGAAATTGAACGATGGCGAAGATTCTGACGCGGCTTAAACACTCCCTCAAAGATATTAAAACTTGGCTAGCGCTTGTCGCTGGCCTTGTTTTGACATTTGCATACGCTCCTTTCGGCTTGTGGCTGATTGCGTTTGTCAGTGTCGCAACCCTGTGCGCACTAACTTATAAAAAACCCACTAAAACTGCTGCTTGGTATAGCTTTGTTTTTGGCTTAGGTTGGTTCGGCTCGGGCATTAGCTGGGTGCATGTTTCCATCTCTCAATTTGGTGGCTTACCGATTGTCGCATCAGTCGCCTTGATGGCGTTGTTAGTGTGTTATTTAGCGCTATATCCTGCACTGGCGCTTGCCTTAACAGGCTGGGTGTACAAGCGTACTGGCAGCTGGTTTGCGCCATTATTGCTGAGCTTTGCCTGCGCAGAGTGGTTGAGGGGTAAACTCCTCACAGGGTTTCCATGGTTATCCTTTGGCTATACGCAAACAGACTCGCCTTTGAATGTTTTTGCACCGTTGACCGGTGAGTTTGGACTCACACTCATCGTCATCGCCTTGGGTTATGGTCTGAGCACCCTTGTTACCCAGCGTCGCTGGGCACCCATGCTTGGCATAAGTTTAGTATTCGCGTTGTTAGCGCTGTTCGTGCAGTTGTGGCATCCAAATACCCACAACGGCAAACATTTGAGTGTTGCCTTAGTACAAGGCAATATCAAACAGAGTATGCGCTGGGAGCCTGAGAACTTCTGGCCAACAATGCTCAAATACCAAGATTTAACGCGAAAGCATTGGAACGTGGACTTAGTCGTTTGGCCTGAAGCGGCGATTCCTGAATTAGAAGTGCATGCAAATCAATTTCTTCAATCGTTAGATTCTGCCGCAGTCTTTAATAACACCGCGTTAATCACAGGTATTGTTGACTACCAATACGATACCCGCACTATCTACAACACGTTGGTGGTTGTAGGTAAAGAACAAGCTGACAGCAGCGAAGGACAATATCAATATTTGCACCGCAACCGTTACCGTAAGCACCAGCTGTTGCCAATCGGCGAGTTCGTTCCGTTTGAAGATGTGTTGCGCCCATTAGCGCCCTTGTTTGATTTACCTATGTCGAGCTTTACCCGCGGAGATCGCGTGCAAAATAACTTGGTTGCAAACGGCTACCATGTCTTGCCTGCAATCTGTTATGAAATCGCGTTCCCTGATTTAGTACGTGCGAATTATCGAAATGACTCGGATATTCTCTTTACCGTGAGCAATGATGCATGGTTTGGCGACTCTCATGGTCCACACCAGCATATGCAAATTTCGCGAATGCGTGCACTGGAACTAATGCGGCCGCTCGTACGTGTCACCAACACCGGTGTGACTGCAGTGTATGACCCCTTATCCGAAAAACAGGTAAGTCTCGATCAATTCGTTGATGATGTGTTAGTGACTGACGTACACCTTATTGCCGGCGATAGCTTTTATGCTCGCCATGGTACATGGCCTTGGTGGGTCGCAATTGTGTTATTCACTCTTGTCAGTGTGACTTGGAACTATCGTAAAAAAGGCGCTTAACGCGCCTTTTGTTTTAAGCATAATTGCCATTACTTATCTAAGTAATCGAACACCAATTGCGTAAGTGCTGAAACGCCAAGAGGCAACCCTTGTTCATCGATATAGAAATGCGGAGAGTGGTTACTCGGAGCCGATTTAGCATCCTGGTCTTGTGGTGTAATACCCAAGAAGAAAAACAGTCCCGGTGTCTCCAACGCATAGTATGAAAAATCTTCGGCACCCGTTATTAGGTCAGTAATGACTACATTATCTTTACCCGCCACGGCTTCCAACGTTGGCATCATAGCCGCAGTTAGCTCTGGATTATTAACTGTCACTGGGTATCCGTGGTCAATATGCACATCAGCTTGCGCGCCTGCAGCTTGAGCAGTTAGTTCAGCGGTATGCTTAATCCGTTCTTTAATGTCGGCACGCATGTCTTGGTCAAAGGTGCGGATAGTGCCTACCATTTCTACTTCGTCAGGAATGATGTTATTGCGAATTCCCCCTTTGATAGCCCCAAATGAAATCACTGAAGGCGCTTTGGTAACGTCCACCTGGCGCGACGCAATCGTTTGTGTGGCCATGATAATTTGGCTAGAGGCAACAATCGGGTCGACACCGTTCCAAGGACGCGAACCATGCGTTTGTCGGCCTTTTACTTTAATGGTGAACTTATCTGCGCTGGCCATAAGCGGACCAGAGCGCAGGCCGACTTTGCCGACATTCAATGAGGATGTCACATGAAGACCAAATACTGCTTCGGGTTTTTGCGCAAACAGGCCTTCTTTAAGCATTAATTCAGCCCCCCCTTCTTCGCCCGTCGGTGCCCCCTCTTCCGCTGGCTGGAAGATAAATAAGACTTCACCAGCCAATTCAGATTTGAGCTTAACCAACGACTCGGCAACGGCCATCAATATTGCAACGTGAGCATCATGACCACAGGCATGCATCACCCCCACATCTTGGCCGCGGAATGTCGCCTTTTGTTTTGACGCAAACGGAATATCAACTTGCTCAGTGACAGGTAAAGCATCCATATCTGCACGCAACGCAATTAGCGGGCCTGGTTTATCGCCCTTTAGTTTGGCAACGACCCCTGTATGGGCAACCCCAGTTTGCACGTCTAAACCAAGTGATTTGAGGTGCTTGGCGACGTATTTCGCTGTCTCAAATTCTCGATTACTTAATTCAGGATGTTCATGCAAGTGACGTCGCCACTCAATGAGTTTTTCTTGCACCTGTTGATTAGCTTTTTCAATTTGCGTCGCAGAAGCTGCCTGCGCATTAAAGGTAAGACTTGAGAGCACCCCTAACACGGCTAGGCTGCATGCGCTTTTCATTTTCC
Organism: Pseudoalteromonas sp. GB56; assembly: GCF_054923835.1. Taxonomy (NCBI): domain Bacteria; kingdom Pseudomonadati; phylum Pseudomonadota; class Gammaproteobacteria; order Alteromonadales; family Pseudoalteromonadaceae; genus Pseudoalteromonas; species Pseudoalteromonas sp. GB56. Next base: position 1,429,407 of record NZ_JBPCHK010000001.1, on the reverse strand, counting down.
TCATTATTATCCCCTGTTGAATTGCCACTGAGAACACCATTGTTCCGCAAGACTTATTTCAAACTAAGGTATCCTGTATTGGTTAAAAAGCACAATGCGACGAAAGGCATAAAAAAACCACCGAGGTTTCGGTGGCTCTTGATGTTTCATTATCGCTCGATACTGAGTAATTCGACCTCAAATATCAACGGACTTGCGGGTTCGATAATACCTACTCGCCTATCACCATAGGCTAAACGCGCTGGAATATACAAAGTAGCTTTATCGCCAACATGCATTTGTTGTAGGCCTTGTTGCCAGCCTGCAATCACTTGATTCAGTTTAAACTCAAGTGGTTTATCTCGCTTATATGAGCTGTCGAATTCACGCCCGTCCAATAAGGTACCGCGGTAGTGAACACACACTTTTGACGTCGCAGAAGGTTTCTCTGCCTCTTCATTGCGAATATGCCAAAGCATATGCACGCCACTTTCAAGCTTTACAACGCCTTCTTTTTCATGATTCTCAGCGAAGAACGCTGCTTCTTTTTGCTTATTTGCTGCTGCAACTTGGCGATTTTTTAGATGGCCACGAATAGTCAGCACCACGAGTACAGCGATAATAACGAGCAAAATGGTATTAAGCATCGTCACTCTCCTCACCACCAACGATTGCTGCGATGGCACGTAAACGCTCCATCGCTAAGTCATGGATACTGCCTTTTGGATAGGCGCCATCTTTGAGCTCACCACATTCTTTACCAGTCAATAAACTCAAGGCTTCATCCACACTCGATACCGGATAAATATTAAAGCGACCACTGTCTACTGCATCAATAACGTCCTGATTTAAAACCAGGTTAACGCAGTTAGAACGGGGGATAATCACACCTTGCTGGCCAGTTAATCCACGCATTTGACACAATTTGAAGAAACCTTCGATTTTCTCATTAACGCCGCCAATGGCTTGTACTTCACCGCGTTGGTTAATTGAGCCCGTCATGGCAATGCCTTGATCAATTGGGACCTGAGTAATACCCGACACCAAAGCACACAACTCTGCCAATGACGCACTGTCACCATCAATGTAGCCATAGCTCTGCTCTATAGCGATATTGGCGCTGAGCGTTAAACTGAAATCTTGGGCGTATTTGCTGCCAAGATAACCGGTAAGTAACATCACCCCTTTCGAGTGAATGGCCTTACCTAACTCAGCTTCACGTTCAATATCGATAACACCATCGCTGCCCGCGTACACCGAAGCACTGATACGCGCAGGTGTACCGAATGAAGTATCGCCGACATGCAACACGGTTAAGCCGTTGACCATGCCTACTGCGTGTCCTTGAGTGGCAATAAGAATGTGCCCTTCACGGATATCGCTGAGCATGTTTTCGCTCATCTGTCCGGTACGGTACTCTTTACCCGCCAGTGCCTCTTGTACATGGCTGGCGTGAATTTCTTCGTTCTTATCTTGGCGCGCATAAAAACTTGCTTCAGCAACCAACTCAAGAACATCGGCGAAGCGTGCCGACAACTTCTGTTGATGCTCAGCCTGGCGATGACTAAAACGCAATAGGAGTGTCATGGCATCGCAATTAAGGTTAGTCTTCAGCGTCTCTCGGCAATATTCTTGCACCTTAGTAATAAACTGATATTGATATTTATCGCTGCCCGGCAAGTAGTAATCAAAATCCGCCAACACCCGGAAATGCTCTGCAAACTCTTCGTCATATTCATTGAGGGTGTAATACAAATCGCGAGAGCCAAGCAGGATAATCTTTACATCCAAAGGAATAAGCTGCGGACGCAAGGTAAAACTGCTTCCCACTGAGCTGTCTTGGAACGGCAAATCATTTTTAATTTGATGTGTTTTAAGCGATAGTTTCAAGCCATCCCACACTTGTGCGCTGGCCATTACTTTTTCAGCATCCATGATCAAGTACCCGCCATTTGCACGGTGCAGCGCCCCTGGCTGGATACTGCGATAACTTGTGACTAATGAACCTTGAGAAGTCGAATACTCAATTTTACCGAACAAGTTGCCAAACGTAGGGTTTGGCTCATAAATAACCGGTGCGGCATCATTTTCCTTGTATGGCACCAACAGATTTGGGGCAAAGAACTCCGTGAGCATTTCTTTACGATCGTATTCTTCTTCACTTTTATCGTTACTTTGCTCTTCATCTAACCACTCAAGCACGGTATCGACCAGCTCAGAGCGCAAGTCTTTAAGGTAACGCAGCACCCCAATATGGGTAGCATACTTGTGTTCAAGCTCACGCAGCAGAGGCTTAATCGCCGCTTCTGCCGTCGCCTTTTTAAGTTTGCGCAGTGCCTCACTCGACTCACGCTTCCACTTTGGTAACTCAATGAGTGAATCAATCAACGCGTCTTCGAGCTCGCCAATCGCTTCGATGAAGCGCTCTTGAGTTTGCTCATCCAACGCAGAAAATTGCTCGTCACTGAGGCGTTGATTGTCAACGATTGGCACAAAACCAACATTGTTATCGTCTTCTATGAGTTCTACGCTGTGCTGACTTGCAAGCTCTTCAACCGCGGTCAATGCATCTTCGTATTTATCTTCAAATTCACGATCGATGGATTTTTTCTTACGCTGATAACCTGGGTTGTCGAACGCGGCAGGAAAGGTATCTAGAATTTCTTCGAGCACCGCATCAATGTCATCCACGAGCACTTGGCCTTCGCCCGGATTCATGAGCAACGCGATAGGCTCACGGTGATCTTGGTAATTATTTACATACAACCATTCTCTGGGTGTTTCCCTGTCTTTAGCGTGCTGCTGTAACTTGTGCTGCACTAGGGTAAAACGACCTAATGCGGGTTCACCCATCACGTACGCGTTGTACCCAGGCAAGTTCATACCCAGTGCAAAATCCAGCGCACTGTCTGCACGTTGCTGACCGATAAATTCTAATTCTTCTGGGTAAGGATGCTCCAGACAAGTGCGAATGTGATTGTCGGAAATTTGCGGTGCAAGCGCACTTGCGTTGAGGGTGACTACACCACCCGATGTTTTTTTATTCATACAGCACGTCTTATGTTGGGCTCTTCGTGAGCCCTTGTTATTTTACCCGTTACACAGCCCTTAGGGTTGTAACGCTTGACGATTAAAGTGAATGCCACCGCATTCAGAACAGGGCTTAATTTCACTGGCGTGATAAACGTCTTCTTGGTGATGACAATTCTGGCATACTAAGGTGCCCATAGCTATCCATTCTCCGCTGTGGTACACACCTTTGTGCTTGAAATCTTGGCTCAGTGCCTGCCACTCTAATTGCGACTTATCTTCGATATGAGCAAGCTCATACCACAGCGATTCTTTAAATTCTTGCCATGCGAGTGAGTTATAGTAACTTTCATGCTCAATGAAATGATCAATATCACGTTGCAAGTAGCGCTTGTATTCCTCGTATTTATCTTTACTCAAATCCTTCAGCGCTTTTTTAGACTCGAGAAATGTCGTCACCATTTCTTTTACTTCATGTTCGTTCACATCTTTGAGCCAATCACTCAATTGCGATAACCACTGACGATAATCTGCCATTTGAAATCCTTGTGAAAATTAAGACCTTATATCTTAACTATAGCCTGCTTGCGGACAATTCAATAATAGGGTCTATTTATCTTTCGAGGTCGAAATGTGTTCAACAACTCCTAATTAGAAAAAAGCCCGTTGCTTGCTGTGATTAAGCATTGATTTGGGGTATGCTATCGGGCAAATTTGTCATCATTTTGCAAGAAGTCTGGAAGAGTAGATGCAAGAGCAATATAACCCGCAGGAAATCGAAGCGAAGGCCCAGTCGTACTGGGACGAAAACAAGGTATTTAAAGTCACAGAAGACGACTCAAAAGAGAAGTTTTACTGTCTCTCAATGTTCCCTTACCCAAGTGGCCGACTGCACATGGGTCACGTACGTAACTACACCATCGGTGATGTAGTGTCTCGCTTCCAGCGCTTGCAAGGTAAGAACGTAATGCAACCTATGGGTTGGGATGCGTTTGGCCTACCAGCAGAAAACGCGGCGATTAAAAACAACACCGCACCCGCAAGCTGGACATACGAAAACATCGATTACATGCGTAACCAATTAAAACTATTAGGTTTTGGTTATGACTGGGATCGTGAAATTGCGACCTGCCACCCTGAATACTACAAGTGGGAACAATGGTTCTTCACTAAGTTGTATGAAAAAGGCTTAGTGTACAAAAAAATGTCGACCGTTAACTGGGACCCAGTTGACCAAACAGTACTTGCTAATGAGCAAGTAATTGACGGCAAAGGTTGGCGCTCTGGTGCCGTTGTGGAACAAAAAGAAATTCCACAGTGGTTCATCAAAATCACTGATTATGCGCAAGAGCTACTTGACGACTTAGACAAGCTGGAGCATTGGCCAGAGCAAGTTCGCACCATGCAGCGCAACTGGATTGGCCGCTCGGAAGGTGTTGATATCACCTTCAAACGTGCTGATGGCAAAGGTGAATTCAGCGTTTACACCACGCGCCCTGACACCTTCATGGGTGTGACCTATGTTGCCGTTGCAGCGGCTCACCCAATCGCACAAGAAGCAGCGGCTGCTAACGCAGACGTGGCGGCATTTGTTGAAGAGTGTAAAAACACAAAGGTTGCCGAAGCTGACGTCGCTACCATGGAGAAAAAAGGTATCGCGACTGGCCTAACTGCTGTACACCCTCTAACTGGCCAAGAAGTACCAATCTGGATCGCTAATTTCGTATTGATGGATTATGGTTCAGGTGCGGTTATGGCTGTGCCTGCACATGACCAACGTGACTTTGAATTCGCTACAGCATACGGTCTTGAGATCAAACAAGTTATCGCTGCTAACGAAGGCGATGAGTGCGATTTATCAAAAGCGGCATACACAGAAAAAGGCAAGCTCGTCAACTCTGGTGAGTTTGATGGTCTTGACTTCGAAGCTGCATTCAATGCCATCGCCGACAAGCTAACTGAGCTTGGTGTGGGCGAGCGTAAAGTAAACTTCCGTCTACGCGACTGGGGTGTAAGCCGTCAACGTTATTGGGGTTCACCAATCCCAATGCTGAACAAAGAAGACGGTTCAGAGCTTGCAGCACCAGCAGATATGCTGCCAGTGCGTCTTCCAGAAGACGTAGTAATGGACGGTGTAACTTCACCTATCAAGTCAGACCCTGAGTGGGCGAAGGCGACGATTAACGGTGAAACAGTGTTCCACGAAACGGATACTTTCGACACCTTCATGGAATCATCTTGGTACTACGCACGTTACTGTAGCCCACGTTACGATGAAGGCATGCTTGAGCCAGGTGCAGCTAACTACTGGCTGCCTGTAAACCAGTACATCGGCGGTATCGAACACGCAATTTTGCACTTGTTGTACGCGCGTTTCTTCCACAAGTTACTGCGAGATTTTGGTCTAGTGAACTCTGATGAGCCATTTGAGCGCTTACTGTGTCAAGGTATGGTGCTTGCTGAAACGTATTTCCGTAAAGACGAAAAAGGCGGCGACATCTGGATTGCACCTACGGACGTTGAAACAGAAAAAGACGACAAAGGCCGCATTATTAAAGCGTGGCACAAAGACGATGGTCAGCCAGTACAAAGCGCTGGAATGAGCAAGATGTCAAAGTCGAAAAACAATGGTATCGACCCGCAACAGGTAATCGACCAATACGGCGCTGACACAGTGCGCTTATTTATGATGTTCACTGCGCCGCCAGAGCAAACTCTTGAGTGGTCTGACTCAGGCGTTGAAGGTGCACACCGCTTCATCAAGCGCGTATACAAATATGCTGTTGATGTAAATAACGCAGGCTTTGTAGCACTGGATGTTGCAAGCTTGTCGAAAGAGCAAAAAGAGCTTCGTCGTGAACTACACAAAGCGATTGCGAAGATCACCGATGACCTAGAACGTCGCCAAACATTCAACACTGCAATTGCCGCGGTAATGGAGTTGTCGAACAAGCTGATTAAAGCACCGCTAGAGAACGATGGTGACAAAGCGGTTGCCAACGAAGCGCTAGAAGCGATGTTAATTATGCTCGCACCAATTACTCCGCACCTGTCTCACCAGTTATGGCAAGACCTAGGTAAGGAAGGCGATGTACTTGATGCTAAGTGGCCTGTTGCTGATGAATCAGCGATGGTTGAAAGCGAAAAACTCGTTGTAGTTCAAGTAAATGGTAAAGTACGTGCTAAGCTAACATTAGCTGCAGACGCTGACCAAGAAGCCGTTGAAAAAGCAGCGTTTGACGATGTTAACGTACAGAAATTCACGGAAGGTCTCACAGTGCGTAAAGTAATTTACATCAAGGGCAAAGTCCTTAACGTGGTGGCGAACTAAGATGTTCGCCGCATCACGCCTGTTGAAAACAGTGATGCTTAGCTGCTTAGTCTTAGTACTAAGCAGCTGTGGCTTTCACCTTAAACGCGCTTCTGACTTACCTACTGACCTCATGGTCATGGAAGTCAATGCGACCGATCTCAACTCTGCATTGTATGCGCAACTGGTTAACGAACTCGAAATCAGCAATGTGCAAGTGAATGAGAATCTTCGCGCCAATTCACCCACACTGACATTGGTGTCAGACGCCCTCGATAGACGCGCACTTTCCTTGTTTAAAAACGGTCAGGTAGCCGAGTACGAACTTATCTACTCAGTGTCTTACACGTTAGAGCGTGCAGGCGATAAGCCTGTCGAGCAGTACTTCGAGTTATATCGCAATTATCAAGACGACCCCGATAACGCGTTAGCCAAAGCCAATGAAATGAACATCTTGCTACAAGAATTGCGCAAACAAGCAAGCCGCCGTATCGTTCGGGAGTTGGCTCAACTCTAATGCGCATCTACGCTAACCAATTACCTCAGCAACTGCAAAAAGGCCTTGCGCCATTTTATATGGTGTTTGGTGAAGAGCCATTTCAGGTAAATGAGTGCGTAGCGCAAATAAAGCAAAGCGCAAAACAGCAAGGTTTCGATGAAATCATCAAGTTGACCGCAGGTGCGCAATTTGACTGGCAAGAAGTCGATGCCCATTACCAAAGCATGTCGCTGTTCAGTGCCCGCACGCTTATCGATATTGACCTCAATGGGCAAAAGCCTGGAAAAACAGGCTCAGAGCACCTTAAACGATACGTTGACGCACCGAACCCAGATTGTGTCATCATTTTGCACGGTGCAAAAGCGTCTCAAGAGATTCAACGCAGTGCGTGGTTTAAAGCGCTCGACCAACAAGGCATGTTTATCCCTTGTTATCCGCTCACAGGCCCACATCTTAGACGTTGGCTCGATGGTCATTGCCGCCGCTTAAACCTCAACCTCGATAACGATGCAAAACAAGTACTGCTCGACACCACCGAGGGCAATTTACTCGCCTGTCATCAAGAGTTAGAAAAGCTTTCTCTGTTATTCTCTCAAAAGGCCATTGATGGCCGTACCTTGATGCGCATCCTATTGAACCAGAACCGCTTTGACATTTTTGACTTGGCCAATGCGGTACTCTCTGGCGACAGTGATAAAACCATGCAGGTGTTACAGCGTCTGCAAAATGACAACACAGAACCAACAGCCATCGCGTGGGCGTTGACTAAAGAAGCACAGCAGTTACAAAAGCTCATTACCTTGCAAAACAGCGGAACTGACTTCGCCAGCGCTTGTAAACAAATGGGGATCTGGAAGAACCAGCAAGGTCTATACAGCCAAGCGTTGCACCGTATCAATGCTCAACACATAACGCATATCTTGGATTTATTGGCCGATTTCGACGGTGCCTATAAGCGCGGCCGTTTAACCTCACCTTTTCCAATGCTCGCGCACATTAGCATTAGTTTTTGCCGTAGTTTGCCATTCCCTGCCCCTTGTTTTGAGGAGTAAACATGCTGTTATTTGGTGGCACATTTGATCCTGTGCACAATGCACATATCAATATGGCGCAGCAGTGCCTCGCACACTTCCATGAAACAACGCTGCACTTTATGCCCAACCGCGTGCCAGCACACAAGCAAGCCAGCGGTATTCGTAATGAAGACAAATTAGCCATGCTCAAACTGGCAACAGCGAACAATGACGCGTTTGTTATTGATGAGCGCGAATTACACCGCCAAGGTCCGTCGTATTCTCTGCTCAGCTTACAAGAGATACGCACTGAACTCGACAGCACTGATAAGCGGCAAGAAGCCATTTTATTTTTGATGGGTATGGATTCATTTAACAGCTTCGATACGTGGTATCACTGGCAGGAGATTCTGAGCTTGTGTCATCTTGTGGTTTACCAACGTCCACACGAAAATTTGGCTCCATCACAAGAGTTGCGCGCATATTTACACACGCATCAGTGCAACGAAGCCCTTCAGTTGCAGTCTAATAGATCAGGTTTAGTCTATTTTTTAGAAGGTCCACAGCGCGACGAATCATCAACGCATGTGCGCGAAAGACTTATTAGTGGGTTAGATTGCTCTGACCTACTGCCGGGAGCGGTGAACAGATATATCCTCGAGAAGCGCCTGTATATGGGCTCACAAAAGTGATAATATTCGCCGCTTAAGACAATTATTTATACAGAGAGTTAATTTTGCAAACCAACGAACTTCTTGACTTTGCATTAGACAAAATTGATGACATGAAAGCACGCGACGTGATCACATTAGACGTACGCGAGACTTCAAGTATTACAGATTACATGGTGGTGTGCTCGGGTAACTCAAAGCGCCAAGTACAATCTATTGCTTCACACTTAGCTAAGGAAGCAAAAGAACATGACTTACACGTAATTGGTCAAGAAGGCCAAGACGTAGGTGAATGGGTGCTTGTTGATTTAGGCGACGTGGTTGTGCATGTAATGCAAGACGAAACCCGCGACTTTTACCAATTAGAAAAACTTTGGGGTTAAACTTTGAAGATTCAATTGGTTGCTGTCGGCACCAAGATGCCTGCTTGGGTTGAAGCAGGCTTCAGTGAGTATCAACGCCGCTTTCCAAAGGATATGGCGTTGGAGCTCATCGAAATTCCTGCCGGAAAACGTGGCAAAAACGCGGATATAAAGCGAATTTTGCAACAAGAAGGTGAGCGCACCCTCGCTGCCATTCCCAAAGGCAATCGCATTGTGACCTTAGAAGTCACCGGCAAAGCAATGGACACCCATCAACTCGCCAAAGCGATGGAAAAATGGCAGCTCGATGGCCGAGATGTTAGCTTGCTGATTGGTGGTCCAGAGGGCTTAGCGCCTGAGTGTATTGCTCGCTCAGAACAAAAATGGTCTTTATCAAATTTGACCTTGCCTCACCCGCTAGTGCGCATTATTGTAGCGGAGAGCCTTTATCGAGGCTGGAGTTTAAATAACAACCACCCTTATCATCGAGAATAATAACGAAACATGCTGCGCAAACGCACTCCCATTCGCGACCATTCCGCCGAAGCCAACTTGTTTGCGCGTCGCGCATTCACCGCTTTCATATTTGTGCTTATTCTCGTTGCGATACTTGTATCAAATCTCTATAACTTACAAATAGTTGCTCATCAGACTTATCAGACGCGTTCGAATGACAACCGTATCAAAGTTATTCCAATCGCACCCAATCGTGGATTAATCTACGACCGTAATGGCAACTTACTCGCCGAAAACAAGCCGATTTACAACCTTGAGGTCATTCCTGAGGAAGTTGACGACCTTAATGACTCGTTAGATAGAATCAGTCGATTAATAGATATCACTGAGCAAGAACGCCAAGAATTTCTAGACGATATTCGTAACAACCGCCGATTTAACAGCCAAGTATTAAAAAGTCGCTTAGACGACAAAGAAGTCGCGTTGTTTTCGGTCAATCAGCACAAGTTTCCTGGTTTCAATATTGAAGCGCGATTAGCACGCTATTACCCCTATGGTGACACCTTGACCCATGCTTTAGGTTATGTTGCTAAGCTCAACAAGAAAGAGCTGGCTATACTCGAAGCGGAAGACCAAGCAACCAACTACCGTGCCACACGTGATTTCGGTAAATTGGGCTTAGAAAAGTTCTATGAAACTGAACTGCACGGAGAAGTGGGCTCACAATCTGTAGAAATCAATAACCGCGGTCGTGTCCTGAGGACCTTGGATGAAACGGCCCCCGTACCGGGTAAAGATTTAACCTTAACGCTCGACATTGGCTTGCAGCAAATCGCGCAATTGGCGTTACAAGACATGCGTGGAGCTGTCATTGCTCTCGATGCGAAAACGGGTGGCGTACTGGCACTTTACTCAAACCCAAGTTATGACCCTAATTTATTCGTTCACGGCATTAGCTCTAAGAATTATAAAGAGTTATTAAACCCTGATAGACCACTTATTAACCGTGCAACGCAAGGTCGCTACGCCCCTGCGTCTACCATCAAACCGCATATGGCAATTTTTGGTCTTGAAGAGGGCTTAGTAACCGAAACCACACAAATGTGGGATCCAGGCTTTTTTCAAATCCCGAATGTTGACCACAAATGGCGTGATTGGAAACGCTGGGGTCACGGCCATGTGGATGTGTACAGAGCCATCGAAGAGTCCTGTGATACCTATTTTTACGATATCGCCTACCGTGCAGGCATCACTAAAATCAGTAATTTCATGGCACAGTTTGGATTTGGCGACCTGTCGGGTATCGATATCAAAGAAGAAACCACCGCGATTTTGCCTACAGCTGATTGGAAACGCGGCCGCTTCAGGGAGTCTTGGTACCCTGGGGATACGATCTCTGTGGGTATCGGCCAAGGATATTGGACCGTGACCCCAATACAAATCGCTAATGCGATAAACATTATGGTCAACAAAGGCAAAAACAATCCGCCTCATTTGGTGCAACAGCTTAGCCAAAATGGTGTCTTTGAAGACATCAATAATGATGAAAAGCCGCCTGTAGAGCTGAAAGACCCTCGTCATTGGCAAATCGCTTTAGATGCCATGCATAACACGGTAAAAAAGACCACTGGGACAGCACACAAAGCGTTTAAAGATACGAACTATGACTCGGCGGGCAAAACAGGAACGGCTCAGGTTGTCAGTATCGCTCAAGGAGAGCGCTATGATGCAGAGAAGTTGAAGGAACGTCATCGCGATAACGCTATTTATGTTGGTTTTGCGCCATTCGACGATCCGCAAATAGTCGTAACTGTCATTGTCGAAAACGCCGGTGCTGGCAGTTCCATAGCAGCCCCAGTTGCGCGTAAAGTGATGGATTATTACTTCATTGCTAATCCGCTTGAAGGTGAAAAAGAGGCGCCTAAATCATGATCCCTGTTACTGCAAAACAATCGATTTGGCAGCGCGTCCATATAGACCTCCCCTTGTTCCTCGCAATTATGGCAATGATGGTTGGCAGCTTAGCCATCGTCTACAGTGCCAGTGGTCAAGACACTGGCATGATGATGCGCCACAGTACCCGTATGGGTGGTGCGATTTTAGCCATGCTTATCTGCGCACAAGTTTCACCTACAACACTAAAGCGGGTCGTTATCCCTGCCTATGTAGTCGGCACCTTGATGCTGATTGCCGTGCTGTTTGTTGGTGTAAGCTCAAAAGGTGCGCAGCGCTGGCTTGATATCGGCATTCGTTTTCAACCCTCAGAAATCATGAAGCTTGCAGTTCCGATGTGTGTCGCTTGGTATATAGGGCGCAATCATTTGCCGCCTACCCTTTTACACCTTGGTATCGGTTTAGCCATTGTTATGGTGCCAACCTTACTGATTAAGGAGCAACCCGATTTAGGAACCTCTATTCTTATCGCCAGCTCAGGTATTTTTGTGCTGTTTTTAGCGGGCGTAAGTTGGCGACTTATCGGCGGGCTGGGCATATTAGTTGGCGCTGGCGCACCGCTATTTTGGCACTATGGGATGCACGCTTATCAAAAACAACGCGTGCTTACATTTTTGAACCCCGAAAGCGACCCGCTCGGCTCTGGCTACCATATTATTCAGTCAAAAATAGCCATTGGCTCAGGCGGCGTTGAAGGTAAAGGATGGTTGCAAGGGACCCAATCTCAGCTAGAGTTTCTACCAGAACGTCACACTGACTTTATTTTTTCGGTATTGAGTGAAGAATTTGGCTTGATAGGCGTACTGCTACTTCTCGGAGTGTATTTATTTATCATCGCGCGAGGTTTGTTTATTGCAGTCAATGCTCAAGAAGCATTTGGCAAGTTGTTAGCTGGCGCCCTCACCCTTACCTTTTTTGTTTATGTTTTCGTAAATATTGGCATGGTATCTGGCTTGCTTCCCGTTGTGGGCGTTCCTTTGCCTTTGATCAGTTACGGTGGCACCTCGATGGTGACACTGTTGGCTGGTTTCGGCATCATCATGAGTATTGCCACTGAGAAAAGGATGTTGAACAAGTAATGTTAATTCGCAAAATAATTCTCTGTCTGATGTGTCTTGCAATAGCCGCTTGTAGTACTTCACGAGCACCCACTTCACACAGCGATCGATATTCTATGGATCACGATGCTGCTCCCTTGCGCCACCCGAATGGTCTCGAGCTCGCTGATGCAGTAGTCACCGATGAACCGAAAAGTGCTGCGGCGAATCGCCCTTATGTCGTCAGAGGAAAGCAATACGTGCCTATGTTCGACGAGAGTGGTTACACTGAAGAAGGTATCGCTTCATGGTACGGTAGAAAATTCCACGGTTACCAAACCTCAAACGGCGAAACCTATGACATGTTTGCGATGACTGCCGCCCATAAAACACTGCCTCTGCCAAGCTTTGTTAGGGTTACCAATGTTGACAATGGCCAAAGTGTTATCGTACGTGTTAACGACCGAGGGCCATTTCACAATGACCGTATTATCGATTTGTCTTACGCGGCAGCTTACAAATTAGGTTATCACCTAAAAGGTACAGCAAGGGTTAAGCTTGAAGCGGTTACCCTTGCAGATTCAAAGCCTCGTACAAAGTACATCCAAGTTGCAGCAGGCTCTAAACTGGAAAACATCCAAGCCCTAGCCCGCCAACTTGAACAGGATTTTCACGTCCCAACCGATATAAAATCGCAAAATGATGGAATTTTTCGCTTGCGATTGGGTCCAATAGCTGACGAGCATCAGGCTAAGTCGTTATTAGAACAGTTAAAAAGTAGACAGTTCGCACAAGCTTTCTTGCTTTATGATGACCAAGCCCTTTAAGATATCGGTAGAACCGCATTTTCACTCAAAAAACAGATTTATATAGCATAATGAAATCAATTAAACATTCTCTTCTAAAAGGCCTAAGTGGTTTGCTATGCGCTAGCGCCGTTTTTGCAGCAAACGCCCAAATTATTCCTACACCGCCGGAAATCAATGCCAAAGGATATTTCTTGGTCGACTTTACAACTGGCAAAGTGATCACCGAAGGTGAAGCCGACACCAAGCTTGCGCCGGCAAGTTTGACCAAGATGATGACCAGTTATGTCATTGGTACTGAAATAGCTGCTGGCAATATCTCACCTACAGATATGGTCACCGTTAGCGAAAACGCTTGGGCAAAGAACTTCCCAGAGTCATCGAAAATGTTTATCGAAGTGGGTAAACAAGTCAGTGTTGAAGACCTAAACCGCGGTATTATTATCCAATCAGGTAACGACGCATGTGTTGCGATGGCAGAACACATTGCTGGCAGCGAATCAGCATTTGCCGATTTGATGAATGCTCATGCTGAGAAGCTAGGCATGGCTAATAGTCACTTCATAAACAGTCACGGCCTTGATACAAACGAGCACTATACAACTCCACGTGACATGGCAACGCTTGGCGCCGCACTTATCCGTGATGTACCTGATGAGTACGCGTTGTATAAAGAAAAAGATTTCACTTACAACGGCATCAAACAATTTAACCGCAATAGCCTACTTTGGGATCAAGGTCTTGAAGTGGATGGTATTAAAACAGGCCACACCAGTGAAGCTGGTTACAGCCTTGTTTCATCAGCAACGAAAGGTGACATGCGTTTGATTGCAGTCGTGATGGGCACCACTTCAGAGCGCGCGCGTAAAGTAGAAAGTAAAAAACTACTTAACTATGGCTTCCGCTTCTTTGAAACAGTGACACCATACAAGGCGGGCGATAAGTTTGCTGACCAACGCATTTGGATGGGCGACAAAGAAAATGTGTCTTTGGGTATTTTACAAGATACGCCTATCACGATTCCTCGCGGCCAACAAAAGAATTTAGAAGCAAACTTCGAGTTGGATACAACACTTGAAGCACCGATAGAGAAAGGCACAAAAGTAGGTACTTTATACCTACGTTTAGCAGGTGAAGACATCGCTAGTTATCCGCTAGTAACACTTGAGAGTGTGCAAGAAGGTGGCTTCTTCAGCAAGATTTACGATTATTTACGTCTACAAATCATCGAGTAAGCGACTGCGTGATTAAGTGTAGATAAATACGGCTATCCGAGGTGGAATTACCTAGAACAAACGCTCCTATTCAGGGGCGTTTTTTTTGTGCTAAAAAATGATAGAATGCGCACCAAAGTGGACTAATGAACCCATTAGTTTGTCTGCGTCCTATGCTGTAAAAGAGGGTCAATTGTTATGGTCAAGCAGGTTAAAGATACCAGGTTTGATGAATTTCTAGAGTTTCCTTGTCCGTTCACCTTTAAGGTGATGGGCCTTGCGAACGTCGAGTTAACTGAGCAAGTACTGACGGTCATGCAACAGCATGCACCTGGCGATTATGCACCAAAGACAAAGGCAAGCAGCAAGGGCAACTACGAGTCCGTCACAATTGTGGCAACTGTAACTTCTAAAGAGCATATCGAGATTATCTACACTGAGCTAGGCGGCCTAGATGATGTACGTCATGTGCTTTAATTGCACAGCAGAGGAAGCACATAGTGAGTAATTTAATTGTTCGCCAACTAGGTCGCCAAGAGTACATGCCAATTTGGCATGCGATGCAAGAGTTCACCGACACGAGGGATGAACACAGCGCCGATGAAATCTGGTTGGTTGAACACGAACCTGTTTTTACTCAGGGCCAAGCGGGTAAAGAAGAGCATGTGCTGATGCCTGGTGATATTCCCGTGGTTAAAGTAGATCGCGGCGGTCAGGTAACTTATCACGGCCCAGGCCAGCAGATGCTGTATGTGTTATTCAATCTGCGTCGATTAAAAATCGGTGTGCGAGAGCTCGTCACTTGGCTTGAGCAAAGCATTATTGACTGCTTAAAAGAGTATGACATCGACGCCTATGCCAAGGCAGATGCACCTGGGGTGTACGTCAATGACGCAAAAATAGCGTCGTTGGGCCTACGAGTCCGTCGTGGTTGCTCGTTTCATGGCTTGGCGTTAAACGTAGACATGGACCTAAGCCCATTTTTGCGCATCAACCCATGTGGGTATGCCGGTATGGAAATGGTGCAATGTAAAGACCTTAATGGCCCACAAAGCGTTGAAGCTGCGGGACAAGGTCTGGTTCAGCAATTAATTAAACGACTCAATCCAGAGCAGGTTGAGTACCAACAAAGTTTGGCGGAATAATGACAAAATCATCTGTACGTATGGAGCCAGGCGTAAAGCTTCGCGACGCTGAAAAAATGGCATTAATCCCGGTAAAGGTACTCCCTACCGAGAAAAATGAAATGCTGCGTAAGCCACAGTGGCTTAAAATTCGCCTACCAAAATCGAATGAGCGTATCGACGGCATCAAACAAGCGATGCGCAAACATGGTTTGCACTCGGTTTGTGAAGAAGCGAGCTGCCCTAACCTATCTGAGTGCTTTAATCATGGCACCGCAACCTTTATGATTTTGGGTGCAATTTGTACTCGCCGTTGCCCATTCTGTGATGTTGCCCATGGCCGTCCATTAAAGCCTGACGCTCAAGAGCCTGAGAAGCTGGCGTTAACTATCAAGGACATGAAGCTGAGCTACGTAGTAATCACTTCAGTAGACCGTGATGACTTGCGTGATGGCGGTGCACAACACTTTGCCGATTGTATTCGCGAAATTCGTAAACATAATCCAGGTATCACGATTGAAATCTTGGTACCGGACTTCCGTGGCCGTATGGAAAGAGCACTTGAGATTCTAAGTGAGACACCACCTGATGTGTTTAACCACAATTTGGAAACGGCTCCTCGCTTGTACAAACTTGCGCGTCCTGGTGCTGATTATAAGTGGTCACTTGAGTTACTTCGTCGCTTTAAAGAAGCACACCCAGAAGTGCGCACTAAATCGGGCCTAATGGTTGGTTTAGGCGAGGAAATGAGTGAGATCGAAGAGGTTTTACGTGATTTACGTGAACACAATGTCGACATGCTTACAGTGGGCCAATACCTACAACCTTCAAAGCACCACTTACCGGTTAAGCGCTATGTGCCACCTGAAGAATTCGATGCATTGAAAGAATATGCTGACGAAATTGGCTTCTCACATGCAGCGTGCGGCCCCTTTGTGCGCTCAAGCTACCATGCTGACCAACAAGCAGCTGGAAAAGAGGTTAAGTAACTCCTAACTAACCTGCTAGCCGTGTTCATATCTACTGAACACGGCAATATCTTCACAACATCAGTTGCTACTTTATTCACCTTCCTCTAGACTGATACCTAAATTAGAAACGTTGTATCTGTTTAATATTTAAACATTATTAATAATATGATAGATTGCGCCAGCATTTTAGAAGTGTACAAAATTAGCGCGATTTGAAGTATCTGGGGAAAAGAGATGGAGTTTTCTGAGCAGGAGTTAGCTTTCTTTAAGCAGCTTTTTAGTGAACAACCGCTAGGCAGTGAAAATGTAGCTGGTGCAGGGTTGTCTTTACGCTCCCACCTTCCTGATTACGTCGCCCCGCTATTCGACAACCCTGGCCTATTTATGCTTGCAGAAGTGGGAAATTTTGAACTTTGGTTCCCTCTCACACTCAGCCTCAATGAAAACCATGACCTACAACCGCAACTTGGAGCACCTGAGATCTTTGAAGCCCAAGGCTCACATCGAAGCTGGCGATTTGATAGTCCCCAAAGAATCTTTATACGCACAGAGTCCGGTTTAGAATTACCTGTTCTTTCGTTGTCATCGACCGGCGCCGTTGTCGATGTCAAAGAAATATCAGATCCACCTCAAAGTGCGATAGCAAACTTGATCCTGCCTAAGTATGATCCTCTGCCACTGAAAGTTAAGAAGATGCGTCAGCAAGAAAACCTTGTAGCCGTTACCTTCGTATCAAATAACAACAAAAGTCAGTTAAGGCAATACTTGTTTGAACAACACAAAACCAACTTTAGTCACGTATATCAATCTTTAACTAACGCTTGTTAAATCCTTGTTCAGGCGTGTTTGCTAAGCTAACCAAAGTGCAATCTATAGGAGCAATGCAATGAACAAGTTAATTCTAACAAGCGCAGTATCTTTGGCATTATTGGCCGGTTGTGGTGGTTCAGGTAGTGATGATAAAGTAACCGTTACCCCAGAACCTACTTCTGCTACTTTTTCCCTTGGCATTTCTGATGCGCCTGTCAGTAATGTAAAAGAAGTGTGGATTGCGTTTGATAGCATCGCATTGAAAAACAACTCTGAAGAGCTGTCTTTCGTGACTCGTTCAACTGAAAATCCAGATCAACCAGTGATGATTAATTTATTAGATTACACTGGTAGCGACATCTATTCACTGATCGATGATGAAACAGTGCCTGCTGGTTCATATCAGTGGATGCGTGCAAACGTTGTTAACGGCGATGTGGCAAACATCGAAATGACTTCTCACCTCGTATACAACGACGATACCGTGGTACCGGTAGTTGTTAAGCGTAAAAACAACGACGGCATTGGCGAAATCCAAATTAGTGATTTAACGCTCGCTGTGGGTGAAAACCAGTTTGTACTTGAATTCGACCTTAAAAGTCTTTGGTCAATCCGTCTAACAGCGACGAAGTAAACCTTAAACCTACTGGTATCCGCTTGGAAAACCTAGCTGAAGTACAAGACATCGAAGGTACTGTTTCAGCGGAATTATTTATGGCTTGTGAAACTGATAACATGGACATCGTGCCTGAGACCGGTGCTTTCGGTCACGCGGTATACTTGTATTCAGTTGCTGAAGGTCAAAAGATCTTTACGTCGACGGTGAAACTGTTCCAGCAGATGCACCAATTGCGACAGCGAACGTAGTAATGAACGAAGACAGTGGTGACTACGAGTTTGAGATTGGTTTTGTTGCTGCAGGTGAGTACACACTAGGTTATACCTGTGCTGCACACATTGACGATCCAGAGGTATTGGATGAAGCATTCACACTTGAAAGCATCGAACCCGTATCGGTTGTAGCAGGTGAAGATTCAGTTGTAACCTTCGATATCGCAGTCGCTGAATAAGCACCAATAAAAAAGTAAAAATTTTTAAAAATTTTACTTGCGTGGCGCAATAATTTGAATATTATTGCGCCACTTTTATTAGATAGCCAATCCTAGTACAGCATTCCTTGCCAAGGCGAAAGAGTAACTATCCAAATTAACTTTTGGAGTTATGATGTCTGTTTCTACTTTTGTTCAGCCTGTTGCTACAAACAACGAACACTTTTCTTTATGCACTGCGCTTGCAAAGCAGCATGGCACACCATTATTGGTTCTTGATGTTAACCAAGTTCGTGAAAACTATTTAGCACTTGCCAACGCGCTGCCAAATGTAGCTCTGCATTACGCACTTAAGCCATTGCCTCACATCGACGTTGTTAACGCTCTGAATGAGCTAGGTGGATGCTTTGACTTAGCGACTAACGGTGAAGTTGACCTAGTTGCACAAGCGAATGTAATGCCTTCTCAAGTGATTCACACGCACCCGATTAAGCGTATTAGCGACATCGAGCACGCAGTGACTTACGGCTGTTCAACATTTGTTTTTGACAGCGAGAATGAACTGTATAAGTTTGAAAAGTACAGTGACAAAGTAGAATTACTGTTACGCCTGAGCTTCCCTAACAAAGACGCAGCAGCTGACTTGTCGAAGAAGTTTGGTGTGACGGTTACGGATGCATTGCCTTTACTTAAGAAGGCAAAAGAATTGGGTATTCGTGTTCGCGGCTTATCATTTCATGTGGGCTCACAAACAATGGACCCACAAAAGTACGTGCATGCGATTGAGCAATGCAAAACTGTATTCGAAATGGCGTTAGCGCAAGGCGTGGGCACAATGAATACATTGGATATTGGGGGTGGTTTCCCTGTTAGTTACACCGGTAACCCCATCGATATCAACGAGTTCTGTGCACCCATTCGCGCAGCATTGGCAACCTGGCCAGAAACGACGCATTTCATTGCAGAGCCGGGACGTTTTATCGTTGCTTCTGCGATGACGCACGTGATGAGCGTAATGGGTCAGAGCCAGCGTGGCAACTTACGTTGGTACTACATGGATGATGGTGTGTATGGTGCGTTTAGTGGCCGCGTATACGGTGAGCCAGAGCAACGTTTTTACACGCAATACAGCACGGAGTTTGCAGCAGGCGAACCAAGCGTTTTAGCCGGACCAACCTGCGACAGCATTGATGTTATTGGTGACAATGTATTGTTGCCAGCGCTGCATGACGGTGATTTGGTATTTACCCAAAACATGGGCGCGTACAGTTGGACCACCAGCACAGACTTTAACTTCTTTGCTAAAGCACAGCTTATTAGCCTCAACTCAACCATGCTTATTGCTGAAGTGGGTTAAAAACGTAAAAACGGTGCTCAAGAGGCACCGTTTTTGTATCCGTTAATGTTACTTACCTTTTAGGCTCGCATACTCGTTTGTTAAGCGTTGCAGTGCCTTTTGCTCAATATCAATCAGCGTCGCATATTTCGCGGTGGTTGCCGACATTCTCTGGGCGTTAGCGCTATCGAATTTTGCTGCCACTAAAGAAGAAGTCTCACCATTCGTTTGCACCTTGAGCGCATTGAGATCTACTTCGAGTTGTCGATGATAAGTTTCGATTTTATCCTCATGTTCTCGCATTTCCCGCTCTATTTGCTTAACCCTGATGTATTGATCAACATTGTCTTTTTCAGAAGTCACGGTCATGTGTTGTTTGCGAAGCAAACGGTCAATGTTGAGCTGCTCTCGATTGATAAGTGATTGATATTGTTCAATCGTAGACTGCATTTGCTTCGCAAGTGCCTTGTCACGCTCGGCACCTGCTAGATTTCTATGTTGGCTCGTGGCATGCGCTTCGAGTTTAGATAGCTCTTGGCGCATCTGAATCGAATAGGTCTCTATTTTATCTTGGCTCTGCGTTAATTCACGCGTAATGTCGCGATTGTCGATGTAACTATCAATACTGTCATCCACAGGTGTTGACGCCATTACCTGCTGTTTATCGACCATGGCTTTAATGTCAATTTTTTGCGCGTCATCACCGCAAGGCGATTGTGAGTAGCTCACCACACCATTGACCATACATTTATACACGGTGGTCTGAGCAACCACCTGATTACTCGATAGTAATAGCATTATCGCGCACGTCCTTATAACCATTTCACACCTCCATTTGCATCCTTCAATCACTTTTATTGTAGCGGATTATACGAAGTGACAGCGGCAAAACGATCCAACTTTGTTCCAAATGCGTATTACTCAGCACATCTCATTTATTGCGTTTCGCTATGTCTACAGGCCTCTACCTTTTCAGCAACGACCTTAGAATTTCAGACAATGCCCTGCTACAACGCCTGTTTCAGCACTGCGAACGGATCATTTTTGTTTACACACCGCTTAACTCATTGCTAGAAAAGCGCCACACTGGCTACCAAAAACAGCTAACTTCACTATGT
This sequence comes from Pseudoalteromonas sp. GB56, assembly GCF_054923835.1. Taxonomy (NCBI): domain Bacteria; kingdom Pseudomonadati; phylum Pseudomonadota; class Gammaproteobacteria; order Alteromonadales; family Pseudoalteromonadaceae; genus Pseudoalteromonas; species Pseudoalteromonas sp. GB56. The sequence continues at coordinate 1,408,669 of NZ_JBPCHK010000001.1, read as the reverse complement.
GTTCGCGCGTTTACCGGGCAAACGCTAAATCAGCTTGCACAGGACTTAAATAACCACGGGCATAATCTGTATTTTGCTCGCACGCACGACGAAGTCATTCGTATCGTTAAGGAACATGAGGTAGAGGATATTGCCATTGCCGACCAGTATGGGTGGAATGAGCTTTCGGCAATAGGCGAATTAAAACAGTATCTGCATGGTGTGAACTTTTGGCATAAATCCAATCACACCTTATTTGAAAAAGATCAGTTACCCTTTCATATTGAGGAGATTCCTGCCACGTTCAGCCGCTTTAGAAAACAAGTGGAATCGAGCGTAGGAATTCATCCTACTTTGGGGACGCCACTGCACTTTCCTGCGCCAGTGCAGTGTGATTTGCCGCTGTGCAACGCGGTGTTTAAAGAACAGCAAACCTTGAATTCTTGGTTTTCGCAAACGCCCTCTGCTGCACTTGCAGGTTATTTCAAAAGCGCTGCACCGAGTAGTTATAAACAAACACGCAATGCCCTATGGGGAGAGAAGTTCTCTACCGCATTATCACCTTGGCTTGCTAACGGTTCGCTCAGCGCGCGGCAAATGTATTCAGCACTCATAAAATACGAACACAAATGTGGCGCCAATGAATCCACCTATTGGATTTACTTTGAGTTACTGTGGCGCGAATATTTTCAGTGGCTAACACTGAAACAAGGCGCGTCGTTATTCACTTTTAAAGGGATGAGTGACACACCGCCACAAACCAGTTTTTACCCGCAGAGATACCAAGCTTGGTGCCATGGCAATACCCCCTACCCTTTAGTCAATGCATTGATGAAACAACTCAACAGTACCGGTTGGATGTCCAATCGTGGTCGGCAGATTGTCGCTAGCTGTTTTGTCAATGAACTCCTGCTCGATTGGCGCTACGGCGCGGCATATTTCGAACATCAGCTAATTGATTACGACGTTGCCAGCAACTATGGCAATTGGCAGTACATTGCCGGCGTAGGTGCCGATCCGCGCGGTGGTCGGCATTTTAATTTAACCAAGCAAACCGAGATGTTCGATCCAGACGGCAAGTTTATAGAGCATTACGGCGGTGAAAGCTTAGCGATATCTGAGCCAGACTATGTTAGTTGGCCACAAAATAGAATGTATATATGACGCAAACACGCTACACGGAAATACGCCTCATTCTGGGCGACCAGCTCAATGCCAATCATTCATGGTTCAAAACCAAGCAAGAAGATGTGCTCTACATTATCGCCGAGCTGCATCAAGAAATGCATTACACCCAGCACCATATTCAAAAGATACAGTGCTTCTTTGCGGCGATGGAGCGTTTCGCTTCAGCCTTGAGCCAAGCTGGGCACCAAGTGCTGCACCTGACCCTTGATGACACCCAAGATTTTGATTCTCTTGATGATCTCATCAAGCACTATGTCCAGCATTTCAACGCGCAGCGCTTTAGTTATCAGCTCGCTGATGAATTTAGATTGCGTGAACAAATGAGCTCACTGGATTTAGGTGATGTCGCCATTTCAGGCTACGACAGTGAACACTTTATGTTGGGCTTTGAGGAATTAAGCGATTATTTTCAAGCTGACACCCATCACACCATGGAGCAGTTTTACCGCAAGATGCGCAAGCGCTTTAACGTGCTTATGGATAACGGCAAGCCGCTGGGCGAGCAATGGAATTTTGATAAAGACAATCGCAATAAACTCAAACCTCAAGACATTGAATTGGTGCCGCCACCACTTTGTTTTGAAAATGATGTGAGTGCTATAAACGACCGTATCGCGCGCCACAAAGTTGCCACCATAGGTGATGCGAGCAACACCCTACTTTGGCCGGTCACCCGTAAACAAGCGTTACAGTTGTTGGAGCACTTTTGCGATCATTTGCTGGCGCTGTTCGGCACCTTTCAAGATGCAATGACCTGCCAAACAGATAGCAAATGGTCTTTGTATCACAGCCGTTTGTCGTTCGCGCTCAATGCCAAGATTTTGCACCCGATGCAAGTCATTAACGCGGCGATTGAGGCTTACCATGAATCAGATGGCGGCATTACCTTGGCGCAAGTCGAAGGCTTTGTAAGGCAGATTCTTGGTTGGCGTGAATACGTCAGAGGTATTTATTGGGCAAATATGCCCCACTACGCCTCACGCAATTCTTTAGATGCGCAGCGCCCACTTCCCGCATTCTTTTGGAACGCAAAAACAAAGATGAAATGCCTTGAGCAAGCAATCGGCCAAAGCCTCGATTATGGTTATGCCCACCACATTCAGCGTTTGATGATCACTGGCAACTTTTGCTTGTTATTAGGCGTACACCCCGACGAGGTCGATGCCTGGTATTTAGGGATCTACGTGGACGCCATTGAGTGGGTAGAAATGCCGAACACACGCGGCATGAGCCAATTTGCAGATGGCGGTATTATTGCCACCAAACCCTATTGTGGCGGCGGCAACTACGTCAATAAAATGAGCGATTACTGCAAAAACTGTCACTATAAAGTAACCGAAAAAACCTCATCTTCATCTTGCCCTATGAATAGCTTGTATTGGCACTTTATGGACAGACACAGAGATAAATTTGGCAATAATCATCGTATTGGTATGATCTACCGCAACTGGGATAAGCAAAGCGACGAAGCGCGCCAAGCGGTTTTGGATCGCGCTCAATGGTGCATCGACAACGTAGAGTCTTTATAAAGACATAAAAATAGATCATAAAATTAACAATTTAGTAACTAAGCTGTAAACCGTTCCCATTCTAATACACGCTTCTTTTAAACAATAATGGAAGCAACATGAAATACTCATACCTTGCAGCGGCCCTGTTGGTCGCTGGCTTGAGTTCGAACGCGCAAGCGTTTAGCCAACAAACACACAAGCGCATTGTTTTAGATGCTATTGCCTATATGCAACAAAATCAGAACTCGACTGCCTATGCCAAACTGCAACAGTACGCACAACAGAACAACATGACGATTGAAGCTCTGGCTGAGCTGCTTGGCCAAGCGGCGTATGATGTGGATGACTTTGAAGACACCTTTTTCTGTGGCGCAATGACCGGCTCATGTGTGCAAGCACCCGTATGGGGCACTGCGCAAAGTATTGTTAAATACACCAGCTACTGGCACTTTCAAAACCACACTCAGGGCGCCGACGCACACGGCAATGATTTCGGTGGTTATAACTATGAAAAGTTGACTGTATGGGGTGACATCGACAACATGGCAGCAACGTGGTTGCAAGGTGATTACCTAGATGACGGCTACGGCGGTGCAAAAGGCTGGTTTGGTGATAGCAGCAAATACAATACCTACGGCTTAACAGAAGCACACTACCGCATCGACAGCTACTCACATTACGGAATGTATGACGATTTCGAAGAAATGCCGTTCCAACCTATCGATAACCTTGGCCAATATTGGTATCAAAGTTACCTCAACAGTGGCAACCCTCAGGTACTGGGTTTTGTGTTCCACACTACAGACTTACTGCAACCTCACCACACTTGGACAACGTCAGCATTAAATCACTCAAGCTGGGAAGGTTGGGTGAATGACTATTATGACCAAGAGCAGCTTAACGACTTTACCCTAGTGAGCGATGCGATGGACTCATTCAGCGCACTTGACCCACAAAGCCAAGACATTCGCCCTTTGCTTACTGAGGGAGGCGCATTCAGTTATGCCCAAGGTGGTATAGTGCTTAACTCTGAAAGATCATTATGATCGCGTACAGATTGGCCGTATGGTCATCCCCCACGCAATCGCATTGGTGGTTCATCTGCTTAACCATGCGATGGAGCAGCGCTAATGCGTTGCTTTTTTGCTATCTTGATAGGCCTTTTGGGCCTATCTTTTACGACTCAAGCAGCGCGTGCGAGCGAACATTTACCTCGTAAGCATATCCCCAGTGAACAAGAAGTGCGCTTTATGCAAGAGGTTTACAAGCAGCACAATAGTGAACTGGTTGTGCATACACGAGCGCGATTGTTAGAAAACACCTATCTGCTGGAACAAGCTCAAAGTCACTACCCTGCACTTCTTGAGCGCCAAGCCAATGTGGGGTTTGACAACCATTATCATATCCGCCGCTATTTGCTCGATGCTTGGTTAGCTCAAGGCTGGTTTGATCCACAAACGCTAGGCACATTTGCCCCACCATCGAGCCAAAATGCGACCTGGTTAATGCACACGCTTGGCCACTACCCAAGCTCTGCGCAGATGACAGATGCGCAATTAGCCGTGCTTGAACACATCGACGTACTGCCTGCGTCAAACGGCTTTGCCGCACTCACATTCGCTGATTTCTATTCAGCGATGTCGATGCAAGTGAAGTTTCGCCTGCATCAAGGTGATATCGCAGCTTACGGTGCTGAACTCAATCGTTGGTATCAGTATCGCCAAGCCACAAACAAAATTTCGCCAAAGCTAGCCAAACAGCAGCTAACGTTGTCACGACTAGAGTACCTTGCCCTGGGCGATATATTAAGGCCAACATTGCTAAACCAACTTGGTGTGCAGGAGATGATGCACGGCCAAAGTCCAATGTTAGATACGCTTAAGGCTAATATCACCGATGCGCAAATTGACCAATATTATCAGCAACATAAAAGCCGATTTACCTACATAGAATCAGTCATGGCTCAAGGTGCGCTGTTCCGTGAGAAATCACAGGCAGATACCTTCTACGCTGAAGCGACCAAGCTTGGTGCCAATCACGCTTTTGCTCAGCAGCAAAACATTTTTGCGGATCAAGGTGGCGTGTTAACCCGTCAAGACAAACACAGAGGCTTTGCCCAGCAACTGGCTTTTACCAACCCAGCGCACACCCTATCTCGTACAGTACGCACACCAACAGGTCAGTGGCTTGTGGTGTATACAGCAGACAAACGCTACGCAACCTACCCCGCCGGCTCACAAACAGTGCGCTATCAAGCAAAGAATGACCTTGCTCGTGAGCAAGCGAAGCGCCAATACCAACAAGGGTTCATGACGTGGTTAGCACAGCTGGAGAATCAACAATGAATAAACGCATGGTCGCATTAGCACTCTTCGGCATTGCGTTAGGGCTGCTCTACTACCTAAAAAAAGAAGAGCCAAGCAGCTCAGAGAAAGAGCTGCAAACCGTTGCGCTCGCCCCAGTTCAAATGAACGTGCAGTCTGAGGCAGAGCAATATAGGCTCGCTCAACGTAACAAACTTACCGAGCCAGCGGCGGTATTAGAGCCCCCACAAATTCAAGAGCCTCTGCCAATTCGCGAACCTGATTACCTACCTCCCATCACTAAAAGGGAGGCAACAGCGAGCGGGTATCAGTATCAAGGTGACTTGGATGACCATCAGGCCTATTTACAATTCCAACATCAACAGCAAGCGGATGTAAAACAGGCCTATATTGCAGCCGCGAAAGTCAAAGTATCCGAGCTTAAAGACCTGCTCGCGCGTGGCGAGCGCGAGGGCATTAGTCACGAGCAGCTTCAATTCGCACGCGATAAAATAGCAGCTATCGAGAAAATGAGTGAACAGTTACAAACGCAAATCGAGGCACAAACAATAGCGATGTAAGCAATGGAGACTTAGCTGTGATGTTAACGGCTGTCTTAAATATTAAGTCAGCTAACTCACGTTAATGTTCTGCAATATACTCAAAAGACGTAAAAAATGGTGCTGCCTCTGGTTTATATGAAAATGACGTAACCATCGCCTCTTGAAAACATTGAGCAAATTCAGATTCACCTTTTCGCCAAGTGTTTACAACTGCCCCTTGCATATTCACCTGAGCAACCACAGTAAAGTCAGTGATTTGCAAATTTGTGCTTTGAACACACGTAGAGAAAGCATTTGATGCTAATTGCTGCTGAGCATTTATCAGCCTGTGGGTACTGCGCGAAGATAGGTTGCTTTCCATCGAGTCTGCTTTGGCCTTTGCTTCAGGAAACGTCAGTGTTCCAGCGACGCTCGGCAACGCAAGCACAAGTGCGAGAATAACAAGTCCATTTTTCATTAGTGCCTCCTTTCTTTTGCACACCAATAGGAAATTTCAAAGACCTTACGAACGAGCATAGCTGAACACTGCTACTTGTGGTACCTAATGACATAGTGCTGCTATGAGACAGCAAAAAATAAGGTAAAGAATTGAACACGAGGCCCAAAGAAGGACTTTCTATTTTTACTTTGAAAGTACGTATAAGTAAAAATCTGCACAGTGCCGCAGTTTTGGCACGCTATGTAACGAATAAAAATGGCTCGATTATGTAGATTTTAATCCTAACAATCTGATATCCAACAATAAAATAAATTACATAGCGCGCCCAGTAAGGCGCTAATAAGTAATGGCTCGTTTTTGCGCTGCGCATATTGGCTTGCTCACTGATAAAACCCCTGATAACTTATTGGTATTATTAAATAAAAAACTTTTTAGCGCAGAGTTTTGAGTTTGTGGATAACTTCCTTTATCCGAAATTCGCACTAATAAGCTGTTATAAAGCATCGAGATTTTCGTGGAAGATTTAACTACTGATGTAGATATAAGCTTTAGATTCTTAAACTTAAATAAGTTACAAGCATATACTTTGGCTAAAGAAGTTTCAGGGGCAACCTATAAAATGCCTCGAAATAAGAATTACTACGTTGGTTGCATTCCCTTAACCGAAGACACTATTCACGAGATTAACGATTTTTATGTGCGACAAATGGTAGATATATCAGAGTGCGATATTTTCGTTTCTATAGTTTCTGAATTTGATTCAAATATAGTTGATGTACCTGCCGTAGTTAATCACATGCTAAAGTACATTGACTGTAAATTAACCTATTCATTTACTGTTGTGTAAAATGCTTTATAACAAGCCAATTAAGCGCGGGACTGCTAAAGCTTGGCTCAGTTCCGCTTCGCTACACAAGTTTAGCCAAGCATTATCAGCCCCTTATTGGGGCGTTATGCATCCTGAGGTGTCTAGGTGAGCGTTAATATCATCGGAACTATTGATTTAGTGTTATTGCTAATTTGTCTTATTGCTTGGATGTATTTCGGTTTCACCAGTTTAATGCTGATCTTGGGGCTTAAAATGGCTCCAAAATTTGAAAATGCTACAAGGATTGCTTCTGCAATTTTGGACTTAACAAAACCGGATAAAAATCCAGAGGGATACAAGAGTGCAAGGTTTCACCTGTTCGGTGCGGCAATTACAATACCTTTATTTATGCTCATATTGGCAGTAAGGCATGCATAACAAACGCATTAATGAATGGTCGTCTAAAGCTTGGCTGACGCTCATTCCTCGCTAATTTTAGCCAAGCTTAATCCGCCCATTATGCGGGCGTTACACGTGCAAGGTGACATCGTGATTAAAACTGACCACATATCAATCCAGTGCCCTCAGTGTGGAGATATTGAGTTTGAGAAGCCAGAGAATCCAAAGGATGACGACTTTGTGAAATGTAATAGCTGTCATTTTGAAATCATGTTGGCAGACCTTAAAGAAGTAGGTATTGAGCAAGCTAAAGAAGTCGTCATTCCTGAAGCGAAGGCAGAAATTGAAAAAATGCTCAAAAAAGCATTTAAGGGACGCTTTAAATGAGTAATTTTGAAGTTTTAAGTTTACTTGTTTCTTCTTTGGCTGTGATAATTTCAACAGTATCTCTTACGCGCACAAGGAAATTAGCAAAAGAGCAGTTGGAACTTGAAAAAGTTACTGCAGAGCTATCTAGGCTTCAAATTGAAAGTATTGCGGAAGAGAAATCGAATAAAACCAAGCCAAAATTTAATGTAAATCTCACTAAGCTAGGTAAGTCTTATAGTTTCTATATTTCCAATACTGGTCAAGGTAGTGCCTACAATGTCAATTTTGAGTTAATTGACTGCGAAGATAGCCCTTTGTCATCTCACGACCTCAAAGATAAGTTCCCTCATCAAGAGTTAAAGCCAAACTCAAGAGTTAAACTTTTAGCAGCAATACATATGGGAAGCCCTAGAAAGTACCAAGTTAAGTTAACCTGGGAAAATGAGAGTGGTGAGAAATATGAAGAAATTTTTTGGCCTACTATATAGCACGTGTAACAAGCGCATAAAAAATGACGTCTAAAGCTTGGCTGGCGCTCATTCTTCGCTAATTTTAGCCAAGCTTAATCCGCATATTATGCGGGCGTTTGAAGCTAATGAGAACTTATGCCTCGTCGTAGAGAATTTAAAGGGATTGTGAGAAATCTCGCAGAATTGCTGAGTGGTCGAAATAATGATTATCAAGGCTATTGGGCTGTAGGTCAGTTATTTACTCTAGCGCAAGAGCATGGAGTTGATGCAATCTCGCTAGACTTAATAAATTGTAAGGGCGACATCAGTTCACCTTTACTGGTAGATATGTGCCAGTCGATGAAGTCCGAAATGAATCGAATGCTTAACGCACATAAACTCCCAAATGAATGGGTTGAGGCAGTTTCAGCTAAGTTTAGCTTTAATCAAGAATATCAGGAAAAATATCACTACTGGCGCTCTGCATTAGGCACACCTTACTTGGTTCACGTAGAAATTGAAACTGACTTAGGTTACGTAAATAAAGCTACTCAAGGTGGTAATGTAAAGCCACATGATCCCTCAAAAGAACAACGAAGAGACGGCTTCTAACAAGCCACTGAAATGGGACTCGTAACTGTTGGTTCCGCTACGCTACACAGTTTAGCCAAACATTAATCTGCCCATAAACTGGGCGTTAGCTTTACAGGAAGTATTGTGCATAAATGGTTGGTCATAATCTCTAGTTTATCTCTGATTGGATATTCTCTTTTTTCATTGTACTTACCAATGATAGTTGAAGATGCGACAACGATATCAGTTGACCATTCCATATTGGCTGATGTTGAAGCCAACTTAGACACAGCAGACACTGATACACTGAGAAGCTTAACCAAAATAATGCTTGAGGATATCAAGTCGGAACAATATAAGAATACCGAAGTTTTAGATGCGACGATTGAATTCTACAGCGCATTTGATTTTATTTTGTTGTGGTTATTACTTATTCACTTTGTTCTTGTCTTTATTTTTGTTTATAAAAGTAAACCTAACAAGAAGTATAAGAAGATCTCGTAATCGCTTGCTCGAGCCTTCGGAAGACATTTTAGCAAGCTCAACAGGGTGTTGGAGTTACATTGGATAATAGAGATGCAAAAAAAATACTTGAACAGATTGCGAGAAATTTAGTCGCTATTGAAAACCTTTCTCGAATTCTTAGTGGATTGGTTAAGGTTGAAGACAGAAAACTATACACTTCAATGTTGAAGGAGCTAATTTCAAGTAACTTCGAATTACAGGAACTCATCGGTAGAAACTTCCATAATCTTCATCCGTCTTATTTAGGATTAGAAACGTTTAGACATTTGAAGAAAAAATATGAAGACCCTGAGCATCCGATATCATTGCCTTGTGAAGAGGACTTAAAACAAGCAAGGTCGTTGTGGGAAAGGCTTCAAGATTTGCAAAGTAAATAAATAGTCGTCACTAAACAAGCCGATGAAGCGATAAAGATAAAAATAGTTAATCTATAACCGCTTCTTCGCTAAAGTATAACTCGTTAATTTACTGGCTCTTAACGAGGCGTTTTGAGAACTCGAGAAATTTAGATGGATACTATTTTATTATTGATATTCTTTGGATTTATGGGGTTTGTTCTTTGGTCAATGTTCTCCAAAACTGACAAAGGGCTAATGCTTGGTGGAAAAATTGTGCATACAGCAAATGACGAAATCACTCAAACTCAAGGAATAAAAAAGACCGCAATTCGCGTACATTTAATCGAGACAAAGAGTGGCACTAAGCAAGTTGGTATAGAGCTTTCTGATAATGCTAAGCTAGCAGCAAGTATGACACCCATAAGACTCTCAAAACAAGAAGCAGAAACGTTGATAAACATGATTAAAGAAGTAACTGATAAAACGTAACAGCGGAGCTTCATATTTTTGACTTTGTTTTTGAAAGGCTCGTGATCAATCTACCAAGTATATCTAGCAACTGAGCGCAGCGTTAACTATGACAATAGAAACATTCAACTATATTGAAGCTGGCTTGTGGTTCATCATTGGTCTGGGAATGCTCATTACGGCGTTTAATAAACGCACGGAGAGTCAGTGGTTAAAAGTTCTTCTCATTGCGAGCGTCGCGTTTATTCTATTCGGAATATCTGACATTATCGAAGCTGAGACTGGCGCGTGGTGGAAACCGTTTGAACTCTTAGTGCTTAAAACAGCCTGTGCTTTGACCTTTATAGGCTGCTACTGCAAAGGGAAGAAATTAATAAATGCGCCATCAACACACCACTAAGTAACTCAGCTCGATAACGCCACGCAGAAAACACGCGTTCACCCACAAGGAGAAGTATTAAATGGAACCAAATTACCCGAGTTACTCACTCGAAGAGCTTCATGAAGCGTTAGCAACGATAGATAAGGATGCCCATCCTGAGCGCTTAGTGACGATTCAGAATGAAATACAAAAACGGTCAAGCCAAAACCCAAAGCCCAGTGAACAGCAAAGTAAATCACGTGAGCAAAAAAAGTTGGGCACTGGCGGGCGGATATTCGTTTTTGCAATAGCGGCTATTATTTTCTACTTAGGTGTGACGGGTTATCTGGACGGTGTAATTGCTGGAAAAAGCCAAAAGTATACAAGGGAAGAAGATTCATTTATGTATTACACCCTTGTTTTGCTCTATACAGGGTTGGGGTCATACTTTATGTACTTTGCTATATTCGCCAAGGATAAGAAAGTCACCACGGAAGTGTAAAACATGGTACATAATATGTGGTGGTTCACGCGAGCACATAGTCATGGAGGTTACCACAGCGTTATGCGTTCCAAATTATTCAACCAAGCAATAATGTCTCGTCAATCGCACGAAAGTAACTTGCAGCGTTAATTAATGACGCTGCGGTGAGCTTTTCGCAGCTGTACACTTCTACTCTTTTGCCTTTTTCGTCACGCAGCTTTTTTGCGAGTAAGTCAAAGTCGCCATCCCCTGAGAGTAAAATAGCGGTGTCGGTTTGGCTGCCATATTCAATGGCATCGAGGGTAATACCTACATCCCAGTCACCTTTGGCTGAGCCGTCGGCACGTTGAATAAACGGTTTGAGCTTTACCTCAAAACCAATCGCACGCAGGATATTTTGGAATTCCCGCTGCTTGGCGTCCCCTCGGTCAATGGCGTAGGCAAACGCATGTTGAATGTCGTATTGGTTGCTCACTTCACGCCAAAACGCATTGTAATCAAAATTACGTCTGTGGCTTTCACGGCAGGTGTAATAGATGTTTTGCACGTCCACAAAAATAGCAGCTGTTGGTTTTGACGAGGTCATGATCACTGTCCTTGTTCGTATAAGTGGGTTGCTCGGGTGCGGTTAACTGATAACAGGCATCACTGTAACACACAGTGTTGAGAAGCTTGTACCAAAAGACTCATTGCCGGTAATAGTGCGTTTTCAGCGCAGGCGTTTTGCCCAATTACCTTGATGATGCAACTGGCACTGCTCTTCGGTGTCGTATTTAAGCTGTTTGGTGGTGTTTTTCAGGATGAGCCCAACTGACTTTAAAGTACTTTGAATCTCACCCTCAAGCTGACTGCGCTCGCGAGCGCCCATAAACGCATCTAGTTGTGCATCTTGCTCGAAAATGAGGGTGAGCGTGAGACTTGCTTGCGGATTTTTCCAGTCAATGTGGTGCGTTAACCAACTAAAACCAGCAACAGCTTTACAGTGATGTTCACATAACTCAGTTAATAACTCGCGCAGTTGTTTATCGCGTTTTTTATCTGTTTTCGTCAATGTAGGCACCTTAAATACTGAGCTAAAACTTAAACACGAAAAAGCCGCCCAAAAAGGGCGGCGCATCACAGGGAGATATCTTAACTGATTACTTACTTTCTAGTAAGTTGCCTTTGCCAATTTCAATTTTACGTGGCTTCAAGGCTTCTGGAATTTCACGCTCTAGGTCGATAACAAGCAGGCCGTTGGCTAGGTCTGCGCCGAGCACTTTAACGTGGTCACCAAGTTGGAACTTGCGCTCAAAGTTGCGCTCGGCAATACCTTGGTGAATAAAATTGCGCTCTTCTTTGGCGTCTTTATCGGCTTTAGTACCGGTGACTTTCAGCGTGTTGTTCTCTGACTCAATGGTCAACTCTTCGCCGCTAAAGCCCGCTACTGCCATGGTAATTCTGTATTGGTCTTTACCTAACGCCTCGATGTTATATGGAGGGTAGCTAGGTTGTTTGTCGGTGCGTGCCGCCGCATCCATTAATGATGCAAGGTGGTCAAAACCGATGAATGAACGATATAGTGGAGAAAGGTCTACTGTACGCATAATAATATCCTCAAATTTTAAGCAATATTGGTCGTTGTTTTTCTCTTGAACAAACAACTTTTATGTATAAATATCAATAACTTTAGTTTGGTTGGGACCCTTTACGGCGTCCTCATAATCATATGTATGGACGGGCAAATTCTTTTCAAGAGAAATTGCCAAATTATTTTTAAAGAAATTCGGTCTATTTAAAATAACCACATGAATATAAAGAAATTAATGAAGAAAACTTTTTTTCAAATTTTTATCATCCTGATTGTATTTTACGGTGTGAGTGCATTCCAACAGCGCAATATGTTGCCTGTTGACGACTCCCCTGCCCCGTATTTTTCACTTGAGCAGCTCAATGGCGAGCAACGATTTACGATTAAATCCCTGCAAGGGCAAACGACGGTGGTGTATTTCTTCGCGCCCTGGTGTTCAATTTGCAAATTATCCATGCCCAATTTGCAAGCTGCGATGGATGACGGAGACATCAACGCGATTGCCATCGCGCTGGATTATGAATCAAAAGAGCAAGTCGCTGATTTTGTGTCTCAAATGCAGCTCAACATGCCTATACTTTTAGGTAGCACAAATACCGCGAAGCAATATAAAATATCCGCGTTTCCCACCTATTATGTAATAGATGAATCGCTATCAATCACTGCCCGTTCAATGGGCTATTCAAGCGAACTCGGCATTAAATTTAGAGGCAAGATAAATGCTAAAAAGATTGATTAAAGGGCTGTGTGTCAATGTTCTCGTCGCAGCGTCGTATCCCGTACTCGCACTCGAGCTTCCTGCACTGCCAGAGCCTGTGAGTAATAACGCAGTTGCACAGGTGGATACCCCTGACGGTCACTTTTTTTTGAGTTTTATGGGGTTGGCAAGCGGCAAAACACACGCAGATGCGCACAACAAAGTGTGGGCACTGAACGTTGGCAAAGGCAATTGGAAAGCAATGAAAGCCGTGCCCGCATCAACGCAACTAAAAGGCCGCCTTGCCGCTACCGCTGTGGGTGTAGGTGAATATGCCTATATTTTTGGTGGTTACACAGTGGCACAAGATCACACTGAAATCTCAGTGCCTGATGTGTATCGTTTCGATGTACAAAAAGATGAATACCTTAAACTAGCCAGCATGCCAGTGCCTGTTGATGACAGCGTCGCGCTCAATTACAACAACCAATACATCTATCTGATTAGTGGCTGGCACAATGATGGCAATGTGAATTTGGTGCAAGTGTACGACATTGCCAACAACAGCTGGTCACAAGCGTCACCTTTTCTAGGCGATGCCGTATTTGGCCAAGCCGGTGCCATCACCGGTAATACCATGGTGGTGTGTGATGGTGTTAAAACCATCGCCTTTGCTGATAAACGCCGAGGTTTTGACGCCAAAGCCCAATGCCTAAAAGGCATTATTGACCCGCAAAACCCAACTAAGGTGTCGTGGCACAGCCTTGCGCACCCAACAGGTAAAGCGCATTACCGTATGGCAGCAGGCACAATCAACGGTCACATCGTGTTTATCGGTGGCTCACCCAATCCATACAACTACGATGGTATCGGGTATAATGGCAAGCCAAGTTCACCGTCGAGCCAAGTATGGCGCTTTGATATAAACAGCAACAAATGGCAACGCCAAGAACACGCGCTTAAAGCCACCATGGACCACCGTGGCTTGCTTGAATATGAGGGTGTGGCCTATCGCATCGGCGGCATGGGTGAGAAACAACAGGTTCTCGATGTTGTAACCCCCTATCGATATACATTTTAGGAGTTAACAAATGGCCAAAGCATGCGCCTACCATATTCTGGTTAAAAGCAAAGAAGAGTGTTTAGCAATTAAAGCTAAATTAGATAAGGGTGGCGATTTTAATAAGCTAGCTAAACAGTATTCCACGTGCCCTTCTAAAAAGCGCGGCGGCGATTTAGGCGAGTTCCAACGCGGTACTATGGTCAAAGCCTTTGAAGACGTAGTGTTCAAAAAGCCCCTGTTCGAAGTGCATGGGCCAGTTAAAACCCAGTTTGGTTATCACTTAATCAAAACCGTTTATCGCAGTTAATCGCTTTTTACGAACACGCGAATCGGTTTTCATTATTTTACCTCGTACTGGAACCTCGTTACACTGCTAGGCATACATTAAAGTAAAGCACTGGAGAGAATATGCTAACTGTAATTTTTGGTCGTGATGGGTGTCCTTTCTGCGTTCGTGCAAAGGAAGTTGCTGAAAAACTAACTGAGCAACGCGATGATTTTAAATTCCGCTACGTCGATATTATTAAAGAAGGGATCAGCAAAGCTGACCTAGAAAAATCTGCTGGCAAACCGTGTGAAACCGTGCCGCAAATTTTTATCGACCAAACGCACATTGGTGGCTTCACAGAGTTCGAAGCATACGCCAAAGCAAACCTTGGCTTGTACCAAGAGTAAATTTGAAAAGCCGAGCTAATAACTCGGCTTTTTCTATTTTTTTCACACCTTTGTCAGCCCCCCCAAGTCGCTAAAAACACACACTTTTGTCAACAAAGAGTTAATAACGCATTTTCGGGTTGGTTAAATTTCATACAAAACCAAGTACATAGGAAATAGTTTCAATTTATACAAGCAATTACTGGTTCATTCCTGTACAATGCGCGCCTCTTTGAATTCCTTAAGGCGTTTTAATGTCAGAACAAGTCACCTTTGAGTCGTTGAACCTTTCACCTGCAATCTTGAAAGCAGTGGATAAGTTGGGTTATGAGACTCCATCAGAGATCCAGACCCAGTGTATTCCCCTTTTACTCGACAAAAAGGATGTCTTGGGTATGGCGCAAACAGGTACAGGTAAAACTGCTGCCTTTGCATTGCCTTTATTAAACAACATCGATGCTGATGCCAAGTATCCACAGATCCTTGTACTTACTCCTACTCGTGAGCTTGCTATTCAGGTAGCTGAAGCATTCGAACAGTACGCGCAGTTCACTAAGGGCGTTGAAGTACTCGCACTATACGGTGGCCAAAGCTACGGTATCCAGCTAAGTGCACTTCGTCGTGGCGCACAAATCATCGTAGCAACACCTGGTCGTTTGCTTGACCACATCAGCCGTAAGTCAATCGACTTATCACGTTTGAGCGCGCTTGTGCTTGACGAAGCTGACGAAATGCTACGCATGGGCTTCATCGATGACGTTGAAAGCATCATGGCACAAACGCCAGAAACCAAACAAACGTGTTTGTTCTCTGCAACGATGCCAAAACAGATCCAGTCTATCTGTAACACCTATTTGCAAAATGCTGAGCAAGTACGCATTACTCCGCGTAACAGCACTGTATCAACTATCGAGCAAGTATACTGGCAAGCACGCGTTCACAAGAACAAAGCAATTGTACGCTTCCTAGAAGCGGAAAACTTTGACGCTGCTATCGTATTCGTGCGTACTCGTAACGATACCGTTCAACTAGCTGAGCTACTTGAGCGTGAAGGCTTCTCAGCTGCACCACTTAATGGTGATATGAACCAGCAAGCACGTGAACGCACTGTTGATCGCTTGAAAAATGGTTTATTAGACATCGTTATCGCAACAGACGTTGCTGCTCGTGGTCTTGACGTAGAACGCATTAGCCTCGTTGTTAACTACGATATCCCTCAAGACAGCGAAGCATACGTTCACCGTATCGGCCGTACAGGTCGTGCTGGTCGTCAAGGTAAAGCGATTTTGTTCGTTAAAGGTAACGAGCGTTACTTGCTTAAAAACATTGTGCGTCACACTAAGAGCGACATTGCTGAAGTACAACTTCCAAGCGCGAAAATGGTTGAGCAAAAGCGTATCGATGCACTTGAACTTAAGATTGCAGCGGCACTTGAGCACAAAGACAGCGAGTTCTTTGCCCAAGTTGCAAGCTCTATCGGTAACAAGCTACAGCTAAGCCAAAGCGAGCTAGCTGCTGCGCTACTTTGCCTAGCACAGCAACAAACTCCGCTTAAAGTTGAAGAAATTCAAGCGCGTGAGCGTTCTGAGCGCGGCGAGCGTAATGACCGTCGTGGTGAGCGTTCTGAGCGTGGCGAACGTGGTGATCGCAGCCGTCGTGACGGCGACAAACCTCGTCGCGAACGCCGTGAGTCAAACATGCCAATGGATACGTACCGTATCGATGTGGGTCGTGAACACGGTGTGCAAGTTAAAAACATCGTTGGTGCGATTGCCAATGAAGCTGACATCTCAAGCAAGTTCATCGGCGACATCCGTTTGTTTGATGCTCACAGCACTGTTGAGCTACCTCAAGGTATGCCAGCTGAGAAAGTTGCGCACTTCCAGAAAGTTTTCATCTGTAAGCGCCCAATGAAGCTAACACTTAGCCCAAGTGAAGCGAACGCGCCACGCGAGCAACGTGATTCACGTCCTCCACGCGAGCGTAACGATCGCAACGAAGGCAAGAAACGCAGTTTCCGTGACCCAAATGCTAAAAGCCGTGGTCCACGCAAAGAGCGTCGCGCTGTAAGCTTTCAATAAGCAAAATTAGAAAACCGCCTAAGGGCGGTTTTTTTATGCCTTATCGCCGCGTATCCAACCAACGCTGAATACATAGCGCGTACCATCTTCCACCAAGGTAACGGCATGCGCGTTAATATCTGGCCGAAATAGCTTGATACGCCTACTGGTATAAATAGGTTGCTCGCATTCGAACTCACCGCCCTTCTTGGCCGCTTTTATGACTATGTTGAGGCGATAGTGGCGGCCTGTTGCAACTGTGTCTGTATGGCGCTTAATAAAGCTGCCTTGTTTAAAGCGCAGCAGATAACAATCAAACTTGATAGGCCACAGTGCCCCCGCCAAAAACATCTTATCGTATCCTGACAATTGGCGGCCTACTTGCCACCTTAACCAACGCATAACGTGGTTCCTTGGTCTTTAATATTCAAACTATCTTGCTGTTTAACTCAGATTTTGGCAAATAGTTAGGCACAAAAAAACCGCGCCTAAGCGCGGTTTTTCAAACGAGGATGAAACCTTATAGGTCGCCTTCGTTTTCAGATAGGAACTTAGCAACACCTTCAGGGCTTGCGTCCATACCTTTTTTACCTTCAGTCCAACCAGCTGGACATACTTCACCGTGCTCACTGTGGAACGCTAGCGCGTCAACCATGCGAAGCATTTCGTCGATGTTACGGCCTAGTGGTAGGTCGTTAACTACTTGGTGACGTACTGTGCCTTCTTCGTCGATTAGGAAAGAACCACGGAAAGCAACGCCTGCTTCTGGGTGCTCAACGTCGTATGCTTGACAGATTTCGTGCTTAACGTCAGCAACTAGTGCGTATTTAACTTGGCCGATACCACCGTCTGCAACAGCAGTGTTACGCCATGCGTTGTGTGAGAATTGTGAATCGATAGAAACACCGATTACTTCAACGCCACGCTTTTGGAACTCTTCATAACGCTTGTCGAAAGCGATTAGCTCTGAAGGACAAACGAAAGTGAAATCAAGTGGGTAGAAAAAGATAACTGCTTTCTTGCCTTTGATTGTCTCGTGAAGGTTGTAACCGTCTACGATTTCGCCATTACCTAGCACTGCTGCAGCTGTAAAGTCTGGTGCCTTGCGGCCTACTAATACACCCATTTTATTCTCCAAAATAGTTTGAGTTTATCGTACTTTGCGACAGAGGCGACGACATCGCCTCGTCTGTATTTTTTCCTGCACATAGATATAGTGCTGAGCCGTTGAAAAACAACCCTCAAACAAAAAAAACATGCATTTATTCTTAGGCGCTATGTTACTGAGCTAGCGTGCAAAAGAACAATCGCATTTAACGATAGCAGCAATCGATAAAAATGATGATGAAATGAGTCGATTGTTAGGCACAAAAAAGCCCGCTTAAGCGGGCTATTCATTAATCCATAATATTCTCTGGCATGTCAGAGCGAATTTCTTGCCAAATTAGGCCGCTCTGATGACCGTAGCGACGCATTAACGTAATTGCACCATCGTGGTCATGCTTGTCTGCTAACTCAGCCAAATCTAAATAAAACTGACGAGCCAACTCACGCGTACGTGGGTCTGAGAAGTAATGGCCACCAATTTTTGAGTAGAACCCTTTGAAGCCATTGAGGATCAATACGTAAATCTTATTATTGCCCGCACTTGCTAACTGGTGGTGAACCCAATAATCATAGTCCGCAAACGCTTGGCCGGTATCTTCTACCGTATCACTCTCTGCAACGATTTCTTTTACACGCTCTGGGTTAATTTTGATCGCCGCACGCATGTAAATTGCACTCAAGTTAGTGCGCGCTGAAAGTAACTGGTCAGTCAATTCAGGCATTTTATCTTCATCTAGGCGTGCCAGCGTCTCAAGGATGTTAAGACCTGATGTTTCCCAAAAGTTGTTTACGCGTGTAGGCTTACCGTGTTGAATCGTTAACCAACCATCGCGGGCTAGGCGCTGCAATACTTCACGTAGTGTCGTGCGAGTGACGCCTATCAGCTCTGATAGCTCACGTTCGGCAGGAAGAATCGAGCCTGGCGGAAACTCACCATTCCAGATGGACTCAACTATGTACTCCTCAGCGAATCCAGCTGGGCTTTTTGCTTTAAAAATTCTCATTCAACGTCCACTTCACTACGGATTAATTCATTCTAGTTATCAGACTGATTGTACCAGATGATTAGCAACTAACAAGAAAACTTCGATCTAATGATTTTGGCGAGTGCCATTCAAAATGAGAATCTGCGGCACGATGAGATTTTGATTAGAGAGTAACACCAATGCGTAGCCCTTAAATATTAGAACTAGAAGTACTGGCTGTAGGAGCTGATGGGTAAATGAGCATGGCTAAAAAGCGATGAAAATGTGCAGAAGAAGTTTGTTTGATGGTTTCTATGCTGCGCAATTTATGTAAGCCTTAGAAGGTGGCTTTGTGCTCACAGCCGAATTTCGCGTAAGTGCCAATAGCGGAGCGCGGTAACGCCTCAATATGGGGCGTAAAAAGCTTGGCTAAAATTAGCGAAGAATGAGCGTCAGCCAAGCTTTAGACGTCCCACAAATAATTGACTTGTTATATTCAAAATTCATTAGGTTGAATAAATACAACACCTTCTTTTGTTATTTTAGTTTTTCCGTTCATGTCCTTATCGTGCCATGAACCCTTACCCATTTTTAAAGATGTAATAGCTTCGGAATGAACTGTCATTGTACTCATAGCGTATCCAACTTGGTTTCTCATCGTGGCGTCAACGGCATCTATTGGCAAAACGGTCGGATATTTAAGTTGTTCAATTTCTACATTTTCTTCATTCGTTTTAACCTGCCAAAACTCTGATTCTGTAATCCAAAGCTGATAGGTACTAGGAAATTTATTTCCAGCAGGAGTATTTATTGAAGCTATTGATAAAATTCCGCCACCTGCTGGCACTTCCATCTTTGCGCTAGAGTTTTTATATAATTTGAAATCGTTATTGGTTGTCATTTTAGGAGTAGATGATGACTCCTGTTCTATGATCTCTGCTGAATTTGAATCATTAAATTCAGGAGTTTTGTTAGAGCTATTTATTACAGCCGGAAGGATCACTTGTAGACCTAAATATGCAATAAAAACAAAGGCTATTGCAAAACCGCTACCAAACACTAATCCACTCAAAAATTTATTGAACACGCCGATCCTTCCTTTGAATGTAACAATTTAATAGTGCGCAAATCGCGCATATTTCTACCGCACAACTGCTCACTTTCTGATTACTACGTTTTTATCAAATTGGCTAACCTTTTGCTAGCTAACAAAATATTTTTAAATTGATAAAGTGGTCTGACGATATATATGCGCAAATTGCTTATTTTCCTGAATATAGGGGAAAAGATGTAAATTCTGGGGGAAAGGTCAAATGTAAAAAAGCATCAAAAGACAATAATCAATGTTCGCTTAAAGCAGACCTCAAGAGCAATTATGTTAACTCTTTTTGGGGCAAAAGTGAGTCACGAACAAAAACATACTTTGATTCTTTGGATTACCTTAGGTATTACCACACTATACTCAGCAGACATGATTGTAGCCAAATTCACTTCCCCTCTGCCTTCCCAATAGAAAATGAGATAGAGAAACAACAGATGAACGCTTCGTTTCAATACTGAACGATTAATTGGCACGATCTGATTGAATGCTGTCGTCATTGGATGTCTAGTGGCGCAATTAGAGAGTCTATAATGCCTCCATCAGTACGACGCTTAGCAAAGAGTAAGCACACTAATAGAGGCATTCAGCATGACAAACACAGCACTAATCACTGGCGCATCAAGCGGTATCGGTCTTGAACTGGCAAAAATTCACGCACGCAAAGGTGGTAACTTGATACTTGTGGCTCGCTCCGAGTCCAAACTCAATAACCTTAAAACAGAACTAGAAAATCAGTATGGTATTCAAGTCACAGTCATTGCTTTAGATTTATCTCAACCTAGCTCAGCTCAAGCGCTATTTGAACAAACCAAAGCGCGTTCTCTACAAGTCGATATGCTAATTAACAACGCAGGTTTTGGTGGTCACGGCAAATTCCATGAACGTTCTCTGGTCGATGAACAAGCAATGATGCAAGTGAACATGGTTACATTGACTAATCTGACGCACCTTTATCTAAAGGGCATGGTTGAACGTAAACAAGGAAAAATCCTTAATGTGTCATCAACCGCTTCATTTATGCCAGGTCCGTTGCAGGCGGTGTATTACGCAACAAAATCATATGTCACCTCTTTCAGCCAGGCGGTCGCAGAAGAAGTTAAAGATAATGGTGTAACCGTGACAGCACTATGCCCTGGTACTGTGGCAACGGGGTTTGTAGAAGCGGGAAATTTAGAAGGCGTTGATGCGTGGAAAAATGCAAAAACACCAAGCTCCGTTGCTGAGTGTGGCTATAACGCTATGGAGAAAGGTGAGCTAGTGGCGTTTAATGAGTCTTCGTTGAAGTTTATGCTTAACTGGATTATCCCGTTTTTACCGCGCAAGCTCGTGTTAAAAATTTCACGCCAAACAATGGAAAAGAGCACTAAATAAAGTAACGGGCTAATCTGATATAGTCGGAATCTGTAGTGTCAATAGGTTAAAGTGTTGCGATGAAAAGAGCGAGTAAGTTTGTTATACCTCCAAACTGGAAAGTGCTATTTAAAGACTTGGGAATAGAGCTTCAACACATATTAGGTTTTGCCGAACTGCCATCAAGGTTGTTTGAGCAAAATAAGGTGCAACTAACCCCGTATCAATACTTCCAACTATGGCATGGTATAGAAGCTGCCGCTAAGGTGAAAGGGATTGATATCGCGCTAAAGTTTGCGCAAGTTATGAGCTTTGAGTCATTTGATGCTCCAATATTCGCCGCAATATGCAGCGCGAACCTAAATGCGGCAGTAAAACGGCTTCAGGAATATAAACCTCTCATCGGGCCAATGTTACTCACTATTGAACAAACTGAGCAACATACTCGTATTGATATCGGTTGTTACGGCTATGACGGTGAACTGCCGAGCATGCTTAACCTTACGGAGCTAGTCTTTTTCACTCAATTGACACGGCTTGCTACTCGGTCATACGTAAAACCAGTGGAGATTATACTGCCAGAACTGCCGAATAACCTGAATGCCTATCAAGCTTACTTTGGTTGTTCCATTCGTCAAGGTTCCAAAACAAGCATTACGTTTAGTGCTGTAGACGCTGAAATGCCCTTTCTGACTGATAATCAGATGATGCTGTCTGTTTTTGATGGTGAGTTAAAGCAGAGGTTGGGGGCTGTGGCCCATCATGGTACGACTTCTGATTCGGTATCAAACATTTTGTTTGATTTGCTTCCTCAAGGTGAGAGCTCTATTGAATCTGTTTCGTCTCACATGGCAATAAGTAAACGCACTTTACAAAGAAAACTAACGAGTGAAGGGGTTAGTTATCAAACCGTCTTAAAGCAAGTACGGCTGCAATTAGCCGAACATTACTTGAATGAAACCGAGCTACCACTCATTGAGGTATCTTTCTTGTTGGGTTATCAAGAGCCAAACTCGTTTATTCGGGCTTACAGTTCATGGACTGGAGTTTCACCAGGACAAGTTCGTACCTAGATTGCGATTAGATTATGTAATTGTTGATTACAAACCTCTGGCACGCGTTGGGGCAGAAATCCGTTAGCCGAACCTCGGTGAGCAAGTTGCACTAGATGACTGTGAACGTCTCTGGGTCACTCGCTTGATACTTTTACACGTTAAAATTCAGTTGCTCACATCTCAAAAATACGAACCGCTCGATGCCAGCTAAACTATCCCGATAACTTAATTTTGCAAGTAGCCATTTAGCTAATTTAACCTTCTTACTCTAGGGTGTTTTTCAGATGCAAATTCATGGTAAATATCATCTAAATATTTTCCTAATTCACTTTCTTCCATCTCTGAAGGAATCATTACGTCAAAGACCCGTGAACGAATACCTGTGTATGACTCATTAAAAAGCTGCCATTCGCTTTCTTTTTTGATGACTGACATTTGTTTACCAAAAACGTTAAACTTTATAATCACAGTGAGTACTCCCTACAAGCAAAGGCCTGCCTATCTATATACTTTTGGGCCAAGTTTATTACAGCCTCAAACCTCAGAAAAATTATCGTAAATCATGCTCTAAAGTAAACATTGCTTTTGCACATTTACATAGCCTGAAGTATTCGACTTCTTTCAAAGCTTCTTTCATTGCATCGATAAACTATTCTTGGCAATCGAGCGGCGCGTTAATCAGCGCATTGGTTAAGACAATCAATTACCGTAAGATGTAATAAACCTTAAGCCAATTCCGACTTCTCTTCGGTAATCAAGTAACTTACGGAATTCCACAAATGGCTCAATTTCAATAAATGCCCAGTCTTTATAGACGTTTTCACGGTAGCGTACTGAGGTTAAATACGAATCTAGGCCATCGCCATATTTGTTATATTGCACACCGGCGACGAGTAATTGTTTGGGGTCTATGTTTCTTACCCAATACATCCCTGCTTTTTGTCTCGCGTGTTGTTCAAATTGGAGTTTCTGCCAACTAATAGAGACGGATAAAAGGTCTTCATCAATTGGATATGACAACACGGATTTAACTCCAGGTGCCCAGCCATCAGATGAGAAGTAATCAATTCGCGGACTGACTGTGATGTCAAAATCATCAAAGACATAATTTTTCTTGAGCTCAGCTCGCGCATACAGCTGGCCGCGAGATAGACCTAGGCGGTAGCGTAAAGACAACAAGTTTTCAAATTCGGTGAGTGACTGTAGTGCAATGTTGAGACTGTCGGAGTCACTTCTGTCAATTGGTTCGGCTTCGTAATCGAGCTTCAAATCGTCTTCATCGTCATTGTCTAACACAAGGGAAATTCTGTTCTTCCATTTTGGTAAGTAGAATTTAACCTTAAATTTAGTGTCAAAATCGGCTAAATCAGCCCGTCTTGGTAACCATGATAACTGCAAGTAGCCTTTTGCCCGTGCTTTCCCTGAGTCAGCTTCGGACTGCGACAAGCTGTCCAGCCATGTTGCGGTGTCTTGCATAAAGACGTCAAGATTGCCTCTGAGGTAATCTGCGGTTTCTTCTAAAGTGGAGTTGTTGGTCGGCTTAATATCTTGCTCTTTAGCAGTGGCCAATGACTCAGCAGGCAAAACAAGTAAACACGCTAAACAGATCACAGATAGTTTCATAATTCCCTCTTTACGCTCAATCCCTTTTTTTATTTTAAGTAGCTAAACACCACCTTATATTGACGCTTATTCGTCAAATTTCCATTAGTTCAACTAACTTTCCTACGGAGCTATTGATTACCCATATATTTTCTAGTTTAGCTCATTGACTCATAACATTCTTTCAGACGTCATTTTTACAATTTTAGGATAAGTGTTCATTCGCCAAACCCTACGCTGCACTCATTCTGGAACAATACTTAGAGGTAGTTACATAAAACGCATCCACTTGCATAGCCTAGAGAGCGTGGGCATAATTCCCAGAATAAAAATTAAAAAGAGAATCCTATGAACTGGTTAAGTGGTATCTCGCGTACTCGTGCGCCTTGGTTGTTATTGGCATTGATAGCCTTCTTATTCGAGGCTACAGCTCTGTATTTTCAATATGCAATGGACTTAGCACCTTGCATCATGTGTATCTACCAACGTACTGCGGTATTGGGTGTATTGGCTGCAGGACTATTAGGGGCTATCAATCCTGCACAAATGTGGTCGCGTTTGCTCGGTTTTGCAACATGGTTAGTTGCCAGTATCTGGGGACTACTGATTGCCAGAGAACACATAATGATGCAAACGACAACGGACCCATTTGCATTCGTATGTGAATTTGAACCTAATTTCCCAAGCTTCATGCCGTTGCACGAGTGGATCCCTAGTTTCTTTGCTGCAACAGGCGATTGTGGCAATATTGATTGGCAATTTTTAGGCTTATCGATGCCGGGCTGGATGCAAGTAATCTTCGCTGCGTTAGCCGCTGCTGCTATTATAGTGACAATTGCTAGCATGGTATTTAAACCCAAACAATCATGATCTATTTTCTCGCCAGTCAAATTCCAGCCCTTAAATCATTCAGCCACCGAGAGCGTCTTGCTATCGTGGCTGATGCCTTGAATCTATTGCAGCCCCAGCAAAGAATCTTTATGAATATTCTGAAGCTGTTGCTGGATCACTCCATTATTTCTACTCTTAGTGAGATTCGAAGGCTGGAGTATGCTTCCATGGTTACTACTTGCAGGCATTGCCTACCCAATATTAGTGCTGCCCGTAAGGCACTATTTCGCCTGTTTGCATCTTAAAGAAGCCATAAATGAGCACAAAAAAGGCAGCTAACGCTGCCTTGGCTTACTCTCACTCTCTTCGCATTAAAGCGTGATTCTATCTTTAACCTTAACCAATAGTTTACTACCAATCCCTGGCACATTTTCCAATTCTTCTAATGCGGTAAACTTTCCGTTTTGTTTGCGATAATCAACAATGGCCGCTGCCTTTGATGGGCCTATGCCTGGAAGCGACTGCAACTGTTCGATTGTTGCTTTGTTGATATTCACTTTTTCCATTACTTTGCTCTCAACATTGGGGGTATCCACTGGTTTCGCATAAATTGGCGTGGCAATGCTCATAAGTAATGATAAGACGGCTAATGTGACTAGTTTCATACTTCTCTCCTTAAAGTAATGACTCTTCCTGTGTACTGCTTTTTTAAATAAAGATGACAAATTACCCGTTGTCAAATTGGGTACTCCATTTTTATAAATCAAAAACCCCTTGACGATTCCAGTACTAACCTCTAATCTCACTGTATAAAAAAACAGTATAGTTAGGAGATCCAATGGCTGTTGTAGTTAAGTACGTAGTAGAAAGAGATGGAGTCGAGCGCATGACCTTTACTAGCAAAAAAGAAGCCGATGCTTATGACAAGATGCTCGATATTGCAGAAAACTTAGAAAGCTTAATTAGCGCAGTAGACGTGCCATTAAGTGAGCAACAAGTTGAAAGCCTAGCACTGCAGATTGCAAAGCAAAAAGAAGACTTTATGCAAGTACTTAAAGGCTCAGTACCGTCATCAGAGAAAGCCGCAAAAAAACCAAAAGCGTTTAAAAGCGATGAAAACGTAACCGAATTAAAAACAAAAGAAGCCTAACATCTTTTGTTTTCGCACAAAAAAGCCAGCATCATTGCTGGCTTTTTCTATTCCTAATTAATTAGGTTATTTAGTTACATCTGCAACTGCATTTGCAAAGTAATCAATATTCGCTTCGCTAATACCTGCAACGTTTACACGGCTAGAACCTACGATATAGATTGAATACTCTTTTTGTAAGCGCTCAATCTGGTCTTTGTTAATGCCAAGGAACGAGAACATACCGTGTTGGTTCTCAATGAATGAGAAATCCATGCCATCACACTTAGCGTTTAGCTTTTCTTTTAGCAATGAGCGTAAGCCATTAATGCGTGAACGCATTTCGTCCAACTCATCATGCCACATAGTCGTTAACTCAGTACTTGAAAGAATCGTGTTTACGATATCTGCGCCGTGTGCTGGTGGCATAGAATAGATACTACGCACCACACTTAACATTACCGAGTTAGACACATCAGCTGCCGCCGCATCTTTAGAGATGATTGAACATGCGCCAATGCGCTCACGATACAAACCGAAATTCTTTGAGCATGAAGAACAAATGATCAGTTCTTCTACTTGAGAAGCAAGGTGACGAAGGCCAGCTGCATCTTCGTCTAAGCTTGTACCAAAGCCTTGGTATGCGATATCAACAAGAACAGTGAAACCTTGAGTTTTAGCGATTTCAGTAACTGTTTTCCACTGCTCAGCATTAAGGTCCATTCCGCTTGGATTGTGACAACATGCGTGTAGAAGAACCACATCACCTGCTGGGATTTCACTCAACGCGTTGACCATTTCATCAAACAACAATCCCTTATTTTCATAATCGTAATAAGGGTATTCTTTAACTGTTAAACCCGCCGCTTCAAACAAGCTGATGTGGTTAGCCCATGTTGGCGTTGTCACCCACACTGTTGCATCAGTATTACAACGCTTGATAAATTCTGCTGCCACGCGCAAGGAGCCGGTACCACCTGGAGCTTGAGCCGTACGAACGCGGTTAGCTAACAAGGCTGGGTGCGCATCACCTAGCAGCAGTTGCTCCATCTTCTGACAATATTCCAAGTTACCTGCCAAACCAATGTAGGTCTTGGTTGTTTCATTCGCTAAACGAAATTCTTCCGCCTTTTTGACGGCACGAAGCACGGGTGTATCACCGTGCTCATCTTTATAAACACCAACACCTAAGTCAATTTTGTTTGCATTGGTATCAGCTTTAAACGCAGCCATCAGACCAAGGATAGGATCAGTCGGTAATGGTTTTAATTGTGAGAACATGGAACTCTCTTTTATTTATCTCTGTGGTTAGCGTAGATCCCGGCACACATTACGCTGGTAAGTGCTCAACAATTTCTTTGCAAGCGGCAACTAATAGAGCAATACGTTCGGGGGTAAAAAAATCTTTGCTGAATGCTTCCGCATCGACTATGCCCACTACTTTACCCTGCTGCGAATAAAGCGGCAAGCAAGATTCTGACTTCACTTTAGGGTCGCATGTATAGTATTCGCCACCCTTGGCAACATAGTCTTCCACATCATTGATAATGCGTGCCTTTCCAGACATTACGACTTGCACATTGTTGCTCGTTGCAGCGAAGGCTTCGTTGATAGGAAACAGAGGGCGGCTTGGCGCGCCATGGTAAGCTAACTTGAGTAATTGTGGCTCACCATCAACCTCACGAGACTGATAAATACCGAACCAATCAACACCACTTTGCTCAACGACAAAATCCACAATCGCTTGTAACTTTGAAAGCTGTGGCTGGACGCTTGAATCAAGGTACTCAGTTAAGCTAAATGGTTCGTCCTGTAAGTGGCCGAATAAGCTACAAGCCCCACCCTCTCCTAATTCCGGGATCAGGTATTGCCACTGCACTTGTGGCGCTGCTTCGATAAGGTAGTCGCTTAATTTCGTTTGATAATCTTGCGTATATTGCGTATTGCTTTGTAGTTGCGCAACGTCGTTATATGAAAAAGCCATTTAGCCGTCCAAACATCTAAAACTTCAGATGGATGCTAACATACGAAAATGATCCCATGCAATCATTAGTTCAAGTAGAGGCAGATGCTATTGAATGCGATAGGTAATGAACACGTGATTGCCACTTTGGTTGTAGCGAACGTCTTCTGCGATTTCATGCATTAAGGTGATCCCTCTACCAAAACTGCGATAGCTTTGGTCTTGTTCTTTATAGGTAACGTTAAATCCGTCTCCAGTGTCACAAACACTCAAAACGAGGGTACGATTGTGCGGCTTATATTCTATTTTAATCTTCACCTCTCCATGAGCAAGCTCACCCAGTCGTGCTTCACGCAACGAATAATATTCAACAAAGCCATCATCAGATAGCTTCATCTGAGAATCTAACCCCAAAATACCATGCTCCAACGCGTTGTTATATGCTTCAGATAGGAGAATAAACAGCGACGATTTGTGGGCATTGAGCCCAGGTAGGTTAGCAACAAGGTCGATGAGTTGGGCGACTGGATCCAACGTCTTCAGTTGTTGCGCATCAAGCGTCAGTGCTAATGATACAGGTAGAGGACTGATCGTTTTATTTCGAGAGGAATCCACCTCATGGGGCTGTGGGTCTACAATGACAACACTGTAATCATCTTGTTGCATTTCACACTGAGTAAAACTGCGTACCTTTTCAATAATTTGCGCTGTGGAAACATGTTCTAGCGATTTGAGTGTTTGCGCCAAACGTTCATAACCAAACTGTTCACCTTGATTATTTTCGGCTTCAGTAATGCCATCGGTGTATAGAACTACGCGGGCGCCATCACGCAAAGAGACATGGGCAACATCGCGCTCAAACTCATCATCTTCTAAGATACCCAGTGCCATATGCGTGGACTCGAGATGTAAAAGCACATCCCCTTGATCGTTGATTAGGAAACCGTCAGGCAAACCGCCCATCCAGAACGTTGCGCTATTAGCGGATGCATTAATCTCAAAAATTGTTGCCGCGCAAAACATGTGTGACGGCAACAATTGGTCCAAAGAGCGATTCATTTCCCGGGCAATGTCACTCACTGATAAATTCTTTTCCGCCATGGTGTAAAAAATACGTGATACGGGTAAGGCACCCGTTGCAGCGGCTAAACCATGGCCGGTGAAATCACCGAGCATATAGTATTGCGAACCGTTGGGCGCGACAGCACTTAAAAACACATCACCATTAAACATCGCGGCTGGGGACAAGTGCGAGTCTAAACCTTGAGGTGTTTTAGAAGACTGCTTAAGCGCGTTGGCAAATATGTGCTCAACTAACTCATGCTCTCGCTCGGTCTGGTTTTGATAGTAGGTCAGTGCTTGGGTCTGCTTTAACGACTTAGCTAAGAGATGTCTAATGCGCAAATGTGCACGCAATTTTGCTTTTAGGATTTGCGGTTCAAAAGGCTTGGGCATAAAATCATCACCACCGACATCCAGGCATTTTGCCAGCGCTGAACCATCTTCTAATGCGGTGATGAAAATAATAGGGAGATACCCTGAACGAGAATATTCTTTAATTTTAGGTGCGGCCAAATAACCATTCATGACTGGCATCATGATGTCTAACAGCACCATATCAACATCGTGCTCAGCCATCATGGTTATCGCTTGAGCACCGTTTTCGGCCTCAATAACCTGATAATTTTCGCGTTCAAGCATGATGCGAAGTAACTGACGGTTGAGCGCCTCATCATCGACCACGAGTACCAATGGTGGGACGCTGTCTTCAACTTCGATTAACTCATCGGGTAGGTTCTCAATCAATCGTAAACTTCTTATCAAATCGAGAAATTTCTAGAATTTTCTTTAACTGGGCATTGGCGTTACGAATTGAAATTTCCTCAACCTGCCCTTTTAATGCCTTGTGCATGTTCAGCAGCATTCCTAGTGCTGAACTGTCCATGTAACTGGTTTCTCTCAGATCGATTTCCACATTTTTGGTTTGCGGGTTAATTTCTGCGTATGCAGACCTAAAGTCTTGTACTAAATTGAAATCGAACTTGTCCTTGATTGCGATCACCAGCGTATTATTACTTTGATCATAATGCTGATTTAAACTCATTACCTCTTCCTAAGCTGCTGAATTATGTACTTGTTTAAAATATAGGATGCCATTTTTATTTAGCAATATCGAAACGTGAAATATGTTAAACTTGGCGCATATTTTTTTAGGAGACTTCTCTATGAGTGACAACAATCTCGTGTACTCAACAGAAACGGGTCGAATCAAAACCCTTGCTGAAACGCAGCCCCTAGACGTAAAGCTGTTCAAAGACGGGGCGATTAGAATTGAGCGCCAAACCAAAGGCCGTAAAGGTAAAGGCGTCATGCTGGTTGTAGGCATCGACCCAGAACAACATGACTTGAAGAAATTGGCCAAACAACTCAAATCAAAAATGGGTCAAGGTGGTGCGGTGAAAAACGGTGTCATCGAAATTCAAGGTGATGATCGTGACAAACTCAAAGGACTGCTTGAAGCAGCTGGGTTCAAAGTTAAAATCGCGGGTGGCTAAACACGTTCTTGCGGGCTGTAAAGTGCCCGCCATTGCGCCTTCCCTGATTCTTCATCATAGCTAATGTCTGCGACACCACAGGTCGGAAAAATAGGCATCTTGTCTGGGCACAATTGGGCGACCATGTAACTTACAATCGGCATATGCGCTACCAATAACCACGTATCCACATCAGGATGCACTTCGATTAAGGCACGAAGATAATCAATGGCTCGTTGCGCATCGGCGCTGGGAATAATATCGCTCGTCGTCTCTTCAAACGCCAACTGACGACAATACTTCTTCACACCATCAGCTGTTTGTTGCGCACGAATGTAAGGACTCACCAACAAACCTGTCGGATTAAAACGCTGCGATAACCATTCGCCAACCTCATCAGCTTGTTGATTTCCGATGGCTGTAAGCGCACGCAAGTGATCGGGCCCTTGCTGTGGCTGTGCGTCGCCATGACGCATGATTAAAATTGTTTTCATTTGTGTGAAATCAACTAATTAGAGAAAAAAGTTTTGCCACAAAAGCTAGCCATTACGGCCCTATATTCGCTATAGTTTAGCTTTACAATCGATATTCAGGTAGGCACTTCGCCGTAACCGCTGGCCCTGAACATCTTGTTACTTTTTAGTTTCAGGAGCAATAATTGAATATCAGCCGCAATGATAACAGACTGTATCAACCTCTGACACTGCACAATGGTCTAAGAGTGCTTCTTGTTGAAGACAAAGAAAGCCCAAAAGCCGCAGCTGCATTAACAGTCAACACGGGGCATTTTGACGATCCTTGGCATCGCCAGGGTCTTGCTCACTTTGTTGAGCATCTCCTTTTTTTGGGTACAAAGCAATACCCTGGTGCAGGAGAATTTCACGACTTCATTAGCCATCACGGTGGTACAAGCAACGCTTGGACCGGCACTGAGCACACGTGTTATTATTTCGATATCACCCAACAATACTTTTTCCCTGCGCTTGAAAGGTTCAGCCAACTGTTCATTTCTCCCTTATTCAATGAGCATGAAATTGAAAAGGAGCGCAATGCCATTGATGCTGAATTTAAGTTAAAAATTAAGGACGATGGCCGCCGTATATATCAAGCGCACAAAGAGACCGTGAACCCTCAGCATCCATTTGCGAAATTTTCTGTGGGTAATATGAATACCCTAAGCGATGATAAAGGCCCCATGAAAGAGGAGCTAGAAACGTTTTTTAGCGAACATTATCAAGCTCAATGGATGACCTTAGTTTTATGCGGTCCTCAGCCGCTCACAGAATTAAAGAAATGGGCGCAAGACCTGTTCTCTGGGATTGCCGCGACAGGAACAAAGAAGCCAGCGATTTCTGAGCCATTATACCGCCCTGAAGACCTTGCGCTGGAATTACACATCGAACCTCACAAGCACTTACAAAAACTGATTATCAGTTTTGCGATGCCTAGTATCGACGAATTCTACAAACACAAAACCGTTAGTTTCCTCGCACATCTTTTGGGTTATGAAGGTGAAGGGTCTTTACACTCAATTCTAAAAAACCAAGGATGGATCAACGCCTTGTCTGCAGGCGGTGGCATTAACGGCAGTAATTTCAAAGATTTTAATATCAGCTTGGCACTGACCGACGAAGGCATTGAGTACTACCAAGACATAGTCGAAACTGTTTTTGCCTATATCACACTGATCAAACAAAACATCAACTCGCTGCACGCTTTGTATCGCGACAAACAAACCCTGCTGCAAATCGCGTTTGATAATCAAGAAAAAGCACGACTACTCGATTGGGTCAGTGGCGTTAGTGTGAATATGCATCATTACCCCAGTGATCATTACCTCTATGGTGATTACTTGATGGCGGGATACGACAGTGCGCAGTTTTCTCGTGTGCTAAGTTGGTTGACCCCTAAAAACATGCGTTTGGTCTTGATTCACCCTGGTGTTAGCTCTAGCAAGACGACTAAGTGGTACAACACCCCTTATTACACACAACAATTAGACGAGGCATGGCTAACGGCACTGGCCACTATCGATACGCCGCTGAGTACCATGTCTTTACCTGACGTAAATCCCTACTTGCAGCGCCCTTGTGTATTACACGAGTTGGTAGCACCGAGTAGTACGCCCGAAAAGCTCGCTTCTCACCCAGGTTTTAACTTTTGGTTCAAACAAGATGCAACATACCGTGTTGCCAAAGGCCACTTTTATCTCGCCCTTGACTCCAAACTAGCGGTGAAAGATGTTCAGCACATGGCCCTCACCCGCTTGTTCGCAGACTTATTTATTGATTGCGTTGCTGAGCGTTTCTACCCAGCTGAATTGGCCGGATTGAATTACCATATCTCTTCGCACCAAGGCGGGCTCACGCTACATACCGCAGGTTTATCTTCGAGCCAGCTAGAGTTAGCACAAGGTTTACTTGATGCCTTGTTCAATGCAGATATCTGCTCGAAGCGATTTGCAGAATATAAAAAACAACTAGTGCGTCACTGGGAGTCCAGTAATCAGAATAAACCTGTCAGTGAGATTTTTAGCCGCATTGGTGCGCAAATTATGCCTTGGAATCCGACCCCAAGTGCGCTCGCTCAGGCTTTAAAAAGCACCAGTTACATTCAGTTCAAAAAATTCAGAAAGGCGTTTTTTGACGCCATTCATATCGAAGCATTTTTGCATGGTAATTGGCGTCCTGCAGATGCCTATGACTTTTTGCGTCTAGTTCAAGGGCACTTGCAACATCGCGCGAATATTGAAGCAATATCGCGGCCGCTTGTCGAAATAGGGATTGTTGAGAAAAAAGAAGTGTCCCTTGCAAGTAATGACCACGCGATGGTTATTTATTATCAAGCTATCACCAGTGATATTCGTGAAAAAGTACTGATGATGGTGGTCAATCACCTAATCAACCAGCCCTATTTTAATGCCTTGCGCACAGAGCAACAGCTTGGCTACCTAGTGGGTGCGGGTTATGCCCCTTTCAACTCTCGCGCTGGCCTCGCCTTTTATGTGCAATCTCCTTCTGTGGCTGGGGAGGACCTGCTAAAGCATCATAATGCATTTGTGACAACGTATCTGAATGAATTTGCAAGTATGCCTAACGATGTATGGCAACAAGCAAAGCAAAGTCTTTATCGCCAGATAGCGGAGAAAGACAAAAATCTGAGATTACGCTCACAGCGGTTTTGGTTGGCTATTAGCAATCCTGACGTCGATTTCACTTTGCAAGCTAACTTATTGAGTACGTTAGAGACTATTGAATTTAATGAGGTAAACACTTACTTAAAAGAGCTATTTGCTCCTGCGAGAGTGCGTATGGAGTGGCTGAGTGCACCGCAAGGCGATGATGCTTCAGCTGAAGCGGAGCTTTACTCTGCAAGCACCATGAATTAACCTTGATAAAACCCAGATTAAAGTACCAAAACGTGTTCAACAAGATTCTTTCAGCGCTTTATGCGTTCGCAATTATCATTTGCTTTGACGCTTCGGCAGATGAACTTCATCAATCTCTGATTGAAAGTCCATCCTATATTGCGACTGTCCTTATTTTCGTTGGCGTACTTGTTATTATGGGTTGGGCCATTATTTCGCTGAGGCGCTCGCGTCAACACCTCAGGCATTCACAGCAGCTCCTGAAGTCAACGCTAGAAGGAAGCGGTGACATACTTTGGGATTGGAACATCAGCACGGGGGAAGTTGTCCGTATTAACGACGAGCGTCACTCCCAGCCTACACGTGTTGAAGCACACACTTTCCCTCCAAATCGCGCTCGTATCCACCCTCAAGACTTACCCCTAGTTGAGTCACTGATACGCGCTCACCTCGCTCAAAAGACGGTTTTTTTTGAAGCCAGCTACCGCATGCTGGATGAGCAAGGTCAATGGCGATGGGTACTCGACCGCGGCAAAGTAGTGGAGAAAAATGCTCAGCTACAGCCTGTGCGCATGACTGGCACGGTTAAAGATATTCACGATATTAAAACCACTGAGCAAAGACTTAATTTGTTCGCGACTTGCGTAGAGAACTTAACCGATGCGATGGTCATTTATGACAATGCCTTTAATCTCATTGATACTAACCCAGCTTTTACACAGCTTTTTGGACTTTCGCGTGCGCACCATCAAGGCCATCCTTTCTCCTTAGCGGGCCACACTGTGCAGCGCAGTGACGCCATCAAGCGCTCTATAGCGAACGCCCACCATGCTCAACATGAGCTCAACATGCCAGTGATTACCGGTCAGACGGTATGCATGGAACTCAGTATTGATAAAGTACTCGATCAAGAGGGCAACGTAGAATACTACATCATGGTGTTCTCAGATCTCAGTGAACGCAAGAATGCAGAGCAAGCCCTTAATGATCTATCTAACCAAGACTCTTTGACCCGCTTAGCAAACAGGAATCAATTTTTTGCGGATCTCGATGTCCTGATGGAAAAAGACAATCACCATGCTGTGCTGGTGATGGACTTGGATAATTTCAAGAAAATTAATGATTCTTTAGGCCACCAGCTAGGTGACAAATTGCTGGTCAAACTTGCCCAGCGATTAGTTGAGCGAAAACGCCCTCAGGATTCATTTTATCGTTTGGGCGGTGATGAGTTTGCGCTGGTCATGCGTGGCACCAATGATATTCATACCATTACCGCAACCGGCAAAGAATTTCTTAAAACCATCGCGACACCATTTCGCATGCTGGGGCATGAGCTTGCAATTACTGCATCTATCGGCATCGTGCTCAGTCCAGAAGATGGCATGACACCACAAGTACTATTGAAAAATGCCGATACTGCGATGTATCACGCTAAACAACAAGGCAACCGTTACCTCTTTTTCAATGATGCGATGAACCATGCTGCGGTTAAGCGCCTGCAAATTGAAAACTTAATGCGCTTTGGATTGAAAAAAGACCATTTTGAAGTGTTCTATCAACCAAAAATGGATATCAGAACGGGTGAAATTGCTGGAATGGAAGCACTGGTACGATTTATCACGCCCAAGAAAGGCTTGATTAGCCCAGGCGTCTTCATTCCCATCGCCGAGGAGACTGGACAAATTATCGAGATTGGTGAAGTGGTGCTACGAAAAGCCTGCGCTGATGTGAAAAGATGGCGAGACAAGGGGCTGTTCAACCAGCGAGTGGCCGTAAATTTATCCGCGAAACAATTCGCTTTAGCCGATTTATCGCAACGCATCGACACCATCCTAACGCAAACTCAGTTACCGGCGAGTGCACTGGAATTGGAAATTACTGAGGGCACAGTAATGGATAACCCAGAGCACGCCATCGCGATAATGCATGCGCTTGTCGACAAAGGTATTCACCTAGCCATGGATGATTTTGGCACCGGCTATTCGTCGCTGTCTTATTTAAAACGTTTCCCGCTGCATACCCTCAAGATAGACCGAGCCTTCATCGTAGACATGGAAAATGAGCGTGGTAAAAACATGGTGGACTCGATTATCACCATGGCGCAAAACTTAGGGTTACACGTCGTTGCTGAAGGTGTTGAAGAAGTGGAGCAGTTACAGCAATTACAGCAGTTAGGCTGTGAAACAATGCAAGGTTATTACTACTCCAAACCTCTGTCGAGCGAGCAGTTCGAAGCATTTCTTACCAAACATAATAAACATAAATCTGAAGGCCACCACCTTAGCTTGGTGCAATAACCTGCCCTATGCTAGGGCCGCCAGATGATCCCACATTGGGCAATTGTTCGCATGAGCGCGCGGCGATAATGTACGTTGAACAATGCTAAGGCGAATGGGCCAAACAGGCCGCCGAGAAATGCCCAGCGTTTCGCGGGCATACCTTTAGCTGATGCAATAAAAAATAAGAGTGTTGCGAAAATAAGACTCAAAACCAAAATCATACGGCCCCCTACTGAATGCGCCGCGACTTTAACACAAGCACGCTCAATTATTAACCATAAAAAAGTATCAACTCCATTGCTCACGACCCCGAAGCTCAGGCACATTAAAGATAAATTATTTTAAAATAAAGAAGTTATACCCACCTTTGTGAAGTAAGTGAGGTGTCTATTTTTTGTATGAAAAAAGCGCAAGTTGTGGCTTGCGCTTTTTAGATTGCATTATCAGTAGGAATTACTCTGCTTCAGCAGCCTCATCTGCACTGGACTCTTGAGCTTGCGCTTCGTCGTAGAACTTGGCGCCAGTTTCAGCCATTTGCACAAGACGTGGCGCTGGCTCGAACGCACTGTTGTACTGGGAGAAAGTTGCCAACTTCGAAGACACCTCACTCGCACCGAGTTTGTCCATATAGCTAAATGGACCACCCAAGAACGGCGGGAATCCGATACCAAAGATGGCGCCGATGTCACCATCGCGCGCATTGCTTACAATACCTTCATCTAAACAGCGCGCTGCTTCATTGAGCATTTGCATTACACAGCGCTCAGCGATTTCTTCTTTGTTGAGCTTAGGTGCCACAGTGACGCCCAGTAACTCATACACAGACTCATCAACCTTCTTGTCTTTTTTAGAGTAATCGTAAAAACCACGACCTGCTTTACGGCCTAAGCGTTTACTATCGATCAGACGGTTAAAAGCATCAGGAGCCTTAAAGCGCTCGCCTAATTCAGCTTCCAAAATAGGCGCTATCTTCGAGCCAATATCAATCCCTACTTCGTCAAGCAATGTGAGTGGACCGACTGGGAAGCCAAACTCCACCAATGCTTTGTCGATTTTCTCAATAGGCTCACCAGCAAGAAGTAGATTTGCAGCCTCATTCACATAAGGCGCTAGAATACGGTTTACAAAGAAACCCGCTTTATCTTTAACAACGATTGGCGTTTTTCCTTGTTTACGAGCGAAGCTTACTGTGCGAGCAATGGTTTGTTCACTGGTTTTCTCGTGAGGAATAATTTCCACTAGGGGCATTTTCTCTACTGGCGAGAAGTAATGTAAACCAATAACGTTTTCAGGGCGCTGTGCCTGTTCAGCGATTTGTGAAATCGGCAACGAAGAAGTATTACTCGCAAAAATTGTGTGTTGCTGCGCATTTGCTTCAACATCCGCAACCATGGCTTGCTTTAGTTTTAAGTCTTCAAATACCGCTTCAATCACCATATCAACGTGTTTAAAACCACTGTAGTCAGTGGTGCCTGTGATACGGTTCATTTGCTCTTGCAACTGCGCTTTTGACACGATGCGACGTTTCAATTTCTTATCAAGAATCTTGTAGCTGTAGTTCATCGCCCCAGCAATACCTTGCTGAGCAACGTCTTTAACGCGCGTAGGGACACCCGCTTTGATAGCGCTCACATGGGTAATACCTGCGCCCATTAAACCACCGCCGAGCACCGCGACTTTGTTGGTGCTTGGCGCATCATCCGCTCGCCATTCTTTTTTCATTTGCGTCGTTGCAAAGAAAATACCGCGCAGCTGCTTAGATACACCACTCATCACCAAGCTGGCAAAACCTTCCGCTTCAGTCTTGTATGCTTTGAGGGTATCAAGCTCAACACTCGCACGCACCGCTTTAATAATGAGTTCAGGTGCTGGGTAATGACCGCCGGTTTTCTTGGCCACGTTTTCTGCCGCCTTTTTGAAAATCAAATTGCGGCCAAAAGGATTTGATTCCAGTAACGCAGACATCTTATCTAACTGAGGTTTTGTCGCTTTAGCTTTGCCTTTGAGTGCAAATTTAACCGCAATTTCTTGTAAAATTGAGTGTGGCACGCATTCATTCACTAACCCTGCTTTTTTCGCCTGTTTAGCACGAACTTGCTTGCCTGTTAGCATCCACTCAAGGGCCTTTTGAATGCCCACTAATTTTGGTAGACGTTGAGTACCGCCGCCGCCGGGTAATAACCCAAGCTGCACTTCAGGCAGACCCATTTTGGTGATATCGCTGTCGCTACAAACACGGTAATCACACGCTAAAGCAAATTCAAGGCCACCACCGAGTGCCGCACCGTGAATTGCCGCAACCGTTGGGTACGGTAACTTTGCGAGCTCAAAAAATGCGTCGTGACAGGTGGTTGAAAGTGCCAATGCTTCTTCATGAGAATTAGCATCATCGAGCATGTTGATATCGGCACCGGCAATAAAGTTGTCTGGTTTTGCACTGATGAAAACCAAGCCTTTTACGTTATTGTCGTTCGCGGTTTTGATCACCTCATCAAGCTGCGCCGCAAAACTGGCGCGCAAAGTGTTCATCTTCTCACCGGGCACATCGATAGTAACAATACCAACCTGCTCATCGTTGAGCTCAAATTTAAATACAGATTCCGTCATTATGCGCTCTCCAATACAAAGGCAGCACCTAGGCCACCTGCCGCACAGGCTGTCGTTAATGCCAAGCCACCACCGCGGCGATTTAGTTCATGAATACTTTGTGTGATCAAACGTGCGCCGGTTGCCGCAAATGGGTGACCGTAGGCGAGTGAGCCACCATTAACATTGAACTTGTCCATGTTAATTTCACCAATAGCTTTGTCTCGACCCAACTTTTCTTTCGCGAATTTGTCTGATGCGAACATCTTCATGTTTGCCAGGGTTTGCGCCGCAAAGGCTTCGTGCATTTCAATCAAGTCGAGATCGCCCAGCGTAATCCCCGCTCTGTCCAGTGCGACTGGCGTTGAGTGCGCAGGGCCCATCAACATATCTTCGTGTACACCAATAGCGGTGAATGCGTAACTACGGATGTAACCTAAAATCTCATAACCCAGTGCTTTTGCCTTGCTTTCATTCATTAATAACACCGCTGCTGCACCATCAGTCAGAGGTGTTGCGTTCGCTGCGGTAACACTGCCGTATTTGCGGTCAAATACAGGCTTTAATTTGGCGTAACTCGCTAAGTCAGAGTTAGCACGAATGTTGTTATCTTGTTCAATAAATGACTTGTATGGCGGTACGTGCGCAGTCATTACTTCTTGCGCTAATTTACCTTCGGCCCAAGCTTGACCTGCAAGCGAGTGCGAACGATGAGCCAACGCATCTTGGTCAGCACGGCTGATACTGTGCGTTTTTGCCATTTGCTCCGCGGTTTGCCCCATTGACAAGCCCGTTGAATATTCAGCAACGGCGGGTGGAACGGGAAGTAAATCTTTCGGACGTAATTTTGAGAAAATCTTAAGTCGTTGGCCAAGCGTACGGGCTTTGTTTAAATCAACTAAGCTGCCCGCTAATTTCTTGCTCACACCGATTGGCAATACAGATGACGAGTCAGCGCCACCGGCAATACCCACTTGCGTGTGCCCGGCCATTATCGACTCTGCGACATTGGCAATGGCTTGGAAACTAGTTGCACATGCACGTGATACTGAATAAGCATCAATGTTCACTGGCATGCCCGTTCCGAGAACAATTTCACGAGCGATGTTGGGTGCTTCTGGCATTTGTACCACCTGACCAAACACCAGTTGGTCGATTTCGCTGCGATCAAAATCAAGACGCTCAAGCATCTCATTAACCACCAGCTTACCTAAATCTAACGCTGGAACATGGTGAAAAGCGGTTGCTTGCTTGGCAAAAGGTGTACGCAAGCCGCTAACTATCGCGATGCGCTCCCCGTTTCGAGTTGTTAGTTTTAATTGCTCAGACATAAAATGCTTCTCCTGCTGACAGGTCTGACCTGTTAATATTTCCTCGATTCTAAACAACCCCACGCACATTGCCAATAGTGAAGTCAAAATAAAGGCTTAGCCGATGGCCCACCTTGCGTGGCTTATTTTGGTGTTTGATGATCCACCACAGCAAAAATCATCAGCCCTTACAACAATAGTTAATAACTGATGGCATTTAAAATAAAAACAAGACTTTAAAACTGAACAATTGTAAGTAAAATCAATCTGAACTAAATCACTCTAACAGTGCCTAACAGGCTTGTTAGTTGGGTCATTCGCTCTGAATTGACCTCTGTATTTTACGAATTTTCTAAATTAAATGCCGGCAAGGACACGTACACTTATGGCAGTTTCTAAGTTTGCACAGTTAAAAACGTATCTCGATACGCAAATTATTGGTCAACCTCACCTCACTCAATCTTTGCTCATCGCGGTGTTAGCCGACGGTCACTTACTTGTTGAAGGCCCCCCCGGACTGGCAAAAACGCGTGCCGTAAATGCATTAGCCAAAGGCTTAGAAGGCAGTTTCCAACGCATTCAGTTTACCCCTGACTTATTACCGTCTGACGTCACAGGCACCGACATCTATCGCCAGCAAACCAGTGAGTTCGTGTTTGAACAAGGGCCGTTATTTCACAATCTAGTGCTTGCAGATGAAATCAACCGTGCACCCGCTAAAGTGCA
Organism: Pseudoalteromonas sp. GB56; assembly: GCF_054923835.1. Lineage (NCBI taxonomy): Bacteria > Pseudomonadati > Pseudomonadota > Gammaproteobacteria > Alteromonadales > Pseudoalteromonadaceae > Pseudoalteromonas > Pseudoalteromonas sp. GB56. Next base: position 1,367,962 of record NZ_JBPCHK010000001.1, on the reverse strand, counting down.
ATCAGCATTATTAGAGGCCATGGCTGAAAGACAAATTACAGTGGGCAAAAACACCTATCCACTGGAGCAGCTGTTCATGGTAATGGCCACTCAAAACCCATTAGAACAAGAAGGTACTTACCCTCTCCCCGAAGCACAGCTTGACCGCTTCTTATTACACTTGAATATCGACTACCCTGACGCTGATTCAGAGTTGGCTATTCTGCGCTTAACGCGTGGCGAAGCTCTTGACGGTGAGCAAGCGTCTATTGCACCTATTTCACAAGCTGACCTATTTAGCGCGCGCAAAGAGGTGCTTGCTTTGCATCTAGCAGAGCCACTTGAGAAATACTTAGTGCAATTGATTATCGCAACACGCGACGGCACGCGTTACGATGATGATTTAGCGAATTGGATTGAGTACGGTGCCAGCCCACGTGCAACCATCGCACTTGATAAAGCAGCGCGAGCGCATGCATGGCTGAATGGCCGCGACTTCGTGAGCCCAGAAGACATCCAAGCGGTATTCCATAATGTCCTACGTCACCGCATTATTTTAAGCTATGAAGCGCAAGCTGAAGGCATCACTAAAGATTATGTCTTAACCCGTATTCTTGAACGAGTGGCAGTACCTTAATGAGTCGAATGTCATCATCACCTTCGAGTGTCAATGACTGGCTAAAACAACTCCACTGTAGCGGTCATGCATTGGCGCTTAAAGAGCTCACCTATTACAAAAGCAAAACCCGACTGCTCGACTTAGCAGTGCGCAAACGTATTCGCAGCCCACTCAGTGGCCAGTATCTTGCGCCACATAAAGGCAGAGGCATGGAGTTTGCGGAAGTTCGTCATTATCAGAATGGCGACGATGTACGTAGTATCGACTGGCGAGTAACCGCTCGTACAGGCGAAGCGCATACTAAGTTGTTCCAAGAAGAAAAAGAACGACCGGTCCTAATCATGGCTGATTTCAGCGCCAGTATGCAGTTCGGATCTCAGTTTGTCTTCAAGTCTGTGCAAGCTGCACACCTTGGTGCATTGATTGCTTGGTCGGCCTGTGAACGTGGTGACAAACTCGGGGCGCTCATTTTTAACGACCATCACCATCATGAATTTCGCCCTCAAAGTCGTGACAAAGCTGTGTTGCGGGTGTTTCATGGCATGTTGGATTGTCACAGCGAACAACAATCTATGGCGTCACAATCAACCTCCCAAGTGAGTTTAGTAACACAACTCAAGCGCCTGAATCAGCTGGCAAAGCCAGGCAGTACGGTGTATCTGATCAGTGATTTTGTGACCCTAAACGAGCAAGACAGAGCCACCATTGAGCGCGAATTACAGCACCTAGCAAGACACTGTGAAGTCGTTGCCTGTATCGTCAGTGACCCTTTTGAGAAAAAACTTCCCAGTTACTCTGAGGCGATTAATGTCAGCACCGGGCGCACTGAAATCAGTTTAGCACTCGATGACGCGAGCTTTCGAAGCCGCTTTAACAAACGTGCACACGCTTTGGGTTCACAACGTCTTGAGATACTGGCGCGTTACTGCCATTCAATCGTGGAAATCAGTGCAGCTAAAGCACTGGAGCAGCAGTTTTATCAACGGAGCGCATAAATGCAGTCAGTGCCAATTCCACAGTTAGAAGATGTCATTGCCCCGACCGAGGTGAGTGCGTGGCCACCCGGTCCAGCATGGTGGCTCGTTGCCGTGTTGTTGCTGGGTATCTTAATCACCTTAATTATCATTTGGCGTCAGCGTAAACAACACCTAGCAGCGAAGCGCGAAGCGATATCTCATGCAGCTGAAACGATGGACGCTCTCGCCTTACATCAGCTACTAAAACGCTTGTGCAAACACTATTACGGTGACCAAGTTAGCGCGCTCACTGGCAAAAAGTGGGCTCAGGTATTGTCGCAATTAAGCGCAATGCGCTTTTCAGAAGATGAGCTGTTGGCCATTTATCGCGATAAAGCGGATCACAGCGACCTTTCGCTGAAATTGAGTTCGGCCATACAACAATTTAAAACCAAGGAGATACTCGATGTATGAGTTCCAATGGCCTTGGCTATTAATCCTATTACCTCTGCCATGGTTATGGGTTTTAGTGACTCCTAAGCGAAAACACAATGCGACGTTAAAGCTGCATATTCCGTCTTTAAGTCACGTAGATATGCACCAAGAACGAGCGTTAAGCGGTGGCCGCTGGCCACATTGGCTGATGTCAGTGGCGTGGATATGCACGGTTATCGCTGTCGCAAACCCAGTGCATCAAGGGGAACCCATTACCTTAGAAAATGAAGGCCGTGACATCATGCTTGCCGTGGATTTATCCGGCTCGATGCGCGAACAAGATATGGCCTATCAAGGACGCTATGTTGACCGCCTAAGTGTGGTAAAAAGCGTGTTGGCTAATTTCATCACCGAACGCCAAGGCGATCAACTGGGTTTGATTCTCTTTGCTGATACCGCGTTTTTGCAAACACCACTCACTCGCGATCTTGATACTGTCGCTCAAATGCTCAAAGAGGCGCAGATTGGTCTCGTTGGGCGAGCTACTGCCATTGGCGATGCGCTGGGGTTATCGGTCAAACGCTTTAATGATAAAAGCCAGTCAAACAAGGTGGTGATCCTACTCACTGATGGGCAAAACACCGCAGGCAATTTGACACCAGAAGAGGCATTAATCCTTGCCAAAGATGCCAAAGTAAAAGTCTACACTGTGGGTGTGGGTGCGAATGCCTCAATGAGCATGGGGCTGTTTTCCATGTCAGGCAGTAGCATGCTTGATGAAACGCTATTGAAACAGATAGCTGAGCAAACGGGCGGTAAATATTTCCGCGCCACAGATACTCAAAGCCTAGCCAATATTTATCAAGAGCTCGATGCACTTGAGCCCTTAGCCGAGGAAGAGCAGACCGTACGTCCTAAAAAAGCGTTGTTTTATATTCCTCTGAGTATCGCTCTGGCTATGATTGCGTTGGCCATCTTAAGACGCAAACTCAGAGCATTAACCTATGTAGCTAAAAGGAGGCAAGCATGAGCGATTTTGTTTTTCTACGTGCGCCAGCGTTGTACTTGCTGATCCCAGTAGCGGTCTATTTTATTTGGCGACTCTTTGCCAAGTCCACTGTGGTACAGCAAAGCCAGATTATCGCTCCGCACTTAGCAACTCAGGTGATAGAAGGCGCGCAAGCGAACAAGCGTCAGAGTCTCGGGTTAACCAATACAGTGTTAATGACGGTTATCGTCTTTGCACTGGCAGGGCCCAGTTTTAGTAAACAAGAAGTGCCTGTTTTTGAGGCTAAATTAGCCCGCGTTATGGTGATGGATATGTCACGTTCTATGTTTGCAACAGACATCAGCCCTAATCGCCTGCAGCAGGCGCGCTTTAAAGCCTTAGACATGGTGGAGTTGTTCAAAGAAGGTGAAACGGCACTGGTTGCCTACTCTGGCGATGCCTTTACCATTTCGCCACTGACTTCGGATAGCAACACGCTCACCAACCTTATTCCAAGCTTGAGTCCGGATATCATGCCATCGCAAGGCAGCAACGTGTTAGCAGGCTTAGTACAGGCACAGGAGTTGTTAGAGCAAGCAGGTTATTACGAAGGTGACATTATCCTCATTACCGATGGTATCGACAGCGAAGACGAAACAGATGTACGTAATTGGCTATCAAAGTCGCCCTATAACTTGTCTATTTACGCGATAGGTTCAACACAAGGTGCGCCAATAAGCTTGCCTGACGGAGGCTTCTTAAAAGACAGTCATGGGCAAATTGTCATTCCGAAAACCAGTTTTGACAGCCTCAATCGACTCGCAAAACTCGGTGGCGGCCAACTCGTTCGCTATCAACCAAGCAGCGACAATCTTAGCGCATTCACCCAAGTTAAAGTGGCAGCAACGCAGGTTGAATCAAAAAGTCAGCAAACATTGTGGCGCATTGACGCTGGCATTTACTTAGCCATTTTTGCCGCACTTTTGCTGCTGATACAAATTAATCGCAATGCAATTATGCTCTGTGCCGCTGTGGTTTTAATTCCTTGGCAAAGCGCACATGCAGCAACCTGGCAATCTTGGTTCAAAAACGATCAACAAAATGCGCTTGATGCTTACCAGCAACAAGAATATTCCCAAGCAGCAACATCAGACAATGCGCTACTGAGTGGCTCGGCCAAATACCAGCAACAAGATTATCAAGGTGCTCTCGAGGAGTTTAATAAAGATTCCTCTGCAACTGGTTTATATAACCAAGGTAATGCACTGGCGCAATTGGGCAAGGTCGATGAAGCACTCGAGCGCTACCAACAAGCGCTGGATAAAGACCCTAATTTAAGTGCGGCGGCGGCCAACAAATCGATTTTAGAGCAACTCAAAAATCAGCAACAGAACCAGCAACAAAATGGCGACCAAAACCAAGAGCAAGATGGTTCTGATTCTGAGCATCAAAAAGGCGATAAGCAACAAGGCAACAACCAACAGCAAGACGGTCAACAACAAGACTCTCAGCAGCAAAACAGTGGCTCTGAGGGTGACAATCTGCGCAATGATTCACAGCAAAACAACCCACAAAATAGTGCTGATCCGCAACAGCAAGACGCCGCAGAGCAATCCGCAGAACAACAGGCAGACCCTGCAAGAGATAAGCAAAGCGAACAAGCCCAGAAGCAATCCGAGCACGATGGCGAGAAGCAATCTCAAGAAGGCAAAGAGTCTCAGGAGCAAGCGGATGAAGAATCTGCACAGCCGTCTAATGAAAAATCCGATGAGCAAGGTGACAAGGGCCAGCAACAAACCGTTGCACAAGCCCAACAAGTTGAAGAGCTAACCGCTGAAGAAAAAGAGCGCGCCCAACAACTGAACCAATTACTGCGCAAAATTCCGGATAACCCGGAAATTTTACTGCGCAACAAGATGCAATTAGAAGCACAACAACGCCAACATTCAAGTCGTCGCTTACCGCAAGGAGTAGAGAAGTCATGGTAAGAAGTTTAGTTATTTTTTGTTTAGTGTGTTTTTCCCTCCCCGCGTTAGCACTAACAAAATTGGACGCCAGTGTAGATAAAAATCCGGTGCTTGCAGGTGAATTTTTCTATCTGACACTCAGTGCGGACGACACCATAAATGCTGAGCAACCTGATACATCGGCTTTGCTCAAACACTTCGTCGTTGGCCCGACATCGCGCAGCAACCAAACACAGATTATTAATGGCTCAGTGTCACGCCAAACTACCTGGCGTATCGAGCTAATGGCGCGTAATCCAGGCGAGTACGAAGTACCCGCTTTTCGTCTTAAAAACATCAGTTCAGCCCCTTTCACCATGAAAGTGGTGGCCAACACCAATGCACAAATCGATGCCGACAACGCCTTTATTAAAACCGAGTTAACGCCCTCGACTTTATATGTGCAACAGGCAGGCATCTATACAGTGAAGCTCTATCTCGGCGTTGATTTAATTGATGGCGCTCTTTCTGCACCAGAGCTAGAGAATGCCAACATCTCACAAATGGGTAAAAACTCAGAGTCGCAAGAAGTGGTGAATGGGCGTCGCTATCAAGTGATTCAACGCGACTACCTGATTCAACCGCAAAAGAGTGGCACCTTTGAACTCAAAGCGCCGATGCTTAACGGTAAAGCCCGAAAAAATTACCGTGCCGTAAGTATCACAGCCAAAGCGCCCGATCAGTTGGTCGAGGTCAAACCCACGCCGGCGCAATTTGCAGGTGCGTGGCTACCCAGCGAGTTAGTCGATTTAAGTGAGCAATGGCAAGGCTTGGAAGACGAAGTACAGGTAGGCACGCCGATTACGCGCACGTTGACCCTCACAGCATTAAACGTCACCAAGGAGCAACTGCCAGATATTGCCAATGTCGAAGTTGCTGATGTTCGCAGTTACCCTGATCAGTCTGACCGTACCCACTTAGTTAGAAATGGGAGATTAATCGCACAAACTAAAACGTCTATTGCATATGTACCGCAGCGCCCAGGCACCTTTACTTTACCCGCCATTGAAGTAAATTGGTTCAACACGGTAACAGGTCGTGCAGAAGTCGCCAGTGTGCCTGAGCAAACGATTACCGTAGTGGGTAACGGCAATATACCGGCAACGGCCACTCCAGCTCCTTCATCTACAGATGCCTTATCAACTGCTGCGCCTCAACAGGTACAACAACTTGGTGTGGTCACTCAGAATAACAGCCTGACTTGGTGGCTAATCATCCCAGGTTACCTCTTATGGCTTGTCACTATGCTGCTGTGGTGGTTGAGCCGCAAAACTAAACAAACTGAGGCGCACACCACAGTGAAGCGAGCACAGCCAAGCACAAACGTAAACGATATATCTCGTGCAGCGAAAGCACAAGATGCCAAAGCGCTTTACCATGCCGTTGATAGCTTCGCTAAAGTGCACCACGGTTCAATTGAGAATTGGATAGTAACTTGGCCTGAGAACGCGCAGCAAGCATTCGCAAACCTCAGGCAATCTTTGTACAGTGCCAACAGCACAATGGTCGACTTTTCACTGATAGCCCAAGCCGCAGCAAAAAAAAGCACGTCAGACACACAAAGCAAATCTAAGCTAGACTCTTTATATTAATGTCATTGCGGCTAGCACGTTAATTTGGTGCTAGTCGCAAAAATATTACACTTCTTTAGAAATTTATTTTAAAGCACTGCGGTCTTAGTGAGCATGGCAGATAAACAAAAGCGCTACGAAGCGTTGGTGCAGGTCTATCACAAAGAGCTTTATCGCTTTGCCTACTGGCTAAGTAAAGATGCAGCAGTGGCTGAAGATCTGGTCCAAGAAACATTCTTAAGAGCATGGCGTTCATTAGACTCCTTGCAAGATCATGGTGCCGCTAAATCCTGGTTGCTCACTATCTTGCGTAGAGAAAATGCACGTCGGTTTGAACGTAAACAATTCGACTATAGTGATGTCGAACAAGACACCCTAGTCGACACCCGAAGCACCTCACTGGATGATGAAATGGAGCTGACGGTATTACAGCGGCACATAATGGCGCTGCCGCATGAATACAAAGAACCTCTGATGCTACAAATTATTGGTGGGTGCAGCGGCGACGAAATTGCCAGCATCCTTAACCTTAACAAGAACACGGTAATGACACGTTTATTCCGAGCGAGAAATCAGCTTAAAGACGCATTAACCAGTAACGATAACCAACTTAAAGAGGCCCCAAATGGATGAATTAGAATTTCGTCGGCGCCTTTTTGCTCAGCCAACAGACAAGGACGATGAGCTATTAGAATTTGCTAAGCAAAGTCCTGAGCGAATGGCACTACTCAAAGAGCTAAGAGCCTTTGATAAAGAGTTGCACCAAGCAATAGATATTGATGTGCCTGAGAATCTTGCAGATAAAATTATCTTGAAGCAAACCATGTCTGAAAATCCAGACAAGATTAAAGCCTTATCTGCGACCCGTAAACGCAAGTCTTGGTATTTGGCTGCGGCCGCATCGGTAGCCGTTGTATTTGGCGTTTTCACCTATCAGCTTGTGGTTCCCCCACTGTCTATCGGTGAGCACGCGCTGGCACATGTTTATCATGAAATGGGGTCATTAGAATCAACCCAACGCTTCGACATCGCTGAAGTGAATAACCGCCTTGCGCAGCTAGGTGGTCAATTTAAAACGCTACCAGGAGAGGTGAAGTACGCGCGCTTTTGTAACTTCAAAGGACAAAAAGGGCTGCATCTTGTGTTTGAATCAGATTTTGGCCCAATGACTGTGTTTGTGGTTCCCTCTGAGAATAAATATTTGGGTGATAATTACTTTTCGGATGAACATTTTGCTGGTCGTGTATCTCACTTCCCTCAAGGAGACACAATTTTAGTCGCATCAACCAAAGCACCACTGGATGAATATCAAAGCCGTATCAACGAGTCGATACAATGGCTGTAATTTCACGCTAAGAATAAAAAAGCCACCTTACGGTGGCTTTTTTATGTGCTTAGTTGTTTAACTCAGCTTCCACCTTATCAAAGGTTTCGGTTAATTGCTGTTGTGGTTCTTTAGTCATCAAGGTCACGATAACAATAGCGATACTTGAAAGAATGAAGCCAGGAACGATTTCGTACATCCAACCACTGAGCGATTGCCCGTCAATTTCAATCGGCGCGTAAATCCAAAACAGCACAGTCGCTGCACCCACAATCATCCCTGCTAATGCGCCTGATAGGTTCATTCGACGCCAATAAAGACTAAACAGAATCAATGGACCAAATGCAGCGCCAAATCCTGCCCACGCATTACTGACTAGGCTTAAGATTGAGCTATCTCTGTCGTACGCCAAGTAAATGGCACACAGCGCCACAATTAACACACTAATACGGCCAACCAGTACTAACTCTTTATCCGTTGCATCACGCTTTACATAAATTTTGTAGAAATCTTCGGTTAGAGAGCTAGAGCTCACAAGTAGCTGAGAAGAAATTGTACTCATTATAGCCGCAAGAATGGCTGCCAATAGGAATCCCGCAACCAGTGGGTGGAACAGCAACTGCGACAAGATTAAGAAAATAGTTTCAGGATCAGCAACTTCAATGCCTTTTTCATAGCTATAAGCAGCACCACACAAGCCCGTAGCAACGGCACCTAGCGCAGCGACTATCATCCACGACATACCAATACGGCGCATGGTCGGAATGTCTTTCACTGTTCGTACCGACATAAAGCGCACGATAATATGCGGTTGGCCAAAATAGCCAAGACCCCAAGCCATCGCTGAGATGATGCCAATTATTGACCCTGTACCGACCCAATCAAGCATGTTTGGGTTAATTTGTTCTAGCGTCGCAGGCATCGGCTCATCCAATAAACTAAAAGTCACCACTGGCACAATAATGAGCGCGAGGAACATGATACAACCTTGAACAAAGTCTGTAAGGCTTACCGCGAGGAAGCCGCCAAACAAGGTGTAAAGCACAACCACACCGGTCGTGACGTATAATCCCATTTCATATGAAAGACCAAAAGACTCTTCAAACAGTTTGCCTCCAGCAACCACGCCTGATGAAGTATAAAGAGTGAAGAATAGAATGATTACAACAGCAGAGACGACTCGCAGCGCATTTTTTGAATCATCAAAACGGTTAGCAAAATAGTCAGGGATAGTAATCGCGTCATTCGCACGCTCTGTATAAACGCGCAATCGAGGAGCCACAAGGAAGTAGTTTGCCCAAGCACCGATAACTAATCCAATGGCAATCCAAGTAGCGCTGAAACCGCTAACAAACATAGCGCCTGGTAAACCCATTAAAATCCAGCCACTCATGTCCGACGCACCCGCAGAGAGAGCCGCTACACTAGGAGGAAGATTACGCCCGCCTAACATATAGCCGGAAACATCATCGGTAGACTGTTTATAGGCGTATAGCCCGATACCCAGCATGACAATAAAATAAATGGCGAGGGATATAACTGTTCCTAATTCCAAACTAGCCTCCAAATTAGCGCTAAAAGGCACGGTACTGCATAGTTACCGGCGTATATGTTGTTATTATGTGCTGCTGTTGAATCAGCTCACGAATAAATTTAACGTGGGAAGTTCAACAAGTTCTAGTTTCAACTACACTTAGTGCAGTTTTAGTCACATCACTATAGCATGCTCATAGTCGCCAACTCCAATTGGTGCGTTAATGTGCTTTAGTGCTGATAAAATGCGCTATGGTATTGTTTTAAAGTAAAAATAACGCTTAAACTACAACAAATTTTTTAGATACTTGATGAAAGAGCAACGATTTTCTCATATATTGTTAAGTAATAAGCAACGTGTTTGGATGTGAATAATGAATTTCTACGCTGCTCGGCAACCCATATTAGATAGGGATAAGTCACTGGTGGGCTACGAGCTCCTATTTCGTGACGGCCTGGATAACGTATTTCCAAAAATTAATGGCGACGAAGCCACCTCTCGTCTTATCGAAGGCAGTCAATTTACCTTTGGCTTAGAAGAGCTAACGGGCAATAAGCCCGCCTTTATAAATTTCACTTTGGATACCCTCGTAAAAGGGTATGCTTCCATGATGGGTTCGAATGAAATCGTTGTGGAAATCCTTGAAACAGTTCAACCAGGAAAACGCCTACTCGCACTGACTCAGCAACTTAAAGAGCAGGGCTATACAATCGCGCTTGATGATTACAAACATCAAAACGTTTGGCGCCACTTTTTCCCACATATCGATATTATTAAAGTTGATTATTTGGACTCTACACTTGAGGAGATCCAAGAAATCATCGCGGCGGTGAAGCCTTACCCTAATATCAAACTTCTCGCTGAAAAAGTTGAAACGTATGAACAGTATCAACAAGCGATGGACTTAGGATTTAGCTACTTCCAAGGGTTCTTCTTCTCAAAACCAGAAATGGTACAAAGCAAAGCCTTGCCACCTTCTGAGTTAACCCTTGCCGAATTGCTATACGAAACGTCTACCACAGACATGGATTTAGAGAAGATCACCAAAGTGTTCGAGCGCGACGTTAACTTATCTTATAAGTTACTACGCTACTCAAACTCTGCCATGTTCAAACGTCGTGCTGAAATCTCAACTATCAAGCAAGCGCTGGTTGTGTTGGGTGCGGCAGAAATTAAGAAGTTTCTATCCTTGCTGTTCACCGCGCAATTGTCGTCTGATAAACCAGCAGAATTGATGCTGTTGTCACTTACACGCGCACGCTTCGCTGAAGTCCTCGCAGAAAAAAACCCTGGCTCTGTGGATTCAGGCCGCGCCTTTTTAACGTCGATGATGTCGTTACTGGATGCAATCCTCGACCAAGACATGGCTGAAGTGGTGGAGCGTTTACCATTGGCAAATGACATCAAAGTAGCCTTACGTGACCGCGAAGGCGATTTGGCGAAATACATCACGCTGGTAGAGCAATACGAGCAAGCAAAATGGCAAGATGCGAATAAAACTATGGAAGAAATGAAGCTCGATGCGACAACCGTTCCTGATGCGTATCATGAAGCAATCCATTGGGCACAAGAGCAAATCCAAGCGATTATGTAAGCGCGTTTAAACATTAAAAAAGCCGGTAACTGTACCGGCTTTTTTATTGCTGACTACTTAGAGATTCTCTAAGAAGTCATCATCATAATCTTCAGCTTCTGGTTCTTCCTGCATCGGTGGATTACCATCGTATACTTCGTAGAGCTGGCGCTGATAATACACATCCTTCACGAAAGTGTATGGGTCGAGCGACTCATTGAGTAAGCTCTCTTGCGGGATGAGAGACGCACGGGTTTCTACCACTCGAAGTGCAAAGACCAAAATGGTTTGCGGTGTGGTCAATGCAATCTCTGGCAATACGAAGTTATCCACCATGTCACCCGTGAAATTGCGCACTGTGCTCGGTCCCATACCTGGTAGCATGACATAGGCACCATCACCTACGCCCCACACGCCCAAGGTTTGGCCAAAGTCTTCATCGACGTAGTCAAGACCTAAGCTCGTCGCCACATCAAACAAGCCGCCAATTCCGACTGTAGTGTTCACTAAAAAGCGCGCCACAGCGATACCAGTTTTATCCGCTTTACCTTGTAATGCCGCGTTCACCGCATCAGTCGGCGCCACTATGTTGTTGGTAAAATTCACAACCGAACGACGCACTGGCGCTGGCGTTACTTCGACATAGCCCACAGCCACAGGGCGCAAAATATACGCATCCAGCACATCCATATTGAAGTCGTACAACGGACGGTTAATGCTTTGCAATGGGTCACGTGGGTCTTCTTTTTCAGGGGGCACTTGCGCACATGCACTCAGGAGCACCGCTGCGAACGTAATAAACGTCTTTTTAAGCATTCTTCTTCCTACTGAATCAAAGTATTAATCACAACATCTACCTGTTGTTGTTCTTGATGATTAAACACTGCTGATTTGCCTTCCAACTCACCTAAATCAACGGCAACATCGCCGTCTTTTGAGATACGAGCAAATACTTGAATTTGGTCGAATTGCGTCAAACTAAGTTGAGCCATCATCGCATCTGCCTCGCTTAAAGTCACCGTTAACGGCAGAGAAAATTCCTCAAATCGTTTCACAGCCAACGGCATTGGCGGACCCGACGCAGCCTTGGCAAACACAAACAACACACTGTTCAATGGAATGCGATCTGCCACCTGCTGGGCAATGCTCACAGACACCGAAATTTGATGTGCAGGCGCGACCTCTTGAGTCTGTGCGATACGCGCCTCTATCTCTGCAATGCGCTGCGCAACCATCGTGTAACGTGGGTCTGATTCAGTCATCGTTGAGAGTATCAACTCAAATGCACTTTTTGCTTCAAGCCAGTCTTTGCGCTCATAAGCTATAAGCGCCAGCATTGAAATGGCGTCTAAGTTCTGTGGCTGTACTTGTAACACTTGCGACAACAATTTTGCCGCCTGAGTCATACCAGACTCATCACCTTGGACAAGTAAAGACTGCGCATAACTGACTTTGGCAGAGATATTTTCTGGGTCCATCCACAACACTTTATCGAATGCCTGCATCGCCATCTCGTAGTCGTTTAGGGTCATTGCGACACGCCCCAACATCAACCACGCTACCGCATCATCGCCGTCTTGCGCTAAACGCGTACGTAAACCTAGCACTAACGCTTGACGCTCGTTCGCATCAAGTGGCTCGCCCTTCCCCATGACCGCACGCTCACCGAGTGTAGGCAGTTCTTTCATGGCCTTTTCCCAGCCTGACAGCTGTGCCTGATTACCCGTAAAGTAATAAAACACGGCGCTCAGCAAAACAACAAAGCTGGCACCTGTTAACGCCAAAATGCGATTATTACCGCGGCTTTGCAGCTGCTGCTCTGGAGACAAGTCATTCAATAGTCTACGTTTTAGCTCTAGTAACGACTCACTGTAGCTTTGCTCTGAAATACGCTCTAATGCTAAATCGTCGGCTAGCTCTTGCTGGCGTTGCTCGAAAATATCAATACGTTCAGCATTCACGCTTGGATTTGCCACTGCTTTGAAATTTCTAAAAAACGGCCAACAAACAAATAACAAGGCCAATAATGTTAAGCCAGCAAAGGCTCCCCATAATGACAACATCATGCTGACTCCTTACGCTTGTACTGCTTAATCAAGGCTTGCAGCTGTTGTTCATCAGCGTCAGACCAGGTTGCTTTTTGCGCTGCCTTTTTCTGGCGCAAAATAATAAACGCGAATCCGGCAACCACAATAAAGCCCGGCAAGATCCACAAGAAAATCGTTGCTGGCGTCACTGGCGGTTGGTAGTGAACAAAATACCCGTATCGGTCAATCATGTAATCAATGACTTCATCTTTACTTTGACCAGCTTTAACGAGATCTTCCACTTTGTCGCGTAAATCTTTAGCGACCACAGCATCAGAGTCTGCAATATTTTGGTTTTGACATTTAGGGCAGCGAAGCTCCTTGGTCAACTCCGTGAACAGAGCGGCTTGCTGAGCCGATTCGAAATCATATTTTTCTTCTACCGCCAACACGTTACCAGTAAAAAAGATAAAAAGTGCAATAACTAATATACGCATTTATTCCCCCATTAGTGGCGCAAATTTGGCGCGCCACACGCGCGGGTTTACATCACCTGTGTGGTGAACTAACACTGTGCCCTGTTCATCCACCAAGAAGGTTTCTGGTGCACCGGATACGCCCAAATCAAGGATGAATTGACGGTCTAAATCAAGCATATTGAACACATAAGGGTCGCCCGCTCGGCTCAACATGTCACGCACTTCTTGTTGCAATTTGTCGAGCTCAAAGGTGTCGCCGAAATCGGGGTCATAGCCTTGCTCATAGTACAAACCAACAATGGTCACGCCGCGCTCGCGCAGCTCAGTCAAATAACCGAGTTCGGCAATACACGTTGGACACCAAGTACCCCACACGTTAATCAGGTATTTCTGACCTTGCATTTGCGCATTGGTCCAACGCTTTTTCGGCTCCATTAAATCGGGCAAATCAAACGCCGGTAGTGCTTGATTAACACGACCGCTTTGTAATTCACGAGGGTCTGAGAACAAGCCCTTAAAAAGAAACACACACAGCAGCAAAAACACTGCGAGCGGTGTTAACACTAACCATTTTTTATTCATGCTTGCGCCTCCTTGACACTACGACGGCGGTAACGGCGGTCAAACAGAACAATAAACCCAGCAAATGCGATAAGGATACCACCGAGCCACATAACACGTACGAATGGCTTGTGATAAATACGCAGCGACCATGCACCACCACTTAGCTGCTCGCCAAGTGCCAGATATAAGTCTCGTGATAGTTCGCCATCAACTGCTGCTTCTGTCATGAACTGCATGCCAATATCATAACGACGTTTTTCAGCGTGGAGCACCGTTTCCAATTCGCCTTCTTTAAACACCGTAACAACCCCAGCATGACCTGTGTAGTTCGGGCCACGAATCACTTTTACCCCATCAAAACGGAAGTCGTAACCACCTAATGACACTTGCTCAGCAGGCAGAACACGGACATCTCGCTCAGTTGAATAAGCCGAGGTGAGAGCCACAGACATAATGACTAATGCTAAACCAACGTGGCCTAACAACATCGCCCAATAACTCAAGCCAAGACGCTTCATTGAACCAGCTTGCGAGGTTTTCAAGAGCAAATCTTGCGCGCTCATCACGATGATCCACACCGCCAAAGCCGTGGCCAAATAAGTAACCGGTTTGACAACTTCATAGCTGCCATATAACCACGCAGCCGTCGCCACTAAGGCGATGACGATGCCTAAGCCATATTTGCCAACCAGTTGTTTGACTTTGTTTTGCTTCCAGCGTAGCAATGGCGCAGCACCGAGTAACAAGGCAAATGGCACGATGAGATACGTAAACATTTGATTAAAGAACGGCTCACCAATAGAGATAGAGCCTAGCCCTAACTCTTTGTGCACCATAGGTAGCAAAGTACCGAGTAAGACAATCAAGGTAGCCACTACCAATAGAATATTGTTTAACCACAACGCCACTTCACGTGAGAATAAGCTGTAACGCCCTTCACTGCTGACTTGTCCAGCTCGAAGAGCGTATAAGGTTAAGCCGCCACCGACAACAATTGCGAGGAAGGCGAGGATAAACATGCCACGGTCTGGATCGGACGCAAACGCGTGCACAGACACGATAATGCCCGAGCGCACAATAAAGGTACCTAGCAAGCTCAGCGAGAATGCCGCAATTGCCAGCAATACAGTCCATGATTTAAAGATGCCGCGCTTTTCAGTAACTGCAAGCGAATGCAGCAGAGCCGTGGCCACCAACCAAGGCATCAGGGATGCGTTTTCTACAGGATCCCAGAACCACCAGCCGCCCCAGCCGAGCTCAGCGTAAGCCCACCAACTACCTATGGTAATACCTAATGTTAAAAAGCCCCATGCCGCCATCGTCCATGGACGAGACCATTTTGCCCAGAGGTTATCAAGCTGACCAGTCAGCAGCGCCGCAATTGCAAAGGCAAATGACACAGATAGACCCACATAGCCCATGTACAGAAGCGGTGGGTGAATAATCATCCCAGGGTCTTGAAGTAATGGGTTTAAGTCGCGCCCCTCCACTGGGTAATAAGGCAACAAACGGTCAAACGGACTCGACATCAACAAGGTGTAAAGCATAAAACCAACCGCCAGGAAGCCAAGCACCGCCAATACGCGTGCTCGCAGAGGCCAAGGTAATGACTTAGAAAGCAATGCCACCGCAGCTGTCCAGCCTGCTTGCATCACCAACCACAATAGAATGGCGCCTTCGTGCCCTCCCCACGTAGAGGTGATTTTGTAATACCAAGGCAAAGTGCTACTCGAATGATGTGCAACATATGCAACGGTAAAATCGTCAGTCAAACTGGCATAAATCAGTGCTGCAAATGACAACAACACAAAGATAAACTGACCGACCGCTAACGACGGCGCTGCCCGCATCAGGCGAAGATTACCTGTATGCGCTCCCCAAATGGGGAAAATAAACAACAGTACACACAGTACCATTGCTATGGTTAAAGAAAAGTAACCGAGCTCTGGGATCATACTTAGTTGCCGTTATTGTAGTTGTAAGTTGGTTTTTGGTGTTTGATACCCTTCACCGCTTCCGCCACTTCTTCAGGCATGTATTCTTCATCGTGTTTTGCTAACACTTCGAAGGCCTCAATGACGTCGGCTTGCACTAACGTACCTTGGGCAACAATTCCCTGACCTTCACGGAACAAGTCTGGCAAAATACCTTTGTAACGAATAGTCACCAGCGGGCCTGTATCAATCAATTTAAATTCAACAAACAGCGAGTTTTCGTCACGTTTTACTGACCCAGGCACAACCATGCCACCGATGCGAAGTTTTTGGCCAACACTTGGTTTTTCAAGGTTTGGTCCTTTACCATTGATGAGCTCGCTGGGTGTATAAAATAGATTAATGTTCTCTTGCAGTGCGTACAGGGTCAATCCTACTGCACTCGATAGACCAAACAATAAGGCGATAATGGTTAATAAACGCTTTTTACGTCTTGGATTCATTACAACATCTCCTGCTGCTGGGCCTTTTTGGCCTTTTCAATACGTTGTTCGCGTGCACTTTGAGCCGCGACTTGAGTTAATAGCACGCGCTTTTCGCGTAGGGAACTGAATAACAAACCGATGAGAATCAAAGCGCAACTGCCAAACGACAACCATACGTAAAACGCATAACCACCCATTGCAAAAAAATCAGAAAGACTGTCAAACTGCATATTACTTACTCCCTGCCAACTCTTTTACCCAAGGGCGGTGCTGTTCGCTTTTTAATATTTCAGTTTTCAAACGGATCAACGTGACTGCACCTAAAAATCCTAAGAAACCAGCAATGTTCACCATCAACGGCCAGAACATGCTAGGGTCGATTGCTGAGCTATCGAATTTTGTGATAGTTGCTCCCTGGTGCAGGGTATTCCACCACTCTACCGAGAAATGGATAATCGGTAAGTTCACCACACCCACAAGTGCCAAAATTGACGCTGCTTTGCCGCCTGCGCGTTTGTCTTCGAAGGCGTGATAAAGAGACAGTACACCTAGGTACAAAAACAACAGAATAAGTTCAGAAGTCAGGCGCGCATCCCACACCCACCAAGCACCCCACATCGGCTTGCCCCAAGCCGCTCCGGTTAATAGTGCAATAACAGTCATCGCTGCACCCACAGGCGCAATTGCAATCACTGCCAGTTGGGCATTACGAATTTGCCACACCAGCGCAATAAGCGCAGCGATCGCCATGGACGAATACGCTCCCATGGACCAAATTGCAGAAGGAACATGGATAAAGATGATGCGATAACTGTCTTTTTGCTGATAGTCGGCAGGCGCAAAGGCTAAGCCCCATACCCATCCAACCACAATACCGACAACGGCCACTACCGCAAAATAAGGTAGCAGGGTGTTACACAACTTGTAGGCCCTTTCGGCCTTAGCGTAGGGATGTAACCACTTCCACATTAGTTAATACTCACTTTCAATGCTGATGAAACGGCAATAGGCGCCAATACACTAGCTACGGCTAGAAATGCACCTAGGATCGCAAGCTGTCCGCCATACGCCAGTGACATGCTGGCCGTATCGATAGCGGAGGTTGCAAAAATAAGGACAGGGATATAGAGCGGCAACACCAGAAGGCTTAATAGCACGCCACCCTTTTGTAACCCAACAGTAAGTCCAGCGCCAATTGCGCCAATGAGACTCAACAACGGGGTACCGACAAGCAAAGTTAACATCATCGCCGTTAAACTTTGTGTCTGTAGATTCATGAGTAACGCGAACAATGGCGCCAACAACACCATGGGTAGACCTGTAATGGTCCAATGCGCAGCAACTTTCGCAGACACAGTGAGCGACAGAGGGAATGGCGACAACATCAGTTGTTCCAGTGTGCCATCGAGGTAGTCATCGCGAAACATTTTATCCAGCCCCAGCATGGTCGCAAGCAAGGCTGCTACCCAGATGATGCCCGGTGCCATGCGCGCCAATAAGTTAGGTTCAGGACCAATACCCAAAGGGAATAAGGTGATCACTATCAAGAAAAACAACAGTGGATTGATAATGTCACTACGCTGGCGAAATGCCAGACGAACATCTTTTTTATACACACTGGCCCAAACACGCCAGTAAGATTGATTTTGCGCTATCAAATACGGTACTCCAGCTGCAACTTACTGAGGTTGTCGAACTGTGTCGTCAAATCCTGATGGCTGGTTAATAAAATCGCGCCGCCGCTTGCTAGGTGCTCTGCGAAACGGGCTTGGAGAAAATTTACGCCCTTTTTATCAACCGCCGTAAATGGTTCGTCAAGTAACCACAATGGGGCACGGTTTAACCAAAGGCGAGCGAGTGCCACTCGGCGTTGCTGGCCCGCAGAAAGCTGGCGTACAGGTACATCCTCGAGGCCGACCAAACCCAAATCAGCAAGCACGTCGTACAAATCGACTTGTGCGTCGAGGCCATGCGTTTGTAACCAGAACTGGCAATTTTCTAAGGCATTAAGTTGCGTGTTCACACCGGTTTTGTGACCAATAAACAAAACATCTTGTGCGTACTCATCATGGTAACGACGAATACATTTTTGTTTATAGCTTACTTGCCCCTGCATAGGCTCAGCGAAGCCCGCTAAAATACGTAATAGCGAGGTTTTCCCAGCCCCATTAGGGCCTTCTAACTGCATGATCTCACCGGAATTTAGTTCAAAACTCAGGTCTTCGAACAAACATCGCTCTTGCTTTATGCAAGTGACTGCGTCAACGTGTAACACGAACTGGCATTCTCAATGCTTAAAATTGGGCGATAGTCTACCATAATGCTAAGCTAATGCGAAAAAATGCAGGCAAAACTTTGATCTCGTTCAGGGGGAATATGTCGGGTCCGTTTGCCCCTTTAAATAACTTATCGATACAGCTTCAAGTTGCTGGCTCATCCGGGCAAAATCAACAAAGCATCGAATTGCCTCTAGAGCGCCCTCTTGCTGCGCGGAATATCCAGTTCCAAGCGCAACAAATGTCTATGGAAGTCAAGGTTCAAGGGCGTTGGCAGAGCATCTCATTGCCTCTTGAATCATCGCAAAGTGCCTTAATTGGTGTAAAAATCGATGCCGCAAACCTGCAAATTAAAGCCGACGGAAGTGTGCTGATTCAGCCCACTCCAATTCACTTACCCTTAGACAAGGCCCAGCAATTCATGGCACTGCTGGCTACACTTTCAGGCCAGCAAAGCACGAGCAAAGCACCGATAAATCAAGTGCAACTAAACGCTCAATTTCAAGGTGGCCAAACGATTACCTTAGCGCAACTCAATGCGTCTTTTCACATTGACAAGAACACGGCTCAATTACTCAAAAATGGCGCCCAATTGGTGGCCTTGGAATTGAGCGTACAACAAGGAAAGTTGATTTCTAAATTGGTCCTGCGAGATGGCGCGCGAATACCCGCTCCTTTGCCTCTCGATAAGCTCTCGCAGGCATTGATAAAAGCCGCTCCGGCACTGCAAATCGAAGTTCCACCATCGCAGTTGCAAGCGCATGTGTCTCTGAAAAAAGAGCACGGCGCAATCGCTGCACTTATCAAAATTATGAGTGTCACGTTAACACGCACGCAAACGTCGTTATTGGCCGGCACACCCACTCCAACCCATTTGCAACTAAACAGCAAAGGACAATTGCAGCTACAAGTGCCGCCTGCACCGATTAACCTTAAAACGACTTTGGATACTACATTAACTGGACCGTTAACGTTATTGACTAGCGCTAAACTTGACCCGAGCCACATTACTAATACGTCGTCACAACGACCCATGGGCATCAACCCCTCGATGGAAACCGCGGTTCCAAAGCGCCTAATACAACAACAAGCGAGTGGGCAAAATGCCGCTTTGCAAACAAATAGCCTTTGGCAGCGAGCACAGCAACATCTGCAGTTGTGGCAAGCCTCCTTCGCAAATAAGGAATCTGGTTCAGTAAATCAGCGCAGTGGTTTAATGCCGGTGCATCAACTATTGCAAAGCCCTGCAAAGGCACTGCTATCACCACTTCTGAGTGTTTCTTTAGCGCGGCCTACTCCAAGCAATGTCGTAGATAGTGCCTTAACAACCGCACAGTTGTCGCAGTTACTCGCGCTCAAAGACGTTCGAGGTTTCAGCGAGCTACACGCTAGCGAAGGGGCTCGTACAGCAAATGAAATAAAGCAAGCAATGCTGTCTACAACGTTGCTTTCAAGTAACAACCCCAAACAACAACCGCCAAACGCGAACAGCACACCCAGTTCTGCGTTATCGACTAACGCAGTCGTCGCACCAACGGCAGCGACATCATTTATTGATGCTATCCCCTCAATCATAAGACACAAATCACCATTGCTGACATTAATCGTGCAAATGCAAAATGTCCTCAAAGCGAGCGTCGCACCGAGTAATACAACGCAATTCAATCTACATTCCAGTGCGACCCCTTTAGTGTTAAGGCCAGCGTCAGGCTTTCCCCATGCCCCTAGCTCACTGTTATCGCCTTTGCTGCCGCCTCCTACGAGTAATGAGATCTTGCTAAATAAAGTATTGACTCCACTGCCACTAACAGCACGCATAATGGCGCCGCTGCTAAAGCAGTTTGCTCCCGCGCAACAGTTGACACAGCACATGGCGCAATTGGATAAGGCGCTAAGCAACGCACCGACAGAACTTAAAGCCATGGTTAATCAGGCATTCTCGCGGATGATGAATGTGACAATGCCCGCCCCCTTAATGTCCGCGCAGGTAATGGCGCATTTACAACCAACAAGTTTAAGTGCAGCGCAATATCACACGAGTTTCGCAGGACAAATAGATGCGCTCGTGACTACCCTGGCGAGTAGCGCAATATTCGCGGCGCAACCGCAGGCCGCCACAGGAACGGCCAACACCGTATTGATGCCTCTTATCAACTTACTAATGGGGCAAGCGCCCAGCAGCGGCGTCGCAGACACCGTGATGCAGCAACTACAAAGCCCTTCGGCGCAAGCCCTGCTCGCAGATTTAAATTTCTTGCAACAAAGTATGAGCCCACAATCCAGCGCACCACAACCCGCAGCTAGTCAGGATTCAAACCCACTGGTGCAACTGTTTTTACCTATGCGCTTGCCGCCCGATGTCGGCCAAACACACTTATCCCTAGGACGCTACAAGCAAAAAAATCAAAAAGGTGAGTATCAGGACGTATGGTTTGTGCGCATGCAATTTGACTACGCCAAGCTCGGGGAGCTCAGTGTTCAAGCTCATTTATGTAAGCAAACGCTTAACTGTGAATTACGTGCCAACACCTCACAGTTAGCAAACCTTGCCAAACAACACAGCGATGATTTACGTCGTAATTTGCAGCAACACGGTTTGGGCGTGGCGCAAATCAAAGTTGAAAAGGTGTCAGAGCAACAAGCGCAGCAATGGCAAAAGTTTTATAAGCGCCACAGTATCGTAAATTTGAAGGTGTAATCGAGATGTCAGAAACTAAACAACGCAGCGCTATCGGCCTTCTCTATGAACCAGGCAGTGCGCCGACAGTGAGTGCTAAAGGCTTTGGTGACTTGGCTGAGCACATCATTGAAGCAGCACAAGAACAAGGCATTCTGATACACCAAGATGCTGATTTAGCAAAAACGTTAGAAATGCTAGAACAAGGGCAAGAAATCCCGAAAGAGCTCTATTATGTGATTGCTGAGCTTATTGCGTTTTCTTACGTATTGAGAGGGAAATTTCCTCCTGGCTGGCAGAATTTTAGCAATAAGCTCAATATTAAAGCGTGAGGATTTGAGCGAGTTGTTAGCTGGTCGATTTACCGTGCAAAGAGAACAATAACTCAGCTTCGGCGCGAGGCAACTCGCACTCTTGCATCACTTCATCCATCGGCGCACCGAGCTCAATCATCTTCACCGCGCGTGAATATAACCGCGCTTGAGGGTCTGCTTCTTTGATGTTGTCCTGCAATTGAGCTAGCTCTTGAGTGCGTTCTCGCAACTGCTGAACATGGCTCGCCATATTTTCTAGTGCATTTCTTACCTCAGCTACTTCTGCTCGAAGTATTTGGCTTTGATTTTGAGTATGCTCTGCGTCTGAAATTTGCTTTTGTAACTCATGGTGAGCGTCACTAAGTCGACTTAAACGAGCCAAGGCAATAATGACGAAAACCGCGAGCAATAGTACTACGCTCGCGGCAATCAATAATAATGTGTTCGGATTTTTCATTACTTACAGGTTACTCAACTCATCCCACTCGTCGTCGTTGAGCAGCTTGTTAAGGTCAACCAAGATAAGTAATTCGCCGTCACGGTTTGAGACACCTTGGATAAACTTAGCGCTCTCTTCCGTGCCGATATTTGGTGCGCTATCGATTTCAGAGCTACGTAAGTAAACCACCTCCGCGACTGAATCAACCAAGATACCAATGACTTGTTTTTCAGCTTCGATAATGACGATACGCGAATTATCGGTCACCTCTGCATCGATCAAACCGAAACGCGCACGGGTATCAATCACAGTTACGACATTACCGCGCAAATTAATAATACCTAGCACATAACTTGGTGCGCCTGGAACCGGAGCGATTTCAGTATAACGAAGTACCTCTTGTACCTGCATTACATTGATACCATAGGTTTCTTGCTCTAGGCGAAATGTGACCCATTGCAAAACTTCATCGCTGCTATCGACATCATGTGCTGACACTTTTCTCTCTTCGCTCATACTTAGCTCCGTATTACCGCTGTACTACTGCGGTTTGGGTTGCAATATTATTAATATCTTACTGTGCTTGACTGTCAAACCCTTGTTCTAACAACAATTGCAGGTTTTCAACATCTATCAAGGCACACATTTTGTCTTTGATGACACCCGCTAACCAAGGACGCTTCCCGTGACTTTGACGCCACTTCACATCCTCTGCTTTTAAGGTGACATTGTTTATTAAGTTCTCGGCACTCAACCCCCATTGGGATTCTCCGAGCATAATCACATACTTATAGTTTAATGCCTGTTCTAAATTTTTGTCATATTTTTCTGGCATTACCCAGCGAGCAGTGTCGACTAAGTTAATTTTTTCTTCTCGATTGAGCATCACGCCCTTAAACCAAGCAGGCTTACCAAATAATTGGTTAACCTCGCTGATTCTGATGTATGCCACCGAGTGATTTTAACGGCACCGCCAAGGTTAACCCTGCAACATCAAAGAACAGCGCTTGGAATTCCCCCTCCATGTACTGTTCACGCGCAGCTTGGGGCGCTCGCAATGGCACACTTTGCTTTGTCGTTGTTTGTTGCTGTGTTTGCTCATCAGCCATCAATTTTGCGGTTTGCTGTGCAATCAAATCTTGCGGCACTTCATTGGCCTGATGATTCACATCTGATGTGTGTGTTACATCTTCGTCTGGAACTTGCGCGAGCAATTGTTCTATGGGCTGCACATTAATTGCTGGCGTCTGCTCTTTAAGGGCAACTGGTTTAGCCTGCGCAGTCTTCTTTCGAGCAACGTGAGGGCTCGGTGCGTCTTCGTTGAGAAGTGCATCGAGGTACTGACGCATTACTCTGTCGTTAATACCACTCATGAGCCACCCAAGTGTTTATTTTGGAGGTAGTCGAGTAACGCACGATACGCCTGTACACCCCGTGCTTTGGCGCAATGTTCACTGGGAACCTGTTGCGCTAAACTGGCATCGCGGAACTTGGTATCAACGGGGATCACGCCAGGCCACACACTGTCGTTGTAGGTCGCTCGTAATTTCTTATAAGCCTCTAAAGATGCTTTCGTACGCTTATCGTACATTGTCGCTACAACCGTATATTGGTATGCACTTCCTTTTGTACTTTGTTGCATCAGCTCCATTGTACGCATCATTCGGTCTAACCCTTTAAGTGCTAGAAACTCAGTTTGCACTGGAATAAGCACGCGCTCACTTGCCGCTAAGGCATTGACCATCAGCACCCCCAAAACAGGTGGGCAGTCTAGTAAGGCGTAATCATAAAAATCACTGATTTTCGCTAGCACCTTCTTTAAAATCAACCCCATGCCATTTTTGTTTCCCATACTTCTATCAAGTGTAGCGATAGACATGGTAGCCGGGAGAATATCGATATTTTCTACACCACTTGGACACAACGCCTGTAATATTTCTTCTGCTTGCATACTTTTACCGCGAGCAAAAACGTCGTATGCGCTGATTTCAACTTGCTCAGAATCAATGCCAAAGTAATAGGTGAGTGAAGCATGTGGGTCGGTATCAATAAGCAGAACACGTTTACCCTGAGCGGCAAGTAATCCACCTAATGTTACCGTCGTCGTCGTCTTACCCACACCGCCTTTTTGGTTGGCAACAGTCCAAACCTTCATTACCTATTATCCTCATTGCGCGTCGTAATTCGGATACCACCGTGTGGTAACTGTATTATTTTTATCGTATTGTCTTCGCTTGGTATTTCAACTTCTTGCGGTTGCACCATTGGTTCAGTCACATCGACAGGCTGGTCAGTGACGGCCTCTTCAGGGAGCGCATATTTAGAGATTGCGATAACTACCTTACGGTTTTGCGCCCGCCCTTCGAGGGTATCATTGTCACCAAAAGGCGTGTATTGACCGTACCCTTCCAATGCCATTCGTGATGGATTGATATTTTGCTCCTGGAGTTGTTTAACGACTTCCGCAGCGCGGGCTGCACTTAATTGCCAATTCGAGTTAAACAACTCATTGCGAATAGGTAAATCATCAGTATACCCACGAATACGCAGGTAATTACGCATAGGACGAATTATGTCCGATACTCGCGCAATCACTTCTTTGGCTTGGTTTGTCACTGTAGCGCTCGCACTTGGAAACAGCATGCCTGAGCTCATTTCTATAGTCAGCCAGTCATCATTCAGTTCAATCTGCGCATCACCATGGCGGATTTCGTTTAATAACGCGCCGGTGAATTTATCAAGAAGGCTTTCCAGCGGCTCGCCCATTTCCTGCTGCGCCACTAAACTAACATCTGTGTGCTCGGGTAATATTTTACTGCTAGCGGGGGATTCAGGTTGCACACTTTCGCCATGGAGTACGTCATCTGTGGGTGGCAAGGGCTCTGTCAATAAACCGTTCGTGGACACATTGTTACCATCGGCGGCGGTAATATTCGTCGCTTTATCAAAAATTTGCTCAAGGGTTTGTGAAAACACGGCGAACTGCTCATCTTTGTTATTGATAGCGATGGCGTACATCACCACAAAAAAAGCAAACATAATGGTCATGTAATCAGCATAAGAAACCAACCAACGATGTGTATGTTGTGACTCTTTAGCATGACCACGACGATGGCGAAAGCGCATAGAACTAATACCCTGAACTTACATGGCGCTCAGCAATGTAGGCCTCAAGTTTCAGCTCAATATTTGCCGGACTCTCTCCGACTTGCATGGCGATGATCCCTTCTGCAATGAGCTCGTGATAAAGCATTTTGTCTTCAATAACTTGCTTAAGTTTATTGGCCACAGGTAAGAACACGAGGTTGGCTAAACCAACACCATAAATCGTCGCCAAAAATGCGGTAGCAACGCCTACACCTAACTTCTCTGGCTCTGTGATATACGCCATTGCTTGAATTAACCCTAACACCGCGCCTAAGATACCAATCGTTGGCGCATAGCCGCCCATGGCTTCATACACGCGTGCTGCGTCCAATAACCGTTCGCGCTCGAGCGTCAGCTCTATGTCCAAGGTGTCGCGCAGACGCTCTTCTTGTGAACCATCAATCAATAGACTCAACCCCTTAGCTGCGTAGGGGTCTTCACTCGTTAACGCCTCTTCTTCAAGCGCCAAATACCCTTTCTGACGAGCCGTACTGGTCCAGTTTTTAATTTGTTCTATACCCGCTGGGGCGTCGTAATGTGGAGGGGTGAACACCCATTTAAAGATTTCTAATGACTTCTTAAAGGTCGGCAATTGCGATTGCAACATGACAGCACCGACAGTACCACCGAAAACGATGATAAAAGCGGGTCCATGAAACAGCCCTGAAATAACCCCACCTTCCATCCCGAAGCCGAGGAGGATTGCGCCCAGCGCAACAACTAACCCAATTACCGAGAGTTTATCCACGGCCCACTTCCTTTATTAGGTGGTTGGCAATGTCGTCTAATGCGGCTTGATGATCATGCAAACCTGCATTTGCGATCGCCTGAGGCATACCATAGACAACGCACGACTGCTCATCCTGTGCCCATACTTTAGAACCACTTTGTTTGAGCATACGCGCGCCTTCTCGACCATCAGCACCCATGCCAGTTAAAACAATGGCCAGCACATCACCACCAAATTGCTTTGCACTACTAGCAAAGGTGATGTCTACGCTCGGTTTATAGGTTGTTCTTGGGTTATCATCAACGAATACTTTCAACGACGCCTGAGACGAGCGCCCATCAAACATCATTTGCTGACCACCCGGTGCCAAATAGGCAGCACCTGGTTTTAATCTGTCACCCTGTTGCGCTTCTTTGACTTCAATTTTGCATAAGTTATTGAGACGCTGTGCAAAAGCAGGCGTAAACGCTGCAGGCATATGCTGCACCAATAAAATAGGCAAAGGAAAATCAGCAGGCAACTGAGTAAGAATTTTTTGCAGCGCTACAGGTCCTCCAGTGGAAGTCCCAATCACGACCAAGCGATACTTTTTACCCGACGCACGGTATTGACTGGCCGGTGTTACCGCCTCAGGTGCCGTGCGTTGGAAAGTTTTATCTGGCTGGGTCGTTGTTCTTGAACCCGCCAATGGTTTTGCAGGCGTGTACGCCGTAGAAACAGGTCGGCTGAAACGAGCTAAACGTCTTCGGCCAAGCTCTTTGACTTTTTGGCGCAGTATTTCCACCGCATCTTGATTATTTCGCGCTATGTCTTCGAATTTCTTCGGCAGAAAATCCAATGCGCCAGCGTCAAGTGCATCCAGGGTCGCACTGGCACCCTCGCGAGTCAAAGAGGAAAACATTAAAATTGGCGTTGGCGTCTTAGCCATGATTTGTTTAACTGCAGAAATACCATCTAAAACTGGCATTTCGACGTCCATGGTAATAACGTCAGGGCGCAAAGCAGCGGCTTTCTCTACGGCATCAGCACCGTTCACCGCAGTATCAATGACTTCAATTTGGCTATCACCTTCAAGAATCTCAGTGACACGACGGCGAAAGAAGCTGGAGTCATCAACAATTAATACTTTTACAGCCATGGGGTACTCTAATTAGTTAACACTTGAGCGACCAGCATAGTGTTTAAGCATGCTAGGCACATCCAGAATAAGCGCGATACCACCGTCAGAGGTGATGGTTGCGCCCGCCATACCGGGAGTACCTTGCAACAAGGCATCAAGCGGCTTAATTACAACTTCTTCTTGGCCGATCAGTGAATCAACCACAAAACCAATTTGCTGTGTGCCTAATTGTACGATTACAACATGACCCTGAGCTTTGCGTAAGGAGCGATCTGCGCCTTTGACGAGCCAATGCTCAAGGTAAAATAGTGGTACTGCTTTTTCGCGCACAATAATAGTCAATTGACCGTCAACCACATTTGTTTTGGTTAAGTCTAAGTGGAATATTTCGCTCACTGCAGCCAAAGGTAGCGCGAAAGTCTGAGAACCAACAATGACCATTAGCGTCGGCAAAATAGCGAGTGTTAGCGGCACTTTAATATCTAGACGTGTGCCAATACCGAGTTGCGACTCAATGTTTATAGTACCGTTGAGCTGACTAATCTTAGTCTTAACCACGTCCATACCCACACCGCGTCCAGAGATGTCGGAAATTTCTTCTTTGGTCGAGAACCCAGGCGCAAAAATAAGATTATAGGCCTCAGTATCACTCAGTCTTGCTGCTTGGTCGTGATCAATGACACCTTTACCAATTGCAATTTTTTTAAGTTTTTCAGGGTCCATACCCGCGCCATCATCTTGGATGCTGAGGAGAATATGATCACCTTGCTGCGATGCTGACAAAGTCACAAGGCCAGTGCGCGACTTACCTGCTTGTTCACGCACATCTGGCATTTCGATACCATGGTCGACCGAGTTTCGTACTAAATGCACCAACGGATCTGCCAGCGCTTCAACCAAGTTTTTATCCAAGTCCGTTTCTTCGCCCTCGAGCACCAGAGAGATATCTTTTTGTAAGCTACGGGCTAAGTCTCGCACCACGCGAGGGAAGCGACCAAACACCTTTTTGATTGGTTGCATCCGTGTTGCCATCACTGCCCCTTGTAGATCAGCGGTAACGACATCAAGATTAGAGATTGCCTTGCCCATGTCTTCACTGTTGGTGTTGTTCGCCAAGGTGACTAGGCGGTTACGCACCAACACGAGCTCACCCACCATATTCATGATCTGATCTAAGCGTTTGGTATCAACACGCACAGTCGTTTCTGCTTGTGCTGGGGGTGGCGCTTTCGCTGCAGGCTTTTTCGCTTCTGCGGCAGCGACGGAACTTGCGGCAGGTTTAGCTGCTGCAGGAGGGGTGGCCGCAGGCGCAGATGTTACAGCTTTCGCTGCGGGCGTCTTAACAGGCTCGGCTGCAGCTTGTTTATCTGCAGCAGAAGGTGCGTTCCCTTTTCCATGCAATTCATCGAGTAAAGCGTCAAATTCGTCTTCGGTAATTTCTTCGTCGTCGCCAGCGGCTGACACGTCTTCACTCACAGGTTCTGGCGTCGGTGTACTCGGCGCGGCCGGCGCTGAATTATCACTAATAACACCAAAGCTGCCCGCGCCATGGAGTTCGTCTAGTAGCGAGTCGAACTCGTCATCAGTGATATCATCATCACCTCCATGACTCGGTGTGTCATCGCCCTGAGTCTCTGCTGAGGGGCCTTTTCCAGCACCGTGTAACTCGTCGAGTAAATGTTCAAACTCTTCTTCAGTAATCTCATCGATACTTTCGTCGGTCACATCACCGCCATCCATATCGAACAGGATGTCATCACCAAAGCCCATATCAATATCCGCTTCAGGCTCTGGTTCAACGGGCGCAGGAGCTGCAACCTCGACAGGTGCAACCGTTGCTATTTGCTCACCCGCCACTTCAGGTTCACTGAGTTGGTGTAGTATTTCAAGTAGGTGAGGATCTGCAGGTTCAGGCTCTTCTCGTGCTTGAATATGCGCAAACATCTCGTTGATGGTATCCAGCGCTTGCAAAATCACGTCCATTAGCTCAGCTGTAACGCTGCGCTTACCTTGACGAAGAATATCAAACACATTCTCCGCACCGTGACACGCATCCACAAGCTCGTTCATACCCAGAAATCCGGCACCCCCTTTCACGGTGTGGAAACCGCGAAAAATAGCGTTGAGTAAATCCTTATCATCAGGATTGTTTTCAAGCTCAACCAATTGCTCAGAGAGCAGTTCTAAGATTTCACCCGCTTCCACCAAGAAGTCTTGTAAAATATCTTCATCTACTTCAAAGCTCATGCAACCGCTCTCCTCTTAGAACCCTAGACTCGACAACAAGTCATCTACTTCATCTTGGCCTGATACTACGTCGTCTCTCGACTCTGAATCTATGATAGGGCCTTCTGCACCTTCACCACCGACCGAAGAGGTTGCTTTTTCACGCTCGAGAGCATTTGCATCCACTTCTTCACCGGCAAAGACCGTCAGTAAATTAATCAAACTGTCTTCAACTTCACGTACTAACTCAATAACGCGACGAATGACCTGACCCGTGAGGTCTTGATAGTCTTGTGCCATCAACACATTGTTGAGTAAATCATGCAGCTCCAACGTGCTTTCTTGAGAGCGTCCCATAAACCCATCGAGTTGGTGGCATAATTGCTTGAATTCACCGATTTCTAAATCTCGGCGCATCAATTTATCCCAAGAGGGTTTGATTTGGTGTAAATCCGTCGACAATCGCTCAGCAATTGGAAGGCTAGCTTCGACCGCATCCATGGTTTTATTTGCGGCCTGTTCAGTCATTTCCATGACATAGTTTAGCCGTTGCTTGGCGTCAGGTATGGCTTCATGAGTCAGATTTGTCAGGCGGGTATCTAATTGAAAATTCTTTAGTGACTCATGAAGCTGCCGAGTGAGTTTACCCACTTCGGCAAATAGTTCAGATTGCTCTTTGGAAGCAGCATCGAGGATCAGCTGGTCAGCTTTTTCCTGCTCACCTTGTTCAAGAAAGGAAACAAGCTGCTTAGCCTGTTCTAGGGTAATATGAGGTGCAGCGGGAGCTGACATATGCCTCTCCTTAATCTGTTAACCTAAACGCTCGAACACTTTATCCAATTTTGTTTTCAGCGTCGCTGCAGTAAATGGTTTAACAATATAGCCATTCACGCCTGCTTGTGCTGCTGCAATAATTTGCTCTTTCTTGGCTTCCGCAGTCACCATCAATACTGGAATGTGTTTTAGGTTATCGTCTGCGCGAATAGCACGAAGAAGGTCGATGCCCTGCATACCTGGCATATTCCAATCTGTTACCACAAAATCAAACTCTTGATTCTGTAACATTGGTAATGCTGTGCTACCGTCATCCGCTTCTTGCACGTTGGTAAAGCCTAAATCACGCAAAAGGTTTTTAATGATTCTTCTCATCGTTGAAAAGTCATCAACCACAAGAATTTTCATGTTCTTATCCAAAGTATCCTCCAGTGAGGTATGAACCTGTTTCTACTTACTACTAATTGACCCAGTCACTGACTTTCGCTTTAAGCTTAATCATTGCCTGACCATGGATTTGGCTCACACGAGACTCGCTAACGTCTAGTATTTGCCCTATTTCTTTTAAATTCATTTCATCGTTGTAGTACAACGATAGCACCAACGCATCGCGTTCAGGTAGCGACTTAATCGCCTCCACTAATGCGCTGTTAAAGCGTTCGCTTTGGACACTCGCATAGGGTTTGCCCGTGTCTGATTGATCACTGTGAGTGACGATGACATCTTCATCCACACCCAAGTCCTCAATGCCTAGCACCTTAGAACAATTTACATCATTTAAAATATGATGGTATTCATCAAGGGAAATATCAAGTTTTTCAGCTACTTCAACATCCTTCGGCTCGCGACCTAACAAGCCTTCTAGCTCATTTATCGCTTGCGCAACCGAGCGACTGTTTCTGTGCACAGAACGAGGCGCCCAATCACCACGGCGTATCTCATCAAGCATCGCGCCACGAATGCGAATACCGGCGAAAGTTTCAAAGCTCGCGCCTTTCGATGCATCGAAGGTTTTAGAGGCTTCAATAAGACCTATCATGCCGGACTGAATTAAATCATCGAGTTGAACGCTAGCGGGTAAACGTGCCAATAGGTGGCACGCGACACGTTTTACCAGTGCTGCATGTCGCTCTACGAGAGAGTTTAGTTGCTGTTGATGCTGATACCCGGCGACTCTATTCATAGTTGCTCTAACCGCTAGTTATTGACTAACTTCTCAATAAAAAACTCTAGGTGGCCTGAAGGCTGATTCGGAACAGGCCATTTCACTGCCTTGCTGGCCAAACTTTTAAGTGACACAGACGCAGGTGAATTAGGAAACAGAATCAACGACGGCTTTTTGACGACGTGTCGATTTACGCATGTTTTCATCGTAAGGGATGGTTGCCACCAATTCCAAAGCCACATCTAAGAATCGATCTGTCACTTTAGAAAGCTTAGCAAAGAGGTCTTGGCCTTCACGTAAACTACGCACCATGTTGGCAACAATTTTGAATTTATATACGCCGTGCTCACGACTTAATATTTTAATGAGTGCGTAGGCATCAGTAATGGATGTGGGCTCATCACAGACGACAACAACGACATCTTGTGACGCGCGCGAAAAGCTCAACACCATATCAGAGATACCCGCAGCGGTATCAACAATGAGAACGTCAAATTCATTATCGAGTTCACTAAACGCACGAATAAGCCCGGCGTGCTCCGCTGGACTTAATTCAACCATAGACTGAGAACCCGAGGTTGCTGGGGCAATACGAATGCCCGCCGGACCCGTGACAAGAATATCGCGTAAATCACACTCGCCACTGAGTACATGAGAAAGGTTTTTTTCAACACGCAGACCAAGCATAACGTCACAGTTGGCTAACCCTAAATCGGCATCGAGGACGAGGACACGTTTGCCCTGCTGTCCCAAAGCGATAGCCAGGTTAAGCGATACATTAGTTTTACCTACGCCACCTTTGCCGCCTGTAACGGCGATGACTTTAACGCCTTGATTATTATTCTGATTCATTCTACGAAGGCCGCTTGCTTGATCGTGCACTGTGTTAATCATACATTCCTACTGCTTGAGACGCCACTGCCTGACGCCCCCCTGGAGCTGCTGTTTGTTTTGCTTTTTGACGTTTAATAAACAATTGTTCAGCCTTTCTAACCATTTTTTCTGAGTTTGCTACTCGAATATCTTCTGGAACACGCTGACCGTTAGTAAGATACCCTATTGGGAGGCGATTTTGAATCGCTACACTCATAATCTCGCCTAAACTTAGACTTTCATCAAGTTTGGTGAAAATACAGCCACTTAAGTCAATTTTTTGGAAGTGTTTGATTGACTCTTGCAACACTTCTCGCTGTGCCGTTGCACTTAAAACTAAATAGCTTCGGATATCCACTGACGCATTACGCATAAGCGTATTTAATTGTTCACTTAAACGTAAATCGCGCTGGCTCATACCCGCTGTGTCAATTAATACTAGACGCTTATTGCGAAGTTGATAAAGCACATCGGCCAGTTCAT
Organism: Pseudoalteromonas sp. GB56; assembly: GCF_054923835.1. Classification (NCBI taxonomy): domain Bacteria; kingdom Pseudomonadati; phylum Pseudomonadota; class Gammaproteobacteria; order Alteromonadales; family Pseudoalteromonadaceae; genus Pseudoalteromonas; species Pseudoalteromonas sp. GB56. Next base: position 1,335,264 of record NZ_JBPCHK010000001.1, on the reverse strand, counting down.
TGGCATCTTTTACTTGTTTCACAGAACAACCAATGATGCGCCCATAGGTCGCAAGCTGTTCGAACGCACCAATACGGTAGGTATCAGTGGTAATCAATGCAACATTGTCAGCGCCATATTTCTGCGCACCCAATGCTGCAAGCTTAGCGACTGTCGTTGTTTTACCGACCCCAGTTGGCCCCACTAACGCATACACGCCACCATGACGCAAAATTTCGTTGCCCGTGGTGTGCATTTGTTTATGCATCATTTCGAGCACAACCTGCCATGCCTCTTTACGCGACAAGTCATCAGGCACATAACGCACAAGTTGTTCTGCCACTTGGGTTTCAATGCCCATGCCCTGAAGACGTTCAATAAAGCACGCTCTCGTTGGATCGCGACGAGCTCGGTCTTGATATAACAAGCCAGAGACTTGATGTTCCAACAATTGACGTATCGCGTTCATTTCATCACGCATCGCAGTGACTTCATCATTATTCACAGCCGAGGCTTGTGAACGACTGTCACGCGCAGGCGATGACGCTGCAAAGTCAGCAAAATCATCCCCATCTAAATCATCATCAAGGTGTGCAGGCGCAGCCATCTGCTGATTGCGAGGCGTGTCTGATTGTGTAAATGCACGGGACTCTTGTTTCTTCGTATGCGGGCGTTGTTTGCTGTACACGTGAGTGACCACGGGCACTTAAGTCAATCCCAGATTGCGAGAACATGTCAGCCAAAACGGCATTCTTTGGTTGCGGGTTTTGGCGCTCTAACAGCGCTTGCAATGAATCTGCAACGCCGTTATTTGATTCTTGCGGTTGCGGACGATTAAAGCGAGTTTGCGGCTGAACAATACGGTTCGATTGACGACTCGGTTGAACACCTGACTGCGATTGCGTGATTTGCTGAGAACTCTGCTGATTTGACGCGGCCTTCATTTGCGGCGCTGAAGTGCTCGCTGGGGCTGGACGCTCATGGTCAATCGCCGCGACGATTTCAACACCATCTGCAAGTTTCTTATTCGACATAATAACTGCATCGGCACCGAGCTCATCTTTTACTTCTTTAAGCGCAGTGCGCATGTCTTTTGCAAAAAAACGTTTGATTTTCATAAGTTCACCCTCTCACAATCGGTGCCACCAAATGGCTTAGCGTAACGGCTATTTCTGTTGGCTAAGCCATTGGCATCGCCGTTTGTTTATTGCTGTCCTACGGAGCTTACAATCTTAATTTGACGCTCATCAGGAACCTCTTGGTAAGACATCACCTTGAGTCCCGGAATGGTGTATTTCACAAATCGTGACAACACAGTTCGCAGCATTCCTGAGGTCAATAAGATGGAAGGTTCACCCGCCATTTCTTGGCTTTGGTGGGCTTCGCTCAGTGACATTTGTAGTCGCTCCGCGAGTCCAGGCTCAATGCCTGCACCTTCATCTCCCGCATTCTGAAGTGACTTATGCAACATCTGTTCCAACTCAGGCGCCAATGTTATGACAGGGATTTCTGGGCTGGCACCGACCGCATCTTGGACGATGAGTCGGCGCAATGAAATTCGTACCGCAGCCGTTAATACATCTGGATCTTGGCTACGTGGACCATACTCAACTAAGGTCTGCACTATCGTGCGCATATCACGAATAGCGACGCCTTCATTGAGTAGGTTTTGTAACACTTTAACCACGGTTGTGAGTGGTAGAACATCCGGCACTAAACCTTCAACAAGGCGTGGATGGCTTTTGGCTAACATATCCAGCAAGCTCTGTACTTCTTCGTGGCCAAGAAGTAGCGATGCATTGTTAGTTAATAGCTGGCTAATATGGGTGGCAACCACTGTTGCAGCATCTACCACGGTGTAACCGAGCGACTGCGCCTCGTCTTTTTGATCGGGTTTAATCCACACAGCGTCCAAGCCAAATGCGGGGTCTTTAGTGGCAACACCATTCACAGGGCCAAATACTTGTCCTGGGTTGATTGCCAGTTCGTCACCATGGCTAAGTTCACCGTCACCGCTGCCCACCCCCATTAATGTGATGCGGTAAGCATTCGGGTCTAACTCAAGGTTATCGCGAATGTGTACCGGCGGTACTAAGAAGCCAAACTCTTGCGATAATTTCTTACGCACGCCTTTAATACGGCTTAATAGCTCACCGCCTTGCGCCTGATCCACAAGTGGGATCAGTCGATAGCCTACTTCTAGACCAATCACGTCAACTTGTTGTACGTCATCCCAACCCAACTCTTTGGGCTCGTCACGAGTCGCAACATTGGTGTTTCCACCGCTGGTATTTTTTTCTTGTTCTTCTTGCTGAGCAATACGCGCCTGCTTTTGTGAATAGTAGGCTACGAAGCCAATAAGACTGCCTAAACCGAGGAAAGCGATATGAGGCATTCCTGGAACAAGACCCATGGTGATCAAGATACCACAAGCGATCCATAACGCTTTTTCATTGCCGAGCTGGGCTTTGACTTGCTCACCCATGTTGTGTGATTCGTTTTGACGTGTAACGACAATCGCAGTACCGATAGAAAGAAGTAACGACGGCAACTGCGCCACCAAACCATCACCTATGGTCAACAAGGTATACACTTCCATCGCGTTGCCAAAGCTTAAGTCGTGTTGAATCATACCAACGAACAAGCCACCAACTATGTTGATAACGAGAATCACAATACCAGCAATCGCATCGCCCTTAACGAATTTACTGGCACCGTCCATCGAACCATAGAAGTCCGCCTCGCGCGTGACTTCTTCACGACGTTCTCGAGCCTGTTCTGCACTGATAAAACCGGCGTTTAAGTCGGCATCAATCGCCATTTGCTTACCCGGCATCGCATCAAGCGTAAAACGTGCGGATACTTCAGAAATTCGCCCTGCACCTTTGGTGATTACAACAAAGTTGATAATGATGAGAATTAAGAACACCACTAAACCAACAGCGTAATTACCGCCAATTACAACCGAGCCGAATGCTTCAATTACCTTACCCGCTGCATCGCCGCCCTGATGGCCCTCAAGTAACACCACACGAGTACTGGCAACGTTCAGAGCTAAACGCATGATGGTGGCGACCAATAACACGGCTGGGAACATACCAAACTCAAGGGGTTTCATGGTGTAAACAGTCACCAATAGCACCACGAGTGAGAGCGCGATGTTAAAAGAGAATAAGATATCGAGTAGAAACGGCGGCATGGGGAGTACTACCATCGCCAAAGCAGCAAGTACTAAAAGCGGTGTACCTGCACCTTTGGCATACTCTTTTTTATCTCGATTTAGCTGGGTTAAACGGCCTTAAAATCCATACAATGCAGTCAGCAAAAAATTGACACTGCAGGGGTTAGTGCAAAGACCAGGCCAGCTTTGATGAGTGTTATTTTACTTATAATTTAGCTAGTTAGTACTGATAGTCGTCAGGAATAGGCAACGAGTTCCCAAGTTTAGTCGGTCTGCGGCCTCGGCCTTTTTGGAACCGTTTGAGCTGGTACACATAGGCGAGTACTTGCGCCACTGCTGTAAACAATTGCTCTGGGATTTGCTCACCCACCTCTGTGGTGTGGTAAAGCGCACGGGTAAGTACGGGTGATTCGACGATAGGTACATCATTGCCAATCGCGATTTTCCGAATTTGCAGCGCTAATTCATCCCCGCCTTTTGCGACCATGATGGGTGCACCTGCGCGTTCAGTGTCGTACTTCAATGCCACAGAATAGTGTGTCGGGTTGGTGACTACCACATCAGCATCAGGCACAGCTTGCATCATGCGACGTTGCGACATTTCTCGCTGAGTACGACGAATACGCGCCTTTATTTGCGGGTCACCTTCAGAGTTTTTGTACTCGTCTTTGACTTCTTGCAACGTCATTTTTAGCTGCTTGTGGTGGTTATAACTTTGGTAAGGTACGTCAATCAACGACACAATAATCATGGTGCAACTAAGCGCAAGAAACATCCAAGACAAAATTTCGAGTGCGTGTGCAATGTTACCCGGTATAGTCTCTAAACTCAGATGGAGAATTTCGAAAAAGTACATTTTGATCAGCATAAATGCACACGCTGCGACCAAAGAGAACTTTAGTACTGCTTTGATAAGTTCCACCGCAGCTTGCGGCCCAAGCATGCGTTTTATCCCTTTTAGCGGTGACATTTTACTGGCTTTGGGTGCCATTGCCTGCCAAGAAAAGTTAAAACCACCCAGCAAGGTGTTCCCGATAAAGGCAGCGATAATGATAACCAGTACAAACATGGCCAAAGGATAGGCCAGTGATTCTGCCACTGCGCCCCACGCCGCAAACATTTTTGTCGTATCGTAGGTTTCATTGCGGCTAAGACTGAGCATACGCTCCATAACAGTATGTAAGCCGTAACCGATCCCTGGACCAAAGATCAGCAGTGACACTGCCGACATGATAAGTACGAAAGTGGTCCCAAGTTCTTTTGAACGTGCTATCTGGCCCTTTTTCTCGCCTCTTGAATTTTCTTGGGCGTGGGCTCCTCGGTGCGTTCTTGACCTGAATCTTCAGCCATCAACTACTCCTAAGGGGCACAACCGGCCATGGAGCATAGCAGCTCCACCATGCGTAACCACTGCGCTTCAAACTGCGCCATAAAGTTACTCAAGGTTGCCCAAATGATTGTAAGACCGGCCACCAAAGTAAATGGGAAGCCTATCGAGAAAATATTAAGCTGTGGTGATGCTCTCGTCATGACCCCAAAAGACAAATTAATCACCAACATGGCTGTGAGCGGCGCCAGTGCCAGCACTAATGCGCTAGTGAACATCCAGCCGCCCCAGGTGACGATATCCCAGTAGTGGTCAACCGCCCACCACGTTCCATCTATCGGTAAGGCGATAAAACTGTGCACTATCATTTGTATCATCATCAAATGACCATTAAGCACAAAGAACAAAAGCGTCGTCAGGATTAAGTAAAACTGGCCTACCGCAGGCACGTTTAAACCATTACTCGGGTCGACTACAGACGCGAAGCCTAAACCTGTTTGCATCGCCAGAATTTGGCCTGCAAGAATGAAGGTGTTGAGCAGCAATTGCGAGGCAAATCCCATGGCAACGCCAATCAGCACCTGTTGCAACACGACAAGGACCATTTCGAAGGAAAAGAGGTTAGTAAACTGCACCGGTGGTAACACTGGGACGGCGACGATTACGATGACTAAGGCCAACCCGAGTTTGATACGCGACGGTACATTTCTCGCGCCGATCCCCGCCATTACCATCAACATGGCGAGTACACGGATCAGAGGAAGTAAGTAGTCACTGAGCCATTGAATAATAACGGCAAAGGGGAACTCCATTGCTAGCCCGCTATTTCTGGAATCGACATCACTAAACGCGTAAAGAAGTCGATCAACTGCTGAGTAAACCAGTGTCCACCAATGATTAACGCTGTTAAAGTCACTAATAAACGGGGTAGAAAACTCAGTGTCTGCTCGTTAATTGACGTTGCGGCTTGGAACACGGCGACGACTAAGCCCACCAGAAGACTCGGAACGATGATTGCCGAAACAAGCTTGATCACAAGGAACAATGCATCACTAAGAATATCGACAAAAACACCCGGTTCCATAATTAAGTCCCCAATCCAAAGCTACGCGCCAGCGTGCCCATCACCAATGACCAGCCATCTACCAAGACAAACAACATGATTTTGAACGGTAAGGATACGATCATCGGCGAGAGCATCATCATACCCATCGCCATCAAGACACTGGCAACCACCAAGTCTACTATGAGAAAGGGAATAAAGAACATAAAGCCAATGATAAACGCAGTTTGCAGTTCGCTAGTTACGAATGCGGGAATAATGACTATCATTGGCGTATCCGCAGGTGAATCCAGCTTCTCATAACCTGCGATTTGCGCAAACGTTTCCAAATCCTTGATTCGTGTTTGCGAGAGCATAAACGCTTTCATCGGCTCTTTTGCCGCTTCCAGCGCTTGCATTGACGTCATTTTTTCATCAAGGTAAGGCGCGATTGCTTGGTCGTGCACCTGATTGTATATCGGCGCCATGATGAAGATACTCAAGAACAATGACATCCCTAACAACACCTGATTCGATGGTGTTTGTTGCAAACCAATTGCTTGTCGCAAAATCGCCAACACGACGATGATACGGGTAAAAGAAGTCATCATGATCACCGCTGCTGGGATAAAACTCAGCGCTGTCATAATGGCTAATACTTGTAAGGTTACGGAGTAATCTTGTGTGCCATCGGCATTGGTGGTCACGGTAATTGCGGGCAATCCTTGCTCAGCAAAAGCTGTTGGACTCACAAGCACGGCAATAAGAAGTATTAGCCAGTATTTCATAGTGTTATGTCTTATTTTTAGTATTGAGTAATTGGCTGAATTGTTTCGCCAAGGGCGTCATTTCACGCTCTGGCAACGGCTTTTGTAATTCGTATAAGTAATTAATGGCATTGGGAGTCACCCCCAGAAGGTGCTGCTTGTTGTCGATTTCCACGACCAGCAGCCGTTCTTTTGTGCCTAATGTCAGCGAGCGAACAACTTTGAAATCTTCACTGGTGGCTAAGTGTGGATTAAAGCGTTTAACCAAAAATGCTAAGGCAATGATGGTCACCACAACCAACACCAAAGAAAGCAACATGGAGACCACATTCAGGTTCAGCGCGTCACCTGTGGCCCCCGCACTCACATTAGCTTGCGCCCAAATAGGGAAGCAGATTGCCAATGTTAGAGAAATAAATCGGATCATCGTAACTTCTTGATACGCTCAACTTGGCTGATGACATCGGTCAAACGAATACCGAACTTGTCATTGACCACGACCACTTCGCCGTGCGCAATCAAGGTACCGTTCACCAACACATCAAGTGGTTCACCTGCGACGCGGTCCAACTCAACGACAGAGCCCTGGTTCAACTGCAATAGGTTACGAATATTAATCTTCGAGCGCCCAACTTCCATAGAGATGGTCACAGGAATATCCAAGATCGTATCAAGCTTGCGCTTGTCTTCCGGTGTTACCTCTGAACTAGCTGACAACTCGTCAAGTTCAGCGACATGTGCTTCATCGCCTTGGTCACCGCCAGTATCGCTTTCTTCAGCTTCGGCGAGGGCTGCTGCCCATTCGTCCATGGTATCTTGATCATCACTCATTACATACAACCTCTGTTGCTACGCACTTTCACTGTGCGCTTTTTACCAATCTAAGTCTACCCCTTCACTTAGGTGAAGGTCTTCTTCTAATTCTGCTAATTCCGCATCTGAGTCCAGCTTCTTGCCGCCTTTGGTGAAAACGTGCAATTCAGATTTTACCGATTCAGGGCGTTTGATTTTCTCACTAATTTGCAACGCCACCATGTCGCGAGAACGGCCCATTTTTGCTCGGTAAGTCGGTAAGTCTTCAACAAACACAGTGATGTGTTCAGGCATCTCCACAGGGATGATGTCACCGGCTTTGAGTTCCATCACTTGTTCAAGTGATAAGTCCACTTCTAACAAACGTGTCGATAATTCAACTTGGACATCCATGATTTCATCACGAAGCGCTTTTGACCAACGTAAGTCAGTGTCTTCGGTGTCAGATTGCACACCCGCGTCCAGAAGCTCACGAATAGGTTCGAGCATGGAGTAAGGCAAAGCAATATGGAAGTCGCCGCCGCCACCGTCTAGTTCAATGTGGAAAGAACTTATCACTACCACTTCGGTTGGGCTGACAATGTTCGCCATTGCCGGATTTACTTCAGAGTCGAGGTATTCGAACGACACATCCATAACCGGTGCCCATGCTTCTTTGTAATCTTCAAAAATGATTTTAAGTAGCATTTGCACAATACGGCGTTCTGTCGGTGTGAACTCTCGGCCTTCAATTTTGGCATGGTAACGACCGTCACCGCCAAAGAAGTTATCGACGAGAATAAAAACCAAGCGTGCTTCCATGGTGATCAGACCGGTGCCTTTGAGCGGACGAAAACGCACCATGTTCAAACTGGTTGGTACAAATAAGGTGTGAATATATTCACCAAATTTAATCATTTGTACACCGTTGATAGACACCTCAGCGGTGCGACGCATCATGTTAAATAGACTGATGCGCATATGACGAGCAAAACGTTCATTAACGATCTCAAGGGTCGGCATACGACCACGCACAATACGGTCTTGCGATGAGAAGTCGTATTGAAGCGCAGTGTCGCTGCCACCGCCGGCACCGTCAGCTACATCTTCTTCCTCGACTTCATCAACGCCGTGTAAGAGCGCGTCAATTTCGTCTTGAGATAATAAATCACTCACGCTTCACCTCGTTACTGCATTACAAAGCCGGTAAAAAGAACTCGCTCAACCACTTTTGAGCTTTCTACGCCTTGCAATGCTTCTTGAACTTTTACTAACGCTTCATCTCGAAGCGATTCTTTGCCAGCGGCCGTGCTGAGCTCATCAGCATTGGTACCGGCAAAAACACTCAATAAGGTTCCTTCAATCAGAGGAATGTGTTTTTTTGCTGCTTCTTCGTTACCTTCGCCACGCACGAGTAACTGCACTTTGATTTGGACGATACGGTCTCGTGCTGCACCAGGGACATTAAATACAAATGGTCGCGGCATCGCCACGTACAACGCGCTGCCTAGTTGAGCGCTTGGTCCTGCGGGCTGGGCTTCACCCGTTGCGCCAGCTTCTTGATCGAGCGTAGCGGGCGCAGGCTCATCGCCACCGGCAAACATGAAATAACCGCCACCACCCGCAGCAAGTAACACAACAACGGCGATAATTATGATTAGTTTTTTCTTGGAGCCGCCTTCTTCTATCTGCAGGTCGGCTTGGTTGTCATCGGCCATCGGTTGCCTCAAGTAAACGTATTTAAATTTATAATAACCTAATCTTAGGGTAACAAGTTGCTTTATGTAGCACTAAATTAGCCTAGGTTCGGATTATGATAGCAATTGTTATTAAGCATAGAAATCAATTCCTTGCTTAGACTGCGCGTTTTTCTGTTGTGCAGCAATCAGCTGTTCGTCGTGATCTGTCTCATCTTCGTTAGCATTGTGCTGCTGCCCTGCAAATTGTGATTCATTTTGGTCAAATTCTTGTTGTTGTCCCTGCTGTTCAACATTGGTATCACCCAATGCCAAACCTTGCTGAGCAAGCAACTCCCTTAATCTTGGCATCGCTTGTTCAAGTGCTTCTTTAGCTTGCTGGTTTTGCACAACGAAATTCACATGTGCCTGCTCGCCTTCGCTACGCACTCGTACCTGCATGCTGCCTAGTTCGGGAGGGTCGAGACGAATTTCAGCTTCCTGATTGCTTAAATTGAGCAGCATATTTACACGCTGATGCAATTGCAGGGCTGCATCACTCTTAGTGATATTAATTGCCTGCATCAGTGCGGGGTCCAATGGCAGTGATTGCTTCTGTGCATTCAAAGTATTGTGAGCAGCCACCTGAGTGATACTTTGAGTGTGTTGCCAATGAGCTAAGTCAGCTTCTATTGCGTTGCTTAAATCAGTATTTGCGCCCACGTGTGTTTGGCTTAGTAAAGCCTGAGCGAGTTGTTGTATTCTTGCGCCCACAGTCTGATTTGACTCAGCTCGCACGCTCTCTGTGTTTAATGCCTTCTCTGTGATGTTCTCATCCACTTGTGCAGACGGTTCAAGCAAGTCGGTCATCGCAACTTCGGCGTTTGTGACCGCACCTCCAGTATTCACAGGAGAGTGTGTTTTCGCTGCCTGAGGAGCTGAAGATGCTGTGCCCTGAGCTGCAGATGACAGCATATCAACAGCACCTGTTAAAGCTGCACTTGCTTTAGGTAACTCCCCTGCCACAGTCATTTCCTTCACTTCACTGGCGGGCTGGGTGCGACTGACTCGCTCGAGGACTTTATCACCAGCAATGGTTTGCTCTTTGCTTTGTGAAATGACATTGTCCGCAGCAACACTTGAAGCTGAAGTATGCACTACTTTGCTACTGTCCTTTTGCCCTTGTTGAATCACTAACTCGATGTCTAGAGGAGGTAACTTCTGACTGTTACTTTGTGTAGGAGCTCTGCTGTCATTTGGCGCCACACCTTCTGTTACTCTGCCGCTTTCTGTTACTCTGCCACCTTCGGTTACTCTACCACCTTCGGTTACTCTGCCACTTTCTGTTACTCTGCCGCTATCAGTTATGGCTGCCAAGTTATTTGAGCGCGCTATCTGTGGTGCTTTTAGCGCATTTTTATCTTGCGCTTGCGCACTGACCCAGTCACCAAGTTTGGTATGTTGCTTACTATTGGCTAACTCAGCTTTTTGGTCGGCCATCAGGTCATCGGGTGTGTCTTGAATTGTTCCCAATGCTGCGGAGTTTGATTTAACCTGACCAGCTTGCGCAAGCCATTGCGGAGCTGTTTTGTCCCGAGTGGCTATAAACACATCACCATCTTGGGTTGACCCAATCACTTGCTGTGCAAGCTCTGTGAGTTCGGTGTCTAGCTGTTGCAATACATTTGGCGCAATTCCCTGCTCTTTCCCTAACTGTTGTACGAGTGCATTAAGCTGCTTAAGTTGCGCTGGTGTCAATTCAGCTAAAGCAGCACGCATGTTTGTCGACACCCTCAAATCAGACTCATCGTTCGTCATTAAAAGTTGGCTGACTTCTTTCGCTACAGGCTTCAATTCAGTATGGAAATTTACTTGATTAAACAATTGGGAAAAAAAGTCAGAATCGCTGAAGTCTTCTAGATTAGGTTCTTCACGTAAAACAGCACTGGGGGCTTGTGTGTCACTCACCGTATTGTGCATTGTTGACTCAGCATCAAACTCATCGGTCAGAACTGCATCTTTCGCGCCCTGATCATCATAATCATTGGTCAAGGACGTTTGTTCATCTTTTGGTGAGACCAGTGGCGAAATTGGGTGTTCATTTGCTGTATCTGAATTGCCGTGTTGCTCGCCTTGCTCATTCGTTTTGACCTTGGCAGAAGCGCCTTCTAACTCACGACCAACATCATGCTGACTGACCTCTGAGTGTTCCTGAGTGCTGGCATTAGAGTCAGACTTAGCTTGCACAAATGCATCGGCAAAACTCGATTCAGATTCTTGATGACGTGGTGCACGAGTATCTGCCTCAACAGAACGGCCACTAAGCATAATCACTGGTTCAATGTATGACATCAAAAGACCCCTTATACGTGGCAAAGCCCTGCCGCTTCACCACCGAAATAACTATCTGTTACCTTGGCTGCAATTTATGTACCAGTGTTTTGAAGCGCGCGGCGCGCAAAGAATTGATTCGTAGCAAACTCATCGAGCATCTTCTGCTCTGCTTTTGCCAACATCGCTTGTTTCTTTTGTTCTTGCTTATCAATCAATTTAGCCACGGCTTCTTTGCGAATACGCTGTGTTTGCCAAAGAGCCTGGCGTTGTTCAGCCACTTTGCGGGCCGTATCCACAACCTGGGTTTGCTGAACAATTGCTTGGTCTATCTTGCTGATAAAATTTTGATAATGGCTAAAACCAGCACTGGAAAGTCCGCCCTGCGCCTTAGTCATGAGTTGAGCCATATACTCACCTCTGAATTGGCTGAGACCATCCAGTTTTTGCTGGTGCAATCTTTGATGCTGTTGAGCAGTCAAAAAGTCACCTCTGAGCTTTTCTTCTTTGTCGCTTTCTAATTTCAGTAAGACGGTTAACTTAGCCACGTTTACCTCCTTGACCAAATAGCCTTGCCAGAGAGTTCAAACATTCATCGTATGGCACCACTTCCTTCATGCCTTGTCGCAAGAAGTTATTGATCATTGGCATCATATCGATCGCTTGGTCGAGTATCTGATCGGTGCCTTTTTGGTATGCACCTAGCGTAATCATGTCTTTGTTTTCAGAATACAAAGCCATTACTTGTTTCATCAATCGTGCTTGCTGCATATGCATATCGGATACCACTTGTGGCATTACACGACTTATCGACTTTTCTACATCAATTGCTGGGTAATGACCACTGTCTGCAAGCTCTCGGGATAGAACAATGTGACCGTCTAAGATTGCCCGAGCGGCATCTGCTATTGGGTCTTGTAAGTCATCACCTTCTGATAACACAGTGAAAAAGGCGGTAATTGCACCTTGCCCCTCACCACCATTACCAGCGCGTTCAATCAGTGCGGGCAATTTTGCAAATACCGAAGGTGGGTAACCTTTAGTAGCAGGTGGCTCACCAACTGCTAGTGCAATTTCACGCTGCGCCATCGCATAACGCGTGACCGAATCGAGCAACAGCAATACATTGAGGCCTTGATCTCGAAAATACTCAGCGATGGTCACGGCGCTTTCGCACCCTTTGAGGCGCATTAATGGCGAGGCATCAGCGGGAGCTGCTACAACCACTGATCGTGCACGCCCTTCGTCGCCTAAGATCTCTTCGATAAACTCTTTTACTTCGCGGCCACGCTCGCCAACAAGACCTACAACGATAACATCGGCTGCGCTTCCTCGAGTCATCATTCCCAACAGCACAGACTTACCGACACCACTACCAGCAAACAAGCCCATACGCTGACCTTGGCCGACTGTGATGACGGAATTGATTGCCCTTACACCCACATCCATCGGCTGGCTAATGGGTCGTCTCGCAAGAGGGTTGATATTGTGCTGTGCAAAACGCACATGATTTTCAGCGCGCACAGGACCGAGTCCATCTAGAGGGCGTCCCAATCCATCAACCACGCGTCCCAATAAGCTCATCCCCACTGGTAAACCTGGTTGTTTCGCTTGAGGAATAACGCGAGCCCCTGGTAGCACACCCGAAATACGGTCGTTGGGCATGAGGTATAAAATATCGTCGTTAAAGCCCACCACTTCTGCTTCAACCATGCCTTGATTAGTTTCCACTAAACATTGGCTACCCACAGGCGCATGTAGCCCTTTTGCCTCAAGGGTAAGACCAACAACGCGAGTCAAACTGCCAGCAACAGACACTGAAGGTTGGTGGATGTATTTACGCTTTTCTTGCAAACGCTCAAGTAGGGGTAAGGACATTATTTAATCCTTCCCTTCAACATGCACACCCGCATCTTGTAAGAAACTCTCAATAACTTGAGTCATTCGCTGGGACAACCCCATATCGATTGAGGACCGTTGCTGCTTAATATGGCAGCCGCCACGCTCTAGCGTTGGCTCTGCGAGTAATTGCCAGTGGCGATTTGCAAGGGCTTGCTCATCAAAATGCACACTGACGATTTCTAAATCTTCAGGGTGCAGGTAAATCTGACATTGTGCTTCATTGCTCGGCAGAGCATCCGTTGCCGCTTTAAGGGCATTGAGAATCACCTCAGGGTGCGTTTTTATCTCATGCAAGGTAATAGCTTTGGCCAGTTCACTGGCTAAAAATAGCACTTCATTTTCCACTTGTTGGTCAAGGTGCTTAACTGGCTCATCGAGTGACTCAAGCATCGCTTTAAGCACAGTCAATTGCTCATCAATCAGTGGTTTGGCATCTTCAAGGCCTTGTTCATTGCCTTGTTTTACACCTTCTTTGAAGCCCGCTTCTTTACCTTCGCTAACACCTTTTTCAAACCCGTCTATATAACCTTGTTCATGGCCTTGCTTTAATCCCTCTTCATACGCATCCTGACGAATTTGCTCCAACTCTTCCATCGTGAGTTTTGGGAAGTCCTGTTCTTGAGGGGCGTGCACATGGGAGTCATCGCCTTCTTCAACAACCTCATTTTCCACATGGGTACGGTAAAGCTCTTCTAATGGAGTACCAAATGCCGTGGAGCGACCTTGCAATGACTCAGGTTTCGCTGAGACATTAGGAATGGGCCAATTTTGCAACAGTTCATCGGCTGCTTCACTGGCATCAAGTGGTCTTCCACGGTGCAATTTAGTGTCGCTCATGGCTTATAGGAACTCCTCGCCACCACCACTGCCAAGCATGATCTCACCGGAATCAGCAAGACGACGCGCAGTCGATAGAATTTCTTTTTGCGCGGCTTCAACTTCACTAACACGCACAGGTCCCATCGCTTCAAGGTCATCTCGCAACATGTCAGCAGCGCGTTTGGACATGTTGTTAAGGATCTTATCTTTAAGACCATCGTCCGCGCCTTTAATTGCTTTCATCAGCACGTCTTGCTGTACTTCACGCAAGATAGCTTGAATACCTCGGTCATCCACATCCATTAAGTTCTCGAATACGAACATTAAGTCTTGGATTTGTTGCGACATTTCTTCGTCGTGCTCGCGGATTGAATCCATCAACTGGCCTTCGATATTGGTATCGAGATAGTTCATGATATCTGCCGCAGCTTTTAAGCCGCCCATCTTCGCGGCTTGGGCACCCGCTTGACCAGCAAACTGTTTCTCCATGATTTCGTTCAATTCTTGCAATGCCGCTGGCTGAACTTCTTCTAAATTGGCGATACGCATGGTGAGATCAAGTCGCACTTTCTCAGGAAACTGCGCCAAGATTTCAGCACTTTGCTCTGGTTCTAAGTAAGACAGCACAATGGTTTGAATCTGCGGGTGCTCGTTGCGAATAATGTTCGCCACTTGCTTGGAGTCCATCCACTTCAATGAATCTAGACCTTTAGCACCTGAACCCATCACAATTTGGTCAATCAAACTGGCTGCTTTATCTTCGCCTAGCGCTGCAGTGAGCGCTTTCTTAATGAAATCTTCAGATTGGAAACCAATAGTACTAAACTGTTGTATTTGCTCAATAAATAGATTGTGTACGGCACTAATTTTGTCTTGACTTAGATCATCCAGTGACGCCATGGTCATGCCCACGCGCTGAACTTGTTTAGGTTCTAAATGCTTTAATATTTGCGCTGCATCTTCTTCGGACAAGCTCAAAAGTAGGATGGCTGCTTTTTCAACCCCTTCGAGCTTATCGACATCGAATTTGGCTTTAACTATTTCTTGTTGTTCAGTCATCTTCGTTCAACCATGCTTTAACTACTTGTGATGATAATTCTGGCTCATTTGCGACCAGAGCGCGAACTGCTTTAAGTAGGTCTTCGTCGCCGTGTAAATCTGGTAACTGCAGTGTGCCATCGGGTGAGAAGCCAACTGATGCTGAATCAAATTCAGTGTTGAGCATATCCAACGTATTATCACCGATATCCACGCCTGAAGTGAGTGATTCCTCATCATACGCTTCAAGTGTATCATCCGGGTAAATTAGGCGTTTCAACATCGGGCGAACCACCGCGACAATCAGTACGATAATGACCAAGGCACCTAAGCCCAAGCGCACCAATTTAATGAACCAATTTTGCTCCCACAAAGGTAACTCTTCAATAACGCTCGCGTCTTCACGTACGAAAGGCACGCTGACCACTTCTAACGCATCGCCACGTTGTAGGTCAAAGCCCACTCCACCTTGCAGTAAGCGGCGGATATTATTGAGTTGTTGTTCAGTACGCGGTGCTGGCTGACCATCGGCACCTGCGCCTGGCAGATAATCTACCGCCACGGATACACTGATTCGACGAATCACACCCGTTTGTTGACGTTTATGCGAAATGGTTGTGTCCAATTCATAGTTACGGGTTGCTTCTTTATGGTTACGAGAAGGTGACGTTGATTGTGCGTTTTGCTCATTCATCGCGTTCTCGGGAATATTTGAATTTACGGGTGGTTGATTCGTCAACGCACCTGGAATCCCCACAGCTAGACCACCAATGTTGTTTTCTTCAAGCGTGGTTTCACTGCGCACTGCCGGTAAATCTGGGTTGAAACGTTTTTGCGTTTCTTCAACTGCGCTGAAGTCCATGATTAAGTCTACTTGCGCTGTGTAGTTGCCCAAGCCGACCACAGGGATCATTATGCTGTCGATTTTTTCAATATACTCTTGCTCGCGCTGACGCTCAATTTCATATTCTTTACGTGAACGTGCAGATAATGAGTTTTGCGAGCCAGAGTTGAGTAAACGGCCATTTTGGTCAGTTACGGTCACACGCTCTGGCGATAGGCCCTGCACTGCAGAAGCCACAATATCAACCACAGAGTCAATTTCTTCACTGTTAAGATTACGACCACGTTTAACCGTTAACACGACCGTTGCAGAAGGCTGTTTTTCAATCCGCGCAAATACGTTTTCTTTTGGAATAGCCAGCAACACTTTGGCACGGGTTACCTTGTTTAACTCTTCAATAGTGCGTGCTAGTTGTTGCTCGCGAGAATGTTTGAGACGCTCACGCTCTAAGCGTTGAGAAACCCCAAAACCCATGTCTTGCATCAGGATGTCGGTACCTGAGTCTGGGCCTTGGGTTAAACCTTCGCGAGTCATGTTAAGTTTGATGTCTTGATAGGCATCTTCTGGCACCATGATGACGTTGCCATCAAGCTGGTAATCAATTTTTTGCGCGTCGAGAAAATCAAGCGTCTGAATCAATTCTTCTGTCGGCATTTTACCCAGTGGACGCATGTCCGGCTGGCGTGCCCAGATAATGATGAAAATCGCAATCGCTAAACAGATAGCCAGAGCAACAATAAGCGTGACTTGACGCAGCATATCGACACCGCTCAATGCGCCGAGAACTCCAGATTTTTGTTCTTGATGATGATCATCACCACCGGTGCCCAAATCGACACCACCACTGGCTAGGGCGAGATCTGTAGATTGGTTTGCTTGCGCCACGACTCTTCTCCGCTATCCGTTAAACAGGCATGTTCATGATGTCTTTGTAGGCTTCAACCAGCT
Organism: Pseudoalteromonas sp. GB56; assembly: GCF_054923835.1. NCBI lineage: Bacteria > Pseudomonadati > Pseudomonadota > Gammaproteobacteria > Alteromonadales > Pseudoalteromonadaceae > Pseudoalteromonas > Pseudoalteromonas sp. GB56. The sequence goes on along the minus strand of NZ_JBPCHK010000001.1, from coordinate 1,318,618 downwards.
TGTTACGTACTTGCACGGTTGCCTCAAACGCCACGGACGATTTTTGTGATGCGATCATCGCTTCTGCTAACGACACACGGCGGTCACCCATTTCAACTGCCGTCACTTTTGACTTAGCATCTTGCTGTAGGCCGTTAACAGTATCAATTGCGTTGGTTAGTAGTTCACCAAATTGCGCGGATGACGTTGTCTGTGGCATCACAGGTTTAAGTGGGTTTCGCGCTTGCGCTTCTTGCGCAATCATTTGCATTTCTTGGAACAATGAGTTGGCTTCAACTTTCATTTTGCACATCACTGGATAAATAAATCTTAGGATTAACAAAGCATTAAGCGTGCCAATAAATTTACCCAATAAAAACAATAGGTTATCTGTTTTATTTTTTGACGGTGATGACTTTTTAAGCTGGCATTAAATTGACGAAGAATAAAAAAGCCCAAAGCAGATTTGGGCTTTCAAGGTGAGATTAAGCAGGCAGTTGAATACCCTGCTCACGCATTTGTGCAATCTTATAGCGCAAAGTACGTGGGCTGATACCTAACGCGTCGGCAACGTCTTTACGTTTGCCGTTAAAGCGCGCGAGCGTATCTAAAATAATTTTATGCTCTTTGCTCTTTAACTCGTCTTTAAAGGTATATTGTTCATCCACCGCGAATTCATCCGGTTCGCAGCGATGCTCGACTGTGGGCACCACAGCGTGAATGTCTGGTTCAGATGCATGTGTGATTGAGCTAGGCGCATTAACAAGTTCTTCAATGTAAATTGCAGACTCATCCACCACATTGCCCGATTTGAGGATTAATGCCCGTTGAATCACATTCTCCAATTCGCGCACATTCCCCGGCCATGCATGGGCAAGAAGCCGTTGCTTAGCTGCATCACTTAAACTTGCTAACGGCATTTTCGCGGTTTGACAATGACGTTCAAGCAAGTGCTCAGCTAATGGCACAATGTCGCCTGGGCGCTGGCAAAGTGGTAACCACTTTAGCGGGAATACATTCAGTCGGTAGAACAAGTCCTCACGGAACACGCCCTCTTTCACCGCCTCTTTTAAATCACGGTTTGAAGTGGCCAACACGCGCACGTTAAGTGCAATAGTTTTACGACTGCCTAAACGTTCGACTTCGCGCTCTTGTAGTACCCGCAGCAATTTGGCTTGCAAACTCAAGTCCATTTCAGTGATTTCATCGAGCAAAATAGTGCCGTTTTGCGCTTGTTCAAACTTACCAGGACAGGCATTGATAGCACCGGTAAATGCGCCTTTTTCATAACCGAATAATGTAGACTCCAACATATTCTCGGGAATAGCTGCGCAATTAATGGCGATAAAAGGTTCTTTGGCCCGTCCAGACTGGTCGTGAATGTAGCGCGCGAGCACTTCTTTACCACTACCACTTGGCCCCATCACCATAACGCTGGCTTCGCTGTCAGCCACTTTATTGGCCAACTCGATAAGCGCCAAACTTTTGGCGTCCGCCACAATCGGGCCTTTGTGCGCAGGTGTTTCAGCAGGTAAATAGCGGCTCACAAGATTGAGTAACACCTCTGGCGCAAATGGCTTTGCCATATAATCAATCGCCCCAAGACGCATCGCCTCAACTGCATCGTCAATGGTGGCATAGGCGGTCATCATCAACACAGGCAACTCAGGGTAATTGAGTTTGATACTCTTTAATAATTCTATGCCATTGATCCCTGGCATTTGTACATCACTAACAACCAAAGAAACGTCATGCTCTTTGAGCATCATAATCGCATCTTCACCGCTTTTTGCGGCGATGCATTGCACTCCGGCTAATGACAATGTGTCGGTTAACGCCTCACGTAAACCGGGATCGTCCTCGACCACTAAGACATAATTACTCATGATTGTCCTCCTGTGGATGGGCGTCGAAAACTGGCAAGCTAAGAATGAACTGCGCTCCCCCTTGTGGCGCATCGACTACTCTCACCTGCCCTTTGTGGGAACTCATTACTGATGCAACCACGGCAAGCCCTAAACCCGTACCTTGTCGTTTGGTGGTGAAGAAGGGCTCAAAGATTTTGTGCTTTAATTCATCACCGATCCCCGGACCATTGTCGCGCAGGATAATATCAACCTTGCTGTCATCCTCAGGGCAACGCGCCGCGCTCAAATGAATGTGTGCGTCTTGTTCAATGACCTGTAGGCTGTTGTGAATCAAATTGTTAATCGCACTGGCAAGGGCTGTGCGATTGCCCATCACTTGTACATCAGGTTCAGGTAATTGCACATGTAGTTGAGCACCATTTTCACAGAGCATGGCATCCGCACCGTGCTTTACTTCGCTTAATAGCTGACCAAGAGACATAGGTTCAACTACCTGTTGTTCGCCGCTTTTGGCAAACAGCAGCATGTCGTTTACTTGGCTTTCTAAGTCTTTTAAACGCGACATCAACTTGCCGTGGAAGTGTGTACGAGACTCACTGTTAAGGCGCTGAGAACCAAGATTTGCACCATATAACATAGCTGCAGACAGAGGAGTGCGCACTTGGTGCGCAAGTGTTGCCACCATTTTTCCCAGCGCACTCAAACGTTGCATGTGTGCCAGACGAGCTTGTAGCTGACGGGTTTCAGTTAAATCTGTCATGAGAATGAGTTGCCCAGGCTCTGGCGCCAATGCGCGTATCTCGAGCTTTATACGGCGACCATCTCGTAACGAGACCTCATGGCCATCGTCCTGTTGTGGGCGAAATGAGCGCTGAATAATACTAAACCACTTCTCACCTTCGAGTGGCTCACCCAACATGTCGATAGCAATTTGATTCGCTTTAGCAATCATCCCCTGCCCATCAAGCACCACCACACCCGCGGGCATGGTATCGACAAGGTGACTCAACCAACTCGCCTGGAGTCGAAGATCACTGAGCTCACCCACGTACGCTTCATGCGCCAGTGGCGAGACAAACTGTCCATGTTGAAAGATTTGCGGGGTTATTACACTCGCTAAAGCCATTGTTATTTACTCTTAAACACAGGGTTCCCTTAACAAAAGCACAAAGCGTACCAACTTTTATTTTCATAATTTACAATACGTTAGAAGATGATTGTGAAAAAACAAAAAAATGACACTGTATATAAAAACAGTTAACTGCTATGGTGTAGGAACTGCAATATTAAGTGTAATTTCAAGGAAGCGAATATGTGCGAACGATGCCATTGGGTTGATTTAACAAAAGCAGATTACGTCGCCTATCACGACGAGGAATGGGGCGTACCTATCTATGATGACGACACCTTGTTTGAATTTTTAACCTTGGAATCAGCACAAGCAGGCTTGAGCTGGTACACCATTTTGAAAAAGCGCGACAACTACCGCAAAGCGTTTTCCAACTTTGACGCCCGCAAAGTTGCTGCCTTTGATGATAAAGACATAGAGCGACTACTTGCGGATGAAGGCATTGTCCGCAATAAGCTCAAAATCCTCGCCACCATCAACAACGCCCAACGCTTTTTAGAAATTAAGCACGAATTTGGCAGTTTCAGCGATTATCAATGGCAGTTTGTGGACCATAAGCCACGTGTAAATTCCATTCGCTCTAAAGCGGATTATGTTGCCACCAGTGAACAATCCGATGCGTTTGCTAAAGACCTAAAAAAACGTGGTTTTAAATTTCTTGGCTCAACAACCGTGTATGCACACATGCAAGCCTGCGGCATGGTCAACGACCATCATGACGACTGCTATCGCAAAGAAGAAGTCTTATCCATGTATAAATAAGGTACTCGTACTATCACACACCGCAATATTATTTGTCGTAATGTGAAGAACAGTTCAAAGTAAACCTTACTTGTGGACTTTGAACTGTTCTTTGCGTCAATGGCTATACCAACCAAAAAAATAAAGACCTATTTCTTTACATTTCAATAAGAAAGCTTCACGATTCGCTGCTGCAACCGAGTAAAGGACGACCTATGCGTACTCACGTTATTTCTATACTGCTAGCTTGCTGTGGGCTTCTCCCCCCTATTTCAGCTTACACCGCGCAGGAGTTACCTACGCAGCAGACAAATTCTGATACGCACACGCACAAAATGCGCTCTGTAGTCCAAGAAGTAATGGACACATCCTCTTTGCCATTTAGCGGCAACTTGATCATGCTAGAAGATGGTAAAACTGTATTGGAACTAAGCGTTGGCGATAATCTCAATGTAGATTCGAGCTTTGTGGTGGCATCGCTGTCAAAGCAAGTGACCGCGACCTTAATTTTGCAAGCACTGGATGCAGGGAAACTCGACTTATCGCATTCTTTAAACAGCTATCTATTTTCTGATGCTTCTCACGCAGATAACGCTCAACGCTATGATGAGCGTATCACGCTGCATCATTTATTAAGCCATACCTCAGGAGTAGTCGCCCTAGGAACACCAGTGCGCTTTGCGCCAGGAAGCCAGTTTCAGTATTCAAATTTAGGGTATACATTACTCGGTCAAGTGTTAGAAAAGGTGAATAAGCAGCCCTTTAGTGAACAAATAACCCAATTTGCTAAAGACAATGCCCTAGATGCACTCTACGCAAAAACCGGTTCAATCAATACAATTGGGCAAAATCTGCCTTCCCTTGCTACTGGCTGGAACGAAGCACAACCGCCTTCGCCTTCTAATCTTGTAATTGACCGCGCTTTGCTTCCTGCTGGCGGGCTGATAGCGTCAGCACGAACTTTCGCTAGATTTCAACAGCTACTGCACTCGGGTGCATTATTAGCGCCAAAGAGTTATACACTCATGACACGTGCACACACGCAAATGCAGTTTTTCTGGCCCAATATGCATTATGGCTATGGTCTTCGCATTAACCTCGACGATGGCCTCACTGAGTTAAGCCACACGGGCTATGTAGAAGGTTACATGTCAATGTCTTTGCACTACCCTGAGTTTAACGTGAGTGTTGTGATGCTAGAAAACCTCGCCCTGAGTCTTGATGACATAGAACGAGTGCTTGAATTACATACACACATTCGCGATGCTGTGCGAAAGGAATTAAAGGGCAGAAAGCAGAGTTAGCGGTGTTATGTTTACTTGGCAACGGATTTGCCAAAACGAGGCTGCTTCCGCAAGCAAGCCACACAGTAAATTCTTTAGTAATGGTTCACGTATGATTAGTTGCAGTCAGTATGACTACATAGAAATAGTGTGCATGTTTAACTACCCGATTGAACTTACATTGAAATCGGGCGGTATCGTCGAAGGCACGGCACTCGATACTGCAACGAATACTCAGCACGAAGAATGCATCAAAGTGTTGGTTGGGAAAAGCGAACAACGTGTGGTGCTGGATAACATCGCACAACTCAAAGTCCTTGTTGAGAACCCGCACTTTTGTCATGTGTCTTTCGACTAAAACCTAGCTGAGCAAGCACAAAAAAGGCCGCAATATGCGGCCTTATCGAGGGTAAAAAATTTAATCCCGATTAAGGTCATACTTCTTCATTTTTTCCACCAAGGTGGTGCGACGCACGCCAAGAATTTCCGCAGCACGAGCCACCACATAGTCATAGCGTTCAAGCGCTTGAGTAATAAGGCTGATTTCTAGTTCACCCAAGTAATCTTTAAGAACGATGCCTTCATCAGGCAACATGCCCATATCAGCACTTTGGCCATGCTCAGGGGTATCTTGGTCATCATCTTCTTCAACGAAACCAGCCCCGAATATATCGTTCAACGCTTGGCGCTCGAGCAGCTCTTCTGGGTATTCTGGTACAAATGCCTCAACATCAACGTGCTGATACTTACTTGGCAAGTCAGGCACATCGACCACTTGATCAGGGAACATAATCACCATACGTTCAACGAGGTTACCCAGTTCGCGGATGTTGCCGGGCCAAGTATGGGCTTGCAAGCTCTCGATTGCTCGGTCAGTGAATTTAACGCCCTGACCACTTTGCTGTTGTACGCGCTTCGTCAGTTCTTTGAGTAATAAGCCAATATCATTAGCGCGTTCACGCAGCGCCGGATTTTCGATAGGGAAAACATTGAGGCGATAATACAAATCTTCGCGGAAATCACCCGCTTCAATCATTTCCTCTAAGTCACGGTGTGTTGCCGCGATAACACGCACATCTGCTTGAATAGGTTTGGTGCCACCCACACGTTCATAACTGCGCTCTTGCAGGACGCGCAGTAATTTCACCTGCATCTGCAAAGGCATATCGCCAATTTCATCTAGGAACAGTGTACCGCCTTGAGCGAGTTCGAAGCGCCCCTTTCGCGCAGAAATAGCGCCAGTAAACGCCCCCTTCTCATGACCAAATAGTTCGCTTTCTAGCAATTCACCGGGTATCGCACCACAGTTCACCGGGACAAACGGCCCTTTGTGTCGCCCAGATAATAAATGCACATTACGGGCAACCACTTCTTTACCCGTACCCGATTCGCCAAGAATAAGTACATTAGCATCCGTTTTGGCAACCTGTGATATGAGAAAGCGTACATGGTTAACCGCGTCAGTGTCACCCACTAACCCATTAAATGCTTTAGGTTTTTTTGTACTACCTGAACTCGGTTTCATGCGCAGATATTGCTGACAATCATGCAATAACTGTGTGGTGATATCTTGATTGAACGGCTCGCTGATTAGGCCTATTACGTTAGCAATTTCCAATAATGGTTTCAGGGTTTCACCGATGAGCAAAAAAGGCAACTCAGGGTGTGATTTGATGAACTGTTGATGTTGGGCATGACTGAGCGCCCCTAACACCACAATAGCTTCTTCAGTGGATTTAGCTGCTTGCGCTAAGTCTGTAGAAGATATGATTTTATTCGCTTCGCCAACAAACGTTAACGCGTAACTTAAGCCTAAAGCTCTATTATTATTATCATCAAGAATCAGGATCATCCCGGCGCCACAAAAACTAAGCGATTGTAATAACAATAGATTGTATTGCAGTGAGGGGAGGATTCAAGGAAAAGTGGCACTTTTTTGACGTATATGCCAAAAATCAGTCACTTTTCCTATGCTTTATTGATTTAAATTAAACTCTAATTGGATATCAGGCCCAATATTGACGCTGCATTTTGGTTTGCTTGGCCTCGCAAAGCGATGGATGCTTGGCTTAGGATGTCGTTCGCAGTGCGCTCACTGACTATCCGAGCGTAGTCAGCATCTTGAATTCGACTTTGGCTCGCTGCGATATTCTCGTTCTGTTGTGACAAACTGCGGATGCTACTCGAAAGCGCGTTCTCAAACGCACCTAACTGTGAGCGCTGTTCATTCACAAGTTGTGATGCATCATCGGATATCTGCAATGCCGACTCAACTCCCGCCTGTGTAGAAATATCAATTGAATTTATCGCGTTTAGAAAGTCGCTATTCGGCGCGTTGAGCGTATTCGTTTGGTTGGCGTCAGCACCAATTTGGAATGACACGCTTTGCCCATCAAACAAAGGTTTCCCTGCGAAGTTCGCTTGTTCTAATGTGCTGCCAATTTCTTCTTGTAACTGCGCAACTTCCTCTTGCAAAGCCTGACGGTCACTGTCATTTAATGCCCCGTTTCCAGATTGAATTGATAATTCACGTATGCGAGACACGGCATCGTTAACGTTACTCAACGCAGATTCGCTCACCTGAGCGTAAGATATACCGTCATAAGCATTGCGACTGGCTTGAGAATACCCGTTTTGCTGAGAAGTTAGGCGGTCAATAATTTGCAATGCTGCAGCATCATCGGCCGCAGAATTTACACGCTTACCTGAGGCAAGCTGTTGATCTAATTTGTTGAGGTTATTGATTGCTTGGGTGTTCAACGCACTCGAAGGTTGACCTACTTTCATACCACTCTCCAATAATACCTGCTGTGAGCAAAGCGAATAGTAAAGTATAGTTCAAAAAACACGCAAAAATAACCTATAAAATAGCGTGTCTATTGATGCGGTGAAGGTTGAAGTAAAAATTTCGGTATGTCAGTAGGTTATTTACCGCAACTTTATTGGCATAGATAGTGCTTAGTACGCTAAAGTAATATAAAAATCGCCAAATAAACGTTATTTATTAAGCGCTTTAAATTTCTTATTGGGTTTGGTGTCATTAAGAAATGTTTAAGTCCTTGGTGAGTATCTAATCCAAAGCAGGTTTTGGTTATGTTCGACAACAAGTCAATTTTGATCACTGGGGGCACTGGCTCCTTTGGTAAAAAGTATGTAGGCACGCTTTTAGCACGCTACAAACCAAAGAAAATCATCATCTATTCTCGTGACGAACTTAAGCAGTTCGAAATGCAGCAAGACTATAACGAACCGTGTATGCGTTACTTCATTGGTGATGTTCGTGACAAAGAGCGCTTACGCAAAGCAATGCGAGGCGTTGACTACGTCATTCATGCCGCTGCCCTAAAACAAGTTCCTGCTGCAGAATACAACCCAATGGAATGCATAAAGACTAACATCAATGGCGCTGAGAACGTGATTGATGCTGCTCTGGATAACGACGTTGAAAAGGTCATCGCGCTATCAACCGATAAAGCGGCCAGCCCAATCAACCTCTACGGCGCCACAAAATTGGCATCTGACAAACTCTTTGTCGCTGCGAATAATATCTCTGGCGGACACAAAACCACGTTTTCTGTTGTCCGTTACGGAAATGTTGTGTGCTCACGTGGATCTGTCGTCCCAGTATTTCAAAAATTTATTGATGAAGGTCGCGACCACATTCCTATTACTCACCCCGATATGACCCGCTTTTGGATCAGTCTCCAAGAAGGTGTAGATTTTGTACTTAAGAATTTTGCGCGTATGCAAGGCGGTGAAATTTTTGTGCCGAAGATCCCCTCGATCAAAATCACTGATCTTGCGTCAGCTATGGCACCGCAGTTAGAACAAAAAATTATCGGTATTCGCCCTGGTGAAAAAGTGCATGAAGTTATGTGCCCTGCCGAATTGAGCTTCGACACCTACGAGTACGACGACCACTTCGTTATCGCACCCGGTATTAAATTCCACAGTCGCAACAATGATTTTACGGTCAATGCACTTGGGGAACGTGGCCACCCTGTTGAACCAGGATACGAGTATAATTCATTGAATAATGAGCACTATTTAAGCCAAGAAGAGATCGTGGCGTTTAACGCCAAGGCGATGCTATGAAGTCTTATGGTCGTCAAACTATCAACGCTGAAGATGAGCGCGCGATAATTGAGTGCTTGCGCTCAGACTTCTTGACTCAAGGACCCAAGGTCACGGAATTGGAAAACAGCGTCGCTGAATTTTGCTCTGTCGCTCATGCGGTTGCCGTAAACAGTGCCACATCCGCGTTGCACATTGCCTGCCTTGCTCTCGACGTCGGCCCAGGAGATACCGTATGGACTTCTGCCAATACGTTTGTGGCGTCTGCCAATTGCGCTCGCATGTGTGGTGCTGAGGTCGAATTCGTTGATATCGACTCCAGCACTGGTAACTTATCTCTTGATGCCCTAGAACAAAAACTTTCGCAAGCGCAAGCAAACAATCGCTTACCTAAAGTGCTGATACCGGTTCATTTTGCGGGACAATCCTGTGACATGCAGGCTATCGCAAAACTGGTTGCCCCTTATGATATAAAAATTATAGAAGATGCATCCCATGCGCTAGGCGGTGAATACCAAGGCAAACCTGTAGGTTGTTGTGAGTACTCCGATATTAGTGTGTTTAGCTTCCATCCGGTAAAAATGATTACCACAGCTGAAGGCGGTATGGCACTGACGAATAATGCGGAACTCGCTGATACCATGCGATTGTATAGCTCGCACGGTATCACTAAAGCAAACAACAGCGACGACTCTCCGCCTTGGTATTATGAACAACACCTTCTGGGTTATAACTACCGCATGCCGGATTTGAATGCCGCATTAGGTGTGAGTCAGCTAAAGAATTTATCAACGTGGGTAATTAAACGAAATGCACTTGCGCAATATTACGATAAAGCTTTTGCACACACAGAAGTTGAGCCTCTTAAGCACGTCATCGACGGTGTAAGTAGCTATCACTTATATGTTGTACAAGTGGATGCACAAAAACGATTAGCGGTATTTAATCGGCTGCGAGAGCAAGGTGTTGGTGTGCAAGTGCATTACATTCCTGTGTATAAGCAGCCTTATTATCAAGCGTTGGGATGCCAAACTTTAGCGAACACCGAGCACTACTATGCACGTTGCATCTCTTTACCGCTGTATCCTACTTTGTCGAACGAAGAGCAAGATACCGTTGTACGACTGATTACCAGTGCGCTTAGTGAGGTGTAATTGTGTCACTGCCATTTTCCACGCAGGAATTAATTCAAGCCTATGCACAATCAGGTGTGCGACCAGGTAGCGTAGTTTACGTTACAGGCCATGTCGGCAAGCTGGGGATCTCTTTGGAGTTATCAAAAGCACAGTTATTTGACTTGCATTTTCAAGTCATACAAGAGCTATTGAGCGAATCAGGAACCCTAGTTGTTCCTACCCATAGCTTTTCGCTGTGTAATACCGACACACCGTTTTCTATCACCAAGACGCCCGCTGAAACAGGGCCTTTTTGTGAGTTTGTAAGGCAGAAACCTGAAGCGATTAGGCAGCTTCACCCTTTCTCTTCTCGCGCCGCGATTGGTTCGAAGGCTCGCTATATATGTGATAACACGTCTCGTCATAGTTATGGGCAGCATACCCCTTTTGCTCGCATGCTAGAGCTTGATGCTCGCTTCGTTTCCATCGGTATTCATCCAGCTCAAATTGTGAGTTTGGTACATCAATGCGAAGCAGATATGAATGTCCCATATCGCTACACCAAAGAGTTTTTACACCCAATCGAATATCCTGATGGCGTTCGAGTTGAGCCATATTATCATGGTGTCACCTATCGCGATTGCGATATCAATAGGGATAAAAATCAGAAAATATTTGCCCATTTCGAGCAGCAACATGCACTGCAGAAAATCTGCGTCGGCGGTGGTGATATTTGGAGCTTTTCGATGCGGGAATTTTATGATGCCACCACAGAGCTAATGCGTGATGACATATATGCATGGGTAAATGGCCCACCTAAACGCAGGCCCTATCAAAATTAATTTTGGCTTTGTACGTAACCGATCAAGTCGTCTATTGAGGCGATGTCTAACAATGCATCGTCATCAATTTCTACGCCTAGCTCTTTTTTAATGAGGAGAATAAGCGTCATCACATCAATAGAATCTAGGCCTATTTCAGCAAAACCAGCAGCCAAAGAGTCATCATTCAGTTCGATATCGCTGTGTTGCCCAGCCACAATCTCGCATATTTTTTCTTTATAATTCATTGTATTAAATCAACTCACTAATTGTTTTATTAATTCTGCTCGACTGACTTTACCAGAGCGAGTTTTTGGTAGTGTTGCCACCTTGACCAATTTATTTGGCATCAAGTTAGCATCTTTACCTTGCATGTGATTTGCCACATCACGCATAGTAATATCGCTATCCCCTTCAATGCACAAGGTAACAATTGCATCTTTCACTTTACCTGGATCTGGCATACCAACAACACAAAAAGCATTTTTAGGGAACAAGGATAACAGTTTTGATTCAATTTCATCAGGGTGCACGAGCACGCCATTATAATTGATCACATCATCATATCGGCCTAGAAAAACAAGGTATCCATCTTCATCTAAATAGCCTAGATCAGAGGTAGCAAACCACCCACCTATAAGTTGGCTCTGCCAATATTCGTTGTCCAGATAACCAAGACACAAATTACTTCCTTGGATAGCAATGCGACCAGAGTGACCTTGCGCAACTTCTCGACCTTGGTCGTCAATAATACGAATTTTCGAACAAGCGGATGCAGGTCCTTCAGTGTTCGCCTTGTGTAAATGGGTATTTAATTCAAAGAAGGTCACGCGCATGGCTTCGCTCAGGCCATAGTGCAAAAAAATGCGTGTATGCGGCAGTGCTTCACACAATTGCTCTCTAAATAACGGATCAAAGCGCATCGCACCGGTTTGAATCCATTTAACACGCTCAACTAAGCCACTCAATTGATCACTGCCCAAGCGCAACAAGGCTGCGATCATTGAAGGCGCAGAAGATAGCGCATTGCATTGGTGCTGTTCGACAAGATTAAAAACACTAAATGGATTGTTGAGACTTTGCGGCAATACCAACGTTCCCCCATTTGCAGGATGCTGTGGCAACGGCCAAAGCCAAAAGCATGATCCAAGGATGCAAAGACCAGCTCGGTGCACTGCGCATCCATGTGCATTTGCGTATTCATAAAATGGCAAATATCACTAATGCCTTGATTGGATAGCCTCACTCCTTTGAGCTTTGACGAAGTCGTGCCGGAGGTAAAGATGACCATGGCTTCCTCATTGTCGCCCTGCGTCACAGGTAAGCTTGGCGTCTCTTTCGTGCTCGGCATTTGCGTTAGCTTCAACACTGCCTGACTCGCTTGCATTGCACCTTCAATACGCTCTTGGTCAACAAATGGTAAAGGCACCACAGAGACACCGATGAGTGCACAACCATAGTACGCCACCAGCAAATCGATTCCGCTGAAGCGCTCCACTGCAACGCGCTGCCCTTGCTCAACACCGCAGGCTTGAATTGCCGCGGCAAAGTCATTTATAGCCTTGTAGAATTGCCCATAGGTCAGTGCACGCTCACCTTGGAAAACACATACTTTATCGCTTCGATGGCCTTGGATATCTCGATATAAATTAGCGCTCACATTCACCCTCAAGAACATTAATATAATCAGAAACGCGTGCCATAAAACGTTGTTCGAATCCCGAAAAATCGAGACTCATGGCATAGGTGTTAGCCGCATTTAGGCGCTCAGTGATTTTGCTCGCAAGCGCAGACACCGATTCAGGATGAGCACTGCCAACGCCTTTTCGTAGCATTATTAATGACGCAATATTACTGACTTCGTCGAATGCACTTTGACTGATGTTCGGTAGGGTAATACTTAGCTCACTTGCTGCCTTTGATACGCCGTCTAATGTGAGTACGGCTGTGTTTTCATCAATCGCATTTCGAACTGCGCGACCGATGATTTTATGGGCACTGCGATTATCTAATTCTGCGTGCTTAACAAGCATGTCACACAAATCCGTTGAGATAATAAAATTATCAGCTGCGGCTTTTGCTAACTGGTCTTTATTGAAAGTTGCTGCGCTGAGCGTCTCTTCAAACAATGCCAAGCATTGCACCACATAGTCCATTGCTCTCGGTAACTCACCATACGCATACAAGCGATTATCAGGCTGACCGCTGATAGTTTGATTACATGACAGTAAAGACATCATACTGCCATTGAGGGCACGAGCTTGACCGCGGATGTAAGCCAACCCATAGGGGTTTTTCTTTTGCGGCATAATAACACTGGTGCGCGTGTGCGCATCATCAAGCTGTAAATATGAAAACTCAGCACTGTTCCACACGATAAATTCTTCACTGATTCTATCGAGCGTGGTCATAATTGAATTCAAAGGTAGCATTAAGTCTAAGCACATATCAGGTGCCCACATCGCATCTCGGGTGTGCTCAATGACCTTTGGGAACTCCAAGAGTTCCGCTATACGATAACGATCCATTGGGATCTGTGAACCATTCACACTGCCCGAGCATGCCGGGCTTTGATTGACCATATTTATGGCATTTTCCACTCGGTCTAAGTCTCGACTGAGTGGCATTTGGAAGCCTTGTAAATAATGTGCCAAGGTCGTTGGTTGAGCATGCTGCAAATACGTAAAGTCAGCCATGTAGGTTGCATGATGCTCGGCAATAACGTCGTTAAACGTAGCCACAAGTTTCGTGAGGGCTTGGTATACCTCGAGCATTTTTTCTCGACACGCAAGTTGCCACGCCAGTGTACTGGCCTCTCTTCGCGCCCGACCAATATGTATGTAGCCACTAAGGGAAGGGAGTTTACTTTGCAGGTATTTATCGCGATTGTTGTAGCTATCCCCCACGGCTGGATCCAGCGTGATTTGCTCTTCACCCTCTAAGTGAACGTCTCGCAGTCCTTGTAAAAGCGCCGACGCTACATCGGGTTTAACGACCCCATCCATAGATAAATTCATCACATGTGCTAAATCCGCTATGCTCAGCCCTGTCATTACGTAGCGACTACACTCCAGCTCATAAGCGAATGCACTGTTTACCAAGGTGTCACTTGGTGGTTTCTTAAAGCGTGTTTCTGCGCCTAGAAATCCGTTATTCATTATTCTCTTCCGAATTAGTTAACTCATTGCGGTCGTAATACGGATCAACAATAAGATCCCGCACCGCTTTATTGCTGTTATAAGGTTTAATAATTAATGTATCGCCATGTTTTGCCACCAACTTCGCCACATTCTCGCTGCATGCCAACACTTGGTCACCATTAACATTTACTCGGCAGCTAGCGCACAGACCAATGCGACAGTTTTTATCAAAACACACACTGCTATCTTGCTGTTGTTGTATCTTAAACAACAAATTCAGCAGCACATCATGGGCTTCGTAGCTTACGTGAAAGTCCTGATGATAGGCGCTCTTCGAATCAGCGATGTCATAACGATAAATTGATAAAGTGACTGTATTCATATATCGGCAACCCGCTGCATTACTTGAAGTTGATGATCATCTAAAAACACTCGGGTATTGAAAGGATGAACGTGAACATTTGGCTCTTCATCTTGACGATAATGCGCACCCAATGATTGCCCTCGCGATAATGCCGCCAACGAAATAGCCATCGCAACATCCAGCATATTCATAAGTTCTTGGCGCAACACTAACTCTTGGTTATAGATTGTTGATTGGTCTGAAATTTTCAGATTAGTTGCCTGCTCTTGGAGTGCTTTCAACGTGCCTATGTGAGCCTTTAAATTAGTTGCTGCTCGCAGCACACCTGCATTCTCGCTCATGCTGCGTCTTAGCAGATTCAAAATATCGGCGGGTGATTTGGCATCCGCTTGCAGAGTTTTATCGTTTTTAAGGCCCGGTTTAATGGCAGGCAAGGCCAAGTGATGTTCTGGTTCCTGCGCCACAATTTGACCAACTCGGCGACCAAATACTACGACCTCCAACAACGAGTTGCCACCGATACGGTTTGCACCATGTACCCCACTGCAAGCAGCTTCACCAACGGCAAATAACCCTACAATTTGCGCTCCCTGCGCATCCTCTACTCGGCCATCAAGATCGCACGCGACCCCGCCCATTAAGTAGTGGGCTGATGGTCTAACGGGAATGACATCTGTTTGGATATCGAGACCAAGGAAAGTCTGAGTTAACGAAGCCGCTTCATGCAAAGCAAACTGGTGTTGTTGGTCTATATGACGCAAATCAAGATAAACCAAGTCTTCTCCTTGGCTTTGTAATTCTCGCTCAATCGCTATAGACACTTTATCGCGTCCTGCCAACTCCATTTTCTGAGGCTCATAACGGCTCATAAACCGCTCACCCTGACTATTAATTAGATGTCCTCCGGCACCTAACACAGGTTCAGGCACTTGAATGCCCGTGTGTCCCAAACCAAGCGGGTGAAATTGCACAAACTCCATATCTGTTAGCGCAGCACCGGCTCTCAAGGCCATAGCCAAACCATCGCCTGTTGTTGCAACCGCATTAGTGGTTTCTTGATACACATTCAAGCCGCCGCCCGTGGCAATGACCACCGCGTTTGCTCGCACCCTCAATGCTCTACCGTCCCGCTTATGCCAACCTGTGACACCGATAATACGGCCATCAACTTTGATAAGCTCACTCACGTGTACTTGATCGAGCACTTGGATGTTGGGGTGTTTGCGGATGTGCTTGAGTAAGGTATTCATTAACGCTAAGCCAGTTCGACCTTTGACAAAACAAGCTCTGGGCGTCTGGCAACCACCAAACTTTTTTGTTTGATAGCGACCATCTTCACTTTTATCAAAGTGCACACCCAATGATTCAAACCAGTGCAACGTATCAACGGCTTGGTTACACATGTATTCAACCGCATCTGAATTTTGTGCGCCAGCGCCAGCCTTGAGCGTATCGGCGATATGCTCTTGAGCTGATTGCTCATTTACAGAGACGTTAATACCACCTCGAGCACTGACTGAGTGAGAATGGATTGGCTGAATCTTTGACAGTAAAATGACGCTGCGACCCGCATTAGCCGCTTCTAGCGCCGCAGTACAACCAGCCAGTCCCGCGCCGACAATTACAATCTCAGTGTCACGCTGCGTCATTGATAAATCCTTGATTTAAAACAAACACTATCTAACTTAATCTATAGGAAGACGATCTACCTAGTGTATTAATCAAATCTTCTACCCTAGAATGAGAAAGCGTAACAAATTTGTGTAAACTTAGGCATAGTTTCTGCATCTATTTGTGCAATAAATTATTGACGTGATTAGGAATCGACAATGACTTTAATTCAACAACGCCCAGCTAAGCCGAGAATGGCAGGTCGTACAAATGTCCTGGATAAGGGCATGGGACTGATGCAACTTAAAGACACCTTACAAACCTGCGGTGACTTCATCGATGTCATTAAACTGGGATGGGGCACGGCATTAGTAACCCCTAACCTAAAAGACAAAATAGATTTAATAAAGTCATTTGATATCGAGCCTTGTCTGGGCGGTACGTTGTTTGAATATGCGTACATCACTGGAAAAGTTGAAGACTATATCGCCATGCTTAAGGAGTTAGAGCTCGATCTCGTCGAAATCTCTGATGGCAGCATCACGCTGGCGCAAAAGGAAAAGAACGACATCATCAGTCGTTTTGCCAAAGATTTTACTGTGTATTCAGAGGTCGGTTCGAAGGATGACAAAGTCATTGTTTCTCCTTCTAAGTGGGTAGAGCAAATCAAAAATGAGCTAGCTGCTGGCGCACAAAAAGTAATCCTTGAGGGTCGTGAAAGTGGCACCGCGGGTTTATATCGCGCTGACGGTGAAATACGTATGGGGCTTGTTGATGAGGTTATTCACTCAGGAATTGAATTCAATGACTTAATATTCGAGACTCCCAAAAAGGCTCAACAAGTGTGGATGCTCAAGCAATATGGTGCGGATGTGAACATGGGCAACATTGCCTATGAAGAGGTTGTTTCATTGGAAACTCTGCGCTTGGGCTTACGTGCTGATACCCTGATGCACTTTCACGGTTAACACATGAAATTAGCAATAATTCCTGCGCGTGGCGGCAGTAAACGTATTTTGCACAAAAACATCAAGCCGTTTTGTGGTACACCGATTATTTGCTACGCCATTAAAACAGCGCTGCACAGCGGCTTATTTGATAAGGTCATCGTTTCAACCGATGACCCAGCAATAGCTGAGCAAGCCAGAACATGCGGAGCTGAAGTACCATTCTTTCGCCCAGATGACCTTTCTGGCGATCATACCCCTACCCGAGCAGTGATTCAGCATGGGCTAGACTTTTATGAAAATCAGGGGGTACAAGTAGACTATGTATGTTGTATTTACCCTACTAGCCCATTTTTAAGTGCGGACATTCTAAAAGAATCGTTTAATAATTTAAGCGCTACAGAGACTAAAAATGCGTGCTTTTCTGCGACTGAATTTCATTACAGCCCATTCCGTGGATTCTTGTACGAGAATAATGGACCTGAATTAGTCTTTCCTGAACATCAGAAGAGCCGCTCGCAAGATTTAAAGCCCGTTTATCATGATGCAGGCCAATTTTACTGGTACAAAACCGAGGTAGATAAAACGATTAACCCTGTTATCAACTCCTCCAACGCGATGATTCATGCTCTGCCAAATTACCTTGTGCACGATATTGATACGCCAGATGACTGGATAAGGGCTGAGCTATTTTTTAAAGCAATGAAAACGCATCATGAAGATAGCGCTTAGGTTCAATGTGTCTGCCAAAGTAGGCAAAGGCCACTTTGCGCGCTGCAATGAGATAGCAAAAGCGTTAACACGTCAGGGGGCTCAATGCGTCGCGATTATTTCGCTCGATAGCACCCTTGCTACAGTACATCACTTTAATGACGTATATACAGTTTCACCTGCGGATGACGCATTACAAACTGCTCGTTTGTGCAACCAGCTAGGCATTAAGACTATTTTGGTTGATCACTATCACTGCGATAGTGTTTATCAACGAGTACTAAAAAGTGAAGGGCTGAAACTTGCCCAATATGACAATCGTTGTGATGGACATTATGAGAGTGAACTATTAATCAATATCAATCCTGCAGCATGTAAACAATGGTATCAACATTGCTCATTTACAACATCACCGACATTATTACTGGGTATTCAATTCGCTGTCTTAAATCCCAGTGTAGCCGAGCACAGTTATACGCCATCGCAACGGGGATTGTTTATTTGCTTCGGTGGCGGAGATGATGGTGGCGCGAGCTATCACATAGCCAAACAGCTCAGTGAACAGTATGTGTATCCCATTCATCTTGCATGCAGTGATACATCACGAAGCGCGACGCTCTATACCCAAGAACAACCGAAGAACATTCAATTACATCTGAATCAGCAAGATTTACTTGCCATGCTCCGCTTTTGTGATGTAGCACTCATCACGGCAGGTACATTAAGCTATGAAATGTGTTATTTGGGACTGCCTTTTGCCTACGGCACTATTGCAGATAATCAGGTGAATATTGCTCAGGCTTGGCAACAACTTGATATAGGTCTGAATCTTGGGCCACTTGAAAACCCTCTTACTGAAGTGAATTTAGAGAAACTACTACACTTTATGAACAGCGCAACACCATCAAAGCAAGGAGAGCGCCTCGACGCGAATGGCGCAAATAGAATTGCAGAGGCGATATTATGTCTATGAAAATTGAAAAAGGTTTGCCATTGTTCGCGCCATTCGAGCTGTGCACTTTTCACAATTTCGACACCCCTATAGAAGTGCGCGGCACTGACTTCAGTTGGGGTTTGTTACCACAGTCTGTGGTGCTTGCAACGGCAAGAAAGTATTTTCTACAAGCTAATAAAAATCCAAATGTTGCTTGTATTTTGTCCACGGATTTATTTTGTGACACCGACAAGCCCGTTATTATCAGTGCCGATGCAAATGAGATTTTCCATCAATTCCACAACGAGTTTTCATACAAAGAACAACCTTTAGGTCACTTTATTTCTGCGCAAGTCAACATTGCACCTAGTGCGACAATTTGTGAGCCGGTCCATATAGACAAAGGTGTAACCGTTGAAGCTGGGGCTTATATTGGCCCAAATACTTACCTGCACCAAGGGGTATATATAGGCCCTAATTGCACTATTGGCACCGAGGGCATGCTGCCAAAAATGATCAAAGGTCGCAAAGTACATATAAAACACTTTGGTGGTGTAGAAATTAACGAAGACTGCTACATACATGCCAATACCAACGTGTCTCGCGCACTTCATCATGGCAGTGTTACGCGTATTGGTGCGCAGTGCCATGTTGGCATTGGCGTCAACATAGCTCATGACGTGGTCATTGGTGCGCGAACTGAAATTAGTGGTCATACAAATATCGCAGGGCGCACGACACTCGGAGAAAATGTCTGGGTAGGTGCGAATAGTACAATCTCAAATCATCTTCATATTGGCGACAACGCTAAAATTCGTCTCGGTAGTACGGTTGTTGAGAGCGTTGCACCGAATGACGATGTGTCAGGTAATTTTGCCTTGTCGCATCAGCAAAATCTTCGCCATTACTTAAGTGCTAAATTGAAATAAGTTATGAATAGTAAAGCAAATAACACCCTAATCCTTGATGGGACAACCATTACCAATGGCGGCAATCCATATGTGATTGCTGAGGTATCGGGGAATCATAAAAATGACATAGAGCGCGCAAAACGCCTTATCAAAGAAGCGCAGTTGGCAGGGTTTGATGCGGTGAAGATTCAATATTTCACTCCTGATGACATGACATTAGAGTTACAATTGCCGGACTTTGTAGTTCAAAGCGGATTATGGCAAGGGCGCACTTTGTTCGACCTATACCAAGAAGGGGCTACACCAAAAGAGTGGCTCGCCCCGCTATTCGACTACGCCAAACAATGCGGTATTGCGTTATTTTCTTCCGTGTTC
Source organism: Pseudoalteromonas sp. GB56 (assembly GCF_054923835.1). Taxonomy (NCBI): domain Bacteria; kingdom Pseudomonadati; phylum Pseudomonadota; class Gammaproteobacteria; order Alteromonadales; family Pseudoalteromonadaceae; genus Pseudoalteromonas; species Pseudoalteromonas sp. GB56. Next base: position 1,298,615 of record NZ_JBPCHK010000001.1, on the reverse strand, counting down.
TCCAAACGAGGGCTCGATATATTGGAGTCCATTGGTTGTCCTGCTTACAAGATTGCTTCATTTGAAGCCATGGATATTCCTCTGATTGAGGCAGTGGCAAAAACAAACAAGCCATTGATTATCTCCACCGGTATTATCAATAAACAACAAATTACTGAGGCGCTGGATGCGTGCTACAAACATGGCAACCAGAGTGTTGGCATAATGCATTGCATCAGCAATTATCCTGCGCCTCCGAGTAGCTTTAACCTATCGACCATCGAAGACATGATGCGCTCTTTTAATGTGCCTATTGGCTTATCTGATCACAGTCTCGATAGCCTCGCCGCTGTTGTTGCTACAGCAAAAGGCAGTTGTATGGTGGAAAAGCACATCACAATTGCCCGTGATGATGGTGCCATTGATTCCCCTTTTTCACTCCCTATAGAAGAAATGGCACAATTTGTATGCGATATCCGACATGCTCATCAAGCCATTGGGAATGTCGATTACAGCTGCTCATCACCACGCAAAAACTATCGCTCCTTATATGTAGTCAAAGACGTTGCCCAAGGAGAAAAATTTACCCCTCAAAACGTGCGCAGTATTCGACCTGGCCATGGTATTGAACCAAAACACCTAAATGACATATTGAACACCGTTGCAACTCAAGACATCAGTCGCGGTAGTGCGCTTACATGGGAGATGGTAGAGAAATGAATGGTGAACGCCTTTATCAATTAGCAACTGAATTATTCCCCATTTGCCGCAGCATCACCGGTGATGGTGTCAGGAAGACCCTTGATAAAATTAATAGTCAAATTGAATTGCACGACCTGTGTATTCATGAAGTGCCTAGCAAAACAGATGTTTTTGATTGGCAAGTACCCAGTGAATGGAATATCAAAGATGCCTGGGTCAAAGACCCAGATGGCAAAATAATCATTGATTTTAAAAACTCAAATTTGCATGTGCTTGGGTATTCATTACCTATCCATAAGACGCTTTCGCTAGAAGAGTTACAATCGCACTTATACTCTTTGCCTAAGCAGCCTGATGCGATTCCTTACGTCACTTCTTACTACCAACCGCGTTGGGGGTTTTGTTTAAGCCAAGAGCAAAGAGACTCACTTAAAGAGGGTCAATACGAAGTATTTATCGACAGTGAACTAAAAGATGGCTCGCTTACCTACGCTGAATTACTCCTGCCCGGTGACGTTGAACAGGAAGTGTTAATTTCCACTTATGTTTGCCACCCATCAATGGCGAACAATGAACTATCCGGGCCGTTGGTCGCGCTGGGCTTAATTGATTGGTTGAGTAAGCAGAAGAATCACTACAGTTACCGTTTTGTTTTTACCACAGAAACCATTGGCACTATTACATTTCTTAGCCGCTCGTTAACTGAGCTCAAAGAAAAGGTAGTCGCTGGATTTGTATTAACCTGCATCGGTGATGAAGGCGATTATTCAACAGTACAATCACGCTACGCAGATAACCTGAGCGACCGTATCGCTCTGCAAGTCTTGTCTGAGCATTATCCAGACAACCATAAAGTCTACTCATTCCTCACCAGAGGCAGTGACGAGCGCCAATATTGTGCACCGGGAGTTGATTTACCCATCTCGTCTTTGATGCGCACCAAGTATGGCCAATACCCTGAATATCATACTTCTTTGGATAATTTAGATTTTATTTCAGCTGCAGGCCTTGATGGCGGTTTAACCTTGGTGAAACGCTGTATAAATCTTTTAGAGAAGAATCATAAATATACAGCGACCAAGCTCGGTGAACCTAAGCTAAGTAAATATAACCTCTACCCAACACTGAGCCAAAAAGGATCATCCGGCGTGGCGAGAAATCTACTCAATTTTCTCGCATATTGTGATGGCACTAACGATCTTATTGATATTGCCAAAATCATCGATTTGAATACTCATGACGTCATGGAGTTAGTAGACACGGCACTTGCTAATGGCTTGATAAAAATAGCATAAAAAAAACCGGGTCATGATTTGTCATAACCCGGTCGTCAGTGCTTATTATGCATTCAGAACAAACTTAAGCGTTTATTCTAACCCCCAATCACACTTAGTTTTGTAGTTTTTCGGGAAGTCTTGCAAAATATCCTTAATGTAATCATTCCACATCTTCATTGCTTCTTTGGTCTTCGCAATGGTGAAATCGTCATCTTCATAGCTATATAGCAAGGTGATAAGCGGACAGTGATAATAAAGCAGTGACCCCTTAAACAAATGATAATAATGTGTATAGCGACCGCCTCGAAGTGAATAGACATATCGGGCTTGGCGTCTCAGAATATCCGCACACTCTTCACGGGTGCTGAACTCTTCTTCGGTAATACTCAAGATGTTATTACCTATTTCTTCAAACGCATCTAGATCAAGCACCTTATAGTCCTCATCTATCACCGTGTTGGGACTAAACTGGGTTGCCTTAATTTCCTCAACCAATTGCTGTTTTTCTCTGCCAAGTGACTCCAACACGACATCTTCCTCTTTGAGAGGATAGGCTCCCTTGATGTACGCACCTTGGCCAACGTTGTAGAAATTAGCCTCAGGACGATACGCTACCAGCTGTTCCATTTGGAAACGAGAAATCATGTACATCGAATTGGCCAATACAGTGCCGCCCAAGTTGCCTTTAACTTTGTGCTTGTACCCGCCTTTCGCTTTGTATTTACCTTTTAGGCTTTTGTCGTTATAAATTGAATATTTAGAATGGTGTTCGCCGCTCTCTGGTGTGCCATTGTCGACGCCAAATAAATAGATATTCTTGAAGCCGAATGAACTCGCAAATGACATCGCGGTGTTAGCTACTAGAGGGTTAGAGTACGGGATAATATCTTGGCGTGATTTAAAGTTACCTATACGCAGCAAAGCGTAGTAGTCAGAACCAGCTTCCGCCCCTTTCAAAGCCAAACCGGACCATTTGTACAGTTTCGGCGTATCCTCATAAATTACGTTGGTGGAGAGTAGGTTAAGCTTTGCATACTCTTCTTTGGGCAACGTATCTACGAGAATATCGTAATTACGGCGTGGACGTTCTATTAACACATGAAAGTCAGGTTGAATCCCCATCTTCAACAATGAACCCAAAGCCGTTCCTGCAGCGAGGATAATCGCATCGTTTTGATAATGCTTAAGTAGTTCTTCAGCGTCATCCAATGACGGGCCATTACCGATAACGAACACCGGCACATCTTGCATTGCCTCTGGGACGTGTTTGTCACTTTCCCAAAAGTTTGCACCACTTTCCATATGAGCGATAGTGTGTGAGATGCTGGTGATGGCATCATTGTAAAATCCAAAACCGTTTTGCAATTTAAAGTACTGAGCAAAGAAATCTTGAATTAGTTTGTTTAAATCTGTGTTTGGGTAATGCTGGTAACAGAAAGTACGAGTAATTGAAAAAGCACCTATATCTTTGACAACTTTAAATAAATCATCAAAGAATTCTTCATACGTGATCCCAAGTGAATGAACATACATCCTAGTTCTTTATCAACTTTTTCAATCAACTTATCCCACTCGATACAGAACAAGCTGGCGTAAAAGAGTTCAAAGTCGGGTTCAACAATAAAGATGTAATCAAACGTGGTGTGTTCAAAAAGTATTGGTAAGTGATACCCTAAACCCACACCAAACACCATGGCCGAAGGAAAGCGTTCTGGAATAGCTTTTAGCGCTTTGGGCTTGCTCTCTCGCGTTTGCGCCAATAATTCACTTACAATATTCATATGCTTGGTATGAATACGGTCATCCTTTTTGTCACCGCGATTTCGATAATCATATTTAACGGCACTAATCGCAGGGCTAGCAAGGTTCTTCTCTACTTGCTCTTTACACTGCTCTAATGGCGAATCGCTATACATGGGGATAGTTTCCCCTTGTTTAACGAAATTAGCAGACATCTCTTTAGTAACATGTAGGCAAAAATCTTCACGAGGAACGAAATTCTCAATCGCGTTGTATATATCGGGATAGTATTTTTGAAAAGCTAGCAGGTTATTTTGAAAACGTTCATTGGCTAATGGTGCAAATTCATCTTCTCGCTTTTGCTGTTGCTCTATGTCACTTAAAGATGATTGTGCTGACTCCAGCAATTGACTCAACTCATCGTTCAAGTTGTCAGAATTGCTCATGCTTTACCTACCCTTTTCTTTTTAGATGTTATTAAGCTAGCAAAGAAAACCTCAGAAAACCAAGGTTTTGCCTACTAAGGTCACAGGCTTATTGAATGTATTATGGTTGATTATACGCTTGAAGGTTCTTTCTATTTTTAGAGAATTGCGCAAGGTCTTTCTTAACTTCGTCTTGCTGTGACTGGATTTGAGAGATTTGGCCGATAAGCGTTTCATTTAGTTCACTTAAACGCTCTTGCCATTGCTGAATTTGCTCCGCTGACAATGCTTTGATTAACGCATCGAAATCAGCGGCAAGCTCATTCGCCTTGGCTTCATCGTTACTCTCTAAAGCCAAGGAAAATTGTGAAAACGTGTCTTCAATTTTTTGCAGGATATTATCCGGCACGGGCAGCCTCGGCACCACTGAGTGTTTTCACGCGCACATCAGCTGGAATAGCATCCCACGCCGATTTAATTTCTTTGAGTAGCACAACCACTTCATCAACGATACTGGTATCATTTTGAAGATTAGCGTCGAGCAGCCTATCAATCATGTAACTATAAAGCGCATATAAATTCTCTGACACTTCACCGCCTACTTCAAAATCAAGACAAGAACGTAGCGCCTCTAAAATAGCAGAAGCACGTGAAATATGTTCAGCTTTGGCTTCGAAGCTGCGCTTTTCGATAGCAACTTTGGCATGCACCATTTTTTCTACTGCACCGGCCATCAACATTTGGATTACTTCATAGCGATCTGCACCTGCTACTTGCGTCTTAAGTGCTTCTTTTTGGTAATTTCTAACTTTCGCGTTATACATAACATCTACCCTTTAAGATTTCTTGTTCGAAGTAAAGCCTGGCAGGCTAGCTAACTGAGCAGTTAAATACTGCTGAGAAGATTGCATTTGCGCCAACAGCACATCCAATCCCGAGTATTTCTTTCTTAATCTGGCTTCGAGCTGTTCCATACGATAAGTATGGTTTGCAACATCATCATCTAAATCGTCGAGCTCCGAATTCAGACTTTGCTCTCGGACTTTGATCAAACCACCTGAATCAAGATAGTTGCCCAGTGTCTCTTCGAACTTTTCACCAATACCGCCAACTCCTGCAAAAAGCTCTCCAACTTGTGGAAAATAATCGCTTAATGACTCACTTAGGCTTCGTACCGTCGACGATTTTTCTAAATAACCGTCTTTATCAACTGTCAGACCGATATCAAAAAGCGTACCGAATGGTTCTACACCAGACATAGTCGTTGATAAGGTATTAAAAATTTGCGACTCCAATGAGCGCATGGTTGCATCACCCGCTAAACCGCTTGTTGGGCGAGTTTGATAACCAATGGTGCCAATAAGGTTATTATAGTCGGCAATAAACTTGTCAATCAGTGTTGTCGCAGCTTCAGTATCAACATTAACACGCAAACGCGCACTCTCACCGGTTTCCGTTTCTTGTAATGCCTTGATAGTTAAATCTTGCACTGCATCTTTGAACGTATTGGTGTCATTCGTGATTGTTAAACCGTCCACGGTGATCATTGCGTCAGTCGCTTGATCAGCCGTCGCAATAGCCATTCCACCAGCACCACCGGCGTTGGCTACGGTTGATACATTGTCTAATTCAGCGGTATCGTTGGTTACAACTAAGTCATTGCCGCTACCTGTCACACTCGACGTCAGCACTAACTTCGCTTCAGAGCCAGTGTTGACGATATTCGCCGACACACCGAAGTTTGAATCGGAGTCATTAATTGCCGCGCGCAGATCGTCTAACGTCGCTCCCGCGTCTAAGGTTACGTCAAATGTTTTGCTGCCAGCAGTGAAAGTCAGTGTCCCACCTGATGCAGTAACCACATCAGAGCCTGCGCTAAACAAGCTTGAATTTGACACAGCACGACTGCCCTGAGCCAGTTGATTCACTTCAATATCAAAATTACCTGGCGTTGAATCACTGGTGGTCGTCACTGAAATAGCTTCACCAGAAGCGGGTTGTGTGATTGAAGCTTCGCGTTTTTGGAACGTGCTCATATCCGCGAGCTTTTTGATTGTTTCTTGCAGCTGAGACAGCGCCGATTTGACGGCACCAATACCAGAGAGTTCGACTTGCAGCTTTTTCTCTTTCTCGGCGAATAATTGCAATTTAGGGTAGGTTTCAGCTTCGACCGATGCTTGGATAATACTTTCCAAGTCAAGGCCAGAACCAATACCGGCTGAGGTGATTAGTGGCATAAAAAAACTCCCAAATGCAAATTACTACTTAAATCGTCTTATTAAATAAAACGCCCGTCTTCGATGTTAATTTATCGGCAAATTCTTCCAAAGCTTTAGCAACATCACGAAATTCCCTTGGTGGAATCTCTCGAATGGTTTCTTCGCTTTCTCTATCAATGACTTTGACCACAGGCGGATCGCCTATTTCATCAAATTCAAAGATCAGATTGGTCGCTTTAAGCGGAATATATTCGTTGAGTTTTTTTAAATTCTCACGAATTTCTTCAAAGAATTGCTCTCTCGATTGCTCATCGCCTTCAGACAGAACGTCTTTTTCGGCATTGTTACCTTGCGCTTTTGCTTTTGCTTCATCGGCCAATGCGCCAAGTTTATCATTTGCAATATTCAAGCCAGTTACTTCTTGATCACTCACGGCTTGCTGCGCATTCGATACCGCCTCACTGGGCTTCGTTCGGAGGTTGAGCTCCAAAACATTATTCAGATCAGCCATAGTTACCTCACATAATCAGTATCTACCCTTACTATAGCTCATCAGAGAAGCGGCATATACTTGCCGCCTCCCAACAAGCTACGTATCAGCTTAACCCAATAGAGATAGGGCTACCTGAGGACGTTGGTTAGCCTGACTTAAGATCGACGTACTTGCTTGTTGCAAGATTTGGAACTTAGTAAGACGAGCCGTTTCAGACGCGAAATCTGTATCTTTGATACGTGAACGCGCTGAACTTAGGTTTTCAGAAATGTTCGCTTGGTTACGAATAGCAGATTGGAAACGGTTTTGAACCGCACCTAGTTCCGCACGCTTCTTGTCAACCACAGCAATCATCGCATCCATACCTGCAAGTACTTGCTGGGCATTTACTTGTGAAGACACACTGATAGTGGTTGCGCCAAAGTTTGAGAAACCAGCTGTTGCAGCGGTTAGACCTGTACCTACCGTACTGATACCTTCAGCGTAAACAGACATGCCCTTTCCAGTAACACCAGTTGCGATGCTCGCGATACCTGACATGGTGAAGCCGCCGTTAGCCGTCAATGAGTTTGCAGTACCACCCACGTTCTTCATTGAGAAGCCAATTGTTTGTACTGCATCAGCACCCACTTGGAAGCTAGCTTTGTATGTACCATCTAACAGGTTCTGACCACCAAAGGTCGTGTCTTTTGCTACACGGTTTACTTCAGATGCGAGTGAACGGATTTCTTCTTGAAGAGCCAAACGGTCTTCGTCAGTGTTTGAACCGTTAGCTGCTTGTGAAGCAAGGGTACGCATACGTTGGAACATGTTTGTTACTTCGTCCATCGCACCTTCAGCTGTTTGTGCCAAAGAGATACCATCGTTCGCGTTACGGTTACCTTGGTTCAAACCATTAACTTGACCAGTTAGACGGTTTGAGATTTGTAGACCTGCCGCATCATCTGCAGCACTGTTGATACGGAAACCTGAAGACAACCTTTTATAGGCGCTATCAAGTTGACTCCCGGAAGTCATCAGTTGTCGTTGAGCATTCAACGACATTACATTGGTGTTTACATATAAAGCCATATTAGCCTCCGCTTTATTAACGAAAAGGATAAACAACGGGATACCCCTACCCAGTTGCCTATTCTTATAGGTTTAGAGCCCTAGATTTACAGTTCTCTAAGTCCTTATCGACAAATAAAGCGAAAGCTTTAGCTTCTTTTTTAAAAAAATTTTAAATTAATTTTTTATTAACCCTGAAGTAGGCTCAAAGCCGCTTGAGGTCTTTGGTTCGCCTGACCAAGAATTGTCTGACTCGCCTGTTGTAAAATCTGATTACGGGTCAGTTTTGCCGTTTCTAGTGCGAAATCTGCGTCTTTGATTCGCGATTTAGCTGCACTCAAGTTTTCTGAGATATTCGCTTGGTTACGAATTGTCGATTGGAATCGGTTTTGAACAGCACCTAATTCCGCACGCTTCTTATCAACAACTGCAATCATCGCATCCATACCTGCAAGCACCTGCTGCGCATTTACCTGGCTAGACACACTGATCGTTGTAGCGCCAAAGTTGGTAAAACTCGCAGTGGCCGCAGTCAGACCGGTGCCCACTGTGCTGATACCTTCTGCTAAAATTGACATAGCTTTACCCGACACACCCGAGGCAACACTGGCAATACCTGAAATAGTAAAACCACCATTGGCAGTCATGGAGTTAACCGTGCCACCCACATTTTTCATACTGAAGCCAATTGTTTGAATCGCATCGGCGCCCACTTGGAAACTTGCTTCGTATGAACCATCAAGTAGGTTCTGACCACCAAACGTTGTATCGCTTGCGACACGGTTTACTTCAGCTGACAGCTGACGAATTTCCTGTTGCAGTGCAAGGCGGTCTTCATCGGTGTTTGAACCGTTGGCTGCCTGTGCCGCTAGCACACGGATTCGCAAGAACATGTTGGTAATTTCGTCCATTGCACCTTCAGCTGTTTGCGCAAGCGAGATACCATCATTGGCGTTACGATTGCCTTGGTTCAAACCCATGATTTGCGATTGCAAACGGTCGGTGATTTGTAGACCCGCAGCATCATCTGCGGCACTGTTGATACGTAAACCTGATGACAAGCGTTTAAATGATGTATCCAGATCATTACCTGAACGCTCTAGGTTGCGTTGTGCATTCAATGCACTGACGTTGGTATTTACATATAAAGCCATAATTGCCTCTCTTAATTCACTCTCACACTGTACGGTATGCCGCTTGGTGCGGCGTCACGTCGCCGCTTTCGTTTTGAAAAGCGGTAAAGTTACGCCGCTTCCAGCCAAATACAGGCAATTAAGTGCCCTTAGATTGACTTGCCGCGTAGACTATTTATTAGGTAGCAATTACCAGACCAATTATGCGTAGACGAAAAAAAGGGGCCCTGGCAGGCCCCTTTTTAGTGAATTTGAGAGTTTGATTAGCAAGTGCCAAATTTCTGGATTAACTTTGGCACGTGTTGTGCTTTAATGTACTAGTTCGGTTGTAAAACACTGAACACTGGATTTTAGCAATTAGCTTCCGCTTTAAATCCTATACGGCGTCCTTATCAATACCCCATCGATAAGGACGCTTTTTTATTTCTATCGACCTTAGCCTAGAAGACTTAGAGCCGCTTGAGGACGCTGGTTAGCTTGACTCAAGATTGTTTGGCTAGCTTGCTGTAAGATTTGGTTCTTAGTCAGCGTTGCTGTTTCTGCAGCGAAGTCAGCATCTTTGATTCGAGATTTCGCAGCACTTAAGTTTTCAGCAATGTTCGCTTGGTTACGAATAGTTGACTGGAATCGGTTTTGAACCGCACCTAACTCTGCACGTTTTTTATCAACTACCGCAATCATTGCGTCCATACCTGCAAGTACTTGCTGTGCATTTACTTGAGAAGATACACTGATTGTTGTCGCACCGAAGTTTGAAAAGCCTGCAGTTGCTGCGGTTAGACCTGTACCTACCGTACTGATACCTTCAGCGTAAACAGACATGCCCTTACCAGTTACACCAGTTGCAATGCTCGCAATACCTGACATGGTGAAACCACCGTTCGCTGTCAAAGAGTTCGCAGTACCACCCACGTTCTTCATTGAGAAACCGATAGTCTGTACAGCATCAGCGCCTACTTGGAAGCTAGCTTCATACGAACCGTCTAGTAGGTTTTGACCACCAAATGTAGTGTCGCCAGCTACGCGGTTTACTTCTGCAGCAAGTGAGCGAATTTCTTCTTGAAGCGCTAAACGGTCTTCGTCAGTGTTTGAGCCGTTAGCTGCTTGAGAAGCAAGGGTACGCATACGTTGGAACATGCTTGTAACTTCATCCATCGCACCTTCAGCAGTTTGCGCTAGAGAGATACCGTCGTTCGCGTTACGGTTACCTTGGTTTAGACCGTTGATTTGCGAAGTCAAACGGTTTGAAATTTGTAGACCTGCTGCATCATCAGCCGCGCTGTTGATACGGAAGCCTGAAGATAAACGCTTAAATGAAGTATCTAAAGCGTTACCAGAGTTCATTAGCTGACGTTGAGCGTTGATTGAGCTAACGTTAGTATTTACATAAAGTGCCATGATCTTTCTCCCACAGTAAATTTTTCATTTACTATCAAACTTACTCAAATTAAGCAGAAGCGTGTGGTGCTTCATTGCTTGGTTAATTAAGTTATCGGGCTGGGAAGAAAATCCTTTAGTTAAAATTTTAAATTTTTTTTAATCAATTGAATTTTAAACATATTTCAATGAAAAAAGGACCTCATCGTGAAGTCCTCTTTTTTACAAAACTGCGTAATTTGGTACGTTTAAACAAATTTAACGCAAGTAGTCGAATAACGACAAATTAGATAATCTATTAAACGTCGCTTGTGACGCTTGTAGCGCAGTTTCATGGCGAGTCAACTCTGTCACAGCTTCAGCCATGTCAACTTCAACCAAGTTAGCGCGCGCTGATTTGTTGTTAATATCTACGTCTGCATTGGACAACTCAATACGCTGAACAGTATTTAAACGCCCACCTAAACCAGCTTGCGTTAACGACACTTGGTTTAACCCATTGCTCAGCTGAACTAAGCCATCAGCCAAAATTTGTTCGTAATCATCGACGCTTATATCTGGTGTGGTAATACCGTTGATCAAATCTTCTAGGGTATTGAGGATGTTTTTGCGCTCAGGTCTCGCCAAATCAAAGTCAACCTGACCGGGCGCAGCCCCATTAATATCCACTTCGATACCACCAAATTTAATAGGCTGACCTGGGTTGTAGGTGCCTGTGACAGGCGGAGTTAACGCGACACCATCTTGCAGCACTTGATAGGTCGCAGGTGCACCTGCAGCAATATCTACAGTTATCGTGTTCGCAGTAGCTGGTGCTGTTGGATCAGAGTTATAAAGATTTTGATGGAATTGGTTAAACGCATTTTGTTCTTTAACATACACAGTCGCAGCAGTAACGGCCCCTGCGGTTGTCGCGGTATTATTCGTGACATTCAGACGCGCAGGAACTTTCTCGAAAACATCAAAACCATTATCTGATGAGCGAATACTGACTCCCTCGGCAACCGTGACCTTATGTTGACCTTGGTCACCACCATAGACATAAGTTCCGGTAGAGCTATCGAATTGGTAGCTTTGTTTATTGTCTTGATAGCCGGAAAAGATAAACTTTCCATCTTCTGACTTGGCGTTCATTAAATCGAGCAGATTTTCTTGCAACGCAGACAACTCTTCTGCCAGACCTTCTCTGTCTCGTTCTGAGTACGCTCCGTCACCCGCTTGAATAGTCAGCGTATGCGCTCGCTGAATTGAATCTTTTATGTTCGACAACACACTTTCTTCAGTTTCTAATCGGCTGGTCAGCAAATTCAGATTTTTTGTCAATTGTTCATTAATCTCAATGGCATCCCCGTACAAAATTGCACGAGTGATTGCAGACGGATCATCTGAAGCTGTGAGGACTTTCTTTTGCGTATTAATTTGTTCTTGTGCACGAGAAACCTTGACCTGATTCTCTAAAATACTGCTGAGCCCATTTTGAAAAATTTGATTATTCGACAGACGCATCGCTCTTACCTCGCTGAACTTAACAGAGTATCAAACACAGCTTGTGCTGTTGAAAGTACTCTAGCCGAAGCGGCATAACTTTGTTGAAAGCGCAGTAAATTAGCAGCCTCTTCATCAAGGTTTACGCCAGCCATAGACTCATACCAAGCATTGGACTGCTGTTCTAGTGCCGAAAAAGCAGCAAAACTCGTTTGCGCTTGATTGGTCACAATACCTATATCCGTAACGATTCCCGCAAAGGCTTGGTTAAATGTTTTCAGATTGTCCGCGGTAGCAGATGTTTGCACATTTTCTCTAACCAACTCTTTAGACTGCAGCCCAGCTAACAGTTGGCCATTTCGGTTATCATCAAACCCACCAGTATTGAACTCTAACGTAAATTCATCGCCCGCTTGAGGTGAGCCTTCTATATTAAAGTCGAATCCATACGTATCGTAAGGCGCACCCGCTTGGGCTAGCATATTTTCAGCCGGGGGAGTAATGGTAAATGTGGTTGTACCGCTGCCATCAGTGATGGTGTATTCATCTGGGTTGGCTGTTTTCACGAGCGTGATTGGGCCATTCGTTAAACTCGGTGGTGGTCCTACTGTAATCCCAGTGGAGTTTTCAATATCGGTCACTGAGCCAACAGAAATAGATGCTTCACTGATGTTATTAAGAGACGTTTCAGTACGAATTGGTGACGCCAATGCCAGCTTTTCTGGGCGCATGGTTGCCAATTCCATTTGCGTTGCTGCGGCAGCATTGAGTTTAATGTCAAACTGATCTCCCGCAGCACCACCGTTGGTTGCTCTGATATCTAACCCGAAGGACTCTCCGCTTAGTACCGTTGTTGAATTAATAACCCCCCCAAGTACTTGTGCTGTAGATGGGTTTCCAATGGGCTCTCCTAAGTTATCTAAGGGCACAATTTCAACAATGACAGGTGAAATATAAGTGATCCGAAAGTCGGTCGCAGGTATGTTAGCCCCCATACCCGGTTCAAGCGTAGCAACAAGATTTGATGTACCAGTGTTTGTGCTATGCCTTAAACCGTTCACTGCTGGCAATTCAAAAAGATCTTCGCCTATCTCACCGTTGCCATCCATACCCAGTCGATTTTGCTGATTAAACGCATCCGCCAACGACAAAGCCATTTGCCCTAATTGGTTTTGTGCAGGAACTAACACTTCATCACGATATGCCAATAAGCCACCGATTTCACCTTTTAATAGGCTTGCATCCACCTCGAGACTGATTGCATCACCTCGGGTAACATCCAGGCGTAACTCTTTGAGATTGGGATCAGGGTCGCCTCGTAAAGAAAACAAATTAAAGGTGCCGTTTTCCATGACTAGGGCTTCACCTGTCCCCATGAATACTTGCTTTTCACCATTTTGACCGTCAAGGGTTTCGATGTTCATTAACTCAGCAAGATCTTTAATCGCTTTATCGCGCTCGTTATACACCGTATTGGCTTGGTCTTGGTTGTCGGTGCCATGAATACCCGCTATTTGCGTGTTCAACTCACTGATTTTTTCGATCAGTTGATTCGCCTCACCTGCAAGGATAGACAGTTGATCATTAACGACATTTTGTTGTTCCGAGACCATGCCACCTAAGCGATTTAATTGATCCACGTAATTTTGTGCGTTGGTGAAAAATAACGAGCGTGTCACACTGCTTGAAGGTTGATTCAGCGCTTCTTGCAGGTTGTTGAACATGCCATTTAGTTGCGTCGATAAGCTGTTTGATTCTTCTGAAAATTGACTGTCAACACGCTGCGCTTCTTCCATAAAGCGCTCGAAGAATGAGCGGTTCGACACATCACGGTTTAGTTGCTGCTGTGCAAATTCATTCAACAGTCGATACGTTTCACCACGACCAACTTGGTTATCAAATATAGTGCTGTGCTCTGTGCGTTCGCGAACATAGCCAACCGTGTTCACATTGGCGATATTTTTACTGGTCGTGTTCAGTAATTCGCTGTTGGCGCGTATGCCCGAGCTTGCAATATTCAGTAAGCTAAATGACATGATTTAGTCTCCAAGACCCAGTAGGTCACCTACCAGTGCTTTTAATTCAGGTTGTGCGAGAACATTTTTTACTTTGTTCGCATAATTCGGATCCGTGGCATACCCTGCTTCGCTAATTGCATCGATAAATTCAGCAGGTTTATGCGCAACCTCTAAGGCCTGCTGATAGCGTGGGTTTGACTTAAGAAATGACACAAAGTCGTCAAAACTTTGTTGCAACGATTCATACACACGGAAAGGTTCATTTCTTTTCACCGCGATACCTTGCTCGTACTCCAAGGTCGTTTTGGACGTGCTATCACCTTGCCAATCGCGATGTGCTTTAATATTAAAGAGATTGTTAGAGCTTTCACCCTGACTGGTTTTAATGATGTGCTTACCCCAGCCTGTTTCAAGTGCCGCTTGCGCCACCATAACACCCGGGTGAACGCCAATTTTATCGGCTGCTTGTTTGGCAAACTCCCACACACCATAAATGAAGTCTTTAGTGCTTTCAAACCTAGGTTGCGGCTGATTTTTTTGCGCAGAGACAACGTCTTGTGGCTGAATGTCTGCCTTTGTTTTATTGATTGAACCCGGTTTGAAATCACTTCTTAGTACATTCGCAGGCATGTAGTTGTTTTGTGCGGGCGAGAGCTGTTGCACAATAAGATCAGCTAAGCCTAGGGAACCATTTTTTGACAGTTCACTCGATAATTGCTGGTCATGCATATCTTGAAAGTATTTGACACTGCTGGCATTGAACGGGTTATTTTCATCTTCAAACGCTTCGTTTGCTTTGCGCATACTCTTAAGAAGCATCTGCGTGAAAATAGACTCGAATTGCTCTGCTGCTTGTCTTAATGCCGCGCGCTCGCCATCACTGCCTTTTTGCTGTTTTAAGGCATCTTGACGCAACTTATCTAAGCTCGTTAGGTCAAAAACACTTTGCTGTTGTAGTTGATTTGCATCCATCATGCTGACAATCTTGTGACGACATGAATTAACTTCTGCAAGTTATATACCAAAAAGCCCGCTAACTAGTGGGCTTAGTGTAATTAAATAGGAACTCTGGGTTAGATTACAACCAACTGCCCATTGATAGCACCCGCTTCTTTTAGCGCTTCTAAAATCGCCATCAAGTCACCGGGTGCCGCACCCACTTCGTTAATTGCTCGAACAAGGTCATCCAAACTCACTCCTGGGTCAAATACAAAGGCACGCGAATCATCTTGACGAACATCGATAATACTTTGATTCGTTACCACGGTATCACCACCGGCTAGGGCATTGGGTTGCGACACTTCTTGGTTCTCAGCGATGGTCACAGTCAAGCCGCCATGTGTAATTGCCGCTGGCTGTAACTTGACGTTCTTGCCTATCACGATAGTTCCCGTACGCGAGTTTACGATGATCTTCGCTGAGTTATCTGCTGGCTTAAACTCTAAATTTTCCAACGTTGATAAATACGCTACACGTTGTGATACATC
This sequence comes from Pseudoalteromonas sp. GB56, assembly GCF_054923835.1. NCBI lineage: Bacteria > Pseudomonadati > Pseudomonadota > Gammaproteobacteria > Alteromonadales > Pseudoalteromonadaceae > Pseudoalteromonas > Pseudoalteromonas sp. GB56. The sequence goes on along the minus strand of NZ_JBPCHK010000001.1, from coordinate 1,283,230 downwards.
GCGAGGAGCCATTACACGCACCGACGCCGCATCCATCGCCATCGCTGTTTCCGGGCCAACTAAAGAGTTGATCGTGTCAGATAAGCGTTTGGCCGTTGTAAAATCAGGACGGTTCAAGTTAAAGGTAATAAAATCACCCTGAGTGAATGGGCTCGGAATCGCTCGCTCCACGGTCGCACCATTGGCAATTCGACCCACTGTCGGTGTATTTACAACAACTTGGCTACCATCAAGACCCTGAGCACCCAAGCCGCCAACCACTAAACTTCCCTGAGCCATTGCATAGACATTACCGTCAACACCTTTGAGGAAAGTTTGCAATAAGGTACCGCCACGTAAACTCTGCGCACTACCAATGGATGAGACAGTCACATCCATTGTTTGCCCAGGTTTAATAAACGCAGGCATATCTGCATGCACGGCAACCGCTGCCACATTCTTTATTTTGGGTTGCAAATTGGCTGGCAAAGTAATGCCGAAATTACTCAACATGGCTTTAAAGCTTTGCTGTGTATAACGACTTTTTTCACCGGTTCCAGGTAGGCCAACGACAAGACCATAACCCACTAATTGGTTGCTACGGACGCCTTCGACCATGGCAACGTCTTTCACTCGCTCAGCCAAGCTTGCAGAAGAAGCAACGCTAAGCGTTAAAAGACACAATATTTTTAGCCATCGCATAACGACACTCCTTAAAACGGGAACAAGGTACTCATGAAGAATCGAGATAACCACCCAGCACTTTGGCTTTCTTGAATATCGCCTTTGCCTGAATACTGAATTCGAGCATTGGCGATTCGGCTACTTTCTACGGTGTTATCAGCAGTCACATCTGCTGGACGAACGATACCCTCTAATCGGATAAACTCTTGTCCGGTATTCAACGTCAGCCACTTTTCACCACGGATCATCAAATTGCCGTTTGGTAACACGCGCATCACATTGACAGAAATGTTGCCCGACAAACTATTGGATTGATTTGATTTTGCATCTCCGGTGAAGGAGTTATTAGAACCCACTCCAAATTCAATACTGTCACCACCAATGTTCACGGGGTTGCCACCTAAACCGATTACAGGGTCAAGACCTACGTCTGTTTGCCTATCGGTCTCGGTTTTTGCTGTTTTAGACGCTTGCGTCGATTCACGCAGCACCACGGTGATAATATCACCAGTGCGCAATGCTTTTTGATCCGCATACAGATCATTGGTAAGCATTGGATTGAACAAGCCACCTGAGCTAGTCATATTATGAGGTGCTTCTTGCGGATACAAAGGTGCATAGTAAGGGTCATTTTCAACAACACTCTCATTCTGCGTTGATACACACCCGCTCGTCAGCACTAAGGTCGCAAACACCGCGATTGACCCGGTTACGGATTTCGTCAACGACTTTGTCACTCGTTTTGTCACAGACCTAGTCATAATAAACTGCCCCTATAGTTGCTGATTGATGTAATTCAACATCTGATCAACTGAAGAAATCACTTTCGAATTCATTTCGTAAATTCGTTGTGTTTCTATCAGGTTTACCAATTCTTCCGTCACGTTTACGTTAGAAGTTTCCAACGCACCTTGGACAATAATGCCAAGACCATCAAGGCCAGGGTTCCCTTGAACAGGCGCCCCGCTCACGGCTGTTTCCGTGTACAAGTTTTGACCCATAGGCTCTAAACCTGTTGGGTTAATAAAGTCACTGATCACTAGCTGACCAATCACCACATTGTCTGGCTGACCTGCAATGCGCACCGACACTTCACCATCTTGAGACACGGTAATAGACTGTGCATCATCTGGCACATTCATCTCTGGCTGAACAGGAAAACCAGCACCACTGGTCACAATGCGGCCGTCCTCATCTGTGGTGAATTGCCCGTTGCGGCTGTACGCGATGTTGCCATCAGGAAGTAACACTTCAAAGAAGCCTTGACCCTGAATCATCCAGTCCAATGAATTCTCTGTACTGAGCATGTTGCCCTGCGAGAAATTCTTTTGGTTAGCAACCACTTTAGCGCCGGCACCCAACATCAATCCCGATGGGCTTTCAGTATCTGCAGACGTGCGTCCACCCGGTTGATTAATATTTTGATAAAGTAAGTCTTCAAAAATAGCGCGGCTCTTTTTGTAGCCTACCGTACTCGCGTTAGCGAGGTTGTTAGAGATAACCGATATGTCGGTCTGTTGGGCATCGAGCCCTGTTTTACTGATCCATAATGCTGGGTTCATAGTAGTGACTCCTCGCTAATGATTAAATGATGCGCAGTAATGATTCAGCGCGCTGATCATTTTCTTCTGCGGTCTTCATTAGCTTGACTTGTAATTCAAACTGACGCTGATGGTTAATCATGTCGACCATCTCGTGAACTGGATTGACGTTAGACATTTCAAGTGCACCGGGCACAATGGAAACATTTTCAGAAACGTCAATGTTTTGACCTTCTATAGGGCGAAACAGGCCATCGTTGCCTTTCTCAACTTGGTGGCCAGTTGCTTCAACAACGCGTAATCTATCAACTTCTTCAAGGAAGTTAGCTGGCGCACCTTGAGGGCGAACTTGAATCGTGCCGTCCGCACTAAAACTGATTTTTTCAATGGGTACTGGGAGAATGACAGGGCCACCTTCGCCAATCACTTGGCGGCCATCTCTGTCTTGCAGTATCCCTTCTTGAGTCATGACTAATGAGCCAGCTTTGGTGTAAGCCTCTTGTCCGTTGGCGTCCATGACGGCAAGCCAGGCGTACTCGCTCATCGCTATATCGAGATCGCGCCCCGTTTCAGATATGCCACCGGCTGTGGTATTGGTACCCGCACGCTCTTGCAGCGCAAACACCCGCGTAGGCAGCCCTTCACCAAATGCTTGCATAGAACGCGCTTGGGCAATATCCGCTTTAAAACCCGTCGTGTTGGCATTGGCGAGGTTGTTACTTTTAACCCCCATACCAATCAAGCTTTGCTTCGCTCCGGAGGTTGCTATGTACAGCATTTTGTCCATTAGATTGCTCCAATCATTCTTTACTGAGTATGTAAAAGCAAGATTGATACCAATGCTAGTTAATAACGGAGCACGCACACACTAACGATGCCTCTTAATTTGCTTAGGTAATTGAAATAAATAAACTTTCTAAGTTTCTTTTTAAATGTATTTCAAATTTTGATGTGGGCAGTACAACAAATAACTGACACATAAAAAAGGCCACTGTATAAGTGGCCCTTCTGATAGGTTGCAAATTATCGTATCTGCAGAATATTCTGTTGCAGTGTTGAGTTCACTTCCAACGCACGCGAGTTGGCCTGGAAGTTCCTCTGTGCGGTGATCAAATCAACCAGCTCATTTGTGAGGTTGGTATTCGATTGCTCAAGTGCGGATGAATTAATTGTACCTAACGTACCCGTACCTGGCTCACCGGCGATTGGCTCGCCTGACTCGATACTCTCTTTCCAACTGGTGTTACCCACTTGATTCAAGCCTTGTGAATTCGGGAAACGAACCATCGCGATTTGGCCTAGGAATGTCGAATCACCATTACTGTATGATGCCACCACCTTACCATCACTACCGATATCAATACCTGCCAAACGACCTACCGTTGAACCATCTTGGTCTAGCGCTTTCACTTCAAAGCGGCTTGCATACTGAGTAGGTACTTTATTCGCTGTATTACCTTCGTCGCGCCAGTTCAACTCAACACCTGTTGCTGGGAACGTTGCGCCATTATCTAACAAGGTTGATAAACCTGTCGCTGGACCTGCGGGTAACAGCACTTCATCAAACGTTGTAGCGTTAATATTTGGTGCACCGTTTGATGTTGCTGGCAAACCACTGGCATCAAAGCCCATTTCAATTAATGGCGTAAAAGGCGCTGCCGCCTGCTCTGTACCAGTAGTAGGATCAATTACTTTACCATCAAGGGTGCCGTATACTTCCCATTCGTTTGGGTTTGTAGCGGGGTCCATTTTTACAAAGAAATACTGCAAGATATGCGGTTCACCCAACGAATCATACACAGTCGTTGAAGTCGATGAGTTATACGTCGCACTCTCGTTTGGATCAAACTGCAAGCCAGGAGAGTCAGCTGTTGCGTCTAGGTTGAATGACAAGTACAAGTTTTGTGTTGCACGAGGTGAACCTGATGAGTCTGGGATCTGAATTGGATTTGCTGTACTCAAACTGACAGAAGAAGTGTCACCTGTCGATGGGTCTACTGGGAAGCTTTGTAAGAAGTTCCCCTTAGCATCAACCATAAAGTTGTTGTCATTCAGTTTGAACGCACCCGCTCGCGTATACGTTAAATCAGCAGATGCAATGCTCTCAGTCATCGCGAAATAACCATCACCAGTGATTGCCAAATCTAATGCGTTGTTGGTGAACTTCAATGAACCTTGGTGGAATTGCTGCGCCACCATGGTTGTTTGTACACCGTCACCACTTTTTGTTCTGCCTGCACTGAATACCGAAGCTGCGTATACATCTGCGAATTCGGCGCGAGACTCTTTAAAACCGGTGGTATTAACGTTGGCGATGTTGTTCGCAGTAACGTCAAGGTCTTTTTGGGCTGCCGCAAGCCCTGTTAATGCTATATTGAAACTCATGTTTCACCTCTTCGATTAGTGCCTATCGGCAAAGTCTTTATACAGAAATCTCAGCAACCTCAGACAGCCTTACCGCGCCCTCTTTGGTGTTGACGATAATCCCATTCGCGCCATTGATATTAACGCTTTCGATATTCTTAAACGTAGCCAGAGGCAATGAGTTAAACTCGCCGTTAACACTGCCCTCTGCAACAATTTGGTACTCACCTGGAGGGAATGGCTGACCGTCTTTGTCTACCCCGTTCCACTCAAATCGAATCGCTCCTGCTGCCTGAGTACCCAGATCAATCGTATCGACAATTTGTCCTGATTTATCTTTGATAGTGAGAGTCAAGTTATCGACTGCCTCAGGAGCAAGCACAGTACCTTTGCTCACTTCACCACTGTTTAGCTCAATAGTATCGGACTCAAGCAATGCTTTTTTTCCTACTAAAGTAGAGGCTTGCAATGCAGAATTAGACGTCATTGAAGCAGCTAAAGAAGCAAAGTTTTCATTTAACTTTGATATACCTTCAGCCATAGTGAAGTTGGTCATTTGCGCAATCATCTGGTCATTGTCCGCCGGTTTACTGGGGTCTTGATAAGACAATTGCTGAGTTAACAAGCTAAAGAAATCCTCTTGTGTTAACTCATCGTTTTTTTCCTCGGTTTTAGGCGTTGTATTGTCCCAATACAACGAGCCTACACCGGCGGTAGATTGCACATTGGTAGTCATGCTCTATCCCTCACTTTATCCACGACCAAGCTGTAATGTCTTTGTCAACATTTGCTTGGCTGAATCAGCTATTTGCACGTTGGTCTGATAAGAGCGTGAAGCAGAAATCATGTTTGCCATTTCCTCAACAACATTGACGTTTGGTTTATAGATGTAACCATTTTCGTCTGCCATTGGGTGACCAGGGTTGTATTCAATTTGCAGTGGCTTGTTACTTTCCACTACACCCAACACTTTCACACCAACTGACTCACCGTGCTGCTTACCCACTGCTTGCTGAAGTTCAGCGGCAAAAACAGGTTGGCGAGAGCGGTATGTTTGCTCCACCGAAGAGCTAACCGAGTTGGCATTTGCAAGGTTACTTGCTGTCGTGTTGAGACGCACATTTTGTGCACTCATCGCAGACCCTGATACATCAAATACGTTAAATAAACTCATGGTTATGCTCCTTGACCGCCTAGCGCTTTCTTAAGACCCATAATCTTCGAGGTCATAAAGCTTAGGCTGGCCTGATACTCTATTGCATTCTGTGTATACAAATTCCGTTCCACTTGTATATCTACCGAATTACCATCGCCTGTATCTGGTTGATTTGGAACGCGAAATTTTGTTTCTCCGGATGAAACCTGAGTGCTTGCGCTGAGGTGTTCTGGGTGTGTACGGACCATGCTGTTGCCATGCATCTGCCCACTTTTTGCCGCTTTTAAAGCGGAGGCAAAATCGATGTCTTTTGCTTTATACCCAGGAGTATCTGCATTAGCGATATTTGATGCTAATAATTCGGCACGCTGAGAACGTATGAGCATAGCGTGCGGATGCACACCAAATGCTTTATCGAAACTGATAGCCATAGCCTCTCCAATTTTTTGACTCTGTGAAGAGGGCTACAGCAATTCTTATACCATAGGTGTTAACACTATGATTTTATGATTTTTTTTGGTAGATAATTCCAGGGTTACAACGGATCATTTCAAATTGATCGCTCAACCCTGTCATAGATTCACTGGCTCCAAGAAAGAGGTAGCCGCGAGGATTTAGTGCTTGTGCAAATTGATTGATAATTTTTGCTTTTAACTCAGGTGAAAAATAAATCAAAACGTTGCGACAAAAGATAATATCGAACTTGCCTAACAGGGCGTATGAATCGAGCAGATTGAGATGACGGAAACTCACCATACGCTTGACGTTGTCATTCACTTTTGCCATGCCATTGCCACTGTCGGTAAAAAATTTCTTACGCCTTTCCGCGCTGAGGCCCCGTGCCAGTGCCAATGAATCGTACTCCGCGTTTTTACAAATATCGAGCATGGTATTAGAAATATCCGTTCCGACAATTTGTGCGCCAGACCCCAGCATGCCTGGGCGGCTTTGCTGATACTCGGCTATGGACATGGCAATCGAATAAGGCTCCTGCCCCGAAGAACTTGCCGCTGACCAAATTTTCACAGGCCGGCGTAAGTCTTTGAACTCAAGCAGTAAGCGAGTTTTTAATAACTCAAATGGATAAGAATCACGAAACCACAAAGTTTCATTTGTTGTCATCGCATCGACAACAGCGGCACGAAGTTGCCGCTCATGGGGACTGAGCGTTTTAACCACTAGCTGCGACAAGCTTTCAACATCGAAGCGCGCCATTAATGGCGCAAGACGGCTTTTCACGAGATACAGTTTATTCTCGCCAAGGACGATGCCACATTGCTGTTCCAAAAAAGCTCGAAACTGATTGTACTCGTTAAGCTCTAAGTGCTTATTTTCCAAATTACACTCTCTAAAATCAGGTTAACTTAGGCCAATATGCTGGGTCCCTAGTCGCAGTGGACCCACTTCTTCACTGCCGTTGCTAATTCGTCTGGATTAAACTTTGCAATAAAATCGTCTGCCCCTACTTTTTGAATCATGGCTTGGTTAAAGACACCGCTCAAAGAAGTATGGAGAATAACGTGCAAAGGAGCGAGCTTTGGATCCGCTTTAATTTCTGCAGTTAAGGTGTAGCCATCCATTTCGGGCATTTCTACGTCCGAAATCAACAAAGCAACACGCTCAGTAATATCATTTTGACAATCGAGCTGAGCTATTTCACGCAGGCGTATTAACGCTTCTTTACCATTTTTAGCGAGTTCTGTTTGCACACCTAAAGGCTCAAGTGCTCGTTTCACCTGATTACGTGCCACAGCCGAATCATCGGCAATAAATACGATACGCTCGCCTATATCTCGCTGCATTTCACCGTCAGAGATAATGCCTTCACTTACCTCGGTATTAACCGGGCTTATCTCGGCGAGAATTTTTTCAACATCGAGGATTTCGACTAGCTCACCGTCAATTTCGGTCACGGCGGTAAGGTAAGAATAACGGCCCGCCCCGGTTGGAGGAGGCATTATTTTTTCCCAATTCATGTTAACAATACGTTCAACGCCACCAACAAGAAAACCTTGAACGGTTCGGTTGTACTCCGCAATGATAACGAAACAATCTTTTAAATCTGTAATTGCCGGTCCACCTACAGCCATTGATAAATCTATCACAGAGATAGTTTGGCCACGGATGTGAGCAACGCCTCTAATGTATTGGTTGCTCTTTGGCATGTTGGTCAACGGTGGACACTGAAGTACTTCTCGTACTTTAAAGACGTTGATACCGAATCGCTGGCGTCCTTTCAATTTGAACAATAATAGTTCAAGGCGATTTTGCCCTACTAATTGGGTACGTTGATTGACGGAATCTAATATGCCAGCCATCGGATTCTCCTAGCATTAACTTTACTACTGCGTGTTCGCGCCAGATGGGAACGCTTTTTGCTTCTTATCAAATATATCAGCATAAATACGGCTGTGTGTCTGTTAATTGACACCCCCGTACTTATACCTTGTTTTACCCAATAAGCATAGTCGAAACACAATGAGTATGTTCAAAAAAATTCAATTATTCCATAGCTTATCGTTACTTTTAGTTATGGCTGTGAGCAGTGTTGCGGTGGTTCATGCTGGTGAAAATACCCTTTACGACCACGAGCGACTACAAACGCTAGCCGAACAACATATAAGCAACATAGCTAAAATTCTGCCGGATCAGCAACTCCAAGTTCACGCTGTGGATTTGGATTCGCGTATTCCCGAACGCTATTGTGAACAACTGCCAGAGATGGTTGCTGCAACCTCTCCCCCATTTAATCGGCAGGTAGCCGTACAACTTAAATGTAATTCTCCCGCTGTGTGGACACAGTATGTCCATGTTCGCATTGAAAAACTTTCTCCTATAGTGGTTGCGAAAGAAAACATCGGCCGCGGCCAATTAATCGATGCACAAAGCGTCACGGTCGCTATGCGTCCGCAACACTTTGTACGCGCCCAATATGTCGAAGAGCCTGAGTTAATTGTGGGCAGCCGCAGTAAGCGTAGTATTCGCCAGGGTTCACCTATCAACGCCAACCAGCTTTGCATGGTATGTAAAGGCGACAACGTTAATATTATCGCTACGATCAATGGGTTAACAATCAAAACCTCAGGTGAAGCACTGGAAGATGGCGCCATTGGCGACAATGTTCGCGTCCGCAATGTTAAATCGGGTCGACAAGTAAATGCACAGGTTACAGCGGTTGAAACTGTTACAGTTAATATTTAAATTTTGTGCTAAAGTTAGGACGCACATGGCCGATAACCTATGCAAAGGTCAATCTAGCTCAGGTAATACAAATGGTTAATCAAGTAAATAAAGGCCAACAAGGCTCGGTGTACAATACACCTCAAAGTAAAATTGAACAGCAAAAGACAAGTCAGTCGCAAACAACTGATGCGGCTAGCAAAGCGAATGTTAAAGCAGCAACAGATTCTGTTAGCTTGACACCTCAAGCACGCCAAATGAAGTCACTTCAAGAGAAAGCTGAGCGCTCTTCTGGTTTTGATGAGCAAAAAGTCGCTGAACTGAAAAAAGCGATTGCCGAAGGTAAATATCAGATCGACGGCGAAAAGTTAGCTAAGAATATCGCAGCGTTTGAGTTCGACTTGTATGGCTGATTCAGCGTTAACTCTAGCACTCACCCAACAGATTAATTGTCTGGAGGATTTACTCGCTTTGCTTAAAGATGAGCTTACGGCGATTGCGGGTAGAAGTGGTGCTGGGTTGAAAGAGCTTACGCCTCAAAAGGCTGAAGCGCTGAATCATATCCAAAAGCAAGATCAACACATCGCCCAGTTGCTAGCGTCTAAACCTGAGCCAGACGACCAAGAACAGCAACTTATTAAGAACGCCCAAGAATTGCTCGTGCAGTGTAAAGAGCAGAATCAAATTAATGCCCATGCGGCCCACCAAGCTCAGCTGAGTGTTAAGCAGTTGAAAGACATCTTAATTGGAGCGCCAAGTTCTATCACCTATGCTGCTGATGGCGGTATCAAACGCAGCGACAATACCTTAGTTCGCAACTTGAAAGCCTAAAGTACGCCCCCCCTTACTCGTGTACCAACCGCGCTTTCACTCCAAGACTACTGAGGAGTGACCAAGGCAACCTGTGTGCAAGTTCTTCAACCACCAACTCAATTTCAAATTGTTGTAGATGCGCACTGATTTCCCGAACCTGACGTTGCGTACTCTCGTCATTTTCTAGGTTATAAACTAATTCATTCGATAATTTTACGATTTGGATACCTGATTGAAGCAGCACCCGAGGCTCGATATCAGCATCTCGAACATCACATAACCCAATCAGGCAACCAATGGTTTTCGCTTCTTTGCAAAAACTCAACACCGCGGCGGGCAAACGCTGCAAAATATGTTGAGAGAATTCTAACGTTACTCGCTGCCTTAGTCCTGGCTCGCTGGCGATAAGCGCTAAAATACTGGTGTACGCTACTTCATCTTGAAGCGTTTGTTCACTAAGTTGGATACACAGATTCTGGGGATATTTGAGCCATAACTTGTCTTTAAAAAGCATTCGCACAGTTTTCCAGTCAAGTTGAGAATCTAAGTCTAAACTTGCTGGAACCGACCCGAAATATGCACGGGAATATGCTTGTCCGCCGATGATGATGTTGAGGTTAACTTCATACTGAAAAGTCTGATCAAGGGCATCTTGTGCTCGCATCATCACCAACTCAAACTGTTCATTTTTAATGGCTATTTCCAATTCTTCCGCGGTGCTGCCTTTTGCCTCTCGCTCTGGCTGTTGGATACGGAACACATTCTGACCAGAAGCGATTCCCAGCTTCAACAACCTGTGCGCCTCATCAAATAATAGCTGTGAGGATTCCACTTCACAGAAGCACAGTAAGCAGTGACGCAGGTGCACGATGTCTTGATAGTCAGCACTGAATTGGGCACCAAATTCTGTGAGCATTTTGCTTGTCTGTTCAGTGTCCAACACTGCATCAAAATACATACTGAACTCAGCTTGTTCAGTGCGGGCCAGCTGCCACTCATGTAACACCGCCTGTTGGGTTTGTGCAAAGCGGATTAAAACATTTGCGAGACGCTGCTGTGCTTCAATAAAATCTTGTTTATCTAGACTGTCTCTTAATTGTTCGTAGTTAAGTAGGCGAGCAACAATTAGCATCTGATTTCTTTGGCTTTTTTTTGTTTGCTGATTAAACCTGAAAGAAAGTGACGCTTAGTCGCAAAGCCCGTCACGTCATCGTGTTGAGCTAAATACTGCGCTCGTTTAAGGCGCTCATGTGCATCACTCATACTTTGACTTAAGCGATTTGCGAGGTGGTTCATTGTTAACATTAAGGTCGCAATTTCTTTTGGTTTGGCTGGCACCAATTGCTTAAACTGCTTTTGGGCTATGGCATCTGCCTGATTCTGTATTTGTTTTATGGGCGTTAATAACCAAAAGACAAATCCGGACACCAATAAACAGGTGATGAGCAATAATCCTCCCCCTGCCCACATAAATAATTTGGCGTTTCTCCACAGCGCTTGTGTTGCAGCAGTTTGCTGCGCTTGCACATACAAGACGCCATAAGGTGTTCCTTCATGTGTAATAATGGCCTTGCTCGGTGCAAACTCAAACGTACTCAAGTAGTGAAACCAGCTCGGCATCACTGAGTTTTCCGTATCACCATGGCGTCGTTCGATGATCACCCGTCCTCTGTTATCTTCCAATCGGAGTAAACTAAAGTGGCCACTTTCAAAAGTCTGTCGAACAAGCTTTTCTAACTGCCTAGGATTCTTTTGTAATTCACTGAGGGATAACGCTAACACCGCAGCTTGATCATCACTTTGTTGTGAGAGTTGCTCATATAAACTGGATTTCAGACTACTATTGGCAATTGCAAAGCCTGTAAGCACGCAAACTAATGTTACAACCAACATTAAAATCCATGCGTAAAGGTGCAGTGACAAGCGGGCGTTGGGGGCGCTAGGAACGCTGTTTATTTCAGCCATTCTTCCTCCATGAGAAAGAAAAACAAACATCAGGTGGACTTACTTGAAGCAACGCAAAAGCATCCTTGCTTCGAATTTCATTGGAGTTGGAACCAATGCGCAACGGGTATGAATAAATGCTCAACGTCGGTATTACTAGTTATTCTTTTTTTACAGCATAGCAGTGAAACTTCGCGACTTCACACTAAATTTACCCATTTTAAGCACAGACAGAAACTTATCAAAGTGATCTTTGTAATTTTCAAGCCAGTTTGATGGGCTTGATGTGCAAGTCAAAATACATCGCGTCGCGCATGGGCTGAACGGCTGCCTAGTAGTAGGTGACTTTCTTGACTTTGCGTGGCTTAGTTTCAGTAATATATAAATCGTAAACAAGTTTCATATCCAACTCTAGCTCAGTTGCATAGCTGTCGCCTACAACATAGCTGCGCGTTACACGAGCGCCACGAATGACACCTTGCACTTTCGCTTGAAGATAATCATCCCCTGCTACTGCATTGGCAATTGATGTATTACCTTTGAGCTGCTGACCATAGACCTGCTCAGCAAGTTCTCGGTAAGCTTCGATTTTAGAGGCCTTCATAGCCATTATTGATTTTTGCTCTGAGTTTTGCCCTGGCTGCGGTGCAATGGGTGCATAGCCAATTGCGCGAAGAATTGGGTAGTTGTCTGGTTGTTGTACGCCATATTCCACATGTTTATCAAACATAGCACTGCACCCCGAAAGGCCAATTAGGGCTAATAAAATTATTGCTATATGTCGTAGCATCTCTTTCTCCATCGACGAACGTTTGCTTCTATTAATATCTATGCACAATGAATGCCATCCTTAACCTTCTATACAACTAACTTGGTACGCTCTTTGCTTTTTCTATCCTAATGAAATTAATGAGCGGCTATTCGTTATGCGCCCTATTGTATTATTAATCGTTATTTTAATGGCTTTTAGCAGCGCCCACGTGCATGGCCAGTGGCTACAAACGACGGGTAGCGCATCAATGGAAGAGGTCTCCACAGAGACAGCTCGTTCCCAGGCAATCAGTGACGCTATAAAACAAGCGCTTCAGTATTCAGGGTTGAGCCTCTCAAGTGTGCAAACACTCACTAACGGTGTTCTTACTCAAGATAAGTTGTCACTCACTAGTCAAGGCGCTGTTGGCCAAATGCACGTGCTCGAAGAGCAACAAGAAAATGGCATGTTAACTGTGACCCTGCAAATTGAGGTATTGAACGAAGAAAATCAATGCCAACAAAGTAACGTAATAAATCACTTTGCATTAACTCGCACCGCGATGGAGAACCCACAACAAGCACGCGATGGTCAAATATTTGACATACCTAACGCCTTTACTAAGCAACTTTACGCGTTGATGAGCCAAGCTCAACTCAGTATGCAACCAACGGCCTTCTACCAAGACCCTATTTCAGTTAAAAGTTTCTTCAGTAACCAATATGCCTATGATGAAAATGTGATTGATTACATCAGCGATGCCAGTAACAGTCAGTACGTGCTGTTCTCACAAATAACAGATACATCCGTGGGAAATGAACATGATAAAGGGTATGCATTTTGGAAAGATGACAGTTATGAGCGTTACTTTAATGTCGAATTTATTTTATTTGATGGTTTGAGCTTTGAGAAAATCTGGCAAAAAGCCTATCAAACCCAAGCCTTGTGGGAGTTTGAGAAAACCGCTCTGGTCGATGTTAACAGCGGTGTGTTTTGGCAAAGCAAATATGGCCGCACCATCTCAGAATTAAGTGAACAGGTCATGTATGATCTCAATCAGACGCTACAATGCTTGCCAACCAAAGGGCAAATTAAACATATCGACGGCGACCAAGTAATCATCAACTTGGGACGCAGCAATGGCCTGAGTGAAGGTCAGCAACTGACTCTCGCGTACAGCAGTAATGCCATCACTTATGAGGGTAAGCATCTGCCCAAGCAAGTTACCTCGTTGTTTAGCGTTGAGATTAAACAGTTATACCAACACAGCGCTGTAGCAGTGAATACCTCAAAACGTCCTTTAAGCAACATCCAACTCAATGACTTAGTGTTGGTGAAGTAACCAACTGCAAGCCACAGAAAGGCTACTTTGTGGCTCTTCACTCAGGCGCAATTAGGTGCGCCTTTGCTTTAAACAATCAATAAAACTGATTACTTCAATTCATTAATAGCCTTTTACCGATTATAACGCCCATGTCAGACTAGGCTCATTATTTAAGAGGAATACGACATGATGAATGAATTGAAAAACAGTGAAGGTCAACATATCCCAGATGTGTCATTTGCTATTCGCGATGGCGAGCAATGGCTCAAGCTTACCAGCGAAGGAATCTTTAAAGGCAAAACGGTCATTGTTTTTTCTTTGCCAGGCGCATTTACGCCGACATGTTCATCAACCCACCTACCGCGATACAACGAGCTTGCTGATGTATTCAAGCAAAATGGCGTGGACGACATTGTTTGTGTTTCAGTCAATGACACCTTTGTTATGAATGCATGGGCACAGCACCAAGAAGCTGGCAACATTACCTTACTTCCGGATGGTAATGGGGAGTTCACTGATGGCATGGGGATGTTGGTCGATAAAAATGATTTGGGCTTTGGCAAACGCAGCTGGCGCTATTCAATGCTTGTCAAAGACGGTGTTATCGAAAAGATGTTTATTGAACCAAACAAGCCTGGTGACCCGTTTGAAGTGTCTGATGCAGACACCATGCTTGAATACATCAATCCACAACAAATCAAGCCACAACCTATCAGTATTTTCACAAAGCCTGGATGCCCATTTTGTACTAAAGCAAAAATGCTGCTTCAACAGCGTGGTATGGCCTATGAAGAAATCGTGTTAGGGAATGAAGTTACCATGACAACGCTTAAAGCAGTGTCAGGCAGAACAACTGTTCCGCAAATTTTTATCGGTGGAGAGCACATTGGCGGTTCGGACGAGCTAGTACTACATTTTAACTAGGTTGGCGGCCCCTGCAGGAATCGAACCTGCAACTACCCCTTAGGAGGGGGTTGTTATATCCATTTAACTAAGGGGCCACTGGCCCCATTATCAGCTAATTTAACCTTGAATAGCAACAACTTAAGAGTAATCAGCTAATAATCTAACCGTTCGACATCAAATCACTAATTACAAAGTATGGAATAAATTGTCGCGCACTTGCTTTAACGACTTGGTCTCGGGTCCCGACCACACGAGCATGTACGACTACGCCGTTTTGGCGGTACACCAAAGTCCCTGTCAATATATGGTCAATCCCCACATTCTTTGCAAGTTCTTCACTGTCTCGTGTGAGTACAAAATCCCCATCTTGTTGCACTTCAATATAAGGGGTTAACTTGTGTTCGACCGTTGAATAGCCAAAGCGCTGCAGATCGCCAAGTAGCTCTTGCGCAAGTTGGTTTCCCAAAGCGTTAGTACTATGCAGGGTATGATCGAAATCAACAAAACTTGCGACGGCAATATGACTCACATATTGGCTGGTCATGCTGTCACTCAGCTTAAGGGCCAACTGCTGCGTGTAGTCTCCAAGTTGTTTGTGATGTGTGCTTTGTAGTTTGGTGTCGACTTTTATTTCTAATGGGTTGATATCAACATGCGTTGAAGCGCCCATAGCTGCTGTGTTTATCGTCAGCACAAGCAGGCTCGGAAGTAATAGATGCAAACTCATGTTCTCTACTCAATTAGCTTTTTTAATGTATCGGCTGATTGAGCAGGAACTTTAATGTCATTTAAGCAGACTATATACGCTTGCAATGCGCTGTTGGTAGGGCGTTAATTCGCCTGTTTAAGTTCAACACCCGCATAGCTTGAAGTACTGAGTAATGAATCAACGACATCATGAGGCAACAGCCCTTGTGCTGATGCGATGACCATCTTTGATTTCAAACCAACGATACGCGCATTCACTAACACGCCACCTTGGTGCTTAACCAAGGTGCCAGCTAATACATGCGACATGGGGTGATCTTGCTCAAGCTCAAGGAAATCACGGCTAAATGTAAAGTCTCCCTGCGGTGTAACGCGGATATAGTCCATTGTTTTGTAGTCAATGACCGGAACACCAAACTCATGGAGTTCATGCATAAAGCTCTCAGCTAATTGGTTACCCAATAAATTGCCTTGCTGATAGTCACTGTCTAAAAATACGAAACTGGTTACCGCCATAGGCTGCAAAAGAGCGCCCTAATCTATGTTGCTAATCATGTCTTGCATTAACGCTTGCACATAATGATTAACATTCTTTACGCTTCTACTGGTGTTCAATTCTCGTTGGCCGTGAACCTGAATCGGGCTTGCCATGGTTTGATACACATTTACATCCGTACCAGAAGTATTACTCGCTGAAGCCCCAATGACCTGAACTTGCTGATTTGCCTGTTCATTTTGAGAAATTACATACTGTCTCATTTCATCTTCATCAGAAAACCATGCATTTGTGCCAGAACAACCACTTAGCATAACAATCATGCTTAGGGATAATGTGAAAGTTAATTTGTTCATGATGAATCCTCGTTAGTAGGCTCGGCGTTGCAAGTGGCCATTGGTGATACGCACTTTATCGGCATGCATCAAAATTGTGTTAGGTAAATAATCGGTTGCCGCCGCTACCACTTGATTATTATCCGAATCAATCATGCGCACATTGACGACATACGCATCTTCTTGTTCGATAAGCGTGCCCGTGACATAGAAGTCGATTTCCTGACGTTGCGATAGTTGCTCAACATCTCGACTAAGCATGACATCGGCATGGGGTTCTAAAGCAATGTTATTGCGTGTGCGGTATTCAACAACCGTAAACCCCATTTGAGTGTAAATGGTCATAAAGCTTTCTTGCAATTGCAGGGCAATATCTTGCTGCTGCCAAGGTACGGAATCTGCTTTCAACGTTTTTGGCGGCAAAAAAGTGCCGACCGCAACCTTCGCTCCGTAAGGCAGTGAGCGCAATGACGAAGCCATACTATTCGCCAAGCGTACACTGTGCTGATGGATTGAATTCTGTTGTACAGGGTGATATTCCGCCACTCTCGGTACAACCTCAATCCGCTGGCTCGGCGCGCATGCTTGCAACAGAGCACAACCCACTAATATAGAAATGATACGCACACCAGCCTCGCTGCTTTGCAAATTGAATAACTAGCATATCAAAAGCAAAAACAGTGCCACATAGCGTTAACGAGCGTCAGTTGCCGTTTAAGGGGGAGTAAAAGCTTAACAGCTTTGGCGTTTTTCCAACCGGTAAGGGATCAACACTGCATCGGTTGCACGTTCAATAAACAACTCGGCGGCTTTCATGCCTTTATCGATACTATTCTGATGTATGGTAGTCAACGGAGGGACGGAGCGTGTCGCTTCTTCTACCCCATCAAAACCAACTACGCGAATATCTTCAGGGATGCGCAAACCTAAGCTATTAATTTCAGCGATGGCGGCCAGTGCAATCAAGTCACTCATACACAGCAAAACATTTGGCCTAGGCAGTGAATTTAATGCTTCTTTTGCTGCAATTGAGGCGTAATGATAGTTGCTCTCTGGAATATTCCACAAACGATCTGGAGCAAGAGATATGCCTTGCTCCACCAGAGCCTGTTGATAACCTTGCAGGCGCTGGATGGATATAGATGCTTTGCTATGAGCGTCAGGCATCTCGTAAACACGACAAGTGACTTGTGAGTCTATCAATCTCAATCCAAGCACTGCTACATTATCGTTGTTATCATGCAGCGCCAACTTGGCAATTTCGTAGGCTGCTTGTTGATTATTGACAATCACACTCGCTCTACGGTCAATATCAAAGTCGGCTGTAACGACCTTCTTAGCCGTGTTTTTTAGCTCTTCAATCAACTTTGGATTACGAGGGGTACCGTAGCAAATAAAGCCATCAACGAAATCACAGACACTATCAATGCTGTCGGAGGCACCTGAAAACAACAAAATATTGACTTTGTTTTTCTCCAATACAGCCGACACACCTTTTACAAAGTCACTGGCGATGGGATCGGTAATCATGTATTCGACACTATCGGGCAAAACGAGCGCCACAATGTTGAAGCGCCCACTGCGCAGTGATTGCGCAGCCTTATTGGGTCCTGTGTAGCCTAGCTTTTTACATGATGCGAGGATTTCTTCGCGGCGCTTTTCAGAGAGTTTGATCTGGGCGATTAAATGCATTGGAAACCGTCGCATTGGAAACCCCTAACTCTTTAGCGATGCTTTTCAGCGTCCATATTTTCTTCTGTGCCATGCCTAACCCAAAAAGCAGCTTTTATAACGTTGCAATACTAACTGATACTGACATGCACTTTTATCATTAAATCACCAAAAAAAACAGTAACTCGCCGTTATCGTGACAGTAAATCAGATAGATTAACAGTTAGGCTGTTACCAGCGGTTATAGTTTGAATCTCGCAACTGCGCTTTGCTAAATCAAGATTTAATGCTGCTACCTCATCACCTAGTCGCCAGGTCATACTAAGAATCGCTCCCTTCCCTTGCACACTAAATTGTCCATCAAATGCACTATGACTATTTCGTAATACAATCAATTTGCTTAACGCATCAACAACAGGACGTTGCTTCGCCTGCGCTATTTTTTTTGCATCCAAATAAGGGCGGTTGATATCTCGACCAACGTTGGAAGTGGCCAGAAGTTGCATGTCATTATGTTGTGCTAACAAACCACCGTAATAAACTTGCGGTGTGCCTGGGCTGAAAAATTGGATTGCACGCGCGACAAGGTAATCATCATCGTCCTGACCCAATGCGTCGTAGTAAGTACAGTTGACTTGGTATAAGTCGACATTACTTGCTGCCGCCCCCGTTGCCTTCTTACTTTGTCCTTGGCTTTTCTGGTGAATGGTTTCAACCAGAGTATCGATTTCCTGATTGCTCAGTAAACCCGGCTGACCATCCATTGGTCCAACATCAATAATGCCAATACCATCATGAGTATCGAGTACGGTAATACAGTTGCGTGGTGAAATTGTGAGCCAATTCACTAAGGCGGTGACATCTTGATTGAAAATACTGTGCAACACCAAAGGTGGCAGTGCGAAGTCATAAACCATCCCAACTCGCTCAGCGATTTGAATCTGCGTCTTGTAGTAAGAATGAATTTCGACCAAGGTCTCAATACCCAATGATTGGGCGTACTCGGATAATTCACTGATAAAATCGAATGTTTCATCGAGCATAAAACAACTCGTGCCCGCCTTTTTAATCGCATAACCAGCCGCATCAAGGCGAATCATCTTGATGTTATTGTTTGCAAAGGTGGTAAGGATGCGATGCAAATATGCTTTTCCGGCTTCTGAGTGCACATCTATATCAATCTGATTATCAGTAAACGTTGTCCAAAATTCCTCTACTTCACCATCAGGTAAGGTAAATGAGGTAAAGCAACTGCCGGGCCTTGGTCGGTATATTTTACTCTGTAGCTCAGCAGTTAAGCCGCTTGGAAATACTTTATCTTTGGTAAGAAATAGCTCCCAATAGGGTGATTTACGTCCCTTTGCCATTACGTCTTTAAATTCTGGTGATTGAGCCGACATATGGTTGACGATGAGGTCCGCCATTAACTCCGTTTTTTCTCCCAGTGTTTTCACATCATGCCACGTGCCCAAGCGCTCATCCACTAATGTATGATAGATAGGGTCAAACCCTGCATCACTGCCATCAATAGGAAAATAAAATGGCAGCAAATGTACGCCACTAAATAGTTGGCGCAAGGGCCCTTCAAGGGTTGCTGCCAATTCAGGAACACCTGCTCCCGTTAATCTATCTACATAAGTGATGAGCTGAACTTTGTTTTTCATACGCCGACCATAAATTAGAAGTTGAACAACTTAATCGATTAAGATATATGTTATATACAATTTACATTTGATCAAGAATAATTTTACTCTCTTGGTACGAGTGTTTAAAAAATAAATGATATTAACAATAAGACGATAGGCGCTCATAGTTTGCAGTAAATAGGGCCGCTCTCTGAAGAGGAAATGCAGATGCAATCACCCAGTCACTCACACCCTGAAGTTAGTCAATCGGTCGTAGAGAGCACCTCCGTAGCACAAATTAAAATACTGACTTACATGATGTTCTTTGTTTTTGCGATGACCTCTGATGCGGTGGGTGTGATCATTCCTGAGCTTATCAACACCTACAACCTGACTCTTACGCAGGCGAGTGCATTCCATTACATACCTATGATGTTCATTGCCCTGGGGGGGCTATTTTTGGGCTACCTTGCGGATAAATGGGGGCGCAAAGCGACAATAATCACCGGATTGGTGCTTTTTTCCATCGCTTGTTTCTTATTTGCCGCAGGTAGCTCCTTTTTATACTTTCTCACCTTATTAGCCCTCATCGGTTTAGCCATTGGACTCTTTAAAACGGGGGCCCTTGCACTTATTGGTGATATCTCGGGAAACCATCAAGAGCATACCGCGACGATGAATAAAGTAGAGGGATTTTTTGGCGTGGGGGCGATTGTTGGTCCTGCGGTAGTTAGCTACCTGCTCACTGCCGGCGTGTCATGGAAATATCTATACCTCTGTGCTGGCGCTCTGTGTGTACTTCTGAGTCTGGTTGCTTTAAGAGCAAAATACCCTGTCACCAAGCAAAGCCAAGGTGGCCAAATCAATCTTAAAAACGCACTTCTATTGATGAAAGACCGCTACGCAATTGGCTTTTCCGCAGCGGTGGCCCTGTATGTTGCCACCGAAGTGGCCATTTACGTGTGGATGCCAACATTGCTCAGTGACTATGAAGGGTCAATGATGTGGCTCGCCACCTATGCACTGACTATTTTCTTTGTGCTGCGCGCTGGCGGAAGGTTCTTGGGAGTTTGGGTTTTACGTCACCTAAGCTGGCAAAGTGTATTATTCTGGTTTTCGACCGCGGTATTCTTGTGTTACTTGGGCACTGCACTCTTCGGCGTCGCGGCTGCCGTGGTATTGCTGCCCCTATCAGGTTTATTTATGTCAGTTATCTATCCCACTCTTAATTCAAAAGGCATCAGCCATTTCGAGCCGTCTCAGCACGGTGCTATCGCTGGCGTTATCCTATTTTTTACCGCAGTGTCTGCCGCCGTTGCACCGCTATTAATGGGGTTAATCAGTGACTTATTCGGGCATGTCTCCTTCGGCTTCTACCTCGCTACAGGCTTAGCAGGCGCGCTAGCCATTGGTAGCGCATACAACTTGAAAACAAAACAAGATTAGTTTCCCTTTAATTACCAATTACTTAAATAGGGTCTTAGTAAGCTGTTCAAAATACAGCTTGCTAAGATATAAAAATTTTATTAATAATTAACTTAATCGATTAAGAAACCTTTGTAGTACGGTTAACAACATCAACAACACATAATGAGAATCTGGGGTGAGTAAATGAAACGTGCAACATTCAAAACGTTTTTATTAAGTTCATTAGCCATGGCTATTTGTAGCAATCTAAGTGCCGCTGAAGCAGAACAAACCGAGCAAACACAAGGGGATGCAAAAGGACTTAACTTTGAGCGCATCATGGTGACAGGTGTACCACGTAATTCAACCGTTATGGCATCAAGCGTATCTGTTAGTAGCTTTTCGAGTGAACAACTTGAAGTGACCACACCGCGTTCGACCGCTGAAGCATTTCGTGCAATTCCTGGGGTACGCTCAGAATCTTCAGGTGGTGAAGGCAATGCCAACATAGCAGTACGTGGCTTACCCGTAGCAGCGGGGGGCGCAAAGTTTTTGCAACTTCAAGAAGACGGCTTACCTATCATGCAGTTTGGCGACGTCGCTTTTGGCAATGCTGACATCTTCTTACGTTTGGACAGCACAATGCAAACCGTGGAGTCGATTCGCGGAGGTTCAGCGTCAACCATGGCCAGCAACGCACCAGGCGGCATCATCAACGTGATCAGTAAAACAGGCGGTGGCGATACGGGCAGCATTGCAACTACATTTGGCTTGGATTACGACACCTTCCGTACTGACTTCGAATATGGCGGTGAGATAAACGATTCAACTTACTTTCACATCGGCGGCTTTTTCCGCCAAGGCGAAGGGCCCCGAGAAGCTGGTTTTACAGCTAACAATGGTGGCCAGATTAAAGCGAATTTAACCAAGGAATTCGACTCTGGTTATGTGCGCCTGTATTTAAAACACCTAGACGACAAAGCTATAGGATACCTGCCAATGCCTATGTATGCGGATGGCAGTTCAATACCTGGATTTGATTCCCAAACAGACACTCCTCATTCAGCTTATTTCTTATCCACCTTGTCCTTGGGCGCCGACGGAGAGTTACGTCGCGGTGATATGCGCGACGGTATGCACCCACAAGTCAATGCGATTGGTTTTGAGGCATCATTTGATTTAGGGAACGATTGGGAAATTGAAAATCGCTTTAGAAAATCGAGCGTGAAAGGTTCATTCTTATCGCCATTCCCTGCTGAAGTTGCTGACGGAGCAACCATCGCTGAATCTATAGCCGGTGATGGAGCGACTCTAAGCTATGCCAATGGGCCATCTGCTGGGGATAGTTTCAGTGGGGGCAATATCATGCGTATTCATACTTTTGATGTGCAAATGAGTGATTTCGACTCCTTAGTCAATGACCTAAAGCTCACCAAAGTCATAGAAGATACCAGCATTACCTTTGGTTACTACAAAGCGTTGCAAAACATCAGTATGTCTTGGATGTGGAACTCTTATCTAATGGAGCTTAAAGGTGATAATGCTGCACTATTAGATGTCACGGCGGCGGATGGTACGAGTTACTCTGATAATGGTTTATACGCTTACGGCGTGCCTTACTGGGGCAATTGTTGTCAACGTAACTACGACACTGAATATGACATTAGTGCCCCCTATTTGGCCGCCTCATCTCAATTAGGAGACTTTTTGATTGATGCGAGTGTTCGCCATGATAGTGGTGAGGCTACGGGTTATTACGCGGGAGCGGTGCAATCAAGCGTTGATATGAACCGAGACGGCGTTATCTCACAACCGGAAATGAGCGTCTCTTCTATTGATAACGCCAATGCTTCGCCTGTTAATTACGACTGGAGTTACACCTCATGGTCAGTAGGCGCTAACTACATGATCGATGAAAATTTAGCGACTTTTGCCCGTGCTAGCCATGGTGGTCGTGCCAATGCCGACCGCTTGGCATTCGGTAAAATCAATCCTGATGGGTCAGTTGCAAAACAAGATGCGGTAGACGAAGTCGATCAGTACGAATTAGGCATTAAATATCGCCATAATGACTTCTCGCTATTCGCCACAGCCTTCAGCGCAGAGACTGAAGAGCAAAACTTTGAAGCCACCAGCCAAAAATTCTTTGACCGTGTGTACGAAGCGTATGGTGTGGAACTAGAAAGTACGTATTTCATCGGCGATTTCGATATTCGCGGTAACCTGACATGGACCGATGCCGAGATAACGAAAGACGCTATTAACCCTGACGTTGTGGGCAACATCCCACGTCGTCAAGCTGACTTAGTCTATTCTTTACTTGCTCGCTATAACTTTGAAAAAGGCTCGGCAGGGTTGGGCTTTACGGGTACCACAGATGCCTATGCACAAGATAACAACGATCTTGAATTCGACGGTTACACACAAGTGAATGCCTTTGCTTCGTACATGCTTTCTGACGCAATGACGGTGTCTGTAAACATTAATAACCTGTTCGATACAACAGGCATCACCGAAGCAGAGGAAGGTTCGGTACCAGACAATGGCATTATCCGCGCCCGTACAATCAATGGCAGAACCAGTTCTTTGACACTGAGATATGAGTTCTAATTTTTAGCAACAAATGCAGGGGGTAGTTGCGATGTCATTGCACCCAAAGGTATCGTCCTTACCCCCAGCCCCCTTTTATAGGGATCTGATTTTGGAGTCAGGATGTTTTCACTACTTAGTTATGGTGAAGTGTTAATCGATTTTCTTCCCAGTGATCACACCAATACACAATACCTACCGCTAGCTGGCGGTGCACCTGCAAATGTGGCTGTTGCCTACGCCAAACTAGGCGGCCACAGTTATTTTGCCGGAGGTATCAGCAGAGATGCATTTGGCGAGCACCTGTATTCACAGCTCAAAAATTACGGCGTAGACACCTCGTACGCTACACGCATCAATGATGCCAACACTGCAATTGTACTTGTAAGCTTGGACCCAGATGGTGAGCGCCATTTTAATTTTTACCGTCGCGATACGGCGGATACACGCTACCAACAAAAACACATAGACCATATTAATTGGCCAACGTTGGGATTATTTCATTTTTGTTCAAACACACTCACCACCCAGAGCATGTATTTAAATACTGTCTATGCTATCAATCGTGCTAGGGAAAAGCAGGTCTGCGTGAGTTTTGACGTAAACTTGCGCCAGCAACTTTGGCAAGATGAAGCACTGATGCCGGCACGTGTCGATGAATGCTTACATCTTTCAGATATTGTGAAGCTATCTCGAGATGAAGCAGATTATCTTGCTACACATTTTAACGAGGATGTTGAGAAGTACGTAGGTCGACTACTTGGCTATGGCATAAGCCTCGTAGTGGTAACTGACGGCCCCCATGCAGTCCACCTATACAGCAAACTGTTTACGGCTAACGTGCCCGTGCCTGTTATTCACGCTGTGGACACAACCGCCGCAGGCGATAGCTTTATCGCTGGTTTTATTTATTACTTGAGCCAGCACTTGCAAAGCAAAGAGGAATTAAAAATACATACGGTAAAAACGCATGACATCATGGTTGAGGCAGCCAAATTTGCCGCCCTGTGTGGCGCAAAAACTTGCCAAAGAAAAGGGGCATTCGCCGCCCTACCATCACAAAAAGAGATACAGTAAGCACGATTTATAATGACCCTGAGAAAGCAAAAACGGCCATTGTGGCCGTTTTATTCGTATTAGATAGCGACTGGCGCTTTAATATGCGGGTGCGCTTGGTAATCAACCAATTCAAAGTCATCAAAGGTAAAATCAAAGATGTCTTTGACTTGTGGGTTAATTCGCATAGTAGGCTTAGCATAGGGTGTACGCGACAACTGCTCGTCTACCTGTTCTAAATGATTTAAGTACAAGTGCGCATCACCAAAAGTATGCACAAAATCACCTAACTCCAAATCACATACTTGCGCAATCATCATGGTCAATAACGCATAGCTTGCAATGTTGAACGGCACACCTAAAAAGATGTCTGCACTGCGTTGATATAACTGGCAGCTCAACTTACCGTCTAACACGTAAAACTGAAACAGCGTGTGGCAAGGTGGCAAGGCCTGTTTGCCCATGGCCGCATTTTCACTGGGGCTGTATTGTGTGTCGGGCAACAAAGCAGGATTCCACGCGCTAACAATCAAGCGACGAGAATCTGGGTTTGTTTTTATCTGCTCAACCACGTCTTTGATTTGATCAATGACCTCACCGTTAGGGCCTTCCCAACTACGCCACTGCTTGCCATAGACGGGGCCGAGTTCACCTTCTTCAGTTGCCCAACCGTCCCAGATGCGCACGCCATTATCATTAAGATAAGCAATGTTGGTATCACCGTTAAGGAACCAAAGAAGCTCATGAATAATCGACTTCAAATGGCACTTTTTAGTGGTAACTAATGGAAAACCTTCTTGCAAGTTGAAGCGCATTTGATAACCAAACACACTGATTGTACCGGTACCGGTGCGATCTTCCTTTTTAAAGCCATGCTCTTTGACATGACGCATCAATTCTAAATATTGCTTCATCGTCGATTAATTCTTCTGTTGTGCTGTGATTGGTGCAGTGCGATATGCCCAATAGCATAACGCAGCACCGACAATAACCATAGGCAAAGATAAGATTTGGCCCATCGAAATAACGCCGCCAAACAGGCCTAAATGTGCGTCTGGTTCGCGGAAGTATTCAATCGCAAAACGGAATACACCATAACCGAGTAAGAATACGCCGCCAATACTGCCTGCTGGTCTGGGTTTTCTAATAAACCACTGTAAAATTAAGAACAGCACAAAGCCTTCGAAAAATGCTTCATACAGTTGCGACGGGTGACGAGGCTCTGGCCCGCCAGTTGGGAAAACAATCCCCCAAGACACATCGGTGGTGCGTCCCCATAGCTCACCATTGATGAAGTTTCCGATACGCCCAGCAAGTAGCCCCAATGGCACTAAAGGTGCAACAAAGTCGCCCACTTCTAAAAATGATTTGCCGCGTGATTTAGCGAACCATGCAACTGCGGTCAGTACACCGAGTGTGCCGCCATGGAATGACATGCCACCTTGATCAATTCTAAATAAATACAACGGGTTTTCGAGGAAGTAACCAAACTGGTAGAACAGAACGTAACCTATACGCCCACCCAAAATTACCCCTAACATGCCATAAAAAAGTAAGTCACTGACTTGCTCTTTTGTCCAGCCTGAACCTGGTTTGGCTGCCTGACGATTTGCTAAGAACATAGCCAAAGCAAAACCGATTAAATACATTAGTCCGTACCAACGAACGGCAACGGGACCCAATTCAAAAATTACAGGGTCAATCTGCGGAAACTCTAAAGCCATAATTTCATTTTTGCCTAACTAAACACCATACGTAAGGCGATGATCACCAACAGTAAAGCGAAGATTTTTTTTATGTGTGATACCGGTAAAAAATGGGTAGCGCGAGCGCCAAAGGGCGCGGTAAACCAAGAGGTAACGACGATCCCCGCAAGCGCAGGTAAGTACACAAAGCCTAAAAAGCCGTCACTGATACTCTTCACTTGCCACCCCGAGGCAATGTAACCCAAGCAGCCGAACAGCGCAATGGCAATACCGCTAACAGCAGCACAACCTATGGCCTTTTTCATATCCACTGAGAAATAGTTCAACAGCGGCACTATAAGTGCCCCACCGCCAATGCCGATCAGTCCTGATATTGCTCCTAGGATGGAGGTCGACCCAGCAACAACGACACCAGAGGGCATACTGCGCGTGCTCGTTGCCTTTTGCGTGGAGTAAATCATGCGCAAGGCGATGAACATCACACACACTGCGAAAATTGTCTTGAGGCCTTGCTGAGGGATATAGCTGGCCATAAAACCACTTATCAGCGCCCCAGTAGAAACGCCTACAAGAACCCAGGGAGCAACTTCCCAAGGAACATTCTGATTTCTGTGGTGCGCCAACGCGGATGAGGTCGACGTGAATAGGATGGAAGCCAATGAAGTAGCAATAGCAATCACCAGCACATGTTCGACATCCGTTACGTGAAAATGAACTAACAAAGCGCTAAGAGCGGGAACAATAAGCAGGCCGCCACCGATACCAAGCAAGCCAGCAAGAAATCCAACGATGCTACCAAGTAGTGTGCACAGTACAAATAGCCAAATTAGATCTGCCATCAAAGTTACTTATTCCGTTTTTTTATATGACTAATATATCAGGTTATAAGTGGAATTTCATATTCATTCATAAGGAACTGTGCTGTTTTTTGCCTAGTTTGAGATGACCGCAATTGAGGCTTGTGTTCGGAGTCACAGCTATGAGACTTCACTCTCGTTATGACTATACAATAACTGCCCTAAATCGTTCTCCAACATAAAATCACGTACTAAACGATGGACTTGTTTAGCACTGCTGGCTAATAAGCACTGCTTCAGTAAACATTGGCACGCTAGCACCCCTACTCGGCGTATCACCCACTTTACTTTATGCAAGGAGCTAAAGTTCATACTCAAACTGTCAAAGCCCATTCCTATAAGCAAAATAGCCCCTTCTGGTTCGCTTGCGAGTTCTCCACAAAGACTGAACGGGAAATTCGCTTGCTGGCATTGCTCGGCAATACTGTTGAGCGCCCGCAGCACTGCGGGGTGATAAGGGTCAAATAGGTTCGCAACGCGGGAATTCGCTCTATCCACAGCCAACAGATATTGAGTGAGGTCATTGCTACCCACTGAACAGAAATCAACTTTGCCAGCAAATTCTTTGAGTAGATAGATGCTAGATGGCACTTCAATCATTACGCCAACAAGCGGCTTATCGATGTAACTAAATTCTTTAGGGTTGTCTTGTTGCAACTCAAAGTACGCGCGTTCAAGCAATGATAACGATTCATCAACCTCACCAAGCTCACTGATCATAGGAAGCAGGATACGCAAGTTTCCTAACCCCGAATTCGCCTTGATCATGGCTTTGAGCTGATCCAAGAATAGCTCTGGATGATCCAAGCTGACGCGAATACCGCGCCAACCTAAAAATGGATTTTCTTCTTCTATGTCGAAATAATCGAGCGCTTTATCACCACCAATATCCAGGGTGCGCATGGTTACTGGGGCTGGGTGATAGCTACTTAAAACCTGACGATACCACTGCTCTTGCTCGTGTTGTGACGGGAATGTGCCCTTTTGCATAAACCATGACTCAGTGCGGTACAGACCCACGCCATCACAATAACGAGCGCTATCCAACTCACTGTGAGGATCTAGCCCTGCGTTAAGCATGAGGTCGACCATAAAGCCATCAGGTGTCGTTGAAGGCAAGTGATATTCTGATTCAAATTGGTCGTGTAACTTGGCATCACGATGCTGTAACTTGGCATATTCTTGCTTGAGCGCTTCACTCGGGCTCAAATACACCCGCCCTGCATAGGCATCTATGATCAATTCTTTATTATCAAATTGCAGCAGTGGAATATCGTTAATACCCCAAATGGTGGGGATATTCATGGCCTTGGTAAGAATTGATGCATGCGAATTGGCTGCACCATGTACACTCACAACCCCTTTTAAGCGCTCTTTAGGTACTTGAGCAAGCATAGCTGGCGTCATGGTGTGTGCCACCAAAATTGTATTCTCTGGATAAGGCTTGGTTGCTTTTTCGGTGTTTAATAAGTGGTGCAATACGCGTAAGCCAATGTCTTTCACATCAACTGCGCGCTCTTTGATATACGGGTCTTGCATCGCATTAAACTGCTGCACCAAACGCTCTATTACACGTTTCAATGCACTCTTTGCACACCAACCGTCGGCAATTTCTATTTCAACATCACGGCCTAAACTACGTGCATCAAGTAATTGGAGATACACTTCAAACACCGCAACCGCTTCGCTCGGCAAATGCCCTTGCATAGACACCGCCAAGGTACTGAATTCTTTCCTAGTTGCCGAAACGGCTTGCAAGAATAGATCTTTCTGTTTGATCTTATCAGGCTCTTTACGCATTTCGACCGATGAGAAGTCAACTTTTGGCAACACCACATAAGCATCACCAATGGCGATTCCTGCAGAACCAGAAATACCCTTAAGCATGGTGGAGCGATGACTTAAATCATCTTGATTCAATAAGGTTTGAATTTGCGCATCAGCCAGCTGTGGTGCCAATTGTGCAGAGAGCGTGATTAAAAACGACTCTTCATCTTCACTGAATACACGGGCTGCACTTTGCTGCACCACAATAACGCCAAGCACCCGTTTTTGGTGAACAACGGGCACAGATAGAAAAGCATTGTACTGCTCTTCTTTAACTAAATCTGAGGTAATGAATCGTGGATGAGATTTTGCGTAAGCAAGGTTTATCGGTTCTTCGCGCTGCGCTACCAAACCGACCAAACCTTCGGTGAAACCAACTCTAAATTGACCAACAGCCGCGGGATTTAGACCATCGGTGGCCATTAGAACAAAATTATCGCGGCTATAATCTGCAAAGTAGATTGAGCAGCATTCTGTTTTCATTGCCTTTTTGACTTGGCTTACAAACACCATAAGCGCACTTTCCAAACTCGGCTGCTGAGCAACTTGCTCGACAATTGTGCGCATGGTGGCAAGCATATTTTGTACTCTCCCTATCGGCGGTTACGCCACTGCCCCTGTTGCGATGGTTCTTTGCGATTAAATGGCATCGCTAAGGGAGCAAATTCTTTCATCACCCGGCGGTATACATCGCGCTTAAATGCGACAACCTGACGCACCGGATACCAATAACTAACCCAACGCCAATCATCAAATTCAGGATGATGTGTTTTGAGTAAGTTTACATCCTCATCTTTGCATTTTAGCTTAAGTAAGAACCACTTTTGCTTTTGTCCTATACAAACCGGTGTCGAATCGCGACGAATCAACCGCTTCGGTAACTTATATCGTAACCAGTGACGAGAACTTGCAATAATTTCTACATCTTCCGGCAACAAGCCCACTTCTTCGTGTAACTCGCGGTACATGGTTTGCTCGGGTGTTTCACCATCATCCACACCACCTTGTGGAAACTGCCACGAATGCTGTCCGAAGCGACGAGCCCAAAATACCTGCCCTTGATTATTACAAATTACAATTCCGACATTGGCACGAAAACCCTCGGCATCAATCACCTTAGTGCCTCTTTTGTAAGTCGATTTTTATCGATTGTTCCACAATCACCCATTTACAGCAAATAATATTCGAATTTAACACCAAGTTACTCACAACTTGTGCATAAGTTTTGTAATTTGCGGATAAAATTGAAACAAATCCACAATCAAGCTTGCAAAAACTTACTTTCTCCACAGATTCTGTGGATAAATTTGTTTATACATCTGTATTTTGTGGATTAAAACAACAGGTTTTGTAACACCCCACTTTAAAAAATTAAAAATAATCTTTATTTTTCAGAAAGTTAAAATATTAAAGCACGATTTTAGACGTACAAAAAACACTCCATTTATTTTTGTTCAAAATAACAGCACTGGGAATCCTGCTGTTCTTTGTTACAATCTCGTTGTTATTCAGCTCATTAGATTTCTATGACTACTCCACCTAAAACGCTAGCGCAGCTACTCGATCGCGTAAACGCCATTGCCGGTATGAATTTGGGCGATGTGGCCCTAGAACACGGCTTTAAAACGCCTGAACACCTGCTAAGAGAAAAAGGGTGGGGGGGCCAATTACTTGAGCATGTCTTGGGTGCCAGCGCAGGCTCTCTACCAGAACCTGACTTTATGGAATTGGGAATTGAATTAAAAACATTGCCGATCTCCAACAACGGTACGCCATTGGAAACCACCTTCATTAGTGTTGCTCCATTGACCGATGTGACAGGGCTGACATTTGAACAAAGTTCGGTCTACAAAAAGCTAAGACACGTATTGTGGCTACCCATTTTAGCAGAACGAGATATCGCCCCTGTGGACCGGGTCATTGGTAGTGGCTTCTTATGGCAGCCCAACAATGCACAATTCGCACAGCTAAAGCGTGATTGGGAAGAGTTAATCGATATGATTGCTCTTGGGCAAATAGAACAAGTAAACGGGCACTATGGTGAAGTGCTACAATTACGCCCGAAAGCCGCGAACAGTAAGGTACTTACTGATGCAATTGGTAAAAATGGTGAGCGAATTCAAACACTACCCAGAGGCTTTTATTTGAAAACCCAATTCACTCGGCAAATTTTGGCCCAACAATTTGCTCCCTAGTAGGGACTAGTATGGGCCGACTGTCCGTCTGAGTTCGTGATAATGCTGATGAAGGTATTCACACGCTAGTTTGCTGTCATGTTGCGCGATGATGATATGAAGAAGTACAAATGATATTACGCTCATTGCTAATCCAGCTTCAACGGCAAATATCGCTCCGCATAGCACTGCGGGCACCATCATTAACATAATAAGTGACAAACGCATTAAGCGATCCACGGGATGCTTTCTGCGAAACCCTTTAAATGCCGCTTCTACCAACACATTCCTTTGCTGTGTACTAAGCTCATCAAGCTCTTTGCACCCATAAAAATACAACCAGTACATACCGTTATCCCCTATCCATAGAGTCAGATTGTTCATACAACAACCTAAATTAATACATAAAGTTAACTATATGAACAAATTGTTAATTATCAAGTCATATTCGATGAACTTACAATTAATCACTGGTAACTGACATTTTTTTTATTTATAACGGGTCTTCCACTCAACACTCGCGTGTTGGGTGCTTCAGTTTTTAAAGGAGAATTATAATGAGTTTCAGGATTTCAGTAGCGGCACTCTCTACAGTGCTTTTATTTGGTTGTGCATCGCAGTCGTCAGAAGAACAAGTAGCAAGCAACGAAGATGGTATGTTTTGCGAAATGACTAAACCAACCGGTTCTAACATTCCTAAGCGCGTATGCTTAACAGCAGAGCAAAAAGCGCAACAGGAGAAAGCTGGCCAAGACTATGTTAACCAACAACGCAATCGTGCGACTACCAGCAGCATGAACTAGGTGTTATCTAGTCGAAAAAAAACCGCGGATAAACCGCGGTTTTTTATTGCCTAGTAATTATGTGAATTACTGACCTTTGATTTCTGAGCGACCTTTGTAAAGCGCTTTGTCACCTAGTTGCTGTTCGATACGAAGCAACTGGTTGTACTTAGCAACACGGTCTGAACGACAAAGAGAACCTGTCTTAATTTGACCTGCCGCAGTACCTACCGCTAAATCCGCAATAGTTGCATCTTCTGTCTCACCGCTACGGTGTGAAATAACAGCAGTAAAACCAGCGTCTTTTGCCATCTTGATTGCATCAAGTGTCTCAGACAGTGAACCAATTTGGTTGAACTTGATAAGAATCGAGTTACCGATTTTTTCATCGATACCACGCTTCAAGATCTTAGTGTTTGTTACGAACAAGTCGTCACCCACTAGCTGTACTTTATCGCCAATCTTGTCTGTTAGGATTTTCCAACCAGCCCAGTCACTTTCGTCTAGACCGTCTTCAATTGAAACGATTGGGTAACGTGCAGCAAGATCTGCCAAGAAGTCAGCAAAACCAGCTGAATCAAATGCTTTGCCTTCGCCTTTAAGGTCATATTTACCATCGTGGTAAAATTCAGAAGATGCACAGTCAAGTGCCAGCGTTACGTCTTTGTTTAATTCGTAACCTGCAGCCGCAACCGCCTCAGCGATCACTTCTAGCGCTTCTTCGTTAGACTTAAGATCCGGTGCAAAACCACCTTCATCACCTACTGCAGTGTTAAGACCACGTGCACTCAGTACTTTCTTCAAGCTATGGAAGATTTCCGCACCCATGCGCAGTGCTTCACGGAAGCTAGGAGCACCTACAGGCTGAACCATGAACTCTTGGATATCAACATTGTTATCCGCGTGCTCACCACCGTTAATGATGTTCATCATAGGCACAGGCATAGAGTACTCGCCTGGTGTACCATTGATATCAGCGATGTGTTCGAATAGCTCAACACCTTTGAATTGTGCAGCCGCTTTAGCGTTCGCTAGTGACACAGCTAGGATAGCGTTTGCACCTAGTTTTTCTTTGTTCTCAGTGCCATCAAGCTCAAGCATGATGTTATCGATAGCACGCTGTTCCAGTGCGTTTTGACCTTTAAGCGCTGTTGCAATTTCGTCATTTACATAACCAACTGCTTTAAGTACGCCTTTACCTAGGTAACGGCTCTTGTCGCCATCACGAAGCTCTAGTGCTTCACGCGTACCAGTTGATGCGCCTGAAGGAGCACAAGCGCGACCCCAAGCACCGTTCGCCAAGTGAACTTCGGCTTCAACAGTTGGGTTGCCGCGTGAGTCCATAACTTCACGGCCAATCACTTTAACAATTTCTGACATCTCGATTGATTCCTCTTGTCCCAAGTGTAAAAACGAAAAAGCCGTGCGAGGGCACGGCTTTTTTCAATCAATTACGAAGATTGCTTCTGGAAGCTGTGTGCAGCTGCCACAAACCCTTCGAATAGTGGGTGACCATCACGCGGTGTCGACGTGAATTCCGGGTGGAATTGCGCCGCAATAAACCAAGGATGATCTTTGTTTTCAATGATTTCCACCAGCTTTTTATCTTCTGAGAGACCGGTGAATGCTAGACCCGCTTGCTCAAGCTTCTCAACGTAGTTGTTGTTCACTTCATAGCGGTGGCGGTGACGCTCAACGATTTGATCACTGCCATACACCTCACGTACTTTTGAACCTTCTTTCAAGTGACACAGCTGCGCACCTAAACGCATTGTGCCACCTAAATCTGATGCTTCATCACGTACTTCAACGTTTCCGTCTTTGTCCAACCACTCAGTGATTAAACCGACAACCGGGTGCGCTGAGTTAGCGTCGAATTCTGTCGAATTCGCACCTTCAAGACCCGCAACGTTACGTGCATACTCGATCAGTGCTACTTGCATACCTAAACAAATACCTAGGTAAGGAACCTTGTTTTCACGGGCATACTGAGCAGCTAAAATTTTACCTTCAACACCACGGCCGCCGAAGCCACCTGGTACTAAGATTGCGTCTAAGTCTTTAAGTAAATCCACGCCTTTGCTTTCAATGTCCTGTGAATCAACGTACTGAATATTCACAGTTAAGCGGTTTTTCAAACCAGCATGCTTTAGCGCTTCGTTTACTGATTTGTATGCGTCTGGTAGTTCAATGTACTTACCAACCATACCAATCGTTACTTCACCAGTAGGGTTCGACTCTTGGTAAAGTACTTGTTCCCATTCTGCTAGGTCTGCTTCTGGGCAGTCTAAATAGAAACGACGACAAATGATGTTGTCTAAGTCCTGCGACTTAAGCAATGCAGGGATCTTGTAAATGCTGTCTACGTCTTGTAGGGAAATAACTGCTTTTTCTTCAACGTTGGTGAACAAAGCAATTTTCGCACGCTCATTTGCAGGTAGTTTACATGCAGAGCGACATACCAAGATGTCTGGCTGAATACCAATTGAGCGAAGTTCTTTCACTGAGTGTTGCGTAGGCTTTGTTTTCACTTCACCTGCAGGGCCTAAGAACGGCACAAGAGTCAAGTGCATAAACAAGGCACGCTCACGACCGATTTCAGTACCTAGCTGACGAATTGCTTCTAGGAATGGTTGTGACTCGATGTCACCTACTGTACCGCCGATTTCAACGATCGCGATATCATGGCCTTCTGCACCTTCAACAACACGACGTTTAATGTCGTTTGTGATGTGTGGGATAACCTGAATAGTTGCACCAAGATATTCACCACGACGCTCGCGACGAAGAACGTCCTCGTATACACGACCTTGAGTGAAGTTGTTGCGGCTGGTCATCTTAGTGCGAATGAAACGCTCATAGTGACCAAGGTCAAGGTCCGTCTCTGCACCGTCTTCGGTAACGAACACTTCACCGTGTTGAATTGGGCTCATTGTGCCCGGATCAACGTTGATATAAGGATCCAGCTTTAAGATTGTGACTTTCAAGCCACGTGCTTCTAAGATCGCTGCCAATGATGCAGCAGCAATACCTTTACCCAACGAGGAAACCACCCCGCCCGTAACGAAGATAAATTTTGTACTCATGCGAACCCTAAGATATCAGGAAATGGATTAAATATAGAATCAAGACGGGGCGATAGTATAGCAAAGCTGCCGATTCCAATCCAGTTAAAATTCGCTCTTTGAGTGTGAGTTATTCGCGCGATTTAACCGCTTGCCAGGCAGCTTCCATTTGTTCAAGATTTGCGCTACTAAGTGTTTGACCTTGGTCGCTTAAATACGATTCGACTTGATTAAAGCGATGACTAAATTTGCGGTTAGCTTGGCGTAGAAGTTGTTCTGGGTCTCTGTTTAAATGACGCGCAACATTCACAGTTGCGAAAAGTAAGTCGCCAATTTCCTCGGCGCAGTGCTCACTTGTTGGGTCATGTTCAATGGCTTCACACACCTCATCTATCTCTTCGCGAACTTTATCCAACGCACCTTCAACACTTGGCCAATCAAAGCCAACGCTGGCAACGCGCTTTTGAATCTTATTGGCCGCACTCAACGCGGGTAAATTAGTCGGTATATCTGCTAATAATTGCTCAGGACCGTTTTCCTGACGAGCCTGTTCCTGCCGAGCCTGATACTTACGTGTTTCCCAATTGTCGTTAACCTTCTGACCAGCAAAAATATGCGGATGACGTTCTTTGAGTTTCGTATTTAGATTCTCTACCACATCGTTGAAATCAAAAAGCTGATCTTCTTTGGCCAACTGACTGTAAAAAATCACCTGGAATAACAAGTCACCCAACTCGGATTTAAGTTCATCTAATGCGCCACGTTCAATGGTGTCTGCGACTTCATAGGCTTCTTCAATTGTGTGCGGCACAATGGTGTCGTAGCGCTGGGCTAAATCCCATTCACAACCGGATTGTGGGCAGCGCAATGTTGCCATTATCGCTTGCAGCTCAGTAATAGCGTTGTGACTCATCCGCCCGCACCTACGCGAGAAGCATCGTACACACCTTCGATTTGCATTAACTTAGTAAGCAGTCGATTGGTGGTGCTCAAATCTGACACTGAAATTTTCATATTGAAAATCGCCAGCTGCTTGTCGTCTATGGTGTTGACATTCATGCTCATGACGTTGACCTTTTCATTGGCAAGCACTGAGCTGATATCACGAATTAACCCCTGGCGGTCTGTTGCTTCCACTTTAATCGACAGTGCAAACTCACTACTGGTTTTAGCCGACCAACTTACTTCAACAATGCGCTCTGGATGGCGTTCTTGCAGCGTTGAAAATTGTTCACAATCGCTGCGGTGCACTGCAATTCCCCGACCTTGAGTGATATAACCACAAATAGAATCACCGGGCACAGGTTCACAACACCCTGCCATATGGCTCATAAGTGAGCCCACACCATCCACGACGATGCCATTCTTATCACCCTTTGCACTGCGACTCGGTTGTTTGAACTTTATTTGTGGCTCAGGTTCGCCTTTGTTTTGCACAAAATTGAGCAGCTGATTCAAGCGCACATCACCAGCGCCAATTGCCACCAGCAGATCGTCGAGACTCGTGAAATTAAAACGGACTATTGCAGGCTCAAGCTCTTTATAGGTGATATCCAGTTTTTGTAATTCGTTATCGAGGATATCTTTACCTGCTTGCAGATTTTTATCTCGATCAAGTTGCTTAAACCAATGATGTATTTTGGCGCGAGCACGCGAAGAGCGAATATAGCCCAATGAAGGGTTCAGCCAATCTCGACTCGGATTCGGTTCTTTTTGCGTTAGAATTTCAACTTGATCGCCGGTTTGCAATTGGTACGTGAACGGCACAATTTTACCGAACACTTTTGCGCCGATGCAGCGATGACCCACATTTGAGTGTATGTAATAGGCAAAATCCAATGGCGTTGCACCAAAGGGCAAGTCAAAAATGTCGCCGCGTGGAGTAAATACATACACACGGTCTTCAACGACTTGATTTTTCAGCTCATCAGCAAGGTCAGTGCCATCCACCACTTCTTCTTGCCATTGAAGTATCTTTTGCAGCCAACTGATTTTTTGCTCATACCCCGAGTCACGGCCGCCTAGGGCCCCCTCTTTTATACATCCAATGAGCCGCGACACCGAGCTCTGCATCTTCATGCATTTCTTGGGTGCGAATTTGAATCTCTACAGTTTTACCTTCGGGACCAAACACAACCGTGTGGATTGACTGGTAGCCATTCGGTTTTGGCGTTGCCACATAATCATCAAATTCTTTGGGGAGATGACGCCAACTAGTATGTACTATGCCAAGTGCCGCATAACAGTCCTGAATGCGTTCAACCACAATGCGCATCGCGCGAATATCAAAAAGCTGATCGAACTCGTAGTTCTTTTTAGTCATCTTTTTGTAAATGCTGTAGATGTGCTTAGGACGGCCGTACACTTCGCCTTTAATACCCGCTTCATCGAGCTTAGATTGTACTTGCTCGACTAAATCGCTCATGTACGCTTCGCGGTCTAGACGCTTCTCTTCTAATAGTTTAGCGATTCGTTTATAGGTATCCGGATGAAGATAACGAAACGCAAAGTCCTCCAACTCCCACTTGAGTTGGCCAATTCCCAATCTGTTGGCCAATGGCGCAAAAATATTGGTGGTTTCTTTGGCGGCAATAACGCGCTCTTCTTCCTCTGCGTTTTTAACTTCACGTAAATAACAGACTTGCTGAGCGAGTTTAATAACCACCGCACGCACATCTTCAACCATGGCCAAAAGCATACGACGGATTTTATCCACTTGGACTTGGCCGCTCGATGCATGTGCTAACGTACTAATAGTCGCCATCTGCTCTACACCGACGAGCAGTAGGCCTACTTCTTTGTTGAATTTGTCACTGACATCGGCAATGACAACATGCTGAGCCAAAAAGTAGGGCGTGAGGTAGGCTGTGGCTAAGGAAATCGCATCCAAATTAAGCTGCGCAAGAATCTCCACCATCTCAAGCGCAAGCCTGTCATTCTCAGCACAACGTGCGTCACCACAAAAATCAGCAGCTGCTTTGACGAGGGAATATTTATCGTCGCTCATGCCAAGCTGCTTCAACGCAGTGTCAAAGTTGTCAATGTGGGTGCGGTGCGATTGTCTAGTTGCCACCATGGCGGACTCTACCCCCGTTCAAATAAAGCCATTGTTTCTATATGGCCGGTATGAGGAAACATGTTCATTATCCCTAACTTGTTGAGCGTAAACCCGGCCGCAAGTATCGTTTTGCTGTCTCTAGCCAGAGTAACGGGATCGCACGACACGTACAAGACGCGTTTGAACTGTTTGAGTGGTAATTGCGCAAGTATTGCATCCGCACCCATTCTCGACGGGTCAAGAATGAGTACATCGAATGATTTATCGAACCACTTAGCTTTATAAAGTGGCTCGGTTAAATCAAAACAGTGAAATTCACAATTGTTCAAGTCATTGTTCTCAGCATTCTGCTTGGCATATTTAACCGCTGATTCAACGCCTTCAACACCAACAACGCGCTGCGCTGTCGTGCCTGCTAACAAAGAAAAGTTGCCGACCCCGCAAAACAAGTCGAGAACTTGATGGTGTTGTTCAAGTGCCAGCCACTGCATTGCTTGATGCAGCATTTTGTCGTTTACTTCAGCATTGACCTGAATAAAGTTGTCCAAGCCAAAATTGAGCGTTAAATTGTTCTCGAGCTGATAACTTGCATGAGGTAAGGCCTGTTCGGTGTCTTCTTGCCATACCAATGTCCAGTCATGCGCCTGAGCTGCATTGGCAATAGCGTCTTTAACTGGTTCAGGTATCGCTTTAGTGTGGCGAACAACCACAAAGTTCTGTTGTTGCGCTGCCACCAGCTGCAGATGTGTAACACTGCGTAATGCTCGATGTTGGCTAATTTGCTCACGGAAAAATGCAAAGACACGGTTATAGCCATCATCTAGGACTGGGCACGTATCTATGTTGATGATGCGTTTAGAGCCTTTTTGTCTAAAACCTACTTTCAATCCCTGGTTTTTGTCATCATACACACTCACACGGGCACTGCGGCGATAATGCCACGGCTGACTATCGATAGCACCCTGCCAAGGTAGTTCAGCTAACCCACTGAACTTTGTGAATAATGCACTGACAGCGTGTTGTTTCGCAACCAGTTGCTCAGATGACTCCAAATGCTGCAACGTACAGCCACCGCATCGTTCATAGTGCTCACATAAAGGCTCAACGCGATGTGCGCTGGGCGTGATAACTTTTGTGCACTGTGCCTCGGCGTACTGCTTTTTATCGCTTTGGGTGACTGCTTTAACGTGCTCACCAGCAAGTGCACCGTTTACAAAAATAACTTTACCGTTACTTTTCGCGACGCCACGGCCATGGTGGTCCAAGCTCTCAATATGAAGCTCTTGGCTTTGATTTTTCACTTTTTTCTTTGTTGGCTTATAAAAGTTCGCCATTGCTTGCCCTAATTCATTGCTAAAGGTCGGTGTAAGCGATAACCTAAACTTAACACAGACTTTTTAATTTGTTTGATTATGAACCGACTAGGCCTTCGGGATTCTGTACTAATCCTGACATTGGTGCCTACTGTGGTGATTGGTCTATTGCTTGGTGGTTATTTTACTATAAATCGCTACCTTGAGTTGGATGAATTTCTCATCGAACAAGGCAATACCATCATCGAGCCGTTAAGCATTGCCATAGAAAAGCCCTTAGCTGAAAACGATTTAGCCACG
The DNA here is from genome assembly GCF_054923835.1 of Pseudoalteromonas sp. GB56. Classification (NCBI taxonomy): domain Bacteria; kingdom Pseudomonadati; phylum Pseudomonadota; class Gammaproteobacteria; order Alteromonadales; family Pseudoalteromonadaceae; genus Pseudoalteromonas; species Pseudoalteromonas sp. GB56. Next base: position 1,243,619 of record NZ_JBPCHK010000001.1, on the reverse strand, counting down.
CTCGAGCGAATAGCGAGGCATATTCATAATGCCCATTCTCCGTTGATAAAATCCGTAGCAGTGTTTGACACGAGCGATACTCTACTCGTAACGAGCAATCGCCATCGTAATTTTGAGCAACTGATGAATGTGCCAATTGAGGCTCATCAAAGCTTAAACAAGGTGATCCGTAAAGGTGACTTCTTAATATTCTACCAAGGTATTTTGGACCCTAACGCTTCAAGCCTCTTACCATTTAGTACCAATGGTACGGTGATGATTCAATTTAATCGCCAAGGTGCGGTCGTTGAACAACAAAAAGCAATTTTGATCAGTGCTGCGGTAATTTTACTTGCTATTGGATTTGCAGTTGTTATCTCTATCAGACTAAGCCGGTTGATCACGCAACCCATGCGACGACTAGTGCATGCCACCAACGAAGTTGCTCATGGGCAGGAACCGCAGAATATTATTCAACCAATGCAAGGTGAACTCGAGCAACTGCGTCAGGGCTTGATTCACATCACGGAGCACATGGCGCAAGAAAAAGATGAAATGCAGCGCCATATTGACCAAGCGACTGCTGATTATCAAGAAACACTCGAGCAGTACGAAACGCAGAATATTCAGCTCAACATTGCCAAGCGAGAAGCGCTCGCGGCAAACCAAGTCAAATCTGACTTCTTGGCAAAAATGAGTCACGAGTTACGCACCCCACTCAATGGCGTAATCGGTTTTGCGCGCCAGCTTTATAAAACACCTTTGAACAAGAGCCAAAAAGACTACCTTGATACCATTGAGGCATCCGCGAATAGCCTGCTCATTATTATCAGTGATATCCTCGATTTCTCTAAGCTCGAGGCTGGCGCCATGGAACTGGAAAATATTCAATTCCAATTGCGTGATGCAGTTAATGAAGTCCTGACTTTACTTGCACCCGGTGCACATGAAAAGCACCTGGAATTGTCGATTCATGTGAATCCGAAAGTGCCCGAGCACTTAATGGGTGATCCTACCCGCTTCAAGCAAATCCTCACTAATCTCGTCAGCAACGCCATTAAGTTTACCGAAAAAGGCGAAGTAACCATTGATATCAGTAGCCGTCTGTTAGCCGATGAGCGCACGTCTTTGCTTATTTCAGTAAAAGACACAGGTGTGGGTATTGCAATGGATAAGCAAGACGCTTTATTCACACCTTTTGGCCAAGCCGATTCAAGTATTACCCGCAAGTTTGGCGGCACGGGTCTAGGGCTCATCATTACTAAGCACCTCGTTGAAGCTATGGGCGGACGTATTACGCTTAATAGCGCCCCTGGTAAGGGCACCTGCTTCACATTTAACGCTGTGTTCAAAGTCCCAGATCATCACTTCCAGAGTGAGCTTCCTTGTGCATCTCTCGTGAACAAACGCGTGTTGTATTTCGAGCAAAGTGAGCACAGTTACATGGCCACCACCAGCATACTTAATAGTTGGGGTGTGCACTTCACAGGTTGTCGAGACCTAGAAGAATTTGAAGAAGCATTGTCCAATGATTTTGGCTTTGATATCTGCATCATTGGTGACCCAGGCGGCGTTGAGTCGATGTCGTTATTAAAACAACTGATCACCTCTGTGCGCAAACACAGCGACTACCTATATCTGTTATTGAACACAGTTTCACACAATATGCGTGAAGCACTCATTGGTAGTGGTGCCGACGGTTGTTTAAGCAAGCCTGTTAACCACCGCAAATTCTGTGAAATGTTGGCTGCGCCGTATCGATTGGACCACCCAACGATTCATACCCAAGACAGCAAAACAACTAAGCTGCCAATTAAAGCATTGGTTGTCGATGACAACGACGCTAACTTGAAGCTAATTTGCGCTCTACTAGAAGACCGCTTGGAAAATATTGATACCGCGCACAATGGTGCACAAGCTGTTGAAGTGTGCAAAAGCTATCAATACGATTTAATTTTCATGGATATACAGATGCCCATTATGGATGGCATAACGGCATGTAAACTCATTAAAGAATCATCTATCAATGAAGATACCCCGATCATAGCGGTGACAGCACACGCATTAGCTGGCGAGAAAGAGCAACTCAAAGAAGTAGGGTTCGCGAGTTACCTCACAAAGCCGTTGGATGAAGACATGCTGGGTGAAGTGCTAATGCAACACGCTGCAAGTCAAAAGCAGTGGCGTGAACGCAGTAATGGCAAATCTACGGTTGTTGAGCCTCCTTTTGAAAGCACATGCTTAAACTGGGAACTGGCGTTGCAACGTGCTGGCGGTAAGGAAGAATTAGCACATGAGATGCTCAACATGCTTTTGTTAAGTATTCCAGAAACGCTTAGTTTGGTAGAAGAAGCGATGGAAGCAAACGCGCATGAACGACTTCTCTCTATTATTCACAAGTTCCACGGCGCATGCTGCTATACCGGTGTACCGAAACTGAAAAAGCTCGCGGAGTTAATAGAGACGGCCATGAAGGAACAAGCCAGTATCAATGATATTGAGCCTGAACTGCTCGAACTTCAAGATGAACTAAGAAACCTGATGGATGATGCTGGGTTAGAGAAAAATAATTCTTTCTGAGCCGACACCATTGATACAAGGAATTAGTATGCAGAGCAGTAAAGATGGCACCTTACCAGCTGATGTAGACGTTTGCATAGTCAGAGTTACTAAATAGCATGCCTCAAAATCGCTCTCAATTCCTACCTCGGGGCTTCTCAGCCCCTCGTACTCACAGCACTGCTCTCTTTCATTTTCGTGTGTTGGAAGAAGGTGTGGAAGCTGAGGATTATGAAGCCGTGATGTCAAGTCAGAAGCGCTTACAGGGCATCTTTGGTCCAGATTCAACATGGCCGGCAATTTCCATGACACGAGCACAAAATGCGCAAAGCCTAAAAGAGCACCGATACGAATTTGAGCACTCTCTCGCGTTTGCATACAGTGTATTTGATGCGCAGCAGACTCGCTGCTTAGGCTCAATTTATATTGACCCAAGTAGAGCCAAGAGTTTTGATTGTGAAGTGTACTTGTGGATACGTGATGACAGCGTTGAGGGCGATGATGACTTGTACTGCGCTGTTCGAGAATGGCTGTCGACACGCTGGCCATTCAAGCATGTTGCATACCCTGGACGTTCTATTTCTTGGCCTGATTGGCAAACACAATTAGCGCTTCGAGCATGAGTGTTTCGTCATTCGAACATGAACTCTACTTCGAATTACCTCGACGTTGCTCACAATTACGCACAATAGCTCGTTTCTGTTCATTGGTTGACGCCGACCAGTCCAAAATCTCATCTAACGTTCGAAAACACCCAACACATACATCATCTGGATTAAGGCAGCATTGATCAATACACGGGCTTTTAACCGTTTGCTCTGTCTTAATATCGATTCGCTTACTGCCTGTCATTTCTCACCCCTTTAGCGTACAGTTGCATCATACCCCCGCTTGATGCGAGTGAAAACATTACTCCTGGCTAGGAAGGAAAATTTAAGGATATAACTATATGTTTGGCAGTAAGGCGGCAATACGTAAATATCAGCAAACCCTCCCTCAAGCTTTATCCGAACGATATGGCCGCGCTAAACAGTACACCAAAGGACAAATTGATACCACCATCAATGAATTGAACCTAAACAGCAAACACATCGTCTATGCGTATGTACTTTATTGTGATATCAATGAGTTAGAACCAGCAATGTTCGATGACTATGAGCTAGAGCAGATGCATACAACTATCGCCTCCGCGCTAAAGGGAAGCATCTTTGCCAAAGCAATGAATTCGGTGCTATTGAAAGCAGGCTTGAGCGGAGGAGGTTTCGGTGATGGCGGCTCTGGCGGAGGTGAGTGAACGATACCAATTATGGCTGCGCGGAGTTTTGTAAAGGAGAGTCGAACACTCCCCTTTGCGCGCCACCGCCACAGATTGTTTAGGCACGTGCCTCGAGCATCAGACGCTTCATATCACGAACCGCTTTTTCCATGCCATCAATCGCAGCGCGCGCAATAATCGCATGGCCAATATTAAGCTCGTAAATTTCAGGCATCGCGGCAATAGGTTTTACGTTGTGATAGTGCAAGCCGTGACCTGCATTAACCACCAACCCTTTAGCATGGGCGTATTGCACACCTTTGCGAATAGTCTCCAACTCAGCGGCCTGCTCTTTATCATTCTCCGCCTCTGCGTACGCACCCGTGTGTATTTCGATATACGGCGCGCCAGATTGTACGCTCGCGTCTATTTGCGCTTCGTCAGCATCAATAAATAAACTGACTTTAATACCTGCATCGCTCAAACGCTTCACGGCATCGGCGACTTTATCGTACTGCCCGACTACATCTAAACCGCCTTCGGTGGTGAGCTCTTCGCGCTTTTCAGGAACCAGGCAAACAAATGCAGGTTTCACATCTAAAGCGATAGCAAGCATTTCTTCAGTGACTGCCATCTCAAAGTTCATACGTGTTTGAATAGTCTCTTTCATCACGTATACATCGCGGTCTTGAATGTGGCGTCTGTCTTCACGCAAGTGAATGGTAATACCGTCTGCACCGGCATGTTCAGCAACTGCCGCCGCATGTGCTGGATCTGGGTAGTTTGTGCCACGTGCTTGGCGTAAGGTTGCGATATGATCAACGTTTACACCCAATAAAATCTCTTTCATCTTGCCTTACCTTGATTTAAAAAGTTCTCTGCTTTTTAGCGGCTTATTCCCTAGCAGAGGTTTGAGAATGTATCGACAAAAATGCTTTGCCGCTTGCTGAATTTGTGGCTTGGAAAAATCATAACGCGCAAACGCCAGAATATGCTCGCCACTAAAACCATAGCCCTGAATAGGTTGCTCTTGGCGTACCCACCCTTGCTCTGGATAGTAATCGTATTGGCTATTGGGTTCAATTCCCTCACCGAGGTAGTCGGTGTCAAAATCAACACCGTAGCCGAGCGTTTCGAGTAGCTGCAGCTCATAACAACGTAAGCTTGCCCCTAAATCATCCGTCGCCGCTAACGCCTTTAAATGATGCAAATATAAATCAAAAACTTGCTCAAGCGGTTCATTAATGGGGATGATGCGAGCAGCCAGCTCATTCATATAAAAGCCGCAATAAAGCTTATTGCCATGCAAAGCGGGTACGGCAATGTCGAGCTCGAAGTGTTGTAAATATTTAAGCTCACCGCCGCCTTGATAGCGAATGAGTAATGCTTGGAAGGGTTGCAACTGAGCTTTGTGTTTGATGGCTTGTTTACCGCTAATACGCGCTATCATGCGCATTACACCGCGGTTTTCAACAAGGAAATCGACGAGCCATTGAGAGTCGCTCAACGCTCGTCGGTGTAATAAAAAGGCGCGGTCGAAGCCGGCATTCATACAGGTTAGTCTTCGCCGTAACCAAGGCTACGAAGGGCGCGTTCGTCGTCCGCCCAACCGGATTTAACCTTCACCCACAATTCAAGGAATACTTTGTTATCAAGCATATTTTCTAAATCGCGGCGAGCTTCACGGCCGATAGTCTTGAGCTTTTCACCCTTGTTACCGATCACCATGCGCTTTTGCGTTTCACGTTCCACTAAGATCAGCGCGTTGATTTGCCACACACCATTGTCTTGCCACTTGAACTGCTCGATTTCCACCGTTACTGAATAAGGTAGTTCGTCACCCATGAAGCGCATCAGCTTTTCACGGACAATTTCAGCAGCAAGGAAGCGCATTGAGCGATCTGTCACATAGTCTTCAGGAAAATAAAATTCACTTTGAGGTAAGCGTGTGCGTACTTCTTTTTTGATCAAATCAAGGTTGCGATTTTGCTTCGCAGAAATAGGAATAATACCCGCAAAGTCACCTTTCTCGCTTAACCATTTCATGTGCGGCAAGATTAAATTCTGATCTTTAACCTGGTCGGTTTTATTCATCACCAGTAGCACAGGCGTTTTACCCGCACACACTTTGTTTAACACCATCTCGTCATCATTGGTCCAGAGTGTACCTTCAACCACGAAAATGATCAGTTCGACATCACCGATTGAGCTCGAAGCCGCACGGTTCATTAAACGGTTAATGGCGCGCTTTTCTTCAATGTGTAGGCCTGGTGTATCCACGTAAACAGTTTGGTAATTGTCTTCGGTGTGAATACCCATAATACGATGGCGGGTTGTTTGTGGTTTACGTGAAGTAATACTTACCTTTTGCTCAACAATTTTGTTCAACAAGGTAGATTTACCCACATTAGGGCGACCAACAATGGCCACCATGCCACAATGTGTTTGTGTGTGCGAATCAGCTGTCATTTTTTAACATCTTTAAGGCTTTTTCTGCGGCCTTTTGCTCAGCTTTACGACGAGAGCTGCCTACAGAGATAATGCTTTCCATTCCTTCTACGATACATTCAACCGTGAAAGTCTGGTTATGTGCCTGACCTTTCGTATCGATAACCGTGTACCCAGGTAACGGCAATTTACGCGCTTGCAAGAACTCTTGGAGCAAGGTTTTCGGGTCTTTTTGGTTCATACCAGGAGAAATAGACTCTAAACGCGATGCGTACCAAGTTAATACTAGCTCACTGCAAGTATCTATGTTTGAATCTAAGAATACTGCGCCAATGATTGCTTCTACAGCATCGGCAAGTGTGGACTCACGACGATATCCGCCACTTTTCAGCTCACCCGGACCTAAACGTAGATACTCGCCAAGGTTAAACTCAACACCAAATTCTGCCAATGTTTGCCCACGCACAAGCGTAGAACGCATGCGGCTTAAATCGCCTTCACGTGCTTTTGGAAACTTATGGTACAGGGCATTAGCGATAACAAAGCTTAGAATCGAGTCACCTAGAAACTCAAGGCGCTCGTTGTGCTGACCTTTGTGGCTACGATGAGTAAGGGCCTGCTCAAGCAAACCCTGATCAGTAAAGCTATATCCTATTTTGTCGTACAGTTCTGTTACGTTTTTCTTCATTGTTACTGAATATTACCTAGGCGTTCAAAACGAACACCAGTTGGAACCCAACTTGGTAAGAAATCCTCTGGCGTGTTTTCAAATTCAAAACTCATCCAGATAAATACGGCCTTACCTACTAAGTTAGCTTCTGGAACAAATCCCCACGCACGACCGTCTTCACTATTATCACGGTTATCACCCATCATAAAATAGTGACCTTCTGGAACAACCCATTCGTCAATTTTAGTGCCTTGTTGACGGTAGTAGTTGCTCTTGAACTCCGGGCGCGTCGGGTTAATTAAAATATCGTGTTTAATACCGGCAAGATTTTCTTCAAGACGAACTAATTGCTCATTGCCTTGTTTAAACTCGTCTCGATTAATAATATCTAGTGCAATTTTATTGTATTCGCCACACTGTAACTCTCCTTGTTGAGTCTGACCTTCTACACAATTTGGCTTGATATACAGTTGCTTATTGCGATACACAATGTGGTCGCCCGGCAAACCAATCACGCGTTTGATGAAATCCAATTGCGGGTTTGGTGGAAACTTGAATACCGCGATATCACCACGTTCAGGCTCACCTGTTGCCACCAATTCACTTCGCCATACAGGGTCTTTAATGCCATACGAGTACTTTTGTACCAGGATAAAATCTCCTACTAGCAAAGTCGGCATCATTGAACCTGACGGAATTTGGAAAGGTTCGAAAATAAATGAGCGGAAAATTGTGATCACAGCAATCATCGGAAAAATCGACTTCGCGTGCTCTGTCAGCACTGGCATCGGCGCGATTTCTTCTTTTAGCTCATCATCCAACGGTTTACCTGCCGCCCCTTCAGCAAGCGCAATGCGCTCTTTACGCTTAGGTGCATATACCAAGTGGTCGACCAACCAAATCAAGCCTGAGCCTAAGGTCAGTACCACTAGAAAAACAGAAAAATATCCAGCCATCTACAGCCTTTCCTTTTATTATTATTTTCCGACTTTCAAAATCGCCAAGAATGCGTCTTGAGGAACTTCTACGTTACCCAATTGTTTCATACGCTTCTTACCTTCTTTTTGCTTCTGAAGCAGTTTCTTCTTACGGCTTACGTCACCACCGTAACATTTTGCAATTACGTTTTTACGAAGCTGTTTTACAGTCGAGCGAGCGATAACGTGGTTACCAATCGCAGCCTGTATGGCAATATCAAACATCTGACGAGGAATAAGCTCGCGCAGAGCTTCAGCTAGTTCACGACCACGGCCTTGTGCTTGGTCACGGTGACAAATAATCGCTAGGGCATCGACACGGTCGCCATTAATCAGAATATCTACGCGCACCATGTCGGCTGGGCGGAATTCTTTGAAGTTGTAATCCAGTGACGCGAAACCACGACTGGTTGATTTCAACTTATCGAAGAAATCCATCACCACTTCACCCATTGGCAATTCATAGGTTACTGCAACTTGGTTGCCGTGGTAGTTCATCTTGGTTTGCATACCACGCTTTTCAATACACAGCGTGATTACGTTACCTAAATACTCTTGTGGCACCAGAATGTTTGCTTCTACGATAGGCTCACGAATTTCGATAATGTCGTTAACTGCAGGTAGCTCAGATGGGTTATCGATTTGAATCGACCCATCTTTAGTTTCGACCTCATACACTACGGTCGGTGCCGTCGTGATCAAGTCAATATCATATTCACGCTCTAATCGCTCCTGAATGATTTCCATGTGTAGCATACCTAAGAAGCCACAGCGGAAACCAAAACCCAATGCTGTTGAGTTTTCAGGTTCGAAGAACAATGACGCATCGTTAAGGCTTAGCTTATCAAGTGCATCACGGAATGATTCATACTCGTCAGAAGAAATCGGGAACATACCCGCGTAAACCTGAGGCTTAACGCGCTGGAAGCCCGGGAGACGCTCAGTAGCTGAGTTACGAGCTAGGGTAATCGTATCACCTACCGGAGCACCATGAATTTCTTTGATGCCAGCGATAATAAAACCAACTTCACCTGTTTTCAGTGCACCCGTGTGAGTTTGCTTCGGAGTGAAAATACCCACTTTATCAGCGATATGAACTTGCTCGTTCGACATGATCTTGATCTTGTCGCCGGATTTCAACTCACCTTGCATGATACGTACAAGTGATACAACGCCTTGGTACGGGTCAAACCATGAGTCGATAATCAATGCTTTTAATGGGCCGTCGGTATCACCTTGTGGTGGTGGAATATCACGTACGATGCGCTCAAGTACGTCGTCAATACCAATACCTGTTTTTGCACTACATTGCACAGCATCAGTTGCATCGATGCCAACAATGTCTTCAATTTCTTCGGCTACGCGGTCTGGGTCTGCCTGTGGTAGGTCAATCTTGTTTAAGATTGGCACTACTTCTAGGTCCATTTCAATCGCTGTATAGCAGTTCGCTAGAGTTTGCGCTTCTACGCCCTGACCCGCATCAACGACAAGTAGAGCACCTTCACACGCTGCTAATGAGCGAGATACTTCGTAGGAGAAGTCAACGTGCCCTGGGGTGTCGATGAAGTTCAACTGATACGTTTCGCCATCTTTGGCGGTGTAGTTAAGCGTCACACTTTGCGCTTTGATGGTAATACCGCGTTCACGCTCAAGTTCCATTGAGTCCAATACCTGCTGCTGCATTTCGCGGTCGGTTAAACCACCACACACTTGGATCAAACGATCCGAGAGGGTCGATTTACCGTGGTCAATGTGGGCGATGATCGAAAAGTTACGGATATGCTTCATAAATTGGATTCTGACTTCTTAAACTGAGCGTGTATAAACAAAGGCCCCGATTTTACCTGTAATTGACGCTAATCACCATCTCTTTGCGAAATAGGGAGGCTAATTGGATAGATTTTTAATACTTTTACATCATGTACGATACGTTTAAGCCGTTGTTTGGCGAGTGCAAAACCCAAAATACCGGCGCAAAACGCCACTAATATTTGCCCTGATTCAGCCAACGCAAAAACACTCTGCGCCACTACAGCACTGACCAAAGCGAAAAGTAACGGCCAAATATACACGACGAATGAGCTCGACACGATATGCGAATCATCAAGGGCAAGTTTCACTTTTTGTCCAACTTCGACAGGTTGTGTAAACTTGTAAGGGAACTGTTTTTTGTCCGTTCCAAAGAGCTTGGCAAAGACTTGCGAGCCACATTTACCATTACACCCTGCGCACGCTGGTTTGGGCTCTGCTTGTAAAAACGCAGTGTCACCTTTGAGCGACACTACGGTAAGAACTTGTTCAATCATAATAAAGTTACAACGGACGTTGCACTGACTCGGCGATCGTTTTCGCTGTTTGCGTTGGGATATTTCCAATCACAGAAACGTCGAAGGCGCCCGCATTGTGAATGTAGATTGTGGTTGCTCCAGATGTCAAAGAACCACTTGGACGTTGTCCAGCCAGCGGTCTTTGTACAAAAACAGAGACATCCACTAAACCATCTGAATACAAGTAGTAGTCGGCTAGTTCGTTGTTAAAATCAAGCTTATGTCTGTCTGATTTTAGCAGTTCAAAACCCTCAGGTAACCACCCGATTTGCCAACTACCCGTATCTTCTTGTGCCTCGACGCTTGGTAATGGCTCGGGAAATTCTCTTTTGCTTATCTCAATCAGCTCAGGCGCTGGGGCTTCAGAAACACTGATATGGCTAAGTTGTAATTGCTCAAGGAACTCGCCTTGGCTGTTTACATACGCCGAGCGAAGCAATAATGAAGTTTCAGTATCAACCCATACCCAATAACTGTATTTATCTTGATCCTTCGCTTCAATGCGCAGCAACTGTGCTGGGCGTCCTGCGATACGGTCTTTATTACCAAGAACAAAATTGTAATTTTCTTCGAGCTTTTCAACTTCACCGAACAAGACTTCTGGGATTGGCCCTGTGATAGCTGAGGTACGTACTGAATAAGGTTGAACTTGCGGTTCATAGTAGGTCACTCGGTCACCAACGCGAACAATTTCTAACCCCGCCCCGTTGAGCAAAGTGAGTAGTTCAATCTCTTGGCCTTGTTGGTTACCATGACTCCAGCGGTAAGGTTCTGTTGCACGGTCTTTAACGACCACGAACGAAGCGACGAAGTTACGCTGCTTAACTGCAGTGGCCATGTCATCTAACCACTGCTTAGCAGTTGCTTGGGACAGCGCCTGAGTAGGAAGGAAACTCAGGCACAAAAGCGCAACATAAAGGTACTTCATTAAATGTTATTGTTCCTGTTGTTTATTCTCATCATTAGCGGCAATGCGCGCAGCTTCTCTGGTTTGACGCTTGTGTTCTAAGACAAGCGCACCAATACGTTGCTGCTGTAGTTCACGCAGACCACGCTCAGCACTTTCAAGCGCTGGTTCTGATGAATAGCTCACTGGTGATGCGGCACCAATAAACGGGTTTGATTGTAATGGTGGTAATTGTTCTGGGTTAGCCCCTGATGCACCGTACTGCTGCACACCCACTACTGCAACGACCGCTACACTCGCTGCGATTGCCGTTTGCGCAATACCACGCCACCAATTACCACGCACTACCGTATTTGTGTTTACGACAGCTTCGTCTGCTATATCGTCTTGTCTGGCGAATTGAGCATGCACTGGTTCTTGTTCTAGTTGTTGTGCCACTTTAGCCGCAATGTCAATTTGAATACTAGGTGCGGTTTCAGAACGCATTACATCGCCAATTAAGCTGTAACGCGCGAAGGTTTCAGTGTCTACATCAGAAACATTAAGCGTATCTACATTGGCTTCATTATCGACCAAGGCAGAAACCAACGCTTTGTCCTGCTCACTACACTTTACTTTAGTCATATTACGACTCACCTATTAACGGAGTTAACTTATTGTCAATCGCTTCACGGGCACGAAATATACGAGAACGTACAGTACCTACTGGGCAGTCCATTACTACAGCGATTTCCTCATAGCTCATCCCTTCTAATTCTCTTAAAGTGATGGCTGTTTTTAAATCTTCAGGTAGCTTATCAATGGTGGCGAAGATTACGTCTCGCACTTCGTCACTCAACAACAGGTTTTCTGGGCTAGCGTTACTACGTAATGAATCAGCACCATCGTAAAACTCAGCTTCATCGGCATCAACATCATTAGCTGGCGGCCGACGTCCTTGCGCAACTAGATAGTTCTTTGCACAGTTGACTGCGATACGATAGAGCCACGTGTAAAACGCGCTGTCGCCCCTAAAATTTGGCAATGCTCGATAAGCCTTAATAAAGGCCTCCTGAGCTACATCCGCTATATCGCCTTGATTGGCTACATAACGTGATATCAATCCTGCCACTTTATTCTGATATTTGGTGACCAACAGGTTATAAGCATTTTTATCTCCTTGTTGAACCTTCTTAACCAGCGCTAAATCCAAATCCTGCTCGCTCATTCGAGCCGGTACTCCTCTGCGTTAATTGCTTTACGTGTTGTATCCAAGCTACCAAATACACTCTCTCTGACTTAGGTGAAAAGAAAAAGTTCGCAATATCTGCATTTTTTTTCTTATTTAGTTAACTACAGTCGTGCGAGCGCAGTAAATATGATACATATACACGTATCTTAGGTAAGTGAAACCTCAGTCCACACTATAACATGAACCCAAACAAACAACATCACAGCGACGTTGCCATCATAGGTAGCGGTGCAGCTGGCCTTTCATTAGCTTTATCACTCGCTAATCACTGCAAAGTTACCGTTATTAGCAAAGGCGCACTCAACGAAGGTTCGACCTTGTACGCGCAAGGTGGTATCGCCGCCGTTTTTGATAAGAAAAATGACAGTGTTGAATCTCACGTGGAAGATACTCTTACCGCGGGGGATGGTTTATGTGACAGAGAAGCTGTACATTACACTGCCTCTAACGCAAAAAAATGCATGCGTTGGCTGATAGAACAAGGTGTTCCATTTGATATGGAGACTGACTCCAAAGGCCACGAACGCTATCACCTTACTCGTGAAGGTGGGCACAGCCATCGCCGAATTCTGCACGCCGCAGACGCTACCGGGAAAGCGGTGCAAACAACGCTTATCGAACGTGTTCAGGCGAACCCAAATATTACCTTATTGGAAAATTATAACGCCATTGATTTAATCACCGATGAGAAATTGGGAAAGCAAGGCAAACAGTGCCACGGCGTTTACGTTTTCAATCGGGCAAAAGAACGCGTTGAAATCATGAGTGCGCGATTTGTTGCACTTGCAACAGGCGGCGCAAGTAAAGTGTATCTGTATACATCGAATCCCGATGTAGCCAGTGGTGATGGTATTGCCATGGCCTGGCGCGCAGGTTGTCGCGTCGCCAATATGGAGTTTAACCAATTCCACCCGACCAGTTTATATCACCCAAAGCTGCAAAACTTCTTGATAACAGAAGCGATGCGCGGAGAAGGCGCCTATCTGTTGCGTCCCGATGGCACGCGTTTTATGCCTGAATTTGACGAACGCGCTGAACTCGCTCCACGAGATGTGGTTGCTCGTGCCATCGATTTTGAAATGAAACGTTTAGGCGCTAACTGCGTCTATTTAGACATTTCACATCGTGACAAAGAATTTATTATCGAGCACTTCCCTACTATTTATGCGAAGTGTTTAAGTGTTGGCATCGATATTACTAAAGAGCCTATTCCTGTTGTTCCAGCTGCTCACTATACCTGCGGCGGTGTAATGACAGACTTTAACGGTAAAACTGACCTCGATAACCTCTATGCCATCGGTGAAGTTGCCTACACTGGATTGCATGGCGCAAATCGCATGGCCAGTAACTCGCTGCTTGAATGCATTGTCTTTGCGCATGCAGCAGCAAAAGACATCGTCGCAAAGTTAGGTTTAGCGCACCCGCAACTTGCGTTACCTGATTGGGATGAAAGTCGCGTAATTGACTCAGATGAAGAGGTAGTGATTACTCACAACTGGCATGAGCTACGTTTGTTTATGTGGGATTATGTTGGCATTGTCCGCTCTACGAAACGATTGGAGCGTGCATTACGACGTGTTGAATTACTGCAACAAGAGATCCACGAGTACTATGCAAACTTTAGGGTGAGTAATAACTTGTTGGAGTTACGTAACTTGGTGCAAGTGGCCGAACTGATAATTCGCAGCGCCCTTGAGCGCAAAGAAAGTCGAGGGTTGCATTACACCCTTGATTACCCAGATCACCTACCTGAGCCAGCTATTACTGAGCTCAAACCTCAATCTTAGGCGCTTTAACACTTTCCACTACCGCCCTTGCTAGAGCGCGAAAGCGCTCTGGCGGCATTGACCGTTCACTGATTAACACGCGTTTACGCTTGGCTGTTAAGTCATCACGTATGTGTAAATATACCAGTCCGTTAAACACCTGAGACTGGGGCAAAATCACACCGGATATATCACTGTCGGCTCGTAACTGCGCCCGCTCCCCTTTGATGGTGATCATGCCTTGCTGCGGCCAGCAACGCTTATACACCTTGTAGAAATGCACATACGCCACCACCAAAATTGGCGCGCAAATTAATGCCCAGAGCAAAGTAGGGTTACTTAAAAAAAGTAAAATAAAGATAAAAGCGAACACCGCCACAACTGGGCGGTGTGAAGGGGTATTTTCAGTAAATGAGCCGCTATACACGCACGCGGTCTAAAATAATTTTAACTAAACGAGCAAGCTCAGGATCTTTACACTGTTCATGCCCCATAAACCACGCAAACAAATCCGGATCATCAGCTTCAAGTAAACGTTGGAAAGTGAATTTATCTTCGTCAGAAAGCGCATCGTACCCCTGCTCTACAAATGGCATGAACAATACATCAAGCTCTAACATACCGCGACGACATGCCCAACGCAGACGTGCTTTACTATCTAAATTTGCCATTGTTTTCCTCTCATTTTGTTGCTGCAGGCAGTTTAACAAAAACTCACTGGATACACAGCTATTTTGCTCTATGACGCTGTCATCAACATAGCGCATACGTTACACTAGGCACTCTGAACTTTTGCATTAAAGCTGCAGATTTAGTGGTTCGGAATAATAAACAAGGGTCTTCAGATCCTAGGTTTAATTGCTCAGAAACATAAGGAGTGAGGCATGTCCGCATTGTCGGTTCACGCTAGCGATTACACAGTTATTTATGTTCAAGGTGATGATGCAAAATCTTACCTGCAAGGACAACTAACACAAGACTTGAATGACATTCCCCAAGGTCAGTGGCGTTGGGCTGGGCATTGCAGTGCCAAAGGTAAGTTATGGGCCTGTATGCGTGTCTGTCACTTAGAGCAAGGCTATGCATTACTGTGCAGCTCAACCGAAGCACACGTTGCGCTAGGGGAGTTGAAAAAGTACGCGGTATTTAGCAAAGTGGAAATTAGCCAAGCAAATCTGCCTGTTGTGGGTATTTTGTCTAGCGATGAAGAAGTTACGGCGCACTTTAATATCGATCTTGCAAACAGTGTGAATGCTGTGGATGGCGGCGTAATTCTGCGTCTTGCACCTGACCGTTTTGTCTATATTGGCGAGCAATTCAACGATTCTGATGTGCAGCTGACTCAAGCTCTACTGGCGCAACAAATCAAAGCGGGTGAGCCAAGCTTAAACAGTGCCGCTATCGATGAATTTGTGCCTCAAATGGTAAATTTACAAGCGTTGGGTGGCATTAGCTTCAAAAAAGGTTGCTACACTGGTCAAGAAACCGTCGCGCGTATGAAATACCTAGGAAAAAATAAACGTGCCATGTTTATTGTTAAAGCCACACACGAACATTTGCTTGGCGCTAGTGAAGAACAGCCGGAATTTACGCTAGACTTGGAGCGTCAAGTGGGCGAAAACTGGCGTCGCGCTGGAACATTAATTTCACAAGCTTGTCATAATGGTGAGCTCGTTGGCTTAGCGGTGTTGCCAAACGACACTGAACTCGATGTTCAGCTTCGTGCAAAACATGCTCCTGAAGTGTTGTTCAATATTGAACCACTTCCGTACTCACTCACAGAAGAATAATCGGGACTGAATATGAATATTGCCGAGAACAAAGTTGTAACTATGCACTACAGCGTAGTCGACAAAGCTGACAACACTATCGACAACACATTCGATGGTGAGCCTTTGGTGTTTATCATTGGCACTGGCTTTTTGATCCCTGGCCTTGAAGATGCCCTAATCGGCAAAAAAGCGGGTGACACATTCAGCGTTGAAGTTGAACCTAAAGATGGCTACGGTGACCGTCACGAGCAGTTAATGCAAGCGGTTCCTAAAGCAATGTTTGACGGCATGGATATCGAAGTGGGCATGCAATTCCGTGCAACCACAGATGACGGCGAGCAAACAGTCATGATCGTTGATATTCAAGGTGAAGACGTCATCGTTGACGGTAACCACCCACTTGCTGGCGTTGCCCTCAAGTTCGATGTTGAAGTTGTTGACGTGCGTAATGCAACTGCTGAAGAGCTAGCTCACGGTCACGTGCACGGCGCTGGCGGTTGTGGTCACGACCACTAGTCAGCATAACAGCTTAAAGAAAAAGGACGCTTATGCGTCCTTTTTTGTATTCGTTGTAGCATGCACTAGATGCGGTTCAATCGCAGCAACTAAATTATCAGCGTCATTGCTACCCACTCTGTAACAGGTGCCGTCCTTCATTTCGAGAGCGACTGCAGTAAAGCCACTTGCGCTGTATACCCAACCATCATGAGTAATGCGAATACCAATGCCGTGGCGGAATGAATTACTTACAACTTTAACCGACTCAATTTCAGCAAAAGTTATGTGCTTTTTTGCAATCCCTGGGCCGAAGAACCAGTGTACACAGCTATCATCCACTTTGACCGTTAAGCCATGAAATAAAAAACCACAAAGCAACAGAATACCGGCAAATAAGATTAATGGCGCATCACCACCTATCAAATAAAACGCCATAGAAACAAAGGCGCCAATCCACACCAATATAGCTAAAATAGCCCATGCATACTGCTTATGCTGATACATAAAAGAATTCACTCATGTAGTTAGTTGAAGCTGAAAACGAAGGTCGCGCTCAATTCAGAGTCATAATTGCGCTTATCACTTTCAGGTTTTGAATTATAACGATATAGATACGCAAACTTTAGCGAGAGCTGCCCCATAATTTGGCTGATTAACGATGTCTCAGATTTAAGTCGGGAATTTAGACCCGAAAGAGATTGTTCGGCACTGACAAATTGATTAAAGCGAGTACGCTTGGATACTTTTCGTTCCCACTGCAGCGCCATACGTAACAGGTAACCGGTTACATCCTTATCTGCAAGTTGCGCTAGCTCTTCCTCGGTAGCTGACTCATCGCGCTGCGCTCTGGAGTAGTACAATCCTGGACCGATATCAAAATCAACGGTGTTTTTTACACCACGATAAAGTCGATTGCCATATCCAGTCGCCACGGTTGTCTTGTAGTCCAACCCCGAAAACTCATCATCTTCAAAGTCTGCATACAGAAATAACGATGCGTCTTTAGAGCCTACTTTGTAGTTTGTTTGCCCAGAGGCAAAAAAACGTTGTGCCGAGATAGTCTCTTTTCCTGTTTCACCATCCACATCACGGCGGTACAAGGTATCAATCTTAAATTGATTACGCCAATGCGTGAAATCCTGAAATACATTCGCGCGAAACTTTAAGCTTGTGGAATCGGTGTTACCGCTGGTTACGATGAAACCAAATTCAGCATCGCCGTAAAACATTTCACCTTTGTGGATTTTGTGAATTTCTGCGTCTGTTAATTGGCCGTATTCGTGAAAGTCTTCGAAGGGATCTACCGCCCAACAATTCACACTCCAACAACCAATGATAAGAGGCAAAAAACGCATAGCTACTACTTACTCTTTCCAAATTACGTGACAAAAAGGCGCATCTTGGTCGCGGCTAATAAGTACTTGAGCAAAAATGAGATCTTCATTTTCCAACTCAAGCCCAATCGTTACTTCGCTGTAGTATTGCGGCTCTATTTCCATCGCCACGATATTTTGCCAATGCTCGCCTGGCTCACTTTCCTCAATAAACCCAAGTGCTTCTCTGTGTTCATTGAAGTCATCAATATCCTGCTCACTCAGATGCTCTGGTGCCAGCTCTAGAAATACTTCATACGCGTGATGAGTGATCTCTTCTTCGGTGAATAACCTTGGTCCGGACATGTTTGTCACTTCACTTACATTGTTTTCGACGATGATATCAAAAGTTAACTTCAATGTGCACAGAACTACGACCAATAAAAAGCCGGGAAATTCCCGGCTATTTTTAAACTTTATTGAGAACTGGGCTCACTACTAAATTTTCCTTTCACTGCTTCACGCATCTTTTGTATGTAGGTGTAAAATAGCGGTACAAGCAATGTTCCCAAAACCGTTGCTGCTATCATTCCAGACATAACCGTCACGCCCAAAGATACCCGACTCGCAGCCCCAGCTCCTGACGCCATCACCAAGGGTAAGACCCCAAGAATAAAGGAAAGTGCCGTCATTAATACCGCTCGGAAACGCTGTTGCGCCGCCATTAGCGCAGCATCGAGAATACTCTTACCTGCAGCGCGTTGCTCCATCGCAAACTCAACGATAAGTATGGCTGTTTTAGTCGACATCCCAATTAACAGAACAAAACCTACTTGCGCATAGATATCATTGGTCATACCTAACATATACAAGGTAATCATGGCACCGAAAATGGCCAGTGGCACCGCTGCAATAACCGAGAAAGGTATGGTCCAACTTTCATATTGAGCAACCAAGAACAAAAATACAAACAAAACAGCCAAGCCAAAGAGCACTCCTGCGACATCACCAGCCATAATCTCCTGCCTCGTTTGTCCTGCCCAATCAAACACATACCCATTAGGCAATTGTGCAGAGAGTTCTTTCATCACCTCAATTGCATCACCCGTAGAATAACCATCTGCAGCGTTTCCAGTTAGACTAACACTGCGATATAGGTTGAAGTGATTCATACTTGTTGGTCCAAGAATGGGTTTCAAGGTGGCAACGGTTGTCAATGGCACCATATCTCCCTGACTATTACGGACATAGTAAAACTGCAAGTCTTCAGGCTTTGCACGATAATGAGCTTCGGCTTGAATCTTCACCTGATAGGTTCGGCTAAATTGGTTGAAATCATTGATGTATAAAGACCCCAATTGAGCTTGCAAAGTCAGGAATATATTCCCCAAGGATATTCCCTGCGCTTTCGCTTTATTGCGGTCTACTTCTAAGAAGTATTGAGGCACGTTGGCGCGGAAAGTGCCAAAGACATTACTAAGCTCGGGGCGATTATTTGCCTCGTAAATCAAACCATTCATGACTGCAGCAAGTTCTGCTGGTGAGCGCCCTTCAGAGTCAAGTAATCTATACTCAAACCCCGAACTCGCTCCTAATCCAGGGATCGGCGGTACATTAAATACCATCGCCTGTGCATCTGGCAGTGCCCACATTTGCCCCTGTAGACGTTGGATAATACTCGCGAGACCTAATTCCGGAGTCTGGCGCTCCTCCCAGTCTTTGAGTACTACGATACCGAGCGCATTATTCGAGCCTGCACCACCGAGCAAAGAGAAGCCAGAGACACCAACAAAGTCTTCGGTTGCTGGGTCTTTGCTTATAATAGTCGCTATTTTCTCAATAACTTTGTCTGTACGTCCGGTCGCAGCCGCGTCTGGTAATTGAACATCGACAAACAAGAAGCCTTGGTCTTCTGAAGGTACAAAGCCAGATGGGACATTTTTAGCTAACCAACCAGTAGCCACAAACAACGCAATTACAACAATGCTTATGCGCCCTGCTCGTTTAAGCAAGAAGCCAACAAAACCCGTGTAACCTTTGGTTGATTTAGTAATGCCTTTTTCAAAAGGCCGTAGCCACTTTATCGGCTTCATGTTTTCCGCTGACAACAGCAAGGTACATAACGCCGGGCTTAAGGTCAGTGCGTTTATTGATGAAATAAGAACAGCAAACGAGATTGTCACAGAGAATTGCTTATAGAGCTCACCGGTTATACCCGGCATAAAGCCAACAGGTACAAATACCGCGAGCAATACCAGAGTGGTTGCAATAATTGGCCCGCCCACTTGCTCCATGGCTTTGGTTACGGCCTCTTTTATTGGCAGTTTATCCTCTCTTAATATTCGTTCGACGTTTTCGATAACAATGATGGCGTCATCCACCACAATACCGATTGCCAACACTAAACCAAACAAAGTAATCAAGTTCACAGAGAATCCCATCACCAACATAGCCGCAAAAGTACCAATCAGCGAAACTGGAATAGCAACGGTTGGTACCAAAGTGGCTCGCCAGTTCTGCAAGAACAAAAACACCACCAAAATAACCAATGCAACAGCTTGATAGAGTGTGATTACCACTTCTTCGATTGAACGATTAATAAACTCGGTCGTATCGTAAGGAACTTTGTACTTCAAACCATCTGGAAATTGTTTAGAGAGTTCTTCCATTCGCTCTTTGACCAAGGCTGCAACTTCTGTCGCATTCGCTTCGGTAAGCTGGTAAATAACGATAAAACCAGTGTCATTGCCATTGAGTTTTGCCGAACCACCATAGTTTTTCGAGCCGCGTTCAATGCGTGCAATGTCTTTTAAGCGCACAAAATCGCCATCTAGATTAGCCCGAATGATGGTTTGTCCAAACTCCTCTGGTAACACTAAGCGGCCTTGCGCTTGAATGGCATATTCGAACTGCTGGTTAGGCAAAGAAGGAGCTGCGCCTAACTTGCCTGCAGCAACGAGCGTGTTCTGTTCAGAAATAGCAGCTTGTACTTCAGCAACGGTAACACCCAGTGAAGCCATTTTGTCGGGCTTAAGCCAAATCCGCATAGAGTATGTTTTTTCGCCCATTACTTCGGCAGATGCGACACCTGGAATACGGCCTAAGGGCTCAGTAATATAATTGGTCGCATAGTTACTTAAGAACATGTCGTCCATATTCGGATCGTCAGAATATAAACTTACACCGAGCAACATATTGCTCGAGCGTTTTTTAACTGACACCCCTTGGGTACGTACCTCTTGCGGCAATGAAGGTTCAGCGAGCGACACCCTATTTTGCACGTTAACTTGCGCCATGTCCGTGTCAGTGCCGACATTGAAATAAACCGTGATGGTCGCAGAGCCGTTATTGCTCGAAGTCGACTCGATATACATCATGTCTTCCACACCATTGATTTTTTCTTCAATGGGTCGAATCACTGTCTCCTCAATCGTTTGAGCACTGGCTCCGGGGTACACAGCCGTCACTGAAACTTGTGGCGGTGTGATTTGTGGATACATATTAACTGGCAGCTGAGTTAATGAAATTAAGCCTGCAAGGGTGATCACAATAGAGATCACCAACGCCAGTTTAGGTCTATTAATAAACGTTTTACTGATCATTGTGCGCTCTCTTATGCTTTATCACTGATAGTCCCAGTTTTTCTATCAACTTGCTTGGGAACAGGCTGCACTGTAATACCTGAACGCACTTTTTGTATTCCTTCAACAATGACACGCTCACCTTGCTGTAAACCTGAGGTCACTACCCACATGGCGTCAATACGACGCCCTAATTGAATCAGACGTTGTGCGACGGTGTTGTCTTCTTTTACGACGAGTACAAAGTTACCTTGCTGATTAACTTGTACTGCAGCTTGTGGGACGAGCGCTTGTTGTTGTTTATCCTTACTCTCAATAATCAAAGTCACAAACAGACCTGGCATTACAATCGAGTCAGGATTATCAAACTTCGCCCTTAACTCTACCGTGCCTGTACTACGGTCTATCTTGGTATCCGCAAAATCCAATTCGCCTTGCTGCGAATAATCCGTGTTATTCGGTAAGCGTAAACGAATATCAATTGGTGCTTTGCTTGGGTCACCCCCATCGGCAATATGTTTTTGTTGGTAGCTGATGTAATCCGCTTCTTCAACTTGGAAATTGACGTAGATAGGGTCAACGTCGGTAAGTTGCGCAAGAGACCCCGAGCTTGGGTCAACAATATTGCCCACATCGTATGAAACTTTGCCTATACGGCCGCTAAACGGCGCTTTAATCTCGGTATACCCCAAATTCAAACGCGCTTTTTCAAGTGACGCTTCTGAGGCTTTTACTGAGGCCATCGCTTGATCAAAATTAGTTTGTAGCTTGTCTAAATCGGCTGCTGATATAAAGCCATCTCCAGCAATTTCCTTACCGCGCTTTAAATCACGTTCAGCACGATCAGCGCTGGCTCTGGCACTTTTAAGCGATGCCTGAAGCTCATTCACGCTCGCTTGATATTCGGAAGGGTCTATTTTCAGCAGGAGAGCGCCTTCTTCGACATAAGACCCCTCAACAAAAGTACGTTCTATTAATTCACCTGAAACACGGGCACGAATATCTGCTTCTTGATAGGCCTCAGTTCGCGCTACGAATTCACGATATCGACCGACTTCTTCTACTTGCACTTCATATACTGACACCGCCGGAGCTGGCGTGTTTTGAGTGGTTGTTTGCTGCTCTGAGCAACCTAGTGTTGCCATCATTGTTGCGCCCAAAAAGGACGCTGTTAATACGCTTTTTGTAATTATATTTAACGAAGGTACGCCTGACATACTCCCTCTCCTCAGTCTCTTATCTTCTGTGCAATTTAGATCATCGCAATTGGGTTGTGGCCTCATTGACCAAACAATAATTGTCTAGTTCATTGAGAATATAGACTAATTTGTTACTCCCTGTTGTGCTAGGTAACCTGTATAACTAGATTGTATTAATTAACCTGTCACTAAATAAGTTACATACTAACTAATTGAAATGCACGACAAAATGACATGGCACATAGTTTGGGTTAAATTGCTTGTGGTCAGAGGAGATAAAAATGATAACCCTGGAAATTCGTCAACACATTGCTTATGTCACTTTTTCACGCGCAGAGAAACGCAATTCGCTCAATTTCGAAATGTTTCAACATATTGATAGTGTGATAAAAAAATTAAAAAAAGACCGCTCTGTTCGCGCTGTCATCATTAACGCTGAAGGGGAAGACTTTTGTACTGGATTAGATGTAAAGGGGGTAATGGCAAAGCCCAAGCAGGTGTTATCGCTTCTTTTTAAGTGGTTACCCGGCAATCAAAACTTAGCACAACGTGTAACGTTAGGCTGGCAAAGTCTGAATGTGCCCGTCATTGCTGTCATTCAAGGACGTTGTTGGGGCGGCGGTATGCAAATCGCTCTGGGGGCTGATTATCGAATCGTTACCCCATCCGCTAGTTTCGCTGTAATGGAAGCCCGATGGGGACTATGCCCTGACATGGGAGCGAGTCTACTAGTGCCTGGCATAATGAAAGCGGATGACTACCTACGCCTTGCCATGAGTGCTGAGGCAATCAGCGCAAAACAAGCGCTTGAAATAGGGTTAGTTTCTCGTGTAGAAGAGCAACCGATGCAAGTGGCACTGGCACTCATCGATGAACTGAAGCAACGTTCTCCTGATGCAATAGCAGCCATCAAACGCTTAAACAAAGGGGCGTATCGCTACAATCATCGACGCCAATTAGCCAAAGAAACCATTGCTCAGGTACGATTATTGATGAATAAAAATACACGCATCGCAATCCACAACGCAACCCATGACAACAAGCATGAATTCAAACACCGAAAAAACTGGTAACCACTTTATTACTTTATCCAAGATGTTGATAAGCTGGGGCATACTCAGTGGTTTTTTGGTGCTCGCTTATGGCGTTAGCCATTACTTTGCATGGACATTCCCGCCAGCGTTGAGTGCTATGTTGGCTTTATTCTCAGCGCTGCAACTCAACCTTGTTAAACTTGATTGGCTAACTCCAGGTGCCAACCCGCTGCTCAATTATATGCCGCTGTTCTTTGTGCCTGCTGCTGCAAAAGTGGTTGAACACAATGCTGTTATTTCCGAACATTGGTTAGTGCTTGCTCTATGTTTGTTTTTGGTGCCAGTATTTGGACTTATGTGTATTGGTTTATTAATGCAACGCGTGGGCAAATCATCATGATGTGGATTGCACTGCCCCTCACAGTCCTTTTGTATTTAATGTTGCGCGAACTGCATTCACGGTTCAATTCACCACTTCTCAACCCTGTGCTTTGGACCATTATCATTTCTGCTGTTCTAATGACAGTGTTTAGTGTGGATGTGGCTGACTACAGTAACAAAACTGCCGCGTTTGGTTACTTGCTTGAGCTCGCAGTTGTCGCGCTAGCAATTCCACTGTATAAGCAAGTTCATCAATTGAAACGACAAATGCCTGCAATTATTTTGAGCGTATCTGCAGGGATTATTCTTGCAACCACCATCGCCTATACTCTTGCATCTTTGTTTGCTGCACCCGAGCAACTTAAAGCATCATTAGCCACACTGTCCGTCACCACACCTATCACCCTACTAGTGACTCAACAGTTAGGAGGAATCGGCAGTATTGCAGCTTCTATGGTCATTCTTATTGGCGTTGTTGGTGCAGTAGTTGGCTTTAGCGTTCTAAGATTTGTAGGGGTGCAAAATAAATCGGCGCAAGGGCTGGCACTGGGTGCTGCTTGCCACGGCATTGGCACCGCTACGGCTATTGCAGATAATGAAGTGAGTGCTGCCTATGCCTCCTCAGCTATGGCTATTAGTGCCATCCTAACGCCAATCATTACCCCAGTGTACTACCCTTTCCTAGTTCAGCTAACAAGCTGATATAGAGTAATTTATTTTATAAACCTATCGCTTAAATTGATCCGATAGAAACATTTTTATACAAATCCTTGTATACAAAACGCGCCAACGCCTTCTGATCACCTCACTATTCTATTACACTGCGTCACAAAATCGCTGGCGCAATTGTCGTCGCCGCCACTTCACTCTTTTTAGGGAATAGATAATGAAAAAAAGCCTCCCAATTCTTTCTTTTATTGCTGCGGCAACACTCAGTGCCTGTAGCTCTACACAATCAGAACTGCATCTAGAGCGCAGCCAACTTGAGCAAGACATTAGTTATCTTGCAAGCGACGAACTCAAAGGCCGTAAAAGTTTTAGCCCTGAAATCGATATCGCCGCCGATTACATAGTTAATCGTTTCACGAGCATTGGCTTACAACCTATGGCTGGTGCCAACAGCTTCAAACAGCAATTTGAACTGTATTCAGTGACACCAAAAAATGTTGCTGTTTCTCTGAACAATCAGGTTGTTGACGCAGATAAATTAGCAGTTGTTTCTCAGTCATCGGGGTTTACATGGTTGCAGCCCAGCGATGCAACTATCACCAACATTACCGCAGATATGGACTTACGCACTACATTGCGCGAGTTGAATCAACAAGGAGGGAATCACCTCGTTCTTGTCGACAATACTCACGAAGAAATGTTTACCCGATACAAGAATTACTTCAATGCAGGTCTATCTAAATTAGCGCTTAAAGATCAAGGCGCTATGGTCTTAGTCTTGGGCCAAAGCGACAACGTAACAGCACTGAACATTAAGGTTGAAAATGAGCTTAAGTCACAAAGACTGACTAACGTAATTGGTATCCTTCCTGGCAAGAAAAAAGATGCTGATGTGGTTTTATTCAGCGCCCATTACGACCATCTAGGGCAAAGCAAAAGTGAGCAGCACGCGCACACTAAGCAAGACAGCGACAAGCAAGACACCATATACAATGGCGCAAATGACAACGCTTCAGGTACTGGTGCGATGTTGAATTTGGCACAGCACTACGCTCACTTAGCGGACAACGAACGTACCTTGATGTTTGCTGCGTTCACCGCGGAAGAAATGGGGTTGATTGGTTCAAAACATTTCGCAACGACTCAAAACCCAGACGCCATTACAGCGATGATCAATATAGAAATGATTGGTAAACCTTCACCGTTTGGAAGCGGCAATTTATGGATGACAGGTGCTGACAAGTCAGACCTTCAAGCGGTGTTAAACCAAAACTTGCCTGAAGAAAATCATATTCAAGCAAACCCTTATCCTAAGCTAAACCTATTTTATCGCTCAGATAATGCATCTTTAGCAAGCATGGGCGTACCGGCTCACAGCTTCAGCTCAACAGATATGGAAAACAACGACCATTACCATACCCCTGATGATGAATTAGCAAACCTCGATTTCGATTCTATCTATAAATCAGTCACCCTACTTGCAAAGGCCAGCGCTCCTCTGGCAAGTGCGCAATTGACACCGTCGCGTGTCGCACCACTGAAAGACCAAAGCGAAGGTAAGATTTACTAATACCTACATGACTGCTCAATTAAAGAAGCGGCCTACATGCCGCTTTTTTTATAGCTAATTTGGTGAATTGAATAGAAGCGTGGTCAAAGGAGCAAATTACAGGTAATAAAAAACCCCGACCATCGCTGATCGGGGTTTATTTATAAATGGTGCCTGCTGCCGGAGTCGAACTGGCGACCTACTGATTACAAGTCAGTTGCTCTACCAACTGAGCTAAGCAGGCACACAAAGCTGTGTGCAAATCGTTTGCACGTGAACTCGAAATCGAGAACACCTTTAAACAGTGGTGCCCAGAGGCGGAATCGAACCACCGACACGGGGATTTTCAATCCCCTGCTCTACCGACTGAGCTATCTGGGCGATATATGATGTTTGGTAAGCACCATAATCTAATAATGGTGCCCAGAGGCGGAATCGAACCACCGACACGGGGATTTTCAATCCCCTGCTCTACCGACTGAGCTATCTGGGCGAATAAATGGTGCCTGCTGCCGGAGTCGAACTGGCGACCTACTGATTACAAGTCAGTTGCTCTACCAACTGAGCTAAGCAGGCACACAAAGCTGTGTGCATTTTTATTGCACGTGTCCTCGAAAATCAAAGACACCTTTAATAATGGTGCCCAGAGGCGGAATCGAACCACCGACACGGGGATTTTCAATCCCCTGCTCTACCGACTGAGCTATCTGGGCGTGCGGCGTATTAAACGGTTTTTAGGAAACCAAGTCAACCATTTTTTAAAATAAACAATTCGTTTGCACACAATTCATGCAAACTGGGATTTTTTGCCGAAAATCCCAGCAAATAGCCTATTTTTCCTGCGGACGATAACCTTCAATTTCTACGTCTTTACCTTCAAACAAGAAGCCTACCATCTGCTCTTCGAGAAAAGTGCGATGTTCAGGGTCCATCATGTTCAAATGTTTTTCATTGATCAGCATCGTTTGCTTTTGCTGCCACTGCGACCATGCTTCTTTGGAGATATTGTTGAAGATTTTCTCACCCACTTCTCCTGGGTAAAGTTGAAAATCTAAACCTGGGGCGTCTTTTTGCAATTTTTGGCAAAATACAGTGCGTGCCATAACATTCCTCTCATACCAGTTTGGTCATACTCATTTGCGGGTAGTTTACATTAATGCTTACGCGCTGACATCCGCCACATACTTTTTAAGCTGCTTTAATAACTTCTTTGTGGGTGCAGCCAATCCAACTTGCGGTTCATTAACTAAGTCATACTCAATTAATGCGGTTTCGCCTTGCTCGCTTATATCTTTATCTAAATGAATTAGCAAAGGCTGTATCGTCAACTGAAAATGAGAAAACACATGCGTAAAAGGCTCTAACTGACGCTGCTCACCATGCCAAGCTTGTTGCGCCGCAAAGGCAATCGCATCGTCGGTAGTCGTGTGCTCCAAGAAACAGTGTAAGCCTCCCCAAATGCCGCTGTTCGGCCTTTTTTCCATATAGGTTTGTGACTTATATAGTGGAATGAGCATGGTACAAACCTTTTTCGGTACTTCCTTTTTAGGTTTAGAGTGCGGGAATTCTTTTACCTTATTCGTGTTATACGCTTGGCAGCGACTCTGCAAAGGACAAGGATCACAATCAAACTTGCTGCGAGAACACAGACTTGAGCCCAAGTCCATCATGGCTTGATTGAACTGTGTCACTCCCTCTTCAGGGGTGAGTTGCTCACTGAGTTGCCATAATTGGTTTTCTACTTTCTTTACTCCGTACCAGCCTTCTACCATGAAGAAACGGGCAAGCACACGCTTCACATTACCATCGAGTATTGGATGATGCTCACCTCGGGATAAACTCAATATAGCACCCGCAGTGGAGCGACCAATCCCCGGCAATGCCATTACCTGCTCAAGCGAATTAGGAAACTCGCCATCGAACTTGGCGCAGATCTCTTTTGCCGTTTTGTGTAAATTTCTCGCTCGGGCGTAATAACCCAGTCCCGTCCAGTAATGCAAGACTTCATCTTCAGGCGCGTTAGCTAGTTTATCAATAGTTGGGAAACGCTCCATAAATCGCTGAAAATAAGGGATCACTGTCGCAACCTGTGTTTGTTGCAACATAATCTCTGATACCCACACTTTATAAGGCGTTTTGGCTAACTGCCACGGTAAGGTCTTGCGGCCATATAGCTCGTACCAGTCCTTGATTTGTTTGGCAAACCACTGCGTTATGTCTTGCGATAACTCCACATTTTTACTCTTTAACTCTATAAATTGCGCTCAGTCTATAATTGTCTGGGTAAATATCAATAGTCCATTACTTGTACTTAAGCACGCAAGTGGGGATAATACGCACCCATTTTTATGAGAGACTGTCGACATCATGAGTGAATCAACACAACAAGCATTAGAGCAAGCCGAGCGCGAAGGAAAATACATCCGCAAAGTACGTAGCTTTGTAAAACGTGAAGGCCGCTTAACTAAAGGACAAGCTGCTTCTTTAGAAAAATGCTGGCCAACTATGGGGCTTGAGCACAAAGATGGTCTACTTGATTTCACTAAGGTATTTGGCAACGATAATGATGTTGTCTTAGAAATCGGCTTTGGTATGGGTAAATCTTTGGTAGAAATGGCCAAAAACGACCCAAATTCCAACTTCATCGGCATTGAAGTTCACCGTCCGGGTGTTGGCGCCTGTTTAATGGACGCTGATGCTCAAGGGATCACCAACCTACGTGTTTTCGAACACGATGCAGTTGAAGTGCTTGCTGACTGTATAGCAGATGGTTCTCTCGCTAAGTTACAACTGTTTTTCCCAGATCCTTGGCATAAAAAGCGTCATCATAAGCGCCGTATTGTACAACCCGAGTTCGTAGAAAGCCTGCGTACAAAGTTAAAAATGGGTGGTGTTTTCCATATGGCCACTGACTGGGAAAACTATGCAGAACACATGCTTGAAGTAATGCAAAGCGCAGAAAACTTCAGCAACTTGTCATCTACAAATGACTATGTGCCGCGCCCAGACTCTCGTCCTTTGACTAAATTTGAACAGCGTGGCCATCGTCTTGGCCATGGCGTTTGGGATCTCATGTTTGAGCGTGTGAAATAAGATGCAATTGAGTAATCCATCGCAGTTGTTACTGCGCTCCGAAGAGCTGTTAACTGGCGCCTCAATTTTAGTAGTTAACTTTAATTGCGATGGCTTTGCTCATGAGTTGAGAGC
The DNA here is from genome assembly GCF_054923835.1 of Pseudoalteromonas sp. GB56. Classification (NCBI taxonomy): domain Bacteria; kingdom Pseudomonadati; phylum Pseudomonadota; class Gammaproteobacteria; order Alteromonadales; family Pseudoalteromonadaceae; genus Pseudoalteromonas; species Pseudoalteromonas sp. GB56. The sequence continues at coordinate 1,214,297 of NZ_JBPCHK010000001.1, read as the reverse complement.
ACTCAATCCTGACGCAACAATTTGTTTTTTCAGTTATAACTTTGCAGATGGTGAATTTGCTAAATCGCACCTTAGCGCTGCAACAATTGAAACTTCAGTGTCGCACCAACTACCGCAGCAGAAGTTTGATTTAGTCATCTACTTCTACCCGAAAGCGAAGGCTGAAGCCTTGATGACACTGGATAACATCCGTGCCATCATAAATGAAGACGCTACCTTGTTGGTTGTCGGTGAGAAAAAAGGTGGCGTCAAGTCTATTGAAAAACAACTCAAGGGGTTAGCGCACGGCCATAAAGTCGACTCAGCGAAGCACTGTCAGTTGTACCAATACTCTGAAATAGACACACTTGCAGAGTTTGCTATCAGTGATTACGAGAAAACGTTCACACTCGAGCGTGAGGTAGCGGGTGAAAAGTTCAGCTGTAAAGTGGTGAGTCTGCCTGGCGTTTTCAATCACGGGCAACTTGATGATGGCACTGCGCTGCTGCTTGATAGCTTACCTGCGTATCCAAAAGCTAAAAAGCTATTAGATTTTGGCTGCGGCGCCGGCATTATCGCCAGTTTCTGTGCCAAGCGAAATCCAAAGTTGAAAGTTACTGGCCTAGATGTGAGTGCGCTTGCTGGATATGCCACATCGCAAACATTTGCCGCCAATGATATCCAAGGTGAAGTGCTGCTGAGCGATGGCCTAAGTGAAGTGACATCGCGTTTCGATTTAATTATCAGCAACCCACCGTTTCACACAGGATTGAAAACGGATTACAAAATTACGGAGCGCTTCTTTGCTGCAGCGAAAGAGCATTTAAATCGCGGTGGTGAACTAACGTTAGTCGCTAATAGTTTCCTAGCCTACACACCGCAACTTGAAGCACAATTCAAATATCACGAAACGATTGCTAAAACTAAGCGTTTTGCAGTCTATCAAAACCGCTAAAATATTGGGCCTTATTGAGCCGAGGTAAGCGTCTACGCTTCAATACTCGGCTTTGGCTCTTCCGACAAGCTGAAAGCTTCGCCCATCTGACAACAAAAGTTCAATTTTTCCTTTGTTAAAGTAATAAACGCCGTTTTGATTAAAGCGGCGCATGAGCCTTATTGCTTGAACACGACTCACCCTCAAAAACACACTAAATTCTCTATAACTCATCACTTTATTACCGCCATAACCGGTAATTAACTGCCAACGCCTTTGAGAGTGATGTAATAACGCTGTACGAACGGCATTTTTTCGTTTACCTACGGCAATGCCGTTGGGGTTACAGGCTGTGATAACGCAACCCCCCGTATATTTAGCAATCGGTTTTGACATCAAAAAATAAGGGTCAAGATAGGCGTCCAATATAGCGTGTGAAACTGGGTTTTGAAACATGATGGTCTGATTTGCCTTTATTTAACCTTCGCCTATTCAATGATTTGCTAAACTAGTTTATTGTTACTTCAGCATTACAAAATTGATTGTTCACAATGATAAACAACGGCTCGACAACTAGCATTAGAAAAGCGCTGATTTATGCGATTATGTCCGTTGCCACCATCACCCTCATAATCTCGATTACCATATCAACTTACATCGACATGCAAGAGCAACAAAACATGCTCAAAGAGCGCGTGAAAACATTTGCAGAGCTTACTGCCTTTGACGCGCAAACTTCGGTGATGTTCGATGATAGCAACACAGAAGAAGACCGCCTCAAAGCGTTCGGTACTGAATACTCAATTAAGAATGTTCATGTATATAAGGTGGAAGGCTCTCAAGTTAAGTTTTTTGCCAGTTACAACGCTGAAAATACGCCACCTGTCTCGCATGAACGCAAAGTCACTCAAATAGATAAATACAAAGAAGGTGTGTTAACAAGCGACTTCTACGAATACATCACCGATATTCCCCATGAAGGGAAAATAATCGGTTATGTATATATTCGCGCCAGTCTCGAAAATATCAATAATTATGTACAGCGTAAAATAATAATCAATCTCGTTTTGAGTTTAGCCATTCTTATTTTGGCCTATGCTATCGCTCGCTTATTCCATTATCACGTCGGTGAACCCATCAACAAACTAAGTCGATTACTGCAAAATGTTGCTAAAAATCGCAACTATAAAGTGCAAGCTCCAGATAGCAAAATAACGGAATTGAACTTGTTAACGACGAGTATCAATACCATGTTACATCGCACCGAAAAGCATATTGAGCGCCACGAGTCAGACAAGCATGAAATTGAAGCGTTAAATCACAGCCTCGAAGAAAAAGTAAGTCAACGAACGGATGCACTGCGTGAGGCTAATCAAGAGTTACTCAGTACACTTGAACGAATGCACCAATATCAGAGCCAAATAGTAGAAAGTGAAAAAATGGCGTCACTCGGACAAATGGTTGCTGGCGTTGCCCACGAAGTAAACACCCCATTAGGTTTAGGTATTACTGCATCGACCTTGATGCGTGACCGTCTCATGGAAATACACAGCGCGTTCGAAAACAAAACGCTCACTTCACAACAGCTGGGACGCTTTATTGTCGACGGTGAAGAAAATTTATCCTTGATATACCGTAATCTCAATCGTGCTGCTGAGCTAGTAACCAGCTTTAAAAAGCTTGCGGTTACTCAAGATAATGAGCATGTCACCAATATCGATATGAACAGCCTTATCGCTGATGTACTTACGAGCATGCACACTGAGATGGAAACAGTGAATCCAAATGTAGTCGTCGATTGCCCTAAAGATCTTCGTATCAGTGCCAAAGCAAGCCCTATTCAGCAAATATTGCAGCAACTCATAAGCAATGCCATGACGCATGCCTTTACTTTGCAAAACCCTGCGCAAATTGAAATTAAAGTCACAGTATCTGCAAAGCAGATGCAAATTGACTTTAAAGACAACGGAAAAGGCATTGCGCAAACATTACAACCACGCATATTTGATCCTTTCGTCACCACAACACGCGGCTCTGGTGGCAGTGGCCTTGGCTTGCATCTGGTTTATAACCTTGCAACTCAAGCTCTTGGCGGGAGTGTTTATTTAGCGCACTCCGATGACAATGGTAGTCACTTTGTATTGCAGTTTCCCTACTCTGAGGTGAACTAATCGTGCGCCTTTTGTTGCTCATAGCCTTATGCTTTGGGACAAAGCTCTATGCAGCACAAAGCTTAGACGAACTGCGCGCAGGGTATTTACATCAAATAACCTACTTCATCGATTTCCCACAGAAAAAGGCTTCCGCATTGCACATATGTTTCAATGACATAACCACAGGTCCAGGTGCTATTTTAGCGAGTAAAGGGGAGCTTTGGGTGAATAAGCGCCGCATTGAACTCATAGATCTGAGTAAAAGTTTAAAAAATAAGGAACTTTCTTACCAATGCGATATCACATACTTTGAAGGTACAATAGAGAATGATATACTATCTCCTTGGCTCAAAATTCAGCCCCTGAATACATTAATTATCGGGGATAATTTTGAGTTTCTTGCCGCCGGTGGAGTCGCAGCACTCATCCAAGAAGGCGAGAAAATCCGATTGTATGTCTATAGAGAACACCTAGCACACGTTAATTTTAAGATACAAGCTAGGTTGTTGAGTGTTTCTAAATTTTATCCAAATTGATTTTACTTGTTAACATTTAGATATACTCCTATAATCGCAAGTATTCGGGAAGTTCCTGTTTTCCGTCTTTATGTAAATAATTTATTCCGAAAAGGTTAATAAACAATGCAAACGCCAGTCATTCTGATCGTTGAGGATGAAGATGTTACTCGTCTAAACCTCGTTAGCTTATTCGAAGCTGAAGGCTACAAAGTGATTGAAGCCATTGATGGTGATGATATGCATGACAAACTCACCACCAATGACGATATTAACCTGGTTGTTATGGACATCAACTTACCAGGTAAAAATGGCCTGATCCTCGCGCGCGAGTTACGTCAAAAACGTAATGTTGGCCTTATTTTCTTAACCGGTCGTGACAACGATGTCGATCGTATTTTAGGTCTAGAAATCGGCGCTGATGATTACATCACCAAGCCATTTAACCCGCGCGAATTAACTATTCGTGCGCGCAACCTAATTACGCGTACAGCGGCGAGTAAGGATGAGCAAGCGCTTGATTCAGATGGCGTTGTTAATTTCAATGGATGGGAACTTGATGAGAATAGTCGCTGCCTAACGTCACCAGCAGGTGAGTCCAAGCGTCTACCGAAAGGTGAGTATCGCGCATTACGTCTAATGCTTGATTCTCCAGGCCGTATTTTCAGCCGTGAACAATTAATCAAACACATGACAGGTCGTGAGCTTCGTGCCAATGACCGTACTGTTGATGTGACAATTCGTCGTATTCGTAAGCACTTCGAAAGTGATGCGAGCACGCCTGAGTTGATCAGCACAATCCACGGTGAAGGTTATCGCTTCATTGGTAAGATTGATAGCAACGCTTAATCAACAGCTAGTTTAGATAAGAATGACTGAAGGGCCTCGAGCCCTTCTTTTATTTGTGTCTCTAATTCATCTAACCACTGCTGCGCTCTGCAACGGTCACATCCATACACCCATTTTCCATTTTCTTAGCGTGTAATTGTACTGCTTTAAGGCCAACCGATCCCGCTGCACCTTTTAGCTTATGCGCCACTGATTTATATTCTTCAACATCATCATCGACGCTATCGAGCAGCTCTTGCTGATATTTTGGCGCCAACTTTGCGAGCAAGTCAGCACTGCGTGAGAATGCCTTAACGCCCATAGAATCTAGGAATTCCGTAATAATTTCCTTTTCGAGAATAGCTTCATTCACTTCCACATTGGCAGGCGATTGCTGAGCGACCAACTTATGCGCAGCCGCTTGTTGCACACATTCACGCTCCAACCCGAATAAGTTTGCTAGCATCCTATCCAGTTTTGCGGTATTGATCGGTTTAGCTAAGGCACCTTGTATACTTATCCCCTTCAGTTCTTCCTCAGCACTGCGCACATTCGCGGTCAAGGCAACTATAGGTAAAGAATCAAACTCACTATTTTGGCGAATCTCTCGAGCTACGACGTCACCATTAATATCTGGCAACTGCATGTCGAGCAGTACTAAGTCGAGATCATCTTCGGTTTCAACAAATGCCAGAGCATCCTCTCCTGTTTCTGCCCAGATAACCTCATGCCCTCTTTGTTCAAGAAGGTTTGTGGCAATTTCCGCATTTAATGGCACATCTTCTACAAGCAGTATATTGAGGCTCTTACAATTGAAACTTTGTTGCTCTGGCGCTTCAGTCAGCTGCAGTGGAATAAGCACCATAAAACAGCTCCCCTTGCCTTGGCTCGAAGTGACTTGAATCTCACCTCCCATGGCTTTAACGAGCGCTTTGGTGACCGCTAAACCGATACCAGAGCCAATCGCATTAGCCCCGCTTGCATCCGGCGCTTTGTAGTACATGTCGAAGATATGAGTAAGCTGGTCCTCTGGTATTCCAATCCCTGAATCTGTCACCGTCATAATCAACCAACTGTGTTCACCCTGCTGTTGGTGACGGCACTCAAGTTCAACCCCGCCTTGCTGAGTAAACTTGACGGCATTGTTAATGAGGTTCCACAATACTTGGCGAAGACGAGTAGGATCGATATGCGCATAAACATCAAGATCACCCACGCGAGTTACATCGAATGACAACGATTTCTGTTCGGCAATAAGCGCACCAAAATTCACCACGTCATCGATGAAGTTAGTCACGCTCACCGGTTCAGTGACTATATCTAACTGCTCGCGGTCTATCTTATCTAAATCAATGATATCATTGAAAATATTACCAAGCGTTTCAGCGCTCGAGAATACTGTATTACACCAACTTCGTTGTTGCTTACCCAAGTCGGTATCAAGCAACATACGGGTAAGACCAACAATACCGTTCAATGGTGTTCGAAGCTCATGAGACAAAGTGGCAATAAACTTACCTTTGTCTTTGTAAGCAGTTTCTAATGCCTGCTCAGCTTCTTTACGGCTAGTAATATCACGACCAAACGCAAGCAAACCTATATATTCACCATCATCGGTAATAAATGGCAACTTGCGCATTTCGAACCAATGCTCCTCACCATCGACGGGGTATTTAACATCCAGAGTGAGGGGTTCATGAGTCGACTCTACCTGCCGGTCTGTTTTCAATACGTCAGGTAAGTATTCAACTGGATATATCTCTTCGGCTTTTTTACCAATCAACTCATCTGAGTTGCGGTTCATTACCTTTTCGAACATCTTGTTACAGCCAGCAAATACCCCATTTTGATCGCGGTAGTAAAATAAGTCAGGGGAAGAATCGACGATTGATCGTAACAACATGCCTTGCTGCGCTAATTCTGCCTGTGTTTTCTTACGTTCAGCAATCTCCTTACGTAACTCATCAATCGCACGATACTTTGCGTTTAGCGCCATTTTACGTTCGTCAATTTCTGTATTGAGGAGTCGGATATTATCTTTTAGAGATTGGTTTAGAAGCTTTTCTTGCTTAGTCGCTGTTTCGAGGAATTTTTGCGAGTCTTGTAATTGAGCGATTGACTGCATGACCACCATAATGACCAGCGGTGAGCTCACTGCGGTGAAGAACACCACTGCCAAAACGTCCAACAGCATTACTTCACCTGTCGCGACATAGTAATACATCGAGCTTAAGATCAGGGCAGCAATAATGAAGACACCATAAACAATGGCAGCTGCATACCAAATCCCGAATCGAGCGAGTAAATTGGTGAGAACACGAACCCAAGGGCTCAGGGAAGAGTCAATCATAAAAAAAGGGGTTTTGCTACAAACCCCTCTATTGTAATCAAGTTAGAGTGTCTTTGGCAGTATCTGCGTTGATATTCTTGCGAAAGAACATACACCCATGCGTTTACCGCCTTTAACAAGCACGCCTTTGCGCATATTGCTGGCACCGCTTGCATTGAGTGTAAGCTCGTAGCTTTGTGCATCTATATCGCTAGTACCGCCCGCTGTCGCCGCACCGGTGTTGCACTGCATTTGCCCTAATTTATGATAATTTGAACGACTAAACGGTGTAGAGGAGTTTACTAATGGCCCTACCGTTGTCGTATTCACCGCTTGCTTCCAAGCAGCTAAATCAACGTTCAAAATCCCACCACGTAAATTGATACTGTCTTCATGAGTAAGGAAGTAACTGTCGAATGGGCCAAATTGCGAGGCCACAGACATTGAGTCATTTGTTTGGCGCAAATCACCAATCCACATACCACCTTCACCAAAAACTTGCAGTTCGATGTCGTCTTTTTCTTTATCAAGGTTGTTTACGATAGCGTAGCTATTGCTATCTAAGCCGAAGATAAGAGAACTTGAACTTTGCACACCTGCTTTAATTAGACGTGGCTGCTTACCATAGCGCGCCACTTCCGTGTCGAGTGTTCCCCAAGGGAACAGCCCCAATACACCCGATTGGATGTAGCTTAGTTCACGACTTGTTGCTACTGAAATACAGTCTACGCCTAAACGGCATGCTTCGAAGCCATTTGAGTACACAATTGGATTCTCAGCTAATACTTGCACCCCTTCACCTGAAAGAATGGTGGCGTTTTGCTGCCCGCCCACAAGCGCATTAACTGACTCACCTTGTGCCGCTATAAAGAGTTGCTCCTTTGCGACCATATCTTTGATTTTAGTGAGCAATTCGCTTGGTTTATTCGCACCTTCGTAGAAAGCATGATAGAGCAACAATGGGCTCGAATCGGCGATGAACAGCGCATCAGAACGACGTAATAAATCAAATAACTGTTCAGGATCGCGACACAGTTTTTGTTGTTTATCAAAGAGATCTGGATATAAGCTATCACGACGGAAACTCGCTAATCGTGAAACCTGATACTCAGCCAAATCATCACACAATGCCGGATCATTGGCGCCAATAAGCGTTTGCATCGCGCCATCTATCGGCAGCCAGTGCGCTTCAAAACCAAGTTGTTCAAACAAGGCTTGGTAATAATCCACATCGCGGTATGGGTCACGGCTACCGCCAGTAACAAAAGCGATACGTGGTTTGCGTTTTGAATCTGCAATACCTTGTGCGTTTTTGAACAATTCTTTAAATGCATCTTTTGTCACCCAATCGCGTGTACCTTCGAGGTCAACGCGTGCTGTTAGACGCTTTTTGCTGTTCGCTTGCTTTTGCTCGAGTAAGTCAAAAAAGTTTTGCTGTTCAAATTCGAACAAGCTAAACCAAAATTCTCGTGCTGTTTCATCTGAATTACTCAGTGTGAATTCACTGCGACGCAAATATCGTTCAAATTCAGTTTGCCCAAAAGCGTCGTCACCAAAATGACTTTGTGCCTTTTTTAAAATTTCTGCAGCTTGAGTTCGGATCTCAGGCTGCTCGGTCCAAGCCATATCGCGAATACAATCCAGCCCTTCATCAGTAATTTTAAAGATTGGCTGCTGTTTGTAAGCATCCTTACTCAAACTTTCTCTAGATTGGGTATTACAAAATTTTAAGTGTTCGCTAGAACATACCTGTAAGTCGTCAGACATCAGTAACAACTGAGGTGACGCGATAGCTGAAGAAATACTACAGCTCCCGAATACCGCAAGCGAGGCAACTCTTAATAGAAATGATTTCATGGGACTGGTCATTGTTATTATTTTTTGCAAGTTATGGGTTTAATGGGCTCAAATGAGCAACACAGAATATTAACAATGTTTGTACGATTTTGGAATAGTTAGCCTTTTGTTCTTAACATTTTCAGCGCAAATTCATCTTCAATCAGATTCCCCACTCTCGCGCTCCACATTTAAATTTTTTCAGGTAGAATAGCGGGCTTTTCAGTATTACCCGTGAGGAAGGCCATGCAAAAAGCTATGCCAGACATTGCCAACACGAGCTCTGCTCCAGTTCAAGAAACTCTAGAATGGGTTGGTATGAGCGATATTGAGCTTCCAATGTTGGTTGCTTCAAAAGGCCTTGCTCCTGTTGTCGTCAATGCTAAAGCGCAAGCCTTTGTAAACCTTGTTGATAAGAATGCTAAAGGCATTCATATGTCGCGGTTGTTTTTGGCGTTGGACCAACTTTCGCATGCTGAGCAAGTCACGCCGAAAGAAATTTCATCTACATTAGATGCCTTCATCAGCTCTCATCATGATATTAGTGATCAAGCACGCATTACACTGGCTTTTGAGCTACCACTGCGCCGTCCTGCGTTGTTGAGTGATAACAGCGGCTGGAAATTCTACCCTATCGCCGTGGATGCGCGCATCAACGATGGTATCGTTGATTTCGAAGTAAGCGTTGATGTTACTTACTCGTCAACGTGCCCATGCTCAGCAGCATTGGCAAGACAGCTGATCCAAGCAAACTTTGAACGTGATTTTGCAAATAAAAATATTCAGTTCAATGACGTCCACGCGTGGTTGGGCACAACTGAAGGTGTCAGCGCTACACCTCATTCGCAACGCTCAGTTGCACAGGTAAAGGTACGTTTATGTGGTGCCACAAGTGACTTCGATTTTCTTGGTTTAATTAACAGTATCGAAAACACCTTAAAAACGCCGGTACAAACAGCTGTTAAGCGAGAGGATGAGCAAGAATTTGCACGCCTCAACGGCGAAAATTTAATGTTTTGTGAAGATGCGGCACGAAAAATCAAAGCAAGCCTTAATACCCAAGAATCAGTACTGGATTTTTGGTTGCGCATTAATCACTACGAATCACTTCATGCCCATGATGCTGTAGCGATTGCGACCAAAGGCATTAAAGGTGGTTACCAGCCATAAACTCTCGAATCCACAATAACGGGCACGTTTATTGCTTTGAATTAAACGTGTCAATTATTCGTTTCGGAGTAAAAAATGGAATTCGCGCTGTTATCCATTCTAGTATTAGTTGTAATTGCCTCAGTGATCGCGTCAAAGTTCACTGACAACAATGAAAACCCCTACCCATTTGTGCGCAAAAAAGAGATGTACACTCAGGTAGAAAGCGCTTTTCTTTCACTTCTAGAACGCGCTGTTGGTGATAATTACCGCATCGTTAGCCGTGTTAAATTATCAGACGTAATCGATTGCAAACCCGGTTTGAGCAACAAATCAAAACGTATTGCCCTTGGCAAATCAAAAAACAAGCAACTCGATTATGTGCTCCTTGATAAGAATAAGCTAACTATTGTGGCCGCGGTTGACCTAGTAAACAACGCCAATAAGGGTGGTCATAAAGCACAAAAAGATTGGTTTGTAAGCGGCGCACTAGAGACTGCAGGTATTCCTCACATTCGTATGAAAGTAAAGAGTGGCTACCGTGTTGAAGATGTTCGAAATGCAATTTTATTTAAGTTAGGTAAACCTGAACCAGCGGTAAAACGTAGGTCAACTCGCCCTGCGGTGCTCTCTCCTGCACAAGTTAAAGTGCAAACAGTGGCAGTGTCTCCCTCGACTCAACTTGCTGAAATCTAAAAGCGACATGCCATATTTGAACAGCCTTTGATATACTAAAGGCTGTTTTTGCCATTTTAATTAGAGATGCTATGAAAGTAGGTATTATCGGCGCAATGGAGCCGGAAATTGCAATTTTGCGTGAACACATGAGTGATGTAGAAGTCCTGGAAAAAGGCGGGTTCACTTTCTATCACGGGCAATTAAACGCGCAAGAAGTAACGTTGGTGCAATCGGGTATCGGAAAAGTTGCATCAGCTGTTGCCACTACTATCTTAATTGATCATTTTAAGCCTGACTGTGTTGTAAACACAGGTTCAGCTGGCGGCTTCGACCAACGCCTAGAAGTAGGCGATGTAGCGATTGCCAGTGAGCTACGTCATCACGATGTCGATGTAACTGCATTTGGCTATGAATTTGGTCAGGTACCACAAATGCCTGCTGCGTATATTTCGCATCCTGAACTCGTTAAAGTGGCTGAGAAATCAATTACTGAGCTCGCACAATGTAAATCCCTAATCGGTTTAGTGTGTACCGGTGACTCATTTATGTGCGACCCAGTTCGCATTGAACAGACTCGCGCACAATTCCCAACCATGTTAGCGGTAGAAATGGAAGGTGCAGCAATCGCTCAAGCTTGTCACTTGTTGAATACCCCATTTGTAGTAATTCGCTCATTGTCTGATATCGCAGGCAAGGAATCACCAGATTCATTCGAGGCGTATTTAGAAGTTGCATCGAAAAACTCATCTGCAATGGTTATGGCAATGTTAGCAAAGCTATCGGATGTCAGCCTATAAATGACACCCGAATTACTGAGCAATCACATTGAATTATTGCTAGTGTTAGCAGTCATTGCACTCGAGCGATGGCTGCCCTTACTTTCTTGGTATCACCCCTTTACCCTTGTGAAACTGGGGTTCAGCAATCTTGCGAAGCGAACCTATAGCGCCAACTCCTCAAAGCCGTATTTACTACTTGCTTCTGTGCTTAGTATTTCTATCTGTGTGCTTTTACCACTGCTTCTTGTGTCATTGTTTTCTCAGCTAGTCTATTACCCTGAATTACTGAGTGCTTTCTTACTCTACTTGTCTTTGTCTGCCAATCCTCTACTAAATAAAACAAAACGCATCCGCCAAGCATTAAAACAACATCGAAAATCTCTTGCGCGTGCTATTTTGGACACCATAACGGTTCGCGAAACGACAAAACTAACTGAAGCAGGAGTTGCGAAAGCGACAATCGAATCTTTAGCATTACGTATGCTAAGAGAATACTTCTCGCCGTTACTACTATTTTGCCTCTTTGACGCACAAGCCGCATTTGCTTACACCTTGCTATGGCACTTACATCAGGCAATGCGACAGGTAGCTCCACCAAACAGTGCGTATTTAGTCGCAAGTAAATGGTTACTCGCTTTTTGCCAAGCGCCGGCTTTACTGCTCTACCTGCTGCCTTTGCTTGTAACCAAGCATGTGATGGAAATTTTTCGCTTTATCAAAGTATACGGGCAGCACTTTTATCATCGCAGCAGCGGTTTAGTGTTGTGTGTATTCAGTGCTCGTTTGCAAGTGCAATTAGGCGGGCCTGCGTATTACAACAAGGTACGCCATGACCGTATGCGTGTTAGTCTGCATCGTCAACCGAACGCCGATGACATCTCAGTTGCATTACGAGCTATCGAACAAGTCAACGGGCTGTGGATAGTGCTGATATGTGCGGGGTATCTATTGAGCGCATAGAAAAGCCACCTTAGAAGGTGGCTTTATAATTTTAGTAATTACACGTGTATGGTTAGTTCAGTGTGACTTTCGCAAAACGGCGCTTACCCACTTGATAAACGGCCGTTGTGCCTTTCGCAATCATCTGTTTGCTGTCAGTGACCTTCGTTTCACCGTCAATTTTAACAGCGCCTTGCTTAATCATACGTATCGCTTCTGAGGTACTCGCAACTAAGCCCGCATCTTTCAGAAGTGCTGTGATCATCACCTCTTGTTCTTCAATGCTTAGCGACAACTCTTCGATATCGTCTGGCAATGCATTTTTAGAAAAGCGTTGTGTGAAGTCATCATGTGCCTGTTGTGCTGCTTCTTCACTGTGGAAGCGAGCAATGATTTCTTTCGCTAACTGGATCTTAATGTCGCGTGGATTAGTACCGTTAGCAACATCAACTTTCAGTGCCTCGATTTGCTCAATGCTTAATGCACTCAGCAATTCATAATAGCGCCACATTAGGTCATCAGAGATAGACATCATTTTACCAAACATATCGTTTGGCGCATCTGTGATACCAATGTAGTTACCAAGAGACTTAGACATCTTTTGCACACCATCAGTACCTTCAAGCAACGGCATCATAAGCACCGTTTGAGGCTTTTGACCTTCATCTTTTTGTAGCTCACGACCCATAAGTAGGTTGAAACGCTAATCCGTACCGCCTAATTCTACGTCTGCTTCAAGTGCCACAGAGTCCCAACCTTGGACAAGAGGATATAAAAACTCGTGAATCGCAATTGATTGGCCATTTGCATAGCGTTTTTTGAAGTCATCACGCTCAAGCATGCGCGCTACGGTCTGGCGCGCCGCCAATTTAATCATTCCAGCAGTACCCAGTTTTTCCATCCACTGCGAGTTAAATGCAACCGTTGTTTTGGCTGGATCGAGGATTTTGAAAACCTGCTCTTTATATGTTTCTGCGTTAGCTAGCACATCTTCTCGGGTTAAAGGCTTACGGGTTACATTTTTACCCGTTGGATCGCCTATCATGCCGGTAAAGTCACCAATCAAAAAGATAACTTCATGGCCAAGGTCTTGGAACGTTTTTAGTTTGTTGATTAAAACTGTATGCCCTAAATGCAAATCGGGAGCTGTGGGATCGAAACCCGCTTTAATCTTTAGTTTTTTCCCCGACTTAAGTCGTTCAACCAACTCATCTTCGAGTAAAATTTCTTCAGCACCGCGCTTTATTTCAGCAAATGCCTTGTCCAAGTCTGTCATTTATTTCTCCGATAAAAAATGTGCTAACCGCGCGATTCTAGCGCACTTTGGCGCAGGTTTAAATGCACAAAACACTGGTATTTGCTGATTATTAGGTATATGCTCAGCCTTTGGTTAGATATGGTTTTCCTTATCAGCGAAAAAGGTAGGTTATGGTTAACGTGGTACACAAACTCCCCAAAAAACACAAACTGCTCATTGTGGGTTTCCTCGTAACTATTGTAACCCTAATGCTTATACCTACGGAAAGAGCAACAGCTTCAAGGGATAACGACGTTAAACCTCTTGAAGTTGGTAAGCGCTATGAGTTACAAGTTAAACTCGACGAAGACGAAAAAATCACTGAGTTGAACTCAGCTGATGAAGCGCTTACTTTACCTACCTATGAACACACCGATCACGAAGTTCGTAACGGCGATAATCTCGCGATTATTTTTAAACGTGCAGGTTTCTCAGCACAAACTCTCTATAAGTTGGTTAATACCAACGAAGAAACCAAAAAACTGACCAAGATTCATCCAGGTGAGGTTTTAAGCTTTGCAAAAAATGAACAAGGCGAGCTACAGCAGCTTAAATATGTTTTAAGCAAAACAGATACCTTATTTGTTACCTTGAATGATGAAGGCAGCTACGACACTTCTATCGATTCAAAAGAAATTCAAACACTTACCAAATCGGCATCGGGCTCTATTAACGGCAGTTTCTGGACTGCAGGTATCGCGGCTGGTTTAAGTGAAAAACAGATTATGAACTTCGCAACTATTTTTGGTTGGGATGTGGACTTTGCCAATGATCTGCGCAAAGGCGATCAGTTCAGTCTTATTTATGAAACTCACCATGTTGATGGAGAGTACATTGGCACAGGTAAAATATTAGCCGCTGAATTTATCAACCAGGGCGAGCACTATGCTGCGGTACTTCACACGGACGGTAACTTCTATACGCCTCAAGGTCGTAGCATGAAGAAAGCGTTCCTGCGTGCACCGGTTAACTTCAAGTACATCAGCTCAAGCTTCAATCCTCGTCGTTTGCATCCTGTAACTAAAACAGTTAAGCCACACCGTGGCATTGACTACGCTGCGAAGACCGGTACGCCAGTTGTTGCGGCAGGTAATGGTCGCGTTATTAAAGCTGGTTACAACCAATACAACGGTAATTATGTGTTTATCCAACACGGTAACACATACGTTACTAAATACTTGCACCTAAACAAGCGTAAAGTGAAGCAAGGTGAGAAAGTGAAGCAGGGCCAGTTAATTGGTACTGTGGGAGCTACGGGTCGTGTTACGGGTGCTCACCTCCATTATGAATTCTTGGTAAACGGTGTACATCGTAATCCGCGCACGGTAAAACTGCCGAAATCAGAGCCTTTACCAGCTTCTGAACTAGCCAAGTTCAAACCAATCGCTGACACATTACTAGCGCAACTTACTCGCGAGCGAGAGATGCAACTGGCGATGAATAACTAAAGTTAACTGGTTAAGAATAAAAAAAGCACCGTCAAGGTGCTTTTTTTATGGCCGACAGCCCTCACAAATAGCCTAACTTATTGGTTTAGCAGCATATAAACGAGTTTAATTATCAAGCTTATAAACACTAAAGGCAGGATGTACTTACTATACTTGGCCATTTTTTCAAACCCCATCTGCTTTTGATAACGTTCAAGCAAAGGGATCAAAATTGCCAAGCAAACAAACAGTACCAATATGATCATAATAGCGTTCATTCGCGCTTACTCCTTGTCAGCTGCATTTATGACTATGGTGTCAAATTACTGAATACTAGGCAAATATCGAGCAAAAAAAAGCGCATCTTGGTGAGTTCAAAACCAAGATGCGCCAAAGGCTAGGAAGAGCCTATTAGCCTACTAACGCGAGTAATATACCCGCAGCAACCGCACTACCCAGTACCCCTGCAACGTTAGGGCCCATGGCGTGCATTAATAAGAAGTTGTGTGGGTTATTCTCCAAACCCACTTTATTTACCACCCTAGCAGCCATTGGCACCGCCGACACCCCCGCAGCCCCGACTAGAGGATTGATAGGTGATTTAGAAAAGCGATTCAGGGCTTTGGCCATAAATACACCTGAAGCTGTACCAATTGAGAAAGCAAGCGCCCCCAATGCCAAGATACCTAACGTCTCCACTGTCAGGAATTTGTCTGCAGCGAGCTTAGAACCTACAGCAAGTCCCAAAAAGATAGTGGTGATGTTAATAAGCTCGTTTTGGGCAGTGCCGCTGAGTCTATCCACCACACCACTTTCGCGCATCAAGTTACCTAAGCAGAACATTCCTACCAAAGGCGCTGCTGCTGGTAAAAACATGGCGGTGAGTGCCAGTACCATAAGTGGAAAAATAATTTTTTCTTTCTTTGACACAGGACGCAGTTGCGGCATTTCAATCTTACGTTCAGCTTCTGACGTCAACGCCCGCATAATCGGCGGCTGAATGATGGGTACCAAAGCCATATATGAATAAGCAGCCACGGCAATCGCACCAAGAAGATCAGGTGCCAGCTTAGATGCTAGAAAAATAGCTGTCGGACCATCCGCACCGCCGATGATGGCAATGGCTGATGCATCTTTCATGGTGAATTCGAAACCTGGTATGTAATTCAGCGCGATAGCACCAAACAACGTTGCGAAGATACCAAACTGAGCAGCAGCCCCCAATAGCAACATACGTGGATTCGCAATCAAGGCGCTAAAGTCGGTCAGTGCGCCCACCCCCATAAAGATAAGCAAGGGAAACACGCCTGAGTCGATCCCTATGTGGTACACGTAGTACAAGATGCCGCCAGGGTCTGCCATACCCGCCACGGGAATGTTAGTTAGCAAGGCACCAAAGCCAATTGGGACTAACAATAGCGGTTCAAAGTTACGAGCAATTGCGAGGTACAATAACAAGCACCCCACCGCAATCATGATCAGCTGCGCGACCGAAAAGTTGGCAATACCTGTCGCATGCCAGAGGTTAAGTACACCTTCCATATAACCTCCTAAGACAACGCAATTAGCGCATCACCGGCACTCACTGAGTCACCTTCACGCACCAATACTTCGGCCACTTCACCACCATGTAAAGCACGTACTTCAGTTTCCATCTTCATCGCTTCCATGATGACAACGACATCGCCTTCGTTGACATGTTGCCCAGGCTTAACAACTACCTTAAAGACATTCCCCGTCAATGGCGCGTTGAGTGTTTCACCTCCGCTGACAGATGCTGATTGAGGAGGATTTTCCCCTTCACCTTGAACTGCTCGAACGCTCTCTAACTCTCCACCCGCAGCCACAATGACATCGTAAGCTTTGCCATCAACACTGATGCTGTAGCGTTCCGGACCCGATTTAGGCGCGATGGATGTTAGTGGTTTAGCAACAGCCACAGGTTCTTGTGCTTGCGGTGCAGGTTCAAATGCGTCCGGATTGCCGCGATTAGCAAGGAACTTAAGACCAATTTGCGGGAATAGTGCATAAGTTAACACATCATCAATTTCTTCTTGTGCAAGCGTAAGTTGACTTGTCTTTGCATGTTCTTTTAGCTCGGCGGTTAGCTTACCCAGCTCTGCATCAATTAAATCTGCAGGGCGGCACGTAATCGCTTGTGCACCCTCCAATACTCTTTGCTGTAACTCAGTATCAACCGGTGCAGGTGTGGCACCATACTCACCTTTTAAAACACCCGCTGTCTCTTTAGTAATTGATTTATAACGTTCACCCGTTAAGACATTTAGCACAGCCTGAGTGCCAACGATCTGTGATGTTGGCGTAACTAACGGCAAGTAACCTAAATCCTTACGAACACTCGGAATTTCTTTAAGTACTTCATCCAAGCGATCTGCAGCACCTTGCTCTTTTAACTGATTTTCCATATTCGTTAACATGCCACCAGGAACTTGCGCGAGTAAGATGCGGCCATCTACGCCTTTTAGGCTACCTTCAAACTGTGCATATTTTTTGCGTACATCGCGAAAGTAAGCGGCAATCTCTTCTAACAACGTTTGGTCTAACCCAGTATCACGCGGCGTGTCTTCTACAATCGCCACCATAGTTTCAGTCGCACTGTGACCGTATGTTTGGCTCATACTTGAAATGGCGGTATCGAGCATGTCGATTCCGGCATCAATGGCTTTTTGATAGGTCGCCGTACTCAGACCTGTGGTTGCGTGACATTGCATCGCAATAGGCACTGACACCGTTTCTTTTAATCCACTGATCAGCTGTTCACAGTCGTAAGGCTTCAATAGACCAGCCATATCTTTGATACAGATTGAGTGGCAACCCAAATCTTCAAGTTGCTTGGCTTGAGTCAACCACATATCGAGCGTGTGAACCGGTGATACTGTGTAAGAAATCGTGCCTTGAGCGTGGGCACCAATGTTCACCGCTGCTTTTATGGCAGTTTCGAGGTTACGCACATCATTCATCGCATCGAAAATACGAAATACATCAACGCCGTTTGTATGCGCGCGCTCAACGAATTTAGTCACCACATCGTCACTGTAATGACGATAACCTAACAGATTCTGGCCACGTAATAGCATCTGTTGTTTGGTGTTTGGCATCGCTTGCTTAAGTAGGCGAATACGCTCCCATGGATCTTCACCAAGATAACGAATACAGGAATCAAACGTTGCGCCGCCCCAAGATTCAACAGACCAATAACCCACTTTGTCGAGTTTTTCTGCAATTGGGAGCATGTCTTCGATGCGCATACGCGTAGCAAGCAAAGATTGATGCGCATCTCGCAGTACCAATTCGGTTAATTTAAGTTTTGACATAGTATTACCCCCTATTTATTGCTTTTTATACTGGTGAACTGCGGCAGCAATCGCTGCTATGTGAGCTTTCGGGACACCACTGTGGTTTTGCTTGGGAGATAAGCTCGCTGTTGGTGCATCAATATCATCGGCTAAAAAGTAAGACATGAGCCTTAGAGCACCAATTAAAATCATCAGAAACACAAAAACCACCAGCATTCCCGTTGCCATTAACCCAGCTGCTTCCAGCATCAGATCTGCAATGTTCATCCTCACTCCAGTGTTATTTTGTTAAATTTTATTAAACAACAGTTCAACACCATATCAAATAAATATGAAAAGTCTACACCTTGTAAATTGGTAATACCAATATATAGGATAGCTCTAAACCCACGAAACACGTAATGTACGCGCGGAAATGATGAAAACAAAAACTAGAAGATATGTATATTCGATAAAAATATCCAATATAACGATTATTTATACTCCAACAGATCATCCTAAACACAGCAATTATGCTAACAATTGAAACAAAGAGGAATTGGTAATACCAATTCCTATGAAATATTTATTTTCATTTAAGCCTTTGGCAATACTGGATTCTTGGGTCTAAGCTTTAGCGCACTAATTAGGAACAGCCGCAGTTTGATTGTCCTGCAGTATTAGATAACTCTAATAAATAGGGAGAAAGACAATGCAAAAATCCAGACTTAGCCTGGCGCTTCAACTCGCCCTCAGCGTCGGAATATCCTCATTAGCCATCAGCTCACCAACCGCATATGCTGCGGGAGAAGATGAAGAAGCTAACAAAGACATAGAAGTCATTGCAGTAACAGGGAGTCGTATTCGCCAACCCGGTGCGGTATCGGCGAGTCCTATCACTTCAATTGGCGAACAAGAACTCGCCTTCCAACAAGAACCAGAAGTAGAACAAGTTCTGAGAACTCTGCCATCAACCATCCCTGGAGACGGTAGTAACGTAAACAATGGTTCGGCAGGTGCAGCAACCGTCAACCTTCGCGGTTTAGGTTCACAACGTTCACTTATCCTCGTGAACGGTCGTCGTATGATCCCATACAACTACAATGGTTCAGTGGATACCTCAGTGATCCCTGCTGCACTTGTTGAGCGCATTGATGTGGTTACTGGTGGCGCATCAGCGGTATACGGTTCAGATGCCATTGCTGGTGCCGTGAACTTTGTACTCAAAGACGACTTTGAAGGCATTGCTATCAATACTTCGCATCAGGAAACAGATGAGAATGATGGTGATAAAGACAATATCTCACTGACAATAGGATCGAACTTAGCAGATGATCGTGGCAATGTTGTGCTGTCACTAGATTGGACTAAACGTAAAGAGATCCGCCTTGGCGATCGCCCACTCGGCCTGCTCGGCATTGAAACCGACTCCGGTGCAAACTACGAGCAATTCCTCAACGGCGAGCCCCCCATCCCAGCGCCTGCTGAATGTGAAGCGCCAAACTCAGTAGAAAGCGGTGGTTCAACCACAGCCATTCCAACACGTTTTGCTATTGTTGGCGGTGGTGCGAGCTCATCTGGGCAATTCAGAAACGATGGTACGCTCGCAGCTGATACCTGTAGTGTATTCAACTTCAACCCATACAACTTCTACCAAACTCCATCAGAGCGATACTCGGGTACAGCGTTAGCACACTACAGCTTGAACGACGAGCATGAGGTTTATTCTTCACTCACTTACAGTTCGATTTCAGTGGATACTCAAGTGGCACCATCTGGCACATTTGGTTCTTCGTTTGACTTACCGCTGTTTAACCCACTCATTGGCGACCAAGCTCGCCAGTTTATGATTGATGCGGGTAACACTGCGTTGGCGAATAACTTACTAGGCGCCAATAACTGGGACGATGTCAACGGCAATGGTGTGGTTGATGAAGAGGATTACCTCACAGTACAGTTACGACGTCGAACGCTAGAGTTGGGCGCGCGTACTGAGCGTTACGATACCTCCTTATTCCAGTTCGTTACCGGCGTAAATGGCTACATCTTTGATGATTGGCAATATGATGTGAGCTTCCAATATGGTGAATCTAACCGCACAACAGTGCGCGGTGGTTACACCAACCTAACTAACATCCAAAATGCGCTCGATACGGCAGATGGGGTCACGTGCTTAAATGGCGACTCTACCTGTGTGCCAATCAACCTCTTTGGCGGTTTTGGTACCATAACTGATGAAATGGCTGGGTATGCAACTGCCATAGCATTGCAGCAACAAAAATACAGCCAACGAATCGCCACGGCAACGCTCAACGGTCCTATCGAGTTTATCGAAATCCCCGGTGCGGGTGCGCCGCTGGCGATGAGCTTCGGCTATGAGTACCGTAAAGAGAAAGGCTTATTTGAACCTGATGAGTGTTTGAAAACAGCCCCTGCAAGTTGTCAAGGTGGTGCGGGCGGTAACCAACTTCCTATCGAGGGTGGATTCACAGTTGATGAACTGTTCTTGGAAGGTTATTTACCTGTACTAGATGGCATGGCGCTAGCTGAGACTCTCGATGTTGAATTTGGTTTCCGCTGGGCGGATTATGACACGGTGGGCTCGAACGAAACCTGGAAGTTAGGTTTTAACTGGCGTCCCGTAAGCAGTGTTCTAGTTCGCGTAATGCAGCAACAAGCAACACGCGCACCAAACGTCGGTGAAATTGCTTCACCAGTAGTAACTGGGCTAGATAATGCTGGCGGTGATCCTTGTTCTGTAGGTAATGCCGGTAATATTGATGCAACACTGCGTGCCCTTTGTGTATCAACTGGCATGAGTGAAGCACAAGTGGGTAACGTGCAAGATGTTATCTCAGGTCAGGTACAAGTCATTTCAGGTAGCGATCCCCTCAATCCACCTGATGCTGAAGAAGCGTCGACCTTCACAGCGGGTATCGTATGGACTCCTGAGTTCGATACCTTGCAAAACTTTACAATCAGCTTGGATTACTATGATATCGACATCGACGACATCATCGGAGAATTCTCAGCGCAGGAAATCTTAGATGCATGTTATGAGCTCGGAGATACTACTGAGTGTGCGAAAATCCGACGTGTTGGCGGTGACTTAACTGTCGCCGGCGCGGGTATCGAGCAATACACTACCAACTTGAAAAATCTTCGCGCCGAAGGTGTCGAGCTTGGATTCAACTTTGCCTGGCCGCTGGATAGCATGGGTGAGTTACAGTTCTCAGGAACGATTAATAAATACCTCACTCAAGAATCACAAAGCTCTGATACTGCACGCGTGATTGACTGTAAAGGCTATTACAGCACCAGTTGTGATCCGCTTGCAGAGCTAAGGTGGGTTCAGCGTACGACTTGGGCAATGGATGACTTCACTGTTTCCTTACAGTGGCGCCATATTGATGGTATCGACGTAGAGCCTATTGTTATCGATGACTACTTCGAAGACTTCAGAAGTATCGACTCATATGATTACTTTGATTTATATGCAAATTATCATATCACCGATAACATCACGGCAAGCTTAGGTATTGATAACCTATTCGAAAAAGACGCGCCCGTTGTAGGTGGCGAGGCAGGTGATACAAGTTCGAATTCAGGTAACACATTCCCAAGTAACTATGACGTCTTAGGACGTAAGTTTAAATTGGGCCTTCGCTTCCAGTTCTAATCGTTTTCCCGAGCGATATAAAACCGCGCACTTAATACTGCGCGGTTTTTTTTATTCACATTCACTGGGCACTGAGCTCAACAGCGTTGTAAGCGCAAAAACATCATCGCTTTGGGTGTCAACGGTTACTTGAGCGATGTCTAGAATTCGAAAATCACCCGGTGCATTTAAGTGCCATAAACCTGATTCACGCTGGGAGAAGCAAAACTCAGCGGTATCTCCATGAACCAACAACACAGGAGCATTACTTGATTTGGCGAGGTCATCAAAGAGTACTTGATACTGATTCAACCCGTCACAGTGTGTCTGTTGCTGCTCGCTACACGCAGGGCCGTAATCATTGTGTTGGTATATATCGGCCTGAATAAATACGACAACGGCTTTAGCTGCCGATGTTGCTGAGCCTGCCTGCGTGACTGCAGGAGTTGTATGCTTAGCAAGCCATAGTTTGTTAAGCGCATCTCTTTGTTGTGTCGAAGCGAGCGCCACTTGCGTGTCCGAACTAAAAACCTGAGCGCGCCCATTATTAGTGCCAACTACATGCAATGTGACATACTGCACATCGCCTATCCGCCAAGCTTGATTTTCCGGCTGCTCACTTTGGCGGGAGAAGTTTGTTAATGGTAACTGCGAAGTGGCAAATTGACTTCTTACAAATGCTAGGCGTTCTAGCTCATCAAACGTTGGCGTCAGCGTTTGTCGGTCACAGTCAGTCCAATCATTGTCTCCGGGGGTGTACACGAAAGGTTGCTCTGTCAGTGCATTAATCATCGTGAAACTGCGTTGTAATAGTTCATCCGTGCAGGGTGTTGCGCCAGATTTCATGTCACCAACATGTGCAATAAATAGGTGTGGGGTTTGCTGCACAGCTTGATATAATTGCCCATCTGGAGCACTGAGTAATGCTTCATCGACTGGGGTATATGGCATATCGCCAAATACTAAAAACTGTTGTGGTGCAGCTGATGCAAAGAAAGCAAGTAACGCACTCAGTAACACAAAAAAACGCATAATGATCCCTATGTTGGTTCGAAGGTTTAGCGAGCATCGATGAAATACAATACATCCTATATTTTGAACAAAGAATACTTTATTGAAAGTTATGAACAATCGCTACCATTTAGCGACAGAAGAAAGCCAAAATATGGCTTAGTCGTATTCCTCACCGTATTAGCGTTAGTTAGCATATATATGCTGCAAAATAATTACCTTGGATACTTTTTACTGGGCTTAGCTATCCTTGAAGTCATTGCCTATAACTATCAGCAAGCGTGGTGGGTAGCAAGGCAGCGATTATCTCGCGCAGCAGGTAATGAAATTCATTTAACTATAGATGAAGAAGGTATCAGCACCCTGTGTAACGGCACTAAAAAGCGTCAAAGTTGGAATGACATAGAGCAATTGCTAGAAACAGAACTCGGTCTCATTGTCGTCAATAACAAAGGGCATCGCCACTACTTGAGCAAGGCGATTCTCAATGAAGAAGCAATTAGCTTTATACTCGCCCAGAAAAAACAAAAGCCACTTTAAAAGTGGCTTCGCCTCGAATCTATTTATTAAGCGTTACCAGGATTTGAACCTGATTTTTCAGCTTGAATTCGCATGTAAATTTCTTCACGGTGAACTGATACGTCTTTAGGTGCATTAACACCAATGCGCACTTGGTTTCCCTTTACACCTAACACAGTGACAGTTACCTCGTCACCGATCATAAGGGTTTCACCAACTCGACGAGTAAGAATTAGCATTCGCTTGCTCCCATTGTTCCAAATTAGTCAAAAATTCCGTCAGCGGCATTTTAATGAATTTTTAGTATAAACGTAAGTAAAACTTTGTTTAATTATTCATCTGCCATGATAAAAGTTGCATGTAATGCTCTTACTGCTAGCTCTAAAAATTGGCGTTCAATTAACACTGAAAGCTTTATCTCTGAAGAGCTTGCAATGAACACATCAATATTCTCATCCGCAAAAACACGAAAAAACTGGCTGACTATCGATGCATTCGTTTTAATACCTGTGCCTATCAGCGAAAGCATTGCCAAGTCATCTCGACTAGTCATTTGCGCACCACTAACTGCACGGTTAGTTGATAATGCCGCAAGCGCCTGTCGTAATTCAAGGCTAGGTACACTTATAGCATAGTCTACTTTGCCAAAGTTTTGATAAACTTGATTAATTACATCAACTTCTATTGCTTTTTGAGCAAGAATATCGAGTAAATCAGCGAGTACAACAGGATTTGCATCACAGCCATTTATGCTAATAAGCGCCTGCTCTCTTTTGAACGCAATACCAGATACATTTTGCGATTGCATGGAATCATCCTCGTCAGTTAAAACTAATGTTCCCTGATCGGGGTTAAAACTAGATAGAACTCGCAGCGGCACTTTATAGTGCGCAGCTGCTTCTACAGAGCGAATATGAAGCACTTTTGCTCCCATACTCGCCATTTCTAGCATGGCCTTCACACCTATAGTATCTAAACGCTGTGCATTTGGTTCTACACGTGGATCAGTACTATATACGCCATCTACATCGGTGAAAATTTGGCATTCATCCGCGTTAATGGCACCTGCAATCGCCACAGCAGATGTGTCACTGCCTCCACGCCCTAATGTGGTAATGTTACCTTCGCTGTCGCGGCCTTGAAAACCAGCGGCGATGACAATGCGACCATGACGAAGCTCTTGGCGAATACGTTTATCATCAACATGGGTAATACGCGCTTTAGTGTAGAGGTTGTCGGTATGCATACCAAGCTGATCCCCTAACAGGCTCACTGCTGGGTAGCCTTTGCGGATCAAAACCATAGATAGAAGAGATGCGCTGACTTGCTCGCCAGTACTGACTAACACATCAAGCTCGCGAGTACTTGGTACATCATCTACTTCCTGTGCAAGCGCTAATAGACGATTTGTTTCACCAGACATCGCAGATACGACTGCAACAACCTGATGGCCAAGCTGGCGCTGGCGAATAATGATATCGGCAACAGCCTCAATGCGCTCGATTGAGCCCACTGAGGTGCCACCAAATTTTTGTACAAATAAGGCCACTGTTTATCTGCAAGCCTTAGACGTAAGCATCAAAAGTGATGCCCACGATTTACCCACGCTCACTCACCCAAGCTTCAACGCTTGCTAGCGCAGCATCAAGGTTTTCAGGTTGCGATCCACCTGCTTGTGCCATGTCAGGACGACCACCACCTTTACCGCCCACTTGCGACGCCATGTGGTTAACGAGTTCACCGGCTTTGAATTGACCTGTTAGGTCTTTAGTCACACCAGCAATTAAGCTTACTTTGTCATCGTTAGCAACACCAAGTGCGATGATACCAGACCCTAACTTGTTCTTAAGGTCATCCATCATGCCACGCAACGCTTTGCTTTCGGTGCCCGCAACATTCGCAATCAACACCTTCACTCCTGCGATTTCTTTGACGCTGTCTAGCAGCGAAGCACCTGCCGCGCTAGCTAGTTTGTCATTTAGTTGCGTTACTTGCTTTTCAAGGCCCTTAGAGCGCTCGATTAAAGCTTGCACTTTGTCTAATACGCTTGCGCTGTCTGCTTTTAACAACGAAGCGATTTGTGACAAGGTACCTTCTTGCTTTGCCACGAATTCCAATGCATCTGCGCCTGTTACCGCTTCAATACGACGAACGCCGGCTGCGATACCTGCTTCGGATACAATCTTGAATAAACCGATATCACCGGTGCGGGTTACATGCGTACCACCACACAGTTCAATTGAGTAATCGCCGATACTAACAACACGCACTTCGTCATCATACTTTTCACCGAACAGCGCCATCGCGCCTTTTTCTTTGGCATCGTCAATGGCCATCAATTCAGTTTCGAGCGCGAAGTTATGACGAATTTCGTCATTCACTTTCTTCTCAATACGTTGCAATTGCTCTGCGGTTACACCCTCAAAGTGTGAGAAGTCGAAACGTAAGCGGTCTGGTTGCACAAGTGAACCTTTTTGGTTTACGTGCTCACCCAACTCTTGGCGCAACGCTTCGTGAATTAAGTGCGTTGCAGTGTGGTTTTTCTTAATACGGTCACGACGCTCAGTGTCGATGCGTGCGTCGACCTTGTCGTTTACACCAATGTGACCCACAACTTTACCGTGATGGGCAAAAGCATTACCCAGCTTTTGTGTGTCAGTAACAACGAATTCACCGTTACTGGTTTTCAGTACACCGGTATCACCAACTTGACCACCTGACTCAGCGTAGAAAGGTGTGCGATCGAGAATAACAATGCCTTCTTGACCGTCTTCAAGCACACTGACCTTCTCGCCTGCAGCAAATAATTCAACAACAGTGCCACTGTGATGATCAGCTTCATAGCCTTTAAATGCCGTGCTCTTATCTGAGCGTAATTGCGTATTGTAATCAGCGCCAAATTTACCAGCTTGTTGTGCTGTTTTACGCTGTACGTCCATGCATTCTTGGAAGCCTTGCTCATCAATTGTCATGAAACGCTCACGCGCAACATCCGCGGTTAAATCAGCAGGGAAACCATAAGTATCATAAAGTTTGAATACTACATCACCCGGGATCACATCGCCTTCAAGCGTGCTTAAGTGTTCCTCAAGAATGGCAAGGCCGCGCTCTAGTGTCTTGCCAAATTGCTCTTCTTCAATTCGTAACACTTTTTCAATGACGGCTTGTTTTTGCGCAAGCTCAGGGTATGCCTCACCCATTTGTGTTACCAACTCGGCAACAATCTTGTGGAAGAAGGTACCTTTCGCACCGAGCTTGTTACCATGACGTACCGCACGGCGAATGATACGGCGCAATACATAACCACGACCTTCATTTGAAGGCATAACACCGTCTTGTACTAAGAAGGCACATGAACGAATGTGGTCAGCGATTACACGCAGCGACTTATCTTCTAAGTCTTGGGCGTTTGTCACCTTTGCCGCGGCGCTGATCAGTGCTTGGAACAAGTCGATTTCATAGTTTGAGTGCACACCTTGAAGAATCGCAGCAATACGCTCAAGACCCATACCCGTGTCTACACACTGCTTAGGAAGAGGTTCCATCGTGCCATCGGCATGACGGTTGTACTGCATAAATACAAGGTTCCAAATTTCAATAAAACGGTCACCGTCTTCTTCAGGTGAACCCGGAGGCCCCCCCAAATCTCTTCACCGTGGTCGTAGAAGATTTCAGAACAAGGACCACACGGGCCTGTATCACCCATAGACCAGAAGTTATCGCTGGTCGCGATGCGAATAATGCGGTCTTCACTTAGACCCACTTCTTTGTGCCAGATGTTAAACGCATCTTCATCGTCGTGATAAATCGTCACTAATAGTTTTTCTTGCGGTAGCTTAACGACGTCAGTTAAGAATTCCCACGCAAACTTGATGGCGTCTTGCTTAAAATAATCACCGAAGCTGAAGTTACCCAGCATTTCAAAGAAGGTGTGGTGACGAGCGGTATAACCTACGTTTTCAAGGTCATTGTGTTTACCACCTGCACGCACACAACGCTGCGCACTGGCTGCACGATTGTATGGGCGCGTTTCGGCACCAAGGAATACGTCTTTAAAAGGCACCATACCCGCATTGTTGAATAACAATGTTGGGTCATTACCCGGAATCAAAGAAGCCGAAGGCACAACTTGGTGTTGGTGCTTGGCAAAAAAGTCTAAGAATTTCTGTCTTAGCTGTGCGGTCGTCAAATGCTGCATTGCGTTTATCTCACTCGTCTTTCGCTTCAAGTGCAAATTCAATATGTTGAAAGTCAAAGCCCCGCGCCGTTAAATAACGCATTCGCTTGGCTTTTTCTTTATAATCTAGTTTCTCATCCACCGCTTTATATTTACGGCGGTAAGCCTCATCGGCCAATTCGAACCAATCGACATCCATTTCGCTAAGCGCCATTTCAACTTGCTCGCGGGCAAGTCCTTTGCTTTGGGCATCTGCAACAATTCTGCGCGGCCCATGGCGCTTATCTATCGCACGGCGAATAAAGCTCGTGCAATAACGGTCATTATCCAAATACCGTTGTTGCTCACACCAATCTAGTAGTTCAGTGGCAAAATCAATCGGAACCTGACGCTGTTGTAATTTACGCTCAAGCTCCTTGCGGCTGTAGTCTTGTCTGCCCAATAACCACAGTACATAGTTTTTCTGTTTTTGCTTTTCGCTGTCATCCATTAAGCGTCAAACCGGCCATTAGAGCTTGTTGAATCTTGCTCATTAGTGCTGCTATGTGCATCACTATGTTGACCTTCGTTAGGCTGGCCTTGTTGATGATCATCTTGCCCAAGTTCATGCAACTGAGGCATAAACATCGCTTGGAATGCAATGAAGAGGCTAATGTAGCAAATCGGCATCACAACAAGAAGTGGAATAAACGATAAAAATGCACAAACAAGCAACAATCCACCGGCAATAAGACCATAAACGGTCAGCGCCGCCATATTGTGATAAAAGGCCATCAAGCTCGCTTTCATTACACCCAAAATTGATGTGTGTCGACCAAAGTAAACAAGCGGTACGGCGAAGGCAAAGGCACATAAGTAAACACTCACGGCTATCATAAATAAGGCGAGCGAACTAAATGAAAAACTTTGCGCAAGCTGCTGCAAGGCTGTTTGCGGGTCTAGATCAGTTTGCGTCATCAGTTCGATGACATCGGCAAACAGCACACTCGCCAGCATCCCTAACAGTAGAGCGGCACCCATTTGGTACAAGCCCACGCGGAACAATCCCATGCGACGCCCTTTTTGGGAAAACACATTAAGAATGTCCGCGAAAACGATTTTTTGTCCTTGTTGACGTCTTAACGCTGCGCCATAGAGGCCCGCCATCAAAAATGGCGTTGCCAGCGCTGCTGGAATTTTCAGTACGGGCGCAATTAAACCCACCAGCCCGAAAACCCCAATAAACAAATACATGAACATGAAGATGAAAGGCTGAGTTTGAAATATATCCAAACCAGCTTTGAACCAACGCGCACCTGCACTGGCCTTATACACTCTAATTTCTATAGACATTGTAACGAATGTTCCTTAATCGCTCGTGAGCGTATTATGTCTTATTGATTTTCTTAATATCTAACATGTGCGCACCATGTTTTATTTTTGTTTCTAAGTAGGCTTGGTTACCCGTTTGCCCTACTTTCAAGTGCGCCGCAGTGCCTACAACACTTTTCACATCAACGCCATTGTCACGCAACGCATCGAGCTTTTTAGGGTTGTTAGTTACAAGTTTTACTTGGCAAATACCCAATGCTTTTAGCATCAGCACTGCATCAGAGAATTCTCGTAAATCATCCGCGAAACCAAGCTTATTGTTCGCCTCATAAGTGTTCATACCTTGCGACTGCAACACATAAGCATCGAGTTTGTTATACAAACCAATACCGCGACCTTCTTGGCGAAGATACAGTAAAACGCCACCTTGCTCATGCATCATCTCAATGGTTTCATTAAGTTGTTCACCGCAGTCGCAGCGGCTCGAATGAAATACATCGCCCGTTAAGCACTCTGAGTGCATACGAACGAGTGGCGTGGTCTGCTGATCTGCTTCGTTAAAAATTAAAGCTACATGCTCTTGACCGTCTTTCAAACCACTAAAAGATACGATCTCGGCAGGGATATCACTTTTTTTGCCCACGTTTAGATGGACTCTCGCTCTGACTTCAGCCACGGCTATTCACTCTGTACGGATATAAAGTTGTTACAGTATAACAAAACCAACCATTATGGTCAGCTCGTATAAGCTCGTAAATGGGGGCAATGATAGCATGAAACAAGTGGTACTCGCGACGCTCAATCAGAAGATTAAGCCAACATCAAAGTTGTGCTATGGTTAGGATCACTAACGGATAATTGAAATGGTCGATGATCGATGCGGATTTCAGTACCGTTCAACAGTAAAGGGCTGTAGGTAACATAAGGAAAAACAATGAATAAACTTACTCTCGGCGTAATAACCATGCTCACTTTGTTGGTCTTAGCCACTCCCAGTGCAGCGCAATCTAAACCGCAAGATATTGCTCAGCAACAGCTGCTTGTTGACCGCTTTGAAGCGCAGCCTATGCAGCTTCTGGATGTACGCTCGAGCGAAGAATATCAACAAGGTCATATCAAAGGCGCAATAAATATTAGCTTTGATGTAATTAGTGAGCATGCAGCAAAGTTAGATAAAGACCAACCTATCGTTGTCTACTGTCGCAGTGGCCGCAGAGCAGGCATTGCTATTGAAACCTTACAACAGTTAGGTTTCACTAAACTTTACCATTTAGAAGGCGACATGATGGGTTGGACCGAAAAAGACTTACCTGTTATTACCCAGCCGTGATTAGTTCTCTCAGTGCTACTGGCTCTTGCTTACTAACATGATTTGCTTGAGCCAAAAACAACTCCGCCGTAGCGAGGGCATCACTGAGTGCATCATGAGAGGTATGAGGCATAAGCCCATACCTTTGTCTGCACGCTTCCAAAGACAATGCATCAAAGGCAATATCATTGCCTTGCCTTGCTAATCTGCGCTGTTCTATCTTGAGCGTATCAAGGACAATGCGAGGTAACTCGATATGGTGCTCTTTGCACGCCACATTCAAAAAGCGCGTATCGAGTAAGCTGTTATGAAACACCAAAATACTGTCATCACAGATACGCGCGAAATGCTCTAGAATTTCCTCCATGGGCAACCCTTCTTTGGCTAATCTTTGCGCTGTAATACCATGATAAATCGGCGATTGCGCCAGCTCCAACACCCCTTCATGGAGTAAGTGACCACTCTGATGTAACTTGATACTTTGCTGCTCAATCACCACCCATGCCAGAGATACCACTTCATGTTCTTTGGGGTTTAAACCCGTCAACTCTAAATCCACCACCACAAAACGGTGTTCGTACCAGGGTTTGGATAGCCCATGCGCATCAAAACCGAGCTTTGCAATTAACTGCTGCCACCACGAGTAGGTCATGGTTATAAGCTCCCACGAGCGAACTTAAAGCTCGCGGCTTGTTGCGCTTGGCGTACCAAATAAAATGCTTCTTTGAGCTGATGACGCTCCAACGACGTGAGCCTATCAGGATTTATACAGTTACTAGGCAACTGCTCGCTATCAAGCTGAGCGTGAAGTCGTAGTTGCGTCAAATAGCGCCAGCAATCCTTCAAATCAAAAATATCTTTTTTCGATAAAAATTGCGTTTTCGTCAACGCATCCAAACGCTCCAAGGTACTGGCATAGCGAATATTGGCCTGTAATGCATACAAACGCACAATATCATTGATAATCACAATGCCACGGCGCTTTAAGTCGATGAACTTGTGGTGCTGCTCGTCCGCTTCAGTTTTTAATTGGTTAAACAGGCCTATGGGCACTGAATTGAGATTGAGCTCACTTGCAAGGGCGCGATAAAACAGCTGGTCTGGTTTCAAAGCAGAAAGCGCCTCGCTGAAATCCGCAAAGAGATCGCTTGACCCAGTTATAAAGCGCAGATCAAAGAAAATCTTACAATTAAGCATGGCCTCGGGTGTCGGCGTTGCCAACCATTTAGAAAACTTCGCCAGCCAGCCTTGTAAGCTCAATCGACATTGCTCATTACTGGCCATAATATTGCCAGGACACCTGACAATACCGCACACGTCTAATTGCTCACAGACGAATTCTCCCATGCGCTTGTAGTAATCCATTTGCTCTGGTGTAAGGTCATTGGGAAGCAATAGACCGTTGTCTTGGTCTGAATGCAGGGTTTGTTCCTCTCGCGCCTGAGAACCAAAGCAAATCCAACTGAAACGTGTTGGCGCGTCGCCATGTTGTTGCTGAAACAACTGAATCAAACGGGTGGTGAGCGCATCACTGATACCACTGAGTAATTTGCCAATAAGACTAATATCGTCAATGTGATAGGCAAAGCCGTCCAGCAACTCAGGAACCTCTTGCGCATAGCGTTTTAAATCCGCAATACCACTGGCTTTATAAATACGGCCTATCAGCTGTACAGGGTCGCTTTTTTGCTGACGCAGCAAGTCGGTCGATGTCACCATGCCCATCGGTTGATGATGCTCATTCAGCACAGGGAGATGATGAATATTGTGCTTTAGCATCAAGTGCATGGCAGAAAAAACCCGATTATTCTCGAAAATATACTTGGGGTTCTTGGTCATGATCTCGCTAATACTTTGCTGTGGGTCGACCCCTTTTGCAAGCACACGCGAACGCAAGTCTCTGTCTGTCACTACGCCTATCAAACGCTGTTCCATCGGTTGTCCTTGCACCACCATAATAGAAGAGACTCGATGATCACTCATAGTCTGCGCACAGGTGTGTATTGTCGCTTCGGGTGTTAATGTAACTGGCTGACGCGTCATCAAATCGGCAATTTTACGTTCCGACCATGAATCACTATGATGCTGAAATTTCGTTGATAACAGGCGATTTGAATGCGCCCTCACGAAATACTGCTCAAACGCTTTGTACTCGCGACGCAGATAATCAAAATCTTGTTGGTTTAACACATACACTAAGGCTTCTTGCTTGACCTCGATGCGGTTTTTGATTGCCTCGCCGCTAAGCAAGGATGGGTAACCAAAATAATCACCACTGGTTAAGCGAGCAATAGCATCACCATCGGGCGATACTAACTCTACAACGCCACTGCGGATGAGGAAAAGTTTTGGGTGTGCAGAGTCTAGCCACAAGTGTTGGTTTTCGCGTGTGACGTAAATCACCTCGAGATGATGACAAAAATAATCAGAGGTTGAATCTGGTAAAGCATTAAATGGCGCTTGCTGGGCCACAAAATCCAAAATATCTTGGTGTTGGGCATTCATAGTCCACGTCCTAATTCCGAAAAGTGATGTTGTTCCACATGCCTTCATGCTCCTTGCGCGTGGGTTGCCATCTCACAGTGGATAGTTACAGCCTAGGTCTAATTCACAGACAAAAAAAGCCCGACCTTGGTCTAAGGTCGGGCTCTACTATCGCGCTGTATTAGGCGGAATTAGTGAGCATGAGCGGCTGAAGAACCTTTCGGGTTACGAATACTTTCAACCATTTCTTTGATCTCATCCGGTGTTTCTGCAGTCATACGTTGCACAACAGCGGCCACAACAAAGTTCACAATCATACCAAGTAGACCGATACCTTCAGGTGAGATACCCAGTAACCAATGCTCAGGGCTGTTTAGTTCAGGGCTTACGAACTTGAAGAAGATAATGTAAGCCGCCGTGAAACCAATACCCGTTACCATACCGGCAATCGCACCTTCTTTATTCATGCGTTTTGAGAATATACCCATGATAATTGCTGGGAAGAAACTCGCTGCCGCAAGACCGAAGGCAAAGGCTACCACCGAGGCCACAAAGCCTGGCGGGTTAATACCAAAGTAGGCTGAGATACCGATTGCCACCATAGCTGCTAAACGCGCTGCCAAGAGCTCCTGTTTATCACTGATATCCGGTTTCAAGGTCCGCTTGAGTAAGTCATGTGACACCGAAGTTGAGATAACCAGCAACAGACCCGCTGTGGTTGATAGCGCTGCAGCGATACCACCAGCCGCAACTAATGCAATAACCCACGCTGGTAAGTCTGCAATTTCAGGGTTAGCCAGTACCATGATGTCACGGTCAACTTTCACTTCGTTAGCACTTGCAGGATCGTCAATCTTACCCGCTGAGTAGAACATACGACCGTCACCATTCTTATCGTTGAATGTGATTAAGCCTGTTTTCTCCCAGTTTTTGATCCACTGCGGTGCTTCTTCGTAAAGCGTTCCACTGCCGTCTTTGCCATTGATAGTATCAATCATGTTTACACGAGCGAATGACGCAACAGCAGGTGCTGTGGTGTATACGATAGCGATGAATACCAAAGTCCATGCCGCCGAGATACGTGTATCACGAACACGAGGCACGGTGAAGAAACGAACGATTACGTGTGGAAGACCTGCTGTACCGACCATGAGCGCGCCCGTGATTGCGAATACATCAATCATGCTCTTGGAGCCTTCGGTGTATTGGGCAAATCCGAGTTCGGTACTGAGTCCGTCGAGTTTATCAAGCAGATACATGCCTGAGCCGTCAGACAAGGTGGCACCAAAGCCTGTTTGTGGTAGTAAGTGACCCGTCATCATCAATGAGATGAAGATAGCAGGCACTAGGTAAGCAAATACCAATACACAATACTGCGCTACTTGGGTGTAAGTAATCCCTTTCATGCCGCCTAGCACTGCATAGAAGAATACAATCACCATGCCGATGTAAACACCGGTTTCAATATCCACTTCTAAGAAGCGTGAGAACACCACACCTACACCACGCATTTGACCTGCGATATAGGTAAAGCAGATGAAGATAGCACAGAAGATAGCAACAACACGTGCCGCTTGAGAGTAGTAACGGTCACCAATGAAATCCGGCACCGTGAACTTACCAAATTTACGTAGGTAAGGTGCTAAACATAAAGCGAGAAGAACGTAACCGCCCGTCCAACCCATAAGATACACACCACCGTCGTAACCCGCGAACGAGATAATACCCGCCATCGAGATGAACGATGCTGCACTCATCCAGTCAGCAGCGGTTGCCATACCGTTAGCAACGGGTGGTACACCGCCGCCAGCAACATAGAATTCGTTTGTTGAACCCGCACGAGCCCAGATTGCGATGCCGATATACATCGCGAAGCTCAAGCCAACAATTATAAAAGTAAGCGTTTGGACATCCATTATTGTGCTCCTTATTCGTCTACGCCGTATTTCTTATCTAACGCGTTCATTTTGATTGCGTAGACAAAAATAAGAGCAACAAAGGTGTAAATTGCGCCTTGCTGAGAAATCCAGAAGCCGAGTTTAAACCCAAAGAAATGTACTTCGTTTAGTACGTCAACTAACAAAATGCCACAGACATATGAAATGACAAACCACACCGCGAGTAATTTAAACACGAGGCTGAGGTTTTCGCTCCAATAGGCCTTAGCATGTTCTGCGTCTTTAAAAGCCATTTTGTATCCCCTTTACATCATGCACTGAGGCATGATAGGTTGTTATCGTC
Source organism: Pseudoalteromonas sp. GB56 (assembly GCF_054923835.1). NCBI lineage: Bacteria > Pseudomonadati > Pseudomonadota > Gammaproteobacteria > Alteromonadales > Pseudoalteromonadaceae > Pseudoalteromonas > Pseudoalteromonas sp. GB56. The sequence continues at coordinate 1,179,448 of NZ_JBPCHK010000001.1, read as the reverse complement.
ACTGTTGAATCTAGCAATGCTTTTGCAAGAGGAAATTCAGACCTTAGTCGTAACAAAAATTTAACGCAGATAAGTAAATACAGCCAAAAACACAAAAAACGCTATTTTTCATATAGTTAAATATAAAACCAACAGCACTAAAATAAATAAAATCTGCATTAACACGGGCTTAATACATTAGTCTAATAGCCCTTAGTCGCATGGGATATGTAAACAAAATGACTGCTAATCGCACATGGCTTTTGCTATGGTAGATGCACTAATAAAAATAACAGCCGATAGCATGACGTTAGCTTTAATACTGGTTTCTCTGGCCTACATCTGTGTACTTTTCTGGTTAGCAAACTGGGGGGATAAAACCACACCGTGGGCAAAGTACATCAGTCACCACCCATTTGTGTATGCCTTGTCTTTGGGGATTTATTGTACGTCGTGGACTTATTATGGTTCGGTAGGAACTGCGGCAAGCAGCGGCTGGAGTTACCTGCCCATCTTACTTGGGCCGGTGCTGTTGTTTGTGTTTTTCCAAGGCTTTTTACGCAAGCTTGTGCTGGTGAGTAAGAAGCAAAACATTACCACCATCGCCGATTTTATTTCCGCCCGTTACGGTAAGCGTCAGCTTACTGCGATATTCGTCACCTTTATCGCCTTAATGGCAACCATTCCTTATATCGCACTGCAACTTAAAGCGCTATCAAGCAGCTTCTTACTTTTACCCGGAGGGTCACAAGTTTCCGGCCCAGTATTGGCCTTAGGTGGCGCCTTGATCATGGCCATTTTTGCGATATTCTTTGGTACCCGTAAAGTGGATGTTACTGAGTATCGCTCCGGTCTTATGCTGGCGGTTGCCTTTGAGTCATTAGTGAAATTAATCGCACTTGGATTCGTTGCCGGGCTTGCACTGTACACCTTGTACTCTTTGCCTGATGAAGTCTCACTCGACTCTGTTTGGCAACATTGGCAAGACTCACCAGTGTTTAGTTTTGGCTTTATTGGCCAAACACTGATGGCGGCCACCGCCATTATCTGTTTACCGCGGCAATTCCACGTAACAGTTGTTGATAACCAAGACATTCGCCATTTGCGTACCGCGCGATGGGCTTTTCCCTTGTATCTATTACTCATCGCCGCAATGATAGTCCCCATTGCCAGTGCAGCTATCATTCCACAAATTGGCCATGGCCACAGCGCCGACAGTTTTGTATTAGCTTTGCCACTGCAAACTGGCCATTCAATCATGACCACGTTTGTGTTTATTGGCGGATTATCGGCGGCCACGGCTATGATTGTGGTGGCAACACTGACATTGAGCACCATGATTTCAAATGACGTGGTGTTGCCCTTGTTGTTGAAGCGTAAGTTTCGTCGCAACCAGCTAAATAGCAGCTATCGCTCGAAAATTTTACTGGTTCGACGCTTCACCATAGGCGCTATTTTATTACTCTCCTACTTTTATCAGCAGCTATTTGGCCACGGCGAAACACTGGCATCAATGGGCTTAGTTGCTTTCTCTTTGGTGACACAACTACTACCTGCGATTGTCGGCGGCTTGTATTGGCGCAAAGGCCATGCGTATGGCGTGTACGCAGGTTTAACCGCAGGTGTAGTGTGTTGGACACTGTTCTTACTCATGCCAATCATGAATGCCAACGGGGCTTTAGATAGTGCTGCACAGCAGAATCTCATCACCCAAGGCACATTGATGGCGTTGTTTGCCAACATTTGTTGCTATGTAAGTTTCTCTTTGGGTGCACAAGAACGTTTGATTGACCGAATTCAAGCCGCAGCTTTTGTTAATCCGATGGAACAGCTGAACTTTGCCAAGCGCTTGAATAAGAACGTCGACGCCACTGTTTACGATTTCAAAGTATTGTTGCAAACCTTCTTGGGGGCCCAGCGCAGCACTCAGGTACTTGCTCACTACAAACTCAGTGAAGATTTGGGCGAAGACAACAGCCAGCCAACCAATGAATTTATTGCCTACTGCGAACGTGCGCTCACGGGTGTATTGGGTGCGTCATCGGCACAAGCACTCATACAAACAGTGGCCAGTGGCAAACAATTAGCCTTTGAAGAAGTGGTTAACTTCTTTGATGAGACGACACAGGCACTGCGGTTCAATCAAAACCTCTTGTTCACCTCGTTGGAAAACCTCAGTCACGGCATTTCCGTTGTCGATAAAGATTTAAACTTGGTGGCCTGGAACAGGCGCTATGCTGAGATGTTCAACTATCCTGAGGGATTCTTACAACAAGGGCAACCGATTGAAGAGGTGATCCGTTACAACGCAGTGCGCGGCGAATGTGGCCCCGGTGAAGTCGAGCAGCATGTAGAGAAGCGCGTTCGTCACTTACGCAATGGCTCACCACATCACTTTATTCGCCATCGCCGCAACGCCCAAGTCTTTGAAATGATAGGAAACCCCCTACCCGACGGCGGTTTCGTCACCAGCTTCTCAGATATCACCACGCACATGGAAACGCAAAATGCGTTGGAAGAAATCAATATGGACTTGGAAAATCGTATAGAAGCGCGCACCCAAGAAGTCCGCGCGATGAACCAAGACCTTAAAGCACAAATTGCCAGTCGCGAACAAACCGAACAAGCCCTTAAAGCGGCCAAACTCGAAGCCGAACATGCAAACGACAGTAAAACCCGTTTCTTGGCGCTGGCGAGTCATGACATTTTGCAACCATTGAACGCAGCACGTCTGTACTTGGCCTCAATGGACGAAAAAGAACTGAGTCAACACAACAGCAATAGCCTTGCAAAACTCGGTGACAGTCTAGACAGCACCGTGCACCTTATGTCAGCACTGTTAGATATCGCCAAGCTCGACCAAGGAGCGATGTCGCCTACGCCTAGGCATTTTCATATCGACGATATTCTCACGCCTTTAGTGAATGAGTACGCCATCTTATGCGCCGATAAAGGCTTAAAACTAACGCTTCGCTCCAACAACGATATCGTCCACAGCGACATCACTTATCTGCGCCGTATTATTCAAAACCTCGTTTCTAACGCAGTTAAATACACCCAAAGCGGCAAAGTGTTAGTGGCCTGTCGTCGTCGCAAACACCATTTAAGCATTGAAGTGTGGGATACAGGTTTGGGGATCGGAGAGCGTGAACAGCAAAAGATATTCGATGACTTTTATCGCGTTGAATCCGGCGACAACAAAGGCGTAGGCCTTGGACTAGGCGTCGTCAAACGCATGGTCGATTTGTTGTCACATAGACTGACTATGCGCTCAGTACTAGGCAAAGGGAGCTGCTTTAAAGTTGAAGTGCCATATGGTAGCGAGCAACGCATTCAATCGACACAAGAAACACACGGTGCCGTAAAAGCGCAATCACATTACCATGTCTTAGTGGTCGATGACGAAAGCGCTAACATCGAAGCCATGACTCACCTAATGAATAAATGGGGAGCGCAGTGCCACAGTTGCCAAAATGCTCAAGCAGCATTAGAAATAGCGCAAAGCGACACACAAATTGACGTTATCCTCATGGATTATCAACTTGGAGAATCAGATGATGGCCTGAGTGTTATTGATAAAATTCGTGCAGTTCGTGGCCAGCAATTGCCAGCAATTCTGATCACAGCGGTACGCGATGACACCTTAAAAGCCACGGCTAAAGCCGCTGGTGTGCATTATCTCTCTAAACCTGTAAAACCCGCGAAGTTAAAAGCATTATTGAATCATTCTTTGTAATCACAATACACCTTGGTCACGCTACAGCAAGTGCTCAAACACCGAGTCGTTGCCAGCGGACATAAAGCCTGCGCATAATGACCGACGCTTGGTAATGTGAGTGTAAATGCCCACATACAGCCAAGCGTTAGTTTTACTGCGCGATGCGGTAAACCTTGGTAATAGGAATGAGGAAATGAAAAAAGTTTTACTGGCACAGTGCCCAGATGAAGAAGGCCTGATAGCCAAAATCACCAGCTTGTGTTTCGAGCACGGGCTGAACATTACTCGCAACAATGAATTTGTTGATAAACAACATGGTCGCTTTTTCATGCGCACCGAACTGGATGGCAATTTCGATAACCTAGACTTAGTCGCGCAGTTACAACAAAGCCTACCTGCAGGTTCGCAATTATCTCTGCATGGCACTGAGCCGACTAAAGTGGTGCTGCTTGCAACTAAAGAGGCGCATTGCTTAGGTGGCGTACTGCTGAAATGTTTTGAGCAAGCGTTAAATATCGACGTGCTTGCCGTGATTGCTAATTACCCTGATCTCGAACCACTGGCGAAAGGCTTTGGTGTGCCCTTTCACTGCATTAGCCACGAAGGGTTAAGCCGCGCTGAGCATGACCATTTAGTCGCTGAAAAAATCGCAGCGTATGAACCTGACTTAATCGGGCTCGCTAAGTACATGCGTATTTTAAGCCCTGGCTTTGTGAGTCGATTCGAAGGGCGAATTATCAATATTCACCACTCGTTTCTACCCGCCTTTATTGGCGCAAAGCCCTACCATCAGGCCTTTGAGCGCGGTGTAAAAATTATTGGCGCCACCGCCCACTTTGTGAATAACGAACTCGATGAAGGGCCGATTATTATGCAACAAGTGCGTCCGGTGACTCATGCGGATACCGCAGAAGCTATGGCGAAAAAAGGCCGTGATGTTGAAAAGCAGGTATTTTGTCAGGCGCTGGAACTTGCCAGCGAGCATAAGCTCTTTATTAACGACAATCGAACTGTGGTATTTGATTAAGTAGCCAGTGAAGAGTCCATCCGGCTGGTATAAGACGCCGGATGGATGTAAAGAGCACCAAGGTAGTTATTGTTGTTGGCTTTCCATGCTCTCAAGTTGTAATTTCGATGCGATCAATACCGCTTGTGTGCGGTTATAAACGCCAAGTTTACGGAATATCGCAGTAATATGCGCTTTTACCGTTGCCTCTGAAATATTGAGTTCATAGGCTATTTGCTTGTTTAACAAGCCTTCGTGCAAGTAACTGAGTACTCGATATTGTTGTGGTGTGAGCGACGACACTTGCGCCGCAAGCTCTTTGTCTTCGCCACTGATCGCTTCCACTTTGTCTTTAATATTTGCTGGAAGCCAACTGTCGCCTTCAAGGATCTCATTGATGGCATCGGCAATTTCTTGCGCCGAGGAAGACTTTGGAATAAAGCCCATCGCTCCGTAACCCATGACTTTAGAGACAACCTGAAGATCTTCACTGCCCGAGACAACAGCAATGGGTAGTTCAGGGTAATCCTCGCGAATGCGAATAAGCCCGTATAAGTCGCCATTGCCTGGCATGTGCAAATCGAGAAGTAAAATATCTAAATCTTCATGACTTTCTAGCACAGCCAGCGTGCTGTCAAAGGTATCAGACTCTAATACTTCCAAAGGCTGAAACTGCTTAGTCAGTGCCCCTTTTAGCGCTTCTCTGAACAGGGGGTGGTCGTCCGCTATTAAAAACTGACTCATGTTTCGCTCCTAAAAAAATCGGCCATCACCTATAGATGATAGCCGATAGTCTACGTTTAGAATCGTTCGATAATCAAGCTCTTAACGCCTAATTAACGATTCAAGCGGTTTTCAATAAGCTCATCAACCACGCTTGGATCGGCCAAGGTAGACGTATCGCCAAGTTGTTGGTGCTCATTTGCTGCGATCTTACGTAAAATACGGCGCATGATTTTACCCGAACGCGTTTTCGGTAAACCCGGTGACCACTGTATCATGTCTGGCGATGCGATTGGGCTTAGCTCTTTGCGCACCCAGTTACGCACTTCCTTGGTGAGCTCATCGCTCACTACCACACCATCGTTTGGTGTGATGTAAACATAAATGCCTTGGCCTTTAATGTCGTGCGGATAACCTACAACCGCCGCTTCAGCGACCGCCTCGTGTGCAACCAGAGCACTTTCAATTTCAGCGGTGCCCAAACGGTGACCTGAAACGTTTAATACATCGTCTACACGACCCGTGATCCAGTAGTAGCCATCTTCATCGCGACGACAACCGTCACCTGTGAAGTAAACACCAGGGTAAGCAGAGAAATAAGTTTGCTCGAAACGGTCATGGTCGCCATACACAGTGCGTGCTTGCGAAGGCCAGCTATCAAGAATGACGAGGTTGCCATCTGTTTCGCCTTCTAAGGTGTTACCTTCAGCATCAAATAGCGCTGGTGCTATACCAAAGAAAGGTCGCGTTGCTGAACCCGGTTTCATGTCCGTTGCACCCGGCAATGGTGTGATCATGATGCCGCCGGTTTCCGTTTGCCACCACGTATCCACGATTGGGCACTTGTTATTACCGATTTGCTCGAAATACCATGCCCATGCTTCTGGGTTAATTGGCTCACCCACTGAACCGAGCACGCGAAGAGTTTCACGCTTAGAGGTGGCAGTTGGCTCATCACCTTTGGCCATCAATGCACGAATCGCAGTCGGTGCCGTATAAAGAATGGTGACTTTGTGTTTATCAACGATTTCGCCCATACGCCCCGCACTTGGGTAGGTCGGCACACCTTCAAAAATAACTTGCGTACAACCGTTTACCATTGGTCCATAAGCGATGTAGCTGTGGCCCGTGATCCAACCCACATCAGCACTACACCAATATATATCATCGTCATGTAAATCAAATACATACTCATGCGTCATAGAGCTGTAAACTAAATAACCACCGGTGGAGTGCACGACCCCCTTGGGCTTGCCCGTCGAACCCGAGGTGTAAAGAATAAACAGTGGATCCTCAGCATCCATCACCTCTGGCTCACAATGAGCAGGCAAATCAGCTACTAATTCATGCCACCATACGTCGTGGTCGTTCCACTCCACGTCGCCACCGGTGAGTTGGTGCACAATAACGTGCTCAATCGTTGTTACGCTGTCTTGACGCACAGCTTCGTCTACATTCGCTTTGAGCGGTACACAGTTGCCGCCACGGCGGCCTTCATCTGAGGTGATCACCACTTTGGCACCGCTGTCGTTAATACGATCGGCAATCGCTGAAGGCGAGAAGCCACCAAATACCACTGAATGAACAGCGCCAATACGTGCACATGCCTGCATCGCATAAACAGCTTGCGGCGTCATCGGCATATAAATAGCAACACGATCGCCTTTTTTAACGCCCAGTTTGCGCAGACCATTGGCAAGTTTACACACTTCATCATGAACCTGTTGATAGCTGATGTGCTCACTCTGTGCAGGATTATCGCCTTCCCAAATAAGCGCTGTTTTATCCGCTTTGTCTTTCAAGTGGCGATCGATACAGTTGTAAGAGGCATTGAGTTTGCCATCTTCAAACCATTTAATACTGATGTGGCCTTTATCGAAGGAGGTATTTTTCACTTTGGTGTAAGGCGTGTACCAATCTAGACGTTGTCCGTGTTCTTTCCAAAAACCCTCAGGATCTTGAATCGACTTCTCATAAAGTGCTTTGTATTTTTCGTTATCGACTAATGCGTTGTCTTTGATATTTTCAAAAACCGGATAAATGCTCTGTGACATGTGCGTCTCCATCTTTTTTTGTTGCCTAGTGGCTTGCCCACAGCATTACTCACGGGCACGTCTTACAGTATTAGACCTTAGTATAGAATCCGTGTTCTGCGCTGTATTTGTCGCCATTTACACGGTCAATTTTCATTCATTTTTACTTCTATTCATCCTCTTGTTGGCACCCTCCTATACCTTAGTCGTACGACCAATAGATAATTGCCCAAAAAGTCATCAACGACCATGTTTTCAAAGCTAGCTTGGAACAGGACAAGATTATGACAACACGCAAATTGATAACAAAAACATTAGTGGCGACAGCAGTGTGTGCCGCGACAGCCAGCGCACAGGCTGCGACTATCGGCAATACAGACGTAAGCTACGGCGGTTACGTCAAACTCGATGCTATGTGGAGTGACTTCTCCGCCGGCACTATTTCTGGGGACAGTATTGGCCGCGACTTTTACGTACCGAGTACAACGCCTGTCGGTGATGATGCCGACAGCGATGCAGTTTTTGACATGCACGCTCGTCAATCGCGCTTTAACTTCGGCACCAGTACAAAATTAGATAATGGCAAAACAGTCAAAACCAACATCGAACTAGACTTCATTGCTTCGATTGGTGGTAACGAGCGCGTTACGAACTCTTACTCACCACGTATTCGACAAGCCTACATCACCTATGATGGTTGGCTATTCGGTCAAGCTTGGTCAAACTTCCAGAACGTGGGCGCTTTGCCGGAAACCTTAGACTTCGTTGGCCCTGCTGAGGGCACCGTGTTTGCTCGACAGGCACAGGCTCGCTACAGCGTAGGCAACTGGGCGTTTTCAGTAGAAAACCCAGAAAGTACAATCACTGTTAACGGGGCGCGTGTAGAAACCGATGATGCGAGCATGCCGGACTTCACCGCGCGCTATAACTTCAGCGCTGACTGGGGTCAGATTGTTGTAACAGGTTTAGCTCGACAGCTCACTTACAAGCAAGGTGGCGCGGACGAAGATGAAACCTCTTTCGGTGTCAGTGTCTCCGGTAAGGTTAACCTAGGCAAAGACAACATCAAATTCATGCTGACTCAAGGTAAAGGCCTTGGCCGTTATGTTGGCTTAAACGTAGCACACGGCGCTGTATACGACGGCTCAAGCCTAGATGCGATTGACTCGACGTCAGGCTTTATTGGTTATCAGCATCACTGGAGTGAGCAATTCCGTTCAACCTTCTTGTATTCATTCTTTGAAGCCGACAACAACACTGATCTACTCGCTTTTAGTGGTAACCCCACAAAGAGTAGCGTGAGTTACAGTGCGAACTTGTTGTACTCTCCGGTGAAGAAAATGACCTTTGGCGTGGAATTCAAGCACGCTGAACGTGAAGCGGAAAATGGCGCTGACGGTGATTTAGACAGACTGCAATTCTCAGCTAAATACGCGTTCTAAATACAGCAACGCAGTTAATTCCAATAACAATATAAAACCGCACCTTGGGTGCGGTTTTTTTGTGAAGAGGAAGGAATAACACCTTTAAGATAAAACCTTATTGAAAACTATTATCATTTAGATTAGCATGTAGGAAATTTTCAATCAGTGTGTAAAATCAATGTCTATCAAACATTTCCCTCTTTCTAAAATTGCTATTCTTTGTGGTGTGGTATTGAGCCAACAAGCTCTTGCTGAAGAGTCACAAGACGCTGAAATTGAGCGTGTTGCTGTATACGGTCAGCACCACAAAAACTATATTACTGAACAAGCCGCTTCAGCAAGCAAGCTAGGTATCACCATCAAGGAAACCCCTCAATCTATCTCGGTTGTGTCACGCGCCATGATGGACGATTTCTCACTGGACGATATTAACGCCGTACTCGAATCAACCCCCGGTGTAACAGTTGAGCAAATCGAAACAGACCGCACCTATTTCAAAGCCCGAGGGTTCGATATCACCAATTTCCAAATTGATGGACTCGGCATTCCACAAGAGCGTGGCGATGTACACGGCACATTAGATACTTCAATTTATGACCGTATAGAGATTGTTCGTGGTGCAAACGGCATCATGACAGGCGCAGGCAACCCTGCTGCAACCGTGAACATGGTTTTGAAAAAACCGACTTACACAACGCAGGCAAGTGCATCAGCATCTGTGGGTTCGTGGGGCAAGAAACGCATTGAAGCCGATGTGTCTGGGGCTATTAACGACAAGCATGCAGTGCGTGCAGTTATTACAAAGCAAAAGGCAGATTCATACTTAGACCGCTACGCCACTGATTTGACTCTGGGCTACCTCGCCTATGAGGGCCAACTCACAGATACGACTAAGCTATCAATAAACTATGTACGCCAAGCAAAAGATGCTGACAGTCCGTTATGGGGTGCATTGCCCTTGTTCTATGATGATGGCACAGCAACTGACTTCGATGTGTCTACCAGCACCGCAGCGGATTGGTCCTACTGGAATAATGACAACGAACACGTGTTTGTTGAGCTAGAACAAAGCCTTGGCACATCATGGTTTGTGCGTGCTCGCTACGCTTACATGACTAACGAGCAAGACTCTGAACTGTTCTACGTGTACGGCACACCGAGTGCAGAAACAGGCCTAGGCTTAACGGGCTATGCCAGTGAATATGATTACAAAGACCAACAAAACTTGTTTGATGTGTACGCAACGGGTGACTTTTCTCTGTTCGGGAAAACGCACAACCTGAGCTTTGGTGTCAGCAGTGCTGATTTAAACTACCAAGATAAGTCATTGTATGACTTCACCACAGGTAACGGCTTCCCAGCGATGCCGCCATTAGAAGACTTTGACGGCAGTGCACCAATCCCAACCTTGGAAGATGGCTTAAATGGCTCAGTAGTAGAAGCGGACCAACGCTCTGCCTACGCGCAAGCGCGCTTTAAGATTATCGACCCTCTCGCGGTATTGGTGGGTGGTCGCTATACCGATTGGGAATCTGTTGGTTCCGCTTATGGCGCCTCGAAAGTAAACAGCGCAGAAGAGTTTGTACCTTACGTTGGTGCTGTGTATGACTTTACTGATAACTACTCAGTGTATGCAAGCTACACAGAAACCTTCGCTCCTCAATCAGAGCAAGACCAAACAGGAAAAGCGCTCGACCCAATCACAGGTGAAAGCAAAGAGATTGGTTTCAAAGCTGAATTGTTAGACGGTCAGCTGTTTGCAACAGTTGCGTTATTTGACGCGCGACAAGTGGGCATTGCTCTGGCAGACACGGCCTTATCGACACCTGATAACACGGTTTATTACGCTGCAGAAGGGATCAACAGCGACGGCTATGAACTTGAATTAAGTGGTCGTTTAACACAAGACTTAAGTGCAAGCTTCAGTTACAGCCACGTAGATATTGAAGCGGGTGATGACGCCGCTGACGGTAAATTAGTGCGCGACTACACGCCCGAAGATCAAGTGAAGGTAGCGCTGAATTATCAAGTACCTTTCTTTGATGGTTTGAGCTTAGGTGCAAACTACCGCTGGCAGGCTGAAACAACTCGCGACCAGAGTAACGGTACGATCCCCACTACAACCAAACAAAGTGCTTATGGATTACTTGATTTAGTGGCCACGTATCAGTTTACTGACAATGTCAGTGCAACCTTCAACGTCAACAACGCCACCGATGAAAAGTACATTCACAGCCTATACTGGGCGCAAGGCTATTATGGTGCGCCACGTAACTACGCGTTCTCTGTGAACTGGCAGCTTTAATCTCCTACTATACTGACCAGCAACAAGGCGACCATTAGGTCGCCTTTTTTGTGATTCCAAATGCCATAAACACAGCAATGACGATACCGCTGAGCAGGCCGCCCAAATGAGCCCAATTGGCCATCGGAATAAAGAAAGTATCGGTAAAGCCAAACGCTAACCACAGCAATAAGAAGCCAATCATACCTTTGGTCATCATCGCGGGTGTTTTGGCTAGAATTGGGTAAATCCAACAAAAACCCACCAAGGCATAAACTACGCCCGAAAGACCGCCGAAATTTGGCCCTACCATAATGAATTGCGCCCAACTGCTGGCCAAAGAGCCCAGAACAAACACGCTGACCAAAGTCAGTTTAGATGTTTGTTTTTCAATGGCTGGCCCGAGCGTGACCCACCACAGCACATTGAAAATCAGGTGAATTGCGGAAAAGTGCACTATCGAAGGGGTTAGCCAAGAAAGTGGCTGGTTAGCTTTGAATTGCAGAATAGGAAATATATCGCTGAATTGCCCTAACAAGAACAAGGCATAGATAAGGATACTGGCAATACTCACACTTTTAACCAATAAACTCAGTTGGTTAAATCTTGACACTAGGTTGAGCTTAGGACCGCCATAGACCAAGCCTGAATCTGTACGCCCGCTTTCCCAAGCGGCATCCACATACCGTGGATGATTGGGTTGTTGCTGGAACTCTTGCCACAGTGGTTGCACTTGATGAAAGTGCTCAGGTGCAACACCAATGATCACATGCCCATTTTCACCCGCTTTTAATGCGCCGTGGTATCCTTGAGTGCCAATGTAATCAACAAATCCTTGTGCTGCGCGAACATTATTGGTGCTGCCGAGTTCTATCATTTTTCTACCAATTCAGGAAATTGCGTAGCCCATGCACTAAAACCACCGTCCATGGAATAAACATCGTCAAAGCCTTGCTCAGCCAAATAGCCTGCGGCGCCTTGCGAACTAATGCCGTGATAACACACTACGATGATGGGTTGGTCATACTCTTTATGCAGCATGAACTCGCCAATAGTGCTGTTACTTAGGTGCTCTGCACTTGGTATGTGCCCTGCAGCAAACGAGTTAGGGTCGCGAATATCCGCAATCACGACATTGTCGTTATCTAATAACTCACGGGTTTGTGCGACTGAAATATGTTTGTAAGCCATGATGCTCCGAATCTTGTGTAAACAATAAAGGCGGCCTAAGCCGCCTTAACAATGCTAAGCCAATGCAATTATGCCCAGTCTAGAATGACTTTACCAGATTGACCGCTCAGCATAGTATCGAAGCCTTCTTGGAAGTCATCGATTTTAAATTCATGAGTGATGATTGGCGAAATGTCTAAGCCTGATTGAATCAAGCTGGCCATTTTGTACCACGTCTCAAACATTTCACGGCCATAGATGCCTTTAATGATTAGCCCTTTGAAAATAACTTGGTTCCAATCAACCGCCATGTCTGAAGGAGGAATACCTAGCATCGCGATTTTACCGCCATGATTCATGTTATTCAGCATTGAGTTAAACGCGACTGGGACACCTGACATTTCAAGACCTACGTCAAAGCCTTCTGTCATGCCCAGCTCTTTCATAACATCTTCAAGGCTTTCTTGCGCTACGTTAACAGCGCGCGTTGCGCCCATTTTCTTAGCAAGGTCTAAGCGATACTCGTTAACATCGGTGATCACTACGTTGCGTGCACCCACATGCTTAGCTACCGCAGCGGCCATAATACCGATTGGGCCAGCACCTGTAATCAGCACATCTTCACCCACTAAATCGAAAGATAATGCAGTGTGCACAGCGTTACCGAACGGGTCGAAGATTGATGCTAATTCATCAGGAATGTTATCTGGCGATCTTAAACGCGTTGAATGCAGGAATAACAAGGTATTCCGCGAAGCTACCTTCACGGTTAACACCCACACCTATGGTGTTGCGACACAAGTGTACGCGACCAGCGCGACAGTTACGGCAGTGACCACAGGTAATATGGCCTTCACCCGATACACGATCGCCAATTTCAAAGCCACGTACTTCTTGGCCCATATCAACGACTTCACCTACGTACTCATGGCCAACAACCATAGGCACAGGAATGGTGTTTTGTGCCCACTCATCCCATTTGTAAATGTGTACATCGGTACCACAGATAGCCGTTTTACGGATCTTGATTAATAAATCGTTGTGACCCACTTCAGGCTTTGGTGCATCCGTCATCCAGATACCCGTTTCAGCCTTAAGTTTTGATAATGCTTTCATCAATGCGCTCCTTAAATAACGCCCAGCTCTTTACCGATACGGGTAAAGGCTGCAATTGCTTTATCAAGCTGCTCTTTGGTGTGAGCAGCAGAAATCTGAGTACGAATACGCGCTTGGCCTTTTGGTACCACAGGGAAAGAGAAGCCAGTCACGTAAATGCCTTCAGCAAGTAGCTTGTCAGCCATTTGTCCTGCAAGTTTAGCATCACCTAGCATAACTGGGATGATAGCGTGGTCTTTACCCGCGCAGGTGAAGCCTGCCGCTTCCATTTGCTCGCGGAAATACGCCGCATTTGACCACAAGGTGTCGCGCAGTTCTTTGCCATCAGCCAGCATCTCTAGCACGCGAATTGATGCCGTCACGATTGAAGGTGCAAGCGAGTTTGAGAACAAGTAAGGACGTGAACGTTGACGTAACCACTCAACGATTTCTTTTTTCCCTGACGTGTAACCACCTGATGCGCCACCCAATGCTTTACCTAGCGTACCCGTGATGATGTCTACACGGTCCAACACACCACAATACTCAGGCGTACCACGGCCATTTTCACCCACAAAACCAACAGCGTGCGAGTCATCGACCATCACCAACGCATCGTATTTATCGGCAAGGTCACATACTGCTTCAAGGTTACAAATTACGCCGTCCATTGAGAACACGCCATCTGTTGCGATTAGCTTTGTTTTAGCACCTGCTTCTGTTGCCGCAATCAATTGTTGCTCAAGATCCGCCATGTCATTATTCGCGTAACGGAAACGCTTTGCTTTACACAGACGCACACCATCAATGATTGATGCGTGGTTCAATGAGTCAGAGATAATTGCATCGTCTGCACCAAGAATAGTTTCAAATAAACCGGCATTGGCATCGAAGCATGATGAGTAAAGAATGGTGTCTTCAGTTTTTAAGAAGTCACTGATTTTAGCTTCAAGCGTTTTATGAATGTCTTGTGTGCCACAGATGAAACGCACAGACGCCACACCAAAACCGTGGTCACTTAAACCTTGCTGCGCAGCTTTAATAAGCTCTGGGTGATTTGCTAGGCCCAAGTAATTGTTTGCACAGAAGTTGATAACTTTGTCACCACTTGCCACTTCAATTTCAGCTTGTTGCTGTGAAGTGATAATGCGCTCGCTCTTGTAAAGGCCTTCGGCCTTCACTTGCTCGATTTGCGCTTGCAGCTGAGTATAAAACGCAGAAGCTCTCATAAATGTCTCCGATACTTGAACAGGTATTTAGGGGCACATGCCACCGGACGGGCCCCAAGGGTAATCTTCTAAATTAATGCTATTGTAAAAGGTTCGCGCTAGAAATGCATTTTTTATAGTTGAAATAGATTCACATAATAAATTGAAATATATGAATAAAAATTCAAAATGTAAGTGACTTAGGCACGTCTGCGAGAGAGTCGCAAACAAAATCAGCATCTTGCAGTGCTTCGTCACTGAATTCTTGGCCACTGCGTACCAAAATTTTAGTGCCAATGTTACAGCGTTTAGCTGCCACCATGTCACCGTGTTTGTCGCCCACCATGACACATTGGCTTGGGTCCAAGTCAAATGCATCGATACCTCGTTGCAACATACCTGGCTCAGGTTTGCGACAATCACAGTTTTGCAAGTACTCGCCCTGACCTTTTTTCGGATGATGTGGACAGTAATAAATAGCGTCGATATTGACATCATGTGCTGCAAATTGCGCAGTCATCCATTCGCTCAGCTCGGCAAATTGCTCCTCACTGTAATAGCCACGGGCAATACCTGATTGGTTGGTTACCACAATCAAGCGATAACCTTGCTTAACAAACTCAGCGCAGGCGTCGAATACGCCTTCAATAAACTGAAAATCTTGTGGTTTATACACATAGGCATGATCTACGTTGATCACCCCATCACGGTCGAGGAAAACGGCTTTGTTGCTCATAGTCTGTGTTCTCTTACTACTTTATCGAACATGGCAATAACGGCTTCTGTGCTAATTCTGTCCATCAACTCACCTTTGGCACGCACGCCCCAAGGCAACTGATCAGCGGGTTTACCGTGTTGCTCAATAACCGCTTGGTTATACACCTCAACCACATAATCTTGAAACAAATATGGGCCCGTGCGCTTAGGGTTAGAGTGCGCGTACAAGCCAATCACCGGTGTGCCTTGTGTCACGGCCATATGTGCAGGACCCGTATCAGGCGCTAGCACCACCGTCGCTAAGCCTAATACGCAGGTCAGCTCTTTAAGTGACGTCTTACCAACAAGGTTCAACACCTCGCCTTGGCAATGCATACTAATTTGCTCGGCCAGTGTTTTTTCCATCTCAGTTGGGCCACCGGTAATAGCAACCTTGAACCCTTGTTTTATGGCATGCTCGGCTACTTGGGCATAGCGCTCTGGCAACCAATTGCGCACTGCTTTGCTCGCTGCGGGACTTATTACGAACAACGGCTCTCCTTCGTCACCGACCAACTGCGCCGCTTTTTGATGATCACTGTCGCTCAAAGGCAATTGCCAATGCGGTGTGAAGTCGGTCACGCCCAACTGCTCAGCAAACTGCATAAAACCTTCGAGTACATGTGGTTCAGATTTAGGATTGATGCGTTTATTAATAAACAAGCTGTGCAATTCTTTGGAACGCGCTTTATCAAAGCCCATTTTTACCTTGGCTTTAATGCAACGACTCGCAAGTCCTGCGCGAAATGCCACCTGCATATTGAGCAGCACATCGAATTTTTGCCCTTGTAACTGCACGCGTAAGTTTTTAAACGCTTGCTTACCCTGCTTTTTATCAAAAATAACAAATTCGACGCCAGGCAAACCATCGAGTAACATGGCTTCCACCTTGCCTATTACCCAGGTAATTTTGGCATTTGGATGAACACGCTGAATAGCTTGAACCGCAGCAACTGCATGACACACGTCACCAATTGCAGAAAGGCGAAGAATACAAATCGATTGCACAGAGTTGAGTTGCACTGGGCGCTTCCTTAAGTGAAAAACTGTGCAAATGTTAAAGCAACCTCAGCGCATTGCAAGTTATGTTCAAGTGCCCAGGGCGTGTTGCCCTTAGTATATAAGTTTATTGCCAGTATAAAAAACGCTACACTGGAGTCACCTTGCGACTCACACTGTTTTCCATGCAACTAACGTCCCTCAGTAACAACCAAACTTTGTTTACCCAAGAAACTAACTCTCTTGCCTCTCTTGCTGTCGATGGCAACTGGTTCAACCCTCAACATTGGCTTGAGCAAGACAAGGTGTTCGCGCAAAAAACAGGTCGTGCTACTGCCTATTTTTTTGCTGAAAAAGAGTTAAAAGCAGTGCTCCGCCATTACTGGCGCGGGGGCCTTATTGGTAAGGTTTTACAAGACCAATACATGTATACCGGCATGGAGCAAACTCGCGTATACAAAGAGTTTTCACTGATGTGTGAATTGTATCAGCAAGGTCTGCCCGTCGTGGAGCCGATAGCAGCTTTAGTAACGCGTTCAGGTTTAATTTACCGAGGCGATATCATTACTCGTGCGCTTGAGGGAGCAAACAGCCTGTGTGAACGCCTAGTTGAAGGTGCATTGGCTGAAAACCTCATCACAACCATTGGTGAAACCATTGCCCGCTTTCATAAAGCAGGTGTGTATCACGCAGATTTAAATATCAACAATGTGCTGTTTGATAACCAAGATAACGTGCACATTATTGACTTTGACCGAGGCGAGTTTCGTGCGCCAAATGCACGATGGCAGCAACAAAATATGCAACGATTACAACGCAGCTTTGCGAAAGAAGCAGGCAGACAGCCTAATTTTCACTGGCAAGAAAGTGACTGGCAGAAATTAGAAGAAGCTTATCAGCGAGCTCTTAACTGCTGATAAGCCTTTTGAAGTATTAAGAGCGGATTTTACTGATCACATTCGACGTGGAGCAACCATTAAGGAACTCCAACACTTCAACCTGACCACCGTGGCGCAACACATGGTCAGCACCTGCTATGTCTTCCACTTTATAGTCGCCGCCTTTAACTAAAATATCTGGGCTGATTTGCTCAATTAACTTAGCCGGCGTGTCGTTCTCTTCTTCTTTACCAAATGGGATCACCCAGTCAACCGCAGCAAGTGCGCTGAGCACCATAGCGCGCTCGTCAAGTGGGTTAATCGGACGCTCAGGTCCTTTTAATCGAGCGATTGAATCATCGGTGTTCAAGCCCACAACCAGGCGGTCGCCCATCGCTTTTGCTTGCGCGAGATAGCGAACATGCCCTGCATGTAGAATATCAAAACAGCCGTTGGTGAATACGATCTTCTCACCGTTTTGCTTTGCAAATTCAATATGTTGCAACACTGATTCAAAAGGTGTTTGGTAGTGTTCGCCATTTTTACGCAAGTATTGACCCAGTTTACGGCTGAGCTCCTCTGGCGATACCGTCGCGGCACCGAGTTTACTTACCGCAATGCCCGCCGCAATGTTTGCCAGTTCAACGGCATCGGCTGGTGTCATTCCTGCTCCGAGCATCACAGTCAACGTAGCGATAACGGTGTCGCCAGCCCCTGTCACATCACTGACTTCACGAACTTGTGCCGCAAAGTCATGCTTTTCAGATGCACTAATAAGTGACATGCCTTGTTCAGAACGAGTCAGGAGCATCGCACCAATGCCTGCTTCTTTAATAAGTGCGCGTGCACTGTCAGTCAATGCTTGCTCTGAGCTCGCATCACCACCCGCGAGCTTAAATTCATTCAGGTTTGGCGTAATGTAATCGGCACCACGGTATAGACTGAGCTGCGGCGATTTAGGGTCAACAAGCACTGTCTTACCTGCGTCTTTAGCAACGCGAATCATCGCTTCAATCAGTGTCAGTGAGCCTTTGTTATAGTCAGAAAACAACACGAAGTCATAATCACCAACAACGCGCTCTAGCCGGTTAAGAAGTAATTGGGAGTGTTCTTTGGAGAATTGCTCTTCTTGGTCTAGACGCACGACTTGTTGATGACGGCTGATCACCCGCATTTTCGCGATAGTCGGTAAATCGACAACATGAACTAACTGAGAGTCGATATGTTCATTGGCTAAAATGCGCTCAAGCGTTTGTCCGCTTTCATCTTCGCCAATTAAGCCGAGTAGACCAACCTGTCCATCTAAGCGGGCGATGTTTTTCGCCACGTTAGCAGCACCACCGGCTTTGTCTTCCAGTTGGTTCACCTTTACCACGGGCACCGGCGCTTCTGGCGAAATACGACCTGAGTCCCCATGCCAATAGCGGTCTAGCATAACATCGCCAACCACCAACACTTTAGCTTGATTTAAATTCTTAAGTAACGCTAAGTCCATGAATTACTCCGCAACGAGTAGGTCAAGCGCTTCACATAGCCAATGACCGATGAACATGTGTGCCTCTTGAATACGCGCAGTTTCATCGTTAGCGATAATAATCGGTAATTTCGCGATATTTTTGACTTCACCGCCTTCACGACCTGTTAATGCCACTGTGTAAGCGCCAATCTCATTAGCCGCTGCCAATGCTAAATTAATGTTCGCACTGGTGCCTGATGTGGTTAAGCCAATCACCAAGTCCTCAGGCTTACACAAAGCCTGAACCTGACGTTCAAACACCGTATCAAAGTGGTAGTCGTTCGAATGAGCTGTAAGGATGGATGTATCCGTCGTCAGGGCAATGGATGCCAACGGACCACGCTCTTTTTTGTAGCGCACAACAAACTCAGCCGCCAGGTGTTGCGCATCAGCAGCACTGCCGCCGTTACCAAACCAAATGACCTTACCACCAGCTTGGAGCGCCCTGTGGCATTGCGCTAATAATTGAGATGCTTCTTCTTGGTACGTGTCCATTGTCTCAAAAAGAGCGCGGTGGCGAGCAAGGCTATCGAAATATGTAGCCGCTGCGGTGTCAGTATTGACCATGTTCTTTCCTCATTCGCGAGTTTTAACGGCATTATTCCAAAGAGTTTTTAGAATTGCACGCTTTTGTACTGTTTGCCATCGTGGCACAGGGAATTTAATCAAATCCCCTCCACTGTAGCAGTAAATGGGTGAGTGTTACCTTAATTGCTATTGTTAATCACAATTCTTCACTGCCAAAGGAGACTGGGCTTTGCTATTATTGCCGCGTAATGACTCAATTAGGCAGTGAACACGTGCAAGGAAGTATTCCTCTTATCAACAAAACCCAGCTAGAGAAAGCTAAACGGGTCTTGTATATGAGCCACTTGGCGATAGGAGATTATGTTTATCAAGGAGTATTTTTGCAGCAGTTGGCTGCAACCTACCCACATCTAGAAATTGATGTTTGGTTTGATGACTGCCGGGAGCATGCCAAAACTTGGCATGGAGGGCGTAATAAGATTCTCGGCCAATGGCTAGAAAGTGAATCTGGCATCAATAACATTTACCCCAATGCGCACTCCTTAGAACACCGCCAAGAGCAGGTAAAACTCGCTAAAAGCAAAGAGTACGATGCTGTATTTTTTATCGCTACGGCGCGCAGTGAGCGTTTTTGCCAATACGCACGAGCTATAGCAGGCAACAACCTAGCTGTGGGTGTATACGCACTAAACGCAATGCAAAGAATGCGTCATCGTCAACTCATCAAAGCGCTTAACGGCAGTATCAATGCAAGACCCAGTGAGCAGTTCGATCATATCAGTGATTTTTATCGCCACTACTTCACTCAACTTGTCGATATGCCCGCACCTGCGCAATCATATCAGCACATCCAAGTGCCGCAGCAATACATCACCGAACTTCGCACTCAGCAAGCCAGCAAAGATATCGTGTTTATCAATCACCTCTCGACAACAGACAAACGAGATTGGCAACTCGGGCAGGTTATTGAGTGTATGCAAGCTATTCATGAGAGAGAACCGCAACTAAGGTTCGTTATCAACGCACCCAGTGAGCAAATAGCTGCGCTCGAAAAACAGTTGAGCCATCATGCTTTAAACGGCATCCAAGTCAGTACTTTTAGTGCGAAAACTCATTTTTATGAGCTTCCCGCAATGATTAGCCAATCTCGTTTAGTAATAAGCGTTGAAACCGCAATCATGCATTTAGCGGCAAGTTTACATATTCCGGCTGTTGCTTTAATACGTGAAAAAGCGAGACATTGGCGACCGCTTGGACCTGGACAAGTGCTGTTTGGTGGCAAACGTGTGGACAGTATCAGTGCCCAAGAAGTAGCAGATAAGGCATTGAACTTGTTGAACAATGCCTAATTTGGCTCTGTAACTTACCTACCAGTAGAAAGAAACGGACGCGTGTCCATAGCTTTCATCAAACACATCATGACCGTAAGTAAGCTGAGTTTCGACACGGTATCCATCAATAACTTGGCTATTGAGAATTTGTAACTCCTGAGCTCCAGTGTATTGCTCTGAGTCATTGTCCTGCATAGTCAATTTAAGCTGCCAAAGTGAGTCCATATCCTGCTGATAATCAAGCACTAAAGCATGCACTTCTGCAGGCACACCATCACCGAATATACGTCTATCTGCTGCATAATGACCAAATACAAAGCCATCATTCGTGTTACCAAATCGGTACAAATGATTGTTATACCAGCTTGTTTTCCATTTGTTGTATTCATAGCGAGCAGCCAAGTTGGAACTCAGTTGTGGTAAATACACACCCAATGAGGTCACCTGATTACCCAAACTAAAATTGCTGCCGCCTTGGGTATCTTCGCCACCATATTCAAAGTAAAACTCCGCAGGCATACCCCAATCAAAATAGAAGCTTGACGTGAGTGACGCTAATTGATCACCTAGCTCTGTATCATCTTCGGAATAACTGTTGTCGCTTCCAGCTGGGTCAAAAAAAGCATCGAATACATCTTTGAAGTCCACTTCGCGAGGACCACCGCCAAATTGCATAATGCGGTTTAGGCCGACCTTCCACCCTTGAATGGGTTCAAAACTAATATGAGTTCCAGCGACGCGAGGGCTACCGTCGTACCACTCACCTTGATATTGAATGCCTTCTTTAACTGACTCTAATTCGGTGTAATACAACTCAAAATCGAAATTCCACCAGTTATGGGCTGGAGCAACCATGCCCAGTGAAATTGATGGTGATGTTTTCGCATTGGTAGAAATCATTTGCGCTGAAGTCTTAAACGGCGAGAACCAATGTTCTTTGTAGCCCACATTCAACTGTAAATCTTCACCAGCAATAGCTACAAAGGTATTGTAAGGCACAAGATCGCCCGCTTCGGCACGATATTCCAAGCCTACTTGCATCAGCATGGCATTATTTGGGCGCCAAATACCCTCAAACATCACTTGTCCCCACTCGTCCGTGGTGAGGCCACGCTGGTTGGCAATCGGTGTTGTTTTATCATGCTCGTAACGCAGCGTGACACCCGCTCGCGTCACAGAGTCACTGCTGCGATAGGCTTTTAATTTGGTGGTAATGGAGCGGTGCAAAGCAGGATCTTTTGTTTTGAGCTGACCTAAGGCTTTGTCAATTTCGCTCATACGGTAGGGTTTAGCCATTGGCGTGCCCGTTGTTTTGATAAACATACGGTCGATTTGCTGTTCCAAATTCACATCGTAGCCGACAGGCAAATACGCAGTTGGCTTAGCATGCACATAACCTGACGCCGCACATAGTAAAACACCAGCTACAAGCGAGCTGGCTAGTTTATATCCTTTCATTTGCTTTCCTAGCGCTTCATTATACTGGCGCAAATACTATCAAATTGATTGCCAATACTCAGCAGTTAAATTGTAAGCTTTGGCTTCGCTCCCATCTCAGGTTACACTTACCCTTTGCCATTAATTCAAATAATTGCTTTGATTTCTCGCTTTTTCTACTCCCTCATTCTTACGCTTTTAATGCCACTTGTGTGGTTGTATTTATACGTTCTTCGTGGACGTAAAAACCCAGGTTATCGCGCACACTTTAAAGAACGTTTCGGTTTTACCCAAGCCAAAGGCGATGTCATTTTACATTGTGCGTCTGTAGGCGAGGTGCTCGCCACTGCACCACTTATCAAAGCCCTGCTAAATGATGAGAGTCATTACGCTTTAGTGATCAGCACCAATACACCCACAGGCCGAGAGCAAATTAACCAACTCTTTGCGAAAGAAATTGCCGCACAGCGTGTTCATGTAACCTATTTGCCGTTTGATCTACCACTTTCGCAACGGCGCTTTATTCGCCGAACCCAAGCAAAGCTGCTCGCTATTATTGAAACCGAGCTTTGGCCTAACTTGCTACACCGTGCAAAAACCGCAGGTCTAAGCACATTCGTTATCAATGCTCGCTTATCCGAAAAATCTGCGCAAGGTTATGCCCGTGTAGCACCGCTTACTCGCGCTATTTTGAATGATATCGACTTGCTTGCCTGCCACCACAGCGACGATGGCGAGCGCTTTGTGGCACTGGGCCTAGCTCCTGAAAAGTTAACGCTTACGGGCTCTATCAAATTTGACATCAGTGTAAGTGAGATGCAGCGCGAGCAAGCGCTCACTGAAAAACAATGCTTAGGTGACAGACCTGTGTGGATAGCAGGCTCCACTCATCCAGGTGAACCAGAATTGCTTATCGCTGCCCACAATAAGGTGCGAGAGACGATGCCTGATGCAGTCCTCATTATTGCGCCGCGACACCCAGAGCAATTTGATAAAGTCGCTCAATTACTCGATGAACAGGGCGTGACATTTAGCCGCAGAAGCCAAGGAGCTCACCAAGGTGAAGCTGTGCTGCTGGCTGACACTTTGGGTGAACTGACCATGCTTTATGGCGCAGTCGATGTGGCGTTTATCGGCGGGAGTTTAATCACTCGAGGGGGTCACAATCCACTTGAAGCCTGTGCCCATGGCGTTGCCGTATTAAGTGGTAAACACACCTTCAATTTTGATCATGTTTACCCCGCACTAATAGAGCAAGGCGGTGCCCGTTTTGTTGATGAGCAAACGTTGACCACTGAGTTACTCGACTTATTACAAAATACCCAAGCACGCACCCGCATGGGCCAACACGGCCTCGAAGTGGTACGACAAAATCAAGGCGCGATAGCACGCACCATCACCTTAATAAAAGCCACATTGAATTCAGGAGCGGCATCATGACTCAGTGCGAACAAGCGATGCGCGAGTGGGTTCGCGCGGTTATCGTAAAATATAACTTTTGCCCCTTTGCCCGCAAGGAGATGGAAAACAACACCATCCGTTATCATATCAGCGGTGCAACCACGGCAGAAGATGCGGTGATGGACACCTTAGAGCAATGCCAAGCACTCAATCAGCATCCAGAAATTGAAACCACATTGGTGTGCTTTGAACACGGTTTCACTGACTTTGCAGACTTTCTCGACTTGATTGATTTAGCCAACGCGCTGTTAGTCGCGCAAGGCTTTGAAGGCACTTACCAGCTTGCCCACTTCCACCCTGATTACGTGTTTGCCGACAGCACCGATGAGGATGCGGCGAATTATACTAACCGTGCGCCCTACCCTACGCTGCACATTATCCGTGAAGAGAGTATGGAGCAAGCGCTGGAAAGTTATGATGATCCAGAGAGTATTCCCGACAACAATATGCGCCTAGCAAGACGTAAAGGTGCAGATTTTTGGCAAGCGTTACTTGTTAAGTGTGCAGCTAAAATTGAACGATAATGCAATCACGCCACTAAAGTGAAAACGATGAAAATACTGGTGACAGGCTCAGCGGGCCGAGTTGGCCGCGCAATATATATTAAGCTCATGCGCTCATTCACTGTGGTTGGCATCGACAAAACCCCATGCTCTACGGCCGATTATGTTGGTGACATTGGTGATGAAAAGCTGTTAAAGCAGGCGCTTAACGGCGTGGATGTAGTCGTGCATACTGCTGCGCTACACGCCCCTCACGTCAACCTAAGAAGCAACAAATCCTTTCATAAAACGAATGTTAACCTAACCGAGCAACTTGCACTAATGAGTATCGAATTCGGTGCGAAACACTTTGTTTTTACAAGTACTACAGCGCTTTACGGTCATGCCTCAACACCGAAGGGGATTGCGGGATGGGTGAATGAAGACGTAACACCACAACCCAAAAGCATCTACCATCACACCAAGTTATTGGCGGAGCAAAAGCTTGAAGCCTTGTCTAAACACTTTAACTTCCCTATCACAGTGCTACAAATGTCGCGCTGTTTCCCTGAACCCGCTGATTTAATGGCCGTTTACCGACTGACACGCGGTATCGATGCTCGAGATGTTGCCAACGCCCATTTAGCAGCGATAAAAAAGCGCTTAGAAGGCTTTCACCGTTTCATTATCTCGGGCAGCACTCCCTTTACACGCCACGATCTCACAAGGTTACATAATGGAGCCGATGTATTACTCGCGGAAAAATGCCCAACGCTAGCTGCGGCATTTGCACAAAGAGGTTGGCAACTTCCCTCACAACTAGACCGTGTATACGACTCAAGTGCCGCCCAACAAGCCCTAGGTTGGACGCCTAAATATGGGTTTGAGAGTGTGTTAAAAATGGTGGATGAAGAGTCATCGGAAGTACTGCCAGTGATTTAATCCTTGGCGTTGAAATTTGATTTACAGTTAAAGCTAGTTCAAGATCTTTATCGCGGTGGCGACGACGCCTTAGGGGTGGTTTACGCCCCCTCTATAGCCGCCCGAGTCGCACCAACATTGCATTATTTCCTCAACGCGCTAGGAGAGATGGACGTAACCGATGTACACATGACCATCCCTGCCCTAAGCATGTTTTCGCTCACAGTCCCAGCGAGGGATTAGACTGATCAACCTACGTTCTAGAGTAAGTCTAAAAAATCTG
The DNA here is from genome assembly GCF_054923835.1 of Pseudoalteromonas sp. GB56. Taxonomy (NCBI): domain Bacteria; kingdom Pseudomonadati; phylum Pseudomonadota; class Gammaproteobacteria; order Alteromonadales; family Pseudoalteromonadaceae; genus Pseudoalteromonas; species Pseudoalteromonas sp. GB56. The sequence goes on along the minus strand of NZ_JBPCHK010000001.1, from coordinate 1,154,216 downwards.
TAATTCCGAAAAATGCAAAAGCGGACGGTCAGACAAACTCGTTTTTGGACATAAATGAGTTAGGGTGTTTATTCGGTAACGTCCACATAAACGGCGCGACGTTAGGAGCAAATTTGATGTGACTGTTTTGCCCCATTCTCGACTGGCTGCCGGCTTTCCAAATAAATCATCAAAAGCGAATTTCGCCTGTTTTCATAAAGTGGATGAGCTTCTGAACATTTTGAGCAAGACAAAAGCCCAAGAATGATTAGCGTATTCGCCTTGTTCGATATTGATTCCGCTGACACTAGGGTCGATTTTGATGCAAAATCCATAATAATGCTAGCAAGGCACCTAACCCGACCTCACCATAACTGACAAGGCTGACAATCGTTTCTCCATTCACAGCAAATTCTCCATACTAATACCTAAGAAATTAATTGTGCGCAAATCGCGCACATTTCTACCACGCAACAGTTCACTTTTCTGACTATTACGTTTTTATCAAATTAGCTATGCTTTTGCTAGCTAACAAAATATTCTTAAATTGGTAAGGTAGTCTGTCGACAAATTTGCACAAATTGCTCATTTTCCTGAATATAGGGGACAGTTGTAAATTCCTAATATAAAAATTGTATCAAAAGAAAATATTCAATATCTGGTTTTCGCTCAAAGCAGGCCTAGAGAGCATTTACGTTAATTCTTTTTGGAGCAAATACACGTAGGCAAAAGTTGGACAGAAATACGTATAAGCCAAAGAGGTTTTGTGAAAGAAGCGGACGGTAAACGCCCGCATAAAATGCTGATAATACTTGGCTAAAATTAGCGAAGAATGAGCGCTGGCCGAGCGTTTTGCATCCTTTTTTAGTAACTTGTTAGAGTGCGGTTTCGATAACCTTTTTTGCCTCTGCTTTCAATAAAGGCACTTTATTTTTAATAATTTCCATATGTTCAACTTCAGTTGGATCAAACATTAGTTCTGGTATTCCGAGGTAATCACAATACTTTTTTAATTGCGAGCTACTAACTTCACCAGAATGTGCCACTAGGTGTCTGATAAGTTTGGCTTCAGTAAGTGGGTTAGGCGCTATATTTGAATTCAAGTATTGAGGGAAAGAGCTCGAAAATGGATGTGACAACTCAATAATCTGAAAATAAAGAATTATTTTTAACATGTAATCATCTGCGTCAGAGGCTAAGCTCCATAGCCTTAACTGGGTTGCTAAATCTGCACTCCAAGTTTGAGAAGAAATGTCATTGGGTAATTTAGAATGAATACCCCAAATCAAAGTTATATCTTTTATAATGGTACGTGTAACCATTTCTGCTTTTATATCAACAGCAGTTAAGAACCGATGTCGATCTAATTCCCGGTCAACTAGATACTGGCACTTTATATCTTCCGGTATTTCCGACTTTACCTTTATGTATATACCGTCAGACTCTTTATAAGCCTGCATTTGTGCAGGTAACGACTGATTGAACAAATCAAAATCAATATCAGGGGGATTATGGGAGAATATCAGTTTGAATTTTGTATACATTATAGATAGCGTTCTAACGCCGCCAACAGGCGACCATTTGGAGTGGATTCAAAGGAGGAACGAGAAATGGGTCGCTTTGTTAAGGTTTCCATCCACAATATTTCCCTTTTTGCATTGTCCAACGACCGTCTTTTGTGATAGGCGGAATTTCTTTACCTTCTGGAAGGTCGTTTATGTGCTTAAACCACTTCAGTTTGTTCGGTAGAATATATATGTATTCCACTAGAACTCTAAAGAAATCGTCTATCTGTTGCGCATTGATTGGGTGGATATCTTCAATATCATGAGCAGCTTGATTACCTATAAGCCTTATACTATCCGCAGCTTCAGCAATTAAACTCGGCAAAGATTGTTGTTCACAGAGTTTCTTTAGTTTATTGGCAAGAGTGCCTTTTTCTATTCCATGGAGCTTACAAATAATTTCGATGCATTTTCGTATACTCATAGAAAAAGCTTCCGAGTTCAAATTTTGTATACGCCTTGCACTTTCGTAAGTAACTCGGACTTCGTGCGGAACTGACTCACTAGATAGTAAAGTATTTGGGTAAAGCACTACTGCTTTATCAAATAAATCAGGCGGCAATTGACCACCATAGTCATCGGCCAACATAAGACGACCGCACGCGGTACACTCCGATACAAACATGTGGCCTTTATGTTCATATATGTAGGGGTCATTCAGGTTCATTGAATAGCATTCATCCTCATAAGCAGACAAGTATCGAAACTCAATTCCTTTGTCACTATTGCAGTATGGACAGTATTTCATAAGAACCTTAACGCCGCGCTAGCGTAGTGGAAAAATTGTCCGACAGCAGCGCTTTGTTGGGCTTATTCAGCATCGTACAAACTCATTGTTTCTGGGTTTACTCTTTCCGGGTCAAAGGTGATTACATTACCGTCAGGATCATATACTACGCCGTCAACCTGTCGGTTCCGGTATCCTTCCTCGATCAACAATTGTACTGCTTGAAAATACACTGTGTTCGAACAGCTTAATTTTCTCGTAACAGCATGATGAACCCCTGGCTTCCAGGGCTGCTCGGGGAGAAGGGCATTAACTTTTAACGCAAACTCAATATCAACAACAATTTCGCTTTTCTTGTACTCTTTCTTTTTAGCCGGACCATTTGCGTTAAAAATACCCCTTTCAATTCTATCGACATTATCAATGAAAAATTCTTCGGCAGCTTCATGACATAAGTCTTTGAAATATCGCTTGCTTTTCACCTTCCTTCCAGTCAAATCGTTGGGTCTGATTTTTGAGATAAACTCCCACGTGATATCGATTTCTTCACGCGTATAAGTATCAACATCGAACTGAACAAGGTCGCTGGGAGTAAAGTCAAATCTGCCCATGAGTCTTGAGACAGTAATCAAGCTTGTTATTTGTCTCCATTTTTTTAAAAATCTTTCGTTTCCAGCAGAGCCAATTGGACGGTATTTTTCGAGAGCGCCATCAGTAATTTTTAATATGGACGCTAACTTTGGCCATATTTCAATAGGATTTCTTTCAGAGAAAACACGATTATAAGACTCGTCTGACCTCATAAATCTTGTTCTAAGCGTAGAGGCTTTTTGTGGAGATTTGATGATAAGGTTGACGTAGCCCGAAGCGAGATATAGAGGTGTTATAATTTTAGAAGATGGATGCCCCATATTGTTATGGAAATTTTTTCTTCTCTCATAGTACAAATCAGCTCGCTCAAGAATATCTTCAATATCTCGTTGTATTTTATCTGTAGCATGCAGAGATGCTAACTCAACATCAGTTTGATTATTAGTGGCGCGAATAATAGTATCTCGTATGTCATCGTCTTGAGAAACGATAACTTTAATCAGCACAAGACGTGACTTTGGATCTTCTCCACCAGCCTCAAAATACCTAAAGATAGACTCAGTTGTTTGTAGGCCGTTAACGATTTGGATATCCTGAATTTGAATTGAATCTCCGATTACATTTGCTGATGTTGCTAGCATTGTGACACCATTGTTAAGCCACCAGAAGTCAGGTGAAGACTCATTATTTAGGGTGTCTCTTATATCTTCATTGACTCGATTTAAACCCATGAAATCTCGGACATTTGAGTCGAATAGGTATCGTCTCAATTTGCCATTATCAGATACAAAGTTGTAATAGTCTTCTAAGCTAGACAGCAACACATATCTCTCTCCACTCGTTAGCACTTTTGAGTAGGGAAGCTCCAAACAAAAGTTCGGCATTTTTCTATGAAGCTCCACGAGCTCGGTGGCGCCATGAAACTCAAATGACACAGCGCAAGCGCCGAAAGATTCTTTGGTTATCGATTCGATCTGCTTTGAGCGTGATTTTATTGACTCTCCAATACTATTAGTGTCCCCTCTTGACGCATATGAATAGCTGACAGAAAAACTACTTAACCGAGGGGAAACCTTTCGATATGCATATTTTAAATTTTCACGAGCTTTTATGACTGATTCCGAGTAATCCCCATTCATCTGGCTTGCATCGATACTGAGATCAAATAACTCAGAGATACTAGCGACCAAGCTATCCAGCGGAGCCTGCTTGAAAGTATCATGGTGTTTACACGTGATGATCCATACTTCTAACTTAGAGCCAGACTTTGGCCACACGAAGGACTCTGGATCGATTAATAAATGACCATTTATAAAAGTGAAAAAGCCGTCAATTCCACCATCATTGCGCCCATCTACTGATCCGGAGAGTATTTCTTCAGACGACAAATCGTAGTCTTTTAGAAGTTGCTCAAAGGCCAAATACTCGAATACCTCGTCTCTTCTGCTTGATGGCAGATTCTCTTCAATTCTATCGTCAACGATTCCATCCAAAAGTAAGGCATCATTTTTTGCCATCGGAATTCCTTATAGCTAAATTTCTAGCTTGTGAGCCTAACAATTTAATATCGAGGGATTGAGTCGTTCTTCTGCCGCAATCAGTCTCGTTTTTGTCCTTAGACCATTGATAGCAAATTTAGGAAGTACATACCAGCATTGAAGTTACGCTGCTCTAAATGTGAACACGACAAAAATGACCTACTGGATCGTTTTCTTGACTGTGGAAGAAACTCCATGATTATCAATATATAAACAGTAATTTAGCTGGAAGGATGAACGTCCGTTAACCGCTCAAAGCCACTCTTAGAGTATTTGCGTTAACTCTTTTTGGGGCATAGGTGCTTCAGTGAGCTTCCTACAAGCACAGCTATGGACAAAACACGTTAGTGTATTTATTCGGTAACTTTAAGCTAAGGGGCGTAGGTGCGTGACGCATAATGGTGAAGCCGCCCCTCATGTATGCGTCCCAGCGAACGAAGTGAGTGACTTAAGCGTTTTGTTATGTACCATTCTTAAAATATCCATTTGAGTAGAGCAGCCAGAAATTCAGGCAAAAATACACCTAAAAAGAGACCCAAACTAAATGCGTCAAATACTCTTTCTTTGATTTTTCGTTCGGCTTTGTCTTGCTTAATAGTTTCAATTATTTCCTCAACAGAACAATTTTCTACAGCGCTCCCATTTAACTTAAACTTATGCTTTTCAACAGTATCAGAGCTCAACGGAACATTGCCAGACGAAGATAAGTAATCACTTTTTGACGATCGGGTGCAAAAAAGGAAGCCATAGGCTTCCTTTTTTTTGTTTTTAAAACATTTCAAAATTTATACGTCACCCCTACCGAGTATGCATGCACACTTTCTTCCATGTGGTAGTTTCGATAGCCTAGACCAATATCCCAACCCGATGAAATACTATAAAAGAGCTGCCCACCTAAATACAGGTCTGTACCATCAAACTCACTTTTAAGGACACCAACGTCACTGACACTTACAATCTCACTTTCCCATTCGAAAATACCGAAGTCGAATGAAGCCGACCAACTGTCATTTTGCCAAAACTTATAATCACCACCAACGGTAAATCCGCTGCCCAATAATGGCGCGATTTCGCCCACTTTTTGGTGATAACTGACGGGATCAGAGAATCATTTTTCAGGATAACCTGCCCCTCTCCTTGATCGACATAACCAAACTCAATAGAAAAACGACCACTAAACAGGTAACTTCCTTCAATCCTATAGCTGGAATCTGAATCATCAACAGACGTCATAGATGGGTCATAACCCCTAACGTCAGTTTGTGATTTCCCCAGCCACACACCTATTTGAAGTTGTGTTGCATTCACGTGAGCACTGAACAACAAAAATGTTATCGAAAAAATTGAAAACTTCATTGGTCAGCCCTCTTAGATAATGTTTTAGCAAATCGCTCTACGAGCCCTATGAGTAGTAAAGTGATAAAGAATAATGACGTACTCCCTCCCCCTGATGCGGTGTTAGTCACTGTTGAAGCGACATACGCTTTCACTCTAACTGTAACACTACCTTGGGTTACTCCACCAAAGCCGTCATCAACAGTGTAAGTGATGATATCGTTACCTTGATAACCAATTAACGGTTTGTACGTTAGCGTATTATCTGCGTTAATGGTAACCTCACCTTGTTCAGCAGATGCAATGGTTACGGTTAATGCATCTCCATCATCATCATTGTCGTTAGCCAATACATTTATTGTGATTTGAGTTCTATCATCCGTATCAACCATTTCATCTTCCACTGTGGGGAATGAATTTGCCAACACATTAATTGTCAATGTGCCGGATGCTGAACCACCACGGCCATCGCTGATTCCATAATTCACAGTGACGATTCCATAGAATCCATCGGTCACAGTATAGTGAAGTTTGTTATCTACAATGGTGATTTGGCCAATATCTGCGTTCGCACTGGTAATAATGAGTTCATCACCATCAGAATCCGTATCGTTTGCGATAACATCGACTGTGACGTTTGTAGCACCTCTAAGGGCAATATTATCTTTCACGGCGATTGGTAATTGATTCCCTGTTAGTGCTATGGCAACACCACTTGGGTCTTCGATAACCCTATTGGCCTGTCCATCTGCATCATTAGGACCACCATCTTCAATAGTGAGTTGAACACACCAATTACCTTCTCCGAGTCCAGTAATGTACTCACTTGACCCTGGAGGAGGACAATATCCCGGCACACCGGGTGCGGAAGCGACTAAATTATTATCGTCAATGACAAAATTGCCCCATGAGTTGCCAATGAGCTTTCTGTATATAGAACTTGCTGAAAGTGGCTCAAACTGTGCGAGAACAACACTTACAGACTGGCCACTTAACGGAAGTCCTTCGATGCTAAAATCAAACAAACCGTTGGTATAGGAATAGCCATTGTCTTGGTCCGCACCATCGCCATTGTTACCAAATTGCACGATATCTGAGCCCGACACACCGGTCGCAAAATTGCTCGCTCTAAGTGCAATATCCCCTAACCGAATGTCTAAACCAGGTTCAGTTTCGATGAGGAAAGAGCCATTTGTCAGGAGTCGCTCTTGAACAACGTTGTTGGTAATTAACCCTGAATCGAGGTAATTTGGTATACCGTCGCCATCATCATCTCCAATACCCTCTTGGTCATCGTTAACTCCGTCCTCATCACTGTCAACTTGCGTCAGCTGAGGCGGCGCTTCATTTACCACTAGTTTCAGTCTTGCTGACGTTGTTGCCGTTCCATCGTTGACGTTGACGATAAAGGTGTACAGACCAGTCGCAAGTGCCGCTGGGTCAAATGTAAATGCAGCATCTTCAGAATCTAAGTCTGTAATTGAACCATCACTAGGCAACCAAGTAATCGTGTGGTTATCGAATTGATTCGGATCATCAATATCCACTGTAATTGTGACATCTCCTAATGTTTTACTTACCAGACGTGTATTCGACTTCATTCTGCCTTGAGAGGCAAACAACGACAAGTTGGGCGCAACGTTTCCTTCAACTATCGTGATTTTGTGAACGACTTTGGGGCCAAACACTGCGTTTTCAGCAGAACTCAATGAAACGATAACTTCTTCATTTCCTTCACTGATACCATCCTCATATATATCGAAGGCGATAACTTTCTCGACCTCCCCTTCACTCAATGTAACGGTATCCTGAATAACGCTGTGATCAGAAAAATCCGCAGTTCCGCTAAGAGTCAATCCTATCGAAACTGGATAAACCGCCGCATTACCATTTAAGATAACTTTGAACTGACCATTACTACCTTCACTTAAAGCTTGGTCTTTACTGAGACTGACTAGGGGTATTACGTCTACTGATTGGGCTGCAGATACGGAACTATCGCCGTCACTCGCACTCCAGATTACTCTGTATTTTCCTGGCGCAAAGAAACCGTCTGTGTCGGCTGTAACAGCAACATTTTCTCCTCTGGCATTTACCGCAGTTGCAGTACCTAAATCTACTTTTGTAAATAAGCCTTTTGCAGGAACTGCAATATCAGCAGGTGCCGTGATGACAATTTCTTCCCCTTCTGAGCTGATGCTAAGGAGTACTTCGGCGCTTGATGATTCTTCATCAGGGTCACGTATTGTATAGTTGAGCGTTGCGTGGCCGTTAAACCCCTGTGGGGGTATGTAACGCATTATGTTATCAACAATCGTAACATCACCAATATCAACAGCCGCTTGATAAAGTGTCAGCATATCACCGTCGATATCGACGTCATTCTCTAGGACATTAAGCACTTGAGGCTGCGGTTCTGTTGCAGAGACACTGAATTGATCATCAATCGCTTGCGGCGCGTCATTGATAGGGTTAATTGTTATGGAAACAGTTGCAGTTTCTGATTCAAATTCACCATCATTGACAGAAAATGTGAACATATCTTCGCCATTCACATCTTGATTTGGAGTAAACAGCCATAACCCCCCTGAGGACTGAGAACTCCTTGTTGTGGTTGGGTAATAATTGTTACTTGCAGCTCATCACCATTTTCATCAGAGGCATTGAGCTCAAACGACACACTAGCGTCTTCATCTACAGACACTTGAGAGTCCATCGCGACAGGCGCTACATTTCTTGCCATGACAATGTCAGTACTTGATGAAGTCACTGATTCGGAATTGCCATTTCCATCTACATAGCTCGCCACTACGGATATTTGGCTACCTATATCGGACTCACCTAGAGTGTAAATGTCACCTATGGCTCCCACTATCGGCACCCCATCACGTAACCATTGATAAGTAATTGTGCCTATTCCATCAGGGTCGTCTAGGTCATTACTAGCGCTCAACGTAGAGCCAAACGTCGCGGAACCATTTATTGACACAGTACCAGTAGGTGGATTGTTGCTAGTGGTAATAACGTTGGTCGATAGCGAAGTCACGCTTTCGTCATTACCCTGTCCATCGGTGTAACTTGCAACAACTGATATTTGCGCACCAACATCATCCCCTGTCAGCAAATACGTCGCTCCAGAAGCGCCGTTGATGGGCACGCCATCACGCAACCACTGATAGGTTATGGTGCCCAAACCATCTTCATCAGCGAGGTCATTACTTGCTGTTAATGTTTCACCCTGCGTTGGGGTGCCATTAATTGTAACTGTGCCTGTGGGTGCATCGTTCGTATCCGTAACCACCGTAGTCGAGGCAGAAGTCACGCTCTCCACTGTACCACCGCCATCAGTGTAACTGGCGCTCACCGTGATTTGTGACCCTACATCGGCTTGGGTTAGTAGATAAATGCCACCTGTGGCTCCGTTAATGGGCACGCCATCACGTAACCACTGATAAGTAATGATACCCAAACCGTCTTCGTCAGCGAGATCGTTACTCGCCGTTAATGTTTCCCCTTGGGTTGGAGTACCAGTGATGGTCACCGTGCCTGTGGGTGCATCATTCGTATCTGTGATCACCGCAGTGGGTGCTGAAGTCATGCTCTCCTCGCTACCACCGCCATCTGTGTAACTGGCGCTCACCGTGACTTGTGACCCTACATCGGCTTGGGTTAGTAAATAACTGCCACCTGTCGCGCCATTGATGGGAACACCATCACGCAACCACTGATAGGTTATCGTACCTAAACCGTCTTCGTCGGCGAGATCGTTACTTGCTGTTAATGTTTCACCCTGCGTTGGGGTGCCATTAATTGTGACTGTGCCTGTGGGCGCGTCATTGATATTTGCAACTACCGCTGTTTGGGCTGAAGTCACGCTCTCTGCGGTACCACCACCATCAGTGTAACTGGCACTCACTGTGATTTGGGTGCCTACATCGGCTTGGGTTAATAGATACGTTCCGCCAGTGGCACCATTGATGGGCACGCCATCACGTAACCATTGGTAGGTTATGGTACCTAACCCGTCTTCATCAGCGAGGTCGTTACTTGCTATTAATGTTTCACCCTGCGTTGGGGTGCCACTGATTGTGACGGTGCCTGTGGGGGCATCATTCGTATCCGTAATCACCGCAGTCGGCGTTGAAGTCACACTCTCTGCGGTACCGCCACCATCTGTGTAACTGGCACTCACTGTGATTTGGGTGCCTACATCGGCTTGGGTTAATAGATACGTTCCGCCAGTGGCACCATTGATGGGCACGCCATCGCGTAGCCATTGGTAAGTAATTGCACCCAGGCCATCCTCATCTGCAAGTGAATTACTTGCAGTCAGAGTTTCACCTTGCGTTGAGGTGCCACTGATTGTCACGCTGCCTGTTGGTGCATCATTAATGTTGGCCACAGAGCTCGTCGGCGAAGACGTCACACTCTCTGCAGTACTTCCACCATCGGTGTAACTAGCACTCACTGTAATTTGACTGCCCACATCATCTTGCGTCAACGTGTAACTTGTCCCAGTAGCTCCAGTAATTGCGACACCTCCTCTGAGCCATTGGTAACTGATGACACCTAAACCATCTTCATCAGCCAGTGTATTACTGACCGTTAGCGTCTCATCCTCTGTTGCCGTGCCACTGATTATCACGCTGCCCGTCGGTAAATCATTCACATTACTGACCACACTGGTTTGTGCCGACGTGACACTTTCATCCGCACCATCACCATCTATGTAACTTGCCGTTACCGAAATTTGCTTGCCTACATCGGTTTGGGTCAACGTAAGGCTATTGCCAGTCGCACCACTAATGGGCACGCCATCACGTAACCATTGATAACTAATCACACCGATACCATCTGCATCTGATAACGTGTTGCTCGCTGTAAGTGTTTGCCCTTGCTCCGCTGTACCACTGATTGTCACACTTCCCGATGGTGCATCATTAATGTTGGCCACAGAGCTCGTCGGCGACGACGTCACACTCTCTGCAGTACTTCCACCATCGGTGTAACTAGCACTCACTGTAATTTGACTGCCCACATCATCTTGCGTCAACGTGTAACTTGTCCCAGTAGCTCCAGTAATTGCGACACCTCCTCTGAGCCATTGGTAACTGATGACACCTAAACCATCTTCATCAGCCAGTGTATTACTGACCGTTAGCGTCTCATCCTCTGTTGCCGTGCCACTGATTATCACGCTGCCCGTCGGTAAATCATTCACATTACTGACCACACTGGTTTGTGCCGACGTGACACTTTCATTCACACCACCACCATCTGTGTAACTTGCCGTTACCGAAATTTGCGTGCCTACATCGGTTTGGGTGAGCAGATACGTTCCGCCTGTGGCACCGTTAATGGGCACGCCATCACGCAACCACTGATAGGTTATCGTACCTAAACCGTCTTCATCGGCGAGATCGTGACTTGCTGTTAATGTTTCACCCTGCGTTGGGGTGCCATTAATTGTGACTGTGCCCGTGGGCGCGTCATTTATGTTTGCAACTACCGCAGTTTGGGCTGAGGTCACACTCTCAAGCGTGCTACCCCCGTCTGTGTAGCTGGCCGTTACGGAAATTTGCGTGCCTACATCATCTTGCGTCAGCACATACGCGCTGTTTGTTGCACCACTTATCGCCACGCCATCGCGTAACCATTGATAAGTAATCGCACCGAGGCCATCTTCATCTGCAAGTGAATTACTGGCAGTCAGCGTCTCACCTTGCGTGGGCGTGCCGCTGATTGTCACGTTGCCTGTTGGCGCATCATTCACGTTGGCCACCGAGCTCGTTGGTGATGAGGTCACGCTCTCCGCAGTGCTTCCACCATCGGTGTAACTGGCACTGACTGTAATTTGGGAGCCCACATCATCCTGTGTCAACATGTAACTCGTTCCTGTGGCTCCAGCGATTGCGACACCTCCTCTGAACCATTGGTAACTGATGACACCCAAACCATCTTCATCAGCCAATGTATTACTGACCGTTAGCGTCTCATCTTCTGTTGCCGTACCACTGATTATCACGCTGCCCGTCGGTAAATCGTTCACATTACTCACCACACTGGTTTGAGCCGACGTAGCACTTTCACTCGCACCACCACCATCTGTGTAACTGGCCGTAACTGAAATTTGCGTGCCTACATCGGTTTGCGTCAGCATAAGGCTACTGCCCGTTGCGCCACTAATTGGCACACCATCACGTAACCATTGATAACTAATCACACCGATACCATCTGCATCTGATAACGTGTTGCTCGCTGTCAGTGTTTGCCCTTGCTCCGCTGTACCACTGATTGTCACACTTCCCGATGGTGCATCGTTAATGTTCGCGACCGCCGCAGTTGCTGCGGATGTCACACTCTCAAGCGTGCTGCCCCCATCTGTGTAGCTGGCCGTTACGGAAATTTGTGTGCCGACATCATCTTGGGTCAACACATACGTGCTGTTTGTCGCACCACTTATCGCCACGCCATCGCGTAACCATTGATAAGTAATCGCACCGAGGCCATCTTCATCTGCAAGTGAATTACTGGCAGTCAGTGTCTCACCTTGCGTGGGCGTGCCGCTGATTGTCACACTGCCAGAGGGAGGATCATTTACTGCGGTGATATTTATGTTCACACTGGGGTTGCTGGCTAAAGGAGCCGACGACGTATCAACTGCGGCAATTGTTAAGGTCGCTGCATTGCTTCCGTTAAGGTTAGCTGCACCAGTAATCTGAATATTGCTGCTGGTATCTAAGTATGTGTTTATGTTAGCAGCTGAGCCCTGTAGCTGTATTTGCGTTGGGGATATCAACGACTCTGTAACACTGATCGCAGAGCCATCTGCTGGTGCTGCAAAAGTTGCATTGGTCAAGGTCATTGTTACTGTTAGTTCATCACCATCAGCATCAGCGAAGACTACACTAGACAAATCAACATTTGATTGCGTGTCCTCGGTAATAGTGACTGATGTTGGCGCACCAGATATGGACGGTGCATTATTTGCCGTTGCTGATATGAAGCTTTTTACCTGATATTCATACCCGTAGTTAGGTGACGTGTAATACTTGTCCTCTCCTTTAAAAATGGCATCAGTGTCCCCATCACCATCCACATCCCCTACACCCATTCCTCGTGTACCACGATATGCTCCATTGTTGTATGAATCCGAAGCAATCACTTCAATGTTTATTTGTTGGCCAGCAGTAAAAGAGCCTGAACCGTTGTTTAAATAGAAGGTGTCATTTTTGATGTAATCGATATCACCATCATCATCAAAATCACCGTACAATTTCTCGTTGGTTGTTCTGGAGCCGTCGACGGTATCGTCGTCTAAATTTGTGCGAGTAAACGTTCCTGTGCCATTGTTGGTAAATAGCACTGAATAGTAGTTAGTTGGGTTACTTTGATCCCCGTCAAACAAAGCCTTGGGAACATAAAAGTCCTCGTCACCGTCATTATCAAAATCACCTTTAAGGACCGTTGTGAGGAAAACAGTTCCAAATGTCTCTTGCACCGTGAACGAATTCGAACCGTTATTTAGGTATGTATTTCCACAGTCTTCATTTGCGGAAATAATATCCATGTCGCCATCGTTGTCCGCATCAAGCGCTTCAATGTCGTAATAATAATTTCCATTTGTCCCTGCGCAACTAGTCTCAGTAATGTCGGATACATTCGAAAAAGCACCCGCGCCATCATTTTCAAAAATGTATATTTTGTTAAGACTACTATTACTCGAATCATAGTTAGCGACGGCAATATCAATATCGCCGTCCCCGTCAAAGTCTTCAGCAGCAAATGCTTGTGCCCTGCCAGCTAACCCTTGAGAAAAAGAAAAATTACCAGAGCCGTCGTTTACATAGATAGCCAACGGATCACCTGACGCTCTAATCAACGCATCGAGATCGTTATCACCATCAATGTCTCTCAGTTCATATTGGAAGCTACGTTCACCGGTAACTGAAATCGTTGAAAATGATGTGAAATTTCCCGCACCATCGTTTTTATAAATTCGATCGAGAATTTGATCGCCATAAAAAATTGCATCCTGATCACCATCAGAGTCAATGTCGCCAAACACCACTTGCCCGAGGGTATTGTTTGCACGACCATTGAAAATACTCGTTCCTTCGACAAAGTCAGGCGCAACAAACGTTTTGGGGTAGTTTCTAATGACGTCTTCTTTAAACGGTATGTAGTCACTTATGTTATTTGGATTGTATTCAAGAACCCAGTCACCACCTTGACTTGAGTGGCCTGTGATATCATCTGACGCAGCTATGTGAATTGAGGAGTCTGCACTTAGTTCATTCAAATATTTCTGACCAATATCGCCACTTGCGATGTCACAACCCAATAAAACTAGCTCTTTACCTGAAAGTAGTGACTGAAATTCTTTAACATCTGCATTGGTAGTAAGGTAACGATAATCGATTTTGTTGTTACCTATGTTCATCTGACCCGCTAAGCCATGGGATAGAATCGATACTCTCGTTAAGTCATTGAGTCCTTGCTCTTTAATAACAAGGACCATTTTTTTAAAGGCGTCTTCTACAGAGCTGACAATAACTGGTTTAATGTTGTCGTTAAGGTTTTGTAAAAGTTCATCCCTGCGCTCAATACGCTCATCTATAAACAGAATTTCTGATGCAGAGTGATTACTATATTCATCGAAGTGGAAATTAGAAGCTACGGCTGGTGAATTATAAAGCGCAATTGCTACCGCAACAGAAATTGGCGTATGTATAGGACCAACTAATCGAACATTTTGCATAGGAATACCCTATCAACTGTCCCAATTAATCACCTTCTGTCTTGAACCACCCTGTTAGACTCGGAGTATTAATAGGGTTGTACCCATCAACTTCATTTGAATTGAGAATATTAGTGCTTATCGTTCCTTTTACGCACACAACGTCATATATTTCTTCAATATCTGAATGAAATTGAATTTCACCGATGACAGTATTTTTGGATAAATCAAACACGACTATCGATGGGACCACATTACTATTGTCAATGTTGATACTGAGATTTCTCAAAGACTCTTCTCTAAATTTGGATATACCTATGAAAGCGTATTTTCCAATCAAGTTCATTCCACGCGCAAAACCAGTAAACTTATATAAGACTTCTTTCATTCCGGTTTCACGGTCTATCCTAACCAAGGTTTCCGCTAGCGATTCCAGCAGGTAAATATCGCCATTAAAAACCCTCGGAGAATGAGGCATTTGCAAATCACGACACACAACAGTGTTATTTCTCAAATCAAATAATAGACCATTTTGGTTGGTTTGTTTCCACCCGAAGTACACATTCGTTTCTGAGAAGGCTGTTGCTAAAGCGAGCTCTCCATTTTCATCAATAGCCATACCATTTAAATGGCATTTATCTGTAGGGAATACTTCATCTATAAAGTCTGGTTTCCACAGTGGTTCAAAACCAAACGTGCCACCAACTTTGGATATACAATTATATGCGGTGCTGACGACAACAAGTCCTTCATTGCTAAAACTGACGTCGTGGGCATCAATCTTCCCTGTAAAGTGAACAGACAAAGGGAAAAATATTGAATCATATTGACCTGGCTTGTTAGGGTATTCAAATGCCAGTTTTGAACTTTGTTTGAAAGTAGTTACCTGATCCTTCATCGCTATCGCAAGTAAGTCGTCATTTAGCGCAATCCCCATCGGGCGCGGAAAATATCTAACTAAACACTTCAATCCGCTGTCGCTACTATTAAGCAGAACAACTCGGTCTGCTTGATAAGTTGTAAACATGACACTGATATTCAAGCGGCGCATAAGTTCAGGAATATTTTTAGAATAAGTAAACTCAAAACTCATATAGCCACACCTGCATGTTATTCTTGCTTACTCCCATAGGTATCGCTTTGAGCGGCTGAAGAATCCGTTTTCTAACAGCTAAAGTAGCTAACTTTGGATTACTTAGCTCGACGACCAACCCAGACTGCTCCAGTTGACCATTATTCTTACGGGCACTTAGGTTATGCAAAATAAACTTCCAAGCGACTGAAAATAGCTGTGTACCTCTATGAGGTTTGGCAATAGAGATCCTCCCATACAAGTAGCTTTTACTATCGCGTTGAAATGGCGCGGCAGTAATAACGCCAACAACGACTTCATTGCAAAAGATTAGCAACAGCACTTCCCGTATGCGCTTATTTGCCTCAATCTCCCCTAGAAAGCCATTAGATACCCAATATTCCTTTACGCTTTTTTGATCAAAGTCAGTATTCCAAACATCTACAAGCTTATAACACCCATACAACAACGAATTCATAATACTTTCTCAAGAAATCCTTAGAACCATTATAGGCACTTTCATCGCTAGACGTGGATATTTATACGATTTATTAGGTAGTTGCACAGAACTAATTCGCTCCTCTCATTGAGAGAGCGTATGTTTACCATCAACTCCTTCATTTCATTTTTCTTGTCGATTTGTTGCGTTAACCTTTTAAGGATATTACCTTTAATAGGTATTGGATGTATTTTGCTCACATGTCAAAAGGATTCTCGTTATGACTACCTCTTTGCGCTCTTTAATATACGTGCTTATGTTGCCTGCAATTTATAGTGCTAGCAGTGCGGCGGCAGCTAACTCTTGGGAAGAAGCTGAAGCCAAAGTAAAGTAAAATCCGTTAAAAGACGCTTACTTTGGTGAAACGCATGTTCATACAGGCGTCTCAATGGATGCATTTATTGCGAGCAACAGATTAACACCTGAGGACGCATACCGATTTGCCAAAGGCGAAAAAATGATGGTCAACGGCAGTATGCACAAAATTAAACGTCCTTTAGATTTTGTTGCTGTCACTGACCATTCTAAATTCATGGGTGAAGCATACAGTTTGATGAATGAAGGTGCGCCGGGTTACGACCATGAAATTGCCAAGGCATTTAGGGAAGCGGAGGATTTAACCACAGCTCTCAAACTTTACAATCAATATGTACTTACTCCTCTAGCTGGAGGAGGGAGTCCTCACCCTGATTTTTATCAAGGTACAGAGGCGGTTAAGTCAACATGGCAAAAAAACATTGAGGCCACAGAAGCGCATTACGAGCCAGGTAAGTTTACCACCATTCATGCCTATGAATGGACATCGGCTCCTGGTGGGGCAAACCAGCAGGAGCAATATTTTATTCCGAGACACTAACCTTCCCGATGTGCCATTTTCTTCTAATGAGGGCAGTAGACCTGAGCAACTGTGGGCATGGATGAAATCACAACGTGAGGAAGGTAGAAAAGTGTTTGCGATTCCGCACAACTCGAATGAGAGTAAAGGCTTATTGTTCGCTGAAGCATCTTTATCAGGCAAGCCCGTTGATAAAGACTATGCACAAACAAGAGCGAGTATGGAACCGCTCATTGAAATGATGCAAGTAAAGGGTAACTCCGAAGTTATTCCTAACGTCTGGCCTAACGATGAATTTGCTGATTTTGAAAATGCAGTCACCATTCAGAAGTTTAATGGCCGCGCTTTCATCAAAGAAAACTACGTTCGTTATGGCTTGGGGCGAGGCATTAAATACCAAGAGCAACTAGATGTAAACCCATTTAAATATGGTTTTGTCGGTGGCACCAATAGCCACAACGGTACACCAAGTAATGTTGAAGAGGACAATTACAGTGTTGGTAGTCATGGTCTTGCTGATCAAAAGTCTGAAGGCCGCTCCAAGAACATGCTTGAGGGTGAGATGCTCATTGCAGACGCAAATCCTGGAGCACTCGCTGCTGTATGGGCTGAGTCCAACACTCGCTCTGCCATTTGGGATTCAATGCTTGCCAAAGAAACTTACGCCACTAGTGGCCCACGTATGAAAGTTCGTTTCTTTGCAGGTAAGGGGTTCGATAAAAGCTACTCTAGTTATGAAAAGTTGGTGAAAGACGGGTACGCAAAGGGCGTTCCAATGGGCGGGAATTACAACGGCATCGTACCTAATTGGCTCAATTGCTTCTTTTTGGGTGTTTGAGAGACTGTTTATTACGTTTCAATAAATGAGACCTATTAATCAACGGTCAACGTGCTCAAAGCTGAAAGTATTGAATATATTAATAGTGCATTGGCCAGCTAAATAAAAAAATAAACATTCGAGATACTATATGAGTGCTTCCAATATAGAGAATGTTCAATCCTCTCTCATAGGTAAACTTAGAGCATTTACGTTAACTCTTTTTGGGGCAGAAACGAGTTACGTATGAAGGTCCGTTATCGGCACTTGGCGAACTCATCCAAACTCACAGGTATCTGCTTGCCCGTTTAGATGCACGCTTTCGATCTCGGCTATTTGCTGTCGGTCAAACAAAAAGGGACGATGCAAAAGCATCAGCCCCTTTAAAGCGCAGCGATCAGCATATTCAACTAACGGATTGATGGCGTTACAGAGCTATCTTGTAGATAAAACCGGTGTCGGCGCAAAGCACCGACCTACAAAAAAGCGCCTTGTCGACGCCTCGACCACAATTATGCTGGTTTCAACGCTGCCTTTTTCTCATTGTAACCACGGATTAATTCATCCACCGTGTCTTGGCAATACTCACGAAGACCCGATACCACCATGTGCTTTTCACCACGACCAATCACTTCTCCGTTTTCAAGTAAATCAAAACGTAATACGATTTTGCCGCGCTTACCTTCGTACGTAAACTCATGCTCCGCTTCACGCAAATCTGGCGCAACCGCATCGAGTTTATCAAGGTGAATGCTCATTGATTCATAGATAATCATCGGGCGCGCAGGGTTAATCATTACCCCTTTCGTCGCCATCAACGGGATGACTACGTGTGGGAATGCTTTACCCGAGAACTCAACGTAGTTTTTGATCAGTGCATTTGTTAGCGTTTTGCAGGCATTATTGTTACCTTCACGCGCCACACTGAGGTAACACTTGTCGCCATCTTTGATGTCGAACTGTGCAGCGCCCTGTGGCATACCTAGCTTTACGCCTTCATCAACCATGTTGGCAAAAGTAAAGCGCATTTGCTCGTTGATACCGTATTTATCAAGTACTACAGAAAATAGTAAGTCACCTGGCACACAGAATTTTTTCGCTTCAACATCATGAAGTGGATTGAAATCATCAGCAACGCCTTTGGCAAAACGGCTGCCCTGTTCGCGGGTAATACACACGTGGGTGCCAAAATCTTGATAATACTGCTCTAACATATTTGCTCTACTTGAGTACAAAAAAACTGCGGCAGTGTAACAAAAAATACGCAAAGAGAGGTCGTATCTGTTGTGTTTTACCACAATTTGGCACAAAAAAAGCCGTCTTGTGGACAAGACGGCTGGTATTTCTCACAATTTTATTAGTTAAAATCGCGGTATGCTTTCTCTAGCTTCTTCGCTTGCTTCTTGGAAACACCTAAGTGCTCAAGGGCAACACGCAGACGGGCACGAGACATATCAGAACCCAAGATTTCCATCGCATCAATAACAGAAGTCGATGATTTCTTGCCCGTAATTGCAACGAAGATTGGCTCTAGGAAATCTTTAATTTTAAGCTCGTGGAACGTCGCTACTTTCTTCGCAATGGCGAAGATTTCAGATTTTTCCCATGTACGCAGCACTTCAAGTTCCCAGATGAAGAACTGTAACGCTTGGCGTACTACATCTTCTTCTACCTTGCCGTCTGTTAGCAATGCAGGATCGTAATGCGGCATACCAGCAACAAAGTGACCCGCTAAGTCCACAAGATCAGATAGCGTATCGATACGTGCTTTCGCTTCAGGCAAGATGCGCTGTAGCATAGCACCATTGTATTTCCACTCGACAAATCGCTGAATAAGCTGCTCGTCAGAGAAGTCTTCACGTAACCACGTACCATTTAACCACTTCAGTTTTTCAACGTCGAATACCGGACCGCCCAGTGATACACGCTTCATATCGAAGTGCTCGATCATCTCTTCCAAGGTGAACTTTTCACGCTCATCAGGCATAGACCAACCCATACGACCTAGGTAGTTCAATACCGCTTCTGGTAAAAAGCCCATTTCTTTGTAGTAGTTGATTGAGGTCGGGTTCTTACGCTTAGACAACTTCGACTTATCTGGGTTACGAAGCAGAGGTAAGTGACCAAGCACAGGTGGCTGCCAACCGAAATCTTCATATAGTTTTAGTAGTTTAGGCGCTGAGTTGATCCACTCTTCACCACGGAAGATGTGACTGATTTGCATGTGGTGGTCATCAACAACGTTTGCTAGGAAGTAAGTCGGGAAGCCGTCTTGCTTCAATAGTACCTGCATGTCGACGTTTTCCCACGGGATCTCAATGTCGCCACGTAGGTAGTCGTTGAACGTGAAGGTGCCCTCAGCAGGGATTTTCATACGAATAACGTATGGTTTGCCCGCTTCAAGGTTTGCTTTGACTTCGTCTTCGCTTAGGTTTAAGCCACGACCATCGTATTTAGGGCGCAGACCTTCGGCCATTTGCTGCTCACGCATTTCATCAAGTTCTTCAGCGGTAGCAAAACAGTAAAATGCCTTACCTTGCTCTACTAATTGATGCGCATATTTGCGGTATAAATCAGAGCGCTCGGACTGGCGATAAGGGCCAAACTCACCGCCCACATCTGGACCGTGATCCCATTGCAAACCTAACCACTTTAAGCTGTCCATGATTGCTTGTTCAGACTCAGACGTGCTGCGTACCTGATCCGTATCTTCGATACGTAATACAAATTCACCGCCCTGCTGCTTGGCAAAGCAATAGTTAAATAGGGCAATGTAGGCTGTGCCTAGGTGCGGATCACCCGTTGGTGACGGGGCAACGCGGGTACGAACAATCTTGTTCTCAGTCATGCTAGCTTCTCTTTCATATAGCAACTAAAAATTTGCTGCAAATGCTAGCACAAAGGCGGGTAATTTCGTAGCACAAAACGCCGCAATGAACACACAGATTAGAGATAATTTGCGCCGTGTTTCATTGCGGGGAAGGAATAGGGATTTATGCCGCTAACTTATCTAGGTAAGCAACGATATCTGATGATTCATACATCCACTGCACTTGACCATTTTCTTCAATACGCAGGCACGGCACTTTAACCTTGCCGCCTTGCTGTGCTAATTCTTGACGATAATTGTCATCATTTTTAGCATCACGAGTTTCAATATTAAGACCGTTGCGTTTGATTGAACGACGTACTTTTACGCAAAACGGGCATGCATGAAATTGATACAAAGCCATGTTCGCAGTTTGCGCATCTAGCTGCTGCTGGGCTTGCGGTTCACGCTTTTTACTGCGCGGGGTAAAAATGAAATTGAAAAACAAAATGATGCGGCCTAAAAACCAACGTACAAACTTCATGAGCACTCTTATCGCTAACAATTTTGGGGCGCAGAGTGTATCACGTCGGTTAAAATAGCTCCAACATGTCGTCGTCAAAGCCTTCACCGTAGTCGCCTGTGAGGTTCACGGTTGGCAATTCATGAAAATTCACAACTTGATTACGGCCGCCATTTTTTGCTGCGTACAGCGCGGTATCCGCCTTTTGCACGAGTTGCGGCACCATATCACTGCCTATGAGTTGGCAAAATCCCATACTTAATGTGAGCGTCTTAACCCGAGGAAATTCTCGTTTTGCGATGTCTCTACGGCATGTATCCAGCAACAGCTGTGCTGTTTGCATATCAGTGGCGCGAAACAGTACGGTAAACTCCTCTCCTCCATAGCGAAAAACAAAGTCTTTGTTGCTGAAGTTTTCTTGAATCATGCGTGCAACAAGAATGATCACTTCATCACCTATTACATGACCAAAGTTATCGTTCACTTCTTTGAAGTGATCGATATCGGCCATAGCCAAGAACCAAGTCGGCGCTTCACCTAGTTCTGATAGCAGTATGTTTTGCTGCAAGATGTCCATCACTTGACTATCAAATGATTGACGGTTGAGGAGTTCGGTCAGAGGGTCAAGCCGAGAACGGTATAATACGTATTGTTGATTAGCATAAATGTTCAATAGGTTGGTGATGACGAACGCATTTTCTAAACTGCTCAAAACTCGGCTTTGACAGACGACAAAGCCTATCAACTTGTTATTTCGATGCATCGGGAAATAACAATGCTTGCCGTCCTGTCCAGATATGCGGACCAAGTCACTGTCTAACGTTCGCATCACATTCGTAACCTGTTTTTGGTTAAATGCTGGAAAACCAGCTGATGCGAACACACAAATTGGTTGTGGTTCTACAGCCACACTCTTATCCATGTAGAGTGCAAAGTATGTGTTATGTAGCAAGTGTTCAAGGATGTTTTTCAATTCCAAGTCGAGTTCATTCTCACTCAACTTTTGCGTGAGTGTAATCATCCATTGGTGACCACAAGAGTTACTTTTCATCCGCGTTTAACAATTACCTACTTAGTAGAGTAAGTGTAGTTGGACTAGTCTAAAAAGCTAACGAAATCATCACGGTGGATTAGCATCGCGCCATTATCATAACCAAGTACCGTTTCCTTGGGCTCTGCTGGTCGCGCTAAAAGTTGCGCGAGTTCTTTACTGTGATATCGCGCTACGCCTTTACCGACGCTTTCGCCATCAGAGTCGAGAATATGCACCAGTTCGCCACGGCTAAATTCACCCTCAAATGCAGTGATCCCGACAATCAGTAAGCTAGCACCATGGTTACGGATCGCATTTGCCGCACCGGCGTCAACAACCACTTTCGCCTTGCTTAATGGGCCAGCCAAAAGCCAGCGTTTATGGGTGTTTTTTGGTGCGGTTAAGCTAACAAAACGTGTACCTAACTGTTGCTCTAGGCACTTGATAATAACGTCATCACCATGACCTGCACTGATCACGACATCCACGCCCGCATGACGAGCAATACTTGCAGCTTCGATCTTTGGTTGCCATACCGCCCGTTCCCACCGCCGTGCCACTGCCACCAGCGAGCGCTTTGACAGAGTCATCGATATGACGGATTTCTGGGATAAGTTCGGCATCAGGATTGGAGCGAGGATCAGCGCTAAACAAACCTGGTTGGTCAGTGAGAAGCAATAATTTATCTGCATCAGCAAGCACAGCAACGCGTGCAGAGAGGTTGTCGTTATCCCCCACTTTTATTTGCGCAGTGGCTACCGCATCATTCTCATTGATAATAGGCACTGCGCCTTCTTTTAACAGTGCAAGCATGGTGTCACGGGCATTAAGATAGCGTTCGCGGTCATCCAAATCAGCACGAGTAAGCAACATTTGCCCTACGGGCACGCCATACAGTGCGAATAAACTCTGCCAGGTGTGCAGTAACTGGCTTTGCCCAATCGCAGCCAGCATTTGTTTTTGTGCCAACGTCTCATTACTCGGTGAACGTCCAAGTAATTCGCGACCCGCAGCCACAGCGCCACTGGATACCAGTACAATTTGATTGCCTGCTTTTTGTAGCTGTACGCACTGACGAACCAATTCCACCATGTGCGCTCTGTCTAACCCTTGGCCATTATTGGTCAGTACGCTGGTGCCTAATTTAATGACAATTGTTTGCCCATATGTTTGCACTTCTTGCTGTCCTCGAATCCCGAAATTGCCCCATTATTACCCCATGCAAGGGCGAATAAACAAGTTAATTTAATTCAAGTGTGCTAGCATCGCGGCACGTTTTTTCGACCTCGTTTATCCTTATGCCTGCAAGTCTCTGCTTAATAATCGCGACCTTCCTTTGGGGGAGTTCATTTATTTCATTGAAATACGCGGTCGGCGCGTACGACCCAACGATTGTTATTTTCTTGCGTATGCTTACAACACTGGCAGTTTGCTTGTGTTTATGGCGTTTTGTAAAACGTTTTGAATATCGACAAGGCGACTGGAAATACCTGCTAGGAATGAGTCTGGCAGAGCCATGCTTATACTTCTTATTCGAAGGGCATGCGATGGAATACACGTCAGCTTCACAAGCTGGAGTAATCGTATCTTGCTTGCCGCTGATCGTCGCGCTGCTGGCCTTTTTTATGCTCAAAGAGCACATTAGCCGTGCCATTATTGTTGGCTTTACCCTCTGTATCGGCGGCAGTATTTTACTCACGGCGGTATCGCCAAGTTCAGAGCAGGCGCCAAATCCACTGCTGGGTAACACGCTCGAATTTATGGCCATGGTGTGTGCGGCGTTTTACACCGTGAGCGTGAAACACCTGAGCGCTCGCTATGCACCGCTAACCCTGATTGCACTGCAAGGTCTTGCGGGCTCATTATTCTTTTCACCCTTCTTGCTGTTCGTAGAAATGCCGCAAGAGCACGACCCTATCGCGTTTGCCCATATTCTGTATTTAGGCACGTTCGTCACTCTTGGCGGTTACGGTATGTACAACTATGCAATCAGTAAAGTATCGGTGCTCACTGCAGCTGCCTATTCTAATCTAATCCCGATTTTCACCTTGTTGCTCAGTGCCATTGTACTCAGTGAAGTGCTCACATTATGGCAATGGCTGAGCATCGCGGTGGTGTTCGTCGGCGTGATGGTGAGCCAACGCCATCAAGCTGTGGTGGTTGATTTAGAAGAAGATGACGATACACTCACTGCCGACACCAACAAACGTAACTCTGTTCCTGACACCGGTGAATTAAAGGGGTAACACGTCACTAAGTGCAAACCATCACTCATTGCCAAGTCGGTCTCACTTTCATGAACTACCTGCTTGGCTGTGATGCGGTAGCGCTCGGTGTGTCCATCTCGCAATGTCAGCAACACTTCGTCACCCACCTTCACGTGACGTAAAAAAGCAAAGTGAGTGTCATTGTGCGCGGCAATGACACTGCCTCCCTCTTCTCCTAGTGGACTTGATGCCAAGTCATGAGCTGGCGCAAAGGCCAAGTTTCTGCCACTACTTCCTGATAGAACAAACCGTTCAATATCCAGTGTTGGCACCGCCAATTTGGCAACCACATGGGTATCTGCGTAGTACCAAGGAGCCACGTCGGCCCCCTGGCGCTCAAGGCTTTGTTGCCATGCGTGCTCGATCAATGCTTGTGCCAACCATGCCTTGGCTTGCATATAAGTGCCGTGGGCGAAGAAACTCGCCCCTAAGATAAACACGCCCATCAATGCCAATCGACTCGAAACAAGGCGCAACGTTCTAGCCATGACGCACACCTCGCGTTTTATAACGCCAAGCTGCGGTAATGAACATCAACAAAACGCCAATCAGAAGCTGCCACATTGACTGTCCATCCGTTTGCGCAAAACGCATCATGCTTTGGTCTTTAGCCACGGGATTCGCGACTTGTTCATCGTGCTCTGCTACCGTTGATGTTGGCACGTCTTCAATAGCAATAAACGCGGTAAACGGGCTCAGTAACTGATGCTCAAGCGCTAAATCTAATACCTGTTGGCGCACCTTATCTTGCTGGTGATACAACAATAATGAGGAGATTTGCTGGCGCGCCCACAACCGAGCGATTGCTTCACTGTGCGGGTAATTGGCGGTGCTGTCATGCATCGGCATGCGCATCTGCAGTGGGCCAAATTGACTGTTCGCATCGATGAGTATGTCTTGTTGCCCAGGTGTCAGTTTAATTGCCACCATAATGGGCTCACCAAAGTACAAATCGGGCAACGGCTTGGGCCAGTAGTCCAGTTCAGGAGAAGATGACCCGCTTAACTGCACATCGCGAATTGCTGGATTTTGTAAGCGCTCAAATAAGTTTTTCATCTGGCGGCTCACGTCACTGCTATGGCTGATAAAGGTGAAACTACCACGACCTACATGCGCCGCACGACGCATGAAATAAGCGTTCGGCGCACTCCCGATGCCCACGGTGAATAAGCGACTGTCGCCTAACTGCTGGCCAATGAGCTCAAATAAGGCTTGTTCATTGCCCACACTGCCATCAGTAAGGAACACCACTTGGCGTACATAGTCTGGGTGTATGTTGCCATCCAGCGCATGATTGAGCGCATCGGCGATTTCCGTTCCACCATCAGCTTGCAAGTTATACACAAAACGCTCCGCTTCGGCGCGGTTAAACTCATTGGCAACCACAGCTTGAGGTCTGAACATACTTGCGTTGCTGTCAAAATCAATAATGTTGAAACTGTCATTATCGTTGAGGTTATCAAGGGCGTAAAACACGGCTTGTTTGGCCGCATCCATAGAACCTCCATGCATCGAACCAGAACTATCAATCACGAAAATGATTTCTCGGGTCATCCGTTGCGTGGTCATAAACTCATCACTTGGCGGCATCAACATCATCAGACCATAGTCCCCTGATTTCGCAGTTTGGCGGAAAAATGCCGCTTGGGCTTCGTTGCTCGGCGCCACTTTGGCGCGTAATACAAAGTCCCGATTCATATCATTATCCGTTAATTGCACACGATAATGACCAAAACTTGGATTAGTAATCACCGAGTGAAACTGGGGAGTTTGGATGTGTTCTAATTCCAAACCAAAGTCGATATCGATATCCACTTCCAATAAAGGTTTATTCGGGGCATAGGCATCGTGATGTGGTGTTAGTTTTGCCACAAATTTAGGGTTCAACCAGCCTTGTTCTGCGGCTGATGTATGTTGTGATGGTGCACTTTCTTCGGTGGCCATTTCATAACGTTTGGGGTGATAACGTGGAGTAAAGGTCATCGGCAGACGCACACTTATTTGCGCGCCGCGAAATGCAATCATCTCTTGGTAATTCAGCGTGATCTCTACTCTTTCACCTGGCCCTACATTAGCTAGACGCGAACTAAACATGTTGGCGCGCTGTTGTTTGACAATAGCAGCGCGCTTCCCTGCACGCTTGGCAACTTGGTACTGGCGCTCGGCTTCTTGTTTTTCCGAGATTTTACCAATAACTTTTCGCTCACCCACCGTCATCACCATACCATGCACGGCACTCTCACTGGGCAGTGGAAATAGATACTGAGCATTAACGGCGAAAGGATGGCGGTTCTCAAACACTTGCGTGATCTCAACATGGTTAATAAGCCCGGTGATCTGCATCGACGCCTTTGTGTGTAACAGTACCCCCGGTGCAACACTGGTACCTTGCACATCATGAAAATTAAGGCGCGCTTGCGCATCTTCCTGCGCCTGTGATGTGACGCTGTGCAGAAGGGATAAAAGGCTCACAGCGAACGCTGTGAGCACTTTGCTAGGACTACTCAACATAATCTGGTCCTCGTCTTTGATGACTGCTTAGTTCTTTGCCATCTGACTTTGCGCAGCACCACGCGCGGTAAGCGTTACACGGCGATCGAAGAAGTTCGTTTCATATTCATTACCGTTGGCGACTACGCGTTGCTCGCCCAAGCCTTGCGCGTATAACTGACTTTGATTCACCCCTTGATTAACTAAATGTTGAGCTACTGCATCAGCACGTCGCTGCGACAGACTTAGGTTGGCTTTTTCATCCCCTTGCACATCAGCATAACCGTTGAGGTTCAAGGTTAAATCAGGCTTACGCTTTAAAATGAGTGCCAGTTGGTCAAGCTGTTCAGCAAAGTGCGGTTCAATGTTTGCTGAGCCAGAGCGAAACTGCACCGTCATTGCTAATAGGTCATCAACACGTGCTTGCTCCAAACGGTATTGTTCATCTTCAAGGCTATTAATTTGCGCCATCAAAGCACGATTTTTCTTTAAGGTTTTACGAAGTTGTTTGTCAGTATCCTTGTACTGGGTAAGCATAATTGCTTGGTCATCGACGGTCTTTTCCGCTGCCTCTTTTTCACCAATAAGGGCGCCAACGAACGCCCCAGCAATGGCTCCCACTGGACCACCGACAATGGCGCCGAATGCGGCTCCGCCACCTAAACCCCATGCCGTTTCAGGCGCCATTTCTTTTTTCTCTTTTGCCATTGCTGGCGCGCTAACCATGACAGATACAAGTGCGGTTACTAAAAGCTGTTTTTTCATTGTTTTCATCCTTTATTACTCAGTTGGTCTAGGTGGGGCGAGAAAGTGATTGGTTGGTGTCTCGCCTTGCTTGGAACTAATTAAAACAAGGCACAGTGGCAATAAAGGGGTGTAAAAAAGGAGAATTACAGAGCAATTGTGGCAACAAAATGGCAAGCCTTAGCGCGAACTTAACAAGCGTTAAAACAGCACGTTATCGCAGACTTAGAAAATGTGTTGGACTACCTCGGTGGGTGTTAATTGTGGCCACAAAGCCGCCACTTGCTGGCGCAACGATGCTGCATCTGCCGAGGTCAGTAATTGCACCCTACCTTTTGCAATAGTGTCATGCGCGTGAGGCGCGGTACGACGTTTAACTTGCTCAGCCACCGCTTGCTCAGTCGTGACGACGCGAATATGCGCAGGAAGAATCTGCTTCAAGGTAGGCAATACAAAGGCATAGTGGGTGCAACCCAATACTAGGGTATCAACATTTTTCGACATCAAAGGCTCAACGTATTGCCACAACAATGCCTGCATGTAATCACCTTCAAGGCGCAACGCTTCGATAGATGACGCCAGCTCAGGGCAAGGCTGGTAGACAATGGTGCCACGCCCATGTAGCTGACGTTCACACAAATTATGAAAGCTGGGTGAGGCAATCGTGGATGGCGTTGCCAACACCCCAATCACACCTGTTTGGCTCAATGCCAGTGCGGGCTTAACCCCCGGTTCCACACCAATGACGGGCACATCAATACCTTCGCGCAAAGCGTCTATCGCTGCCATTGTTGCGGTATTGCAAGCAACGACTATCGCCTTTGCACCTTGCTCAATTAAATGTGATGTGATGGCTTCACAACGCCGCTGTACTTGCATGGGAGTTTTACTGCCATAGGGCATAAAACCCGCATCCGCGACATAAAGAATATCCTCTGCTGGCATAAGCTGATGCACCGCTTGTGCAACGGTGAGTCCACCTATACCTGAGTCAAAAATGCCGATGGGTTGATTAAGCAAAGTACTGCGCACTGAGATGAAAAGTGGAGCAAATTCTAAGTATTTTAGTTGTCATTGCCAACATCACGATGGAGAAAATGGCAATAAAAAGCCGAGCACTTGGCTCGGCTTTTGACAACAACATAGGCTTAAAGGTGGATCATCATTTCTGTGCCCAGACCTGGACCATACACAATCGCATTCAGTAGCAACCTCGCAGTGCCTTTGGTTGCGCCCCTAAAGTTAGGCATGTTTGCAAACATGATCACTTGACCATTGCCTTTGGCTTCTCGAGTAAGATAAGCAGTATTACTCATACGCTGCGCCGCCTCAGGCCACAATAATCCACTCATGCGCACATACAAATCTTGTCCTTGTGGCACGGTTGCCCAACCAATCATACGCTGCTCAGCTTGCTTGTTTTCGCTCATCACCCCATAGCGAACAACAGCATCCACACCTTGCTTGGTCATAAACAAAGGCACGTTGCCTGCGAGCACAGGTAATTGCTCAGTCACTCCATAACTTAACCAATGCTTTTGGTCTGTGCGCCCTGCTAAAATTGCGCCAGAAGGCATAAAAGCTGCCGTCCAATCATGCCATTGTTCAAGTTGTTCTTTCGACATAGGTTTGATGCTCTCCCCCTTATCCCATGGGAAAGAAAGCGTGGCAGAGACTGTGTTAGCACTAACCAATTCGGCGTTGGCGATGGTGTCTTGCTTAGCTTGCCATTCACGCATAAGCGCAACGTCGTATTCGCCGGCCTTTTCAAAGCTCGCTTTTAACAAAGACACGTTTGAAAATTTTTCTGCCGCAGCTAACTGTGCCGCAGAATTTCCATTGACTATTAAGGTTCCGCCCGCTTCAACCCATTTGTCTAGGGTCTCGATATTTGCTTTAGAGAGTTCACCATACCAACGACTGGGCACAATAATTACGTTGTACAAACGCAAATCGCTATACGACAACATCTCTTGATTGAGGTGACTGTGGCGAATTCCCAACTCGGTATCAAGTAAGTGCCACATCGAACCAATATCACCCGGTGCGATACCGTTTTGGCTTATAAAGGCAATTTTTGGTGCCGTTAGCAGTTTGAAGTTTTCGCCACCAATATCCGGCAAGTCACCTTTACCTAAACCACGCGTCACTGCCATAGCCTGAACTTTGACATCTTTTGCAGCTTGATCGAGTAACTCTTTGAGTTGCGCGTCACTCATGGCGTTATCGTACTTATTCACAACCACTGAGCCACGATTAAACGCTTGCTCGTCAAACAGTCCCGCCTTATCAAGCACACGGACCTTCACACCCTGTTCAAGTAGACGCGCTGCGAAGGCAACTGAGGCATCACTTGCACCATCGACCATGTAGGCAATCGCGCCTTCTTTGTCCACCAAACCGAATTCGCTCGGACGCTGATACTCACCGAGGCTTCTATCTAGATGCTGTGGTACTTCCAATGCGGGTAAACCATACATCATGGAGACATTCCATGCGGTGGTATCGTACATAATTGAGCTGCCATCACGCAGCGTATTTTGTCGCTCTTCGAGCAATACAGAGTCTTTTAGCTCAGCATCAAATTCCATAATGGTGGCAAGCAAGGGCGCATCATATTGGCGGTTTTGCACAACAATGGAGCCCTTGGGAATGGTCGTCGCTTTCACCTGACCAAGATGGTTTTTGGCTTTGCTGACTTGGATATCAGCCGTGGTGATTGCATATTCAATACCCTGTAAATCAAAGATATCCAATAGTTTGTGTAATCGTGACGTGTTATCTGTAGGCAATATCACAAAGCTGCGCTGGCCGTATTTTCCTTGTGGGTCAATGTGCGCAAGGCGGTTTTTTACAAAGTCCTTGTACATGGCCTTGCTATACTTTTGCAACGTTTCTAAGTTCGCCAATGAACTCACATATTGGTAATCCACGGACTCTTTATAGGTGCGAATATTGCCGTTGTGAAGCCTCACGCCATCTTCCGCGGTACGCGCTTGCTCATAAAGAATATGCACTGAGCCCTTATATTCTGCATAGTTTGAATAGCCAGGATACAAATTCTCGAACCATTCGCCGGTGTAGTAAGGCCAGTTTTTGTTGTCGAATGTGCCGGATTGCTCATCGGCAAATACTTCGCTCCATTGCCTTGTGCTGCTAGGAATATTGACATTGAGTGGCTCACGCGGCGGGCCCATCAAGAAAGTATCCAATGCGCCCATTTCGTGAGCATCAATCATCAATTGCGGGAACCACTGATTAATCGCTTTAATGCGCCCCTTTGATTCAGGGTTTACAGCGAAATAGAAGTCACGGTTAAGGTCATAATAGTAGTGATTAGTACGACCAAATGGCCAAGCGCCTGAGTGCAGCAAAGATTGCACGTCAAAATTAGGTGCCGTGCCGCGATTTTCCTGCAAACGCTTAGTAAAGCGCGCACGTCCATCTGGGTTCATCATCGGGTCCACTAAGATAACCAAATTATCTAATAAGGACGCAACCTTGGGGTCTTTCGCTGCTAATAGTTGATAAATAAATGCCAAAGACGCATCGGAGCCAGAAGATTCATTACCATGAATGCTGTAAGCCATCCACGCGGTGCCCGGTGTTTCGTCTATCAGCTTGTCGATTTGCGCTTTTGATAACGAATCTGGTTCACTCAGTTTGGCAATATTCGCTTTTATGTTATCCAGATTCGCTAAATTCTTCGGCGAGCTGATCACTAAATAGTGCAGCGCCCTGCCTTCATAGCTACGTGCATATTCTATGATTTGCGCTTTGTCGCTTTGCTGCGCCCACAGGTTAACCAACTCGTTAATTTGCTCAGGTGTTGCAGTGCGCTGCCCCACATCAAAACCTAAAATGTCCTGCGCCGGCGTAATCTCAGAATCGTATTCACCCTGATGTAATGCTGGATACTGTGCAGCCGCTAGCGGTGTCGGCTTCATAAGTACGGTGGCTTGGGTGCTCGCACTGAGCAATGCACAACACCAAGCAGCACTAGAGAGGACCCTGTTAATTGTCATTATTTTTCCTTTATTTTTATAATTTTATGCACCTTCAAATATAGCAGCCAGCATTTTCCATGTGGGGAATTAAGACCAATTAACAAAATCGCGCGACAGGATGTTTTGCGTCACCATGACCGAAAAAATACGCCTCGATTAAAACATCAAAAACACTGATTTATTTACTGATTTTTAGACAATCTCGACTATAGTTCTTTGTAATGCAGTGACACGATTTTTGGCGTTCTTTTCAGCCAAAACGTTTTTTGAGGTAAACCAATGCCTATCAATTTAGATAACTACTCCATTCGTATTAAAATGGCAGTGCCACTTTTGGCGATTACACTTCTTTTACTCATCATTAGTCTGTTCAGTTTCAAAAATGCAAACAAGCTAATGGGTGACTTATCCCAAGTTTCCAACAGTTATGTGCAATCTATTTCTAAAAGCATCAATGCCGATAGAGATTTATATCAAGCACTCACAGCCACACAAGAATCTGATGCTGCATAAAGGCACAAATAAAAAGAGTCAATTCCGTGATGAATATGAAGAAAACGCAGAGCAAGCCCATCAGCGCATGACTGAGGTTATGGCACTGTTCAAAGACAATGATGATATACGCGCAGCTACATCAGGTTTTGAACGCGACTTCAATACTTGGAAGACCTTGAGTACTGAACTATTCGGCATCATCGACTCTCAAGGAGTAGACGCTGCAATCGCGCATAATAATCAGAAGGTGATGCCTGCATTTGAGACTCTGCGAGGTTATTACGACAAGGTAGGTGAAACACTGTTGGCACTTACCGATAAACGAACACAGACCGCAGAAAGTGAAAATAGCGAACAAAATGCGTTCTTGGTCATCATTGCGCTAATCACTCTCGCGGTGTGTCTTGTCAGTATTTTAGTGGCACCAAGGCTTATCACCTCACGCATTATCAAAGTCACCGAGCGTATCAACGATATCTGTGACGGTGATGGTGACTTAACACACCGCCTTGATGAGGGCGGAAAAGACGAAATCACCACACTATCCAAGGCGTTTAACAAGTTAATTGACAACATTCATGGCTTAGTAAAAGACATCAGCAAGGAATCTGATGCATTAAATCAGGCGGTTAATTCACTAGAAGACATATCAATAACCAGTGAAAAAACATCTGATGAACAAAATCAGAAGCTCGATCTAGTCGCAACTGCCATTACCGAGATGTCCCACGCTGTGCATGAAATCGCTGCAAACACTCAAACAGCATCCACTGAAACGCAGCAAGTACAAGTTCATTGCCAGCAAACAACACTCGTTGTCGATGAGTCACTTGCCAAGGTCAGTCACTTATCTCAATCGATGCAAAGTGCCAGCGAGGTCATTCAAACTCTTGCGAATGAATCCAAAAACATTGCTCGAGTACTCGATGTCATCAGGGAAATCGCTGAACAAACCAACTTACTCGCGCTTAACGCCGCAATTGAAGCCGCTCGCGCTGGCGAACAGGGCCGTGGCTTTGCTGTAGTCGCCGATGAAGTGCGCACGCTGGCAAGTCGTACCCAGAACTCCACTGAAGATATCCAAAAAATGGTGCAAGATTTAGAGCGTGGAGTTGTACAGGCGGTTGAGGCCATTGATGGTGGCAACGCTGCGGTACTCGACGTCGAGGAGCTATCGGACAAAACTAAGAGTGTTCTTGAAGAGATGCGCCATGCCGTAGAAGTTGCTAATGACATGATTTACCAAATAGCCACGGCGACTGAAGAACAAAGCTCTGTCGTTGATGACGTCACCAGCAACGTAAACGGTCTAAATTCACTGACACAAAAAGCGCTAGATCAAGTATCGCAAACGCGTGCCCAGTCCAGTAATATAGCGAACATATCGACAGATTTAGTGAAGTCAGTGAATAGCTTTAAACTGTGAATTCGCCCCATTTGAACAGGATACGTGATGATTGAGCCAACGTTTTCAGACAACGAAGATGCACGTATCCAAGCTGTGCAATTATTGAAGCTGTTGGATACCCCTGCTGAGGAGCGATTTGATCGTATCACCCGTATCGCCAAGCATATGTTTTCAGTCCCGATAGTGTTAATCACCTTAGTTGACACTAATCGACAATGGTTCAAGTCACGTCAAGGGTTAGACGATATTCAAACTCCACGTTCCGTGTCGTTTTGTGGTCATGCGATTAATCAGAAAGAACCCTTGGTTATAAACGATGCGTTGCGTGATGAGCGCTTTGCTGACAACCCTTTAGTGATAGGACCTCCGCATGTTCGGTTCTATGCAGGCTGCCCAATAAACTCCCCAAATGGTTATCCCGTAGGCACCTTGTGCTTGATCGATCATGAACCCAAGCACATGACCGAGCAGGATATCAGCATGCTTAAAGAGTTGTCTCTGTTGGTAGAACATGAATTTAAAGTAACCACGTTAGTGACTCTTGATGAGCTTACCGGCATCAGTAACCGTCGCGGCTTTGAAATGCTGGCACAACATGCCCTAGCACACTGTAAACGGGAACAGCTAAACGCTTGTTTACTCTTTATTGATTTAGATAACTTTAAGAACATAAACGACACCCTCGGCCACCAAGTTGGTGATGAAGTATTACGTGACTTTGCGCGGCATTTAAATGAGTCTTTTCGCGCCTCAGACATCTTTGCACGCATGGGTGGTGATGAATTTGTGGTGCTTTTCAGCGACACGAGCGAAACAGAACTTGAAGGATTACTGAGTCGATTAAATCAGCGCATTGAGGCCTATAATCGGGCGAATAAATCCTCGTTGCGGCTTGAATACAGCCTTGGGCATGCAGAATTTACAGGTGAACAAAGCCTTATTGAGTTAGTCGATTGGGCTGACTCACACATGTACAAACACAAAAGTATAAAGCGTGAAGCACTGCGTTAACTGTGCTGTTTCATTACTGAGTGCAACTCATCGCATTATCACGCGTACAATAATGAAACGGTAAATAGTAATGTTCTTGACTTGGCTTCTTACCATGTTTAATGAAGTCGTACAGCAGTTCTGCCCCTTTGCGCCCCATCTCAAACGGATCTTGCCCTATATTGATGCTTGATAAACCATCAGCTAAAGCAAGCAATTGCTCCTGTTCGGTGTCCGCGGAGACAATCACCAGCTCTTGATTTTCTATTAGCGCTTTGTGAGGAGCTAATTGCTCTATGTATTTTGAATTAAACTGTGCAAATCCAGCAACACCAATAAACATTGGTCTAGGATCATAGCTTATGAGCGTCATCAGCTGCGCCAGAGCTTCATCACGACGGCCTAATGTATACAGTGGGCAGCGAGGGTGCTCGGTCCACCCAGAGCGACCATCAAGGCGTATATCCGCTCGACCTGATAATGCATAGCGCACGCCTTTTATACGTTCATTAAGGTTAGGAGTAGTTTCATGACCTGATTGAATGCACACAGATTGGTTTTCTTGATTACTGAATTTTTTAGCTGCTTCGCCAAGGGCAACTCCAAAATCAAAGTTGTTGGTGCCAACATACGCCAAGCGAAAGTGTGCGTGTTGTGGTAGTAAATCGGAATCAAAGGTGACAACGGGAATGCCTTTACGCTGCGCCAACGTCAGCGCTCGACCGGCGAGAAACTCAGAATCGGTGGTGGATACGAGCAAGCCGTCTATGTCTTGATTTAGCAACTCTTCAACGATAAGAACTTGTGTGCGCACATCTTGGTAATCATCTGAACCATCATAGATGCATTCAACGTCTGGGTGGGATTCAGTGAACGCTTTACAGCCAGAAAAAGACGCCTGATAAAACGTGTCATTTTTAGTTTTACCTACCACCGCAAGGGTCAATTTAGCCGTCGCTTCAACACTCACCAAAGCCATCATATTTAATAGCGAAAAAGTAAAAACTCGCACAAAAAAGCTCATAGATTTACTACATCCTCTACTATCGAATACGCCCTACTCTAGCACTTTGGCGATTATCTCATCATTCGTTAAAAAATGTAAACAAAGTGATTTTTACGCTAGCAAAAATTACGAATAAGTCATTATTTAGATCGCCAACAAGGCCGATGAAAAGCCCACGACACCCACTAAAATGCAACACTAAATCATTACTCAATCAATTTTAGTACCACAACAGGGAAAACATGAATTACGGCTATAAATCAATGTGTTGAAAATAAGTTTCTAGAAAGTCAACGCACCTTGGATGTCGTGAGTTGTCATCACAGTGTCGCATAATGTCAAGAATTCAAATTACTTTGTAACTACCTTGTAAAGTCACAGTTAAAAACTGGGTTTCATTATGCAACCCTAGCTGTTCAACACACATGGTATGAGATTATGAAAGCACACGCGATTAGCACACAAAAATTATTATTAGCGAGTCTTGTTTATGCTGCTTTACATCAAGGACAGGCGTCGGCAGAAGAACAACAACGTGAACCCGAGGATAGAACCCTCGAAACCATCACTGTTACCTCTTTAAAACGTTCTCAATCACTCAAAGAAGTTCCTCTTTCTGTTTCTGCAGTCAATGCTGAAAAGCTCGAGAACTCTGGTATTGAGCGTTTGGAAGATTTGTCTGGTTATATTCCCAATTTTAAAATAGCCAAAGATTCGATTGCCGACCGAATTAATATCCGCGGTATGCAATCAGGCAACCAAGCTGGCTTTGAGCAGTCTGTTGGTACCTTCGTCAATGGCGTATACCGTGGCCGAGGCGTGCAATCACGATTCTCTTTTGTCGATGTTGAACGCGTTGAAGTCATGCGTGGACCACAAAGTATTCTCTTTGGGAAAAACACGGTCGCTGGCGCATTGAACATCACAACCGCTCGCCCGGATGATGTTTTCAATGGCCGTGTGAGCGCCAGTTACAACCCAACCCATGAGCAGACAGAGCTCAGTGGTATGGTCACGGGTGCACTTAGCGATGACGTACGCGCTCGTGCATTTATACTCTCAAGAGAAATGGATGAAGGTTGGCTGCACAATAACTTTTATGACCAAGGTGGTCCATTAAGCGAAGAACTGATGGGACGTTTTACGCTTGAATGGGATGCGGGCGATAGCACGCTTGTGACTGTAATGTTGGAATCGAGTGATTTTGAGGTGGGTGCGTTTCCACATGGTACACGCAAAGCAGGTCCCATCGCTGCATTCGCGGCCATAGAAAGTTATACAGAAGCGAATATAGGGAATACTCATCCGGTTCTAAATTTTGGTTCGTCGCAGCGTATGGACGGTAAGTCGAACGAGCTTTCAATCACCAGTGAAACTGAGTTTGAATCAGGCGCACTGACAATCACAGCCGGTCATTCAACCTATGAATTTGATCGCAGTCTCGATGCTGATTATTCAGCACTGGATGGTTTACGTTTTAATGACAGTGAAGACTTTAGCCAAAACAGTTTAGAACTGCGTTTCGCATCTAACACTGGGGGCGAGTTTGAATACATGACTGGCCTATATTGGCAGCAGCAAGACCTTACTACTGACGGTTTATCTTTGTTTAATATTCCTACCCTGAAACAAGTCTTACTTGGCGGCTGTACAGCGGGCGTAAATGCACTCGGTGGTGACATCAATAGCGTTTATGCACCAGGCGATGTAGTCAGCACTGGCGTAGGTGTAATTAGCTTGGGTGGTCCTGCAAGCCTGTTGAATGCGTGCGGTACGGCTGCGGCTTTTGCAGGTATTCCAACAGGTGTTGGCCGCTATGCTAAACTCGAGCAAGACTCTGACACATATGGAATTTTTGCTCAAGGAACATGGAATGTGAATGAGGATTTCCGTGCAACATTAGGTGTGCGCTACACCAAAGAAGACAAATCCGCTGATAAAGCGGGCTACGCAACTGATTTTACTCCTAACAACAAAGAGCAAAGTACGAATGCACTTGTGATAGCTGTTGCAGAGCAGGTCGGTGAGTTTAAAACCCACAATTTTACTTCTTCAGATCCGGGTATGAGCCGTAGCGAAAATTCATTAGATTGGTCTGTAAATCTGCAATACGACGTTAACGACGATACCATGAGCTACGCGACTGTGGGCACAGGTTTCAAATCAGGCGGATTCAACTCTTTCTACATGCGCAGCCCAGAAGGTGCAAACTCCAATGATGTGGCATTTGAGGAAGAAGATGTTTTAGCATTTGAGGTCGGTACAAAAACTACGTTATTCGAGGGTGTCGCAGATATCAACATTGCCGCATTCCACTCAACATTTGATGACATTCAAGTTGCTGTATTCAGTGGCAATACCACATTTGAAGTGAAAAATGCCGCAAAAGCAAAATCTTATGGCCTAGAAATCGATGGTCGCTGGGCCGCAACTGAATCACTCACTGTGACAGGCGCTCTTGGCTTACTTAATTTTGAGTACGATGACTTTGTGAATCAAGCGTGTACGAGCGACCAGTTCTTATCTACACGCCAAGCCTTGTATGCGGGTACTAATGACATTGCTCAGAAAATTGGTATTGCTATGGGATACAACAATGCAGCGTGTGCAAACGCCGGCATCAATGACATGAGCGGCAAAACGGCATCCAATGCGCCAGAGACTACGGCATCCCTAGCTTTCAACCACATAACCGACTTTGATGAGTATGAATTGATCAGCAATTTAGACTTCAACTACCGCAGTTCTGTTTATCGCGTTGACGATCTGGATCCAATTGGCGAAGAGCCGGCTGAAACCTTTGTTAATGCGAGCCTGCGATTGAATTCTTTAGAGCATGGTTGGTCGCTTACCCTGATCGGTAAAAACCTGACCGATGTTGAACACTTCGATTACATCAACGATGTGCCCTTATTCCCCGGCGCGCACAACTTTATGCCGTTAGCGGGTCGCAACTTCACGTTGCGCTTCGACTACGCGTTCGGCGAATAACCAAACCTTTGCGCGATAGGTATGCAGTGCTCTGTGCTGCATACCTATTTTTACTTTGAGTTATGATTTTATGTCACACATATTTCGCCAACCACTGATTCACTTTTTAGTCATTGGTGCCTGTTTACTAGGTGCTTACACCTTATTATCTGATCCGTTGGCCACAAACGATGGCAAGCGGATAGTCGTCAATAATGATCGCCTTGCGGTGTATCTGCAGTTTCGAAACAAACGTTTCTCTAAGAATCAAGCAGAGCAAGCTCTCGCTGGACTCACCGAGGAAGAACGACAGTCCTTAATTCACGATTTCATCACCGAAGAAGTGCTCGTAAAAGAAGCCAACAACTTGGGGCTCGCAAACGATGACTTCGTGATTCGCCAACGCCTACTACAGAAAATGCATTTTCTTAACCAAGGTTTTGTCAATCAAAGCCAAAAGATTGATGAGTTAGCGCTTGAGCAATACTTTAATGCGCACCAAGCTGACTATGCCAAACCTGCTGTATTGACCTTTAGTCATCTCTATTGGTCACCGGCAAAAGATAACAACGCACAAATAAATACGCTCACCAAACTGCGAGATACGCTAAACGCAGACATGACTGACCCAACAAGCGCTGCACACATCGGCGAGCTTTTTGTGTTTAACCGCCACTACACACAAAGAACAGCCGATCATGTTGCGGGGCATTTTGGCGACGACTTTGTCCTCGCAATCAAACAGCAACAGACGCAACACGGGAGCTGGATTGGTCCTATCAAATCAGCACATGGCTGGCACCTTGTGTACCTCAATGAATTTAATGACGCCTATATCCCTGAGCTTGACGATGTACGTCCTCTCGTGACCCAAGATGCGTTGGCTGCAACGAGTCAGCACCGTGCTGATGAACTCATCGCCAACATAGTGTTGCAGTACGAAATCATTCAAAGCGAAGACGCGCAAGGTAACGAGGTCGTTCAATGATGCGTGTTTTCATCTTGCTCGGATTACTGATGGTGAGTCTGCAGGTACTGAGTCACGATGCGCGCCCAATTGTAATTGAAGTGTATGAGCGCGCTCAGCAAGTCAGTATTAATGTGAAAGCGCCCGCTTCGATGACCTTGGCTGGCTTTCCCGGTGTTAGTATTGATGCCCACTGTAATAGCGCTGTGCATTCTGGGATGCAACGTTATGCTGGAGAGTTCCGTGCTTCGTACATTTATGACTGTGCAAAACCCATTAACGGTGCCAATTTACAGCTTCACTTTCCAGAGGCTAACCCGTCATTATCTACGCTAATCAAGGTTGAGTTACAAAGCTCCGAGCAATTCAGTGTGCTGCTTAGCCCTGATGAGACGACATGGACTATTCCTCAACGAGAGCAAGCAACTAGGATAGCCACCAGCTATGTAAAAATGGGGGTATTACATATTTGGCTAGGCTGGGATCACTTACTGTTTGTGCTGTGCTTATTGCTGATCGCCAACAGTAAAAAACGCCTCATATACACCATCACGGGGTTTACACTAGGCCATTCCATCACTCTCATCGCCACGGTAATGCAGTGGGTAAGTATGCCCATAGCGTTAGCTGAAACCCTGATTGCAATGAGCTTACTTTTTCTCGCTGTAGAAATAGCAAAGCAACAACCGAGTTCTTGGACCTTTAAATACCCCGTGATCATAGCCGCTCTGTTTGGTTTATTGCATGGATTTGGTTTTGCCTCCGTATTGAGTGAGATTGGTTTACCCCAATTGCACCTCATCAATGCGTTGGTGTCTTTCAATTTGGGTATTGAACTTGGACAAGTTGCTTTTGTTCTCATAGCTCTTGCCCTGATAAAACTCGCAAAAAAACACACCCCTTCAGTAGCAACAAGTGCGCTGAGTATGAACGCTTTTATTTACGTAATTGGTGGCTTGTCTGCGTTTTGGTTTTTACAGCGCAGCGCCAACATGTTTATTCCGGGATTAACACTATGAAAAAACTATCGCTTATCAGCGCAGCTGTTATTGCGCTTACGAGCACTCAAACCCTAAGTAACGAGAGACAACTATTGTGGGGAGACACACACCTGCATACGTCTTACTCGATTGATGCGTATTTAATGGGTAATAAAACAGCCACACCTGATACTGCATACCGATTCGCGAAGGGACTGCCAGTTGTGCACCCAGCCTCAGGCGTGAAGGTACGCCTGAATGAGCCATTGGATTTCTTGGTGGTGTCTGATCATGGTGAATACCTTGGCATCATTCAGAAGATCTTTGCTGGCGACCCATTGTTAATGCAAACCGAAATTGGCCGCCGCTGGAATGAGTTGGCCAAACAAGGCCAAGGCCGAGATGCTTACTTTGAAGCCGTTGGTCACGCCAACACAGGCATTCCCTCTCCCGAACTACAACAAGATAACATTCGCGCCAGTGTATGGTCAGAGATCGTCGGTGCAGCAGAGCGTCACAACGATCCAGGGCATTTTACGGCATTTGTGGGGTGGGAATGGAGCTCAATCACCGACGGTGCAAATTTACACCGCGTGGTGATTTCTGATGCCGACAAAGACAGTGCAAAAACTTTCCTACCCTACACTTTGTTTGACAGTGACAAACCGGAAAATCTTTGGAAATGGCTGGATAAAACAGCCAAAGAAACAGGTGTCGACTTTGTGGCTGTTCCCCATAACTCAAATATCAGTAAGGGTTTAATGTTCCCAGTGGTTGATAGTTTTGGAAACCCAATTGACCGTAGTTATGCACAATCGCGCATGCGTTGGGAGCCTGTGGTTGAAGTGACTCAGGTGAAAGGCGACTCCGAAACTCACCCTGCCTTATCGCCAGATGACGAATTTGCCGGGTATGAAAAATTCGACAAAGTCATGCAAACAGGCGGCAAAAAAGGCGATGCCAGCAAAGAAGATGCACAGGCTAACTACGTACGCTCAGCGCTTAAGCGCGGCCTTGAATTTGAAGAAAAAATAGGTGCAAACCCATATAAGTTCGGCATGATAGGTTCGACGGATTCGCACACTGGACTATCCACTTACGAAGAGGCGAATTTCTGGGGCAAAATGGCCATCG
Organism: Pseudoalteromonas sp. GB56; assembly: GCF_054923835.1. Lineage (NCBI taxonomy): Bacteria > Pseudomonadati > Pseudomonadota > Gammaproteobacteria > Alteromonadales > Pseudoalteromonadaceae > Pseudoalteromonas > Pseudoalteromonas sp. GB56. The sequence goes on along the minus strand of NZ_JBPCHK010000001.1, from coordinate 1,112,695 downwards.
ATTCAACCCCTGCAGCAACGCTGGACCCAACAAAAATCGTCGTACCACCCGATACGATTGGCGCTGATATGAGTGCTGCGGGTCTAGCCGCAGTATGGGCCGAAGACAACACCCGCGAGTCCATCATGGCCGCGTTTAAACGCAAAGAAGTATACGCAACAACAGGCCCTCGCATGTCAGTGCGCCTGTTTGCAGGATATGACTTTTCCGCTGCCGATGCCGAAGCACCAGATTTAGCACTCATTGGCTATAAAAAAGGTGTGCCCATGGGCGGTGATTTACCAGCAGCAGCCAATGCAAAGCCTGTAAGCTTGCTCATTGAAGCGATGCGTGACCCTCGTTCCGGTTCACTCGATAGAGTTCAAGTTATTAAAGGCACTGTCGGTGAGGACGGTAAAGCAAAAGAGAAAGTGTATAACGTTGCTTGGGCGGGCGATCGCACGTTAGATGAAAATGGCCAACTGGCAGCTATCACCAATACTGTTGATACTGCCACGCTTAAATGGGACAACTCAGTGGGCGAAGACAAACTCACCACGACTTGGGTAGACCCAGACTTCAATCCAAGTGAGCGTGCTTTCTATTATGTGCGCGTTTTGGAAATTCCAACACCGCGCCACACATTGCGTGATGCAGTGGCACTGGATGTGGACAACCCAGCTAAATACCCAGCGACGATTCAAGAAAGAGCATACAGCTCACCGGTGTGGTATTCACCAAAATAATGATGACAGACTGTGGGGGCATGGCTCCCCACAGTTACTCACTGTTAGCACTAAGCACCAAATTACGACCTTGATCTTTTGCTTGGTAAAGCAACATATCTGCATTTTTTAACGCCTCGGACAACGTAGCATTATGCATACAATCAACGAGCCCAGCACTGAAATGTATATTCAACTCAGCGTTTTCGAATTGGAACTTCTGATCCGCTATGGCTTCGCGAAGGCATTCAATTTTGGCAAAAGATGTGTCGAGTGGGCCTTTGATTAAACACACAAATTCCTCACCACCGAGGCGATAGACTTCGTCGTTTCCAAGTTGAAATTGAAACTGTTTGCTTAACTCGACCAGTGCGAAATCTCCCACATCATGACCATAAGTATCGTTGATTGCCTTGAAATGGTCGACATCGATGACCGCGAGGCAAAAAGCTTCGTTTGTGAGTTTTTTGGCTGCAAAGTCTCGCGCCAACGCTTCTCGATTGAGTAATCCAGTTAATGTATCTGTGAGTGCTAGCTGAGTCAGGCTGTACTCGTTGTGCATCCTTACACGCTCATACGCATTCGCTATGAGCATAATTATCACATAGGGAAAGACAAGATTGATCAATCCCGGATGCCACAACTTGTGCAAAATAAATACATTGTTGTAGGCAAATATACTGGCGCCAATCAATAACATGGCGCTACAAAATACCAAACTGTGACGTTTATCCAGCAGCATGAACGCCATCACAGGAATTGAATACCACCACTGAATGACTGAGTTACCCGGTTTAAGTTGGCTGTAGGCCAAGATAATTAAAAACGCGTACCCATAGACGACCGCATACTTGTGCCATTGGTTATGACTGCCTTTGTATGCCTTGTATGCACAGACGGTGAAAACGAACATAAACAGCACTTCGGCTAGAATGACGAACTGCTTACTCGGTGAAAAATTCAATGAATTAGAAAGCGCAGTTGCAAAGCAGGCTAACGCCAAGCAAATGCTCGTGACGATAAGAATATTTCTCTGTATTCGAACGTTTGTCGTATTAACTGATAAGGCCATAGTTATTTTTGTAAGTTAAGTGTGGCTATATACACGCGTTATCCATTCGCTGATCATCAGTCTTAAAGAAGCGGACTTTTTTGACCCAAACTATCATTTGGCTGCACGTTTACGTTTGTTAGAATCAGTATACACATGTTTTACGACATTTTTATACTGCAATAGATTACACTAACAGCGGCTGATGTGGGCGATTGCAATTTGTAAGCCTATGCACTGTCGGCACATTTCTATCGAGTTCACTTTTGGTAAACAATTACCGATAAAGTATTATCATAATAAACCACCAGGAAACTAAGGGACTCTTTGCAATGGATAAACTCAGAGCGATACAAGTGTTTAGGCGCGTTGTAGAACTTGGCAGTTTCACGGCAGCAGCGCAAGATCTAAGCCTCTCCAAAGCCGCTGTGAGCAAAAATATCGCTGAACTAGAAGGCTTCCTTAGAACGCCTTTAATCAATAGAACCACACGTACCTTGCACATTACTGAACACGGACAGCGCTACTTTGAGCAAATAAAATCAATTTTAGAAAACTTAAACGACGCCGAACTTTCGATTCAGCAGTCGTCTACGACGCTCGATGGTACGATAAAAGTCAGTTTGCCTATGTCTTTTGGACTCTTGCTACTGCACCCCATTGTCTGCGAATTCATGGCCCTACATCCTGAACTATCGATTGAAGTCGTCATGGGTGACAGCTACCTCGATTTGGTCGACCACGGAATTGATGTTGCAATTAGAGGAGGAGGCTTGCTTAAAGACTCTTCGTTGCGCTCTCGAAAACTAATTGAACTTGAACGCGTCGTGTGTGCGGCGCCAAGCTATGTAGAAAGTGCCCCAAAATTAGATTCTCCGCAGGACTTAAACGCTCATAACTGCTTAATCTACACGTTATCTTCGTCACCGCATCGATGGATCTTTTACAAAGACAATCAATCGCTACATGTTGATATAAAAGCGGGCGCTTACGCTGTTAACAATGGCCTAGCTGTCAAACAGGCTGCTGTTGCTGGGCTCGGTATCACCTTGAGCCCGCGTAGTATTGTTCAGTCATCTCTTGATAACGGGGAACTCATAGAATTACTCACACAATGGCGCCCTGAAAAACACGCACTCTTTGCTATTTACCCTTTTCACAAAGAGCGCTCTTTAAGGGTGAGAAAGTTTATTGATTTCATGATTGAAAGATTGGACACAGACAAGACTCTTTAATATTTGTTCACCACCAGTGAACAAACAGTCAACCAAAATGCTGTTTTTCTACTTTTAGATAACTCCTACACTCCTTAGCAGGTGAACACCAGAGGGGTGTTCAATGTGGAGTAACTAATTATGAAAAGTTTAATTAACTGGGTGGCTATCCCAGCCATTTTGATAGCGGCTATATCAATGTCGTTTGCAGGGCAAGCATCAACCGAAGGTCAGCTCACTCTTTCTTTCAGTGATGGCAGAGCAGATGTAAATGGCATTGAAAGTGTGAACAAACACCTACTGCAAGTGGGTGTGCGAGTGAGCAAAGTACCCTTGCCAAAACAAGCCGCGCCAATTCTTAAAGCGTCAGCGCAAAGAGCCATTACAACTCAAGAGAGTGAACAGTTAATATCGATGTTTTCACTTAACCGAGCACAATTATTAGAGCAAATTGAACTAGCTGGTCGTCAACCCGAAGCGCACAGAGGAGGTTACCTCTCTACCTCTGAAGTCGGGGTAGCGCCTTACCCTAAAGTGTATGATATGCGTGGCCTTTCCACTGATGTAAAACACTTCCTACAGCGTAAGTTTGGCAAATTGCATGTTAACAGTGCTGATTCTGGCGTCGGTATCGATGAGGTTATGACCATTGTGTCGGGTGGCTCATGGACATGGTTCTTTGTGCTTCCAAACGACGTGGTTGGTAAACTCACACTTGGCCACGTGAGCTTAAATGGTGAAGCATGGCGTATTAGCTACCCAGGCCTTGTGCCACACGGTGGATATCTTGATGCAGAGTACGGTCTAGTTGTCGCCTACGCACATGGACCGCAACACTTTGTAATGCGCTATCAAGAGCCAAGTGTACAAGGTGCAAAAACGCTTGATGACAATCCATGGATAGATTTCACAAGTGAGCAGCCAAAATTACTTAAAAAAGCCAAACAATAAACGCTTGCAGTGGGTCCAATCGGACCCACTTAACAGCGAAGCACATCATTGAACCACACAGTGAAAAAAGGGCCTAAATCGCTGTTATTGACGTTAAGTGACGTCATTTCAAAACACCCTCTCGCGTTTTACACTGTTATGCCCCTTCTCGTTCATACTCATTCCTTATTAAATTAATTTTCGAGCGTGTCTATTACGCCTTTTAATTCAGGTATTTCTGCTAAAATTAGCAACTTAGTCGGCACGTTGATGAAAAAATTGAATTACCTCTCTATGTGATTTAGCGTGTAAAATGCCGAACGTTTTTTTTGATATGCCGGAGCGCCATACATGGCCACTTCTTCTACTTTGCTGTCATTTCAAAAAGTGTCTAAAAGTTTCGACCAGTCAGACATTTTGAATGACTTCAACCTAGAAATTTCCGATGGTGAGTTTTTCACCATCCTAGGACCTTCAGGGTGTGGTAAAACCACAGTACTGCGTTTAATTGCGGGCTTTGAATCGCCAGATGCAGGTGTAATTACCATTGATGGCCAAAACGTTAATGCCGTCAGTGCTGAGCAGCGTCCGGTGAATACCGTATTCCAAAGCTATGCCCTGTTCCCGCATATGTCGGTGGCCGACAACGTCGCTTTTGGTTTGAAGATGTCGGGTGTGGCAGCACCGGAGCGCGCACAACGAGTAAAAGAAGCGTTAGAGTTGGTTAAACTCACTGGTTTTGAAAAACGCATGCCTTCGCAGCTTTCGGGCGGCCAAAAGCAGCGCGTGGCCATTGCGCGTGCCATTGTCATGCGCCCCAAGCTTCTGTTGTTAGACGAATCACTGTCAGCGCTTGATTACAAGCTACGCCAACAGATGCAGATGGAACTCAAACAAATTCAACGCCAGCTTGGTGTGACCTTTGTGTATGTGACCCACGACCAAGAAGAAGCACTGTCTATGTCTGACCGAATTTTGGTCATGAACAACGGTCAAGCACAGCAAATTGGCACCCCTCGCGACATTTACGAACAACCGGTGAATTTATTCGTCGCACGCTTTATTGGCGAAATTAACGTATTCGACGCTGTGATCCTCGAAAAAACAGGTGAATATGAATACCTCGCAGAGATCCAAGGCGTGCAAAAGCGCGTGCATTGCGATCAAAAACTCATCGCCGGTGACGAAGTACACATACTTCTGCGTCCAGAAGATTTGCGCATTGAATATGTAGAAGATGTACCGCGCGATTCCGTGGGCTTCTTTGGTCACATTAAAGAGCGCAGCTACACCGGGCAAACACTCGATTCCTTAATTGAAGTGGCTGACAACCAAGAAATTCGCGCCAGTGAATTCTTCAATGAAGATGACCCAGATTTCGATTACCGCATCGACCAAAAAGTGTGGATCAACTGGGTAGATGGTTGGGAACACGTTATCAAAAAGAGTGTGCTTTAATGTTTTCCTTTCGTCGTATGGTGATCACCCTCACCTTCACTTGGTTAACCATCATGGTGGTTGTGCCTCATCTGCTGGTGTTGGTGACGAGCTTTTTAACGCCTGACAGTCAGCATTTGGCGATTTGGCCAGCATCGCTTGAGGGCTATCAAAAAGTATTTCAACCTATCTACTTTGATGTATTTTTGAATAGCTTGTGGTTATCTGGCGTCTCCACCCTTATTTGCTTGCTCATTGGCTATCCCTTTGCGTTTATTCTCTCGCGCCAATCGCCGCTGACCCGCAATGTGCTGTTGGTATTGATGATGCTGCCGTTTTGGACCAACAGTTTAATTCGCACATACGCCATCAAACTCATTCTCGGTAAAAAGGGCTTAATCAATACCGCCTTGCTGGGCATGGGGATTATTGATGAACCGTTGAATATGCTGTACACCGAATTTGCGGTGATTTTTGGCTTAGTGTATATCTTGCTGCCATTTATGGTGCTGCCACTTATTTCCAGCTTTGAGAAGCTCTCTGTCGACTATGTGGAAGCCGCCAAAGACTTATCAGCCAATGCCCTGCAACGCTTTTGGCATATCTACTTGCCGTTGACGTCACCGGGCATAGTCGCCGGTTGTTTAATTGTATTCTTGCCAGCGATGGGCATGTTCTATGTTGCCGATATCCTCGGTGGTGCCACCAACTTACTGCTTGGCAACGTGATTAAAAACCAATTCTTAGTGGTGCGTGATTGGCCATTTGGCTCGGCGTTCAGTATTAGCCTGATTGTCATCATGGGATTGATGCTGTTTGCCTATTACAAAGCAAACCAACTGGTGCAACGCAAAGGAGGTTTGGATGACGAAGCTCTTTAAAGGCACCTTCTTGGCGGTGGTTTTTATGTTCCTGTATGCACCGATTGCCGTGTTGGTGGTGAACTCGTTCAATAAATCCAAATATGGCCATAAATGGTCTGGGTTCTCGTGGAAATGGTATGAAAAGCTCCTTGAAAACGACACCCTACTGACCGCTTTCACTAATTCATTGACGATTGCGGTGCTCGCTGCCAGTGCATCGGTGATTTTAGGTACCTTGATGGCGCTGGCGTTGTATCGCTATAAATTTAGATTTAAGCAAGCAGCCAGCAGCTCGTTATTCATTGTGATGATGTCGCCTGATATCGTGCTGGCCATTACCTTCTTGGTCTTATTTATGGTGCTTGGATTACAACTTGGTTTTTGGACGTTATTCATCGCCCACACCACCTTTTGTTTGCCGTTTGTGGTGATCACTATATATGCGCAACTGCGTGGTTTTGATCCTAACCTCGTTGAAGCAGCACAAGACTTAGGTGCGAGTGAGCGCCAGTTCTTTACCCATATTATGCTACCGTTATTGCTACCAGCGATCGCTGCTAGCTGGTTATTAAGTTTCACGCTCAGCTTGGACGATGTGATCATCAGCTCGTTCGTGACTGGTCCTGAATATGAAGTGTTGCCCATACGGGTATTTTCAATGGTGAAAGTGGGCGTTTCGCCAGAGGTAAACGTACTTGCCACCTTGTTACTCGGTTTCTCGGCGTTGTCGCTCATCGCGTTCAGCGTTTTAACTAAAAGGAAAAAATACGCATGAAGATTCTGCGCACCCTGATTGCTGCCACCGCTGCGCTTGCTGCAGCGAACGCATTTGCGGCAAATAAAGTCGTTGTTTACAACTGGAGTGAATACATTCCTGAAGATGTGGTAACTCAGTTCACTGAAGAAACGGGCATCGAAGTGGTGTATTCGACCTACGAAAGCAACGAGGTGATGTACTCGAAATTGCAACTGCAAAAGAACAAGGGCTACGACGTCGTTGTTCCATCAACTTACTACGTTGCTAAAATGGCTAAAGAAGGCATGCTACAAAAGCTAGACCCAGCCAAGCTAAGCAACAAAAGTAACCTAGACCCGCAGCTACTTAACAAAGAGTACGATCCAAATAACCAATACAGCATGCCTTATTTTTGGGGCTCAACAGGCATTGGCGTTAACAGCGAAGAGATGGATGTTGCGACTATCGATAGCTGGGCACAGCTTTGGGACCCGAAATACAAAAAGCAACTGCTGCTGACTGACGACGTACGTGAAGTATTCCACATGGCGTTGGTGTTAAACGGCCACTCGCCAAACACCACCAACCCAGAAGAAATCAAACAAGCGTATGAGCGTCTGCAAAGCTTGATGCCAAATGTATTGGTATTTAACTCAGATGCGCCACGCGAACCGTATTTAGCCGGTGACGTAGCACTTGGCATGATTTGGAACGGCGAAGTCATGCTGGCGCAAGAAGAAGACGACAGCTTGAAATACGTATACCCAAAAGAAGGCGCGGTGTTCTGGGTTGATAACTTTGTTATCCCAGCAGGCGCTGAAAACGTTGATGAAGCACACGCATTCATCAACTTTATGATGCGCCCAGACATCGCTCAAGCCTGTGTTGAGTACGTGGGCTACGCCACGGCTAACAAAGCGGCATTGGCACTACTGGACGAAGAAACACGCACGAACCCAGTGATCTTCCCACCAGCAGAAATCATCGAACAAGGTGTATTCCAAACTGATGTAGGTGAAGCGATGGAGCTTTACAACCAGTACTGGGAAAAACTGAAAGTGGGCCAATAAGGCATAACTAAGACGTTTTTTTGAAGAGGCTTAACTCGCAAGGGTTAAGCCTTTTTTGTGCTCGTCGGACTTACACTTCCACTTGAATCCTAGTCAACATTCGTTTTGCAAATAAGGTGTAAGTAGCTAGTAACTAAAACTGGTTGTTTCTCATTAATTTAACTCCCAACCATCGCTAAGCTTATATACCAACCTATCGCCTCCTTTAGCCGTCTTTTCATTTTTTAATTCAAAAACATCCATAAACTCCACAAACTGGGTCAGCGACTTAAAACCATACTCTTCCTTTAGCTTATTGAACTCGTCGGGAAAATCTCGTTTAAGTATGTGTCCTGCAGTGCTAACAGGCAACCACCCATCCTCCCTAGCGACTTCAGACAAAATTATACCTAAATATTTCGAAATTTGACTTTGCCTCAACTCCTCCATTTTGAGATCTTTTTCAAAATGCTCTGAGCAATAGTATTCACATATTCGCTTGTAGCCATCAATAAATCTTGTCACTAAGTTACGGAAGTATTTGATTTCTTCTCTAATTACTTCCGACTGTTCATCTAACTCCTGAGCTTTTCTCCTACAATCTTTTGGACAACGACCATCGAAATTTGCAGCGAAATGATGCGCGAGAATATTTCTTTGCTCGACTAACCTTGCAAGTGAAGCTTTTCTGCTGAGGTATTCTTGAGAGTCTAAATTTAAACTAAATCTAATCGCAAAATATGACTCTTCAACTTCTTCTGAAGTGGCGGATTCTTCAGGTTCTGAACCGCTAGTATTATCTATAAACAGACCAATCAACGTTCCCAATGTCTGTTTATCTACCACTTCTTGTTTTTTTGAGAAGATATTCTCGAGTTCACTAACCTTACCTTCGAGTTCACCTCTAGCTACTAAATACTTTAAAAGCTGTTCAAGCTGTTGGTACAGGAGTAAATTTCTGCCAACTTTCTGAAGGACTTCATTTACCAAGTCTTGATGTTCAATCATTCAATATATTGTCTTATTGTTAAATTCAGGCCGAAGGTTTCACGTTTATATCTACAATACATCCATATTATCTAACAAAACAGCAAAGGAGATTTCAAATAAGCCTTGAGATAACAATATCCTCACTCTTCTTCGAAGAATACAATTACTTTTAACAATACTGCCCGCACGCGAAGCCGCAGCTCCATGCGTATTGGAAGTTATACCCGCCGAGCCAGCCGGTGACGTCAGTGACTTCACCGATGAAGTACAAGCCAGGTGCTTTCTTCGCTTCAAAGGTTTTTGAACTCAGCTCGTCGGTATCGACCCCACCCAATGTCACCTCTGCGGTGCGATAACCTTCGGTGCCGTTTGGTTTGATTTGCCAGTTGTGCAAATAGTCGTGCAGCGCGGCGATTTGGCCGTGCGTGAGCTGATTAATGTTGGCATCCGGGATGGCTTGGGTGTCGTGCAGCATTTCCACAAAGCGTTTAGGCAAAATGGTGGCCAAGGCATTTTTCAATGACTTTTGCGCGCTTTGCTGACGTTGTTGCTCTAACCACTCGGTGATATTTAGCGTGGGGAGTAAGTTAATACTCACTGCCTGCCCTGCTCGCCAAAATGAGCTGATTTGCAAAATAGCTGGGCCAGATAAGCCGCGGTGAGTAAACAAAATATTCTCACGAAATTGGGTGCCGCATTCGCTTGAAACTAAGCAATCAACACTGATACCTGAGAGGCCATCGAAACGGTCTTTGTCGTGTTGGTGCAAAGTAAAGGGCACCAAGGCAGCCATGGTTGGCAACACCTTTAAGCCGAATTGTTCAGCAATTTTGTAACCTATGGGTGTCGCACCGAGTTTTGGCATAGTGAGACCACCGGATGCCACTACCAGCGACTCACATTCGTAGGTGTGTGTGCCTGTGGTGACAATATAGCCTTGCTCAGTTTTTTCAACGCTGATGACTTCGCTGCGCAATTGCACGCTCACGCCTGCCCATTCACATTCGGTCATAAGGATATCGACGATATCCTGAGCGCTGTTATCACAGAACAATTGGCCCAGGGTTTTGTGGTGGTATTGCAAGCCGTGGCGGTCAACCAAGTCGATAAAGTCGCGTTGGGTATAACGGCTTAAGCATGATTTTACAAAATGCGGATTGGTGCACAGATAATTTTCAGGGCTGGCGTTTTCATTAGTGAAATTACAACGCCCGCCACCACTGATGAGGATTTTACGACCAGGCTTTTTGCCCATATCAACAACCACAACATCGCGGCCACGATACCCAGCTTGTGCTGCACACATTAAACCTGCGGCACCCGCGCCAATAATCACCACATCTTTTTTAATCACTGTAATACCCCTTCGCAAAACCAGCGCTATTCTACCAAGCTCGGGCGCGCAAAGATATTTACAATGCAATTAGGGGGGCGATTGTTGTTTGTATTCCCTAAAGCCCATACCTGTCCAGCGCTTAAAGGCTTTGGCAAAGGCGTTTTCGTCGGCATAGCCGAGCATGTCGGCAATGCTGCTTTGGGAGATGTTCTGGGCGCTAATTAGTTCTAACGCTCGGCGCTTTTTGACTTGCTCGGAAAGCGCTTTGAAAGTGCTGTCAGCATCGGCTAGTTTGCGGCTTAGGTGGCGTTCGCTCATGGCTAAACTGCCTGCGACCTGAGCGCGTGATAACCACGGCTGGCGCGCCAATAAGTAATTCACTTGTTCAACTACACTCTGCGGTTTGAGCTGTGCCAGCTGTTGCTTTGCCAATTCTTGCATTTGTGCCAACAAAGCGGGGCTCACTTCCCGCTGCTTGCAATGCCAGTCTTCATCACTGTAAAGCAGGTAATAATGACTGGCATTAAATACCAATTTAGCCCCACCAAATACGCGACGATAGGCTTGTTCATCCGCCATCGCGGCGTGCGCAAAGCCCACTTCAAGTGGCTGAATATTTTGCCCTGCTACCCAACCTGCGCCCGTGGTGACACAAGATAAAATCGCCTCCATCCGCAAGGCTGCGGCGCAACAGAAGTCCGGCTTGTAACTTAAATGCCAGCCCTGTGATGAGTGACTTTTACTGAAGGTGCCGCCCTCGCCAATTAGCGGAGAATAACCAATCAAACTATCAACTGCAGCACCAATAGAGGGGCTGCTGAGTAATAAAAAGCCAAGAGTGTCAAAACTCTGCGGATTAAACGCTAGACCAATATTAAGGCCCAGCTCTGCATCACCATGAGCTTCGAGTGCTTGCCACAGCGAGTCTTGTAAGGCCATAGGCAAGCGTTGATCATTGCCGTATTGGCTGATTTGCGCTTGCAACGCTTTATCCACCTCTACCCCGAGTTGGTCGAGGTAGTGCATGATGGTTTTACTAAAACTCGGCATCACACTGCGATTCATGCGTGTTCCCATTTGAGCATAATTTGTGAGAGTAGAACCGTTATCCTAAATCATATGTCCCGTATTAACCAGTTTTTGTCCCAAGAGTGCTATTTTCCTTTGTAAAAAAAGCGTTAATCTGGTTCGACCATTTTGTAGGAGTCACTGGTTATGCATCCTTATGTAGTCATTGGCGCAGGCCCAATGGGTTTGTGTACGTTACGACGCTTAAAAGAACAATCGATCCCTGTTGTTGGCCTAGAAGCACACAGCAATGTGGGTGGCCTGTGGGATATAGACAGTGCAACGAGCACCATGTATGACTCAGCGCATCTTATTTCATCAAAACGCATGACTGAGTTTGCAGACTTCCCCATGCGTGATGAGGTAGCAACCTATCCGCGTCATGATCAAATGCGCCAGTACTTTAGAGACTATGCCGAGCACTTTAACTTATATGAAGACTACCGCTTCAATAGCACGGTGGAGTCCATCACCCCGCAAGGTGGCCAGTGGTTAGTTGTTTATAACCAAGAGGGTGAACGTCATGAGTTACTGGCCAGCGGTGTACTGCTCGCCAACGGTACGCTGCATCACCCTAACCGCCCGCAATTTAAAGGCGAATTTAACGGTGAGCACATACACAGTTGTGACTACCGCAGTGCTGACATTTTTGCTGACAAACGCGTGTTGATTATTGGCTGTGGTAACAGTGGCTGTGATATTGCCGTGGATGCTGTGCATCGGGCGAAGTCAGTGGACATGGTGGTACGTCGTGGGTATTACTTCTTACCGAAATTTGTCGCTGGTCGCCCAACCGATACCTTAGGTGGTAAAGTACGCCTGCCGAACAAGCTCAAGCAGATTGTTGATGGCACCTTGGTTAGATTGATATCGGGAAAACCGAGCGCCTATGGCTTGCCAGATCCCGATTACAAAATGTATGAATCTCACCCCGTTGTAAATTCTATGTTCTTACACCACATTGGCCACGGTGATATTACCGTGCGCCCCAGTGTGACACGCCTTGACGGAGATTGTGTAGAGTTCAACAACGGCCAATCAGGTGAGTATGACTTGATTTTGGAAGCCACGGGCTACAAGTTGCACTACCCGTTTATTGCCAACGAGCATTTAAATTGGCACAACGGCGCACCGCAGCTTTATCTCAATGTATTCAACCCATTACATGAAAATTTATTTGTGATGGGCATGGTTGAAGCGGCGGGCCTTGGCTGGCAGGGCCGTGATGACCAAGCTGCGTTAGTCGCAAAGGTGATCCGTATGCAAATTGACAACCCCAAAGCGGCGGCAAAATTCCACAATAAGGTAAAAGCCAAAGCGGGAGTGCGTATTGACGGTGGCATTAATTACTTGGAGTTAGAACGTATGGCGTATTACGTTCATAAGGCCGATTATTTAGCAGCCATTAAGGGCGAGATGCGTGAACTCGCACCGGGAGCCTAAATGTCTGACGCTAGTTTATTCGTGCTTAATACAATTCTTGCGTTGATGATGTTCGGCATTGCGCTGAGCCTCAAGGCCGAGGATTTCAAATCGGTGGTGCGTCGCCCAAAAGGTCCGTTGGTAGGGCTTGGCGCACAGTTTATTTTGCTGCCCGCACTTACGTGTGCGCTCACCATCCTCGTTGAGCTCCCTGCGGATGTGGCATTAGGCCTCATTTTGGTGAGCTGTTGCCCCGGCGGCAGTTTTTCCAATATTGTCACCTATTTGGCCCGCGGCAATACCGCAATGTCGGTGAGTATGACGGGGGTCGCCAGCTTAATGGCCGCCTTCCTCACTCCCTTTAACTTTATGCTTTATAGTTCGTTAAACCCAACTACACGCGAACTGCTGCAAGTCATTCAAGTACCCAGCAGCAGCATTTTTGCCATCGTCGCGTTGGTATTGGGTTTACCCCTGATTTTAGGGTTACTTGCGGGGCGCACATTCCCTGAGATAGCTCGCAAGGTTGAACCCTTTTTCCGCATTGTGTCGCTCGTCACCTTATTCGCATTTGTGGCCATCGCACTGACTAAAAACTGGGAGCAATTCAAGCTCGGCGCCAGCATCTTTATCTTGGCTGTTGTGGCACACAATGCGCTTGCTCTCACAATAGGCTGGTTATCTGCCCGCTTAATGCAATTACCAAAAGCTGATGTAAGAGCCATTACTCTGGAAGTTGGGCTGCAAAATTCAGGCCTCGGCCTTGGCATCATCTTTACCTTCTTTAGTGATTTAACCGGTATGGCCGTGATTGCCGCGGCATGGGGAATTTGGCATTTGATCTCAGGCTTGGGATTGTGCCTGACTTGGCACCTCAAAGATAAAGCTCAGGCGCAACAGCCGCAATGCCAACGTGGAGCATCAGTGTATGAGTCTTAATATTTTAATCACTGGCAGCGAAGGTTATTTGGGGCAGCGTTTAACTGAACGGCTCGCACCAGAGCATAATGTCTTTGGCATTGATATTCGCACGCAAGGTGGGGCGCATTATCACTACCAGCACATGGATATTCGTGATCCAAAACTAGCAAACTTCATTCGCGAGCACCGGATCACCCACGTGGTTCACCTAGCCAGTGTGATGCAAGCCTCTGACGACCATGAGCGCGACTACGACATTGACGTGGGCGGCACGCAAAACCTGCTGCAAGCCTGCGTGGGATCAGATGTCACCCACATCACTGTAACGAGTAGCGGCGCTGCCTATGGCTATCACAAAGATAATCCAAGTTGGTTAAATGAAACGCACCCACTGCGAGGCAATGATTCATTTGCCTACAGTCGACATAAGCGCTTGGTGGAAGAACTACTGCAAGGTTACCGAGAGCGCCACCCTGAACTGCAACAACTGATATTGCGCCCAGGCACAGTACTGGGAGTTACAACGGCTAATCAAATCACACATTTGTTTCGCAAGAAAAACGTGTTGAGTATCAAAGGCAGCGACTCACCATTTGTATTCATTTGGGATGAAGACGTGGTTGATATCGTGGTTAAAGGCGTGCTCGAACACCGCAGTGGTATTTATAACCTCGCTGGTGACGGCGCGCTCACTGTAACGCAAATTGCTGAACTGCTGAACAAACCAACGCTCACCTTGCCAGCTTGGCTGTTGCAAAGCGCGCTGTGGATTGGCTATCGCCTTGGTTTGTCACGCTACAGCGCCGATCAATTAAAGTTTTTACGCTATCGCCCTGTGCTGGATAACCACGCACTGAAACACGAATTTGGTTACACCCCAAAGAAAAGTTCGCGCGAAGTATTTGAATATTACCTAAGTCACAACGAGGAGCTGCGCGGATGATTAGGTTAACGGCAACGCGCCCTGTTGCGTTAATTACAGGTGCTGCCTCAGGGTTAGGATTGGATTTAGCAAGAGCTTTATCACCCACACATCAACTGCTTTTATTGGATATGGATGAACAAGGCCTGCAACGGGCGGTTCAAGAACTCGAAGACGCCCATTGTGTGCAATGCGACTTAACCGACAACGCTGGTTTAATGCGCACTATTGCGCTCATAAAAAGCATGACGCCTCGTCTTGATTTATTGATTAATAACGCGGGTATTACCCACCGCTCTTTGGCGCGTATCACTGCATCTGAAGTCATCGAGCGGGTCATGCAGATAAACTACTTCGCGCCCGTTCGCCTAACACAGGGCCTACTTAGTTTGCTCACCCACAGTGCAGGTAAAGTAGTAAACGTCAGTTCTATGGCGGGGTGGATGCCAGTACTTGGGCGTGCCGGATATTGCGCCTCTAAATCAGCGTTGCATCAATACTTTGAAACTTTTAGAGCAGAGATGCGTGATTTGAACGTCTCTGTATTAATGGTCTATCCAAGCTTTTTAGATACACCCATTGAGCAAAATGCGTTGGCAGGCGACGGTGGTAAAACCCGTCATAAACGCTCCGTTGTCGGAAAAATTCGCTCATCACAATGGATGGCGCACACTATCGTCAAGGCGATTAAAACCGATAAACAGCGCCTCTTTGGCGACCGCTTCAGTGCTTTTTCAGCACTACTGTATCGCCTATCACCTCGGGTGTTTTTACACCTTATGCGCAAACGTTTGGCGTCTGAGCTGGAGGTGGAAGCATGAGTCTGGTGGTTGTTGCATTAGCCATTGTATTTGCATTTTCAATCGAGGCAATGACCGGCTTTGGTAGCATCGTTTTGGCGTTGTCGATTGGCGCCTTGGTGATGGATATCCCCACATTGATGACTTGGCTAGTGCCACTAAACTTGCTGCTTACCGTACCTTTGACTTGGCGTCATCGTAAACATATTGAAGTGTCATTCCTTGTGCGCCAAGTGCTACCGCTGATGGTCGTTGGCACCCTAGGTGGGCTGTTCCTAACACCTTATTTGCCACCCATTTGGGGAAAGCTCGGCTTTGCCGCACTAATTTGTTGGTTTGCGCTGCGCTCATTACTGTCGCTCAATGCCCCTGCCATGGGTAATGCCCAGCGCAGAACCGTCATTCTGGGTGCCGGTGTTACCCACGGTTTATTTGCCTCAGGTGGGCCTTTACTCGTTTATTCGCTGGCCAAAAGCCAACTTGAAAAGGCGCAATTTCGTGCCACATTGCTAGCAGTGTGGTTGACACTCAATTTATCGCTGACGCTGTGGTTTTTGTTTACTGATAAACTCACAGCCCAAGCCAACACCCTGATAATCCTTGCTCCTTGCGCCATTTTTGGTGCCTGGCTGGGCAATGTACTTCACAACAAAATCAACGCAAACCAATTTACCAAGCTGGTATTTGGGGTGCTGTTGCTGGTCGGTGTCATGCTCCTCGCAGCGTCACTCATCCAAGTAATAAACCAATAATAACAATGTAGGATGTCGTGCAATGAAGAACACACTAAAACTCAATGCGATCACCCTAGCCTTTAGCTCAGCATTACTCAGTGCTCCGTATGCCATGGCGGCAACGGATGGCGCTAAAAATAAAGAGCTAGAAGTGATCATGGTTACCGCACAAAAACGCAGCCAAAGCGTCAAAGAAGTGCCTATTTCTGTGACAGCTGTTAGCGGTGATAATCTGGTTAACAACAATATCAACGACAGTGAAGAGCTGGCCACCCGTATCGCCAACTTCAATGTTAGTCAGTCTGGTCAAGGCTACAACATCACTATGCGCGGTTTGGGTTCAGGGCCAAACCAAGGTTTTGAACAAACAGTGGGCACGTATGTTGATGGCGTATATCGAGGTCGAGCCTACCAAATGCGCAGTGCCTTTGTTGACTTAGAACGTTTCGAAGTGTTACGCGGTCCGCAATCTACTTTGTTTGGTAAAAACACCACCGCGGGTGCGCTGAACATCACCACGGCTGCGCCCACTGAAGAGCTCAGTGGTTATGTCAGTGCAGCCTACGAATTCGATAATGGTTATACGTTTGATGGCGCTGTGAGCTCAGCGTTAACTGACAATCTACAAGGTCGTGCAGCTATCAAGGTTATTGACCAAGACGGGCCTTATTACAATACCCTTGCCCAGCGCGATGAAGTGGGCCGCGATGGTATGTTTGCACGCCTTAGCTTAGCCTGGCAGCCGAGTGACGATGTCTCCATTTCATTGAAATATCAACATGATGAAGAAGACAATGTGGGGATCACACCAAGCCAACCCGTTGCTGAACCGACCCTCTACAACGCGCCTTTACCTCCTGTGTTTGGCGATGTGAGCGAGTATGTTGTTAATGACAAACTTAATAAAGGCTTAGCGGCACTAGGTGAGAATGAGTTTGGTGAATTTAGCGCTGATTATGTCACCCTAAACGCAGAGTGGGATTTGGGCAGTCATATGCTTACCAGTATCACTGGCTGGCAAGATTACAGTATGCTGCAATCCAATGACGGCGATCACGGTCCAGCGCCACTGACTTACCGCGCTAACAGCCTAGAAGAGTTTAATCAGTTCAGTCAAGAGCTGCGCATTTCGTCAGATTTAGACGGCAAATTAAATTATATAGCGGGTGTGTATTATCAAAGCTCAGAACTGGATTTCACTGAGCAATACATTATTTACCCACTCAATGCCATTGGCCCACGCGCCTTCACCAGCGACAGTGACACGCTTGCAGCGTTTGCCAAATTTGATTATCAGTTCTCGCCTTTATGGCAAGCGTCATTGGGTTTGCGTTATTCAAAAGAAGGCAAAGACGCGCGCCGCCAGCTGAGTATGGTCGAGCTTAATACCGGCACGCCAGTGAACCAGCTGGACGTCATCAGTGTGCCGCCAACACTGCAAGCTATGGGCTTACCGCCTATGCTGCCGACACCGATGTACTTGGCTATTCTGAAAAACAATTTAGGGCTTGAGCAACATGATATCAGTGGCTCACGCAGTGAAAATGAATTCAATCCATCGTTGAATATTAGCCGCAAGCTGGACAACGGCATGGTATACGCCAGCGTCTCTACCGGTTCTAAATCAGGTGGTTATGACGCACGAGCAAACCTCGCTAAAGATTGGGAGTTTGAGCCTGAAAAAGTAACGTCGTACGAAGTAGGCACCAAGCTCACATTGCTCGATGGCAGCGCCGACTTAAACCTTGCACTGTTCAGTATGCAGTTTGAAGATTTGCAAACTTCCACCTTCGATGGTGTCGCCGGTTTCTATGTTGAAAATGGCGCCGAGTCGAGCAGCCAAGGTGTGGAAGTTGATGGTCGTTGGTTAATGAGCGACAACTGGCAGCTATCCGGTAACATCGCTTACCTTGATTTCAGCTGGGATAACTTCAGTGGCGCCAAGTGTTTTAATAGCACCCTGTACGCACCCGATAACCTTGAGAGCAATGGCGTGACCTGTGACTTATCGGGTAAATCAGGTGCCTACGCACCGAAATTATCAGGCAGCGTGAATCTTGATTACCTTACTGAGCTAACAAATTCATTGGAGCTAAGCTTTAATCTTGAAGCAGTATTTAAATCGAGTTATTACACCAACTACGATTTAAATCCATTCACGGAACAAGCGGGTTACGGCAAACTCAATGCGCGTCTAGCGCTTGCCGATTACAACAATGGTTGGTCGGTGGCCCTAATTGGCAAAAACCTGACCGACAGATACACCACCACCTACAGCACGGATATGTCGTTCGCACCTGCTGGTATGTATGCCACCTGGGTGGAACCAGGCAGAAGCTTGGCGATACAAGCAAGCTATCGCTTCTAGCAAAATACAAAACGGGCCTTGAGCCCGTTTTCTTTTATCCATTACCTTGCCATAAAGGACTATGCGATTAAATCTGCAAAAATATAAGCTATCCCCTTTACCTAAAAAGTAAGCATAAATTCTTAAAACAGGCCCTTCTTAATGGCTTAAGTTACCAAATTTACCCATTTATACGGCTGAATATAACTTTTTGTTCCCATATTATAATTAAATAATCTTTTAACATTATTTACAATTTATTTACTATTCGACCTCAATTTGTATCAATTCGGTACAAAATAGAAAAATAAATGGGGGTCCCTATGACAACAAGAAAAACGCTTTTAGCGCTCGCGATACCAATGGCGCTAAGTTCATCAGCAGTATTCGCTAACTCAATTCAAGAAGTGGCTGCACCACAGCAAGCGAGTCTTGCGCAAATGGAAGCAAAACTAGAAGGTCAATCGTCC
Source organism: Pseudoalteromonas sp. GB56 (assembly GCF_054923835.1). Lineage (NCBI taxonomy): Bacteria > Pseudomonadati > Pseudomonadota > Gammaproteobacteria > Alteromonadales > Pseudoalteromonadaceae > Pseudoalteromonas > Pseudoalteromonas sp. GB56. Next base: position 1,093,701 of record NZ_JBPCHK010000001.1, on the reverse strand, counting down.
GCTTCTACGCGATTCATCATAAAATACAAAGACTCAGCTGAATTTGGTGTTAACGCAGCAGCAGGTAACGGCAAAGCACGTGCAAAAAACTTTGTAGACGGCTTTAAGAATCGCGGTCAAGCGCGTGCTCAATATGTTCGCGAAATGGCACTGCAAAACCACCACGTTATTCGCACCGACAAAAAACTATCTGCACAAGAAGCACAACAATTTATGCAGGACATGGTTGCCAGCGGTGAAGTTGAATACATCGAAATCGACCAAATGTTGAAGCCTTTCGCTACACCTAACGATCCACGTTATAGCGATCAGTGGCACTACTATGAAGCTGCAGCGGGTATCAATGCGCCTGCGGCGTGGGATTCAGCAACAGGTGCAGGTGTAACGGTTGCGGTACTGGATACTGGTTACCGTCCACACGCTGACCTCAATGCCAACATCATTCAAGGTTACGACATGATCTCTGACACCTTCGTAGCAAACGATGGTGGTGGTCGTGATAGCGATGCGCGTGACCCAGGTGATGCAATCTCAGCAAACGAGTGTGGCTATACTCACGGTGCACAAAGCTCAAGCTGGCATGGTACGCACGTAGCAGGCACAGTAGCTGCTGTAGCAAACAATGGCGAAGGTGTAACAGGTGTTGCATACGACGCGAAAGTGGTTCCTGTTCGTGTACTTGGTAAATGTGGTGGTTTAACGTCTGATATCGCTGATGCAATCGTGTGGGCATCGGGTGGTTCTGTATCGGGCGTACCAGCAAATGCAAACCCAGCTGACGTCATCAACATGAGTTTAGGTGGCAGTGGTTCATGTAGCTCAACAACGCAAAACGCGATTAACCAAGCGCGTGCTAACGGCACGGCTATTGTTATCGCGGCTGGTAATGACAACGACAACTCAGCAAACTACAACCCAGGTAACTGTAGCGGCGTAATCAACGTAGCATCAGTGGGTCGTAACGGCGGTCGTGCATACTACTCAAACTATGGTTCGAACATTGACGTTGCAGCTCCGGGCGGTGCACAGAGCTTCGCAAATGATCCTGAAGGTATCTTATCTACACACAACTCAGGTTCATCATCACCTTCAAGCGATAGCTACCACTACTCACAAGGTACGTCGATGGCCGCACCACACGTAGCCGGTGTAGCAGCGCTTATCAAGCAAGCAAAACCAACGGCAACACCTGACGAAATCGAAAACATCTTGAAGCAAACAACAAAGAGCTTCGCTGCAACATGTACAAGTTGTGGTACGGGTATTGTTGATGCAGCTGCGGCAGTCGCATTGGCTGGCGGTGGTACAACGCCTCCTCCAACAGGTGGTAACGAGCTAACTCCTGGTCAAGCGGTTACGGGTCTTAGCGGTGCAACAGGTTCAGAAACGACGTACACCATGACAGTTCCATCTGGCACGTCAAATGTTACTTTCACGACCAGTGGCGGTAGTGGTGACCTAGACATGTACGTGAAAGCGGGTAGCGCACCAACAACTTCAAGCTATGATTGTCGCCCATATAAGAATGGCAACAATGAAACATGTAGTATCGATAGTCCTGCGGCAGGTACTTACTACGTGATGTTACGTGGCTATGATGCATACAGCAATGCGTCACTGCTTGGTGAACTAACAACGACTGGTGGTGGTACTGGCACTGGTGGCGGTGGTTCAGTTTCTGACATTTCAGCATCTGCGGGTCAGTGGAAACACTACACGTTAGAAGTGCCTGCTGGCATGAGCACGTTGAATGTTGATATTTCAGGTGGTACGGGCGACGCGGATCTATTTGTACGCTTCGGCTCACAACCTACAACTAGCAGCTACGACTGTCGTCCATATAAAAACGGCAACACTGAAAGCTGTAGCTTCACAAACCCACAAGCGGGTACGTGGCACATCAGCCTGAATGCTTACAAAACATTCTCAGGTGTAACACTAAACGCACAATATAACCCGTAGAAGTTTAGCTAACATTAATACTCCTACTAATGCAAAAGGCCGCTCATAGAGCGGCCTTTTTTTGTCAGTTATTGGTGTTATAGCTTACAAGTTGGCAAGCACGTGCTCAGCTTTTGAGACTTCAAATTGCTTGTCTTGTTCAACGAACAATTGAGTGACCACACCGTTGTTTACTACCATGGCATAACGCTTTGAGCGAATACCACCAAAACCAGCAGTATCTTTATCCAAGCCCAATGCTTTGGTAAAGCTAGCGTCGCCGTCCCCAAGCATCATAATGTCACCCGCGTTTTGGCTGTCGCCCCATGCTTTCATCACAAAGGCATCGTTCACTGATACACAGATAATGGCATCCACACCTTGTTCTTTGAATTGCGCTGCGTGCGCGATAAAACCCGGTAGATGCGATGCTGAACATGTTGGTGTAAAAGCGCCCGGTACTGCGAACAACACCACTTTTTTATTGCTGAAGAGCTCGTCAGTGGTAAGCGTATTCATGCCCTGCTCTGTTAACTGAGTCAGTGTAGCATCTGGAAGTTGTTGGCCTTGAGCAATCATGAGTATGTCCTTTAGTATTTGCTAATGTGCTAAGAGGTTAGCACGTTAAAAACCCAAACTCTCTCTAATGGTCACCATTTGTTGCTGCAAAGAGTGATTAATTTCTTTGACTTTAGTATCCGAGCCTTCGATTTGCGCCTGCATATCCAACATCGACGATTCAAACTGCTCAAGCATTTGTTGCTGACGCGCCGCATAATCAGTTGCTTGCTCTGCCACATCACTTGCTTGCGCCGCACTTTGAGACACTGACTCAGCATTACGTTTTAGCTCTTGTGCGTTGTCGGTTTGCGATTGCGCCTGTGCAGCTAAGCCATTGATGTTGTCTGATACGCGTTGTGAATGGCCACTGAGTTCATTCAACTGTGCATGAATATCACTCAGAGATTGTTGTGTTTGTTGCGCCAGCTTACGTACTTCATCAGCGACCACAGCAAAGCCTCGACCATGCTCGCCAGCACGGGCAGATTCAATGGCCGCGTTGAGCGCCAGTAGATTGGTTTGCTCAGCAATGGTGTTGATGACATCCAGCACTTTGGAGACATCCTCGACGCCTGCAAGTAGCTGCTGCAAACTTTGCATACCTTCATCAATACGTTGCTCGGTCGTTGAAGAGGCCTGCAACATGTCTTCAGCGTAGCGCACACTTTGTTGCATGGTGCCGAGGGTGTGCTGGGCGTTTTGCGCCACTTGCGTGTTCACGGCGTTCACATCATCGCCCAGTTGCTGCACTTCGACTAACAGCGTGCGGCTGTGTCCTGCCAACGCAGCACTTTGCTCTGCGCCTTGGCTGATGTTTTGCAGGTTATCGCTCATGTCGCTCATAAATTCATTGATCACTTTGAGCATTTGCTGGCGAGCACTGTCTTGCTCTTGCTGGCTTTGCAAAAGCTGATTGAAGTACGCAGCAATTTCACCTACTTCGGTTTTGTCGTTTTTGCTAGCGATGGGTTTAAGCTCATTACTCTCTATCAAAGCAGCAAAGCCGTCTCGTAATTGTCGCAGTGGATTTAACACCTGTGAGCGTTGCAATACATACACCGCGATCGCTAACAAGAATAAGCCCCCAATTGCAGTGCCAAACGACATCAGCACGCGCGCTTTTACCGCATTTTGTTCGTCCAAAAGTTGCTGCTCAGCAGTAATCACCACGTCAACTATTTGCGCTAGCTCTGAACGCAACTGTGCCATACCTTGTTGGCGTGTTTGTCCTTGCTCTATGGTGCCTTGGAGATCCCGAGGGAAGCGCTTGGGCCACGTGCGGATCTCTGCCTTGATCTCATCGGCTAAATCTTCTGGTTCTGCACCAAAAAATAATTCATCCTCATCCAATTCAGTCATTACACCTAAATTATCAAGCTGCTCAATTTGCACAGCAAGTGCATTTAACTGCGTAAGTGCTTGATTAACAGATTCTTCTTTATCTTTGCTGTATTGTTGATTTAACGCCTGAGTCGCAAGCGTCAGTGTCAGCACGCCTTGATAGTAATCACCCGCAAGCGTGATGTACCTATCCGCTAATTCACGTTTGTCGTCGTCGGCTTTACGCGCATAGCCCAGTAAAGAGGTCGCCGAGCCCGCCATCTGGCGCAACGCGTTGTCAAGCAAGGCGGTATCATTACCAGAGAGTTTACCAAGCGCACGATAATCCCCCTGAATCCCCCCAAGTAACTGCGCAAACATAGGAGTCAATTGTTTTTGCAATGGTTCAGAGAGCTCATTGAGGGTGTGTTGTTGGATAGTCTCAATACGCTGCTGCGCATTCAGTAAAAATTGTGCGTCACCAGAGCCAAGATAATCTTCTATCTCTGCGGACAAGTGAATAATGATGTCATCTTTGAGCTTAGCGTAATGCGCGGTTTGATTTTCTAAGGTAACCAGTGTGCTGTATGCCCACCATAGAGTGATCACCAACAAAACACTGGCCAAAGACAATAATAAAGCAAGTAACCGCGTGAAGGTCGAGACGCGCATAATCATCCAGATGAATCAATGAAGATGCGCGTAGAATATTAAGTATTTATGACAATTGTATTAAAAGGCACACGAAAGTACGATGTACCCACTTTAAAACCAAGACTATTTCATGGCTGCGTTTACGTACACATCAAAACGGTTTTTCTTGGTTTTGATTTGCGTGCTCGGCGTTTTGTCATTTAAAAATGGGGCGTAATCGGGGCGCTTCACCACTACACGTTTAGTCGCAATCGCCAGTGCAGGGGTGAGTAAATCGTCGGCATCAGCGTCATCGCCTACCAAGGTTTGAAATACCCGCATTTCCTTTTTCACCAATGCCGATTTATCGCGATGTGGGAACATAGGGTCGAGGTATACAACTTCAATATCGCCTTCAAAATCAGGAAGCTGCGAAAGAAGTACATGGCTACTACCATGATGCAGGTGCATACGTTCTTTCATCCATGGGCCAATTTCAGCGTCTAAATATGCTCTTTCCAAACCATCAAATAACAGTGCGGCAACCACTGGGTGGCGTTCGAATAAGGTTACCTTGCAACCGAGTGACGCCAGTACAAACCCGTCTCGCCCAAGACCCGCCGTGGCATCAAGTACATGCGGTAATGCGCCTTTGTTAAGCCCAACCGCTTTGGCAATTGCCTGCCCTTTACCGCCACCGAATTTACGACGATGCGCTGTTGCACCCGTTACGAAATCGACACGAATAGGACTGAGTTTAGGTTCATCGCGCTTGGCGAGTGACAAGCCATGTTCATCATATTGCAGGTAAAATTCGTCATCCAATTGGCATTGGTCGAGCTTAAAGCGCGCAGCAAGGGTGTCGCAATAGGCTTGCGCTTGTTCGATACGGCAATAGATTTGCACCACTTTCTCCGAGGCAAAACAAAGGAGCGCCTATGATATCAGAAAAGAATAAATGCAATGAGTTAAAACAGCTCTATGTCTGTTTGACTGCTCACATCTTCACACCCCTCTGGGCGAGCGAATTGCTCAATGCTTTCAACCAAATCGCCACGCAACTTGTGCAACTGCGCACTTTGTAGCGTAATGAATTGCACCAAATCAGGGTTTTGCTTTATCGCATCGTTCTCAACCAAGCGATGCTCAAAGGCATTAAAGGCTTCACCGAATAAGGCAGCATGGCGCAGTGCGCTGTTGCTGTTTTCCATATCTTGGACTTTGGCGTGCGTTGCCTCAAGTAAATGTGGGAACAAGTCTTTATATCGGCCATACAATGCAGGGTCATCCAAAGGCATGTTCTTAACCAACAACGAGACTTTGGGGTAATTCACTATGGTGTTATCGTCAAAATCCACAAATCGCTGTGAGTGTCTATGTTGTTCAAGTAATTCTTGCTCGAGCGGGCATTCCGCGCCGTGGTTGGCAAAAAACATTTCCCCTTCATCAAGCCAAAAGGCCACAACTATATCGAGCTCCATTGGCTCGAAAAAGGCGAAAAAATGCTGAGATAAGGTGTGTACATCGTGGGCGCTATAGGTTTGGCTCACGTAGCGCATGACGCGCCCCATATCACCTGAGTCTGACATCGCCAACTCAGCTGTGCTTTGGGCTCGACTGATTTCATGCTCCAACTCTTTGGAGCGCTGCTTGTACTGATAAAGCACATCGATGCGAGCCTTGAGCTCTGCACTGTTAAACGGCTTGATAATGTAGTCATCAGCACCGGCATTATAACCGCGCATCCGCTCTTCTAAATCACCACGACCAGATAAAAACAAAATAGGGGTATGGCTTGTTTGTGGATCGTCCTTTAACGCTTTGCACACCGCGTAGCCGTCCATTTTCGGCATTTCAACATCAAGTAAAATGATATCGGGGTTGTGCTTCAAGGCTTGACGAATACCCTGCTCACCATCTTTCGCATGAATGACTTGTGCAACCCCATTAAGGGCCTCTTCCACAAGGTGGTGAATAACCTTGTTATCATCGATGGTAAGTACCAGTTTCGCCATTTGGCATCCCTAGACATAAGTTGAATTATTAAAAGCATAGTATGAGACACTGATTTTGCTAGAGAAATCAGTACCTAATACAGACAAAAAGCGCCTAAAAAGGCGCTTTTTCTTAATAATCTTGAGCGTGTATTGGAATTACTAAGCAGCAATACCGCTGTGGCGTAATAGCGCATCCACATTGGGCGCTCGGCCACGGAAACGTTCAAACAACACGGCGGGTTCCTCTGAACCGCCTTTCTCTAGGATGTGAGTCAAGAATTCGCGACCTGTTTGTGGGTTGAAAATTCCTTCTTCTTCAAACTTCGAAAACGCATCCGCTGAGAGCACTTCCGCCCACTTATAAGAGTAGTAACCCGCGCTGTAGCCACCAGCAAATATATGACTGAAGCTATGCTGGAAACGGTTAAAGCTGGGCGCTTGAATAACCGATACCTGCTCACGTACTTGATTTAAAATAGCTTGGATTTCGCTGCCTTTACTTGGGTCATAATCCGCATGAATATGGAAGTCGAATAAAGAGAATTCAAGCTGGCGGATCATCTGCATCGCGCTTTGGTAGTTCTTCGCTGCTAACAACTTGTCCAGTAACTCTTTCGGTAATGGCTCATGCGTTTCGTAGTGACCTGAAATGAACGCTAATGCTTCACTCTCGTAACACCAATTTTCTAGGAATTGGCTTGGTAGCTCTACCGCATCCCACGCTACACCGTTGATTCCGGCAACGGCACCAGCGTCAACTTGGGTTAACATATGATGCAAACCATGGCCAAATTCATGGAATAAGGTCACCACTTCATCGTGTGTGAACAAGGCTGGTTTGTCACCCACAGGACGGTTGAAGTTACACACAAGGTAAGCAACTGGCGTTTGCAATTGACCGCCCAAACGTACTTTGCGACCCATGCAGTCGTCCATCCACGCACCGCCGCGTTTGTGTTCACGTGCATACAGGTCTAGATAAAAACGCCCACGCAAGGTGTTGCTACTGTCATAAATCTCAAAGAAGCGCACATCGGGATGATAAGTATCAAATTCTTTTTGCTCTTGCACACGAATTGAGAATAGCTTCTCAACGGTTTTGAACAAGCCACTCAATACGCGGTCTTCAGGGAAATAAGGACGCAATTGTTCATCACTAATTGAGTACTTTTCTTGCTTAAGTTTTTCGCTGTAATACGCGTAATCCCAAGCCTCTAGCGCGTCGATACCATGCATTTGCTGGGCATAGGTGCGCAGCTCTTCAACTTCTTGCTTAGCCTGTGTTTTTGACTTGGCAGCAAGAATCGTTCAAGAAACTAAAGACTTGCTCTGTTGTGTCAGCCATTTTGGTCGCCAGCGACTTTTCAGCGTAGTTTTTAAAGCCAAGTAGCTGCGCTAATTCGTGGCGCAGTTTTAGCTCTTCATCCATAATGGCGCTGTTGTCATATTCACCTGCATTAGGGCCCTGATCCGACGCTCGCGTAACGAATGCAGTATACGCTTCTTGGCGCAGTTCGCGGTTATCGGCATGCATCATAATCGGTAAGTAAGATGGAATATCGAGGGTAAATAACCAACCTTCAAGGTCCTTGCTCTGCGCCGTATGTGCCCCAAGTGCTTTTGCAGACTCAGGTAAACCCGCTAATTGCGCTTCATCTGTGATGTGTTTTTGCCACGCAAGGGTTGCATCCATCACATTGTTACCAAATTTGCTCGACAGCTCACTTAAGCGGCTGACTATTTCGCCGTAGCGCTTTTTGTCTTCGTCGTTTAGCGCGATGCCTGACAAGGTAAAATCACGCAATGCATTATCAATGACCTTTTGCTGCGCTGTTGATAACTGCGCGTATTCATCGCTATTGGCGAGCGCTTGGTAAGCATCGAAAAGACCTTGATGTTGGCCCACGAATGTACCGTATTCACTCAACAAGGGTAATACTGCATCATACGCCTCGCGCAATGCTTGGGAATTCACAACGGAATGCATGTGCGACACAGGTGAAAACAAACGGCTCAATTTGTCATCCACTTCTTCAAGCGGCATGACCAGACCATCCCACGTAAAGTCTTGCGCAGCTAATACTTGCTCTATGGTGTCTTTACACTCTTTAATCGCGTGCTCTACTGCGGGTTGCACATGTTCTGGTTGGATTTTTGAAAATACCGGCAAACCTTCCAAGGCGATAAGCGGGTTACTCATTAGACATTCTCTTCAATTTTTTTATTACCTTACATTCTTGGGGCAATCACGGAAAATACAAGTGCAAATCACAGGCCTCATTTCTGATATGGTATGACAACTTCAAGACGACAGTGAAAGTTCATAGGAATAAATAATGTCTCAACACTTTGATTATATTTGTATTGGCGGCGGCAGTGGCGGTATTGCTTCTGCAAACCGTGCAGCGATGCGCGGTGCGAATGTAGCACTTATTGAAGCAACTCACTTGGGTGGCACCTGTGTAAACGTGGGCTGCGTACCGAAAAAAGTGATGTGGCATGGCGCGCAAATTGCCGAAGCAATTAAACTCTATGCGCCTGACTATGGCTTTGATGTTGAACTAAAAGACTTTAGTTGGCAAAAACTAGTTGAAAGCCGCGAGGCTTACATTGGTCGTATTCACCAAGGTTACAACAAGTACCTAGCAAGCAATGGCGTGACCGTCATTAATGGCTTTGCCAAGTTTGTTGATAATAAAACGGTTGAGGTCAATGGTGAGCACTACACGGCAGATCATATTCTTGTTGCGGTTGGTGGTCGTCCAACGATTCCAAATATCCCTGGCGCAGAATATGGCATTGATTCAAATGGCTTTTTTGAGTTAAACGAACAACCTAAGCGCGTCGCAGTAATCGGTGCCGGTTACATCGCCGTCGAGATTGCCGGTGTACTTCACAGCCTCGGCACAGAAACCCACTTATTTGTGCGCCGTCATGCGCCTCTGCGCAGCTTCGATTCCATGTTAGTAGACACCCTTGTTGAGGTGATGAAAAAAGAAGGCCCAACTCTTCACACTGAAAGCTCACCGAAAGAAGTGGTTAAACAAAGCGATGGCAGCCTAACCATTCACTTCGAAAGTGGTCACAGCCAGAACGTGGACCAAGTCATCTGGGCTATTGGCCGCACACCTACCACCGATGCAATTAATATCAGCGCTGCGGGCGTTGAATTGACCGACGGCGGTTACGTGAAAGTCGATGAATATCAGAACACCACAGCGCAAGGCGTGTATGCAGTGGGCGATATCATCGAAGGCGGCATTGAACTCACGCCTGTGGCGGTAAAAGCAGGTCGTATTTTATCAGAGCGCTTATTCAATAAAGACCTGCCTGATGACCTTAAAATGGATTACAACTTAGTGCCAACGGTCGTATTCAGCCACCCGCCTATCGGCACAATTGGCCTCAGTGAGCACGAAGCGATTGCACAGCACGGCGAAGAAAACATTAAGGTATACACTTCAAGCTTTGCCGCGATGTACACTGCGGTTACACAACACCGTCAACCATGTTCAATGAAGCTTGTTTGCCTTGGCGAAGAAGAGAAGATCATTGGCCTGCACGGCATTGGTTTCGCGGTAGATGAAATGATTCAAGGTTTTGCAGTAGCAATGAAGATGGGAGCAACCAAAGCAGATTTTGACGCGGTTGTGGCGATACACCCAACTGGGTCTGAAGAATTTGTGACCATGAGATAAAGCAGCTTGGGCGAGTCTCCATGGTGGGACGCCCGGCTCGACATCCAGCGAATAAAGACCTTGCGCTATTGTCGCAAGGTTTTTTTATGCCTGAATGACAAAATGGGTAATGAGTTGATAAACTTCAATAAAACAATAGCGACTAGTCAATTTTGCAGTCTATCACCTTATACCCAGTGCACCTTGTGCAATTTATTTTTCTATTTCAAATGCTTTTTGGCGCTTTATTGATTAACAGTCAACAGCACAGTCGCTCGCTTGTGTTGCTGTTTGTGTTTCAAGGTGTTGTGTGTGGGTTTAATTTGTTGGAAGGACTGTATCCAAGCGGCTATTTAATCACACCTGTATTCACGCTTCTCTACGGGCCCCTCGTGTATTTTTACACTTTGTCCATTACCACCCAGACCGAGCAAAAGATTAACACATTATTGCTCCATGCATTGCCTGCAATATGTGCTGTGTTTTTTACGCGTTACACCCAAACCATCATCTTCATCGGGACAGTGAGTCAACTCATCTATTTTTATTGTTCATACCGTTATCTCAACGCCTACCACAATTCCTTGATGCAACAGCGCTCCGATGCAGAAACGTTAAAGATGAAATGGTTGCTAAAAGCATTACTTATTTTTGGTGTTATCGTGGTTTTTGATTTGCTACGCATGAATGTACAAACCATTACGCCAATCGATTTAAAAATGCATTGGTACTTACTGAACGAAATTTTGTTGCTAATCATGTTTAGCTTTTTGCTGTTTCACACCGTGAAAAAAACGTATCAAAGCCACGATACTCAAGAGCAAAGTCCTGAAACACCCATCGCACCATCATCAAATGATGCACTCAACATAGAAATATTCTCCAATATTGAGCACATTGTCACAACGCAATTGCTATACCAGCAGCCGCGCCTTACCTTGACCGATCTCGCCAACCACCTTGGTATAAATAGTAAAGAAATTTCATCGGCTATTAACTCTTCTACAGGGCTTAACTTTTGTGAATACATTAATCGCCACCGAGTACATCATGTGCAAACCCAGCTCGACAAAAGCCCTGCTAATATCCTAGGTACAAAGCTCAGTTTAATAGAGCTGGCGTTTGAGGCGGGGTTTAATTCTAAATCAACATTCAATGCTGTATTTAAAAAAGAAACTGGGCTAACCCCAAGTCAATATAAGAAAAAAGCCACTCAAAACGGTGCATAAAACAAACAAAAAACGTCCAAAATCTTACTTTCGGACGTTTTTTAGGCCCAAAGCGATAGCCTGATGCAAAACCTATTGCGAGAACATCTATGAAAAAGCTCATTATCTTATCGATGACGTTGTTGGCAAGTTACTGCGCGAATACGCCTGCCTTTGAAAACAACCGCGTATTAGAAACATCTAACCAAGCCACAAACCTGATACCAAGGCTTGTCAACGTTGCTGACCCCGTTGCTTATTTTCAAACAAAGAATCGCGCTATCAAGCTGGCCAAACAACAACAATGGTCTGAAGTAAACACATTAACCAAGCGCCTGACTAATGAATTTCAATATGATGGCGACACATGGTACCTGCTAGGTTTAAGTGACTTTGCACAGGCCAATTACCACGCAGCAATTGCCCCATTAGAGCAAGCGCTTACACTGGGCGTAAACCTCAAAGGCATACCAAACGGCGCAAGTAACCCTAATGATTTAATGATTAAAATTGCAGAGGCGTTTGCAGAACAAGGTGATCAAGCCAATGCGCAGCTATGGCTTAAAAAAGCACTGGATGCTAGGTGGGATGACCGCCCTACGCTTGCTGGTAGAAGCTTATTTTCGTCAGGCGTTAATCCCCACTTTCAGCGTTATGCGCATCTACCTGCATTCAAAAAATTGGCAGGGAATAACCTTGCGGACGGCTTAAGCAGAGATGAAAAATGGCGATATGACCTCGCCTTTTTGGTCGCTGAAATAAAGCGCCTGCATGTTGCTATGTATCACAAGATTACGCCGGTACAATTTCGTAAAAAAGTGCATGACATTGAGCAATCAATCCCCAAACTGAGCGACCAACAAATCGTATTTCAGTTTATGGAACTCATCGCCATGTTAGGCAATGGCCACAATTTATTGATACCTGCGTGGGGAGAATCGGGCAATTTTAAGCAACTCCCGTTTCAATTTTACCAATTTAATGATGGCCTATTTATCATTGCAGCCAATTCCGACTACCAATGCTACATTGGCTATGAAGTAATCGCCTTTGCCGACACACCCGCGAGTGAGGCGTTGGCACTGACGCAAAAAGTGAACGCCAGTGACAATGGCATGCAAACGCTGTGGTTGGAGCCTTATTATTTAAGTCTCGTCGAGGTGTTACACGGTTTGGGACTGACCAATGATAAAACGCCCTCGCTCACTCTCAAGTCTCCACAAGGCGAGATAGTGACAATTTCTCCAGCATCACTTCCCATGCAGTTTTCGGGATTTCCGAAGCTACCTAAACTAGCGCAATACCCAGAGCAACGTTACCTCTCAAAGAACACCACGCCTTACTGGAGCGAAGTGATAGATAACAACATGCTGTTATATGTGCAATTTAACGATGTGCGTAACGCCAAAGAGCAATCACTGGCGCAGTTTGCTGAGCAGCTGCAGGCCCAGCTTAAAACGGGCGATATTGAACACATGGTATTGGATCTGCGTCACAATAGCGGGGGAAATGGTTCGCTCACCCCACCATTAGTTGCAACCGCAGCGTTTTTCAAAGTGTTTAAACCCAACGGCAAGTTATTTGTGCTGGTTGGGCGAAATACCTACTCCGCGGGGCATGACGTCGCGGTTAAATTCGCGAATGTCGTACCGACCACCTTTGTTGGTGAACCCTCAGGCACACGCCCGAACGTGATAGGTGAAGCAGGCTGGTTTAACTTACCTTATAGTAAACAAACTGGACTAATTTCCAGTCAATTCCACCAGCAAAGTCGCGCTGAAGATCACCGAATTTGGATATCACCTGACATTCCTGTGTCATTGACTTCGGATCAATATTTCTCAGGTAAAGACCCCGCATTAGAGGCAATTTTAGCGATTACAATGCCAAAGAAAATCGACGAGTAATTGCTCAAAGGATAAGAATAAAAAGGCTTACCAGAATGGTTAAGCCTTTTTAGTTAGGGTCAACTTGTTCTTAGCTGAATTGCGAGACTAGCGAAGATTGCTGGTCAACTTGATGCAGTAAGCTGTGGTTCAATGTTTCAGATTCTTTGCCGTGTTCGCCACTGGTATAAGCGAGAATCACGAACAGACTCCACGTTTTTAGAAACTTGTTCTGCCACCACTGACTGTTGCTCTATTGCTGTTGCAACACAGCGATTCAAATCAGCCAAAACACTCACTTGCTCTTGAATAACATTGAGGCTTTGGCCACTAAAATTGGCATTTTCAACCGTCTGTTTTGATAATTCGATGCCGCGCTCCATGGCCGATTGCGCATTCTCAGAAGCACGGTTTATTGCTTCCATCTGCTGGCTGATTTCTTTGGTTGATTGTTGCGTTCTGTGTGCCAACAATCGCACTTCCCCAGCGACCACCGCAAAACCACGGCCCTGCTCCCCGGCACGCGCAGCTTCTATCGCTGCGTTCAGAGCAAGTAAGTTGGTTTGTTCTGCAATAGCATTGATTTCATTAAGAATACTGCCGATTAATACATTGCCTTGAACCAAACTTTGCAACTCTGTCGCGGCAGATTGCAGCTGCTCATCTAAACGCTCAATATCTTCTAACGTACAATCAAGAGACTGTTTACCTGAGGAAGTATGCTGCTCTAACTTATCGGCACTTTGCGCAGCTTGATGAATGGATGCTGCTAGTTCGCGAATGGTTGTTGAGAATTCGCCCATAGCATCAGAAATCTGATGCACTTCATTTGACTGTTGTGACAGTAATTGTGCAACTTTCTCACCATTAAACGAGGTGAGCTGCACATTACAATATACTTGTTTAGTGACATCATTTACTCGACCAACAACAGCACGCAGTTTCGCTTGCTGCATTTCCATCGCCAAATCAAGATACCCAAGCGTGTCTTTATGGCCGCTGTAAAGATAGAGCATCATACTATTTGGATATACTTGCTTGGCCTTGGAAACCACTTTCCTGTAACGCTGGCGCCATTGAAAAAAGACCCAACTCAGTACCAGAGTAACCATCGACATCACTGAGCTGAGCCAAAAAAAGTCAGTTGCAATAGTGTGAGTGATAGCAAGCAAAGATAAGACAATAAGCCCCACCATTATCAAGGTGGTCGTGTCATATTCACTGTTATCGCACTTACTTTTTTTACCCTCCTTGATTTTCTTGTATTCCAATTTCGCTCTAGCCACAACATCAGCTTTTGGCTTAGTCCTGACGGATTGGTATTCGTATACTTTGCCGTTGTCATCACAAATAGGTGTCACGAAAGCGTTAACCCAATAATAGTCGCCATTTTTACAGCGATTCTTTACCGGGGCCATCCATGAATCACCGGCTTTAATAGTTCGCCACAGGTCTGCAAATGCCTCCTTTGGCATATCCGGATGCCTGACTAAGTTGTGTGGCTGGCCCAGCATTTCATTCAATGAGAATCCAGCAACGTCACAAAACTTGTCATTTGAGTACGTAATACGGCTATCTAAATCCGTAGTTGAAAGAAGTGTGTCCTGTTCTGAGTACGTGACTTCAGACTCTGAGTGAGGGCCTACTTTCATATCTATTATCACCTGTTGTAATTATTCTTAGCGTTGATGTGACCTAAAGGTTCAGGCCTCCATGCCAAAAAAGGTACAACACACCCTAAAATACCTATAAAAGGTACTTTGTCAACAGACGATGGCATAGTTCCCATAATTCATCGCATCTAGCTGTGAAATAAATGATTTTTACGCTTCACTGATTGTGTATTGTGTTCACAAACGCCGCAGTGCTAATGTGAACGAGTTAATTGCGACGAAGGACATTCAAGTGACAGAAAAAGAATTTTTAGAAGTATTTCCAAGAGCCTGTGAAATCAAGGTGGCTTGGGGTGATATGGATGCACTACAGCACGTAAATAACACTATGTACTTCAAGTATTTTGAGATTGCCCGTATCGACTTTTTTACTCAAGCTGGGCTTTTTGACCGACTCGAGAAAGAGCAAATCGGCCCAGTCCTTGCGGATAACTTCGCAAAATATAAACGCCCAGTGACTTTCCCTGATACGCTTTTTATTGGCGTCAGTATCAGTGATATCGGTGATACTCACTTTATGACTCACTACACCGTCTTCTCTAATGCTCAACAAGCAATTGTGACTCAGGGCCAAGCAAAAGTTGTCATGTATAACTTCAAGACCATGCAAAAATCGCCTCTGGATGCTACCTTATTAGACTTTCTGCATACCAACGAACAGAGGTAAATCATGGAATATTCAAAGTTGGGCCGCAGCGGCTTAAAAGTATCTCGCGTCTGCTTAGGCTCCATGACATGGGGTCGGCAAAACACCCAAGCTGATGCAGATGCGCAACTCGACTATGCGCTCGCGCAAGGTGTAAATTTTATCGACACCGCAGAAATGTACGCTGTGCCGCCGACGCCTGAAACTTATGGTAAAACCGAAAGTATCATCGGTGATTGGCTCAGCCGAAACAGTCAAAAACGCCATGATGTTATTATCGCTACTAAGATTGCCGGCAACGGCCTAAGTTGGGTGCGAGATGGCGGTGACATTACTAAAGAAGCGGTGATTGATGCCGTCGACAATTCTTTGGCGCGACTGCAAACGGATTACATCGATTTATTTCAACTTCATTGGCCAAACAGGACGTCACCGCATTTCGCCAAACATTGGCCTGACATGATAGACATTCAAAGCGTCGATAAAAGTCAGCAACGCGCGCAAATGCACGGTATTTTAGAGGGCTTAGATCACTGTGTTCGCGCAGGTAAAATTCGCCATTGTGGCCTGTCGAATGAAACGCCTTGGGGTATAAGTCAGTATTTAGACTTGGCTAAACAATACTCCTTGCCTTCTGTTGTCTCTATCCAGAACGAATTCAGCTTAGTACACGCTAAAGATTGGCCTTATTTACTTGAACAATGTCACCATGAAGACATCGCGTACTTACCTTGGTCACCGCTTGCTGGCGGCATGCTCAGTGGTAAATACCTAGGTGGCGCTCGTCCGGATGGTTCCCGTTGGACCATATCGCAACGAAATGGTCTGTTTCGTGATACCGAACTAGCGCAACAAGCAGTAGCTAAATATCAAGAAATCGCGCATGCTCGCGGCATAACTACCGCCCAGCTAGCGTTGGCATGGTGTAATCAAATCCAAGGGGTCACTTCCACCATCATCGGCGCGACAAACATGGCGCAGTTAGAAGAGAACATTGATGCCTTTTCAATGCATTTAGAAGACGAGGTGTTGGCACAAATCGACACCGTGCTTAAAGAGTACCCTGTCCCTTTCTAATCTTTCGCAGGTGGGCCATGACTGTGCGCTCACCTTTACTACCCCTTCAGCTTCAAACTACTACGCTTTTTCACCCGCGCTACGCTGAGCCAATAGTAAGTTTTTTCGAGTAAGTGCTCAGCATCAATTGGTTTTGTAATGTAATCACTCATACCCGCTTGCAAACAGCGTTCTCTGTCTCCTGCCATCGCATTCGCTGTCATGGCCACAATCGGCACCGAAGTATGAACATCTGACGCTTCGCCACGACGTATCGCTGAACTTGCACTGTAGCCGTCTAATACAGGCATTTGGCAATCCATAAGCACTACGTCAATATCGCGGTCTTTGGCCAAAATGTCCAACGCCTGCTGGCCATCGGTACATGTTTTAAGCGCTAACGGTAAGTCTTTAAATACGCCTTTTACAACGGCTTGGTTAATGGCATTGTCATCAACAATTAAAATGCGCGATCCCGAAACACTCTCAAAGTCATATCGACTTGGCGTGCCCGATTCACAGACTTGGCTGTACTCATCAGTCTCATCAAATAAGATGTGCGCGATAAGCATAGAAGATATAGGTGAGCCAATGCTTTGCACATTATCAAAACTGTCGACAAATTCACTGTCTGATTGCACGCCAGTCATCATTACCACGCGTAAAGCGTCTTCATGAGTGTGTTTAAATATGCGCTTGAGCTGAGTATGCGTTTGAGTAATGTCTTTATTTATAGCGACAAAGACGTATAAGGGGCCATCCCGCTGTTCATTACGCTCAATGAGTGCAGGTAAAGATTCCCAATCTGTCGATTTAACATCGGCGCCCCATGATTGCAGCACGTGACTGACGACTTCTTTGCGTTTTGGTAAATCATCGAAGATCACGGCCGTATTGTCTTGCAGTAAACGCTTAATGGGCTCATCACGCTCGAGGGAATGCAGCATAATGTGGCCAAAAAAACGCGACCCGTGGGCAGGTTTACTCTCAACATGGATCTCGCCGCCCATCAATTCGACTAATTGTTTGGTTATTGCCAGGCCAAGACCCGTGCCACCGTATTTTCTCGTAATGCTGTTGTCAGCTTGAGTGAAAGATTGAAATAAATCACCAATTTTCCCTGGCTCTATACCTACTCCAGAGTCTTCAACACAAAAATCTAGGCGGCACATGCCTTGCTCATACTTGGCCGCAACGGTCACACACACATAGCCAGATTCCGTGAATTTAATCGAGTTGCTCAATAAGTTAGTGAATATTTGACGAATACGAGTGATATCTCCAGAGAAATACTTATGCTTCAACTCGCTGGTATCGAGCAGTAAAAACACACCTTTTTCGAGAGGCCTTATTGAATTCGACTGGATCAGTTCGTTCAATACGACTTCTATATTCACTGGGTGTACTTCCAATTCCATTTTACCCGCTTCAATTTTCGAAATATCGAGCACACTGTTGATAAGACTTGTCAGGTTGGATGCACTCGTTTGTGCTAAGTGTAAATAATGCTGTTGCTGCTCGCTTAACGGCTCCTTTTTAATAAGGTTGAGCATACCAAAGACACCATTCATCGGTGTACGCAATTCATGGCTCATATTGGCTACGAATAAGCTCTTCGCCTCATTGGCCTTTTCTGCTTCTTGGCGTGCTAGCTCTAATTGTTTAGTTCTTGCTAACACTTTCTTTTCAAGAGAATTATTGATGTCTTGTAACTGCTCTCGCAACTGCCATTCTTGCGTGCGGTCGTTTAGAATAAGCGCCGTTCCGCGTTTACCCTGATGTTCATCTTTGACGGGCACCACATTAAACTGCACCTGACGCACATCTCCTTGCGCGTCGTCTAGTTCAATCTCCATGGAGAGGTACTGAGCCTGTTTTGCACTTTTGGCAATTTGCTTTGCTTCTTTGTTAGGTATTTTCAGCACCGCCGAATATTTTTGGCCGATGACCTCTACGTCTGGGACATTAAAAAACCGTCGCGCAGCCGTGTTAAAACTGCGCACCATCAAGTCACCGTCTAAGCCAAATACGGGCATGTCCATACTTTGAATAATGGCTTTAAACTCTGATATTTCATGCGACATTTTGAGTTGGCGAGAAGCCAAGTGGTGATACGTAACAAGCACAATCAACATGATGAAATACAGTAGAATCAAAGCGCCTAGCCATACATGCCACTCCTTTTCTATTAATGTATGAACATCAGACTGCTTCATATAGCTCATTAGCGTGATGTGTGAAGGATGGGCGGTGTTACCAATGTCTAAAAGTTGAGTCTTGAGCAACACATTCATCGCTGAAAGTTTATCGCGATACAGTGGCAACCCCAAAAAGGTCTCACCTGTGTTGACCACTTGCTGCTGCGCGGGCGTAAATGCAGCACTGTACTCATTTGCGAATAACCAACGCGCATCAGGGTGAATAATAAATTGGCCTTCACCACCTACCGCATAAAGCCCGGTGTTACTCGGCATATCCGTTGCCAGCTCATGTAGCAGCGCACCGGCATCATAGTTGATCACCACAATGGCCCGAGGGAGTTCTTTATCGTCAAATAGTAGCTGGCTAATTCGATACGTTGGCTGCAATGGCTCTGCCAAGCGCCCAAATTCGCGGTTAAGATTAATGTCCGAAACATAGGTGCTTTGCGGCTCTAAATCCATAGTGTGGATAATGTAATCGCGACCACGTTTGGTTTGCAGTTTATCTTCAGGTACACGACGAACACCGTTGGCTACACGATCGACGCGGACGAGTTCTTCAAAGCGCTCGTTGACCAGCAGATAACGAATTTGAATAATGTCATTGTGCTCAAGAAGGTAAGAGGTGTAGATAGTCGCGAGTCGATCACGCCACTGTTGAAGGCTGGTGTTATCAACACTGTCAAAGCCCTGATTATCGATTGCTCTGATAATGCCTGAATTGGGAGGTGTGTTGGCCAGAAATTTAACTTCTCGGCGACCATAGTCAATGCGTGTGCGTAACATCCCGTAACGGTTGGTCAACGCCTCATCTAACTCATCGTGGATTTCTTGGACATGGCTTTGCGAAACAATGGAATAGCTATAAAAACCCGCGCCGACAAACAAGGTGCTCAGCACAATTACGATACAAATGAGTCCATAACGTTCAAACCAAGTCACTTAAAGCCCCTAAAGGTGTAGTACATCGTCTCAGCATCAATACCATCCGATATATAACTATAAGTGTATCTGCTGAAAATTGCCTATTCTCGAAACAGATACTTTTTAGTAACAAAAACAAGCCGCGGTTCAAAGGGGCAATAAGCAGCAAAAAGGCCGTCAAGTGAAGCATACAAACGGCCTTATATGGCGTTATTTCGACGGATTTATATGACTCAAGTCAGCTGTCTGATAATTACCGTCGACGCAAGAATGACAAATGCCACTGCAAGCAACTTATTAATAAAGAGTTGGTTACTGACCAACCAAGGATAAAACTTACGGTGACTGCACATGAGTGCCACAAATACATACCACAAGGTATCTATCACTGTGGGAGTCGCCACCATGACCACTTGTTGCTGCAAAGGCATATCACCCGCAGGAATGAATTGAGAAAACAGAGCCACGAAGAAAATAGCCAACTTAGGGTTCAAAAATGCAATGGCGAAGCCATCGAGAATCGCCCCACGACGACTGCTGCCCGCTTCTTCTATATCCAATTTCGAGGCACTACTGCGCCAGCTGCCGTAGGCCAAATATAACAAATAGGCCGCTCCAGCGTAGATCAATACATTAAACACCAGAGGCAACTGTTGCTGTAAGCTACCCAATCCGAGTATGGCTAATAACGCGTATAAACCGACACCAAAGCCGTGGCTCACCGCACAGGTTATCCCTCCTGCGCGGCCCGAATGTAAACTGTGTTTAAGTACGACAGCCACACTGGGCCCTGGAGACATGGCTCCCATAAAGCAAATTCCCACGAGCGCGAGCCAATTTGTAAACTCCATCATGCCTGCCTTTGTTGTTGAATTAATTCAAATAAGTGTACAGTGGCAAGCGTATCATTCATAGCACGGTGATGGCCTTGCAAGTCAATATCTAGGGCTGCGCACAACTTCCCTAACGAGTAAGACTCATGGCCTGGCAAATACTTGCGAGCCAATCTCACTGTACATAGCTTGGGTAAACTTAACGTGCGATCAGTGCGCGCAAATTCTGCACGCAAAAAGCCATAGTCAAAATTAACATTATGAGCGACAAAAATAGCGCCTTGCAAAAATTGCCACAAAGACTGAGCTTGCTGTTCGAATACAGGCGCTTGCGCCACCATCGTATTATCAATCCCCGTGAGTTCAGTGATATAGCGCGGAATATGACGCTGCGGATTAATCAAAGAGTGCCAACGCGCGACTTCTTTGCCATTCACAACTTTCACCGCCGCTATTTCAGTGACTCGATGCGTATTTTTTTGACCACCAGTGGTTTCAATATCGACCACCACGTAGGCCTGTTCCGGATTTACTTGCCATTGGACGCTTTGCACTCGCACCTCAAAACCGGCGCGTTGTAATTGTCTTATCGCAATGAGCTGATTACGTCGCAAGCTATCCCCTGGGGCCTTAATTTCCTCAAAGCGAAGTTGTTCTCCCTCAAGAACCATTAGATCTGGATAGCCATCTTTGGCATTAAAAAAATCTTTCGCCATCGTCTCTAACTGAGCATAAACCGCCTTCAGCGGCGCATGCTCAATCAGCATAATTAATGGTTCAAGTAAGCCATCGTGCCAGCGAATAAATGCATTAGGTTCATTGTAGTGACGGGTCGCATTCGCTGTCAGGTGGTGAATTAGTTTTGATGGCGTGTCACACCGCGAAAATAATGCGTCCACATTGGTTTGGAATATGGCATAAAATCGCCCCTCTCTGAGGCTGGTTGGAAATACGTCGAACTCAGTGCACACACCGCCCTCGGTACTTTCATATAGTTCAGCCCAAAAGCACAACGCAAACAAGCTGAGCCATAGCTCGTTCTCATAATGCACCGCGCGAATTTGGCGTTGCTTGTATAGATCAATCACGCCACCCTCAACGCTGTTGGTATAGGCTTCATCGATTGATAGCGGCTCGCTGTCACGCAGTAAATCAGTTAGTACGCTGGTTCGTTTACCGGCGAACTTCAGGGCGTAAAAATCCTCTGCAAAAAACAGTACCTGCTCACAACTTGGGTCTTCGATGATAGCTTCAAGCTTGGCTCGCACCCAGTCTTTATCGCCCAATTTGAAGCGGTGCCGGACGAGTAATTCGACGGCGTTGGGATGTTCGCTGCGTGCCAACAAGGTGAGCGCTTGGTTTACGTATTCATCGCCCAGCGCTAATAACTTTTTACCTAGCACATAGTCTAATTCATGGCTGTAACGAAGCGCTAAAGGGCCTTGTGCGTCGCCTGCATCTTTGCCTCGTTGTGCAAGTGCTAATAAATGATGCCCCTTGTCAAACTCTTTTGCACTGCGGCGCAAGCGACCATAAAAGTAGGCACTTTTAGCATGTTCTATTGCATTAAATCGGGCCGCTAAATCATTTTTAGAGGTGCGTCTTACGCCTAAATCACGCAACGAAAATTGCGTCATAGAACCATTAATTTGACCGAAAAATAGAAAAAGTAAGTACTGTAATACGTCATTGTAGCTGTGTACTAGGTAGCTCAAAAACAACTGGCAATGGCGCACATGAGCGTAGCTCAGCGTTTGTTTACAGTATGCCAGCCAGAGTGGCTTTTTAGCCGACATAGCAATACCTGGCAGTGCCAATTCTTTACACAGATTCACCATTTCAATCTTGGTTAAAGCGACCAACCAATCGGCAAATTCATGTTCTTGGATATGGCGCACCCATTGCTTGCGTTTGAGCAGAGCTAGGGCCAAAGGCACGTCGTTGATTTCTTCATAGTTCAAACTACTTTGTTCAACGAAATCAGACTTGCGGTTGTACATGCGCACGAGCACGCATTGGGCATGCTCAGGCAATCCAAGAAATTGATTAATGTAATTACGCTCGGCATCATCGCAAAGGTGCCAAGCATACTGTTGATGGTAGCTTATAAATTCTTTGAAATGCGCCAAATAGTAGCGTGGCGGTAGGACCTTTTTATCCATGCATACACACTGATAGGTAAAACAGACAATGAGCTTAACACTGTTTATTTATACAGTAAATATTGACCTTTATTGTGCCTGCCATTTTGCCGACACGATCACAGTATCGTTTAGCAAAACCTGACCTTCAAACACTTGTCCCGACTTAACCTCGCCAACCCCCTTTGGCGTACCCGACAACAACCAGTCACCGTCTTGCAATTGTTGCCACTGCGCCAATTCATCGATAGCCACCTGCACAGGGTAAAGCATATGTGTAGTCGTGCCATGCTGGATGAGTTCACCATCGATCAATAGCTTAAGGCTGAGACTCCCGATATCCTTCTGTTCAATTGCAACAAAGTCACTGGCAACAATCGCACCATCAAAGCTCTTAGCCCTTTCCCAGGGCAAGCCTTTTTCTTTTAACTTGCTTTGCATGCCCCTTTTGGTCAAATCCAAGGCAAACGCTACGGCCGTGGGACGATTTTTGTGGACGATAAAACACAATTCGCCTTCATAGTGCAAAACTTCTCCTTGATGTGAAGACAAGAGCGTATCGCTAATACATGAAGGTGGCTTATTGAAGATCACCATTTCATCGGGCATAGCATTGCCCAGCTCTTGAATATGCTCGGCATAATTGCGACCGATACAGGTGATTTTTTTAGGGAACAAAGACATTCAATCTGACTTAAATTAATTCATTTTAATCAGTGTATTGCGCTCAATCTCTCGCTGCAAGCAGGTTATGAGACAATGCGATTTCGGCCTTCGCGTTTGGCGTCATATAAAAGTCCATCTGCTTGGCTAAATGCCTCTTTAAAAGGTTCATTTAGATCATAATCGACAGCCGCCACCCCCATACTGATGGTTACATGTAACTCGGGGTATTGAGCAAAATTAAGCGCGCTCACTGCGACCCGAATTCGCTCCGCGATTCTTCGGCCCTGATCTAATCCAACTCCACTGAGCAGTAACACAAACTCTTCACCACCAAAACGAGCGGCTAAGTCATGGTCTCTGAGTTGCCCTCTAAAGCTATCTGCAACAGCCGCTAAAACGGCATCACCCGCCTCATGGCCAAACTGGTCATTGATACCTTTGAACAAATCCAAATCGGCAATGACAATACAGCTTTTTACATTTTCAAATTCACTTGTTTGTAAGCGCTTACTTAAAATCTCCATAAAAGCATTTCGTTGTAACAGACCCGTGAGGTCATCAAAACGCGCTAACTCTCGCCAATACTGGCGAGAATCATTGATATAAGTTAGCTGAGCTTTAACTACACATACGCCAATCGTCAACAAGCTCAAGGTGAAAATAAACGCCTGCAACATGATTTGCGACTGCAGCTCTATAGGCTGACTAAATGGTCCGAAGTCGTTACTGAAGATAATGATTAAGGCAGCGTTAGCGATAGTTAAAACGACATACACATATCGACTCACACACATGAATGCCAAGACGATAAACACAGGAATGATTAAAAAAATGACGCCTGCCAACCAAAACTTGGCCACGACCATCATAAGCAACGAAGCACTTAATGCCACCAACGCTGCACTCACTTGGTCTGTTTTCGTATCATTTTCGTTGTGTCGATAAGCATCAAAAACCGCATACACCAGCACGGCTCCAAGCATGTCCGAAAGCACGAGCTTGTTGACGTAAATTAAAAAGCTATCCAGACCTATGTAACCACCCACAATTAAGTTGGTGGTCAAGGCAATCGCCGTGATTAGTATAGGTATTAAACACGCTCTTAGGATGAGGTTTATAAGGTCACCGATATATCTCAAGCCATGTTTCAGGTGGCGATTTATCAGTGTCGAAATAACCCAAGGACCCAACACATCGATCCCCGCAGCTATTGCAGTGTGTGCAATACCCAGCACGTACTGCTGTTGGGCCATACCCGGGTAATTGGCTACAAAACTGGCGCTAAAAACAAAAGGAGCTGCCCATAATCCATAACGTACAAACATCACAATGGCGACACCAACACTGAGCCAAATAAGTGTGATATTGGTGGGCTGAGTCGCCATGTAGGCCATACCAAATTTCGCGAATCCCACGTACAGCAAAGCATACACCAGCAGTTGTGCTGCGATGCTTACTTGTTCAAGAAGTGACGCTTTTGTTGATAGCGATAATAATTGAGCCGGTTTAATTAAACGCAAAGTTAGGCTCCTGTTCTTATTTTCGCTCAGTATAACCTATGTTTTCAAAATCGGAAAAAAGTTGCATTAATGAGCTAGATCAACAGCGATTGAAAAAAACCGTGATTAGATACTAGAGTCAGCTCTTTGGAGGAAATTATGCGATTACCTTCCACACTCACCCTACTCAAACTCGTTATCGTTTGTGGCATATTGTTGATCATTGCGGGGCATTCGATGTTGGTAGTGGATTCTTTTCGCAACTACTTTGGTGTGCACAGTTTTATGATTGGGGCTATGTGTATTGCGCTCGGTCTAATTATGTCGTTACCGACCAAAATTTATCTGACGATTTTATTAATGCAAAACGAAGGGAAAGAAACAAAATTTAAATGAGGCAGCACCTTCGCGCTACCTCATTCAATGCGTCGCTAATTACGACTTTTCCTGCAATGTACGTGCGACTGTGCGCATACCTTGCGTTGTTGCACCCGCAGACCACATGCTCGTTGGCGTGTTTTGGAATGCTGCGGCCAAGTCCATGTGCACCCAACCTTGACCTTCATCGCGTACAAAGCGAGATAGGAAGCCTGCTGCATTCGACGCGCCACCAAAGCCACCGCCTTTTTGTGGGCGACTGTTTGCTGTATCAGCATAAGGTGACGGACAGTTATTTTGGTGGAACTTCTCAAGTGGCAGTGGCCATGCACCTTCAAATTCATCGTTGGCGAAGCTTTCAACGTCACGTACCATTTCTTTATCAAGACCGAATAACGCGTTGTATTCTTGGCCAACAGCGACAAGGGCTGCACCCGTTAACGTTGCTGCATTGATTATTGTTTTCGCACCTGACTCACTCGCAGCCATTAAACCGTCTGCAAGCACTAAGCGACCTTCCGCATCGGTGTTAACGATTTCAACAGTCGTGCCGTTTTTGTAAGTAAGAATGTCACCCAGCTTGTAAGCATGACCCGAGATGAGGTTTTCTGCACAGCACAAGTACATCTTCACACGCTTATCTAAGCCACGGTTAATTGCCAGAGCCAGGCCTGCGGTTACGGTTGCCGCACCACCCATGTCACATTTCATCGTTAACATGCCTTCGCTTGGCTTAATTGAATAGCCGCCTGAATCGAAGGTAATTCCCTTACCTACTAGTGCAGATGCTACTGGCGCGTTCTCATCACCTGTGGGGTTGAAATCAAGCTCTAGTAGTACCGGTGGACGCTCACTACCACGACCCACTTCGTAAATACCAATCCACTGTTGCTCTTTTAGTGCTTCACCTTTAATGATTTGATAGCTAACGTGCTCTGGTGCGAGTGATTGAATGAACTCACCAGCCTTTTCAGCT
This sequence comes from Pseudoalteromonas sp. GB56, assembly GCF_054923835.1. NCBI lineage: Bacteria > Pseudomonadati > Pseudomonadota > Gammaproteobacteria > Alteromonadales > Pseudoalteromonadaceae > Pseudoalteromonas > Pseudoalteromonas sp. GB56. Next base: position 1,067,485 of record NZ_JBPCHK010000001.1, on the reverse strand, counting down.
AGGCTCTCTGGGAAGATGTCTTCAGCAGTGCCGTTGATCATCTGACGCATCCAAATGGCTGATTGCTTTAATGCCGCCAGTTCTTTCATGTCGCTTTGTGCGTTTTCAACAAACTCAACGCCATCTAGTACTTTCGGGCTTACAAAACCTTGATAGAAAGCCCACTGGCTCTCAGTGCACCACGTATCTCCTACAAGTGTGACTGCTTTTACACCTTGATTGGCAATGGCACGGCCGGCCTTTTGCACATTTTTCAAGGTGTCTGTTTCACTCAGGTGCACTGTTGCACCACTCTCATTGAAAGAAACTGATGCCGTTTCACCCCAATGTGCAGGTGCGGCTTGTTCGCTTAGTTGTACTAAAAATTGTTGACTCATGTGGGTCCTCTTGGACTGTGATTACAATTACCAGCAGTTTACACTAGGGACATGCAGTTCTAAAGCGAAGTACGATTAATGTTATTTTCACCGCCCCTTCAACGTGCCACCTTACTCAAACGTTACAAGCGTTTCTTGGTGGATTTACGCCACCCCGATGGCCATGAATTTACTGTGCACTGCGCCAACACAGGCAAAATGACGGGCTGTGCCGATCCGGGCGTCATAGCCTATTACTCCACCAGTGATAACGCTAAACGTAAATACCCACACTCATTGGAGCTTTCCAGTAACACCGCAGGAGATCTTATCTGCGTTAACACCGCGCTTGCCAACAAAGTCGCCATAGAAGCCATTGAACAAGGGGTGATAAGCGAATTAGCGGGCTATGACACGCTGTTGAGCGAGGTGAAGTACGGCGACGAAAACAGCCGCATTGATATACTGCTCCAAGATTCCAACAAAGCTAATTGCTACATCGAAGTGAAGTCAGTGACCTTGCTAGAAGAAAACGGGCGAGGGTATTTTCCTGATGCACAAACCCTGCGCGGGCAAAAACACTTGCGGGAACTCATGGCAATGAAGGCGCTAGGACATCGTGCTGTGCTGTTGTTTGCGGTGTTGCATACGGGCATAGAAAATGTGGCTGCGGCGGATCACATTGACCCCAAATATGCGCAATTACTTAGCGAAGCCGTGCAAGCGGGTGTGGAAGTCTTGGCGTATAAAGCCAAAGTGAATGAACAGGGAGTCACCCTCACCCATGCACTGGAATTTATTCACGCCTCTTAAACGCAATTTGAGATGGCCGAATAAGGGAGAACATGGTGAGGATGGCGCATTCGCTCTGAGTGCGCACAGAGCGAATGTTTTGCCTCATCTAAAGTGCTCGTTAGAAGGTACGAGACACACTTAACACAAAGCGAAAATCTGAGTTATCGTCAGCATCGTCGATATCGGTATTGATGATGGCTGCTGATAGGTCAAAACCATTGAATGTTTTTGCTAGGGTCGCGCTGTAATCGATGTACTCGTAATCATCGTAAGCATCGCCGAAGGTGTAACCTGATTGGATGGTTAGCGCATAATCTTCTGGTAATGCAAACTCATACGCTGCGCTTAGGTAGTGCGCCGCATCACCCAAGTTTGCATAATCGTTAGCGTAACCATAGGTGAAGGTAAAGGCATTGTAGTAAGCATTTAAGATCAGCTCGCCATAATCATAATCTTCGTCACTGCCGTAACCTAAGTAGGTGTAGTAAGTATACGATGCGTCGTACGCGAGTGCGTCTGACAATTCACCGTAGTACCCCACGTAATAATCGATTTCAGCATTAGCGTCATCGTCAAAATCGACATTCGACGCCCATGCACCCGCGAAGAAGCCGTTATCGTGCTCGTAATCTACGCTTGCTTGAATTGCTGGTGAGCTATCTGTTTGACTTACACCACGGAATACATAGTCTGATGTTAATGTACCCGTTACGCTGATTTGCGCATTAACCATAGGTGCTGCACTTGCTAATACGAGTGCGACTGCGAGAGTTTTTAGTTTCATATATTTACCCTGTTATTATCTTTGTTATCGCTCACTAACATAATGTGCCCTCGCTCGGGGGGATACCCCTAAACAGGGGGGGTATCGCGATTACACTGCATTTTAGGAGTTGGGTGCACAGTGCGCCACAAAAATGTGCCGCCCGTTAAGATATTTACGGTTTAAGCGGGAAACCAATCTTGTCGACCATGCGCAACCAAGGCACACGCCAACCACGCTTCTCATCACACGTATCCAATGCATACATGGTGATCATCGCACCCAACCAACGGAAAGGTTCAGGCGGGATCCAAGCTGGTGTGGTTCGGGCAAAATCAAGATGGCGTTCAGGAATATCCACATTGTCTACGATCGCCAGAGCCACGCGTGCTGCGAAGCGGCTCGCCGTCACACCAAAACCAGAGTAACCACCGGCATAAATCATCTTGCCACCATGATATGTCTGATAATGCACGGCCATGCGTGTAGTCAGTGCAATTGGGCCACTCCAGGCATGGGAAATTTTCACATCGCGAAGTGCTGGCAGGGTTTTGTACATAGACTGAACCAAACGTAAGTAAGGCTCAGGTGTTTTATCATGCTCAGGGTCGGTGTTGTTATCGAAGAAGTAACCTAATCGGCCACCGAATAACACACGGTTGTCCTTGGTAAGACGCATGTAATTCAATTGCGTACGTGTATCGTAAATACCTTGGCGGTTATGCCACCCAAGCTCATCAAGCTGCGCTTGAGTCAACGGCTCTGTCATCACGATACGATCCCGAATAGCCGCAACCTTTTTACTGATTTTTCGGTTGTGCTTAGTGAACGCATTGGTTGCAAGAATAACCTTGTTAGCCAACACACTGCCCTGCGGCGTTTTCACGAGTACGCGCTGGCCCTTGCTGGTGCTCTTAATCATTGGCGTATTTTCATAGAAAATAACCCCCAACTCTTTAGCCACACGCTTCAAACCCCACGCTAATTTTGCTGGGTGAATAGTCCCAGAGCGCTTTTTAGACCAAAGCCCGCCTTCAAACATTGGCGAGTTGATTTCTTTATTAACTTCTTCTTTGCTAAGCAAATGCGCATCATGGCCGAATTTAACATACAGCTCGTGCTCTGTTTTGATGTCTGAAATACCGTGCTTACCCACAGCAACTGTTAATTCGCCCGTCCACTCTACATCACAGTCAATGTTGTATTTTTCGATGGTGGCACGGAATTGATCCATGTTCTCTTTGCCAAGGCGCTCTAACTCATCCATTTCTTTTTCGAATAGTCGGTTTGAGTTTTCCATGCCGTGCATAAGCGAGGTTGAAAGAATCGCGCCTGGGCGTCCCGATGCGCCAATCGCAGCCGTGTTCGCCTCAATCACCACCACCTCACGTTGTGGATTTTGTTCCTTTGCTTGAATGGCTGTCCATAACCCGGTGAAACCACTGCCAACGATGAGCAGATCAGTTTTGATATGAAATTCAAGCTTGTTTTCTGGGCGAGGACGCGCCGGGTTATCAAGCCAGAAAGGGAAGAACTTCGTATTTTCTAATGCTAGCTTTGCTTTATCTTGCATAGTACCAACTCCGTATAAAGTATTGGTGTGAATAAAGCACCGCTATAAAACCCTAGAATAAAAGACACATTCATCGGGTTATAACTCACACCTAAAGTATGGTACTAAATTAGCTTTACTAGATTTTTTCGATACCCCCTAACAGGTAGCAACAAAATAAAATTTTTTAGTTATTGTTGTTCAACATATTTTGCTAAGTGATCCACCCCTTGGGTTAGGGTATCTTGCTGCAAAATATCGATGAATAAAGCGAGTAACTCAGACTGGCTCGACAAAAAGGTTTTACCGTAGATGTTTTTCTTGTGCATCTTAACCGTTTCGTAGCTAATTTCCATGATGGTGCCGATGGCCTTAGTGGAGTGGCCTTGCAGCAACAACTGACACACCTGGTACTCTTTATTAGTGAGAATTTCTTTACCGAAATTCACCAACACATCTTCCACGTTGGACTGACTTTGCTCGTCTTTGTCAGCGCATTTGCCCATTAATTCCAGATGTTGACCGCACAGTAATTTAAGTGGCTCGTAGAGCTGCCTGAAGATTTCTTTGTCTTCTTCAGAAAACACGCGCTCATTACCAAAGCGAGATAAATCAATATGTAAGCAGTTATCGTCATCAATAGGGAAGAGATAACCAACCTCATCACTGAGCTTTAAGAAGTTGAAATAACTGTTATAAATATTGGCAAATTCGTCCGGTGCGATATCTTCCAAAGCGAAAAATCCGAAACGCTCTTTATCTGCGAACACCCGATAATAAGGGTCAAGCACGTACAAACGTGTAAGGTATTTCCATGCATCTTCACCTTGCAGACGATTCTTAATGCCATCCACGCCATAGCGGTAACACAGTTTTGCGTCGGCAATTTTATTAAGTTGCAGAACCAGTAATTCGTCAAAGTCGAAATTAGACTTAAAGAACTCCTTGAGCTTGGAGTAGAAGCATTCTTGCCCCACATTTTGAGAAAGCTCAATCAAGGCTAAACTAAATTTGTCGTATTTCATATATTGACAAGTCCACAAAAAAAATAATCAACATTTAAAACAAAAATAATAAACAGCGACCATAATAAGCCGCTGTTTATATCACGCTATAAATCCAGAAATTACGCCTGCGCTAGTTCTGGACTTTTTGAGCTGCGAAAAGTCAGGATTTCACCAATCACGATTGTAGCCAGTGCACCCCAGAGTACTTCCCACGCCACGCCTTCACCCGGAACATAAATGAACAGTGTAATGGTCACAGCAAGAATGGTTGCGCACAAGTATGCACATACTTTTACGAAACCCGGTTTGCCAGGAAAGCGAAAGACTTCTTCATCGCGTTCTTTATGCGCATCTTGCGAGCGAATTTTTACAAACGCTGTACACATCGCCACATAAGGCAGCATGAAGATTACACCACTGAAGGCAAACAGCGACCAGAATAGATCTTCGTTATTACCCGCCAAGAAACCATACAAAGTAAGCAACACAGATGCGACAACACCTAGCAAGATAGAGGCACCCAGTGGCGTACCATGCTTAGTTTCAATTGCAAATGCTTGCGGCAGTTCTTTATCAATTGCTGCTTCTGCCGCTGCGCGGTTTGCACCCATCGCCCATGTTGCTGCATTTGAGAAGAAGGTATATAAAGCACCCACACCCAAGAACACCACGAAAGCATCACCCAGAGGAGAACCACCAAAGAACGTAGACAGCGTATCGATAAGACCGTCCACGACGTCGACGTTTTCAGCAGGTTGAGCCACAAGAATCGCTGATGTTGCCAACAGGTAAGCTACAACCACGACGGCGATTGATGAGAATACCGCTTTAGGTAAATCGCGTTTCGGATTCTTCATCTCTGCGCTACTGGCACTGGCAAGCTCAAAACCCAGCATGCCGTAAACTACTGCAGGTAAGTACTGCAAGCTTAGGCCACCATTTTCAGTGCTTGGGATCATCGTCGCCAAAGAAAACTCATTGGCGATGCCATTTTCTAAGCCGTAAGTAATACCGCCAATAATGAGAATAGCAAAGATGGCTAGTTTGATAGCGGCGCCAATATTCGGTACCCACTTACCAATATTCAATGCCACGATGTTGGCAATGACCACCACCCAAATCAATGCAACACCGAGAACTATCTGGCTGGTCAATGACATATCTGGGAAGAATAGCTGCGAAAAAACACCTGCAAAAAGTATAAAAATTGCAGGGATCCACACGGCAACGTTAGCCCAGTAGTACCAACTAATACGCGATGCCATGCGCTGCCCGTACGCACGTTTCACCCACGCATAGATACCCCCTTGTTCAGGATACGCACTGCCCAGCTCTGTACTAATCGCACCAAAGGGGATCAAGAACAAAATGGTTAATAGTACCCACCAAAAGATCACGGTCGGTCCCATTACTGCCCCAGCAGCTAATGTATCCAGTAATAAAACGGCAGAAACACAATAGAGAAAGATATCTCTGATGCCGAGTGTTTTTATATTTATTTGTTGTTCACTCATACCTTTTTCCTCACTCAATAACGAAAGTTTGCACTTCTACGAACTCTCGTAACCCTTCACGTCCCCACTCACGCCCATTGCCTGACTGTTTAAAGCCACCAAATGGTGCATTCGTGTTGAAATAAGAACCTTGGATATAACACTGGCCCGCGCGAATTTGACGCGCGATGGCGATGGCAGATGCATGATCTTTGGCATACACACCAGAAGAAAGACCAAATACCGTGTCGTTGGCAATCCTGATAGCCTGCTGCTCATCCTGATAAGGGATCATGCACAGCACCGGACCAAAAATTTCCTCACGAGCAATCTTCATATCGTTGCGCACATCAGCGAAAATAGTAGGCAACACGTACGCGCCCTGTTGCAGGTGCTCTGGTACGTCTAATCCGCCCGTCACGAGAGTAGCGCCTTCATCAATACCCGCTTGGATGTATTCACGCACGCGTTGTTGCTGCAAATGAGAACTTAGAGGGCCCATCGTCACTTCATCTGAGCGAGGGTCGCCCACTACGTTTTCCAGTGCGACCGCTTTAGCAATCGCCACAGCGTCATCGTATTTGCTCTGTGGCACCAACATGCGCGTTAACGCACAGCAGGTTTGTCCAGAGTTAATCATTACGTCTTCAACGCCGTAGCGCACAGCCGCTTCTAAATCAGCATCTTCTGTAATGATATAAGGTGATTTACCACCGAGCTCTTGGCACACACGTTTAACGGTTGTCGACGCTGCTTGCGCCACTTTGATGCCGGCGCCAGTGGAACCGGTGAATGACACCATGTCCACATCTGGGTGTGAACATAAGTGCTCACCAATGTTGTGGCCCACGCCGGTAATAACGTTCATTACCCCCGCAGGTAACCCGACCTTGTCGGCGATGTCAGCGAGGATTAAATCTTGTAATGGAGTTTGCTCGGCAGGCTTTAATACCACGGTACAACCGGTTGCCAATGCGGGGCCTAACTTGCCTACAAGCTGTGATAATGGGTAGTTCCACGGATTGATAAGCACACAGACACCCACAGGGGCGTTAATTTGCATAATGCCGTTTTCAGTGTGTGATTCATCAAGGTATGAGGTCATGTCAGCGAACTGACGAAATGCATCGATAGAACCTTGCACTTGGATATCCAAAGACAAATGTCGCGGGCACCCCATGGTGGTAGAGATGGCATCAGTCAACTCATCAATTCGTGCTTGCATCTCATCGGCAATCGCATTGATAAATTGGCTGCGCTGCGTAGCAGTCGTCCTAGACCAAGTAACAAACGCGTTCTTTGCGGCGCTAATAGCGGCGTCCACATCAGCGTGCTGTGCACTGGCGGTTTGTGCGCACAGTTCACCATTTGCTGGATTCAACACATCAATGGTTTCGGCACAGCTTGGCGCTTGCCACGTCCCATCAATGTAGAACTGGTTATATCTATACATTTTCTTACCCTGCCATTTAGTCGAATGTTAAGACTAAGTTAGCAACTCAAAGTAAAGTACCCCCTTAGGGGGAGGTGGAAGTATTATCTCCACACCTTTATGTGGGATACCCTATACATCTTTGGCACTCCGTTGACATGGGTTTAACGCTTTTTTATTTTTTATTTCATACGGTTAAACTTTTTCCTTATCCGTCTATTTAACAACCAAGTTAAGGTGAAAATAATTGGCATTAACAGCACAATAATGAGTGTTTTATTAACGCTTGTTCCTAAATCGTTAGCAGCTTGCAACACATATTCGCTTAACTGCAATACGTAATAGGTCATCACCACCACCGACAAACCTTCTACGGTTTGCTGCAAATTAAATTGCAAACGCGCCCGTCGTTCCATCGATTTTAGCAGTGCTTGGTTCTGCACCTCTATAGCCATATCCACACGGGTGCGCAAAAACTCGCTTGCTCTGTCAACTCGACTGGCAAGGTCATCCAAACGTCTTTGGGCTGCTATCACAGTGCGATTGGCGGGTGATAAACGCCGCTCAATAAACGCACATAAGGTTTGTAAATCATTAATTTCTTGCTCTTCGAGCTCATTCAACCGGCTTATCACCATCTGATAATAAGCAGTAGCAGCATCAAAACGGTAGCGCGAATCGGCGATAAGCCTCGCCACTTCACCGGCCATATGTGACAACTGAGAGAGCAAATGTTTGTCTTGTTCACCGGTGCGAACATCATGCTGACTTTTCAATAGATCAGCGAGTTTCGACTCCATATCACTGACTTTCGCACTGACTTCTTGCGCCAAAGGGAACGCCAGCAAGGTCATATTGCGATAGGCTTCCACTTCCAAAAGTGCCCGCAAAACACGACCACTTTGGCAATCATTCAGCGACTTATTCACCACCAAAATACGGTTAAACTCGTCGCTGTGCAGGCGCAGTGCCGTATACACAGACGCTTCACCTTGGTGCAACTGCGAACCAATTAAACGATGGCCTTCAAAGCACTGACGCAGGTTTTCACGCTCCAAATTAATCGCGCCCTCTGCCAGCGCTTCAATATGCACCGCTGAAATAACCTGGCCAGAGATCTGCTGTAACCAATCGGCAGGAACCAAAGCGATTGGCGGGTGCGCAAAAGGTTGCGCCTCCACATCATGCAAAATAAAGCTGTAACTGCTGAATTCAGTATGACGCTCATAGCGAATTTCAAAATCCCCTAAGCGCTGATAAAAGCACGACGCACCTGCTTTGGGTGGGTTAATACCATAGCGCTCACAGATGCGCGCCAGATGCGTTAATTCGCGTGCAGCACAACTGTGTTCATCGTGTAAGAAGCATAATTGTGAAATACGCAACGGCACTTTAGATCGCGAAAATGGCCGAGCATGCAGTTCCGCATAGTGATATTCAAAACGTGCATGCTTATTCACCTGCGTGTAATGATACTCCTTTTGTGTGGCGTATCTAAATTCAATACTGGCGGTATTTTGCTGGCTCATCGCACCCTCACCCGTGTTCAAGACAAAAAAATAGCAAGAACAACGTCTTGCTATCAGAGGCTTGTTTAAAAATACCCAGCCCGCGTTAGGATCAAATAGATGGGGGATCTAAAAATGCGTGCGGACTGGGCAAAACCGTTTAGTTTGCGAGTTCGTTAAATAACACGGCAAACTGAGTAAGTCCTTCGCTAACGATTTCATCGCTGGCAGTCAATGCGGGTAAGAAACGAATGACGTTGCCGTAGAAGCCACATGCCAATAGCACCAGGCCATGCTTCGCGGCATTGGCAATGATAGCTTGTGTAAGCTCTGTGTTTGGCTGCTCAGCGTCGCCCTCTTTGACGAGCTCCATAGCAATCATCGCGCCTTGGTTACGCACATCCAAAATTAGATTTGGATGTTGGCGCTTAAGGGCACTTAGGCTCTCGTTGAAAGCGGCACCGATTTCGTTTGCACGTTGAATCAGGTTTTCTTCTTCGATGATTTCAAGTACCGCAAGGGCTGCAGCACATGCCACAGGTGAACCGCCGTAAGTACCACCTAAACCACCTGGTAATGGCGCGTCCATAACTTCTGATTTGCCCACAACCGCAGCGATAGGGAAGCCACCAGCGATGCCTTTTGCCATTGTCATTAGGTCAGCTTCAACACCTGAGTGCTCCATTGAGAACATCTTGCCGGTGCGCGCAAAGCCTGTTTGAATTTCATCGGCAATCAATAAGATACCGTGCTCATCACACAGCTTGCGAAGCGCCTCAAGGAACTCTTTTGGCGCTGCGTAGAAACCGCCTTCACCTTGCACTGGCTCAACAATAATTGCTGCAACATCACTTGGCGCAATATCGACCTTGAATAGATTCTCTAGCGCCTTAAGTGACTGCTTCACCGTGATATCGTGACACGCAGTTGGGAACGGTGCGTGGAAGATATCGCCAGGGAATGGGCCAAATAGGTTTTTGTAGGGTGTAATTTTACCCGTGAGCGCCATAGCTAAGTTGGTACGACCGTGGAAGCCACCATTGAAGGCAATTACACCGCGACGACCTGTGTAAGCACGCGCTATCTTTACGCAGTTTTCCACCGCTTCTGCACCCGTTGATACAAAAATCGCTTTCTTTTCGCTCTCACCTGGGGCGATTTGCGTGAGCTTTTCAGCCAACTCAACCGCAACTTCGTATGGGTTAACCATCACACAGGTGTGGCTGAACTTATCGATTTGTGCTTTTACCGCCTCAACCACTTTTGGGTGGCTGTGACCTGTGTTACACACTGCGATACCTGTACCGAAGTCGATGTAACGCTTGCCTTCTACATCCCATAATTCCGCGTTTTGTGCACGCTCTACATACACTGGGTACACGTTGCCTTGGCCGCGCGCGATAACTTGCGTCTTTCTTTGTTGTAAACTTGCGTTTGTCATTTCAATTCTACCTAATTCGTTGATTACTGCTTTGTTAGGGCGTTATTTATCTAAGCCGCCCATGCACAAGTATTTAATTTCTAGATAGTCGTCTAAGCCGTACTTAGAGCCTTCGCGACCGTTACCTGATTGCTTCACGCCACCAAAGGGTGCAGCTGCATTTGAGATCAACCCTTCGTTGATGCCGACCATGCCGTATTCAAGGCCTTCAGCAACGCGCCAAATACGACCAATGTCACGGGTGTAAAAATACGCCGCAAGGCCGTATTCAGTGTCATTCGCTTGGGCAATCACATCCGCTTCTTCGGAGAAGGCGATAATAGGCGATACCGGGCCAAAGATTTCGTTACGGGCGATGGCCATGTCGTTAGTCACGCCTGTGAGAATCGTTGGTTGATAGAAGTTTTCGCCCGCTGCATCGCGCTGACCACCTAGCGCAACTTTTGCACCTTGAGCCAATGACTGCTGCACTAAGGACTCCACATCACTTACCGCTTTTGTTGAAATCATCGGCCCGATGGTGACGCCTGCTTCGAGGCCATTACCTATGCTCAGCTGAGACACAGCAGCGGCGAATTTGTCTGTAAACTCGGCTAACACGCCTTGTTGTACAAAAATACGGTTGGTGCACACACAAGTTTGCCCTGCGTTGCGGTATTTAGATGCGATTGCGCCTTGGACTGCAGCATCGATATCAGCATCATCAAAAACGATAAATGGTGCGTTACCGCCCAGTTCCATCGATACTTTTTTAACCGTCGTTGCGCACTGGCTAATAAGTGCCTTACCTACAGGTGTTGACCCTGTGAAGGTGAACTTAGCGACATCTGGATGTTGCGTAAGCACTTGGCCCATGCCGCGAGCGTCTTCACCCACAACCACGTTGAAAACACCCGCAGGAATTCCCGCGCGCTCTGCCAGCTCGGCCATAGCCAATGCAGATAAAGGTGTTTGCGTTGCTGGGCGCACTACAAAAGTACAGCCAGCTGCCAAGGCGGCTGCCGCTTTACGGGCAATCATGGCATTGGGGAAATTCCATGGCGTAATCGCTGCAACAACCCCAACTGGCTGTTTGATCACAACAATGCGTTTGTCGCTCGAAGGCGCGGCAATGGTGTCGCCATAAACGCGTTTACCTTCTTCTGCAAACCATTCAATAAAAGCAGCACCGTAGGCAATTTCACCCTTGGCTTCCGCCAATGGTTTGCCTTGCTCAAGGGTCAAAATACGGCCTAAGTCATCTTGGTTTGCCATCATCAAATCAAACCAGTTGCGCATTAGCTTGGCACGCTCATGGGCTGGCTTTGCCGACCATGCTTTAAGGGCAGATTTAGCCGCTTTAACAGCTAGCTCAGTTTCTGCAATGCCGGCATTACTTACTTTTGTGACTTCTTCGCCGTTAGCTGGGTTAATAATGGCAACTTGTGACTCACTGCTGTGCCAACTACCGTTGATATATGAGAAGTTTTTCAGCAGTTGATTGTCTTGTAGACCTAATTCGATTGTATCTTGCATTGTTGTTCTCCATTGAACATCGCGTTAGGGGTATTGAATAACAATAGTAAACTGGGTTAAATAACAAACTTTAAACGTTAAGTTTTAACATCATAAAACATTAGGCAGATGCGATGGCACTTAATTCAATCATTCCTAAACCCATTACTGAATATGATTTGCGGTTGCTGCGCATCTTTGTCTCAGTCGTTGAGCACGGTGGTTTCGCTGCGGCTGAAAATGCACTGGGGATCACGCGTTCAACCATTAGTGTGCATATGTCGAACCTTGAAACGCGCATGAAGTTGAAGCTGTGCCTACGTGGTCGCGGTGGTTTTTCGCTAACCGAAGATGGCCAAGCTGTGTATCGCGCGGTGATTAACTTGTTTGACTCACTCAATGATTTTTCTTTAATTGTGGGCTCACTCGGCAAGGAGCTCAGTGGTGAGCTGGTCATTCTATGTGCCGATCAGCTTGATGATAAAAAACGATTGAAACTCGCTGAGGTGATTGAACGTTTGACGGACAATTCACCGAACTTGCACATCACTCTAGATGGCGAGTCTATTCCCAGCATTGAAAAACAGTTGCTCAAAGGTAAAGCGCATTTGGGCATTTTTCCTGGCTACCAGCAAATCGAAGGGCTCAATTATCTTCCCCTCTCGAGTGAGCCCATCTTTTTGTGTTGCTCTAGGAAGCATCCATTTTTCGACATAGTCGACAGCAATATCAGTGAAAGCGACTTAGCTTCAGTGCCTGCAATTCACCCTGGGATTGATATCGACAGTGCTGGGCGCATGCAACTTTCACAATTGAACTTGTGCGCGCGGGCGTATCAGTTTGATACCCGAAAAGCGATGATTCTATCGGGTAAATACATTGGCTATTTGCCACAAAGCTTTATCCAGCAAGAACTTAATGACGGTGAGATGCGCCTCATTCAGCCAAGTACACGTACCTACCCGTTTAACCTTTCTCTTGTACATAAGAAAAATCCCACCGAGCGCAGCAAGATAGATTTATTGCTTAGCACCTTTTCGAGTGTATTTGAGTTAGACAACTAACCTTAAGGGTAGGATGCGGCATTCAATTTTCGGCACTGGTTTCCTCTTCCCCCCATTCGGGGATTCTATAGCCAACGATGAAATGAAATAGTGTGTGCATAACAGCAATGGTATGACTCTCACGCAAGGCTATTACTATGAATATAAACAGCGCTCCCGTTCAAGGTGCTCGCACTAAAAATTGCACCGATGAGCAACAACAGCAAGACCATCAACAAACGCCAAAGGGGTTACAACCAAGACACCCAAGCGATAGTGATACCAATAAAAGTTATGTGCTGGGTTATAACTAATTTCTGCTAGTGCAACCCACTTTTTGAATTGAATACATGTGTTATCCGCGTGGCGATAATGCATCGCCCTGCACCAACCCAACCAGTTTTATTTAGCGCCAAAAAGGCCGCCTATCACAGGATAGGCGGCCTTTTTTATAACTAATCTGAGCTTCGGATAGAGAATACCTTATCCAAAGCTCAGGTTAACTAGAATAAGGAGTTGGCCTGAGTAGGCCCCCCCCTCTCACCTTCTTAGCGGCGAATACACCCAGGAAAGCTACACAACATTTCAAATACAAGGTTGGCAGCGAGCAATGCTGTGTTACCTGATGTGTCGTAAGGTGGCGACACTTCAACTAGGTCGGCTCCGATTAGGTTGGTACCATGCATGCCACGAATAATCTCAAGCGCTTGTGGTGTTGTTAAACCGGCAGGTTCTGGCGTTCCCGTGCCCGGCGCGTATGATGGGTCAATGCCATCGATGTCGAACGTCAGGTAAGTTGGCATGTCTTCACCAATGATTTCACGCACCTGCTCCATCAACGGCGTTAATGATTTCAACCAACATTCTTCTGCTTGAACAACCTTCACACCACGGTCAATGGCCCATTGGAAATCTTCAGAGCTGTACCCTGTTGCACGTTGACCGATTTGGATCATCTTGTTCGGATCTACCAAACCTTCTTCAATTGCACGTCTGAAAATGGTGCCATGACACTCACGTTCACCAAACATTGAGTCGTTGATATCTGCATGGGCATCAACGTGCACTAACGCCATGGTGCCGTGCTTTTTATATAGCGCACGTAAGATTGGCAAACTGATCGTGTGGTCGCCGCCCACGGTCATCGGTTTAATATTGTGCGCCATGATGTTGTCGTAATGCGCTTCGATGATGCGAATAGAGTCTTGAAGGTTAAAGGTATTGATGGCTACATCACCAATATCCGCAATTTGAAAGCTATCAAACGGCGCTGCTTTGGTATACATGCCATAAGGGCGAACCAGCACAGACTCACTTCTTACTGAACGTGGGCCGTAACGCGTTCCACTGCGGTTACTCGCACCGATATCCAATGGCACACCCACGATGCCGATATCTAACTCATCTGATAATTCACTTTGCGGTAAACGGAACATGGTGCCTGGGCCACCAAAGCGAGGCATTTGGTTGCCGCCCAGCGGCTGATTGAAGTTATTATCTTTCATAGTGTAAGCCTTATGAATACAGAATTTTTGCAGCGCCTTTTGCGCCTAAATAAAGCAATCTAGCAAAGCTTACAACGACGGAGATCCCCTATTGGGGGGTATTAGTAGGAAATACCCACACTACTTACAAAGATAAATAGCTTGGCAGTAGAAACGCGTTCTTGAGAGAACAAAAAAACGGCGGCCAAATAGCAAACCGTTTTAGTTGGGAAATGTGGGGCGCGCAGTGCATGCTCTGGGCCCCACTCTGAGGTTTCTATGACTTTCTGGTAGGAACTACTCGGTAGGAACTACTCGGTAGGAACTACGCAAAAATAATTACTCAGTGGGTTTGGTGTAACTCACACTCATTTCACCAATCAGGTTATTGGTAATATCGCCTTCACTGAAATACAGCGGGCGCAGCGCCGCATTTTGTGAGTAATAACGACTTTGGTCGTCGAAGTGCTCAGAATCTGAGTGTGAACTTTGCGACATTGTCAGTAAGCCTTTAGCCACCGGACCATTGTCGGTAAAATTCATCACAAACATCCAGCTCGAACCATAGTTAACCGGATAACCTTGTGCATTTAATCCCGACGCCAAAGGTTGGCCTGTGATGGCATCAGGCAGTCGGTCAAAGATTTTGTAAGGGATAACCGTGGAGTTTGACAGTGCGCGGCGGTCGAACCGAAACACATTAAAACCACCTTCAACATGCATCGGGCCAGCCCATGGCAATTTTTCACCCGAGCCCATGCCACCAGCTAGGGTTTTCTCAACAAATTGCAACTCTCCTAGCGTCGCATCCAAAGCAAAACCATTATCGGTCACATTCAGTACCGCATGAGCTAGGGCTTGCAGCGCTGAGCCATCTAACTTAAGTGTATTCGGTGTGTTCGCAGCATCCGTGACAGAGAAGTTGTCGAACAGATGGACTTCTGGGTTAAATAAGTGCGCAAATTCACGAATGAGGCCTGCGCCTTTGGTATCAAGATTCATCTTGCCATCGAACTGTGCGAGCAGTGCACAGGCTGCGCTCAAATCAACATCGCGACCGCCCACTGAAACAGGTGTCGTACCTTGTGCTTGGCATTGTTCGACCAGTGCTGGAATAACTAAGTCATACAGATAAATATCATTACCAATCAGCGCTTGCTCAAGCTCTTCGAATGAGAATTTACCGTCCGCGCCACCGCCTTCTCGCAAGAGCTTTAAGCCCATACGCGTACGTAATGATTGTGGATACTGCACATTACCGTATTGCGCCGCATAACCAATAAGCGGCTGCTCTAGGTTAGTTAACCAGTAACTGTCATTGGAATTTTGCACATAGTCTGTACGTTGTAGTTGTGGTGCATCTTCAAAAGGCACTACGCCACTTGATTCAAACAATGAGGTATCACCAGGCACGAGATCAAAACCTGTTTGCTCGCGCAACGCCACCAATTGCGGTTCTAAACGCATTGCAAGGTTAGCTGTGTCACCCACTTGCAGTACCGTTGAATCGTCGATGTAGAACACATTGCCCTCTTTATCAGAAGCCATGGTGTTGTTAAACGACACGCCATCGAATTCTTTAAATGCCGCTTTCATATCATCGAGTGAATGCGCCGCATTCATGCGTGACCAAAAGCCCACTACATCCATATTAAATTCATTCGCATCTTTAATTGTGAAGGCATTACCGTCACTCCAACCCAGACCAAACGCGGCAGGTGTTTCAATCATCAGACCTTGGTGAGAATAGTAGTAGTCTTTATTTAACGTGATCACCTGACCTGGACCTACCGCAACATCCACACTGATGTTCTTACTGGTGATAGGCATTTCGGCACCATCAAGGGTGTAAGTCATGCGGTCGCCGTCTTTGAGCGCCAGTTGATAAATAATGAAGTGACGCGCGGTAGAAAAGGTATGCGTCCACGCTACGTTTTCATTAAAACCAATGTTCACAACCCCCGGCATGCCCTGCAAACTGCCCCCCATCACATTCAATGAATCAGGGATTGTCAGATGCGATTGCCAGAAACGTAAATTACCTTGATGAGGGAAATGGGGGTTCGCGAGTAAGCCACCCATGCCATTTTCCATTTTATCTTTACCTAGGCCCCACCCATTCGACCCCAAGTGTTCATATTTTTTTTCTAGTTTAAGGGTACTGGTTTTGCTGTTGAGCTCATGGGCGAACGCTTTGGATTGCGCGCCAGCTTGGGTCATCACAGGTAGATATTCGTTACCGTCACCTGGATTAGCGAAGAAAGCTAAATCGAGGAAGTTGGCAGAACTGGCAAGTTGCACGGTGGCCATCGCATACGCCAGCATGTCTTCTTTAGTAATGGTAATTGCCCATGGCTGACCCGCACATTCTGGGGCCAAGTTGGCTACGCCGGTATCATTGACATACTTATTGAAACCAGCGACGAATCCTTCGTAGTGCGCACGGCTTTGTTCGTCGAGTTCCATATAATGTTCAGCAGCGTAGTCATTCACTCCCAGTGCTTTATAACCAAAGTCAGAAATAAGGTGTTCGCTGTCACCACTGCCTAGCACTTTGTCAGGGCCAAAGTACATGCTGCGATGACCGCGAACTTTAACAACTTGATCCATCATCACACAGGCATTGTCTTTGGCATACGCATATCCGCTACCAAACGCTAAGCTTTCTATATTGTCTGCTTTAATGTGTGGTACACCGTATGTGGTCCAACGAATATCAGCCTCAAGTACGCCGTCCTCGTCAAATAACACGAGTGGCTTAGGTTCAGGGTCTGGTTGGACTGGGTCGGGCGTCGTTACCACGACTTCATCTTTGTCGTCTGAACCACACGCACTTAATAGCAGTGCTGCAAGCACGGCGGCGGCCAAAGGTTTCAGATGTGTGCTCATAGTGCATCCTTTTCTTATTATGTGTTGTTAACAATCAACCTTGCCCGAACAAGCTAGTGAAATCTTGACGCTGAGCGACAAAAATTGACTTTGCGCGCCATATGGCTCACTTTTAAGTCATCGCATAATAATAATTACAATAACGATGCAAGTTTCTTACGTCAGTTATCAAGTGCTGCGCTCTTTAGTGCTTTTTTTGCAAAGCAAAGGCTTAGCGAGACAAGCATGCTTAGACATACTGCAATGCCAAGAACAAGACTTACACAGTGTCGAGAGTCGCTTTTCTCTGACTCATTACGCCCGCTTAATGCGCTGGGCACACCAGCAATTAAACTGCCCTCATATAGGGTTATTGTTCGGTGCGCATTTAGATTTGGAACGTTGGGGAGTGTTAGGGCATCTAGCGAGTGTCAGCGCGGATATTCGCCGCGTAGTTGAATACGGCCGGCGCTTTCATTCATTAGTACGTCATACCCAAAGTCTTACCATTCACCAGCAAGCAAAAACACTCACCATAGACCTCGGACCAAGCAACAATGATTGCTACTATGTTATTGATGAACTCTTTGCTAGCTGGCTGAGCTTCGCTCAGGCTCATGTACTCGATGTAGAGCAACTTGCGCCACTGCATATTTACCTCACTCGCAGCGCGCCACAAAACAGCAAAGAGGTGCGCTTGTATGAGAATATGTTCCGTTGTCCAGTTACTTTTGGCGCTTCAAGCAACGCGCTAGTGATGCCACGAGAAGTGATCAATCTCACCTTAAAGCAGCCAGACAAGGTATTGGAGCAATTGCTATTACAACAGGCTCAGCAGCAGCTCAACACGAGTTACTCTATTTGCGAAGCGGTGAAACTACATATCACTGCACACTTACCCGAGGTGTTAAACATCAATGATATTGCCACGCTATGTGATTGCTCACCCAGAACAATGCAGCGCCAGTTAGCCAAGCAACAAACGAGTTACTCGCAACTACTAGATGAATGCCGACAAACACTGGCATTACAGCTCTTTGAATCAGATTACAGTGCCATAGAAGTGGCTAATAAGTTGGGGTTTTCAGAACAAAGCGCATTGCAACGCGCATTCAAGCGCTGGTTTAGTGCCTCACCCAAACAATACTTTTTAAACAAAAGGAGTCTTGAATTAGAGGGAATCAACCCAATATAAAGCCAGATTAACATCACAACCTACCTCTAGCGTCCTTGTAGCGTTTGAAATTGAGCCCTACTGCACGAAATAAGAGAAAGAAAAAGTGTTTGCTAAGGGGGTGGTATTTTGCTATTTATAGCCGCCGGTATTTTCCGGGGACTAGGTATTAAGGATTTAGGAGATAGTTATGCCAGAGCAGCGTAAATTAGGTTTAATCGCTCAGGCGGGTTTAGAGCCGTATCAGGAACAACCAGGCGAAGAGTACATGAATGAAAAGCAACGTGCTCACTTTCGCAAAATTCTGGAAACGTGGCGTAACGATCTGAGAAACGAAGTTGATCGCACCAAGACGCACATGCAAGATGAAGCGGCGAACTTCCCAGATCCGGTTGACCGCGCAGCGCAAGAAGAAGAGTTTTCACTCGAACTGCGCACCCGTGACCGCGAACGTAAACTAATTAAGAAAATTGAAAAGACGCTAACGTTAATTGACGAAGACGATTTTGGTTATTGTGAGTCTTGTGGCATCGAAATTGGTATTCGTCGCCTCGAAGCTCGCCCTACAGCTGACCTATGTGTTGACTGTAAAGCGCTAGCTGAAATCAAAGAGAAGCAATCAGGTCGCGGTTAATACACCATGACCCGATTGGATTGGGGCAGCATTGGCAAGCCTGAAGGCGCGCCAAATGGCGGACAATATATTGGTCGCTTTGCCCCATCCCCTTCTGGACCACTGCATTTTGGTTCACTGGTTGCCGCACTCGGCAGCTATCTCGACGCCCACGCCCATCAGGGGCAATGGCTCGTCCGTATTGAAGACATAGACACACCTCGCGTCCGTACTGGCGCCGACACAGACATTTTACGCACTCTTGAAGCCTACGGTTTGCATTGGCATGGCGACGTCATATGGCAAAGCCAACGTCTTGAACGCTATAAAGAAATCACCACACAGTTAGCCAATCAAGGTCTTGTATATCAGTGCCGATGTACGCGCAAAGAAATAAAAGCGCTAGGCGGCGTATACAATGGGCATTGCCGCGATTTGGGCTTGCATGGGGATGACCTAGTCCTGCGCATACGCCAGCAGCACGCGGTTTTTAACTACCAAGATAGGTTGCAAGGCCATATCGACATCAACCCAAGTGAAGCGCAAGAAGATTACATAATTAAACGTCGTGACGGCTTGTTCGCCTATCAGCTTGTGGTCGTTATCGACGACATAGATCAAGGTATTACCGATATCGTCCGTGGCGCAGATTTACTCATTCCCACAGCGCGTCAAATCGGTTTATTCGCGCAACTCGGTTCTGACGCGCCGCGCTATTTACATTTGCCATTAGCAGTAGCAAGCCCAGGTTTTAAACTATCCAAGCAAAATTATGCCCCTGCCATTGACCAAAAAAGTCCACAGCCCGCATTACTCGATGCGCTGCGCTTTTTAGGATTTAAACCTGACGATGAGCTTGTGCACGCTCCCGTTGAAAACATCATCAAATGGGGCGTTGAGCACTATCGTTGTGAGGCGCTGACGCGAGCATTGGAAGTGCAAGTCAGCCAAGGCAGCAACGGACAAACTCAACTGCTAACATTATAAGCGCTGGTCGAACCCTGAAAGTAGGACTTGTTGTACAACAAAGCGCTTATTTTTATACCCCTTCGCTTAATTTTTCCGCCACGCTGGTATATCATAAGCCACTTTCAAAATCGCCATAACTGTAGCCTAGGAGAGCGATTATCATTTCTAAACTGTTTCAGCTGTGTAGACAGGTGTTGTCTACCAAAGAGCAAAGTGATGCCGATGACGGCCATATCACGACCTTACACGAACCGGTTATTATTCCTCGTAGTGAGCATGGTATTTCGCGTGGCCAATTTAGCCCGAATGCGCTAAAAGTCCTTTACCGTCTGAAAGACGGAGGCTATGAGGCGTACTTAGTGGGTGGTTGCGTACGCGATTTATTACTGGGCCTACAGCCAAAAGACTTTGACGTTGTAACCAATGCAACACCAGAGCAAGTAAAGAAATTATTCCGCAATTGCCGTTTAATCGGGCGCCGTTTTCGTTTGGCGCACATTGTCTTTGGGCGCGAAATCATCGAAGTGGCGACTATGCGTGGTCACCACGAAAGTACCGAGCCGAAAAAAGGTGCAAAGTGCAATATCAGCCAAGCATCCGAACATGGTCAACTACTGCGTGACAATGTCTACGGTACGATTGACGAAGATGCGCAGCGTCGTGACTTCACCATTAACGCCCTATACTATTCAATCAAAGATTTCTGTATCTACGATTACGCTGATGGTGTAAAAGCGATTAAAAAGCGCCGTGTTGAGCTGATTGGCGACCCTGAGACTCGCTACCGCGAAGACCCCGTGCGCATGCTACGCGCCATTCGCTTTGCAACTAAGTTAGACATGAGTATTTCGCCGGCTACTGCGAAGCCTATTGGTCAACTTGCTGATTTACTTGCCAATATTCCACCTGCACGCTTGTTTGAAGAGTGCCTAAAGCTGTTCCTAGGCGGCAAAGCAGAGGCAAACTTCAAAGCGTTACGTGACTATGGCTTATTCAAATATTTGTTCCCTAGCTTGGATAAGATCCTTGATGCCAACCCGGGTGGTCTTGAAGAACGTTTTATCACCCAGATGTTCGTGAATACCGATGTACGCATCAACAATGATAAGAAAGTAACACCTGCATTTATCTTTGCGGCACTCTTGTGGTTCCCACTACTAAAGCGCACTGAAGAATTGATGCAGCGCGAGCAGTTACCTCATTTTGAAGCGCTAGGCGCGGCAATGAATCAAATTCTCAGTGAAAGTGCACAACAAGTTGCTGTGCCGAAACGATTTACCTTGGGTGCCCGCGATATTTGGCATATCCATCATCGCTTTGATAAACGTGGCGGCCAACGTGCTTATCGTTTGAGTCAGCAACCTCGCTTCAAAGCTGCTTATGACTTTATGTTGCTATTGGTCGAAAGTGGCCAAGACGACTTAAAAGAATTATGCGATTGGTGGGGCGCTTACCTTAATGCCGATGTGAACGGTCAAAAAATGATGGTGAAATCATTAGGTGGGAATAACCGCCCACGCCGTCGTCGCAGCGGTGGCTCTAAACGTCGCAGCAGCAACAAAGCAGCGGACGAATAACAACGTGGCGTTCGAAAAAGTATATTTGGGCTTAGGTGCAAATCTTAACAACCCGATTTCGCAGTTAAAACAAGCAATTACTGCTCTAGAGCAGCTTGTAGGCACACGTGCTCACCGCTGCTCTGCTTTGTATGCAAGTAAACCTATGGGTCCACAAGACCAACCCGATTACGTCAATGCAGTGATGGAGCTTGAATGTGAGTTGCCGCCGCACGCGCTACTCGATGCCACACAGGCTATTGAGCTACAGCTTGGCCGCGTGCGTAAAGAAGAGCGTTGGGGCCCGCGCACGTTAGATATCGATATTATTCTTTTCGGTGACAAGCAACTCGATGATGAGCGTTTGACTGTGCCTCACTATGGTATGAAAGAACGAGAGTTTGTGCTCTATCCATTACTCGAACTTGCTCCAGAACTTGCCCTGCCGGATGGCACTTCAGTGAGTTCTTTGACAACGAACGTGCCTCGCAATGGCCTAGAACAAATCCAATAAGGAAAGCTAATGGCGAAGATCTCAGTTTCTACCTTGCTTAAAAAGAAGCAAAACGGTGAAAAAATCACTTCTTTAACGGCTTACGATGCAAGTTTCGCACAACTGTTCGCAGACAATGGCGTTGATGCCGTGTTGGTGGGTGATTCTTTGGGCATGGTGCTTCAAGGCGGTGATGATACCTTGGCTGTAACCATCGACGATATTGCCTATCACACTAAGTGTGTGCGTGGTGGTAGCCGTGATTTATTTGTGATCGCAGACATGCCTTTTATGACCTACGCGAATGTCACGCAAAGCTGTGAAAACGCAGCCAAGTTGATGCGCGCAGGCGCCAATATGGTCAAACTTGAAGGCGGCGAATGGCTGTACGACAGTATTCGTGCCTTAACGCAACAAGGGGTGCCTGTGTGTGGTCACCTCGGCCTTACACCACAATCTGTGCACGTATTTGGTGGTTTTAAAATTCAAGGTCGAGACAAAGAGCAAGCTGATAAAATGATTGCAGACGCCAAAGCATTAGAAGCTGCGGGCGCACAATTATTAGTGCTTGAATGCATTCCAAGCGTGTTGGCTAAAGCCATTACAGGCGCTGTTAGCATTCCTACCATTGGCATTGGCGCGGGCAAAGACACCGACGGTCAAATCCTAGTAATGCATGACCTAGTGGGTATTTCTGCGGGCTACATTCCTAAATTCTCAAAGAACTTCCTACTGGAAACGGGCAATATGCCGGATGCCGTGAAGAAGTATTGTGAAGATGTTAAATCAGGCGCATTCCCAGGCCCTGATCACGAGTTCAATTAAGCGAAGTTAGTAGATGCAAACAACGAGTGAAATCCGTTCTTTAAGAAGTCAAATTAAGGCTTGGCGTCAAGCAGGCCTGAGCGTTGCGTTCGTGCCGACCATGGGCAATTTACACGAAGGCCACTTCTCTTTAGTTGATAAAGCGAAGACGCTTGCAGACAAAGTCGTCGTCAGTATTTTCGTTAATCCTATGCAATTTGGTGCCAACGAGGATTTAGATGCGTACCCACGTACTCTCGTGCAAGACCAACAAGGTTTGAGCGAGCGTGGTGCAGATTATCTTTTCACTCCGACAGTCGAGACCATTTACCCGAATGGGCTTGATGCCCAAAGCTTTGTTGATGTACCGGGTGTGTCAATGGGTTATTGTGGCGGTTCTCGCCCCGGCCATTTCCGTGGTGTAGCAACAGTTGTCACAAAACTGTTTAACCTTGTACAGCCTGATTTTGCCTGTTTTGGTGAGAAAGACTTCCAACAGTTACAAGTCATAAAAACCATGGTGCGCGACTTAGCCATGCCAGTTGAAATCATTGGTGTGCCAACACAGCGCGACGTTAACGGTCTTGCGTTAAGTTCTCGCAATGGTTACCTCAGTGAAGAGCAAAAGCAGCAAGCCACCATCTTGTTCAAAACCCTGAACTGGATGAAAGAACAAATTCAAATGGGTCAACGTGATTACGCTACGCTTGAAACACAGGCTATCGCGCTGATTGAAGAACAAGGCTTGAAAGTGGATTATCTTAGCCTAGCTGAGCGCAACACCTTGCAAGCACCTACCGCTTGCGATCAACAACTGGTGATTTTAGCGGCGGCATTTTTGGATAAAGTGAGACTTATCGATAATTTGACGTTAGACTGGAATTAGGAACCCAATAAAAACAAGGTGATGTGATGAACAAAGCTGTGCTAGCACTAACACTCGGTCTACTACTCGGTGGTTGTCAAAACTCGGTGAACAGCCCTGAACTCAACCAGTGTGCACAACAAAATTTCCAATGTGAAAATAGCTGCAACAACAGCACAGTGGACGAAAGCATGACCAACCAAGTGTGCGTTGCTCAGTGTCAAGAAGTCTACAATCGCTGTAAAGAGCAAGCACAAAAGCTCGAGAACATTAACTAATGTCAGCGCGACGCAGTTTCCTCACTGCGTCGCAACTTTTCCACTTAAAAGTTCATCGCCTCAATAATCTGTGCTATCTGCTCATCCGAGTATGGCTTACTCGGCAACACTCCCCACACCGGCTTTGGCCACGCAGCATCTTCTTTAAAGCGGGCAATATGATGAATGTGTAATTGTGGCACCATGTTACCAAGCGCTGCTACATTCAACTTGTCTGGCGTGAAAATAGTCTTAAGCATACAGCTTAACTTTGCTGACTCTTGCGTTAACACGATTTGTTCTTGCTCACTCAAATCAATAATTTCCTGTAGTCCCTCTTTGCGCGGAACTAAGATAAACCATGGATATTGACTGTCATTCATTAATAACACTTTACACAAAGGCCAATCAGCCAATTCAATGCAGTCATTTTGTAATTGCGGTGCCAAAGTAAACATCTCTACTCCTGTGGTTTGGTGGCATAAAGTTGCGCTGGCGCTGGTCCATGAGTACCATCGGGCACATGCATACAACAATAAGGTTTACCCGTGTCTAAAACAACCAAATACTTATCAATTGCCCTTGCATCTGGCCTAGTGTGCACAGCTGCAAATGCAAAAGAGCTAACGCTTGAGCGTATCTTTGATGACCCAAGCCTGGCTGGTTCTGCGCCGGTGAAGTTGAAGTTTTCTCCCGATGGCAGCCGCGTCACTTACCTCCAAGGTAAAAAAGAAGACTACAACCGCTACGACTTGTGGGAATACAACCTAAAAGACAATACCAACCGCCTTTTAGTTGACTCGCAAGCGCTATTCTCTGGCCCTGAAACGCTCTCTGATGAAGAAAAAGCGCGCCGAGAGCGCCAACGTATCTTTGGTCGCGGTATTTTAGAGTACACCTGGTCTAAAGATGGGCAAGCCTTGTTGTTCCCACTTAATGGCGACTTGTACTACTACCAACTCGCAACTGGTAAAAGCCGCAAGCTAACCGACACAGAAGCGTTTGAAACAGACGCACGTTTCTCGCCAAAAGGTAACTTTGTGTCGTTTATTCGTGAGCAAAACTTATTTGCGCTCGCGTTAGACAGCGGCAAAGAAATCCAACTCACCAAAGACGGTGGCGGCGTAATCAAAAACGGTATGGCTGAGTTCGTAGCGCAGGAAGAAATGGGCCGAATGACGGGTTATTGGTGGTCAGGTGATGAAAGCAAAATCGCGTTCACCCGTATTGATGAAAGCCCGGTTGAAGAAGCCATTCGTAATGAAATTTATGCCGAAGAAGTAAAGTTATTCAATCAACGCTACCCATTTACCGGAACCGACAATGTAGAGATTGAACTCGGTGTCGTGACACTTAACGACCAAAAAGTAGATTGGGTTGATTTAGGTGAAGACAAAGATATCTATATCGCCCGAGCTGACTGGTTACAAGACAGCAAAACGCTTGCCTATCAATGGCAAGACCGTGCCCAGCACAACCTAGAGCTGCGTTTTTACAACAGCGAAACAAAATCACAAAAAGTGGCGCTTAAAGAAACCAGTGACACGTGGATCAATCTGCATTTCGACCTGAAATTCCTAAAAGACAAAAAGCATTTCGTTTGGGCTTCCGAGCGCGATGGCTTTAAACACCTTTACCTCTACAAAACTGACGGAACTTTAGTTCGCCAAATTACCTCTGGTGAGTGGATTGTAGAGTCAATTAAAGGCGTAGATGAAGATAAAGGCGTGATTTACTTTGCTGGTCGCAAAGACACACCGCTTGAAAGCCATCTTTACAGCACACCATTGTTCGAGCAAGGCGACATTACTCGCATCACGCAAGACGGTGAGTACCACAGCGTAGTAATGGCTGACGATCAACAAACCTTTATCGACAGTGCATCATCGGTTAATCGCCCTCCTTATGTGGCGCTACGTAAAGCCAATGGTGACTTCATCACTTGGTTGGAACAAAACGAGCTGAACGACGCTCACCCACTTACCCCCTTCTTAAGTGACCTTGTTGAGCCAGAATACGGCACTATTGAGGCTGAAGATGGCCAAGTGATGCATTATCGTTTGTTTAAACCGCGTAAGTTAAACAAAAAAGCAAAGCACCCTGTGATGGTGAATGTATACGGTGGCCCTCATGCTCAGCGCGTAACCAACAGCTGGCGTGGTAAGAACTTGTATTTCCAATACATGGTGCAACAAGGTTACGTTGTATTCCAACTTGATAACCGAGGCTCATACAACCGCGGCAAGCGCTTTGAAGACGTGATCTACAAACACCTAGGTGAAGCAGAGGTACGCGACCAAATTAAAGGCGTTGAATTCCTGCGCACACTTGATTACATAGACCCAGAACGCATTGGCATCTATGGTCACAGCTATGGTGGCTACATGGCGCTGATGACGATGTTCAAAGCGGGCGATTACTTCAAAGCGGGTGTGTCAGGTGCGCCAGTGACTGACTGGGCTTTATATGACACGCACTACACTGAGCGCTACCTTGGTCACCCACAAACCAATGCTAAAGGCTATGAGCAAAGTGCCGTGTTCCCATACGTGGATGGCTTACAAGGCCCATTGATGATTTATCACGGTATGGCGGATGATAACGTGCTATTCACGCACGCTACTAAGCTGTTCAAACAGCTGCAAGACAAAGCTTTGCCGTTTGAAATGATGACCTACCCAGGCTCAAAACACAGCTTACGTGGTAAAAAAGTGCAAACACACTTGCACCAAACCATTACCGACTTCTTCAATCGTCATTTTGAGATGGACAAGAAGTAGGTACACCCCACTTAAAAAGGCCGGTCCAACTGGCCTTTTTAATACCTATCATAGACTTAACGACAATACCTTTCGCAATTCCCCGCCCCTAAACTACACTTTATTCACTGTGAGTATAGGAGCGAGGCCATGCAGCAACTTCGTCAATTTAGTATTTACCAACGACTCATCATAGTGATCTGTGTGGCCTTATTAGGCTTACTCGCACTGATGATCACATCCTTAAGTAACAGCTATGACTCACTACTAAAGGGGCAATACGAGAAGACTCAGAATTTGGTTGAAACTGCACACAGTATCGCCCAGCACTTTCATGAACAATCTCGTGAAGGTGCAATCAGTGCTGAGCAGGCAAAGCAAAGTGCCCTGTCAACGATTCGCTCCCTTCGCTATGACGGTGAGAATTATTTTTGGATCAATGACGACTCACCGACCATGGTGATGCACCCGTTCAAGCCTGAATTGGATGGAAAGTCTTTAGCCAACACGCAAGACCCCAATGGCGTTAAATTGTTTGTAGAAATGGCAAATTTGGTTAAAAGCAAAGGTGATGGATTTGTACCCTACCAATGGCCAAAACCTGGACATGACGATCCCGTCGACAAAATTGCATACGTGAAGGGGTTTCAACCTTGGGGCTGGATTATCGGTTCGGGTGTCTATATGGACAACATCAATGCGGAGCATGCATCAAGCCGCAACACCCTTATCTTTGTCTCTTTAGTTATCGCAGTTGTATTGATTGCACTCAGTTACCTGATTGCTAAAAGCATAGTTACTCCCATCAGTACCGCTGCACAAATGATGAAAAATATCGCCCAAGGCGAAGGCGACTTAACCCAGTCACTCAACGAGGACGGCAAGGATGAGGTGGCTGATTTAGCGAGATACTTCAATAATTATACGCAGAAGATGCGCAGCTCTATCAGTGCAGTGAATGAGCAATCTTTAACGGTTAGTGAGCAAGTAGCATCACTGCAAAACACCGTGTCGCAAAATCGACAAAGTATCGAGTTACAAAGCGACAGCTCAGCGCAAGTCGCCACCGCTATGGAAGAGATCAGCCATCAAGTTAAGGACATTAGCGATTACGCCAGCAACGCTGAACATGCCAGTAGCCAAGCCAACGAATATACAGGGCAAGTTAAATCTGCCGTTGATGACACCATCGAAGCGTTTAAACGCCTGAGTATGCAAATCGAACAAGTAGCGACTGTGGTAGAGCAATTGGCAAATCAAAGTAACAATATCGGCAGTGTACTGGATGTCATTCGTGGTATTTCTGAGCAGACTAACCTTCTCGCTCTCAATGCCGCTATAGAGGCAGCACGCGCTGGTGAGCAAGGTCGTGGGTTTGCGGTTGTCGCTGATGAAGTACGCACTCTTGCGAGTCGCACCGGGCAAAGCACCGATGAAATTCAGGCCATGATTGAGCAACTTCAACAAGGTGCGTCCAAAGCTGTTCAGGCAGTACAAAACAGCCAAGCAATCTCGCAAAGTACCGTATCGAGCACCACAACGACCACCCAAGCTTTGGATGAGATCAGTCGACTTGTGGATAGCATTGGCGATATGAATGCCCACATTGCTCGCGCAACTGAGCAGCAAAATGAAGCTTCCAGCGAGGTGTCACAGCGCTTAAACGATCTCGCTCGTTCCACCAGCGAGTCACTAGCTAGCATGCATACTTCCACACAAGCCAGTGATAATCTCGAGAAGGCAAGTACCGCATTGGACGCAATCGTGAAGCGCTTTAAAGTATAAAAAAAGCCACAGCATGCGCTGTGGCTTTTTTCTTCGCTAAAATACGTTAGCGGCAGTATTTTGCAAACAATGCTGCAACCGTTGGTGCCGTTGGCTTACCATGTTGCCAATCACCGCCTTCCACGCCACTACCGGCAATATCCATGTGCACATATGGCAATGGTTGCTCACTGTCTAAACCGTGCTTATCAAGACCCGAAACAATCGCCAAGAATGCCATTGGGAATTGGTGGCCACGCGCAGTTACTGCCGAAGGCGCGTTATTGCTCGATAATAAGTCATCAGCCAAAGTGCGAGGCTTCACAAAGTCATAGTCTTCACGGCGAGAACGTGACACTTCTGCGCAGTCTGCCCACAGGTCACCATGGTCAACGAGTTGCTGCGACACTTTCGCTGCACGCGCTGGACCATTTTCAACATAGGCGCTGTAAGGACCAACCGCACGAGCGGCATGGCCTGTAAGTGTTGCTACCGTAAAAATTTCTGGGTTTACTTCGCCCTTCGCTAAATCTTTCGCTTCGCTTAGTAAGTCACCCATCGCAAGGCGACCTTCTGCATCGGTGTTACCGATACGTACACGCACACCTTCACGGCTGGTGATGATTTCATCTGGCACGAAGCAGTCTGAACCGATTGAGTTACGTACAACGGCCAGATAGGCGATAACTTTAACGCCTTGTGGCTGCGCATCAGCTACCGCTTTGAGGAAACCAGCCACGGACGCTGCTCCCCCTTTGTCACGGCTCATACCCGCCATGAAGCCACCTACTTTAAGGTCGGCGCCACCTGTATCATACACTAAGCCTTTACCCACAAAGATAAGCGTACGCTCAACATCGCCTTGTGGTACATATTCAAGTTTTACAACACGCGGGTGATGGCGCTCAACGACATAAGATGCACGTGCAACTGTGCTTAAAAGTGGATAGTCTTTATCGATAGTTGCGATGTCGCTTATCACATCAACCTTCACTGTACTGCCTGCAAACAGCTCAACACAGTAATCGGCGAAACGCGGTGGTGCCATACGCTCAGGCTCAGTACCACACAAATCACGCGCGGCATATTGCCCAGCAGCAATAGCATTCATGTGTTTGATTTGCGTGTCGTCAGCGCCCACAACACCGATTTCTTGAATAGGCGAAATGGTTAGGCCGTGAAACTCACGTGCTTCTAATGGTTGCCACAGAGCTTGGTTTGCACCAAGAAAAGCCACTTCTGAAGCAAACTCATAACCCGATAATTCGCTAATACCATGAACATAAAGCGCAGGTTTCACACTACCTGCTTGCTTAGCTACCTCAATTGCTGCTTTGGCGGCGCTGAACACGCGGCGTACATCATCGTAATCACGATTCAATGGGCCTGTTGGCGAATAAATAAGACGCTGTGCAGGTGCAGATTCTGAAACCACCAAAGCACACTGCTGACCAATACGACTGTCGACTGCGCTGCTTTGCTGCAACACATCCATGAAAGGCTGAGGCAAAGAATCAATACTGCTGCCAATAATGATCAACGCATCAAATTGACCACTTGTGGTGACGGCCTCTAAATTTGCGCAAGAAAGTGCGTGGGCGAAAGACATAAAAAAGGTCCTAATCTAATACAAAGGACCTTTATTATCGGTGATTTACAGCGCCTTTACTAGCTAGGCTTAAGGAGTCCCCTAAGCCCTGTAAATTAACTCTGGCAAGGAGAGCTTACGCCTGCGAAGAATCTTGCTCATCTTTGTTGCCTCCTTGTTTATGGGCAACAATCACTGACCAAGCTTCAAGCATAACCAACACACTTACAATGAGTACAACGGCATCCAATGTTACTAGCAACCAGTTACCTTGTTGATAGTATTCTGCCAGTTTAATCACCCCTGCGAAGAATGCCATGGTGAGTACAAACACCATGGGGATCAAAGTGAATTTAGCTGGACGACCGGCTTTTATCAGCATCACAGAAATAACGAGTAAGGTGAGGCTGGCAAGAATTTGGTTGGTAGAACCAAACAACGGCCAAATGATCATACCACCGCTGCCCGACGAGCCGCCCGCCCCAAATGCCAATAATAAGCAGCAGCCGACAGCAACAAGTGTTGCCAGAATGCCATTTTTAAGCGCACCGATGTTGTATATTTCACCCCATTCTTGAATGATGTAGCGCTGCAGGCGTACTCCAGAGTCCATGGTCGTACCGGCAAACAACACCACCATGACCGCGAGTAAGGTGGATGCGACTTCGGTGGAGATACCCCAACCGTTTTCGATGAGATTGGCACCGCCAGTAATAAACGCGCCGACACTACCGGCACCTAAATGACTGTAAATCTCATGCCATTCTTCGGGAGACACAGCGAGCGCAACGCCACTGACTGCAACAAGGGTGATCAATGCCAAACAGCCCTCCCCCACAGCACCTAAGTAACCTACAAAGCGACCATCGGTTTCTTTGTCTAACTGCTTAGAACTGGTACCTGAAGACACGATGCCATGGAATCCCGACACGGCACCACAAGCAATAGTTACAAATAATAAGGGGATGATGCTCGGCGTATCGACCGCCGTTTGTGTGTTAAACGCCGGGGCCGTGATATCCGGCATAGAAATAAACACAGCACCATAGAGTAGGACCAAGCCAACGAGCAACTGCATTCCGTTGATAAAATCACGAGGTTGTAGGAGCATCCAAACGGGAAGCAATGAGGCTATCGCCGCGTAGATGAACAAAATGATGATCCAATTTGCTTTGTCAGAAAGGCCAAACATCTCGGTCGGTAATGAGATTGGCATCGAACTGCCCATATAAATGGTGGCATACAACACCCCAACACCGATTGCGCAAAGTGGGATAAGTGGCATTTTACGATGTAATAACTGACCGATGATCAAGGCGACCACTATGGCTGCCCACGCTGGGAATACCGCATTAGGCTGAGACACGAATGAATTGGCAATAACCACACCAAAAACCGCATTCACCATCAGCAGTACAAGGAACACAACAATCATAAATAGTGAGCGCGTGCGCTTGCCAATGACACTCTCTGACAGCGCACCCATTGATTTCCCCTTGTGTCGGGCACTGGCCCACAAGGCGCCCATGTCATGCACACCCGCAAAGAATATCGTTCCGAATACAACCCAGAGTACCGCGGGCACCCAGCCCCAATACACGGCTATGGCTGGCCCAACGATCGGGGCAGCACCAGCAACTGAAGTAAAGTGATGGCCCCATAGAACGACCTTGTTAGTGGGAATGTAGTCCACACCATCTTGCAATTCGTGGGCGGGAGTAACGAACTTGTCGTCCATTTGAAATATTTTTTCTGCTATGAACTTAGAATACACGAACCAGCCAAATAGCATGCCGACGATTCCAAGCAAGACGATAACAACTGATTGCATAGTCTTCTCTCTTTGTTTTTGTTGTCACAATGGTTTGGCGCCGAAACACCAACCTAGAGGCTGATTATTTTCAGACCCTGTAGCACGAGCGCATGAGCGCAAAAACTCAGATTTACCTTATCAGCATAGTGTAAAAATTCACTACCGCTTTAGTCTAAGATGCTCAACTGCAATACTTCTGTTTCTGAATTATCTATTCCTACACCCAGCCCAAGCAACCGCACTTCATTGGTAACTCCACGTTCGTAGGCTTTTGCTAACAAGGCATCAAACACGTCCATATTTAAACTTTGCGCCACTTGGTCTGCGGTCGTAACATGGAAATCTGCGAATTTGACCTTCACTGATAACTTATTGATACGGCCCATGAGCTGTTGTTTTTCAAGGCGATGGGTGAGTTCGTCAAGGAGAGCGGGTAATGCAGACTGACACTGCTCCAGCGAGGTTTTGTTGTATTCATAGGTATGTTCAACACTCAGTGATTTGCGCACCCGCTCCGTACGCACAGCACCAATGACTTGGCCTGCGCACTTTTGATACAGGGAAGCCCCAAAGTTACTAAAATGCTGCTGCATCCAGCTCATGCCTTTATTGAGGACATCCTGACCTTTATACAGACCTTGTGCATGGAGCTTTTCAATCGTCACCTTGCCCACACCGGGGATCTTTTTAAGATCGAGCTCGGCCAAAAAAGTTGGAACCTGTTGCGGGGTGATTACGCATTGCCCGTTGGGTTTATTCTCATCACTGGCGATTTTGGCAATGAATTTGACGGGTGCTATCCCTGCAGACGCGGTGAGGCCAGTTTCAGCAAAAATTTCTTGGCGGATCTGCTGAGCGATTAAAGTTGCACTGCCTTTGCACGCATCAACATCTGTGACATCCAAATAAGCTTCATCCAAAGACAAAGGCTCTATGAGATCGGTGTAGCGACGGAAGATAGCTCGTATCTGCTGCGACACTTCTTTATAAACCTGCATGCGTCCGGGCACAATCACTAAGTTTGGGCACAATTGCTTGGCATGGTAGTTTGACATAGCAGAGCGCACACCATATTGGCGAGCCACATAATTCGCTGTTGATAACACGCCTCGGCGGCTATTGCCCCCTATCGCCAACGGCACATTGGCTAATTTGGGGTTGTCTCGCATTTCCACTGCGGCATAAAAGCAATCCATATCAATATGGATAAATTTTTTCATCGCTCGAAGCAAACCAAGTAATTTGCCATATCATCGCAAATTCAAAAGCACTTCGCCACAAATACTGTACAAAACACTGTATAAAGATATAAAAGCATGTTTGAGTTCAGCTGTTATACTCAAGAGTAACCACTACGGCCAAGTCGGCATTTTATCGTTGAATAGGCATGTTATTCATGGGTAAAGGACACCTTCGCGCTTTCGCATTGTCGCTCATTCTGCTTCTTTTTATGCCCGCTTGGGCTAGCTCATCGGTTTGGAAAATTGCTTCTTTAGAATGGCCACCTTACGCCAGTGAAAAAATGGAAAATGGCGGCGAAGCCATTGCCCAGCTGCGTGCATTACTCGAAACAAAAGGCATCGCGCTTGAAGTTAATTACTTGCCATGGGAGCAAGCACAAAGCTTGGCAGCTATGGGCGAATATATGGGGTACTATCCAGCATGGCCCTCGGAAATAAAACCTGGTTTCATTGCTTCTCAACCCCTGAGTTTTTCTCCACTTGGACTTATTACCTTACAAAAAAACACCATCGAATATCGCAACTTAGTCCACTTGTTCGAGCAATACAAAATTGGCGTAGTATCAAGCTACGTTTATCCCGATAGCATCCAATCAGTGTTAAATGAATACCACAGCACCATTTTGTACGCCCCCACAGAACAAGCACTCGTGGCAATGCTAAACAGAGGTAGCGTGGATTTGATTTTGGCCACCCCGGCCGTTGTCAATCATGTTGCAACAAAGCAGCAATCCAAACAATTACGAATGATCACGCAGTTTGCTGATGTTCCGCTTGTACTCGCACTGAAAAACACGGACATCAATCAAGCTAACTTAGTAAAACTAAACGATTTAATTCAGGGTCCAAGCACACACCTCGACGGCTTTAAAAAACCGCAATACCTCACCGGTACATATATCCAAACGCCAGGGATTGACCCCTTCATTAAGTTGATAAAAAAATCCTATGCCGATATTGGAATAGACGTAAAGTTAGAGCCCGTTCCTGCACGGCGTGGATTGGTCTTACTCAATGCCGGACTGACTGATCTTGATGTGGTGAGGTTAGGTGCCAATATGGCACAGTTTGGCAATGTGACTGTGGTAGAGCCTAATTTGGCATCCGGTGAACATGTGCTGCTGTGCGACAAAGGCGTGCCGTGCGAGTTATCCGTTTTGAGTAATACCAATGCGTCGATATTAACCGCACGAGGCACGCTCGAATCATTGGCGCAGTTTGATATTCAAGCCAAGATCATTATCAATGAACAACTTGATCGTGCGCCCCAATTGTTAAAAAGACGGGACGTAGAATATGCCATTATTTCCATTGTCAAAGGTGAAAGTCGACACTATCGTGAGGAGTTTAATGTACTTACTTTGCGCTCTTTTCGTTTAAATCACGTGATCAATAACAAATTCGATCCGCTGATCCCAGAACTACACCGGGCTATTACTGCAAACCTAGCTGGGTTCACCCCCAGTGAATTGATGAAAGCAACCAAACCCGAGAGTCTTGAAAAATGAACACACCTAACCCTTTTTCTTGGCGCGGCTGAACAACCCAAGCCAGAATGCACCTTCAAGCACGGCGCCCAACACAAACAATATAATCAGCCCTTTTTCCGCTCCAATGGCGTAGCAAATCAGAGCCAGTGGCAATGCCCAAAGCCACAAATACTTACGAACCGTCATAGTTCATCTCCCTACCTACTGATGCTTCAGAGTACCTAACCCAATCAAGTCGGACAATAAATAGGCGAAACTAAAATGTAAGCAGTTATTGCTGATAGCGAACGAGTCGCACATACACATCTGTAGTCTTGTCATGAAGGCTATTTTTGCCACTATAGAACTCTTGCACCCACGCATGATCGGC
This sequence comes from Pseudoalteromonas sp. GB56, assembly GCF_054923835.1. Lineage (NCBI taxonomy): Bacteria > Pseudomonadati > Pseudomonadota > Gammaproteobacteria > Alteromonadales > Pseudoalteromonadaceae > Pseudoalteromonas > Pseudoalteromonas sp. GB56. The sequence goes on along the minus strand of NZ_JBPCHK010000001.1, from coordinate 1,032,493 downwards.
TGGCGTAATGGCCGAGGTACTACTCCAATAATTGTCATTACTGGCACTCAAGAACACACTAAGATTGACGCTGGGTTCAACGCAGTTGTGCTCGACTATCGACGCAAGTTCCTTCGCGTTCGGTAAGAGCCAATCATCATATTGTGCAAAGCTATCATCTTGGGCACTTTGCAATGCTTGCTGCCATGTCAGTTGTTGTGCAGAACCAGTACAAGACTGTGTATCTGCATCGAAACTTTGCCCATAACTACAACGCTGCCACATCAATCCTGTTTGAGTGTCCACGACCGTACCATCAAGATTAATTTCAAAACGTTCTAATGGAGTGCTTTGAGGCAATGAATAACAGGTCTGTGCCAAAGCACAGCTACTGAAAAAACATGCGCTAACGATAATCAAGTGTTTCACAGCTAACTCTCCTATGGATTGCGCACTAAGCGAACGTAAGCAGTGTTCGATTTGGGGTAAGCCAAATCATTACCCGAACGCATATCGAGTATGAACGCCTGAGATAAGGACTGCCCATCCACACTGGTGCGTGACGTCCAATAGTTAAGATGTCCCAGCTGTGCATAATCTGGCAAATTGATAAACAAGTCAGGGCTGAGCATTTGTAATTGACCATGGCGTTGATAATCCAAGATGCTCTGTAATTCGATATAGTTTGGCAGTCGCCAGTTAGAGCCACCGCAATAGTTCGTGGCATTAACTTCGTTTACATAGGTCTGTGCCGAACAATCGACATCACTTGGACATGTACTATTAGCAGCACCTCGCACACTCCCAACCAGGTCTCCAGAGCCATCATCGAATGCCCATGTGTAATGATTGTGTGCCTCACGTAATGAGGTATTTGGCAGTGTATTAGTGCTCGCTTGTTTAACTTCCCAGATTAATCCGGTGATATTGTCACGCACACAGCTGAAGGATGTTGCATCATCGGGTAGTTCATCGGCAAATTCATTAAGCTTGGTAAAATCAAACGCCATGTCCCCGCGTCCTACTTTATCAAGGCGATCTGCGACGCTATCGCGGCCTAGTTGCGCGTCTTGCCCTTGAAAATCAGCACTATCACAACTAATCGCTTGGCTATTGTTGAAACAGGTACTCATCCCCGTGTCATTGAGTAAACCTAGAGGCTTTTTATCAACGACTATCATCAACGAGTCGGTATCACTGCGACTTTTCTCGTCAGTGACCGTTACATTGAAAGTCAACTCCTGTGTCCGTTCTATATCGGGTGCAATAAAACTGGTTGTACATTGATTGCTATTAGCTAAAGTCACCGCGGTGCCACTGATTTGCTCCCAAAAGCAGGAGAACTGCCCGCTCACAGTTTGGCTTTGCTGAGCATCCAAAGTGACTATTTCAAACTCGGTGACCTGTTGGTCATTACCTGCGTTAGCAATGACCACTTGCGCTGTTTTTGCCAACGATAGAGAAAATTCACTGCTTGCCTCGCCCCCTTCATCATCAATGACAGCTAGGTGCCAAGACAACGTGGTGTGCTCATCCAGCAAGGGGTGGGTGAAACTGATATCTGAGGTATTGGTGCCGCTGGCATTCACATTTACTCCGGCAGTTTGTTGCCAAGTAAAGCTAGCGATGTGTCCATTTTCATCAGGATCGCTGGTTGCAGCGGCACTGATCACGATGGTGTCACCATATTGCGAGGGTAATTGTTCTGGGGCGGTTTGCGAGATTATGATTTGCGGCAGTTGGTTGTCTGAAGCGATATTGATTACCACAGTGTCGGTAACTAAAGTGGTGTCGGGTGCTCGATACTGCACTTCTACCTGCACTTGCGCATCAGCCTTAATATCGGGCAAGGTCAAAGCAACTTCGGCTTCGGTCGAGGGTAAACCTGTGATTGCCGGACCGGTTAACTGTTGCCACCGAAACGTGCCACCTGTCGGCGAAACTAAGGCGCTGAGGGTAATGTCAGATTTTTCAACCGCGTTGATATCTTGGCCCGCGTTAACACTTGCGTTTTCTGTCGGGCTCTCGCTCGAGCCACCACCACACCCACATAACGCGATGCACAAGACTGTGGCCACGCTATAAATTGCTTTGTTAGTCATTATTTAGTCCAAATAAGAACAGTGTTTTTTTCAAAGCAAATTAGGTGCCAGCGCGAGTGCACTATAAATAACTATCCTGATGAATGCGCACAAACATTTTGGTGCCGACTTTTGAGTAATCTACTTTGTATTCTTTACCATCAAGCGCTTGGATGAACAATAAACGTCTTTCCTCCGCGAAAACATCAGGACTTGCGACGTAGACCATTTCCAAATAGCGCTCGCGCGCCTCGCGACGATTTCTCGGTAAAGGCTCTTTAAAAGGCTCAAGGCCGTTTTGAGTAACTTTAATACGCGGGTCGTCTTCTCCATTTACGATGACTAAGTCTAACTTTTTCACTTTATGAATAATGGTATTGCGACCACTTTTTATAAATGCTCTTTCATCGCTCATGAGAGATTCCTATTTCACTTACCACTTTGGGAATTGAGCTCTTCATTCAGTTTACGCACCGTGAATTCTGGATCTTGCTGCCAACGGTGCAATAAATAGCTAAATTCCCAGACATCTCGATCCAACACCGATGCAGGTATCAAGATGTCATATCCGGTTAAAAAATTTAAGTTATTCATTCTATTAGCAAACATGGCCAATAATCCAGTATATTTGTACCCATTTTTACTGGTGTACTCAGTATCCTCGACCAGCCACTGCGGCGGACATTCCTTACCATCGTGACAATAGGCTTTTATTGCTTGCATTAGATAGTGACGTTGCTCAACCAGCAGGCGCCCAGCTAATCTCGGCGATAAGCGCTGTAAAAACTCATCTTCGTCTCGCAACCGAATACCTACAACATTAAGGTCAATCGTTTGCTCGAATTGATGAATATTAGGCACACCTGACCGCTCAAGGTTTTTCGCGTTTAGTTGCCACCATCCGTACTTGTGATTATAGCTAAGTTTATGATTATCGAGAAATAGACTATAAAAAGGCTCACGCAGTTTTAAGTACCCAACCAGCATACCAACTAAGGCAGCACTTAATAAAAAAATCTCTGCTAACCATATTTCCCCAGGCCGAAACTGGATAACAGCAACCAGCACGACCAAACACACACCACTTATGAGTAACGTTTGCGTGCCAAATCGGGCTCCTTGCGCTCTAATTTTGGCACCTTTGAAGGGTCCTGAACTAGGCTGTTGTTGAGGTGGGCGCTCATTTGCTGATGTCATGGCAATTTAAAGATGATCCAATACTATGTAGTCAGTGTATTAAATTACGAACTAATTTGAACAATTGGGTTCAATTTAAGAACAAAATGCAGGATTTTCGGTTAATGCACAAAAATACAGGACTGGTGGTCTGTGTGTTGCGCAACAAAGTCGTACACTAAGCTCACACCTTTTTGAGCTTTATTTAACTAAAGGCACCTCCAATGAATCACAGCAGGCATTCAGGCAAAGCGCTCTTCCCTGTCTTTATCATCATCTTTCTCGGCTTGTGTATCTACCTGTATTTACCCAAAGGACAGTCACAGCAAAATGGTGGTGCCATGCAATCAACGCGCGTGCAAGCACATACGGTGAGTAATGAACAACGTTCGGTAAATGTTGAAGGCATCGGGAGTAGCCGAGCGAATCAAGCTATCTACATCATGAGCGCGCAAAGCGACTATATTGAAAATATTTACTTCGACGACGGTGACCAAGTAAAAGCTGGACAATTATTGGTGCAATTACGCGACAAAGAAGAACGCTTAGAAGTCACTGAGCTTGAAGCAAATCTGTCAGAAGTCGAACGACAACTCAACCGTTTAACTGAACTTGCTCGCTCACAAGCTACAGCAAAGTCGCTATTGGAAGAACAGCGCGCCAAATACGAAGCGACGCAAGCGCAGCTGGAAGCAGCAAAGACCAAGCTAGCTGAAATGAAAGTGACCGCGCCTTTCACAGGTACGCTAGGTAAACGCATGGTGTCCAAAGGGGCATTTGTATCAACAAGCACAGAAATCACGACATTGGATGATGTGAGCATCATCAAAGTAGACTTTAACGTACCAGAAAAATACTTAGCGCAGCTAAAATTAGGCATGAAGGTAATAGCGCACAGTGATGCCTATCCGGGTCAAACTTTTAGCGGAAAAGTCACTCATGTCAGTTCACGTATCGATATGGCAACGCGCAGCGTACCCATCAGCGCTAGCTTTGAGAACAATGACGGCTTATTGCGCCCAGGCATGTTGCTCAACACGGCATTAGAACTGAAAACGTATCAAGCTTTATTGGTGCCGGAAAAAGCGATTATCCCTCGTCAAAACAAACACTTTGTATTCAAGATTGTGGATGGTGTTGCACAGGAAGTCGAAGTACAAGTGGACAAACGTTATGACGGCTGGGTCGGTATCAAGTCAGGTTTGGCTGCTGGCGATCACGTCGTGACCGAAGGAATCATTAAAATTCGTTCCGGTTCACCGGTTAACACTGTGGAGAATGCACAGTGAAAATAACCGATACCTCTGTAAAACGCCCCGTATTTGCAATCGTAATAAATCTACTGCTGTTAACCTTCGGTTTGGTGGCTTTTTCAATGCTGCCATTACGCGAATACCCCGATATAGATAGTCCGATTGTGAGTATCAGTACCAACTATACTGGGGCTTCGGCAGAAATCATTGAAACGAAAATTACACAGGTTATCGAAAACCGAATCTCCGGCATTGAAGGGATCAAAAGTATTACTTCATCAAGCCGCAATGGTCGCTCTAATATCACCATAGAATTCAATATCGACCGTGATATTGATGCCGCGGCCAATGACGTCCGCGAGCGTGTATCTCGTGCCTTGGATAGCCTTCCAGACCAAGTTAGGCCGCCGGAAGTATCAAAATCGGATTCGGATGAAAGCCCTATCGCCTGGTTTGTGTTGAACAGTACGACCATGGATTCATTGCAGTTATCAGACTACGCTCAACGTTATATTGTTGACCGCCTTGCAGTGGTTGACGGTGTCTCAAACGTGCGTGTCGGTGGCCAACGCCAATACGCGATGAAAATTTGGTTAAACCGCCAAGCGATGGCAGCACGCGGTATCACCGCCAGCGACATAGAACAGGTACTACGTGCTGAAAACGTAGAACTGCCAGCAGGTGAAATTGAATCGAAAGACCGCGATTTTTCAGTGCGTACTGCACGCAGCTACCTTACTCCGACAGACTTTCGCAATCTTGTGATCGCGCGAGGTGATAGTGGTTATCTTGTACGTTTGAACGAAGTGGCAGATGTTCAACTCGAAGCAGCCGATGAAGAAAGCCTGTTCCGTGGTAATGGCCGCAATATGATTGGCCTAGGCGTTGTAAAGCAGGCCAAAGCCAATACTCTGACTGTTGTAGAAAATGCTCGTAAAGAGCTTGAAAACATCAAACGCAACTTACCACCGGGTACAACCATCGAAGACAGCTACGACTCGTCAATTTTCATCAAAGAGTCCATTGACGAGGTATACCGCACGCTGGCTATTTCCATGGCATTAGTTGTATTAGTTATTTATCTATTCTTGGGTAACGTTCGTGCGACATTAATCCCTGCTGTCACCGTGCCTGTGGCATTAGTAGGTAGCTTCATGTTTCTGCTGGCAATGGGCTACTCCATCAACCTCCTCACCTTGCTTGCATTAGTACTCGCAATTGGTTTGGTGGTGGATGACGCCATCGTGATGCTCGAGAATATCCACCGCCGTATCGAATTAGGTGAACCAAGACTACTGGCTGCATACCGCGGAGCCCGTGAAGTGGGTTTTGCAATTGTGGCCACGACGCTGGTGTTGATTGCGGTGTTCGTGCCCCTAGTATTCATGGATGGTCGTATCGGTGCACTGTTCACCGAATTCGCAATGGCAGTCAGTGCCGCCGTTTTCTTCTCAAGCATTACGGCACTGACACTCTCGCCGGCGTTGTGCTCAAAGGTACTCAAACAAAGTGAAAGCGAAGGTCGTTTTAGTCAATGGATGGACCGTCAATTCACTCGTCTTGAAGGTACTTACGAACGCACCCTGCGTGGCAACATCCAACGTTCCGGCATGCTCGCTATCTTGCTTGTGCTCGCCGGCTTCACCAGCTATTCGTTGTTCCAACAGATTCCGTCTGAGCTGACGCCAAAAGAAGACCGAGGGACATTCTTCGTGATGATGAATGGTCCGGAGGGAGCAAGTTATGAGAACAATGCACAGAACATGGCCAAGATTGAGGACCGCTTACTACCCTACGTGGAGTCAGGTGAACTTAATCGCGTTTTAGTTCGTGTACCGGGTTGGGGTGGCCAAGGGGGGGTTGCAATCATCGGTATGGCTGATTGGGACGAGCGCAAACGCGACACGTGGTCTGTAATGGGTGAAATCAGTGGCAAGATGCAAGAAGTCACAGACGTTCGCGCCTTTGCGATTATGCGCCGTGGTATCGGAGGTGGTGGTTCATCGCGCCCGATTGAATTTGTGCTCCAAGGCAATGATTATGACGAGCTCGCTGATTGGCGCGACCGTATCATCAAACGTGCAGAACAAAACCCTGGACTCGTACGTATCGACCATGACTATAAAGAAACATTTCCTCAGTTTCTCGTCAGCATAGATAAAAACAAAGCGGCTGATTTAGGTGTCTCAGTTTCTGACATTGGGCGCACGTTAGAAACCATGCTGGGCCAGCGTCGTGTGACTACCTTTATCGATCGCGGCGAAGAGTATGATGTCATTCTCAAAGGTGAAAAACAGGACTTTGCCAGCCCACGTGATGTATCGAATATCTATGTAAACTCACGCTCAGGCGAACTGGTACCTTTGGATAGCCTGATCACAGTGAGCGAGGAAGCAACCGCTTCACGCTTAAATCGTTACAACCGTATGCGCGCAATCACACTCAGTGCCAACCTCGCTGACGGCTACACGTTAGAAGAGGCACTTAACTTCTTGAATCAAGTTGCCGCAGAAGAAAACGACATCGATGGTGCCGTTGATTATAAGGGTGAGTCGCAGCTTTTCTATGAAGGTGCGTCAGCCATGGTATATGTATTTATTCTTGCTCTGACCGTTACATTCTTAGTACTTGCGGCGCAGTTTGAAAGCTTTGTACACCCATTTGTGATCATGCTTACTGTGCCACTAGGTATTGCAGGTTCATTATTTGGATTGTGGGCAACCGGTTTAACACTCAACATCTACAGCCAAATTGGTATCGTTATGCTGATAGGCCTCAGCGCCAAAAACGGTATCCTTATCGTTGAATTTGCTAACCAGCTACGAGACAAAGGCATGGAGTTTACCGAGGCCTTAGTGCAAGCAGCTAAACAACGATTGCGTCCAATTATCATGACCTCACTAACAACCGTGATGAGTTCGGTCCCTCTTGTACTGGCGAGTGGTCCGGGAGCTGAGAGTCGCATGGTAATTGGTGTCGTTATATTTACCGGCGTAACGGTTGCCACCTTGCTAACGCTGTTCGTTGTACCGAGTGCCTACTATGCGCTTGCAAGAAAGACGCAATCACCGGAGTTTTTACAACACAAATTAGAGCAACTGACGCAGCAACACCCCTTGCACAAAGAGTAATGTGTCGTCACTGGATTAATGAAAGCGGGATGATACCCGCCTTTTTTATTATTCTAAAGAACAGGCTACACTTTCTATATAAACCTCTCAAAACAGGTAATTAGAACAATGAGCGATATGAGAACGGCCATTTTAGGTGCAGGATGCTTTTGGTGTATTGATGCCGCTTTTAGGCGTGTTCGTGGTGTGACAAATGTGGAATCAGGGTACTGTGGTGGCCATATTGAAAACCCAACCTATGAACAAGTCTGTCGCGGAGACACCGGCCACGCCGAAGTGGTAAAAATTACTTATGATGAACTTCTTATTGAGTTCTCAGAGTTACTCAAAATGTTTTTTGCACTGCATGACTCGACTACACTCAATCGCCAAGGGAATGATGTGGGTACGCAATACCGCAGCGTCATATTCTATCATGATGATCAACAAAAACTGTTGGCCGAACATGCCATTGAGCACGAGCAAGAGAAGTTTGATTACGATATTGTTGTTACTGAGCTGTCACCAGCTGGAACCTTTTACCCCGCAGAGGAAGTACACCAGGGTTACTACAATAAAAACCCGCATCAGCAGTATTGCAGCGTACTTATTGCACCGAAACTCGCAGAGTTTGAAAAACAATTTGACCCATATTTAGATTAGCTTTTTGCGCAGAGTTATACCTAGGGCGTATAAGGGGAAGCTGGCAATAAGCTCCCCCACATAAGAGCGTCTCTTGCGAATGGCATACCGACTCGAATGAGCCGGTATTAATGCCCCCTAAAGCGTAAAGGTTAGACCAGCAACCACTTTACGCTCTGAGCCAATATACTCAGAAGTAATCGCACCGGTTGACCAATCCGTGCCCGCTACGTTAGTCATATATTGTTTGTCTGTAAGATTCTCAACTGAGAAATCAAAGCGTAGATTATCCACCAGCTGATATTGAGCGTTTAGATTCACCAAGGTGTAGCTTGGTAAATGGGTGCGGTAATAGCTTTCGCGGCTCGAGCGATATTGCAATTGCGCACCAACAAACCACTTATCAAATTGCTTACCTACTCCCCAGTTGACGCTGCGCTTGGCACGTAAGACTAAGTCTTGGCCTGTGGTATCATCCTGAGCATCCACATAGCTAAAGTTTGCGCTGTGCTGCAGACCAAAAATATCTTCCAACTGTGCACTTACTTCAATCCCTTCGAATCTGGCTTGGTCAACATTTTCAGGGCCATTCATTCCCCACGCAATTAAGTTATCAAACTTGTTTTGATACACAGCTACATCATATTGAGCAACACTCGTCGCGATGCGTAAGCCAAGTTCCGCGTTTGTAGACTCTTCCGCTTTCAAGTTTGGGTTAGTGCCCCAAATAGAACTGGCGTCATTAAATGTCGGCGCTTTAAACCCAGTGCCATAGCTGGCGCGCAACGTTGCGATATCGGCCAGTGGCACACCCACAGATAGATTGTACGTCGCCTCACCACCAAACGCGCTGTGATCGTCATTACGCACAACAAGGTTGGTTTGAATCGCATTATTGTCAAAATAGGCCCCTACATAAACGCCTTTGTTGCTGCGAGTTTGTTGGGTGAAACCCGATGTTGGTTGGTCCCCAGAAGCATAGGCGTTAATTGAATCGCCGACGTCTTCATAGTAATAATCAAGACCTGAGCTAACCGTTAGCGCATTATTGAACACATAATTAAGTTGGTAACTTACTTCGTCACGCTCAGTGATGTAATGATTCGCGATGTAGCCTTCATACGGATTTTGCAAACTATTGAGGTTATCGTCTTTGACCAAGGCTGTTTTCAACGTATGTGCAAAAGCACCGTGTGATTTTTGCCAACCGAGAGAAAGGTGGTAGGTTTTATAATCACTGATGTCACTGCTGCCGCCGTCATATTCAACTTCCGCATCACTGTATTGGCCAATAAACTCAACTGCCCCAAAGCGATTAAGGTCATACCCTAAACGCGCGCCAATATTGGTATTTTCATAACCATCACGGTCTGGGTCTTGGTTTGTAGTGACATTGTATCCATCAGTCTTTTCAAACCCTAAGTTGAATGCAGCTTTAAAATCGCCTTGTGTGAACGCATATGCACCTTGCGCATTCACATAGTTGTCACTGCCGCTGGACAAAGACACACTGCGACTATCGCCGGTTCGAGTAATAATGTTGATGACCCCTGCCAAGGCATCAGAACCATACCAAGCAGCGCGTGCACCGCGGATAATTTCAACGCGTTCAATGCTGTTTAGCGAGATGGTTTCAAGCGATTTGTAGCCAAGGCTTGCTGAGCCAATGCGCACACCATCAACGACGACTAAAGAGTGTCGGCTTGCCGCACCACGAATAAATAGGCTGGTTGTTTGCCCTTGACCGCCCGTACGAACAATATCAATGCCCGCGTAGTTAGACAGTAAAGCCGGTAAGTCGCGAACGCCCGCGCGCTCGATGTCGTCACGCGTGATTACGTCAACACTGGCGAGAACATTTTCAATAGACTGCTCAAATTTGTTAGCAGTGACTGTGATGTGTTCGATTGATTGTGACTGTGCTGCCACAGACGCAGAAAAAAGTGCCGTTAATGACAACGCCACTGGAGTTTTGATTAGCATGTATTTTCCTTAGCCTGAGCCCACCGCACAGGAAGAATGGTTAATAAAATGCTATGGCCGGTCTCCGGACTGATTGGCGTACACACCAAAATCACCGTTGCGGGGGCAGCGTAGGATTCTCACCTACTTCCCGATTATCCCTGAGTATTCATTTGCTTAATACCAGTTCTCTTAAATATGTGATCAGATATAGCGCAGGACAAATTACATGATAACAAGACAAATTTTTTCATATGTAGTTACTCTACTTAGAAAAAGTTTAACGCCGTGAGCATGATATTTAGCCCGCTAGGATGATTAGCTATTTAAGTTAATTGGTATAAGCGATTGATACTACAAGGCACCATAACAAGGCGGCGTTATTGTGCGCAGTAAGGAGGGGAAAGTCAATGGACGTCTATACATCCATCGACTAAATACTTAGAACTTAAACAACTAAGCTAGGTGAGATTAGTCGCGGAAGTTCTTGAACTGGAAAGGCTGACCCAACTCGGCACCACGGATCAGTTGCATCACCTCTTGTAGGTCATCACGCTTTTTGCCCGTTACACGCACTTCTTCACCTTGAATTGCAGCTTGCACTTTGATTTTACTGTCTTTAATTGCTTTCACAACTTTCTTAGCTACATCTTTATCGATGCCCTGCTTGATAGTCACTTTACGAGTCACATATTTGCCATGCAGATCGGCTTTTTGAATCTCAAAACTGTTAACATCTAAACCGCGCTTAGACGCTTTACTCGCAAAGATATCGAATAACTGCATCACTTGCTGCTCAGCTTCAGCTGTTAGTTCGATATGCTCATTATTTAATTCAATTTTTGCATCAACACCACGAAAATCGTAACGCGTTTCTAGTTCACGTTTGGCATTTTCCACTGCGTTTTTTGCTTCGCTCATTTCAATTTCAGAGACGATATCAAATGAAGGCATGGGCCTCTCCTAAATATATTTTTTCAGATTATACCCTGAGAATTGCAATTTTGTGCATTAGTACACAGTGAATTCAGTTTTTAGTTTGTTATACTGCCAGCGTTTTTTCCATTTTCATAAGGCAGAGATAGTGACACGTCGGGTTTACCAAGGTTTGTTTTTAGTCAGTCTTATCGTATGTACTGCGCTCTTTGCGAAAGAAATTAAAGGAGCGGCCTTAAACCTGTTCCCGCATGTGGATAAAGTGGCCCATTTCGGTATCTTTTTCATCCTCGCTTTTATTATGGACAAGGCGTTCAAAATCCCACTTGTGGCGCAAATTATCTTGTTGTGTGCATATGGTGCGGCCATTGAGTGGATGCAAGATATGTTGCCGTATCGCCAAGCGTCAATGGGAGATTTTATTGCGGATGCAAGCGGTGCAGCAAGTTACTTTGTGTTGCATTACTTGTGGCAAAAACGATGTCAAAAACACGCATAAAGCCGGTTCATGTTCTTGGCCCTGGCGCGCTTGGCTTGGTGTTCTCCCATCAATTAAGCGCCCGCCACCGTGTTACCCTCGTCACCAAGCCAACGCATCCAACAGCCTATTCCTACACCTTTGCACAGCACACCACACCTTTGCGTGTTGATGTTGCCAGTGCTGTGAAAGAACCTATCACTGAACTTTGGCTTTTTACCAAAGCGCATCAGTGCAAATCAGCATTGTTCAGAGTGCTTGAACATTTACACCCTAACGCCAATATCATACTCAGCCACAATGGTATGACTGATGTCGCAGAACTCGCTGACTTATTGAGCCCGACACAAGGCTTGTACTTTATGCTCACCCAACAAGCGGCATATAAAAACAAAACCGATGATGTCATTCATGTCAGTCAAGGACCAAGTACTATTGGCGCAGTGAATCACATAGCAAAAACCCGCCTTGATTCTCTGTTGTGTGATTGGCAATGTGCTATTCCTCTGTTGAGTAAAAGCAATGACATCTTCCTAGCTCGCTGGCAAAAACTGCTAATAAATTTAGCTATCAACCCAATCGCTACCTACTATAACGAGCTCAATGGCGCGTTAACATCACCCCGTTATGCAAGTGATGTATTTGCATTGCTGAATGAAGCTATCAATGTCGGGGGCAAAGAGGGCGTTGAGTTGCACTTGAGTGACGCCTTGGCTCAGGCTTATAAAGTGATGGCAAATACCGCAGGGAATCGCTGTTCTATGCTGCAAGACAAGCTAGGAGGCAGGGAAACGGAAATTGATGCTATGTGTGGATATGTGGTGACTCTGGCGCGCCAGCACGGGCTAGCAACGCCAGTTAATGAACTTTATTATCAACGAATTAAGGTCGGTAAACCTTAACCGTCTTAAAGCCATTCTCATGTAGGATCAACGCTTGGAGTTGGCTCATCACGCCCTTAGCACAATACAAATAGTATTCTTTGTCTTGCGGTAAATCACCAAACTTGGTTGCTAAGCGGAAAAACGGTAAATGAATCACTTCCACACCATCGAGCTCAAGTGGGTTCGCGTCTTCTTCCTCAGGTGAGCGAATATCGACAACCACTGAGCCTGCAGGCAACTGAGACACCGACTCAGCTTCTTTCACTTCTTCTTTTGCGGCCGTGTCTATTTCACGCACATCAATCACTGTCGCGTTTTCAACAACCGTATCGAGAATATCAAAGTCGAAGTTTTGCTCTTGCTTTTCAATAACGCTCAACTTGGCTTTCACGGTTGGCTTGCGCGAAATTACACCGCAGTATTCAGGCATAGCTTCGGCCATTTCCGAAGTGCCAATAGCACGCGCAATATCAATGATATCTTGCTTATCGTATTGAATAAGTGGGCGTAAGATCAGGGTATCTGTTACTCGGTCAATCACGCTCAAGTTTGCCAGTGTTTGACTTGATACTTGGCCGATACTTTCACCTGTTACCAATGCAGCAATGTTCAGCTTCTCAGCCACTTTACTACCCGCACGCATCATCATACGTTTAAGTACCACGCCCATCTGGGAATCTTCAATGTTCTCTAAGATCTCAGCTACGACGGGTTCAAAATCTACAGTGATGAATTTTACTTTGTGTGTTGAGCTGTATTGTGACCACAAGTAATGACTCGCTTGCTTCACACCGATTCTCATGGGCAGCGCCACCAAGATTGAAGAACAAGAAATGCGTGCGCGCGCCTTTGCGGATCATCTGATAGCTCGCCACACCCGAGTCAAAGCCACCTGACATGAGAGACAGCACGTCTTCTTGTGTTGGCAATGGGAAGCCACCCATACCACGGTGTGCATGCGTGACGATATAAGCGCGTTGGTCTTTAATCTCGATTTTTACGGTGACTTCAGGGCGGCTTAGTTTTACGCGCGCGCCTTCAACGTGTTGATTTAAACCACCACCAACGTAACGCTCAACATCTGTAGAGGTAAAGTCATGGTCACCTTGGCGCTTACAGCGTACACAGAAAGTCTTACCGGCAATTTCATGTGCCAGTAGACGCTGAGCTTGCTGATAAATGTCATCAAGGGTGGTGAATTCAACTTCCGTCACTTCATTGAACAGCACGATACCAGGAATACGACCAAGCGCATCGGCCATTTGCACGCCCACGTTCGTATCTTCAGCGACCGATTCAACGGTTAGGTTATCCCAGTTGTTGCGCACTTTAACGTGCTCATCGATGCGACGCATCATGATCTTGATGTTGTTTTCCAACACTTTGGTGAAACGCTTGCGAACAGATTTACTCTTTATCGCAATTTCAGGGTGTAATTTAACAATAAACTTGATCATGACTTACTCGCAGCAGCTCAATTTGGTCGCTAATCACAATAAAAATGCGACCCATAGATTCGAAGCGCGCGATTATATCAAAACCGCACGCTTACGGAAATAATAGCGAATAGGTCGGAGCTTTGCTTAATCGTTTTCTTGGCGCTGGGCGTAACTTTCTTTGAGTTTGACGAGCTGTACTCGCCCTTTATCAGTCGCGAACGCAGCGAACAGGGTGATAATTTTTAATAGACCTTGGAAGATGTCTGAACGCTTAAGCTCGCCACTTTGGCGGCGCGCTTTGATGTATGGCGTCCAAAAGCTTACTGTGAGCTTTAACATGTGCGTCAGTTCAGCTGCATCTTGCTCTTCAATTTTAATGATGTCTTTTTTGTCTAACGCGATAACTATGTCGCGCACTTGCTCAAACAAACGCTGTTGAAACGCGATGTAATCCGCTTTTAAGGTGGCATCACGGGCCAGAATATCTGTCATGTTGTCATAGAAGAAATGGAAGTTCCACATCAGTTCAAACAAGGCGTCAAAGTAATGAGTTAATTGAGGAAGGACATCCAAATCATCTTGCAATGGCTTAAATTGAGTATCTAAGTGCTGACGATACAACATAAAAATATGCCTAAGGATGTCTTCTTTATTCTTAAAGTGATAATAAAGATTGCCTGGGCTTATCCCGAGGTGGGCAGCTATATGGTTTGTTGTGATCGCTCGTTCACCATGAAGATTGAACAACTCAATGCTCGCCTGAATAATACGTTCCTTGGTACTCATACTTAACTTCTACTGCCTAGTTTACTGGTTCTACCGCCTTAGATTGTTAGCCAGTATAAACAATGTTTGCGCGCATCCACAATGGTGTACCTCTGTGTATTTAGGATCTCTTGTTTAGGGCTGGCAACTGAGAGAAAGATTGTTAAAATGCGCTCATAAAAGTATAAAAAATGAGAAACCTCATGAAGGTAACCGCACTTTATCCAGGCACCTTTGATCCACTGACTAATGGGCACCTTGATCTAATTGAGCGTGCAGCGAAAATGTTCGATCAAGTCATTGTGGCGATTGCTCATAATCCAAGTAAGAAGCCCTGCTTCACTTTGGATGAGCGCGTTGAGCTGGCAAAAAGAATTGTCACACACTTAGACAATGTTACGGTGATAGGATTTAGTGGTTTGCTTGCAGATTTAGCAAGAACACAAAAAGCCAACGTGCTCGTTCGTGGCATTCGTGCGGTATCCGATTTTGAGTATGAATTCCAGCTTGCCAACATGAACCGCAGGCTAAACCCAGATTTGGAAAGTGTATTTCTTACTCCCGCAGAAGAGAATTCATTTATCTCTTCCACCTTAGTAAAGGAAGTCGCGTTACATGGCGGTAACGTGTCAGAGTTTGTCGCTCCTGAAGTGGCACAAGCATTAAAGGACAAATTATCATAATGGCATTTGCAGCACGCAGTTCATTTGTTTTAAGCACATTATTCCTATCAGCACATGTACATGCATCGCCTTGGATAGATACAGATGCTCCATTGCTACGCAGCTCGGTAGAAATGCTTGTTAATCAAGGGGTAATAAAACGACCTGTGAATACTTACCCACTGATGTGGCAAGGTATTGCGCAGGATTTACATGGCGTTTCAGTAAATCAGCTATCACCACAAGCGCAATTTGCTTATCACCATCTGCAACATGCACTGAAGTTCGCTCAACAAAAATCGAGCTCAAGTGTGCGTGCTTTCACCAATTCTGAGCCGCAAACATGGCAAGGGTTTGCACCCCGAAATCAGGCTAAAAGTGGCATTGAAACGAGCGGGCAAATCACAGGAAAAGTAGTAAGCGCGAAACTAAGCGTTAACTACCGAGATGAAAGCCTCGACGGCAAATATGTTAACTATGACGGTAGTTACCTAGCTGTATTGTTAGGCAATTGGTCTGTCAGTGGTGAAATGGTTAACCATTGGTGGGGCCCAAGCCAAGAAAACCCACTGGTGCTTTCAAATAACGCCCAAGCCATGAAAGGTGTGCGTTTATCTCGCCACAATAGCAATTATGTCGGTCCTCAATGGTTGTCTTTTATCGGCTCATGGAATTTCACAGCGATTGCGGCAAAGCAACAAAGCCAAGTGAATAAAATTGACGACATAAAAATTGAAGACGGCGACTTTTGGGGTTGGCGCTTTAGCGCAACCCCCATTAATGGATTAGAGATTGGCGTGAGCCAAACCAATACTGATTGGTTACACTACCCTGTTGATAGCTTTACGACTGAAGTGGCACACGAGCAAACGCTTAGCTCTGTTGACTTTAAATACTCAACCTTATTGGGTGAGTTCCCCCTTTCTGTATACGCCGAATATGCAGGCCATGCTGAATCTGCGCTTGTAGCCGAGGATGGAGCCTTCACAGTTGGCTTGCAAACTCATTATGGCACGAGCACATCGCTGCTAAGTAGCTACTTAGAATACACCGACACACAAAGCCAGTGTTTTAATGCTGCGCCTGATTACAATTGTAATTATGGTGACATCAGTATTGGACAAGGTTACCAACATCGTGAGCAAAACTTAGGGCCAACGATTGGTGCAAATGCCGAAGCGATAACATGGGGAGCAAGCTATCACACCATGGGGGGTTATGCAGGTCATATGAAGCTTGGGCGAATCGAGCGAAATGACACAGATATCTCACGCCTTGAATTAGGCTACCAGCAAGGTGTGTTTGGAGCATTAGCCAAAATAACGGGTCATGTATGGCGCGAATCCAATAATGTTGATTCAGATACGCATACCGCGCTAAGCCTCGCGCTGGAATATCGTTTTTAAACAGTTACCAGCGCGGCACAACCCCAGAAAATCGCGATTTATAATTAGCACGATAATCATCATGGCATCATTGAAGTTGATGCCTGTTGAATAAAGAGTCCACAACCACCAAGCGTCTGTGTTTCCTAATACATCAAAGTCGATGAAAATAGCTGTATGTAACAATGAATTGCAACAAAGGAAGAAGCAGCAATAGTAAAATGCTGCTGTTCTATAACGATATTTTTGAACCCAAAATATGCAGGCTATAGTCAATAAATCAGCGAGTATATAGCTAGGATATAAGAAGTAATTGGGTGAAATAGGTGATGTGCATGCGTATGAAATATTGATAATAACCGTTATCCATAAAGGAGAACGGCTTCTCATAGAAGGGTCTGAGTAACTAACTAAATTAAACAGGAGCGCCATCATAAAGCCCCAACTAACGAATGCTTCGATTAGCTTGCTAAGATCTTCTGAAACAATAAACATCTACAACTTCCTAGCTAATTTCTTAACTCTCTCGCTCCTTCACTTTATATGTTTGGCTAGCAATCTTAATCCCAAGAAGTCCCTGTTCACTATCAGTGCTAATATCATCATAACGTCATTGATATTAATGCCGATTGAGTAAACACTCCATAACCACCACGGTTCTCTATTCCCATGAATCACAATATCTAAATACATTGCGCTATGCAGTATCGCATTGAGCGCCAAACCAAAAATACAGTAATACAATGCAGCAGTAATCTCACGCCTTTTCTGTATCCAATAAATGATAAAGATGGTTAAAACATCTGCTATTGGGTAAACAGCATAAACATAATAACCGATATCTAAGAATGAAGTGCTGAGATAAGAGATACTTATAGTTAAAGAAATTAATACTGGAGAACGCTTACGGGCTTTGGCGTCCGAGTAGCTGACTAAGTTAAACAACAAGGCCATCATGAAACCCCAGTTAACAAAAACAGCTAGCAACTCCGCCAAACTTCCATAAATAAAAAACATCTAAGAAATGTCCCTATGCGGCCTTAAAGGTTGCATCAAATTGGCTTCGCACATATCGACCTAGCCTGCACAATCCCAAAAAGTCCCTGTTTACAGTAAGTGCGATTATAAGAACGAGGTCATTGACGTTAACTCCAATAGAATAAAAGCTCCATAGCCACCAAGGTTCATAATTGTTGAAAAAAGCCACATCTATATATATGGACACGTGGAGTAGTGCATTAGCCGATAACACCAAAACGCTATAGTAAAATGAAGCTACTTTTGGGCGCTTTAATTGGAAAATCACTAATAATGAAATTGTGATCAGATCCGCAGTCATCCAAATAAGATACTTACTCAGTTCACGACCTACAAATGATGTCGAAGCATAAGAAAGGCAGACTACCAAACAAACCCACAATGCTGATTGTGGCCGATTTTTGGGCTCTGAATAGTTAACTATGTTTACAAGGAGAGCCATTAACAGCCCCCAATTTACAAAGGCAGACAAAAGTGCGCCCACCTCTCCAGATAAAAAAAGCTCATACAACTCGAAAGGATTAATCAACACTCCGAACTCTCTGTAAGTTAGTACAACTGCGGAAAAATCGAATTACGTACCCTAACCCCATAAAGTCCTTATTAAAAATCAATGCAAAAATCAAAATAATGTCATTTACATTAATCGCAATGGGATAAAAATTCCATAGCCACCAAGGTTCGTAGTTACCAAGAATACTTAAGTCATAAAATAATGTTAGATGTAATACCGCATTACAAACCAACACTCCTACACAGTAATATAAAGCAGGGTACACTAGTGTCTTGCGTTGTAAGGCTAACAATGTAATGACAGTAACAATATCTGCAGCAGCCCAAATTACATATTGCTGCATGCTCACATCAAAAAACGAAGTTGCTAGATACGAAATATTTATAATGAAACATAATTTAAGAGGTGATCTAGGTCGCCTGCTTGGTTCTGAATATGCTACTAGATTAAACAGCAGGGCCATCATTAATCCCCAACTTATAAAAGCAGAGGTTAACGTTGTAACTTCTATATATGAAAACAATTCAAATATTTCTGAGGAGTCTAGGGGCATGTTTGTGGGTTACATAGAAGTATAAGAGGCACACTTCGGTAACTGCAGTATTATGCATTGAGAATAGTGAAATTGTGAGCTTCAGTTCGTTTTATGAACTTGACGATGTTCCGTTTGAGATAATTTCCTAACCTGATAAAGCCAAGAACATCCCTATCCACTATCAATACAACTATCATAAGCAAATCAGCTGTATTAACTCCTATTGAGTATAAGCTCCAATACCACCAAGGATTTTCATTACCAACAACAACTCTGTCAATGTGCATTAATAAAAACAATAATGAATTCACTGTTAGGCCAATAAACACATAGACTACACCGGGGGAAACTCTAGACTTTGTTACGAAAAAAATGGGAGTAAGAAGAAGTAAAGTGGCCATATCGTACAAAAACCAAGTTTTGTATATTTCATGGCCTGCAAATACATCATAAAAATAATCACTAGCAAAATATGACAGAAACATCACGACACTTACAAACAGAAGTTTCATATCCCGTTTAGCTTTAAAGCCAATAAGCATCAAATTGAAAAACATCGCCATAAGGAAGCCCCAAACTACGAAGGCCCCCATAAATATCGCAAAGCTTTTCTCAAAATACATCCGTCATCCTACAGAACTCTCTAGTTCTCTTTTTCTTAGGCTCAGAAACCTCACCACCACCACGCTGTAATTCAGCTTCGCTAGCAGCTAGTGCATCACTAGATAAAGTCACTGTATCAGATTGTAGTGTCTGAGTGCTAGTACTTTGCGCTGTAGGTTGCTGCGTTTGTTGTTGTAGTGTTGTATAAGTTTGCGCTTGAACTTGTGTATTGGTATTAACTTGCATT
The DNA here is from genome assembly GCF_054923835.1 of Pseudoalteromonas sp. GB56. Taxonomy (NCBI): domain Bacteria; kingdom Pseudomonadati; phylum Pseudomonadota; class Gammaproteobacteria; order Alteromonadales; family Pseudoalteromonadaceae; genus Pseudoalteromonas; species Pseudoalteromonas sp. GB56. The sequence goes on along the minus strand of NZ_JBPCHK010000001.1, from coordinate 1,012,804 downwards.
GTTAATCTCCTTTAAAAATTAAGTTAACTATCTATTAACACTTATGTCAAATTTAACACAATAAGTGTTTGTGTCACACATCAAAGAAAAATCTTAGCGACTACAACAACTAATGCAGATCACGTGCCAATATTCATTGACACGTTTAATACTAAGCAATTTGCTTACAAGGAATTTCACCAACCTGAACATGCTGTAGGTAATAATCCATCGCTACCTCATCACAGTTCTCTTTACGCAAGCAAAGCTCACAGTCTTTCATGACCTTTTCTGGCAAACTGGCCTTACTGCTATCTGCAAATCCAAGTTTAGCAAAGAATTCGGGCACTCGAGTTAAAACGATCACTCTTTTGAGTGCCAATTTTTTGGCTTTCACAAGTAAATGATCCACTAAAAAGCGCCCTTGTCCTTTCACTCCACTACTGGGATCCACACCTAACGATCGGATCTCAGCCAAACCGGTGTCGTAAATATAAAGCGACGCGCAGCCTGTTACTTTACCGTCGACTTCAGTGACCGCGAACTCGTTTATTGAGTGCACCATGTCACTTTTTGCTCTGGGTAGATTTTCTCCTTCACGCGCCCAATACTGAATAAGTTCGCTGATCGCTTCAACATCATTTAAGTTCGCATCGCGCACAGTAATATGATGGTTTTGCTTAGCTTGCTTTATCGCTAAGCTAACTTGTTCAGGTGATGTACCACCTAACGCTTTGCGCGCCGCAAGGCAAGCATCAAGTTCTAGCACCGGATAGACATCAGATTCTATAACTGGGCTTACTGCTTGGAATTGTTCCAACGTTAGCTGTTCAAGATTTTTACCTTCGCCAATCGCAATTTGCACCAATTGACCTACGATATGATGCCCTTCACGGAATGGGATCCCTTTAGCAACCAAATAATCAGCGAGCTCAGTGGCATTGGCATGGCCTCCCTGCGCCGCTTCTTTAGTTCTGTCACCATTCACTTTGATGCCATTGATGCATGATTGGGCCATATGTAAACACGCAAGCCATGTAGGAAGCGCATCAAAAAGCCCTTCTTTATCCTCTTGCATGTCTTTGTTGTAAGCCAATGGTAATGACTTCAAAGTCATCATCATCGCACTCATTGAGCCAAAAACACGACCCGTTTTGCCACGGATAAGCTCTAACGCGTCTGGATTTTTCTTCTGCGGCATCAGCGAAGAGCCTGACGTAACGTTGTCGGCCAATTCAACGAATCCTGCCTCTCCTGAATTATAAAAGATCAAATCTTCAGCAAAGCGCGATAAATGCAGCATTGAAATCGACGCTGTACTGAGCAGTTCAACAACAAAATCTCTGTCAGATACGGCATCAAGACTATTGCGGGTGGCATTGGCAAAACCCAAATCATGAGCCAAAAGTTGACGGTCGATAGCGTATGCTGTGCCCGCCAGTGCGCCACTGCCTAGTGGACACTGATCCATGCGTTTTACTGCATCTTCTAGACGACTGGCATCACGTTCAAACATTTCAACATACGCCATACACCAATGACTAAAAAGTACTGGTTGTGCGCGTTGTAGATGGGTATAGCCTGGTAATACAGTGCCAAACTCACGTTCAGCCAATGCAATGAGCGCTGTTTTGGTTGCAGTAATCGCTTCAGCGATGGTGCTTGCTGTCTGTTTACACCAGAGGCGGAAATCTGTCGCCACTTGGTCATTTCGACTGCGCCCTGTATGCAATTTCTTGCCGAGATCACCGACTTTGCCAATCAAGGCTGCTTCAACGTATGAATGAATATCTTCATCTCCACTCACAGCAACGCTTTGTGGATTTTCTTTCACTTCATCAAGCAATTCATACAGTGCGTTGACCAACGCGATGTGCTCGTTGTCATTTAAAACGCCCACACGATTTAAAGCACCCGCCCACGCGACAGAGCCAATAATATCCTGCTCCGCCATTACATAATCAAACGGCAGCGAGTCGTTAAACTGCTTAAAAGCTTCATCCGGTCCTGCTGAGAACCGTCCACCCCATAGTGCCATACCCTTCTCCTGCCTTACTTCTTAAGTGCCGCGATTCTGCTTGAAAGTGAGAATAAACGGATAAAACCTTCCGCATGCGACTGGTCATATACATCGTCTTCGCCAAAGGTGGCGAAATCTTCACTATATAGGCTGTTTACAGATTGCTTCTGTACTGCAACAACCTGGCCTTTATACATCTTTAACACAACTTCACCTGTTGCATACTGCGCGAACGCTTCTGCCGCAGCCAAAATGCTTTCTTTTAAAGGTGTAAACCAACGACCGTCATACACTAGGTGTGCGAATTCACCGCCGAGCGTCTCTTTCCATTTACGGCTTGCTTTGTCCAGCACTAGCTCATCAATTGCTTGCAATGCCGCCATCATTACCGTGCCTCCCGGTGTTTCATAACAACCGCGCGACTTCATACCAACAAGACGGTTCTCTACGATGTCAACGCGACCCACACCATGCGGCGCAGCAAGTTCATTGAGCTTAACCAAACACTGATAAGGACTTAGTTGCTCACCATTTACGGCAACAATTTCACCTTTTTCAACACTTACTGTGACGAACTCAGGTTGGTCTGGCGCTTGCTCTGGCGAGTTAGTCCAAGTCCAAACCTGATCACTTGGCTGGCACCATGGATCTTCAAGCTCACCACCTTCATGAGAAATATGCCATGCATTCGCATCACGACTGTAAATTTTAGTCGCTGACGCTGCGCACGGAATATCACGCTGCGCTAAGTAATCCAGTAAAGACTCACGACTTGATAGGTCCCACTCGCGCCACGGAGCAATCACTTTTAAATCAGGCGCTAGGGCTGCAAAACATGACTCAAAGCGAACTTGGTCGTTACCCTTACCCGTACAACCATGTGACAGTGCATCTGCGCCCACTTTGCGCGCAATTTCAACCTGCGCTTTGGCGATGATTGGACGCGCCATTGAGGTGCCAAGTAGGTAAGTGCCTTCGTAAATTGAACCCGTTTTAAGGGTTGGGTAAATGTAGTTGGCAACCATCTCTTCTTTTAGGTCAACGATATGGCATTCAGAAGCACCCGATGCGATTGCTTTTGCTTCTACACCTTCAAGCTCTTCTTCACCTTGGCCAACATCAGCCACGAACGCGATTACTTCACAGCCATAGTTTTCCTTTAACCATGGAACAATGGCTGATGTATCCAGTCCACCCGAGTAGGCCAATACAACTTTTTTAATAGTGCTCATCTCAAGTCCTTAAAAATTTGGGTTTAATAATGTAACTAGCAAAGCGTTTTGCGCGTGCATGCGGTTTTCTGCCTGCTGAATAATCTTTGATTGCTCGCCATCCATCACTTCCGAAGTAATTTCAAACTCACGGTGTGCGGGTTGGCAATGTAAAATTGTTTGGGCGCCAGTCATATCTACCAGCTGTTTATTAAGCTGATATGGCATGTACTTTTCTTTTACCTGTTCAAGTGGCGTGTTATCCCCCATAGATACCCAAGTATCGGCATAAAGTGCATTCGCACCTGCCGCAGCTTCAACACGGTCACTGACAAGGATAGACGCTCCTTTACTCGCCGCAATTTGCTCAGCTTGTTTAACTATCTGTGCGTCAGGGCCACTGCCTTTGGGGCATACAGCCACAAAATCAGTACCAAGGGTCGCCGCGAGTAGCATCAATGAATGAGTAACGTTGTTTCCCTCGCCTAAGTAAGCGAGCTTTAACTGGCTCACATCGCCATGCACTTCTTGTAGCGTCAAGAAATCGGCTAGTGCCTGACATGGGTGGTATAAATCACACAGAGAATTCACCACAGGTTTTGCTGAGAACTCGCTAAGTTCCTGCAAGGTTTTGTGTTGATTTACACGGGCTACGATAGCATCCGCCCACGCGCTGATGTTCAGAGCAAAATCTTTCACCGACTCACGTGAGCCCATTGCCCCATTTTGCTGATCTAAATACACTGCGTGTCCGCCTAACTTATGAATACCAATATCAAAGGTTAAACGAGTACGAAGGCTCTGCTTTTCGAATAAAGTAACGATTGATTTGCCCGCCAGAGCCTGTGAATAATCACTCGGGTGCGCTTTAATCTTTTGCGCTAAAGAAAGCAGTGAAAGAATGTGTTTTTCGTCTAGCTCAAGGCCAGTAATAAAGTCTTGTTTCATAATTATGTCTACATCGAAATTTGAGTACCTACGTGCTCACCATCGAGCAACGCAATTAAGTTTTCTGGCTTTTGCCAACTGGAGATATAGACACCTCTTCGTAAGTGCTGGGCAGCAAGAAGGCTGGTCTTCACTTTGACCTCCATCCCGCCCGAAATCACTCCTTCCTCAATTAATTGCGCAATCTGTTGCGCATTAAGCTGATGCAAAGCTTGGCCATTTTGGTCCAAAACGGCTTCAACATCCGTCATAAAAATAAGTTCCGCTGCCAATGCTTTTGCAATTGCCGCTGCGGCTTCATCCGCATTAACGTTGTACCACTGACCTTGCTCATCAAAACTAATCGAGCTCACTAGCGGCAAACGACCTTGTTCAAGTAACATTGGTACAATTGAATCCGTCGCTTCTAAGCATTCACCCACGCACCCTAACGCTTTTAGCTTCTGTTTCGCCAACACTCCAGCTTCATATAGGCTTAGTCCCACAGGCTTTAACTGGTTTTTCAAGGCACAACCAAGTAGTTGCTTATTTGCGCATCCAGCCAATGCACCGACGATATACGGCATTTGTTCAGCAGGACTGATACGCAAACCTTGATGCTTTGCTGTAGCAAATCCAGCATCCTGTAACCATCTGTCAACCAGCGCGCCGCCACCATGCACAACGACATAGTGAGCGTCCTGCTTAGTCGCTAAAGCAGCAAACAACGCATTGAGTGCACCGAGGTTATTAAGCACCGCACCGCCGAGTTTAATGACCCATGTTTTCTTCGTTGAATTCATTACTGCCTCAAATTAAACCTGTGTTAATAGCTAATCCTGCATTAAGGTTCATGCACTGCAATGCTTGCCCTGATGCGCCTTTCAATAAGTTGTCAATCGCTACGCTGATAATGAGTTGCTGACCTTGCAAGTTCCAACCGATGTCTACAAATGGCTGTCCATCGATGCCCTTAATTGATGCCACTTGTCCTGCCCCCAATAAACGGATCAAAGGCTCATCAGCTAACACTTGGTAAGCCTTGCTGACATCGTCAATGGCAATATCACTGTTAACCTGCGCGTAAATAGTCGCCAAAATACCGCGTTTGAAGTTACCTAGGTGAGGAGTGAACAACACAGGCGCGCTGAGATATTGTGAAATTTCCGGTGTGTGTCTGTGATTGAATAACCCATAAGGCGCGAGTGAGACTTCGCAGAAATGCGTACCAATATTTGCTTTTCTACCTGCGCCAGTCACTCCTGAGACGGCATTTATAATGATTTGGCTATCATCAGCTAAAATACCTGCGTCTTTGAGAGGTTTTAGAGCGTTAAGGCTGGCCGTAGGGTAACAACCCGCAACAGCGACTAGCTGTGCATCTTTAATTTTGTCACCGTACCATTCAGCTAGGCCGTATACCGCTTGCTCAAGTAGCTCAGGATGCTGGTGTGTAAAGCCATAATACTGATCATACAGTTCAGGCTGTGAAAGACGGAAACCACCAGATAAATCAAATACTTTAAGACCATGCTCTAAAAAAGTCGGTGCCAGTTCTACACTCACTTTGTGGTCAGTACACAAGCACACGGCATCCGCTTCTTTGATGATGAAGTCCATCGCCAAATTGTCTAAACCGGTAAGCGGTAAATCAACAATGCCTCTGTGTTCTGGGTATAACTGGCTTAATGGTTTGTTTAGATCAACGCTTCCTTCTGATACATAACAACCAACAAGATTAAAATAGGGGTGTGAAGCAACTAACTTTGCCAGCTCAGCACCGCTGTAGCCACTCGCACCAATTATTACAATATTCATTTACAACACGCTCAATTTCAGAAATAAATAACAGGCGGGAAGCCCGACGAAAAAAGGGAGCACGCACCCGGGAGACCGGTGCGTACTCGAACTATCGTCGATGCGATATGCTAAGAAGGTGAAACGCCATCAAAAAAACCAATATTTATGCTTAAAAAGTGAATTGATATTCACTATAAAGGCATTTATATTGTTATGCAACAGTTGTGAATAATTATTTGGAATTAATATGCAAACCCCTGATTTTCTCGAGCTTTATAAGCAGCTCATTGCTTCGCCTTCCATCAGTTCGCTCGACCCACGCCAAAGCCAGAGTAATAAAGGGGTAATTGAGCTATTAGCAAGTTGGTGTGAATCACTCGGATTTACCTGCCAAGTCATTGAATTAGAGAGCGCGCCGGGAAAATTTAACCTCCTCGCAAAACGCGGTGAAGGCGCAGGTGGTTTGATGCTAGCAGGTCATACCGACACAGTGCCGTTTGACGAAGGCCGCTGGCAAATGGATCCCTTCACTTTGACTGAGCGTGACAACAAACTTTTTGGCTTAGGAAGCATTGATATGAAGGGATTTTTTGCCTTTGTACTTAACGCTATTTCTGAGCTTGATAGCACCAAGCAGCAACAACCGTTATTAATTCTCGCCACTGCGGATGAAGAAACCACGATGGCGGGTGCACAGGAAGTCGCAAAATACCCAGATTTAAAGCCTGCTCGATGCATTATCGGCGAGCCTACAGACATGGTGCCTGTATTTACGCACAAAGGACATATGACCTCGGCTATCCGTATCATTGGAAAAAGTGGTCACAGCTCGGATCCAGACCGTGGTGTTAACGCCATAGAGGTAATGAATTTAGTGATTCAAAAGTTGCTTGTGTTAAAAGAGGAACTTAAGAATAAATATTCAATTGAGCATTTTGCCATTCCATACCCTACCCTCAACTTGGGTCACATCCATGGCGGCGACAGTGCCAATCGTATTTGTGGCTGTTGCGAGTTGCAGCTTGATATGCGTCCATTGCCAGGGCTCAGCATTGCGCAATTGCAGGCGATGCTATTAGATGCAACCAAAGAAATTAATGCTCGCTACCCTGGATGCGTTGAAGTATGGGATATGCATGAACCCATTCCAGCATTTGCCGGCACCACTGACAGTGCTTTAGTAAAACTTGCAGAGTCGGTATCACAGCAATCAGCTGTAGCGGTAAACTATTGTACCGAAGCCCCTTTTATTGCCCAACTGGGCTGTGAAACAATCGTAATGGGGCCAGGTTCTATTAATCAAGCCCACCAGCCAGATGAGTTTTTAGCACTCGAGAAAATCGTGCCTTCTCAGCACATCATCAAAGAAATGATTCATAAAAGTTGTTGGTAGTCATGAACTAACACAAAAAAAGCCCCTCATTTGAGGGGCTTTCGTATCTAATCAACAAGATTCAAAGATTAGTTAAGACCTAGCTTTTGTAGCTCAGCTTCAACCATTTTTGCAGAAAGTGGCACATAACCATCTTTTTCAACAATTTTCTGGCCAGTCTGTGATAGAACCATCTTGATGAATTCAGCATCAATTGGTGCTAGTGGTTTGTTCGGGTGCTTGTTAACGTAAACGTATAGGAAACGTGATAATGGGTATTTACCCGTTGCTACATTCTCAAGCGTCGCGTCAACAAACTTGTCGCCTTTCTTCGCTAGCGGAACGGTGCGAACACCTGATGTTTTGTAACCGATACCTGAGTAACCAATCGCATTCACTGAAGAAGAGATTGATTGCACAACTGATGCTGAACCAGGTTGCTCGTTTACGTTATTACGGAAGTCACCTTTACACAGTGCTTTCTTTTTGAAGTAACCGTAAGTACCAGATACTGAGTTACGACCGTAAAGTTGGATGTCTTTCGCAGCCCAATCACCTTCAAGACCTACTTCACCCCAACGGTTCACTTCTTCTGATGCGCCACACTTACGTGTAGATGAGAAGATTGCATCAACTTGGTCGATACGTAGACCTTCAATTGGGTTATCTTTGTGTACAAATACGGCTAGCGCATCGATTGCTACACGAATTTCAGTTGGCTTGTAGCCATAACGTTTTTCGAAAGCTTCGATTTCTTTAGACTTCATCTTACGGCTCATTGGACCGAAGTTCGCAGTACCTTCAGTCAATGCAGGAGGAGCTGTTGAAGAACCTGCTGCTTGAATCTGAATGTTTACGTTAGGGTAGATACGTTTGTACTCTTCTGCCCAGAAAGTCATCATGTTGGCTAAAGTATCTGAACCAACAGATGAAAAGTTGCCTGAGATGCCGCTTGTTTTTTCGTACTCAGGGATTGCTTTGTCAGTAGCCATTGCTTGACCTGCAGTCAGAGCACTGATAGCAACGCCCATTGCAGCAACTAAGTTTTTAAATTTCATTGGGTTCTCCAATTAGTTCTTCCCGTGTTTCAACTGCAGCCATTGTGCAGTGATTAAATGACAGTTAGATTACTTAAAAATGACACTTTTATGACTTTGACGAAATAAGCGTGTCTTGTTGATTGGCAACGATCCAGCTCGGGGCAAAGGCAAACCAAAAACAGCTGCCCTCTCCAACTTTACTGTCGATATGTAAGGTAGAGTCGTGGCGTGTTAGTACGTGTTTGGTAATCGCTAAACCCAGCCCTGAACCACCTGTTTTTCTGCTTCGCGCCTTATCAACACGATAAAAACGCTCAGTTAAACGGTTCAAATGTTCCGGCGCGATACCATCACCATTATCGGTGACGCTAAAATGCGCATAGCCATCTTTTAACTGCCAACGGACTGTAATTTCGCCATGCTCTGGAGTGTAATGCACCGCATTAAATACCAAATTAGAAAATGCACTTCTTAATTCTTCAGGGGCACCTAGCACGTCTAAACCATGATCTATCTCGAAGTTCAGGGTATGACCTTTATCCGCGTTAAGGGACTGCGCTTCTGTATGAATAAGTTCAAGCATACTCGGTACATGCACGGGTTTGTCATTATCGTGTTTGCGCGCCCCTTCAATACGAGATAAGGACAAGAGTTGATTGACTAAACTGTCCATTCGCTGGCATTAATCGATCATAGTACCATGGGCTTTGTCCCACATTGCCGGAGGTGGCATGTTATCCGCATCCATCATTTCCAGATAACCCGTTACCACAGTCAGGGGGGTACGCAGTTCGTGCGACACATTGGCAACGAAGTCTTTGCGCATTTGCTCAAGTTGTTTTAGACGCGTAATGTCGCGCACCACCATCATGATTTGAGATTGCGCATAGGGCATGACACGAAACTCAAGCACTTGCTCACCGTTATGTGCTAAATCCAACTCAAGTGCATCGTCATAGTCGCCTTTGAGCATATAACGGCTAAATTTTGGATGGCGAATCAAGTTATCAATGCGTTGACCATGATCGGTTGGCCACTGTAAACCCAATAAGCGCAGTGCTAATTGGTTACACCAAACGATACTAAAGTCTTTTTGTAAAACAATAACAGCATCAGGAACCGCTTCTGCACCTTCTCGAAAACGACGAATAAGATCTGCCAATTCGTTACGCTTTTTTCTATTACGCTGTTGGAGATGATAAATGCCTTCAAAGACTTGCTCCCACGCACCTTCCCCCTCTGGCGGGTTGAAACTACGTTGGTTAATAAGCCAATCGCTGAGGCGATAAAGTTGCCGATAGTGCCAAAGGAGCAAGGTGAAAGCACCCAGAAACAAAAGCAAAAAAGGCGCGCCAACAAGCACGCCTATTAACACTAGCGGTAAGAAATACATAAACAAACGCTTAGTTAAGGTTCGTTTATTAACTACTCGATACATAGAATATCTCTATTTCATACGTGCTTAGCTAGAATAAGTATGTTTACCAAAGAGGTAAACCCTAAACTAGCCAACACACGATTTCACAGTGCTTATACTTTGCTTGAGAAACGGTAACCTGCGCCGCGTACGGTTTGTACTAAACGGTCGTGACCCATTGGTGAAATCGCCTTACGCAGACGTCGAATGTGTACGTCTACTGTTCTATCTTCCACATACACATTAGTTCCCCAAACATGATCCAGCAACTGTTCACGGCTGTATACGCGCTCTGGGTGTGTCATGAAGAAATGCAATAAACGGAACTCTGTTGGACCCATGTCCAATTCACTGCCCTGTGATGTCACGCGGTGCGAGATAGGATCTAAACGAAGACCGTGAACTTCAATCGCTTCTTCCAATGACGTTGGTGCCACTCGACGAATCACCGCTTTGATCCGTGCCATTAATTCTTTAGGAGAAAACGGCTTAGTCACATAATCATCAGCGCCTACTTCCAAGCCACGAACTTTATCTTCTTCTTCGCCACGTGCAGTCAACATGATGATAGGGATCTGGCGAGTGTGCTCGCTCTGTTTAAATTTCTTTGCGATCTGAATACCGCTACCACCTGGTAGCATCCAATCTAATAGCACCATATCTGGGTAGGGTTCTACCATAGAAGCTATCGCAGAGTCGTAATCCTCAGCTTCAATCGCTTGAAAACCATTTTGTTCTAATACAAACACCAGCATCTCGCGTATTGGCGCTTCATCATCAACAACAAGAACTTTACGTGACATTCCGTTTATCTCTAATTAGCTTTATTGAACTGATGTCATTATTATGACTTTTTGTGACAATTTTATGAAAGCGTACACGCTATAACTAAAACACGCAAAAACCCCTTGTAGATCAGCGCAGATCAACTTCTTACTAAGGAGCAAGTTATGGATCAGATTTGTACTAATTCAGGCCGGTTGAGATCAGTATTTTACTAATTGATCGCCTTTTGGATCAGATTTATACCAAGTTCAATCTAAACAGCGCCAATAACTTTATGATTTCTGATTACTAATTAAACAAAGTCACAGTCAAACTTCTTCAAGCTAGTATAATTTTGATCCCAAATAGCACAGGTTGATAAAATACTGATCCCTACAGATCGGCCAATCTGCACGGCTAATCATCTATTTTTCATATAGATAGAATTCAATTCCGTGAACATACCAATCCTTTTAAATATGCGATCAGAGTTTGCGCTGGATAAATGATGTGATCGCAAGGCAAATTTTTTCTTATGTAGTTATTCTACATAGAAAAAATTTAACGCCGTGAACACGATATTTAGCCCGCTAGAATGATTGGCTATTTAGTCGGATTGGTATTACTCCAACTTTAGAGCCAGACGACATTGGATCAATATGGCAATGAATTAGTAAAATCCTGATCTAAAAAAGCCCCGCATAAGGCGAGGCTTTTTGGCTTTAATCAGCTGATTACTTGATTCTAGGATCCAGCTGACCACTTAGATAACGCATGTGCATGTCATCCAGTGAAATTGGTTTGATCTTAGCTGCTTGACCCGCTGTGCCAAACGCTTCATAACGCGCTACACAGATTTCAGTCATAGCTTTAGTTGCTTCAGCTAAGAACTTACGTGGGTCAAAGTTAGCAGGGTTATGCGCTAAATGACGGCGAATAGCGCCTGTTGACGCTAAACGTAAGTCTGTGTCAATGTTTACTTTACGCACACCGTGCTTGATACCTTCAACGATCTGCTCAACTGGCACACCGTAAGTTTCAGGGATCTCACCACCGTACTCGTTAATTACTGCTAACCACTCTTGTGGTACAGATGAAGAACCGTGCATTACAAGGTGTGTGTCAGGAATACGGCTGTGGATTTCTTTGATGCGGTCGATAGCAAGAATGTCGCCCGTTGGTGGACGAGTAAACTTGTAAGCACCGTGTGACGTACCACAGGCAATCGCTAGCGCGTCTACACCAGTCTTAGATACGAAGTCTGCCGCTTCTTCTGGATCTGTCAGTAGTTGGTCGTGAGATAGTTTACCTACCGCACCGATACCATCTTCTTCACCAGCTTCGCCTGTTTCAAGTGAACCAAGTACACCTAGCTCACCCTCAACTGAAACACCGCACGCATGCGCCATTTCTACTGTGCGACGAGTTACGTCCACATTGTATTCATAGCTAGAAGGAGTTTTACCATCATCAAGAAGTGAACCATCCATCATGACTGATGAGAAGCCTAGTTGGATTGAACGCTGACACACTGCCGGTGAAGTACCGTGGTCTTGGTGCATAACGACAGGGATGTGTGGCCACTCTTCAATTGCTGCCAAAATCATGTGGCGAATGAAAGGGGCACCTGCGTATGCACGAGCACCAGCTGAGCCTTGTACAATAACCGGGCTGTTTGTTTTGTCGGCCGCTTCCATGATGGCACGCATTTGCTCTTGGTTATTTACATTGAAGGCAGGTACGCCGTAACCAAATTCCGCCGCATGGTCGAGAAGTTGACGCATACTGATCAAAGCCATTTCGCTTATCTCCAATTTTTGATAGCACCAGACTATCGGGTTTTTGAACGGGTTTAATGTTTGAATAATGTCAAACAGGAGCCACTTTGGCTCATAACATTAGGCCGGCAAATTTGAGAGAGGCCGGCCTAAACGTTATTTCTTTATTTTGCTCGCTCTTCAAGCATAGCAACCGCTGGTAATTTTTTCCCTTCTAAGAATTCTAAGAAGGCACCACCACCAGTGGAAATATATGAGATCTTATCAGCCACATTGTATTTATCAATCGCAGCCAGCGTATCACCACCACCCGCAATTGAGAACGCGTCCGAATTAGCAATCGCTTTTGCGATACTTTGTGTACCATTACCGAATTGGTCAAATTCGAATACGCCTACTGGGCCATTCCACACAATTGTGCCAGCCTTCGCGATGATGTCGCTAAGTTGTTTTGCTGTGCTTGGACCAATGTCAAAGATCATGTCTTCATCAGTAACGTCTTGCACATCTTTAAGCTCGGCAACCGCTGACTCAGAGAATTCGTTACCCACAACAACATCAACCGGTACTGGAATATCGCCACCGTTTGCACGTGCTGTGTCTGTGAGTTTTTGTGCTTCAGCTATAAGGTCTTTCTCATAAAGAGACTTACCTACTGAGTGGCCCGCTGCTGCGATAAAGGTGTTGGCAATACCGCCACCCGTTACCAGTTGGTCAACCACATTTGATAGTGAATCCAATACCGTTAGTTTCGTCGATACTTTTGAGCCACCCACGATAGCCACTAAAGGACGTTTAGGGTTATCAAGCGCTTTACCTAGTGCATCAAGCTCAGCCGCAAGAAGCGGGCCCGCACAGGCAACAGGTGCATGCATACCTACACCGTGCGTAGATGCTTGTGCACGGTGCGCCGTACCAAATGCATCCATCACGTACACGTCACACAACGCGGCTAGTTGCTTTGACAAGGCTTCGTCATTGGCTTTTTCGCCTTTGTTGAAGCGTACGTTTTCAAATACAACCACTTCGTTGTCTGCAACTTCAACACCGTCTAGGTAATCAGTTGCTAGGCGAACTTGCTGAGACAGCTTTTCGTTAAGGTAATCGACAACAGGAGCAAGAGAGAATTCTGCGTCATATTGGCCTTCGGTTGGACGACCTAAGTGCGACATGATCATCACTTTAGCGCCTTTTTCTAGCGCTAGTTCGATGGTAGGCAGCGCTGCACGAAGACGTGCGTCTGAGCTAACTTTGCCATCTTTGACTGGTACGTTTAGGTCTTCACGGATCAAAACGCGCTTTCCAGCTAAATCCAAATCCGCCATCTTAATGACCGACATTCTCTTCTCCTTAGTTATACGTTTTATTCAATGGGTGATGCAGTTGCATGCATCCACGCTGCAGAGGTGTCCAGCATTCGATGCGCGAACCCCCACTCGTTATCACACCATACTAATAGTTTTATCAAACGTTTATGACTAACTCGTGTCTGGGTTCCATCAATGATACAAGAATGTGCATCATGGTTAAAATCTACTGACACGAGTGGTTCTTCTGTGTAATCCAAAATACCCGCAAGACGCCCATGTACGGCTTTAGCTATCGCCTTATTTACATCACCAAGAGACACATCGGTGTTAACCGTCACACTCAAGTCCATGGCCGTCACATTGATTGTCGGCACGCGCACTGCGATTGCTTCAAAGCGACTATGAAATTTTGGCAGTATGCGCTCAATACCACGCGCAAGCTTAGTATCAACCGGAATAATAGACTGGCTTGCTGCACGGGTACGACGCAGATCGTCGTGATAGGCATCAATCACTTGTTGATCGTGCATTGACGCATGGATAGTCGTAATCGCACCAGATTCAATGCCAAAGGCATCATCAAGTACTTGAATAACAGGCACAATACAGTTGGTCGTACACGAGCCATTAGAGACAATGGTGTGCTCAGCTCTAAGCTCATGGTCGTTGATACCAAATACAATAGTGGCATCAACATCAGCATCAGCCGGTTGGGAAAAAAGAACTTTTTTGGCGCCTGCATTTAAATGTAATTGGGCGTGCTCTCGCGAGTGATAAACACCTGTACATTCGAGCACAACATCCACATCGTGATGTTGCCAAGGAAGCCCACCTGCATCTTTTTCGCTGTACAGCGCAATTTCATCGCCATCGACGATCAGTGATTTTTCGCCCAGCTCAACAGGGAAAGCGAAACGACCATGTGCCGTGTCATATTTGAGGAGATGTGCAATGCCCTCAGGCTTTGCAAGTTCATTAATTGCGACAATTTTGAATTCACTACGGCGATCACTTTCGTATAGAGCACGTAAAATATTACGCCCAATACGCCCAAAGCCATTTATTGCTAGCTTAATTGCCATATGTACAGACTACCGCCATGAAGAAAGATGAACAGACGCAGGTCTAAGAATAATGGCCGCTATTGTAATCGACTCGCGCCTTGAGTGTAAGGGGCAAGTACAAATAAAAAGCGTTAATAGGCTGTGCTAGTACACACTAAAATGTAATCACGAAGCGGTTTAAAGAATTATTGGCTGGCAACAACTCCCGATTATTTATACTTAAGACAGACCACCAAAAAGCGTCAAAATAGCGATAAGTGCTAAGAAGAACAGAATGTTACGCTTTACTAAGCGCATCATACATTGGGCTTCAATGGTGCAACCATAGTGTTCGAGTTCAATCTGCTCCGCCGCAAGCGCCGTTTGGGTGATCACTTCCCTATTTGGTACCGTGAAGTTAAGCACATGCTGCAACCAAGTTTGCGTCCCTTTAGAGAAATTGCCAATCACTAGATAACCAAAGCTTGCGACTCGTGCCGCTGGCCAATCAAGCCAAAACACCAGTTTATGCAAGGCATTATGCCAGCCAGCCATAAGGTGCTCTTGGTCTGCGCTCAAGTCTAAATAGGTACGCGCCAGTGAATAAAATAACGCGCCAGGCGCTCCCAAAATCACAAACCAAAAAATCACCGCGCAGTAAAAACGGAAGTTCACCCACGCCAGCGTCTGTGCAAACGTTTCCCCTTGCTCTTCCTCTTCAGTGCGGATTTGCCCCATTTGTAAGGCATAAAGTGTGGCAGCTTCATTATCATCACGAGTTAACGCATTCAGGTAGCCCTTGTAATGCGCTCTCATGGCCGCACATCCAAAACAAACCAGTACGACAGTGGTATTCACTAATAATTGCCACAACACAAAATCACTGAGATTGGCGATAAAGGCTACGATGAGCGTTGGAATGAGCAACCAAATGATGATGCCCACTTCTTTTGAACTAGTACTGAGGCGAGACAGAATGTGTTGGCTTTTGCTCATGTACCACGTTGCGTAAGTGGCAATCTGCCAAGGTTTAGAACGAGCCCCAAGGCGTTCAGCGATCAAGGCAAAAATGATTGAAATCAGAGTCATAGTAGATAAACGTCCAGCCTAAACTCCCTTTAGTCTATCGCAATTTTTGGTAAAAGTAAGGTCAAAAAAACGCCCCCAATCAAAGCCTTCGCCGGGATCGGTTTTACGCCCAGGGGCAATATCGCTGTGGCCAACGATGCGTTGTTGGTTTATCTGTGGGTACTTTTTAATCAGCGCTTGTGTGAGATGTGCCAACGCTCGATATTGTTTATCTGTGTAATCTGACTTGTCGGTACCTTCTAACTCGATGCCTATGCTGAAATCGTTGCAACGCTCTCGCCCCATAAAGTTTGATACACCAGCATGCCATGCACGCTTATCAAATGGTACGTATTGCCTAACTTTGCCTTGTCTATCGATCAAGCAATGGGCAGACACTCTCACCCCGTCAAGCGATGCAAAACTGGGATGCGCATCACAGTTCAAACGGCCGCAAAATAAGTCATCGATGTAGGGGGTGCCAAAGTGCCCTTCAGGTAAAGAAATACAATGGATAACTAACAAGGAAACTTCTTGTTGCGGGCGTTCATCGAAGTGAGTACATGGAAGCTGGGAAGCGTCTGTACAAAGACCGTTGTGTGAAATATCCATAGCATCTTACCATCAACATATTGCCTGCCATGGTAAAGCGCTAGGAGTCAGTGCGCAAGGCAACCTCGGGGGAAAAATTACATTCACCGTAACGATTTACACTCACCAACTCTTCGTCGCGACGTAGAATTGCAACGTGATTTTCGTCTGAGTCTGAGCGCACAAAATCTAATTCAAACCCCATCTTGGTGAGCGTGTAGACTTTATCTATTTGCTCGCCTGTTAAATTAGCGTAATGCTCACGGAATGTCCTTTGTCCGCTACGGCGCTCGTTATCTATCTTTCTCGCGTGTGCCATGGTTGCTTACCCTGCAAAACATATCCAATAAATATAGCGTATACGGGGTAAAAAAAAAGCACCGCATTCAAAATGCAGTGCCTTATCAATAACTTGTACCATTAAAGGTACATTATTCAGCTTTTTGCTCTCGCCCTAATAAGGCCATGGCAGCTTGCTTCACGTCTTTGTTTTCGTACAGCACTTGGTATATCTGCTCAGTGATAGGCATTTCAATACCAGTACGCTTCGCTAACATATACACTTCTTTGGTGTTGCGATAACCTTCAACCACCTGTCCGATTTGTTGCTGTGCTGAGTCTACGTCTAGACCCTGCCCTAGCGCTAAACCAAAACGGCGATTGCGCGATTGGTTGTCGGTACAGGTAAGAATCAGATCGCCCAAGCCAGCCATCCCCATAAAGGTTTCTGATTTAGCCCCTAATGCACAACCAAGACGACATAACTCTGCTAACCCACGAGTGATAAGCGCTGTTCTGGCATTCGCGCCAAAACCAAAGCCATCTGCGATACCCGCGCCGATAGCAATGACATTTTTCACTGCGCCGCCAAGCTGGATGCCGATAAAGTCATTGTTGCGATACACACGGAACGAACGCCCGCAGTGCAACAAGCTCGATAACCGCTCACACAGCTCATCACTAGTTGCCGATACTGAAATCGCTGTTGGTAAACCTGCCGCCATTTCTTTTGCAAACGTAGGGCCAGACAACACTGCTAATTCGACGTCATCACCCAACTCTTGCTTTGCCACGTCTTGCAACAAACGACCCGTATCTGGCTCTAAGCCTTTGGTTGCCCACGCGACTTTAGCGCCATCAAGCAACATAGGTTGAATCGTTTTTAGCAGACCCGAAAAGGCGTGACTTGGCACCACCACGAGCACGATATCACTGCTTTTTACTGCCAGTTCTAAATCGCTCTGAAGTTCTAAGGTTTCTGGAAATGGAATATCGCCGAGGTACTGTTCGTTTTTACGCTCATTTGCCAGCTTTTCTACGTGCGCAGCATCGCGTCCCCACAGGGTTACTTGATGACCATTGCGTGCAAAGCAAATAGCAAGGGCGGTGCCATACGACCCCGCCCCTAAAACAGTTACAGCTGATTGTGCTGCAGCACTCATAATTTATGCGTCAGCTTGTTGCGCTTGCTCAGCAACACGTTGCTGCATGTATTGAGCGAATAGCGCGTCAAAGTTTACTGGTGCAAGATTCAACTGTGGGAATGTACCACGGTTAACTAGGTTAGATACTGCTTCACGAGCGTAAGGGAATAGTACGTTCGGGCAGAATGCACCAAGCATATGAGCAGTTTGTAGCTCTTCCAATTCACCGATTGCGAAGATACCCGCTTGCTGGATTTCACATAGGAACGCTGTTTCTTCACCAATACTTGCAGTAACAGTCAATGCAAGAACAACTTCGAAGATGCCGTTCTCAAGCTTATTTGAGCGCGTATCGATGTCTAATTTAACCTCAGGCTTCCATTCTTTTTGGAAAATAGTAGGAGAATTTGGTGTTTCAAAAGATACGTCTTTTGTGTAGATACGTTGAATTGAAAATTGCGCTTGTTGTTCTTGTGCTGCGCCTTGGTTTTGCTCTTCCATTGTAATTCCTATCAATCTGTCTTTAGTAATAAGCCGCAAAAAAGTGCGGCTCGGTACTGAAATTATTATTAAGCGCCTAAAAGCGTATTTAATTCGCCTTTGGCTTCTAATGCCATCATATCATCGCAACCACCAACATGGTGTTCGCCGATAAAAATTTGCGGCACCGTATAACCGCCATTCGCTTTTGCGATCATTTCTTCGCGTAGCTCCGGCTTACGGCCAATATCATGCTCGGTATAAGCAACGCCTTTTTTGTCTAGCAGCGCTTTTGCACGCTGACAAAAAGGACAGTAATCTTTGGTATATAAAACTACATCAGTCATCTATTTCTCTCAACGCTAGTTAGCGGCCAGAAACTTGTGGTAAGCCTGCGCTTTGCCACGATTGAATGCCACCAGAGAGGATAAAGACACTTTCAAAACCTGCTTTAGCAAGGTTATTAGCGATACCTGAAGCCGTCATACCTGTTGCACATACCAGTATAATGGGATTGCTTTTGTGCTTTTCAAGCTCTGCAAAGTCACTTTGTTTAGCTTTTTCGACACTCAGGTGCACCGAATTCGCAATACGACCCGTGTTGAAGTCCTTCTGAGGACGAATATCTGCAACGACCGCGTTTTCACGATTCACTAACAAAGTGAGTTGTTGCGGATTAATCTGCTTGATTGCAGAAAACTTACTTTTGAACCACCCCGTGACAAGCATAAACACTATTACCAGCCAGATAATGCTTAGAATCGGGTGATTGCCGATAAATTCAATGTATTGTTCCATACGTGATACTTTATTGTTCAAACCTAGAGGGCGGCACAAGTATACACACTTGCCTTGAAGTTACCAATTGATGAAATATTTTCTACTGCGATGTTGAACAAAAAACGGTAGGATATTAGCTAAACCACTTGTAGATGACAGATATACAGTTATTGCAAGGAGTTAGGTATCAATCGACGTGCACATATCTCAGGAGCGACAATGACTCAGCCGAAAAAACCACTCGTACTTATGATTCTCGATGGGTGGGGTTACCGTGAAGAAAGTGAAAGTAATGCTATTTTAGCAGCCAACACACCTGTTTTAGACAACTTGTGGCAAGCGCGTCCTCACACTTTAATTTCAGGCTCAGGCATGGATGTCGGTCTTCCTGATGGGCAAATGGGTAATTCGGAAGTCGGCCACGTCAACCTAGGGGCTGGCCGCGTCGTTTATCAAGACTTCACTCGTATTACTAAAGCCATCGACGATGGAACGTTCGCCCAAAACCACGCTTTGGTTGACGCAATCGACAAAGCAGTAGCTGCCGGCAAAGCCGTGCACTTAATGGGCCTGATGAGTCCAGGTGGTGTTCACAGCCATGAAGACCACATTGTTGCAGCGATTGAGTTGGCTGCCGAGCGCGGCGCACAAGAGATTTATGTCCACGCATTTTTAGACGGTCGCGACACCCCACCACGCAGCGCAGAAGCCTCATTACAAAAAATTGATGCAACATTTGCGCGCCTAGGTAAAGGTCGTATCGCGTCAATTGTTGGCCGTTATTATGCGATGGACCGAGACAACCGTTGGGACCGTGTAGAAAGTGCCTATGACCTAATGGTGTTAGGTGAATCACAATTCACTGCACCTGACGCAGTGAGTGGATTACACGCCGCCTACGAACGTGAAGAAAATGATGAATTTGTAAAAGCGACAGTCATTGGTGATACACCTGCGACCATTAATGATGGTGACGCCGTGTTATTCATGAACTTTCGTGCTGACCGTGCACGTCAAATGACTCGCACTTTCGTAGATGCTGGTTTTAATGGCTTTACTAAGAAGAAAACGCCTGATCTCGCAGCCTTTGTCATGTTGACTGAATACGCAGCTGATATCCAAGCACCTGTGGCCTTCCCACCAGAGCCATTGAACAATGTACTGGGTGAGTGGCTAGCAAAACATGGTAAAACTCAACTACGTATCTCTGAAACAGAAAAATACGCACACGTAACGTTCTTCTTCAGCGGTGGTCGCGAGCAAGAGTTTGACGGTGAAAGTCGCGAGTTGATCCCCTCTCCTGATGTAGCGACTTATGACCTACAACCAGAGATGAACTCAGCCTTGTTAACAGACAAACTTGTTGAAGCCATTCATAGCGGTAAATATGATGTGATCATCTGTAACTACCCTAATGGCGACATGGTTGGTCACTCTGGTGTATTTGCAGCTGCGGTTAAAGCCTGTGAAGCTGTTGATGCGTGTATCGGTCGCGTTGTTGAAGCACTTGAACAAGTTGGTGGTGAAGCGCTTATTACAGCTGACCACGGTAACGCAGAGCAAATGCAAGATCCAAACTCTGGTCAGGCTCACACTGCCCACACAAGCGAACCAGTGCCCTTTATTTATGTTGGTCGCGATGCTGAACCCGCAGCGGGTAAAACACTCAGCGATGTGGCCCCTACAATGCTGCACCTCATGGGTATGGAGCAACCAGCAGAAATGACTGGTTCACCAATCATGCGCCTTAAATAACGGATTTTAAGGCCCATGATTAGGTTCAATAGCCTATTCGCATCTTGCAAGGCGT
Source organism: Pseudoalteromonas sp. GB56 (assembly GCF_054923835.1). Lineage (NCBI taxonomy): Bacteria > Pseudomonadati > Pseudomonadota > Gammaproteobacteria > Alteromonadales > Pseudoalteromonadaceae > Pseudoalteromonas > Pseudoalteromonas sp. GB56. Next base: position 991,989 of record NZ_JBPCHK010000001.1, on the reverse strand, counting down.
CGCTGCTTATCGCGGCGCTTTTGTTGATGTTCACCCCGCTTGGCACGGTGGCAAACGAAGATCGTACTAAGCAAGATTTAACCGAAGTACAAAAAGAGCTAAAAAAGAGTCAACAAAACCTCAAGAATCAAAAAGGCTCACTCGGGTCATTGCAAAAGGAGTTACAGCAATCCGAAAAGGCCATCGCTGACAACGCCAAAGAGTTGCGCGCCATCGACACCAAGATTGCTAATAATCGCGAACAAAACCAAAAACTTGAACGTGAAGCTGACACATTAGAAGACACGCGCAAAACGCTCGATTCAGCGCTTGCTGCACAGCTAAAAAGTGCCTACATGGTCGGTGGTCATGATTATTCTAAATTGCTTCTCAACCAACGAAATACTGCCAAATTAGAACGTACCATCAGTTATTACGACTACCTAAATAAAGCGCGACTAAAGCAATTAGATGCGCTTAAAGAGACGCTTGCAGAGATAGAAAAAAACCAAGCAGCCTTAGCCCAAAACCGCGCACAACTCGAACAACTACGCAGCCAAGAAGAACAACAACATGCACAACTTATAGCCGCGAAAGAACAACGTAAATCGAAAGTTGATGCATTGCAGAATCAATTAAACCAACTTCAGAGCTCGATTAACTACCTCAAAGACAACGAGCAAACACTGATTTCAACGATTGAAGAGTTAGAGCAAAGCAAAGGTCGTCAAATTGCTATGCTCGGCCTAGGATCAAGTAAAGGGAAATTATCTTGGCCCACTCGCGGAGCACTGAAACACAAATTTGGTACACGCAAACGCCCAGGCTTTAACTGGAAAGGTGTGGTCATTGATGCCAGTGAAGGGAGCAACATCAATAGTATCCAAGATGGTCAAGTCGTGTTTGCAGACTGGCTTAAAGGCTTCGGCTGGGTCATGGTAGTTGATCATGGTGAAGGCTACATGAGTCTGTATGGCCATGCTCAAGCACTGTTAAAAGAAGTAGGAGAGCAAGTGTACCAAGGTGAGACTATTGCATTAGTCGGTCAGAGCGGCGGTCAAGTTGATCCTGGTCTATACTTCGAAATACGTCACAAAGGACGTGCCGTTAACCCAACTACATGGTGCAAGTCCTCATAATTGAATAGTGGCTGCGCCTAAGGGGCAGCCAATGTTCGCATCTTCAGCTTTCATTTTCAGGCAGTTTATAACACGGTGTTTGGCTATTTCACTGTGCTTTTTGTGCGCGTCTGCGCCACTTCCAAGCTTGGCCAAGGACAGTCAACTCGAAGAAGTGCTGTTTCACATTAATCATTTTTATGTCGAAGAAGTCGATCGCAATAAGCTTGATCATCATGTACTTTCCAGCCTGCTCGACGAACTTGACCCCTACAGCGAGTTCCTTGATGAAAACGAGCTAAAAAGATTGTTTGACGTCACCAATGGTGAGTACAAAGGCTTGGGTATCGAGGTAGAAAAACGTCAAGACCATGTGGTGATTGTCTCTGCATTACCTAACTCTCCGGCATACGCCGCGGGCTTACAAAGCGGCGATATTGTGCTTGCCATTAATGACACAGCAGCACTAGATAAATCACTGGATGAAGTATCCGCACTCATTAACGCTAGAGAAGACGGTGAAGTAACCTTGGCAATTGCGCGGGCTGGGCATTCTCAACGCTTGATATATCACTTAACTCGCCAACCCATTCACATAGAGAGTGTGGCCAGTAGATTACAGGACAACCACATTGGCTACCTGCGAATCAACAGTTTCAACAATCATAGCTACCATGATGTAGCCCGCCATATTGCGCAAATGCAGCAACAAAGCGGCTTGGCTCTCAGAGGTTTATTGCTTGATTTACGAGACAATCCTGGAGGTACGTTCGACAGCGCTGTGGCAATCGCCGATTCTTTTTCTGTCAAACGGCGTGATAGTGTCAACACAAGGTCGCTTCATCGAAGCGAATCAGCGCTTTGAAGCGCAACCAGGGGATATTTTGGAAGGAGCCCCGATTGTTGTTTTAATCAATCAAGGTTCTGCCTCGGCGGCAGAAATTGTTGCTGGGGCTTTAAAAGACAATCATCGTGCTACTGTGGTTGGAACGCGCTCTTATGGAAAAGGCTCAGTGCAGTCACTAATTCCATTAGGTGATGGTAGAAGCGCGCTGAAATTAACAACAGCAAAATACTTTACCCCAGCGGGCGTATCCATCGAAGGAACGGGCATCACACCTGACGTCCCTATATTACAACCAGCACTTTCTCAATCAAATAAAGAGGTTATAATAAATTTAGCTGAGGGACGAAATGCTGATAAAAACTTAACAGCGTCGCTGGATAAGCAATTGATCAAAAGCTCAGCAGTTATTAGAACAGTACTAAAAATAATAATAACAAAATCAATCTGAGGGGTCGGTTTCTTGTCGGCACCCTTGGAGCACTAACAACATCAACAGAAGAACAACGAAAACTGTGCGCATTATAAAATGGATTGCGGCATGTGCTTTGGTATCTTGTGTATCAGCACATGCAAAACAGGTAGCTATCGTCATCGACGATATTGGTTATCAACGTAACGACTTGTCGGCTTTGAACATTCAAGGCCAACTGACTTTTTCTATTCTCCCATTTACTCCTTATGCTCAGCGCTTTGCGGCACAAGCAAAGGCAAAGAATAAAGAAATCATGCTTCACGCCCCGATGCAGGCTTTGGACGACAAAACTCTTGGGCCTGGTGCGCTCACCATGGACATGCAAAAGGATGACTTTCAAACCATGTTGCGAGACGCTGTGGACAGTTTGCCCAATATCAAAGGGGTAAATAACCACATGGGATCGTTGCTAACACAACAAAATGCGCCCATGAGCTGGACCATGGAAGTACTCAAAGAGCATGATTTATACTTCCTAGACAGTAAAACGACGCCCAAATCTAAAGCGCAGACCATTGCGAGCTTGTATGGTGTAGACAACGTCGCTCGTCACGTGTTTCTCGATAACATAACGACCGAAAAACAAATGCGCTTTCGTTTCGATCAACTCAAGCGAATTGCCCAGCGATACGACTATGCGGTTGCAATTGCTCACCCCTACCCTGAAACATTTGAATTTTTACAACACTCACTTGCTGAACTTGAACAAGAAGGCATCCAACTTGTGCCTTTGTCAGAGTTGGTTGAGGCGCGCACTTTACGCTTAGCACAAGCAAAAACGACCACATTAAATGGTGAGTAGATTCCTATTTCCTGCTGAGTGTGCCCACAAATAAAAAAACCCGCTTTTAAGCGGGTTTTTTTATCGTCTCAATAATGCAGATTAGAACTGGCTATTTGCCGCTTCAACTACATTTTCAACAGTAAAGCCGAACATCTTAAATAGCTCGTCTGCTGGCGCTGATTCACCGAAAGTGGTCATGCCAATTACTTTACCGGTCAAACCTACATACTTGTACCAGAAGTCAGCAATACCTGCTTCTACTGCTACGCGACGCGTTACACCTGCTGGAAGCACTGATTCTTTGTACTGCGCATCCTGAGCGTCGAACAAATCTGTTGATGGCATTGAAACCACACGTACTTGCTTACCTTGCGCACGAAGTTCTGCCGCAGCATCGACCACGAGTTGCACTTCTGAGCCCGTAGCGATGAGGATCACTTCAGGGTTACCGTCACAACTCAACACGTAACCGCCTTTTTTAACGTTCGCAAGTTGTTCTGCTGTACGCGCTTGTTGCGCAAGACCTTGGCGAGTAAACACTAATGATGTAGGACCACCTTTGCGCTCAATCGCTTGTTGCCATGCAATCGCCGACTCTACTTGGTCGCATGGACGCCAGTTCACTAAGTTTGGCGTGTAACGTAAGCTTGCCATTTGCTCTACAGGCTGGTGCGTTGGACCGTCCTCACCCAAGCCGATTGAATCGTGTGTGTACACGAAGATACTTGGTGTTTTCATCAATGCGGCCATACGTACCGCGTTACGCGCGTATTCCATGAACATAAGGAAAGTAGCGCCGTAAGGGATGAAGCCTTTGTGCAGTGCAATACCGTTCATGATTGCCGACATACCGAACTCACGCACACCGTAGAATACGTAGTTACCCGATGCATCTTCACTGGTTAGGCCTTTAGAACCGCTCCAAAGCGTCAAGTTTGAACCAGCAAGGTCAGCTGAGCCGCCCATGAATTCTGGCAACATAGGACCAAATGCATTCAATGCATTTTGTGATGCTTTACGTGTTGCTGGGTTATCTGGGTTTGCCTGTAGTTGCTCAATGTATGCTTGTGACTTTTCGGCCCAATCAGCAGGTAATTCACCTTTTTGGCGACGCTCAAACTCAGCAGCAAGTTCTGGGTGCGCCGCTTTATATGCAGCGAACTTTTCGTTCCAGTTTTGCTCGTGTTGTTGACCTGCTTCTTTTGCGTCCCACTCGCTGTAAACGTCTTGTGGAATAACAAATGGTGCATGATCCCAACCTAGGAATTCGCGCGCAGCTTTGATTTCGTCATCACCTAGTGGTGCACCATGACAGTCATGGCTACCCGATTTGTTTGGCGAACCGTAACCAATCACTGTTTTACAACAGATCAGCGTTGGCTTCTCTGAATTTGCACGGCCTTCTTCGATTGCAGCGCGGATAGCATCACTGTCGTGACCATCAACACCACGCACTACATGCCAGCCATATGCTTCGAAACGCGCAGGCGTATCGTCGCTGAACCAACCTTCTACTTCACCATCAATTGAGATGCCGTTGTCATCCCAAAATGCGATGAGCTTACCTAGACCCAAGGTACCAGCTAATGAACAGGCTTCGTGAGAGATACCTTCCATTAAACAGCCGTCACCTAGGAAGGTGTAGGTATAGTGATCAACAATGTCATGTCCAGCGCGGTTAAATTGAGCGCCAAGCGCTTTTTCTGCGATAGCCATACCTACCGCGTTAGTGATCCCCTGACCAAGCGGGCCCGTAGTGGTTTCAACGCCTGGTGCGTAACCATATTCAGGGTGACCTGGGGTTTTTGAATGTAGTTGACGGAAGTTTTTAATTTCGTCCATCGGTAGGTCATAGCCGCTTAAATGTAAAAGCGAATAAATCAGCATTGAACCATGGCCATTTGACAGGATAAATCGGTCGCGGTCAGCCCAATCTGGATTGGTTGGGTTGTGCTTTAAATAGTCACGCCATAGGACTTCGGCGATATCAGCCATACCCATAGGGGCACCTGGGTGACCTGATTTAGCTTGTTGAACCGCGTCCATAGACAAGACGCGAATGGCGTTTGCAAGTTCTTTGCGTGATGGCATGAATTCTCCTACCTTTAATGTGTTTGCGCTGGAAGCTCCGCACTTGCTCATGCTAGCGAACGTGCGAAGGATAAGATAAAGGCCCATTCTTACTTATTCACAGGCCCCCTGCAATTAAAACTTGTGGCCAATATAGGTGACTTTAAAATTACTCATATTAATTGGCTATAAGACTGAAAATGAGTAATTTGGACGTCTAGGCGTAAAATAGCTAGGCAAGGTGCGATCATTTAGCTAGAATACGCGCCTTATTTTTATGCAGCGCTGCACCCTAATTGGTGACGTGTATGGGAAGCGCGAGACTTGTGAGAAAAACCAATGGCAAAACATTTATTTACTTCTGAGTCAGTGTCTGAGGGACACCCGGATAAAATCGCTGACCAAATTTCAGATGCGGTACTAGATGCTATTTTGGAGCAAGACCCGCACGCCCGTGTAGCGTGTGAAACATACGTTAAAACAGGCATGGTAATGGTTGGTGGTGAAATCACCACTAGCGCTTGGGTTGATATCGAAGAACTAACTCGTAAAACAGTTCGTGAAATCGGTTACACACACTCAGACATGGGTTTCGATGCTGATTCATGTGCGATCCTAAATACGATTGGTAAACAGTCTCCAGACATCAACCAAGGTGTTGACCGTGCGCGCCCTGAAGACCAAGGTGCGGGTGACCAAGGTCTAATGTTTGGTTACGCGTGTAACGAAACAGACGTATTAATGCCTGCGCCTATCACGTATTCACACCGCCTTGTACAGCGCCAAGCGCAAGTACGTAAGAGCGGCGAGTTACCTTGGCTTCGTCCAGACGCTAAGTCTCAGGTAACATTTGCATACGAAAATGGTCAACCTGTGGGTATCGATGCGGTAGTACTATCGACTCAGCACTGTGACACTATTTCTCAGGACGATCTTGTTGAAGCGGTGATGGAAACTATCATCAAGCCAACACTTCCTGCTGAACTAATCACTTCTGCGACTAAGTTCTTCATTAACCCAACTGGCCGTTTCGTTATCGGTGGGCCAATGGGTGACTGTGGTCTAACTGGTCGTAAGATTATCGTTGATACATACGGCGGTATGGCTCGTCACGGTGGTGGTGCATTCTCAGGTAAAGATCCATCAAAAGTTGACCGTTCAGCAGCATACGCAGCACGTTACGTTGCGAAGAACATCGTAGCAGCTGGTCTTAGCTGATCGTTGTGAAATTCAAGTTTCTTACGCAATCGGTGTTGCTGAGCCTACATCTATTAGCGTTGAAACATTCGGCACAGGTAAACTAGACGAAGCACGTTTAATCGAGCTAATCCGCAAGCACTTCGACCTACGTCCTTACGGTCTAATCCAGATGCTTGACCTTGAGCGTCCTATTTACCAGCCGTCTGCGGCATACGGTCACTTTGGTCGTGAAGAATTCCCTTGGGAAGCGACAGACAAAGTTGAAGCACTTCGTGCGGACGCTGGCCTGTAATAGCCAAGTAAATACAAGAAAAGCGCTCATTGAGCGCTTTTTTTATGCCTTTATTTTATGCGGGTTGGTATTAATCACTGCTTTGGCTAAAGTCCTGGCACTGGCCCGTTGTTAACGGCATGGGGCTCATAACCTGAGTATTAGCCAACCGCGCGCGCAAGTTACTCAAGGTCCGATACACGCTTTTAAGCGACACTTTATTGCTTATCCAGTTGGGGATCGCCCCCGCGGGATCGGCTTCAACCTCGTACTCGAGCAACAATCCAGTTGGTTGCTCGCTGATAAGCCAAGATGCCTGCAAGTCTTCAATCCGCACGCGGCCTTTGGGAACTTCTGAGTCAGATTGAACCGCTTTAATTATCAATTTCGTTTGCGCCTCATTGAGCCTTTCATAACACGAAAGGCTGTACAGCTCCCTATCAGCGACTGGCCAAGGGGAATTGAGCAGTGTAAATACATGGGAATGATGAGGTTGTGGACTGGCCAATAAGCGCACTTGTTTAACACCTTCAAGCCAATCAGGCGCATGCTCAGTATCATGTAATAGGCTAACAAATTGTGCCGCGTTGGCATTAGCTATCAATACCTTCGCTTTGATGGCGTATCGTCCTTGTTCATTTTTAGCAAAGGATACGTTTAATTGGTCTTGGGCTTTCCAAGTACGCCAAGTCGGCTGCGCTGCAACCGACTGAGGTAGAACGACTAGAGCAACACTAATCGCGCCAATAAGGCTGGGTATTGCGCGTGGCATCACGACTTTGTTCCATAGCACTGAGCAAATATTCCGTTTTTTGCGACAGCCACGCTTGGATTTTTTCCAGCTCTTCACTGTCTTTACCTTGGCATAGTTGCTCAAGATAATGCAGGGTGAACAATTCGAACGTTCCGTGCACGATATCCAACCATGGTGCGCGGAAGTTCAAACGTGCCTCTTCGTTGAACAACGCTCCCAAACAGCAACCACTCAATAGATTACGTTCAAGTCTTTGTTTTAAATTTAAATATTCATGTGCTGAGAGCGGCTCTTCATTTTCCACTAAAGCGCGCATTTCATGCCAATCAGCTTCTAACAACTGCGCAGCAATGTCATGAATATTGCGCTCTGCAGCTTGAAATTGGGACTGCCCCCAAGATTGACGCCAACCGCGCTCTGTTAACCAGATAGTTAAATCAAGGAGTAGTAAATTGTAGCGTTTGCTGGTAAAGATCTGCTGCACGTCTTCAATCGTCGGTTGCACATCTTTTAAGTCATCAATTACGTGTGCCAAATCGGGGGCGGCATTGATTTTCTTATAATACGCGTGTTTTTTAGAGGTAAAAGTCTTCAATTGAATAGCAGTTTCTACCCAACTCAACTCATTCAATAACCACTTAAGCTCAGTACGCAAACGCTCTGTCGCTTGCTTTTCAACAATATCTTTGAACAACCACAAACTGTGGCGAATCAGGCTTACCCCATCGGTGATCCGCTTCAGTGTCTTTAATGTGGGTTTTTGGTAGTAACACTGCTCGTGTTTTTGCACAAAGGTAATGCCGTGATTAAGGCACTTTTCCAGTGCTCGCTCTTGGCTATCTTCATTGGTCAATGCAACCATTTCGATTTCTTTACTGGCACTAAGAGGTGTGTCATCTGCCAAGCGATACCCACGGGCAGCTTTGGAATACAAGCCCATGCGCAGCGGTAAATTTTCGATGAGCTTTTCGGCCAATAAAAACAGTTCGCTGCGCTCACCTTTTATTAACTCAATTTCAAGTTCACAAATAGGCTCCACGCTCGAGTTGGCCGCTACTTCACCTTTATCAAGCACAACCTCGATTAAAGTACCTGATTGCGTTTCCACCAACCAAGTTCGGCGAATAAAATTAGTGCTGAACAATGGATACAGGTTTTCGGCAATCGCCTCAACTTGCACACCATGAGGCCAAATACTGGCGTCAAACTCACTCAACTCGGGGCGGTTGCCTTCTATAGGCAAATTGAACTCTGGACGTTGATGCAGACCGCCAACGTTATCTCCAGCGAGTTTAATTGTTTGCTCGCACACACCATCACAGCAACGCGTGCGCAAACCGATGTCGAGCGCTCTAAGCTCACGACTCGGGGTATCAAAATACGCGTTTTGGAGATTGCGTGAAGGTTTGTTGGTAACGGTTTTGGCAAACTGTGTGATCAGTGCTGGGATTGACGGGATGACCGCCTCAGATACTAAAAATTTGAGCTCTATCTCAGTGTCCATGCGTTCGAAAAGACCAATGGAATTGACAAGAGGACAACATAAACAAAGCCGAATACGAATGCAAACTTTTTGCGTATTCTTCCAGTGCTATTAACCGCTTATTGACAGTGCTGGGTTACAAAATCGCCCTTGCCATTGTCGTCTCCAGCCAATACTATGCCTCAATAAACATCTTATTTACGTAGACAAGGTTTAGTTGAATGCTAAAACACCTGTTTGTTGCACTCGTATTCGTAACAAGTGCATTTTTTACCAAGGCCGTGAGTGCCGAACAGAGTACTGCTTACATCAGTGACGAACTTTATATTTTCATGCACTCAGGTGCTGGTAAAAATTATCGTATTTTGGGCTCTATCAATGCGGGAACAGAAATCACATTGGTAACCGGCACAGAAACGAATGGTTTTTATGAAATCGTTGACGACAAAGAACGCCAAGGTTGGGTTGAGGCGCAGTACATCAACCAAGACCAAAGTTTGCGAATCAAATTCGAGCAACTTGGTGAAGAACTTGCCAACACACAGCAAACATTGCGCGATGCGCAAAGCCAGATTCCAGAATTGCAGAACCTCAACAGCAGTTTGCAGGATCAAAACCAACAACTGCAAGAACAGCTAGCAACCGCGATTTCAGAGCGCGATGCAATCCAAAATAAACAACAAAGCTTGCGTTCAAAGAGAAGCGTCAATTATTGACGTACGGCGGTGCAATTGCTTTTATCGGTCTGTTTTTGGGTATTATTCTGACAATCTTCTTATCGCGTAGAAAACGCTACGACGGTTGGGCGTAAGCAGAGCTTACCAAGTACAAAATGCATTGAGTGAAAAGAGCGCTTCGGCGCTCTTTTTTTTATCTTGGATGGGGTGAATTTAATAAACGGGACTGTAAGCTACAAATCAATGCGCAGACCTGTGTCTTCTTTTACTTTTTCAATCACCATGTAAGTGTGATGAGTGCCTACTCCCGGAATATCAACAAGATCACCGAGCACCTGACGATATTCATTCATATCACTCACTCGCACTTTCAATAAGTAGTCATAGCCACCCGCGACCATATCGCATTCAACGACTTGCGGGGTTTTGACAATGTGCTCTTTAAAGGTTTTAAACACCGAGGTGTTAGATGTGACCAAAGAGACCTGAACATGAGCAAGCAAGCTTTGATTGAGCTTCTGTTCAGAGAGTTTTGCGAAGTAGCCTTCAATAAAACCATCCGCTTCTAAACGTTTTACCCTATCTAAGCAGGGACTCGGGCTCAGGTTAACTTGCTTGGCCAGATTGACATTAGAGATCCGACCATTTTTTTGCAGGGCATCTAAGATGGCTAAATCGATTCTATCGAGAGTGCGAGATTTGGCTGTAAGCGACATAACAGAATTTTATACGGGCATGCTGCGAATATACCCTGTAAATTATCGTAATTCCCAAAATTAAACCAGCATATTCTGCGGTATTTTCTTTAGAATGCCCGCGAATGTGTATTCATTAAGAGTGCAATCTTAACCGCATACAAATATATCCATGTAGGGAAAAATCTACACTCTCGCAGTTAGAACCTACAATGTAGTAATTGTCGTAACCGAGGCCCCACCATCTCACCTTTTGGTGCTGGGTACAGTTGCTATGTTTAGACTCCGTTATTTTGAGGGTTGCTTATGTTATTTGAAGGCAATTTGATTACAGAATGCCCTGTCCGCCAGAAGATCCGTGATTTCTACCGTATCGATGAGAACGAAGTAATCGATCATATTCTTCCGTTGGCAGAAGTAGGCGTTACGGCACGAAGCCGCGCTTGGGAGCGCGCACGTCAAATGGTATTAAATATCCGTAAAGACCAAGATGGTCAAAGCGGTGTTGACGCGCTGTTAAACGAATTCTCGCTATCAAGCGAAGAAGGCGTGGTGTTAATGTGTCTGGCTGAGGCGCTGCTTCGCGTGCCTGATAAAGCAACACAAGAACAACTTATTCGCGACAAACTAGCTAAAGGTGACTGGAGTTCACACTTGGGTGCGAGCGACTCACTGTTTGTAAATGCTTCTTCTTGGGGCTTGCTCGTAACCGGTAAAATGGTTAACTACAGTGACAAAAACAAAGAAGACCAATTCGGTCTGCTAAAGCGCACCGTGGGTCGTTTAGGTGAGCCTGTTATTCGTAAATCTGTGAACTTCGCGATGAAGATCATGGGTAAGCAATTTGTAATGGGTCAAACGATTAACGAAGCAATCGAACGCGCTGCTGAAGCAGAAAGCAAAGGCTACGTTTACTCTTACGATATGCTAGGTGAAGGCGCGCGCACAATGCGTGATGCTGAACGTTACTACAACAGCTATGTGATGGCGATTCATGCCATCGGTAAAGCGGCAAATGGCCGTGGCCCAGTTAAGAGCCCAGGTATTTCTGTTAAGTTGTCAGCAATTCATCCACGTTATGAATTTTCACACCGTGACCGCGTAATGGCAGAAATTGTACCAAAACTCAAAGAGCTTGCGCTGCTTGCAAAGCAATATGACATTGGCCTTACGGTGGATGCGGAAGAAGCTGACCGTCTTGATATCTCATTAGACATCATTGAAGCAGTATTCAGCGACGCAGAACTAGGTGATTGGCAAGGGTTCGGTTTAGCCGTTCAAGCATACCAAAAGCGCGCTATCTTTGTGATTGAGTGGTTAACCAACCTAGCTCGTAGCGTTGGCCGTAAACTCATGGTGCGTTTGGTTAAAGGTGCTTATTGGGATACTGAAATCAAAACCACACAACAAGATGGCCTAAACCACTTCCCTGTATTCACACGTAAAGCAACGACTGACGTGTCTTACAAAGCCTGTGCAATTAAGATGATGGAAGCGCGTGATGCACTTTATCCTCAATTTGCAACGCACAATGCGTATACTGCTGCGACCATTCTTGAAGTTGCCAAAGGTGATAACGAAGGCTTTGAATTTCAGCGTCTACACGGCATGGGTGAATCGCTTTTTGACCAAGTCGTTACGCAAGAAAAGATTCAGTGTCGCGTGTACGCACCTGTTGGTCAACACGAAGATCTACTTGCTTACCTTGTGCGTCGTCTACTAGAAAACGGTGCTAACTCATCATTCGTTAACGCGATTGTTGATACAACTAAGCCGGTAGAAGAATTACTGCCTGACCCTGTAGAAACTCTGCAAGGTTTGCGTAACAAGTACAACAAGCAAATCAAGTTACCTATCGAGCTTTACGGTGATGAACGTCCGAACTCTAAAGGCATGGACCTAACTGATATTAACGTGATCACACCGTTAAAAGAAAATATGGATACATGGTTCGCTGAACACCTCATTTCAGAGGACCAAGTTGCTGAAGGTAATCTTGCGGTACGTAACCCTGCGAACCACAAAGAGATCATTGGCCAACACCGTCTTCACTCTGGTGAGGAAATGCAAACTCTGCTAGCCAACGCAGAGAAAGAGTTTATCTCTTGGTCAGCAACGCCTGTTAAAGAGCGTGCCGATCTATTGCGCCGTGTAGCGGACATCCTTGAGCGTCACCATGACGAACTGGTTGCACTGTGTGTTAAAGAAGCCGGTAAAATCACTCAAGACGGTATTGATGAAGTACGTGAAGCGGTAGATTTCTGTCGTTATTATGCGGCTCGCGCTGAAGAGTTATCGAAAGACGAACGTTTTGAAGCGCGCGGTGTAGTACTGTGTATCAGCCCGTGGAACTTCCCACTGGCCATCTTCCTAGGTCAGGTTGTAGCAGCGATTGTGACAGGTAACACTGTAATCGCTAAACCAGCAGAGCAAACAAGCCTTATCGCGCTGCGCGCCATTGAGCTTATGCAATCTGTTGGTCTACCAAAGAATGTTGTGCAGGCAGTTGTCGCTCGTGGTAGCGAGGTAGGTCAACACATAGTTCCTGATGAGCGTATTCAAGCGGTAATGTTCACCGGTTCTACCGAAACAGGCACACTGATCTCACAAACGCTTTCGGCACGAAATGACATGCAGGTACCTTTGATTGCTGAAACAGGTGGTCAAAACTGTATGATCGTTGACTCAACTGCACTTCCTGAGCAAGTGGTTGATGATGTGGTTAAGTCTGGTTTCCAAAGTGCGGGTCAACGTTGTTCTGCATTGCGCGTATTGTTCTTACAAGACGATGTAGCAGATGGCATTATCGCTATGCTTAAAGGTGCGATGGCAGAGCTGCATATTGGCGATCCTGCTTACCTTTCTACGGATATCGGCCCAGTAATCGATGAAAAAGCGCTAAACGCATTGAATGCGCACGTGGAATACCTAAAAGGTAACGCAACGCTGCATTACCAATGTGATATCCCTGATAACAGCGAAAATGGTGCTTACTTCTTCGCGCCACGTTTGTACGAAATCAAAGATTTGTCGGTACTTAAGCGCGAAGTATTTGGCCCTGTTGTACACATTGTTCGCTTTAAAGCCAATGAGCTAGACAACGTAATCGACCAAATCAATGGGACAGGTTACGGCCTAACCATGGGTGTTCACTCTCGTATTGAAGAGCGTTGTGAATACGTAGCACGTCAATCACGCGCAGGTAATGTCTACGTTAACCGTAACATGATCGGTGCGATTGTTGGTGTGCAACCGTTTGGTGGTCGAGGCCTTTCTGGTACAGGTCCTAAAGCGGGTGGTCCAAACTACTTGCTTCGTCTTGTGAAAGAAAAAGCATCTCCAGATAACGTCCAGATGACTAACTTACCTGCTGACGAAGCTGATCAACACCATTACACCGGTGCTGCTGAAAAAGTAGAAGAGCTGATGGTTGCGTCAATGCGCGATGAGAAAATCTGGCGTGCGACAGCGTTGAACGACCGAGTTTCTGCAATGCGTCAGTTACTTGCAAAAATAGCAACCGTTGAAATTATCGACGAGCTAGCTGATGACTTAGCACAAACGCTAAGCGACGCACGCGCACAGCTTAATCGCATTGAAAAGCGCATGAAGCAACCAACAATCCTGCCAGGACCAACAGGTGAATCAAATATCCTGTACCTCGAGCCGCGCGGTTGTGTAGTGTGCTACGCGGATAAGAGCACGTCGTTTAACTTCTGGGCAATTTCGATTATCACAGCACTTGCTGCGGGTAACACAGTAATCACTGTTGCTTCTGAATTGTTCTACGAGGAAGCGCTGGCGTTCCGTGATAAATTCATCGCTACAGGTGTTGCTGAAGGCGTACTGCAAGTTGCTAAGCCAAATCAGCTACAAGCAATCTTGGCACACCCGCACCTAGCAGGTGCCGTGGTCGCAGCGCGTTCATCACGTTTAGGTTACTTTGCCCAGCAACTTGCCAACCGTAAAGGTGCAATTTTGCCGGTTATCACCTCTGAGTATTACGATACATTAATCAATCGTCTACTTACGGAGAAGACCATCAGCGTTGATACGACGGCATCGGGAGGTAACACCTCACTGATGACGCTCGTTGAAGATGATGAATAAATTGTAAGCTATTGAATTAAAAGGCGCCGTTAGGCGCCTTTTTTATTGTTCTAGCGCAAGTGTTCTGCTACCTAGAAGACCTATTCTTTGCTATGTTTAATACATACTTCTGATATACCAAGTCACTATGCAAGAGACGATTTCCATTAACCAACTCAAGGCAGGCATGTTTGTTGTCCAAGTGAGTAAACAAACGGGCTCTGTGAAGATCAAAAATCAAGGGTGGGTGAAAACCGCTTCCGCCATTGAAAAATTAAAAAATGTCGGCGTTCTTGAGGTTGTTATCGACCCGTCCAAAACGCTTACCAAAGACAAACCTACTGAGCCACAAGCACAAGACAAACCAGCCGAGCCTTCATCATCGACTCCCTCTGCGACTGATCCATGGTCTTCCAGTGTCAGTGTAGATGCCGAAATGAGTAAGGCCAGTGCCTTGTATAACGAAGCTAAAAGCCTACAAATGAAAGCGTTCGCAGACATCAAAGCTGGCCTTGTTATTGATGTGGCACCATTTAAAGACGTAGCCCAAGGTTTCATGGATTCGGTGTTTCGCCAGCAAGATGCGCTGACGTGCTTAACCAGAATGCGGGAGAAAGATGCTTATTTGATGGAACACTCGATCAATGTGTCCATCCTGATCACTATTTTTGCTAAGCATCTGCGTCTAGATACTCAACTTACCCATGAACTGGCCACTGGTGCCCTACTTCACGATATTGGGAAGATCAAAATTTCTGACGATATTCTTCATAAGCCCGGAAAGTTAACCGAGGAAGAGTTTTTAGAAGTCCAACAACACGCGCGCTTTAGTAAAGAAATTCTTGAACAAGCGGGTTTGTCGGGCGTTGCTGTAGATATTGCAGGCTATCACCACGAACGCATTGATGGCACAGGTTACCCTTTTGGAATTAAAGGCGAAGAACTGAGCCTATATGCTCGTATGGCGTCCATCGTTGATGTTTATGATGCGCTCACAGCAGAACGTGTTTATAAGGTCGGCATGACCCCTATTCAAGCATTTAAATTACTGAATGAAGGTGCTGGTAGTAAGTTCGATGAAACCTTACTGACTTTGTTTATTCAATGCATTGGGGTGCATCCAGTCGGCACACTGGTTAAGTTAAGTAACCAAAAAGTGGGCATTGTGTCGCGCAGTAATCCGAGCAATCCACTCAAGCCTACCGTAAAAGTGTTTTACAACGCCAAACACGGACGCTATGTGGAAGTGGAAGATGTGAACCTTGCTAAAGGCAGAAGTGATGTCACCCTAGAAGCGGCTATTAAACCTGAGTTGTTCAATTTAGACTTGCTGCGCTTCTTTAAAACTTCAGTGCTTTCATAACGCAAAAGACTGGCTACCTAAGCCAGCCTTTTCCTTCTCTCACTTACGCCGCTTGAGTTAAGGCCAATCGTGCATGGCTTGCAGCGAAAACTCGACATTATCAACTCGTAAGATGGTCTTTTCTGGAGTGATTTCAATCACCTCTAAACACCTTTCAAATAGTTTAAAGGAAATTTTACGAGTAAGCTGTTTTACAATGATAACAGGCTTAAACTAACAACATCGCTCACCAAAGTATCCAAAAACGCTATTAATAGAGAGCCCTCTCTCTTGACCTTTTAACATCTGGAATTCCTAAATATGGACATTTCAGACGGTTTTACCTGTTTGCGTTAATCATATTGAACACAAAAACGTGTTATTTCTGCTACGAGGCCAAGTATAGGGTTTGCTCTGCGCCTTCCTAATGTAACTCCTTAAAATGGGTGTCTTACTTCTTAAAGTTTGTAAAGAGCGAGTGTTAGCCTTTGAGTTGGAATCAGGCCAACTTTGATACATTTCTTAGTATGCAACACCTGATCCCTCGCCTGCTCATTTCCTCTCATTTAAGTATTCCTGCACGAATCTTTCTGCCATTGGGTGGCCATTTTCCGCAGCTCTTTTCATGTAAAAATCTCTTAAAAATTCATCATACAAAGGGGAGTTTGGGTGACCATAAATACCAACAAACAAGTAGTAAATATCTTTTTTGACTTCAGTTGTATATTCTCCTGACTTAAACTTTTCTTTCAAATAAAGAACTCCATCTCTGATCAAGTTATGGTTTTTTTGGCAATAGCTCTATCTAGGATTACATGTCCCCAGTAAACAGTTGCCATATAATCCCCCTGCTCAGAAGCCATCTTCAAAGCACTGCTAAGAAAGTTGATATTTTTATACTTATCATGTTTATAAGCATGGTATAAATTTATGGAAGAATCCATGACTCCATCCTGAAATGACTCTTCTAATAAACTTACTCCATACCTCGCATTATCAATTTCTTCGTAGGTTATAAGTATAGTACCCAATAAATGCTTTGCGTCGGGATTTCCTTTTTCTACTGGTAGTGAGAGAAGGCTAATAGCCTTGTCGATATCGACTTTCTTCCCATAAGAACCCGTATAATATATAAAAGCCAGTATATAACTTGCGGTAGAACTACCTTCATTCACATAATCATTTAAAGTCTTTATCGTATGTTCTTTATCAAGAACTTGAAAACTTTCAATATCATCCATAATCATATCAAGAGATATTATATTTTCATCCCCACTTGAATTATAAGATTTAACTTGAAAAATAATTAAAGAAAATACAATAAGAATATATTTCATTTATTTCCTCATCGGCCCCTTTGCTGATTGAATAAGGCCTCCAATAAGCCTGTAATGACAACTTAGCTAGGCACCCACCTTAATATTTCACACTTTTCCCGCATTTGACTACAATTTTATTGCTCATCTCCTAGAGGAGAAAAGCTTGGCAATACTGCGTAAAAACCAAATCACCCTATCTGACTGCCCGTACTATCACTGCATATCTCGCTGTGTGCGTCGCGCATTCCTATGTGGGCAAGACCCTTTCTCTGGACATTCTTTTGAGCATTACCGTGAGAGGGTGGAATCAAAGTAGTGCCTGCATGCATTGTTGTTTTGTCTAGACGGTATAAGTTGGCATAGGGGATAACTCACAGAAGTCCGCATTACTGCCGCCATCACCAAAGTTTTGGGCTCGCTCAGTGAGATTACCCACCGCATCAAAGGTGCAATCAAGGTCATGTAGCATTGTGCTGCTCGCGAGACTGACAGCACATAGATGCGCGCTAATGGATGTCACCCTAGAAGCGGCCATTAAGCCCGAACTGTTTAATTTAGACTTGCTGCGCTTCTTTAAAACTTCAGTGCTTTCATAACGCAAAAGACTGGCTACCTAAGCCAGTCTTTTCCTTCTCTCACTTACGCCGCTTGAGTTAAGGCCAATCTTGCATGGCTTGCAGCGAAAACTCGACATTATCAACTCGTAAGATGGTCTTCTCTGGAGTGATTTCTATTACTTTCAAGCGCCCTATGGTATCGCCTTCATACAGTTCATAACCATTGAGTTTGATCCAACGCTTATCTTCGTCTGTTGCGTATATATGCGCTTGATAGACCAATGCAGGAATCCGTCCTTGAATAGAGTCAGGTAAGAGTTCTATTGGCTCAATCATCGCCCCTGCTTGGGTGGTGGTGCTGACGGTATCCATGTTATCCATGTTTTCCGTTGCTGCCACAGCATCTGCAAATGCACGTTTTAGATCATTGGACACCCCATTGAGGGCAGAATCATCATAAATAGGTGATTCACTTTGAGCTTGATAATCGCGTTCATTCATCGGCTTACCCACAACCTTATACTGACTCATATCAACAGGCTGTTGCGCATACTGATTTGCTTGATATTGCATCGCATTGGCAGGCATTTGGTTCGCCATCATTGGATTACCATAAGCAGGCACCCACTGCATATAGGTTCCTGGACCATACGCTTGCGGCATTTGTGGCATCACATAAACAGGTACCATTTGCTGATACGGCTGCGCATATTGCGCTGGCATTTGTAAGGCGTTTGGATTTAATTGCCCTTGCACTGCTTGATTCACTTGGGCATTGGCTTGGTTAGGTCCTGCTGAGACTTGTGCAACAGCAGTATTGCTCACCTCTGTTGCACTTGACTGCACGGATTCAACTGGCTTAGTTACAGATGGTGTTTCTATTTTCGGCGTCTGGTTTTGCCACCACTTCCCAGCAAAGTAGCCCACACATAAAACTGCTAACACACCAAGAATACTGACTAATGCAATACTCAGACGACGATAAAAATACAACGCCTGCTGTTGCTCAAAGGATTCTGGCTCTGGTGCTTCAGAGGTGTTTTGAGATTGCTTCATAGCATCTAATAGCAAGGACATACATACAGCCTTAAATGAAATAAGATAAACCGATGCCAACGGCAAACAGTACAGCGACCCCACAAAGGGTTGCCAACATTCGCCCGACACCTTTACTGCCTGCCCCTGATTGACTCGCATTTGCCATAGTTTCAGGAAGCGCTTCTTGCGCAGCTTGGGTAATGAGTTTTTTACTAACCTGATTGACTTGTGCTGAATACGCGCCAAGTAGCGCCCGTTCGCACAACAAGTTAATCAATCGCGGAATGCCACCAGTTAATTGGTGAATGTGCTTAACCGCAGCATAGTCAAATAAGGTTTGGCGCCCACCTGCAATTTTAAGACGATGCTTGATATATGCATCCACTTGAGCGATTGTCAGCGGCAGTAAATGATAACGTGCCGTGATACGCTGCGCGAGTTGACGTAACTCGTTTCTTCTTAACAATGCTTGGAGTTCTGGCTGACCAACCAAAATAATTTGCAGTAATTTTTTGTGGTTTGTTTCTAAGTTCGTCAATAACCTAAGTTGCTCCAGTACTTGCGGAGCAAGGTGCTGTGCCTCGTCAATAATGAGCATAGTATGACGACCATTCTCGTGGTTGCTTAATAAGCGCGCTTTTATGCGGTCAGTCAATGTCTTTAACGTTGCATTATTATGGTCGTATTCAATTTCTAACTCGTCACAAATGCTCGCTAAGAGCTCCAGTTCTGAAAGTGTAGGGTTAAGAATAAAAGCGACTTGGGTTGAATCCGGTACTTGCTCCAACATACAACGAGTAACCGTTGTTTTCCCGGTACCCACTTCCCCTGTAAGCAACACAAAGCCACCAGATTCCCCTAAACCGTGGGTAAGGTGTGCGAGTGCTTCTTTGTGACGTTCACTGAGGTATAAGTATTCTGGGTTTGGCGCAATCGAAAATGGTTTTTCAGTCAAGCCAAAGTAATCTAAATACACAAACAGTTCCTTAGCATGTGCCAACTCTTGCCCCCTTTGCAAAGGTGCTTACATTAGCGACATCGATGATTAATTATTCGCGCCACTATAATGACAAAAAAACGGGCATGAGAAAACTCTGATACAATCGCAATCATTGCGAGTGTGTAAGCGAGGAGAAACGGATGCAAGTATATTTAGTCGGTGGCGCTGTCCGTGACCAACTATTAGGGCGAGAAATCAAAGAGCGAGATTATGTCGTCGTCGGTGCGACTATCGAGCAAATGAAAAGCTTAGGCTACACCCAAGTTGGTAAAGATTTCCCGGTATTTTTGCACCCGCAAAGTAAAGATGAGCATGCACTTGCGCGTACCGAGCGTAAACAAGGCCAAGGCTACACAGGGTTTATTTGCGACTTTAATCCCAGTATTACACTAGAACAAGACCTTGAGCGACGCGACTTAACCGTCAATGCTATAGCCCAGAATGACCAAGGGGAGTTAATCGACCCATACAACGGCCGTGCCGATCTAGAAAATCGCATTTTACGTCATGTAAGCCCCGCATTCAGTGAAGATCCTCTGCGCGTATTGCGTGTTGCTCGGTTTCGTGCCCGCTATCATTATCTCGGCTTTACTATTGCTCCAGAAACCTTGGCACTCATGACCCACATCGTCCACAGTGGTGAATTAGAAGCGCTGACTCCAGAAAGAGTGTGGATGGAATGCCATAAAGCGCTCAGTGATGGATACATAAATGTATTTTTGGAAATACTTTTTCAGTGTGACGCTCTGTCAATTCTCAGTCCTCAATTGTCAAAAAGATGGAGTGACATCAATGCGCAACTTAGTATCAAAATCGCCTTTGCTCGAGAGCATCACTTCGATGAAGCCTGTCAATTTGCTGTGATCATGATTGAACTGGATGCCGAAGGTAGGCAAACCTTTTATAAGCATTATCGTGTACCTAATCAATTTATAGAGTTATCTGAAGCTCTGGCAGCACACCACGGGCAGTTATCACAAACAAAATGGTGCGCAGAAGCGCTGTTAATGATGTTCAATCAACTGGATATTTGGCGTCGACCACAACGCCTAGAGAACGTGATCAATGCCTACGAATGTTATGTGGGTGGCCATTTTTCTACCAAAGCCTTGCTCATAGAGACTGCAGAAACGGCGCAAAAAGTGAATGCTCAGACCTATATTAACCAAGGCATTACGGGCGCAAAAATTAAAGATGCGTTGGCACAAGGGCGTATGGAGGCGATAAATACGTGCTTGCAAACACATTAACATACATATAGTTAACTATTCATGTCACCAAGCGATAACAAGACAGCTCAATGCTGAAAATTGATTATGCCATGGCTGTTGTATGAATGTGTTTTGCTGCTTTTTTGCCATATACGCCGACCTCAATATACAACTTTATTGCTACTTTTCACGGGTCTAATATTGACACTTTGTGAGCAAAGTCAGATAGTATGCGACAATCATAAAGACAGGATGTCATAGCAATAGCCTTGCTATCTCTGGCAGTACGGAGCGTCAATTTGCGTCTAATAACCTACGTCATCAACCTTGAACGAAGCCAAGATAGGCTGGCACGCATTACCAACGAACTCAATGCATTGAGCTTGGATTATGAAGTCGTCCCTGCAGTCGATGGCGCCAACTTGCTTCCTGAGCAGCTCGCACAATACGATCAGGTACGTAACCAGAAAAACTACCATAAGCCATTAAGTGCTGGGGAAATAGGCTGCGTGTTGTCACACAAAAAAGCCCTAACAACCTTCTTGGCATCTGATTATGACGTGCTGTTGTTGCTAGAGGATGATACTTGCCTCGCGTCCCATGTTCATGAGGTTATCGATTCTGTTATCACCAACCCGCAGTGGGACACGATAAAGTTTTATAGCGGCAAGAAAGCAAAGAAAGTACGCAAAAAAGTCCAAATTACTGCCACGCACTCCATTTGCTATCCCCAAAAAGTACCTAACTCTATGCTCGCGCAGTTAGTAACAAGGTGTGGTGCAGAAAAAATGCTCGCCATGTATGAAAATTTCTACATGCCAGCAGACATCAGCCTACAACCATGGTGGCAAACAAATTTAAACGTGCTTATGTGCCAACCAAACATCGCCACCCCGTTCGAATGTGACAGCGAAATTGATAGACTAAGCGCCCGTAAGTCTGTGCGCTACAGTACTTGGAAACGATTACGCCAGCGCATTACGTTTGAAATAAAGCGACTCGTCACCAAACCTAATTATCAGCCATTAGAACAGCTTGGGAAACACTAACGTTTTTTGCTTAAGTTACTTCTTATGAGTAAATAAACGAATCAGCGTCCCTTCTTGTGCGCGTAAAAATGCCACAGTTTGGCCATCAATTTGTGAAGGTGAGCTCAGAGGCTCAGCGCCTGCTTCAACCGCTTTAGCAAAACTTTGAGGGACATTTTCACATTCAAAGCTCAGTTCGAAACCGAGTGTGGGTTGCTTTGGGTGAGAGCGAATATAGCCTTGTCGAAAGTGTGGCTGTGCAATAGTGTGCGCTGCAAAAGCGATAACGCTCTGACCACAGTCCAATTCACCATATGTGCCTTGCTCATCGATATAGGCAGTTGGAATGCCAAACGCTTGGTAATAGAAGTCTAACACTTCCTCCACACTGTCAACAAAAATGGTTGTACCGACGCATTCCATCTACTTCACTATCTCACCGAAAATCAATAAATTACATTACAGCACAAGATTTGCTGTTGGTAAAATAGCCAAAAAAAAGAGCGCTGTTAAAGCGCTCCTTATTATTGATTACTTGCCTTTGCTTTCTTGGCCAATTTTTCTTAATCGGCGGCGCTGCGACAAGGTCATCTTGTTACTCTTACCCGCATACGGGTTATCGCCTTCTCGGAATTCGATTTTGATAGGCGTGCCCATGATGTCGAGTGCTTTACGGTAATAGTTCATCAAGTAACGCTTATAGCTGTCAGGCAATTCATGTACTTGGTTACCGTGAATTACGATACGTGGCGGGTTATAACCGCCTGCGTGCGCATACTTCAGCTTCACACGACGACCACGTACCAATGGTGGCTGGTGATCGGCCTGCGCCATGTCCATGATTCGACGCAGCATCGCTGTGCTTATGCGCTTAGTCGCTGAATCATACGCCTCTTCAACCGACTCGAATAAGTGCCCCACACCGGTGCCGTGTAACGCAGAAATGAAGTGAATACGGGCAAAATCAACAAAGCCTAATCGGCGGTCCAGTTCGGACTTGATGCGATCTTTCACATCCATGTCTAAACCATCCCATTTGTTGATTGCCAATACCAAAGAACGACCGGCGTTTAAAGCAAAGCCAAGCAAGCTTAAGTCTTGATCAGAAATACCGGTGCGCGCATCAATAACGAGCAACACCACGTTTGCATCTTCAATCGCTTTAAGTGTTTTAATGACCGAGAACTTTTCAACCACATCACTGACTTTCTTACGCTTACGTACGCCAGCAGTGTCGATAAGAATGTACTCACGATCATTTCGCGTCATGGGAATATAAATTGAATCGCGCGTCGTTCCTGGCATGTCATAAACAATCACTCGCTCTTCACCGAGAATTCGGTTAGTAAGCGTTGACTTACCTACGTTAGGACGACCAATAATTGCCAATTTAATTGCTTTATCTGCAAGGTCTTCATGCTCGTCGCCGTCATCACTTTCATCGTGTTCGTGCGTTTCACCGTCATACGCTGAGAATGGATCATCTTCCATTAATTGCTGGCGCTCTTTGGCGATTTCTTCAATCACAGGTTGTAATGCGCTGCTAAGCAAACCTGTAATACCACGACCGTGCGCGGCGGCAATTTGATAGACCTCACCAATGGCTAATTGATAAAACTCAGCACAATTAGAATCAGCATCAATGCCGTCTGTTTTGTTGGCAACTAAAAATACTTTCTTTTCTTGTTTGCGCAGGTGTTGTGCGATTGCTTGGTCAGCAACCGTCATACCAGCACGTGCATCAACAAGGAAAAGCACCACATCTGCTTCTTCAATCGCCAGAAGCGACTGCTCGGCCATTTCGGTTTCGATACCTTCTTCAGAACCATCGATACCGCCAGTATCAACAACGATAAAGTCAAAGCCATCGTAACTCGCTTGGCCGTACTTACGATCACGTGTTAGGCCAGGAAAGTCTGCGACAAGCGCATCCCTTGTACGAGTTAAGCGGTTGAACAATGTCGATTTGCCGACATTAGGTCGCCCAACTAAGGCGATCACAGGAAGCATAATGTACCTCTTCAAATAACAAAAAAGCTCCGCCGCAGCCAAATGGCCTAAGGCGAAGCCTATCTTAGGGCGATGCCCAATTAACTAGATTACTGCGCTTTAATTGCGCTAACTTCACCATCACGGGTGATAACAATCAAGCGGTCGTCCGCCACGATTGGCTCAACAAAGAAACCCGAGCCATCAAACTCATGACGTGATACAAGCTCACCGTTATTGATGTCTAACCAATGCAAGTTACCTTCTTGGTCGCCCACTGCAAGGTAATTGCCTAACACCGCAGGACCTGTAATGTACCAACCACGTAAAGCGGCTTGTGACCAACGTTCAATACCTGAGTTCTTATCTAAAGCATAGATAACACCATCGCTATCTACCACATAGATTGTACTACCCACGATGCTAAACTCGCGGTAGCTACTGTATTCACGTTTCCACACAACGTTACCAGTACGAATATCTACTGCTGCCAAGTTACCGTTGTAGGCAAGTGTATACACATTTGCACCACTTACTTTTGGCTCTGTATCAACATCCACTAAACGCTCAAACTCAGAAGCACCTTTAGGCTGAGCAATATCTGCTTGCCACGCAGCAAAGCCGCTGTCGGAAATAAGCACTGATAACTTGCCTGTTTCTTCGCCCACTAACACACCACCGTTGGCAACAGTGGGTGCACTTGAACCACGTAAAGTCAGTGGTGGAACTTCTTGCTCATAGCGCCAGCGCTCTTCACCCGTATCTGGGTGCAGTGCGAGTAGTAGTCCTGATGCCAAATTGATATACACAAGACCATCGCCTGCCGCAGGCTTAGAAAGTGCTTCACCTGGGACACTCTTACGCCAAACCACTTCACCCGTTTCACGGTCAAGTGCTACCAATTGACCATGCTCAGAGCCAACAAACAATTTGCCATAGGCTTGCAAAATACCACCTGAAAGCTTGGCACTTTCATCACTGCCCCAAAACAAAAAACCATTGTCTTCACGCACATCGGTGTGCCACAGAGTGTCACCGTTTTCGAGTGAAAGTGCCTCTACTTCACCATCACGTGAAGCGACATACACACTCTCTTTATAGTACGCAGGCTGTAAGCGTGAGAAATAATGGGCAACACCATCACCAACACTTTCTTGCCAAATAACTTGTGTCTCAAATTGGTTATTGATTTCAGGCAATACTAATTCTTCTTCATCACTTGAAGAACAACCTACAAGCGATGCCATGCATAATGCGATACCCGCAAGCGTAACCTTTTTCATTGCACGTGCTCCCTACGCCGCTGGCGTTTGTGCAGCTAAATCATCCAATTTGACTTGTAACAATGGGTTGCTTTCTAAGCCCCCTTTGTCAGCAGCACTTTGGTATGCTGTACGTGCTTGATCTTTGTCGCCTTTCGCTAGGTAGATATCACCTTTAAGCTCAGCTACAGCCGCTTCATAACTTGCTGGCAACTGAGCATTTAACGTAGCCATCGCCGCGTCAAAGTTTTGCTGAGCAAGTTGTACGCGAGCAAGACGCGTAGTCGCAATCGCTTTTAACTCATTGGTGCTCGCATTCGTTTGCGCCCACGCCAGCTTAGTTGCAGCCACATCTAGCTTGTCGGCATCGACAGCCTCTTTAGCAGCTACGAATGCAGCTAATACCGCGTAACTTGAACCTTCGTGTGAAGCAATAAACGCTTCGCTTTGTGCTAGCACGTCAGCGTTTTCATCTGCAGAACTTTCAACCACTTTGTTGAACGCATCTGATGCTTGTTCTGCCGTTGTAATTTGGTGCTGGTTGTATGCCTTCCAGCCGTACAAACCACCTAAACCAATCAAAATACCAAGTGCTATCGATACACCGTGTTCTTTAAAAAAGCCTTTGATCGCTTCTTCTTGTTGTTCTTCTGTTGAATAAATTTCCATCATACCCTCTTAGACTTTGTCTAGATCAGTTCAGCCAACAGCTGGGTAATTTCATCCAAGGATACAGTGACCTGTGGTTTTTCTTCGCGTAGGTATTTAACCGTCACTACACCTTGATTGAGTTCATCTTCGCCTAAAATTAGTGCCACTTCAGCACCACTTTTATCAGCACGTTTTAATTGTTTCTTAAAGTTACCACCGCCTGCATGCACGAGTACACGCAAACCCGGCACTTTTGCACGTAAGTCTGACGCTATTACAGGCGCCTGAATGCTTGCTTTGTCGCCCATAGCAGCAACAAACACATCCGCATTACGACGGATTTCGCCAACGCTATCAAGCGCTTGAAGTAATAGAACAAGACGCTCCATACCCATGGCGAAACCAACAGCAGGGGTCGCTTTGCCACCTAGTTGCTCAACAAGACCATCGTAACGGCCACCGGCACACACGGTGCCTTGTGCGCCCAAACTTTCGGTAACCCATTCAAAAACTGTACGATTGTAGTAATCAAGACCACGCACTAGTTTTTCATTAACCTGGTATTCGATGCCCGCAGCGTCCAAACGTTCACATAAATTTGCGAAATGTGCGCGCGATTCTTCATCTAAGTGCTCAGACAGCTTAGGTGCGTCGACCAATACTGCTTGTACATCTGGATTTTTGCTGTCCAACACGCGCAATGGATTACTGTGCATGCGACGCTTCGAATCTTCATCTAATTTATCTTGGTGCATCTCAAGGTAGGCAACAAGCGCATCGCGATACGCCACTCGTGCTTCGTTTGAACCTAATGAGTTCAACTCCAAACGCACATAGTCACTGATACCAAACTGCTTCCACAATTGCGCTGTCAACATGATCACTTCAGCATCAATATCCGCGGTAGCAATACCAAAGGCTTCTAGACCAAACTGGTGGAATTGACGGTAACGACCTTTTTGAGGGCGCTCATGACGGAACATCGGCCCCATGTACCACAAGCGTTGTTCTTGGTTGTACAACAAACCATTTTCATTGCCTGCACGTACACACACAGCCGTACCTTCAGGGCGCAACGTTAAGCTATCGCCGTTACGATCTTCAAACGTATACATTTCTTTTTCAACGATATCAGTTACTTCACCGATAGAGCGTTTGAATAAGTCAGTTGATTCAACAATTGGGAAACGAATTTCTTGATAACCAAACGAAGCAACACACTGACGCAGAGTTTCCTCTACTTTTTGCCATACTTGCGTGTCACCAGGAAGGGTGTCGTTCATTCCGCGAACTGCTTGAATTTGTTTTGCCACTGATAATCCCAAAAATTCTGTTAAAGGCTGTGCTCAGCCAGAAAAAGCGCTGATAAATTAAGCGCGCCATTATAGCCTTTTGCGGCGCGCTCACCAAGTAGTAGCGTAATGCTTAATCAACTAATTTGATATCGATCTGTTCTTGCTCTTCTTTCTTAGCAAGATAATCACGAACATGTTGCTCAAGTTCATCCACGATGTTGTCATTATCGATACGCGTTTTTTGGCGCTCACCGTTAATGTACAAGCCAGAACGACGGTTAGCACCAGCAAGGCCAACATCACTGACCAACGCTTCACCTGGCCCGTTCACAACACAACCTATCACTGACACAGTCATGGGTTTGACGACGTCTTCAAGGCGTTCTTCTAATTGGTTCATAGTACTGACCACATCAAACTCTTGGCGCGAGCAACTTGGGCAGGCAATGAAGTTGATTCCGCGAGAGCGGATACGTAGGGATTTTAGAATATCAAAACCGACTTTGATTTCCTGTACAGGATCGGCAGCCAAAGAAACACGCAAAGTGTCACCTATACCTTCAGCTAGCAGCATACCAAGACCAACTGCGGACTTGACTGAACCAGAACGAAAACCACCGGCTTCAGTAATACCCAGGTGCAATGGTTGATCGATTTCTTTTGCCAGTAGACGGTATGCACCCACAGCTAAGAATACATCCGACGCTTTAACCGATACTTTAAACTGGTCAAAGTTAAGACGCTGTAGGATTTCTACATGGCGCATTGCCGACTCAAGTAATGCTTCAGGAGTAGGCTCACCGTATTTCTCTTGCAGGTCACGCTCCAAAGAGCCACCATTAACACCGATGCGAATTGGAATATTACGCTCGCCAGCAGCATCAACCACTGCGCGAATTCGCTCTTCATTGCCGATATTACCTGGGTTGATACGTAAACAATCTGCTCCGTATTCTGCCACTTTAAGGGCGATACGGTAGTCAAAATGGATATCGGTTACCAGCGGAATGTCGACTTGCTCTTTTATACTCTTGAATGCTTCGGCCGCAGCCATTGTCGGCACAGATACACGTACAATATCGGCCCCTGCTTGAGCAATATCTTGAATTTGTTTAACCGTCGCATCAATATCCATGGTGTCCGTATTAGTCATGGATTGAACTGCGATGGGTGCACCATCACCAATGGGCACATCGCCTACATAGATACGCGTGGACTTACGACGTTTAATCGGTGACTCTGAAAACATACTACTTACTCTGTTAACGGTAATGAAAATTTGGCTAAACGGTTTTTTGGAAACTGAGAAATATCGACCGCGTTACCATTGAGTGTAATTTCTACAACATCATGTTTGCCTAAGGTCACAGCAAAAGGCGCAACGCCTATTAATTCGATAGCTTGACCCGCTCGCTTAATATCGTAGGCTAAACGCTTGCCTTTGGCGTCTTGAACCTCCACCCAACATTCACCACTAAAGCGCATAATGACCTTTTGCTCTCCCGGTGCTAAAGGCTCACTCAGAACCTCGCTCGGCTCTGACCGCGCCACCTGTTGAATCGTTGGCTGTGTTGCTTGGGCATCTACACCCGAATGCATTGTATCATCTAACTGCGCTGATGAATCTGCTGCTTCTGGCTGTTGTTGCAATGATTCACTCAGTGATTCGCTGTTTTGAGCTTGGTTCAGATCCTGTTGAGCTTCGTCACGACTCTGGGGTTGTTCTTCGAGTTTACTCGCTCTCGACATTTCAGCCACACTTGCTGCGTTTGAAGTCGAAGATTGCTCTACAGACGAATCAGAATTCTGCCATAACCAATACAATGATGAGCCAATAATGATAGCTATGATGATGTAGCTGAATAACATAAGTCGGTTATCGTGAGCTTCTTTCTCTGTGCGTTTTGAGAAGCTCTGCATCGATGCCTGAGTGTTAGTTTCTTGCTTTGGCTCATACGCCTGCAACAGTTCACTTGGGTCTATACCCACCACTTTGCAGTACGCTTTGATGTAACCCCGCACGAAAATGGGCGCACCGAGTTTGTCAAACTCGCCGTTTTCTAAATCGCCCAGCTTCCTCATTGTGAGGTTTAATTTCTTAGCAAGCTGCTCTTGCGTTAACTCACACCGCTCGCGCGCTTGAGTTAACGCTTTACCTATTTCTGTTGGCGATACACCTTCATTGTTTTGCTCAGGTGTTGTTTCTTCGCTTTCGTTCATAGTTGAAGATTCTTAGGCTCTACCAGGTAAATTTTATCACCAGGGACCAACTTAGCTCCTTCTTCAAGCTGATTCCACTCTATCAGTCTCTGCATCAAGATATTATATTCCTTTGATATCTCAGACAGAGTCTCGCCGTCTTTAACCGTATGATAATTGTACGGACGGGCTAAGTAAATTTTTTGCCCACTGCGCACGCGATCAACGCTTTTTAGATTATTCCATTCTTTAAGTGTACTAAGACGAATATTGTATCGCGCTGAAACGCTGAACAAGGTTTCACCTTTACCCATCACATGATAAGGGGTTTCACCACTATCCGTTGAAAGCGCAGCCACTTTATTCGCTGATTGCTCTGTGTCCTCTTGCACATCTGATGTCACTTCTTCTGCTGATTCAGATAGTGCAGGAGCCGATTCCTCATTTTCAGCAAGTGTACTAGGCTGCTCTTGTATGGCTGATTGTGGGATTTCTGTTTGCGCAGCAAACTCGCGAGCAAGCTCAGACTGTAACGCATCTTTTTGTTGTTCCACAACCTCTGACGTTTCTGCAGCTGGATTTGATTGTTGCTCTGAGATTTCAATCCAACGCTCGTTCGAACCCTCATTCTGAATATCAGCAGCACTCTGCTCTTGTTCACTCGGAACTACATCTGATTCGCTTCCTTGCTGAGCTTCTTGCACTTGCTCAACAACGTCATCAACAGCTGTTTGCGTTGACGATTCGAGTACTTTTTCTTCGCCACTCTGCACAGCTTGCTTGACGTTATTCTGGGCTGTTTCTGTCGTCTTATCGTTAGCCTCTACTGACACGCTGCTTGTTTCAAGCTCTGGCTGTGCAATCAAGTTGTCAGTCTCACCTTCAGCGGCACCCTGCTCTGGCTGCGCTAATGATACTTCTTCGCCTGTTTCAACCAGAGTGTCTTGTGATTGAACGAGTTGTGTGACAGCTTCGTCAGCACTGTTCGATTTTTCAGCCGCTGATTCGTCTAATTCAGTGAGGTTACTTTGTGCCTGTGTGACGTCTTCTACAACATCATCAGCTGGGGTTGCCGCTTGCGCTGCTACCGATTCAGTGGGTTCTGTTAGCTCACTTTGTGTTGATGCCACTTGTTGCGCTTTGTCGTCTTCAGTAACTGATGTTTGATTAGCGAGGGCTTCAGTTTGTTGGGCATTGTTACTTTGTGTGTCAGTGTTGTCGACGGTCGTAACGTCGGCGCTCATTGTTTGTGACTCATTCACTGTCACGTCATCACGCGCGTCAAAAGTACTATTTTGAGTGACTACATTTTCCACAATGGGCTCTGGCGTCGGCGTAGCAACAGAGATAACAGCCGCAGATTCAACCTGTGCGTCGCTATTGGTTTGCGTTACTGTCTGTTCTTGAACCGCTTGCGGCGCTTTCTTCTTCACCACTTTAATTTTTGGCTTGGCAACAATCGTTTGTCCATTCATGCTGCTTTGAAGCTCATTAATCTGATGTCGACGATATTGCTCACGGAGCTGCTCAAATTCGCTCGCACTGTATTTTTGCTCACGCACAATCCGCGCTTCAATTGAGGTCGGGTATGTGACTGCAATGGTTTTTGCGATATTTTGAGCAACTTCAATGTGCCCCATGCGCTCTTCAATCAAGTAATTCAACAACAATGAGCGAGATGAAACTCGGCCAGTGCGCTCATAACGTTTGAGTACTTGTTGCGCATGATGGAAATCACTTTTTGCGTATTTAACCGCCGCGAGATTAATTAAACTCGTCGGACGTAAAGAACTGTGTTGCAATGAATCTTCTAAGAAGGCCTCAGCAGCATCAAATTTGTCAAATTCGAGTGCACACAGCGCCAAATTCTCATAGCTTTCAGCAACGCGTAAATAACTAGGCACTTCAATTGCAGCCATGAATTTATCCACTGCTGCCTCGTACTCACCAATATCACACAAAAATACCCCGTAGTTATTCAGGGTATTTGGATCATTAGGTTCAATACTTAATGCTTTGTCATAAGCGTCTTTGGCTCGCTGCGTCTCGCCTACCTTTTGATAATAGTAAGCCATTGAATAGTGAACTTCTGGCAGTTCGGGAGCAAATTTGGCAGCACGCTCTAAATTGTATTTAGCTTGGGTGCTGTCACCTTGAGCAAGATAGTTTAGCGCGAGGGATATTCTGGTTCGGGCGGCTTCTACATTATTGATTTTCTTTTCGACAACAGGCTTGTCACTGCCCACATAAGTGCTTTCGGTTACACACCCACCTAGGGCGAGTAAACTGATACTGGTCGCTAACAGCTTGCGCATGGCTGAGCCTCGTTTATTCCGTTATTGCACCTATATTACCGAAAAGCCCTTTTGTTTCATCAATTTTTTGAAAAAAGGGCTTTTTTTTTGTTACTGCGACACGTTGACTGCAATAGCGTTCTTCTCTCGCTCTTGACGCTTTGCCAGTCGCTTTGTTCTATCGACGACATCACCGACTAGTTGGCCACATGCGGCATCAATATCATCACCACGTGTTCTGCGTACAATGGTAGTGATGCCTGCTGCCTGAAGCACTTTAGAAAAACGGTCAATGCGCGAATTACTCGAGCGACCATATTCGTTGCCAGGGAACGGGTTAAATGGAATTAAGTTCACCTTTGACGGCGTACCTTTAAGCGTTTTCACCAGCTCGTGAGCATGATCTGTGCTGTCATTTACTTCTTGCAACATCACATACTCTACGGTGACTTCTTTGTTTGCTTTCGAACCATCGATGTAACGACGGCACGCCGCTAAGAATTCTTCGATCGGGTACTTTTTATTGATTGGCACTAACTCATCACGAAGTGGGTTGTTTGGCGCGTGTAATGAAATGGCTAGGGCCACGTCGATTTGCTCTTTGAGCAAATCAAGCGCAGGTACAACACCTGAAGTACTGAGCGTTACACGACGCTTGGAAAGACCAAACGCCCAGTCATCCATCATCAATTCCATCGCAGGCACAACGTTTTTCAGGTTAAGCAAAGGTTCGCCCATACCCATCATTACTACGTTCGTAATAGGACGGCGAGTGCTGTCACCATGAAGGCCAATATCTTTCGCTACACGCCAAACCTGACCGATGATTTCAGATACTTTTAAGTTGCGATTGAAGCCCTGTTGCGCGGTTGAGCAGAATGTACATTCCAATGCACAGCCTACCTGTGAAGATACACATAAAGTTGCGCGATCCTTTTTCAGGGATCCAGACGGTTTCTACTTCTTGGCCACCATCTAGCAATAAAGCGTATTTAATCGTGCCATCTTCTGAAGGTTGTTTTACAGAAATCTCAGGCGCACGAATTTCACATTCAGCAGATAAACGTGCTTTTAGCTTCTTGTTTAGATTGCTCATGTCTTCGAAATTATCAATACCGAAATGGTAAATCCATTTCATGACCTGATCAGCACGAAAAGGCTTCTCACCAATAGATGCGAAATAGTCGCGCATTCCTTGGCGATTAAAATCGAGTAAATTGATTTTTTTCTCAGATGTGGCCATGAACATACCTCTGTCAGGTGGCAGATAAAACGAAGGCGGCAATTGTACACAATTTAACCATTATAGCAATTTCTTGAACGACCAATTATCAAGGTAGTGTGCTCAAGAAACCTAATCTTGGGGTAAACACTCATAATCGCGTTGTGATAGCGTCAATGTGCTTATTCCAAGTTTAGGTGGAAGACAAGAAAAGGGCCCGAAAGCCCTTCTCTGTATCTGCTTTGAACTCGAGATTAACGAGTACGTGGGCAGATTTCTTCTTCAGCGAAGAAGTAAGCGATTTCGCGAGCAGCAGACTCAGGAGCGTCTGAACCGTGTACCGCGTTTTCGTCGATGCTGTCTGCGTAATCAGCACGTAGAGTGCCTGCAGCCGCTTCAGCTGGGTTAGTAGCACCCATGATTTCACGGTTTTTACGAACTGCGTCTTCACCTTCAAGAACCTGAACCATTACTGGGCCAGAAGTCATGAAAGAAACAAGTGCACCGAAGAAAGGACGCTCTTTGTGTTCAGCGTAGAAGCCTTCAGCTTGCTCTTGTGAAAGGTGAACCATTTTAGATGCTACGATCTTAAGACCAGCAGATTCGAAACGGTTGTAGATTGCACCGATGTGGTTTTTAGCTACCGCATCAGGCTTAACGATAGAGAAAGTACGCTCTAAAGCCATTTTTTGCTCCAAATAACGTTAAATTTTAAGTGATATACTTTACAGGGCGCGAATTATACGCGCTTTAGCATGAAAATCCTACTACATTGTTACAGCACATAACCCTAGCACCCGATTGTGACACTTTCCCTACACTCTAAAGCCCTGAAGTCACGCTTACTTTAAACGCCGTGTTAAACATTTTCACTCGATATGATCCAAATCAAAAAAGCGGCCTTAGCAACAAGCTAGAATCCTCCGCTATTTTTTACCTGCACTGACTCGGACTCAGTCAAGGAAATTACTATGTCACTCTTTACTCCAGAATTACTCAGCCCTGCGGGCAGTTTAAAAAACATGCGTTACGCCTTTGCCTACGGCGCTGACGCAGTCTACGCGGGACAACCGCGCTACAGTCTGCGCGTGCGTAACAATGAATTTAATCTTGCTAACCTTGAGTTAGGTATCAACGAAGCACACTCTCTCAATAAAAAGCTTTATGTTGTATCCAACATTGCTCCTCATAACAGCAAGGTAAAGACCTACCTGCGCGACATTGAACCTGTCATTGCGATGAAGCCCGACGCGTTGATCATGTCTGATCCGGGCCTAATCATGCTGGTTCGTGAAAAATGGCCTGATATGCCCATTCACCTGAGCGTACAAGCCAATGCCGTGAACTACGCAAGTGTATTATTTTGGGCCAAACAAGGCATTGAAAGAGTCATTCTTTCGCGCGAGCTTTCCCTTGAGGAAATTGCCGAAATTCGTGAGCTTTGCCCGAATACAGAGCTGGAAGTATTTGTTCATGGAGCCTTGTGCATGGCTTATTCTGGCCGTTGTCTACTGAGTGGGTACATTAATAAGCGTGACCCAAACCAAGGTACCTGCACTAACGCCTGTCGATGGAGTTATGATGTGAAACCTGGTGAGGAAACTGAAACGGGTGATGTGGTGCATAAAATAGACCCCACTCTGGGACTGGGTGAACCTACCAAAGAAGTCTTTATGCTCGAAGAGCAAGGTCGTCCGGGTGAATACATGCCCGCATTTGAAGATGAGCACGGCACCTACATCATGAACTCAAAAGACTTACGGGCAGTGCAATATGTGGATGCGCTGACTCGCATGGGTGTCCACAGCTTGAAAATTGAGGGACGTACCAAATCATTCTATTACGTCGCACGCACGGCACAAGTGTATCGCCGCGCAATCGATGACGCCGTGGCAGGGAAACCTTTTGATCCCAATCTCATGAAGAGCTTGGAGCATTTAGCCCATCGTGGATACACAGAAGGGTTTTTAAAGCGTCACGCCCATCAAGATTATCAAAACTATGAGTACGGGCACTCTGTGTCTGACTCACAACAGTTTGTGGGTGAAGTACTTGGTCGCACCAATAATGGATTGGTTGAAATCGACGTTAAAAACAAGTTTTGTACTGGTCATTCCTTGGAGTTAATGACGCCACAGGGCAACATCAACTTTAATCTAGAGCACATGGAAAATAAAAAAGGTGAATCAATTGATGACGCAAAAGGCTCAGGCCACATCGTACGCATTCCATTGCCTGAAGATATCAATCTAGATAAAGCGATACTGCTTCGTAATCTAGAACAAGGGCAAGATACCCGCAATCCATTTCAAAAATAGTATCGCTAACGCTCAGGGTGAATTTCACCTTGAGCGAACATTCGTTAACCACACCGCTTGGTAAGCTTGTAGTTCGAGAATATGTTCCATATTCGTGAATGTCTCCCCACTGAGCAAGTCATGCCATGGTTGCATACTCACCAAATTCAAATCCCCTAAGCCCAACGTTTGCACTTTGTCGCTGATATTGAATAGGCAGAAGATGCTTTGTTGTCGGTCTGCACTTTGCCGCCAAAAACCAAATATGTGCTCCCCCAAATGCAATGTGAACTGTGTGGCATTGGGATGGAACGCATCTTGTTGAGTGCGAATTTTTAGTAACTTCAACATCCCCTGATGCACTTTATAATGCAGGCTATCTTCATCCTGTAACTTTTGCTCTAAACAATCTAGATGCCAGCGATGGCGGTTAATCGCTCTGTTGTGTTGGGTGTTATTAAAGCGTTCCACATCATTCTCAGTACCCACGAGACTATGGATGTACAACCCAGGGATCCCCTCAAGTGCAAACATAATTGCATGAGCGCACAAAAACCGCGCGAGAGTGTGTTTGTCCGGGCCATGCTCAGTGCCTTGCATCGCATCAATAAGGGCAATGTTTATTTCATAAGGAGATACGCTGCCATCATTGTTACTACGCAAGCTCACCTTGGCACCGAAACGTTGCATACACGCCACCAGCGAGTTAATTTGTGCTTCGCTTAACAAGCCCTCTGCCGGACGCAATCCGATACCATCATGAGATGCGATAAAGTTAAAATAGGCTGTGCCATTTTGCGCCGGTGGCATCCCCATCATCCATTTTTTCAACGCAGTACAATTACCGGTTGTCAGGGTATGAAGCAACAAAGGCGGTAAAGAGAAGTTGTAGACACAATGCGCTTCATTGGCATTACCAAAATACGCAAGGTTCTGTTCATTAGGGATGTTGGTTTCGGTGATAATTATTGCAGATGGCTCTACGTGTTCAATCAAGGTTCGTAATAGCCTGACGACCTCGTGCGTCTGCGCTAGGTTGATGCAATTGGTTCCCAACTCCTTCCATAGGAATGCCACTGCATCGAGACGAAATAAGCGCACCCCATTTTCCAAGTAAAAACGAATAATACGAACAAATTCAATTAATACCTGTGCATTGGCAAAATCAAAGTCAACTTGGTCGTGACTAAAGGTGCACCACACATGCTGCTCCCCTTGAGCTGTTTCAACTTTTTGCAAAAGAGGCGATGTGCGCGGACGGACTACTTGAGATAGATCGCTATCCGGAGCAGCTGTTTTAAAATAGCCTTTGCCGGGCTCTTTCCCGTTGATGAAATTATCAAACCAGCGACTTTTGGCGCTACAATGATTGATCACTAAGTCCGCCATTAATCGGTAATCTTTGGCGATAGCATTGATATGCTGCCAACTCCCCAAAGACTCATTCACTTGCACATAGTTCATTACCGCAAACCCCTCGTCGGACGAATATGGATAAAACGGTAGAATGTGCACTGAATTAATCACGCCCTGAGTATATTCATCAAGGAAATATTTTAATGTCGATAACGGCGGCTCAATAGCAACCGTGTGTGGTTCATAATTGGCTGTTTTGTTTACGGAATCGCCATAGCATATCAACACCACATCGCTTTGATCCCAACGGTTTTTATGTGGCGTAGGATTGCGCACTCGGTCACTGCACAGCATTTCAGTAATCAACTCACCAGCGAGTGCATCTAATTCCTTTGAGGTTAACAAATCTCGATAAATATTTGTGAGCTGATGACTGACACGTGCATGCAGCTCTGCTTCAGAGGCCGCCATTGCTAACCCGCCTTACGCATGGATGCAGCGAATTCTTGGTTATCGAGTTCAACCGCTTCTTTTAAGCGGGCAAAAACATCCGGCTTTGCCGACACGACCCGATTCCAACTTGGCACAAACGGTGTTTCCATTGGGTTGTCTAAGAAGTGCTGACCCGCGTGCATGATATTTTGTGCAAACATCTCCACCGCTTTCTCTTCTTGGTGAATGTCCAAACTCAGACCATTCATCAGCGCATCGTTGTGATACGTTTCAACAAAATCTAAAGCGATACGATAATAAGTGGCTTTAAGCGAGCGAATTGTTTCTGTGGTGAACGTTTGCCCTTGCGTAGCCAGCTTTCTAAAGAGTGCCTTGGTAATATCCACAGACATTTTCGATAAGCCGGCATTTTTGTCACCCAAGGACAAGTCTTGGTGTTTATGGTCGTAGGTTTGTGCGATATCGACCTGACACAATCGATTATGTGCGTAGTTTCGATACATCTCAGAGAGCACACCAATTTCCAATCCCCAGTCACTCGGTATGCGGATGTCGTTTAATACATCACGACGGAAAGAGAACTCTCCAGCTAGGGGATAACGAAACGAATCCATGTATTCGAGGTAATCGGTTGTGCCTAAAACTGTTTTAAAGGAACGCAGTAACGGTGTTACAAGTAGCCGAGAAACACGACCGTTGATTTTGCCTTCGGCTGTACGAGCATAAAAGCCTTTACAAAATTCGTAGTTGAAGCGCGGGTGCGCGACTGGGTAGATAAGGCGCGCCAGCAGTTGACGGTCATAGGTTAGAATGTCGCAGTCATGCAGTGCAATCGACTCGACCTTTGACGCTGCAAGCATATAGCCCATGCAATACCAAACGTTGCGCCCTTTTCCGAGCTCTTTAGGAGCCACTCCCAACTCTTGTAATTCCTTATCAAGGGCCTGTAAACGCGGGCCGTCGTTCCACAAAACGCGATGCTTTTGTGGTAGCTTTTCGAAAAATGTCAACGCGTAACGATATTGCGCTTCATCTGCCCTATCTAAGCCAATCACAATCTCGTCCAGATAAGGTACCTGACACAGATGTTCAACAATGTTTCCCAGTGCCGGCCCCTCTAATTCAGAAAATAGAGAAGGTAGGATCAGCCCCATCGGACGCTCTTTTGAGAACTGCAGTAATTCACTTTCAAGTTCTTCTGTTGAACGTAGTGCTATATTGTGTAGCGTAGTTACTATGCCATTTTGGTGAAAATCAGCCATATTCACGCACCTCCGATGCATTGATTTGATCTTTTATGAGCGCTAAATTTTGCAGCGTTTCTCGCCAACCCCGCGGGCCAGTTTGCACACTAAAAATTGCACATTCTCTATTTAGAATGGGTGTCTTATGAGTTGGATTCGCAATGACAATGGCCGTATCAGCTGCCTCTAGCATTGCCACATCATTGTGACTGTCCCCTAAAGCAATACTGTGTAATTCACGATTAAACTGCTGTTGCATCAGCCCCATAAAGTAACGAAGCGCCACTCCTTTATCCGCACCTTGGGTTAGGTGCACAAAGCGCCCGCCTTTGAGAACGGTGAACCCTAAAGAACGCGCCGCTGCAGTAAACTCTCGCAACTGCGCAGCACTGCCAAGCCAGTTGAGTGGTTCTGAATACTCGCGTGTTAAAGAATGCGCTAACGCTTCTCCACTGAGCCCGGTCAAACGTGCCACACCTTCGAGCCCTAAGTCAGTGAAACTCTCAAAGTAAGCACCAAATTGTTGCTTTAACACCTCCAAGACTTTATGGATCGTGAGTTTGCTAGGGCTAAATGGAATCGCCCAGTAACTTCCCTCATGGCGCGCTCCTTCCGGAGGGCTATCAAACCAGTTTTTAGGGATATACAGCACGGCGCCATTCTCAGCGATAAAAGGGTCATGAATAGCGAGTTTCTGACAAAGTGGAATAATCTCAGCCGCAGTTTTGCTGCTGTTGATAATAACTGGCACACCCGCATTTTCTAATTTTGTTAGCAGTTCCTGTGCTTCATCACATCGGTAAGTAGTGTGGTCAAGTAAGGTGCCATCGAGGTCAGTGAAAATAACCGGCAGGGTATTACCCTGTGCAGGTAAGGCATTGTGATAAGCCGTGATAGTGCGCTGCGCGTCTAATTCAAAGACGACTTCACACATATTTGGCAGTTTACACAAACTATGACGGGTTAAACGCTCAAAATAACTAATAAAGTCAGCAACCTGCTCCTTGCTCATTGTTTGCGACGTGGTACCTACTTTTTCAATTAGCTTTTGCTCTTGTTGCCAGCGCCACGCAAGTACAGTGTCGAAACTCGGTGCTTTGAGCATGATGCGGATATCTGCACGATTAAACACATTTTGATACTCGTTGGCCAAGCACGAATTAACGCATCGACGCCAGCACCCTTGAGCATCTTGTTCTTGCTCTAATTGATTGATAGGTTGTTCTAGTGCGCTATTGCCTTGCGCAGGAGTGCTAACGCACCACCCTTCCAGAATAAAAATATCGATTGGTTTGGTATGTTGTTGCCACAATTCAGCACTAGCTCTGTCATCATACGCTTTATCAAATCGGGGGATTGCAACAGGAGACTTCCCCTGCTCCACTTTATCCAAAACCTGTTGTAACAGCCGGATATCGTGCGTGCCGGGAACGCCTCGCGTGGCAAATAAAGGGTGAATCTCTTTTGCTAATGCCGCTCTTTTTGCTTTGGGGTAATAAAAATCATCAATTGAACATGCACAGGCATTGAACTCAGTCTCACTACTTATATATTGAGCTAGAAATTCTGCCAACGTGCTTTTACCAGACCCTTGCGCACCATTAATAGTCACAAACAAGGCGTTGCCTTTTTGTTTATTCGCCAGTAATTGCTTGGCTAATGACTCAAAATACTGTGCAATTTGCTGAGCATAGTGAGACCCCAACTTGTGTCGCATTAAAAATGCATTGATGTCCATCATTTGACACCCCTTCTCATAGCGCTCCTAGTAACAAAGCTTAGTGCATTAGCTAGGCCAAAAAATTAAATTCAATAAAAACATAGTGTTAATATTTAAAGCAAATCTTGTTGCACTAAAGTAGTGCAAATTTAAACCCGCTATGCCCCAATGTATAAAATTAAAACAAAGCCCTTTCCACCATAGCTAAACCTTTTACTTGCAACTATGATTGGACTGCTGTTTCTAAAATGGTTGTAAACGTATTTCTGAATTCTTATGGAGAAGATTTATGAAAAAAGCATTACTCGCACTGAGTATTTGTTTGTCTACAAATGGGCTGGCACAAACGCAATATGCTGACGCTATTTATGTCGATGGGGACATCATTACAGTCAATGATAAACAACCGTCTGTTGAAGCTCTTGCTGTCAAAGACGGTGTTATTCTTGCGGTAGGCTCTAAGGCGGACATATTGGCGTTAAAAGGTGAGAATACTGATATTGTCGACTTAGCAGGCAATACGCTTATCCCGGGTTTTATTGATGGTCATGGCCACGTTTTTAATACCGGTATACAAGCGCTTTCTGCCAATCTCCTCGCGCCCCCTGATGGTGACGTCACCTCTATTTCCGATGTTCAAGATACATTGAGAAAGTGGGCGAAATTGCCCAACAATAGTGGCCTTGGAGCTATTTTGGGTTTTGGTTATGATGACTCACAACTCAAAGAGCTGCGCCACCCCACTCGTCATGAACTAGATGCCGTTGCCAAAGACATTCCTGTCATCATCATCCATCAATCTGGTCACCTTGCTAGTGTCAATACTAAAGCACTTGAGTTAGCAGGTTTAACGGCTAACAGTGAGGATCCTGATGGCGGTAAAATTCGCCGTGAAAACGATGGTAAAACCCCGAATGGCGTGCTTGAAGAAACGGCCTTCTTCAGGTTACTTACCCCACTCTTTTCAAAGCTTAACGCACAAGATAACGAAGTCATTTTCAACGCTGGTATCGGATTGTACTCCCGCTTTGGCTATACCACTGCACAAGAAGGGCGCGCATCTAATGAAGCTGTTACCACAATGTATAATGCAGCTATGAAAAGTAAGTTGCTGATTGATGTTGCTGCTTATCCAGATATCCAAATAGCTCAAGACAGCTTAAAACCACCTTATTATTCAAAAGAGTACATGAATGGATTTAGGGTGGCCGGGGCCAAACTCAACCTAGATGGTTCACCACAAGGAAAAACAGCATGGCTTACTAAACCCTATTTAGTTCCCCCCGAAGGTCTTGATTCTACTTACTCAGGCTACCCGAGTCTGACTGATAAAAAGGCGGCCGAATACATCGAGCTTGCACACAAGAATGGTTGGCAATTGCTCACCCATGTCAATGGTGACGCTGCAATCGACCAACTTATCGAAGGTATTAAAACCAGCGAAGCAAAACACGGTAAGCCAGATCGTGGATTTGTTGCAATTCATGGACAAACCACACGAAAAGACCAAGTCAAAGCGTTTAAAGAGCTCGGTATTTTCCCATCGTTCTTCCCTATGCATACATACTATTGGGGAGATTGGCATATGGATTCAGTGCTCGGTGGCGAACGTGCGCAAAATATCTCACCGACTGGCTGGGCGAGAGAGTTGGATATGATTTTCACTTCACACCATGACTCACCGGTGGCACTTCCGAATTCAATGCGGGTGTA
The DNA here is from genome assembly GCF_054923835.1 of Pseudoalteromonas sp. GB56. Lineage (NCBI taxonomy): Bacteria > Pseudomonadati > Pseudomonadota > Gammaproteobacteria > Alteromonadales > Pseudoalteromonadaceae > Pseudoalteromonas > Pseudoalteromonas sp. GB56. The sequence goes on along the minus strand of NZ_JBPCHK010000001.1, from coordinate 950,360 downwards.
TTCAGCAACGGTGAACCGTGTGAGCCGTACTGGTAGAGAAATTGGCCCTGAGCAACGAGTGTCTGCGCTAGAAGGGTTGAAAGCGCAAACCATTTGGGCTGCGACTCAGTATAAAGAAGAAGCGAGAAAAGGTTCACTGGAACCAGGCAAGCTCGCAGATATGGTTGTCTTGTCTGGCAACCCCTTGACTATAGACCCATCGGGTATCGCTAACCTAGAAGTACTGGTGACTATAAAAGAGGGGGATGTAGTTTATCTAAAAGATGAAGACGAAGATGAAGAAACAGCAAAAATACAATGCATCAATTCTGCGTCTTGTTCAAAAATAGCGACGTCCGCGATGACATCAGCCAAACTCCTTCATACCCACCGTTAAGTCAATAAAAAGGCCGTATTATTACGGCCTTCTTTTTTTACGCTTGTGAATGGCTCAAAAACCAGAAATGCGCTCTATTGTCCAGAACATTGCGATGGTACCTATACTGTAGGGCACCAATCGTTCAAAGAAACGGTTCTTGGGTATTGAATTAATGAACGCCCACTTTATTGCCAGTACAATGGCGATAAAAATAAGCTGTCCTAACTCAACGCCAATATTGAACGTTGCCAAGGCCAAGGGGGTTTCTGTCTGTGGCAGCCCTATATCAGCGAGCGCACCAGCAAAGCCAAATCCATGTAAAAGACCAAATATAAATGCCACCAGCCAAGGATTTCGACTCGTTAAGGTAGGCGTTCCATTTTGAACTCTTAAAATTTCCACCGCTAAAAATACAATACTAAGCGCAATAACCGCTTCGACAGGGGGACCGGGAAGCTTTGCCCACCCGAGCACAGAGCAACTCAATGTAATGCTGTGCGCCAAGGTAAAAGCAGTAATGGTTTGTATGAGTTTTTTTATACCAACGGAAATAATGAGTAAGGCGAGAACAAATAAAAGATGATCAAACCCCAGCAAAATGTGCTCAACACCTAAGAAAGTGTAAGTACTTGCAACCTGCCATGACGTTACTTTATGGGGCAAGGTGACATCGGGTTTATCCGGCTTTAACATCAAGGTGACTTTTTCACCACTCAAATACTCGACGGTGATTAATGTATCAACCATGGTTTTTTCGAGGTTGTTGATTCTCAGTGAACTGCCTTGTAAATCCTCCTCACCTGTCAATACATACTGATAGACCATACTGCCCTCAACCAGTTTCGGTGGGCCAGATTCACTAAGCGTGAAGTCCTCGGAAAATACTGGAGTCAATTTAAGAACCATATCTCCTTTGGCTGGTACCCGCCATAGAACTCGATAGTTGGTGTCTGAAGTTTGCTGAATTTGTAAATAAGCAGGGCGAATTTCATGTGCACTACTGGAAAAGCAGCACAATGCAACCAGTAAAACAAATAACCATCGATAGAGTCGCATTATCTAACTCCAGATAATGAGGCCGAAACTGTTTGCTTTTGATGGCTATTGAACAGCTCAGAGTCGATGACAACGGTGTACTGCTTTTTCATCTCGCGATAAATCGCCCCCTTTGCATGGGTTTGCATGTCAAATTCATAATCTCGTTGAATTTCTTTGCGCACAGTAGCAAAGTCCGGCAATCGCCGCTCTTTCATATCAGAAATAAATACAAGGTGTTCGCCATAGCCTGAAGAGATGGGCCCCACCCAAGTATTGAGCGGTTGTCCTGACAATGCATCATAAAATGAGGTACCGACGGTTTTCACAATTTGCTCTTTGGAGGCATCCTCAAACTGCGCTGGCAACAGAAGGGGATCGCCTTTGTTAAGTAACGACTCTTTGGATTTCTTATCTGCAGCAGCAAGTACTTTTATTGCAAGATGAGCGGGCTCTTCATGCTGATTATTACTGATTGTTATGAGGTTAAATGAGTAACTGGGCGGTAATTCATATTTCTTATAATTGTCTTCAAAGTACTGTTTAAGGTTTTCATCGGTTGCAGGAGCGACAATTTGCGTGAGATCATTTGCCAAATATTCCATTTTTTGTGACAAGCGTCTTTTGACAATTTCATCATCCTGATCAAGATTGAGCTTTTTAGCTTCCTTGTACATGATCTCCTTGACGAACATAGCGCTCAAGAAGACCTTCAAGTTCTTCTTTGGTCGGTTCCTTTTTCCACTGCAACTGCCAAAGTGTTTTCATGTGATTGACTTTAGCGTCATCGATGACGATTCGATAATCGTCATCTGAATCCACATTCATCTGGCTATACACCAGAAAAATAACCGCTCCTAAAACTATAAAATGCAGAAGCGGCTCTTTTATCCATTGTCTCATAAGCTCTCTTTGCGTGAGTTGTACCAAATAGGTGAGCTGTATACTCGCTCTTGAATAGTCGCTGGGTGCCCTGTTTCCTCAACATCAATACCCAGTTCAATGGCATCGTATAGGGAGTAACGAGGAGTCGGGATTTCCAGTGCTCTGACGTAGTAAAATGCGTTTTGCTCTGATTTGAAATCTGGATCACTCCAAAATACGGTTAACTCGGGTGCACCTATGGTGTTGGTGTACTTACCGGTTTTCACATCAACCGTGTTACCCACTTTCACACTTCCATCTGTTCTGCCGTCTGAGAGCGCAACATCGTATATTTTCTCTTGCGAAACACCTTCGTCATCGAGCCAGCCTTTAATAACTTGAACACGATCTAAATTAGCCCCATCCGGGTCTTTGAGTACCGAAATTAAGAATCCAACCTGGCTGTCATCGTTCGGCTGATTTAAATCCCCCCCCATTGGCACGCCTTTACTGTACCCGGTCTCAACCATATCAGGGCCAATGTCATTGGCTGTAAAGTTAAAGCCACCAAATACACGCAGGGTTATACGAGGACCCGTTGTGGCATATACCTCCTTACGCTGGAATGCATCTACAATACTTTGGCGCGTATTACTTTCAGCCCACACACCTACCCAACCAGCAGAACCCATATCCCAGCCTTTGGATGAACCGATGCCAGTAGGATGCGCGCGTTTAGACGGTTCAGAGTCATGTTGACCTTTGCCCGCAAAGTTCGCTTCATCTACAGCTGACATGCCTGTGTGCGAGTCAGTACTGCCTACAAAGCCAACTTTATATGGGTTAGCGCCCATTTTATGCTCCAACTCTAAGCCTGTTTTTAAGCCTGAACGAACGTAGTCGGCCTTTGTCGGTGCAGGGCGCGCACCGTCTGGTGTCAACGCGAAGTCATACACTTCATAATCGGCAAATTCGTCATTAGGTGATAAGGCTGGGTGTGCCTCTGAGTCACCTTTAATCTGCGTGATCTCTATTGAGCGCTCCCACTTCATACGCTGCTTTGCATATTCTTGATCGATTGGTTCACCATTAAGGCGAGTTTCTGCAAACATGAGCCCCAAACTAATATTTGGGTTGTGCGCAATTGCTACGAACTCAGCACCCGTTTCTTGGCTTGTTGCTTCTAGCCAATCCCACAAATCTTCTGGGTCGTCACTTTCCAGTGCACTGTATGGGATAAACTGTTTAGCGACATCTCCACCTTGGGGCATAAACACGACGCGGTGAAGATTTGCACCACGATTATTCGAGGACCACTCCCAACCAATTAATGTGGTAAAGTTACCGGGGTCATTATACTTCTCAGCCGTTTCTACATAGCGTGTCCACGCTTCTTTGACTTTTGCGCCCCCAAAATCATTAATCAAGTCTTGTGCGCCTAGGTTGGCTTCATTGGGTTGGTCAAAAGCGGCATAATTGAGAATATCGTAAAGCTTCTGCATATTCTCTTCAGATTTGTTCGGTGCGATAGCAAGAAAAGCTTTCCCTGTTTTAGTATCAGATATTCCCGGTGTGTTTTGATACATCAATGGAATCGAACCAATTAACTCCGCATGATCGGCAACCACAAGGAAATCGAGTGGTTTCGATAGCTGCCAAGGTTTTCCTGTCGTTGGGCTTTCTACTTTATCACCACGAGCAAAGCGATAAGCAGTTTCAGGGGTGGAGTTTGGCGTACCAAATAAAAACACGTCGAACGAGTTACCGGTATGGTTATGAGTATCTCCCCAATAAACATTTCTTAGCGGATTCTCATCTATTTTTTTAGCAGGCGTTTGCGCAACTACGTCGCTCTGGGCAACGACTGGTTTTGGCTCACTCTGTGTTTGCTTTTCTTGCCCACAGCCAGCACTGAGCGCTATGGGGAGGATAACAACTGAAACAATGAATTTATTCATAATTATTTCTCAAATACAAATTGGTTGTTGTATTGGATTAAAACAACAGTGTCGAATCCTAATCGCTTCTATGGTTTAGAAGTATTGGTTGAAATAAAAAGAAAGTTACAGCTGGTTTGTCTTTTTCACTTCCCAATGTAAATAGCTCCAACAAATTGTCCTTGGATTGAGTGCAGCATTTTTGCTCACTCCTAATGTTATAATTAGTATAAATAATGACTAGTTACAAACGACTTAAATACTTTTAGGAACAAGATTCAAAGTTCAATTTTAGTGACAAACACAGTCGAGTGAGCTCAAACTCTCAGCGCAACAGCAATTCGTAATGTTCGTTAAAATTAATACTCCATCACACCTTTAAATCATGTAAAATTAACCCTGTTTTTTGGCGGGTTATTCGCTTGATTTAAAATAAACAAAGTGTAAAAAAGAAATGGCTTTATTAATCAACGACAAATGCATCAACTGTGATATGTGTGAGCCTGAGTGCCCTAATGGCGCGATTTACATGGGTGAAGAGATTTATCAGATTGAACCGTCAAAATGTACAGAATGTGTGGGGCATTATGATAATCCAACGTGTGTGAGTGTGTGCCCTATCGACTGCATTAAGCCTGATCCGCAGTACAAAGAAAGCTTAGCTGAGCTCGCTGATAAATACGTGTCACTTACACAATCGAGCTAACTCAGCTAAATAACACTGCATATTACTTCGCTTTTTTAGTAGGTTGCTCAGGCGCAGGCTGTGGCTGAGCTTTACCATCAAAGACCCAATTCATGGCGGTCTCTTTCAGTGTTTTCTTTTGTGACTCCATCAACTGCACAAGCGCTTCTTGCGCAGCTTGTTTGACTGCTGTTTCAATTTCCTGTGTCAACGTTGCTGCTTGGCTCGCTGTGCTCATCATTAGTACGCTTGCAAATAATGTGATGTAACGTGTTTTCATGTCTATATCCTTGATATTAATTTAAGTGTATTGAAACTACGCTATGTGTATATCAAGCTGCGTGCCAAAATTTAAAATCATTTAAAAACAAAAGGTTGATGATTAATTTGGAATTTCACGCAATCGAAAACTGTCCGTATTCGGACACTGATGTGTCCATGGCCGGACAGGTTTTAGTAAAGAAGGATATAAAAAAGCCCAACAGAGTAATTGGGCTAAGTGGTTATGCGTTACAAATAAGTGCCTTAAGTGAGTCTTGCTGTGCCACAACACTGCGATATAGGGCAAATTGATTGTTGGCTCTATCAAGATTATGACGAGGGTGTTTAATCCCAAAGTAATTATCACCATCGAGATAATCAGTTAAGAAACGCACACCTATCATAAATGGCATCACTTGTGCGCCAAGCCAAAAGCTCGCCTTTTCTTGTGCGGTAATGTGCTCGTTTAGTGGTTCAATGTAACCTTCAACCAGTGCAGCGAAGATATCTTCACGCACTACAACTTTATCTAGGTTGGTACTGTCTTCCGCCTCTGGAGAACAAAAAGTACGAACCATGTCGCCAAAGTCGAATAGCCACAAGCCAGGCATACAGGTATCTAAATCAATCACCGCTTTGGCGCTATTGTCACGGGTGCTAAAGAGCATGTTATTGATTTTGGTGTCGTTGTGGCATGGGCGCAACGGAATCTCCCCTTCCACAGCCGCCAACTGTTCAACTAAATGCATTTGCTGACGGCAAAACGCCAACTGCTCTTGCACTTCGCTGACTCGGCCGACTTTGTCCGCGGCCACAACTTGCTCAAGCATATCCATACGCATGGCTAGGTTGTGAAAGTTCCTGATAACTGGGTACAGAGAGTTCGCATCAAAATCTTGCAATGCAGCAGCGAACTGTCCAAATGCATTGGCCGCCGTTTTTGCTTGCTCTGCATTTTGCACCACCTCTTCGCTTCGGCTTTCGCCAATAAACGCGAGCGCGCGCCACGTATCACCATTAATGTTGACGCTGTAATGCTTATTTACGCTTGGGAGATGCTCAATTATTTCTAATGCGTAGGTGCCCGCGATGCGCTTCTCTTTGAGGTGTTGTTCAATTTTACGGGCATTGGCAACAAGCTTGTCTGGCTCTGGAAAGACCTGAGTATTAAGTTTTTGCACCACAACGGCACCTTGGCTGTGTTTAAGCAACAAGGTGGTGTTTATGTGGCCGTTACCAATAGGTTTGACACTAACGCTATCTGGGTCGAAGCCGTAATTTTGCGCTATTGCCTGCGCATAACTTTCTGTATTCATGTAATTATTCTTCGATGACGTGTTGTACGCCGGTCAATCCCTTAAGTGCGGAAATTTTTTGAGCCAACACGGGAAGTTCATCTTTATAGGTCATACCCAACCAAGGTTGTTGTGCTGGGTAAACGTCAACAGCGACGCCTAATGTATCAATACTGTACTGAATTTGATCGGGAAGATAATACTCTTTTTTGACACCGTTGTCATGAATTGACAGAAACTCATGGAAGTTTTGTTCCAATAAAGTAAACAGACGTAAATCAATTCCCCAAAAAGTCATAGAAGCGAGGGCATTGTTATCTAATTCAATTTTAGTTTGCTGTGCGTTGGTTCCGACAAGGGTCTTATCCTCAAAATGAATATTGAGTACTTCGTCCACGCTTATTAACTGCTGCGCTTCGTTAAGAGTGCAAATCCCTCTGTTTACGCCGCCTTGTTCTGACAAGGTATTAAGTAAGGGGTACGCGACACACCCCCAGTTCTCGCAACGGCGAAAATGCGTGATGATTTGTTCAAAGGCAATGTCACCGTAATAATCATCCGCTGTGATCACAATCGCTTTGTCACGGATCGCTGATTTTGCGCACAACAAAGCATGTCCGGTGCCCCATGGTTTGGTACGCTGCTGCGCGAGCGAAGTAAACTCATCAGGAACATCGCTAATACGCTGCTCCACCAAATCGACGTCTAGATCAGCGGGTAAATTGGGCAGAATTTCTCGCTTAATAGCATCACACACAGCTGCATTGATAATGATAATAAGGTGTCGAACCCCTGCATCATAAGCATCAGCGATACTCAATTCCATGATTGTGCTTTCGATACCTGGTAAACGAGCAATTTGTTTGGCGCCCCCAAATCGAGAGCCCAGGCCACCTGCCAATATAACTAAGCTAATCTGCGGCTGCATAGCCCTCTTCCATCACATTTAAAACAGCAAGTTTACCTAGCCTTAAGGTAATGTCCAATGACAACCTTGGCTATAGCACTTTGGCATATACACATCATCAAACATAAAAAACCGCGGCACATTTGGCCGCGGTTTTTTTGTGATGGCGCGAAGTGCTTAGTGCTCTTCGTTGACGATGTTTAGGTTGTATTTAGGGATTTCTACAACCAAATCTTCGTCAGCAATTTTTGCTTGGCAACCTAGACGCGATTCAGCTTCAAGGCCCCATGCTTTGTCTAGCATATCGTCTTCAAGTTCATCACTCTCCTCAAGAGAATCAAAACCTTCGCGAACAACGATATGACAGGTGGTACACGCACATGATTTCTCACAAGCATGAGGAATACTGATGCCATTTTTTAGCGCAACATCAAGCACAGTCTCACCTGATTTCGCTTCAATAGCAGCGCCTTCAGGGCATAATTCTTCATGGGGTAAAAAGATGATTTGTGGCATTACTTAAACCTCATCAACAGATTGGCCAGTTAAGACCTTTTTAATAGATGCATCCATACGGCGTGCTGCGAATTCGCTACTTGCCGCATCCACTTTTTCAATTGCGTTCTTAATCTCTTGCGGCTCGCTCGTGGCTTTACTGATTTGTTTCAGATCGGCCATGGCTTCACGCAAAGTCGCCAATTCTTGCTCATCAAGTAAATCACTGTCAGTTGCCAGCGAAGCTTCAAGCGCTTCATTCACACGTAGCGCTTCTACTTGTTGCTCTTTAAGCATACGCGCTTGCATATCTTCTTTGGCGTTAGTCATAGAAGCTCTAAGCATATCGGCCACTTGGTCATCCGATAAACCAAACGAAGGCTTCACTTGAATCTCAGCTTGCACGCCCGTTGACTTTTCCATCGCCGTCACGCTTAAAAGGCCATCTGCATCCACATTAAAAGTCACGCGAATATGTGCAGCGCCCGCTGCCATTGGCGGAATGCCTTTGAGGCTAAATTTAGCCAGTGAACGACAATCATCAACTAGCTCACGCTCACCTTGAAGCACGTGCAACGACATTGCTGTTTGCCCGTCTTTAAAGGTCGTGAACTCTTGCGCGCGCGCGACTGGAATGGTGGTGTTACGCGGAATGATTTTCTCAACCAAACCACCCATGGTTTCTAAACCAAGTGACAATGGCAATACGTCTAAGAGCAACATGTCTGCTTCTGGTTTATTGCCCACCAGAATATCCGCTTGAATGGCTGCACCAATGGCTACAACGCGATTCGGATTCGATGCTTGTTAGTGGTTCTTTTGCAAAAAACTCACCCACTTGCTCACGCACGATAGGCATACGAGTAGAACCACCAACCATCACCACTTGCAGCACTTCTTCTGTGCTAATGCCCGCATCTTTAATAGCACGACGACAACTGCGCAGCGTCTTCTTAACAAGTGGCGCCGACAATTCATCAAATAGCTCACGGGTGACTTCAACCATGTGTGATTGACCATCGAACTCTAGACCTACATTCACTTTTGCGTAGCTACTTAGCGCTTCCTTACAGGCTCTTGCTTTGTTCATGAACAAACGCAAGGTATTCGCTGATAAGGTTTGTACTGCGGTTTGTTGCTTAAAATACTCAACAAGCAAGGCATCAAAGTCATCCCCACCGAGGGCTGAGTCACCGCCTGTAGACAGTACTTCAAACACGCCTTTATTTAAGCGCAAAATAGAGATATCAAATGTACCGCCACCTAAATCATAAACAGCAATCACACCTTCTTGACCTGAATCTAGGCCATACGCCACGGCTGCCGCTGTTGGCTCGTTCAAAAGGCGTAATACTTTGATTCCAGCTAACTGCGCTGCATCTTTTGTGCTGTGACGCTGGGCATCATCGAAATACGCAGGCACTGTGATTACAGCACCTGTGATGTCATCGCCGCCAAAGCTTTGCTCTGCGCGCTCACGCAGTGCTTTGAGAATATCACTTGATGCTTGCACAGGGCTGATATCACCTTGGCGCGTGCGAATGTGCAAGCTGCCGTCTGTGTCAGTGAAATCATAAGGTAGTTGGCCGTAGCTCGCTTCAATCTCAGCTTGCGTTTTACCAAGGAAGCGCTTCACCGAAACGAGGGTATTGTGTGGATCTTCAGCTGCTTTTGCAGCCGCCTCTTGACCAACCACATGGCCTTCTTCGAGGTAACGGACAACTGATGGCAGCATAGCGTTGCCAAGTACATCAGTAAGGGTGCGTGCTTCACCGCTTTGAACGGTTGCAACCAGAGAGTTGGTGGTACCTAGGTCGATACCCACTGCGAGTTTATGTTCATGAGGTGCCGTGCTTTGCCCCGGCTCAGCGATTTGCAGTAATGCCATGTGTGTTATGAAACCTTTATGCTCAATGCTGTTCAGTCATCAAATAATTCGTCTTCAACGCGTTCTAGTTCATCTTTTAATTTATAGACAAACTTGAGTTTGCGCACGTGATCCGCCGCTTTTTGCCAATCATTTTCGTCGTGACTGGCCAGTAACATGCGAAGTTCGTCACTGTATTCGCTGTTCAATTCTTTAATATGCTGTTCGAGATTGGCAATGGCGGCATCTGGATCGCTGCTGGATTTAACATCTTCCAGTTCTTCACGCAGCTCCATTTGCTGCATCAAAAACATCGGATCTTGCAGCGTCTGTTGCTCACCACGAATTTCCACGCCCAGCTCTGCAAGCATGTATTCGGCACGTTTTACTGGGTGCTTCAAGGTTTGTAACGCGTCATTTATCTCAGCTGTTTTTTGCACTGCCAACAGCTTTTCGCGCTCACTGCCGCCGCTGTGGCGATCAGGATGCGCTGCGCGTTGCAGGTCAAGATAATGGGCACTGACCTTTTGCAGGTCGATGTCATAATCCACTGGGATTGAGAACAATTCAAAATAACGCATAGAAAACCTTTATAACGAAAAGCCCTACCTAGGTAGGGCTTAAGCAAATACGAAACCTAATTTAGCGCAAGGCTCGCTCGATAAGTGCTTGTTAAACAGTAAAACTCTCGCCGCAACCACACTCGCCGTTTTGGTTCGGGTTGTTAAACTTAAACCCTTCGTTGAGGCCTTCTTTGGTGAAGTCCAGCTCAGTACCATCAATGTATACTAAGCTTTTTGCATCAACGATAACCTTTACACCCTTGTGCTCGAAGGTTTCATCACCTTCGCTAAGCTCATCGACAAACTCAAGGACGTAGGCAAGACCAGAACAGCCTGTGGTTTTAATTCCCACACGTAAACCCAACCCTTTACCGCGGTTGTCTAAAAACGCTTTTACGCGCTCTGCTGCTGCATCTGTTAATGTGATTGCCATACTACTACTGCCTTATTTTGCGTGTTTGCTCTTGTAATCTTTGATTGCTGCTTGAATCGCATCTTCCGCTAGGATTGAGCAGTGAATTTTCACTGGCGGTAACTCTAGCTCAGCACTGATATCAGTGTTTTTGATGGTCGCTGCTTCGTCCAATGTCTTACCCTTCACCCACTCAGTTACCAGTGATGAAGAAGCAATCGCGCTACCACAACCATAGGTTTTGAACTTTGCGTCTTCAATTACGCCCTCTTCTGAAACCTTAATTTGTAACTTCATTACGTCACCACACGCTGGTGCACCCACCATGCCTGTCGCTACGTTTGGATCGTTCTTGTCTAAAGAACCAACGTTGCGTGGGTTCTCTACGTGATCAATTACTTTATCGCTGTATGCCATAACCTTTACCTCGCTGCTTGGTTACTACCAAGGCTTAATGATGTGCCCACTCAACCGACTCTAAATCGATGCCTTCTTGATGCATCTCCCAAAGAGGAGACATTTCGCGTAGTCGGCCAATTGAGTCTTTAATTAGTTTTACGGTGTAATCGATTTCTTCTTCCGTTGTGAAGCGACCGATGCTGAAACGAATTGAACTATGCGCTAGCTCATCGTTACGGCCCAGGGCGCGTAATACGTATGAAGGCTCAAGGCTTGCTGATGTACATGCCGAACCAGAAGAAACTGCGATGTCTTTCACCGCCATTAACAACGACTCACCTTCAACAAAGTTGAAGCTGATGTTGACGATGCCTGGCACTGAGTGCTCTGGTGCACCGTTGAAATACACTTCATCCATGTCCTTCATGATGCCATTAATTAGACGCTCACGAAGCGCACTGATGTGTGCGTGATCTTTATCGAAATCTTGTTTAGCAACACGGAATGCCGCGCCCATACCTACGATTTGGTGCGTCGCCAATGTACCTGAACGCATACCACGCTCATGACCACCACCGTGCATTTGCGCTTCTAGGCGAGCACGTGGCTTACGACGTACGTAAAGCGCACCGATACCTTTAGGACCGTAGACTTTGTGACCAGAGAAAGACATGAAATCAACTTTCAACTCTTGTAAGTCGATTTTTACTTTACCTGCACTTTGCGCCGCATCTACGTGGAACATGATTTTACGCTCGCGACACATTTCACCAATCGTCGCGATATCTTGAATCACACCTAGCTCGTTGTTTACGTGCATTACGCTCACTAATACGGTGTCATCGCGCATTGCAGCTTCAAGCTTTTTCAGATCAAGTAGGCCGTTTTCTTCAACGTCCATATAGGTTACTTCAAAACCTTGGCGCTCAAGTTCACGACAGGTGTCGATAACCGCTTTGTGCTCAGTACGTACAGTAATAACGTGCTGACCTTTCTTCTTGTAGAAGTTTGCCGCACCTTTAATTGCAAGGTTGTTAGATTCTGTAGCGCCCGAAGTGAATACGATTTCACGAGGGTCAGCATTGATAAGATCAGCGATGTCATGACGCGCTTGGTCAATCGATTCTTCTGCTTGCCAACCGAAACGGTGTGAACGTGATGCTGGGTTACCAAAGTTGCCATCCATTGTCAGGCACTGCATCATTTCTTCGGCAACACGCGGATCCACTGGTGTTGTTGCTGCATAATCTAAATAAATTGGTAACTTCATTACTCTCTCCGCTTCACGGCAACATCGACGTTGCTTACAATTGACAGCTAACTTCTATGTTTTCTAACTGGCTCAGGGCATCACTTAGGCTTTTGTCTTGGCGAATAGCCACTTCTTTAATGTCGGATTTATTAACCAACTCAGCTAAGGTGATACCGTGTAAAAATTCTTCGATTCGTTGACTTAACTCAGACCACAATGTGTGTGTTAAACAACGCATGCCACTTTGACATCCGCCATTGGCACCGTGGCAACGTGTCGCATCAACCGACTCATTTACGGCGCTGATTACATCACCCACTGATATGTCACTGGCTTGTTTTCCAAGCAGGTATCCGCCACCAGGACCGCGTACGGAGGTCACCAGACCTTGCTTGCGCAAGCGGGCAAATAACTGTTCTAAATAAGACAACGAGATTTCTTGCCGCTCTGAAATATCGGCAAGGGGAACAGGCCCAACATCTGTGTGTAGAGCAACATCGAGCATCGCGGTAACCGCGTATCTGCCTTTAGATGTTAACTTCATAGCGCCCCCATTCTCATCAAGAGTGTGAATTTTAATTACCTGAGTAATAGAGTCAAGTATTTACTCGAAGTACTTGAGTGAAATACTCAGGTATTAACTGACATTGTAATTACCCGACTAATTTAGTCAAGTATTATCACTATTCACACTGGTGATGAAAAAGACTATTTGTCTGCTTTTGTGTGCTTATCAACAGAAGTCAGCATGCCACGTAAAATGTTTAGCTCTTGCTGCTCTGGACGGGCGCGGTTAAACAAGCGTTTAAGCTTGGTCATGACTTGCCCGGGGTGTTGTTTAAGAATGAAACCTGTGTCACTGAATGACTTTTCAAGGTGCTCATAAAAACGCACCATCTGCTCATTAGTTGGATACTCAGTTTCATCAATTTCAGGTGTTTGCTCTTGACGGTCGAGGAACTGCATACGCGTTTCGTAGCACAGCGTTTGCACGGCCATCGCAAGATTCAATGAACTGTATTCAGGGTTTGCAGGAATGCATACATGATAGTTACACAGTTGCAGTTCTTCATTTGTTAGGCCGCTGTTTTCACGACCAAATACCAGCGCAACAGGACCTTGTAGTGATTCACTCACCAGTTTTTCACCACAGCCACGCGGGTCAACCATTGGCCAGCTCAACGTGCGCGAGCGCGCACTCGTACCAATGGCCAAACTACAACCTTCAAGTGCTTCTTCAAGAGTTGAGACGATCGTCGCTTTACCTAGGACATCAGTTGCACCCGCAGCCAATGCACTTGCGTGACTATCAATTTCACACGCAGGGTCAACCAAATAAAGGTTACTAAAACCCATTGTTTTCATGGCTCTAGCTGCTGAGCCAATATTACCTGAATGGGAAGTGTTCACCAGAACGATGCGAATGTTCTCTAACGCCATGGAAAGTGTTTACTCTATCAATAATTAAATTGGGCGGTATTTTAGCATAAGCATCGCCCTCATGCCTTCCTTTGTTGTGTAACCTTTACGCAATATACATTGTTAGGGGGTGTGAAATTTCTTCAAGTAAATGAAGCAACAACAAAGGGTGTATAAAAAAACACCAATTATTTTTGTAAACTTTATTTACTTTGGCGGTAAAATCGTTAGAATACGCCCGCTCAAAATATTGTTCTTTTACAACCCAAAGGTAATGCTATGCATCCAATGTTAAACATTGCGATTCGCGCTGCGCGAAACGCAGGTAAGGTGATTTTGCGCGCCTGTGAAGATTTATCAAAAGTTGAAGCCACTCAAAAAGGCAGCAACGACTTTGTTACTAGCGTAGACAAAGAAGCGGAAGCCGTAATTCGCGAAACCATCTTAAAAGCGTATCCTAACCACAGCATCGTGGGCGAGGAGCTTGGTCAACACAACGGTTCAGATGCAGACTACCAATGGGTTATCGATCCTCTTGATGGCACGACTAACTTCATCAAAGACATCCCTCATTTCGCAGTATCAATCGCGCTAAAAGTGAAAGGCCGCATTGAACAAGCTGTGGTTTACGATCCAATCCGTGGTGAGCTATTCACTGCAAGCCGTGGTCAAGGCGCTCAGCTAAACAGCAAGCGTATCCGTGTTAGCAACGCCAAAGACTTATCTGGCACAGTGTTAGCGACGGGCTTCCCATTCAAGCAAAAGCACCACATGGATGCATACCTTGAAGCGTTCAAAGCACTGTTCGTACACACAGCTGACATCCGTCGCGCAGGTTCTGCGGCATTAGACATGGCATATGTAGCTGCTGGTCGTGTTGATGGTTTCTTCGAAATTGGTTTGAAGCCTTGGGACACTGCTGCTGGTCAACTACTTGTTAAAGAAGCAGGTGGTTTGGTGATGGACTTTGCCGGTGGTGCAAACTTTGAGAAAAGTGGCAACATCGTGTGTGGTTCACCGAAGCTAGCACAAGCACTTGTAAAAGAAATTCGTCCGGTACTTACTGAGTCATTATTGAAATAATCACTGAGTGGTCGGCAATAAAAAACGCGAGCCTTCTAGATGAAGTGACTCGCGTTTTTTGTGCCTGCTTTGAGCTAAGAATTACAGCTCATAACTAAAGCTGACACCTGCTACACGCGGCTCACCATATTGCACGTAAGTCTGCGTGGCGTATTCATTTACTGGGTTATTACCGAATTGGAAGCCACGATTGTAGGTGTCTTCATCCAGCGCATTACGCACCCAGAAGTTCAAGCCCCAGTAGTCTGCTTGATAAGCGATGCTTGCGTTTAACAAGTTAACACTCGGCGATTGTGAGTTGTGGCTGTTTGAGAAGTAGTACTCATCTTTGCCTTCCATCCCTACATTCACTGCTAGTGCATCGGTGATATTAAAACGCGCATTCATCGCGTATTGATAATTCGGCGCTTGCGCTTGTTCTCGGCCACTTTGGTCAACACCATCCGCGGTCACGAAGCCATCAATTTCACTTTCTAGCCAACCTAAGCTGCCGCTCAGTGTTAAACGCGGAGATAAGGCGTATTCTCCTTCAATTTCTAAACCGTAGTTATCACCGCTGCTGCCGTTATCGAAGTAACCTGCAAATTGCTGTCCTTCAGTTTTCCACGCTTTCAGTTGAATGTTGTCGCGGTACATGTAGAAGGCTGTTATGCGCAGATTCAAACGCTGGTCAGCCGATTTACCCTTCACGCCAAACTCTGCATTCCACAGGTATTCCGGATCAAAGGTGCGATGATTCAAAAAGAACTCCGCATCTTGGCTGAGGCCTTCATCGTTTGCTTTGGCAATTGCTTCGGCATTGATACCACCTGCTTTATAACCACGGCTAACACTGGTGTAGATCATCGTGCGTGGTACCACTTGGTATTCAAGGGCGACTTTACCGCCAACCATGGTATCGTCGATAGATTCACTCACGCCGTAGATATCGCTGTAATCGCCTTCGTTGCGCTCAACGCGCAACCCCGTCACAAGGCGAGTCTTATCACTGATTGGCGTTTCGATTTGGCCATACAAAGCGATGTTTTCACTTTCGTAGCTGGAAGTGAAATCCCCTTCGTTCCACGTATATTGGCGCAGTAAGTCAACATCTCGAGATTGGTAGTACACACCGCTTACCCAGTTGCCGCCTTTGCTGTTAAAACGCAATTCGGCTGTATTGTCTGTTCTATCGCGTTGATAACTATCCGTTGAGCTATAACCCCAAGGATGCAAACCCGCTTTACATAATGCCGGTTGTGCTGGGTCATTACACACCCAATCTTCGTCATAGCTGTAAAGTAAATCAGCATCTAATGCTGAAAGGTTCAGTTCCACATCAGCGAAATCGAATCCGGTGTAGATATTACTGAGATTGAATGCATTACTTTCTTGCACGTCTTTACCAGGCTGGTCAGCGACACTGGTGCGGCTGTTATCGAGCGTGAATGCATCATAGCCATTGTCGATGTCCATAAAATGGCCAACCAACTCAATACGCCAATGCTCAGTTAACTGAGAGTGCAGCTTTATACGAGCTACTTGCTCATCAATACCTTGGGTGTCATCGCGGCCAAGGTAGGCGTTTTTCATATAACCATCTGACTTGTTTTGGTAGAAACTCGCACGAACACTGCTTTTTTCACCAAAACCAGTTGCAGCGGCCACACCCGCATCCCACGAGTTGTAGGTACCCATGCCGAGTTTTACTTTAATGCTTGGTTCGAGCGTTGGATCGGCACTTTCCATGTGAATCATACCGGCTAGTGCATCGGCGCCAAAGCGAGTTCCTTGCGGGCCACGATAGATTTCAACTTGGTCAACGTCGAACAACATCGCCGCACCACCAAGACCTGAATAGTTAATACCATCAATGATCATACCTACAGATGGATTAATTGGGTCCACAAATTGTGAACGCAGGCCAATACCACGCACCTGTACAAAACGGCCACGTGAGGCGCCAGCAGTAAAGTTAACATTGGCAGCTTGGTTTAACAGTTCATCTAGATATTTGGCATCACGAGACGCGATTTCGATCTCAGAGAAAAGGCTTGCGCTAGCGCTAAGCTCCTGAATAGACTCACTTTTAAAATCACCTGTCACAATAATACGTTCGATATCACGGTCATCTGCGAAGGCGCTAAAACTCAGGCTTTGGGCAACAGCCGTTGCCAATAAACATAAACGTGCATTCATGCTGGGGGTGGTGTCCCTACTGGATTTAATTAGGACACCGAGTCTAGCAAAATCATGTCACTAAATGAACAACTGCAGGCAAAGTGTTACGCATCCAGCTTAGAGCGCTTTCCTTTAAGGTATGCACTTCGAAACGCAATAAAATGCTCTTCCAGTTTGAGGGCCGCTTGGTGTTCGCCCGCTAAAGCCAACACCATGATGGCCACTTCTGCGGTTCCGAGTTGATGGGCATGTGGCGCAACGCGTAAACGGTAGTCGGATAAACGTTCAGGACTGATTGATAATACGGGCAAGCCGTCCAGATACGGCGACTTACGAATCATTTTTTTAGCTTCCCGCCACGTGCCATCTAAAAAGATAAATAAAGGTGTTTTGTTATCTTGGCGTGCGACCGAGGTGCACACTCGCTCTGGTTCAATTCCTTCGCTTGGGAAGACTACAAACGGTTGATATTGTGGATTGGCAATCAAGGCTAATAATGCTTCATCTGGATCGGTTCTATCCCAACGAAAGGCGTAGTTATCAGGTACGATATCGGCAATTAAACGACCCGTGTTTGAGGGCTTAAAGCTCTCATTGTGATACATCAGCATACACACCGCAGCGTCGCATTGCGCTGGCTCAACTCCATCACAGATACATAAAGACTCTGCCAACAAACATTGCTCGCAACGACTAAGTTTACTTCCACGCGCTTTATATTCACGTTTTGCCATTGCTATTTGTTGGGCTCGCAGTTTTAATACTGAATTCGTCACTCGCCTAGTTCTCTGGTGTTGCACTTTGACAGGGGCGCGTATTGTAGAGCAAATAAGGAGCAATTCATATGATAACCATGACCGACAGTGAGCGTCTCACCTACCGCCTTATGTCCCTTGAAGACGGTGATTTGTTTTACGAGCTAGATCAAGACCCTGCCGTGATGAAACACATCAATGGCGGTAAAGCGAGTACTCGCGAAGACATAGATAATGTGGCTCTGCCGCGCCTTGCAAAATACCTCAACCCGGAAAAAGGATGGGGGCTTTGGCAAGTAACAGAAAAATCATCGCAACAATTTCTTGGATGGATTTTGGTCAGACCCTACCAGTTTTTCTCAGAGCAACCACATTGGCATAATTTAGAACTGGGTTGGCGTTTCAAACAAATGACTTGGGGCAAAGGCTATGCAACGGAAGCGGCGCAACACATTCTCAATACACTGGCTGCACAATCCAATGCGACACACTTCTGCGCTATCGCTGAAGAAGCCAATTTAGGCTCTGTTGCTGTGATGAAGAAACTCGGCATGCAGTATGTAAGAAGTTACACCCACCATGACCCTATGGGTGATTGGGATGTTGTTTATTACGAAAAAAATGTAGCAGGCTAAGTACGTTAGCAATTGTAAGCTGATGTAATGTTCTTTTTCGGTTACCTTGAACTACACTGTTAAAAGTTTGTAAATAATTTGTTTTGCAAAATTTAACAAAGTAGTTTCAAGGAGCCCCTATGAAACCTTCCATCGTTGGTGCAGCAATCCTATGTGCCTGTGCAGCAGCGGCATATTTAACGAATGCCAAGCAACCTCAAGTCGCAAGCGCCACTTCACTGAGCCCGGTTCTCCCCGTAGACATCGACCCAGATGGAGGCTCTTTAGACGCCCTACAACATGCGTTTGATGTTTTTTCGTGGCAATCCTTTATTGCTCTAAACTGGCCCGCAACTGCCGATGGGCAAGCCGACACAACGAGAGTCATTGGCGAATCAGGCGATATGGTAGTGTGGCAACATTACAAAGAAAGTCGCGACATTTTTTTACCTAACGGAAAAACACCACCCGCATGGGGAGAGCATAATCCGCCACCCAGCGTATGTAACGCGCCCAACGGAGCTATACTGCTCTCACAAGTTGGTAAAACACCCAATGTGCTTGATGAAAGTGGTGAACCGTTTCAAACCGGTCCCTTGATTGACCAAAACGGTTTGTATACACGTTTTGAAATTCTCACCAATCAAGTGATGTTCGATTACATCATTAATAACGCTTTGTATAGCCAAGAAGGGCAAACCCAATTCGCTCAAGAAGCTGACTTCCCACAAAGCGCCACAGGAAAAGATGGCGCCATCATGATCAAAGCGGCGTGGAAAGTGATGGGGGATGGCGACGATACAAGTACCTTCTACACCACCAAAGCCTATGTCTATGACAATCCCGATGAGAATGCAGGCGTCAAAGCGCATTGCTCTGAGCAGGCCGTCGGTTTGGTCGGGTTTCACATTGGCACAAAGATGCAAGGTACACCGCAATGGGTTTGGTCTACCTTTGAGCACATCGACAACGTGCCCACACAAGGCCAGCCAGCAAGTAAGTCGCACTACAATTACTACAATGCCAATTGCGAGAATTGCACCGCGGTCAATACACCGCCGCCGCGCCCTTGGAATCCAAGCAATAAAAACACCCCACCCTCTCAAATTGAACGCGTTATTGCTATTGATGAAGCAACTACAGCGCTCAATGCCAAATATCATGCCATGCTGCAACAAGCGCAAAGTGATTCTGTGTGGGTTAATTACGAACTTGTGAGCACGCAATGGCCGACTGATGCAGACAGCACTACCGATCCCACAGGCGCACCCGCTCCTAAGTTCCTCGCTAACACGACATTAGAGACATACATCCAAGGCAAAGTGAAACAAACTTCCTCCAGCTGCATCAATTGCCACAACAACGCCACGATGACCAACGGTGAGCCATCTGATTTCACCTATTTGCTGCAACGTGCCCAAGCCCAAGGAGGCAACAATGAGTGATCTTACTAATTTTGTCGAACTCAGTGCGCTACTGACAGGCTTCAACAAAAGCATCATCGCCCCATCACTGGATGTAGACGATATGAAAACCCTCTACTTGAAGGTGTGGCAAGAAAAAATCGATGCGCTACATGGGGGCTTAAGCAGCGATATTCTCAGCGCCTACGAAGTTCTCAGTAGTCAAGGAAAAACACCAACGCAAATCGGTGAATACCTACTTGATGATGCGCGTGGTTCTGATTTCATTTTTGCATGTCGGGCCCTTATTTACCTTTGGTATATGGGCGCTTGGCCGACTGTCGCGGCAAATAACAGCCGCACTGATTTTGACATTATTTCTGCGACTTCATACAGCAAAGCATTGGTATGGCAAGTAATGCAAGCACACCCAATGGGAGATTCTGACCTGCGTTATGGTTATTGGGCACAAGCCCCAGCACCACTGAGTGATTACACAGGAAACACTAATGATGATGAGGGAGCACAATCATGAATAACACAGATTATGACGTGGTAATAGTGGGCGCTGGCATCGCTGGAGGCATCGTTGCCTATGAACTCGGTAAGGTGGGTAAAAAAGTACTTATTCTAGAAGGTGGCCCTGCCATTCCCGCTGACCGCTCCAATTATATGAATACCTTTTACAAGGCTGCTGCGAAAACCCCTGAAAGCCCTTATCCGCCAGCCACGCAAGCAGCTGTGCCAAGTAGTGCAGACAACCCTCTTGGTTTGCCCGACCCAGCTAAAGAAAACACCCCCCGTTATACCGTATTACAAGTGGGTTCATGGCGAAAACCAACGCAGTGCTATTTCGATTACCCAGACCAAGACCCAGGCGTGACAGGTACAAGCCTCAATGCCAAATTTGCATTTGCCAGTTCATATGAACGCATAGGTGGTGGCACAACATGGCACTGGCTAGGCACCTGCCTGAGATTGTTTCCACAAGATTTCGCATTACACACCCTTTATAAACAAGGGGTCGATTGGCCTAACGGCGAGCAATTTTATCAAGACCTTGTGCCGTTCTATGAAATGGCCGTCAATGAAATTAACGTCGCTGGCGACAAAGTCCAAATCGACAAACTTTACAGCCAGTTTAATGTTGACCCTACAGGCCAATACGGCGCGAATTACGACTACCCCATGCCGGGGATTACACCTGCGATGCAAGATGTTGCCTACCAAAGCGCAGTGACTGGTTGGAGTTATGAGGGTAACCCAGTGTATGTCACACCCACACCACAGGGACGCAATTCTCGTCCTGGTGAGCGCCGTCAGTGTGCGGGCAATACCAACTGTATCCCCATTTGCCCTATCCAAGCTAAGTACGATGCCACCGTAACGCTTGCCAGAGCGCAACAAACTGGCAATGTAGATATCTGGTATCAACATGTCGCGTGCAATATTCAACTCGATCCTAATACGCAACAGGTGAGTGCGGTAGATTATCTGAGTTACACCACGGCTAATGGCATTGCCACAGGCAAAGGCTCCGTCACCGCGAAGCAATTCCTACTTGCCGCTCATGCCATTGAGACACCAAAACTCCTGCTCATGTCGAACAAGAACCCAGGATTTGAAACAGGCGTTGCCAACAGTAGTGATCAAGTGGGTCGCAACCTGATGGACCACATTATGTATCTTGGCTGGGGATTAGCAAAAGAGCCCGTTTACCCTTACCGTGGCCCTCTTTCAACAGGTGGTGTCGAGTCTTTACGTGATGGTGAATTTCGCCATCAACGTTCCGCATACCGCATTGAAATAGGTAATGAAGGATGGCAATGGGCCGCAAATGATCCAGGTACGACTCTCGCCGATTTTGTGTTTGGACAAAATAATTCACAACTTAATGGTGATTCAGTCAACGAGCAGGGGCAGCCATTGCGCTTTAATACCAAGCTGCCTGCGAACGCCAAATTATTTGGCGAACAACTGGTGCAAACCCTTAATCAGGTGTACACCCGTCAACTACGCTTGGGCTATTTAATTGAGCAGCTTCCGGATCCTGATAACCGCGTTGAGTTATCGGATACCCTCAAAGATAACTTGGGTTTACCGCGCCCTAAAGTGACCTATCGATTAGCCTCGAATTATGAGCGCGAAGCCTTTGTCTCGGCTAAAAAAGTAACCACGGAAATTTTTAATAAGATGGGCGCTACCGAATACACCCAAGATCCCGGTGAACCCAATCTGAGCAATACCCCAGATGCAACATCGAATAACTTTCAGTACCGAGACACTGCCGGCACCTTACACAACTTTAAGTTTTATGGTGCAGGGCATATTGTGGGTACCTACCGAATGGGTTCAGATCCCAAAACATCGGTGCTCAATCATCGCCAACAGTCATGGGATCACAGCAATCTATACATGGTGGGTAGTGGAGTATTTCCAACGATAGGAACCGGAAACCCAACACTGACTATAGCCGCTTTGGCATTTCAAGCTGCGGGCTATATGCTCGAAGATGCGCAAGGAGCAAGCTCGTGATAAAAACAGCCGTTCTCGCACTCACTTGCTTAATGGGGTGCGCCTCGCTTGGCGCACATGCACGCGAAACTCAAGCACTGCACACTACTGATTCATTTCGGAGCCTCAGTGAACAAGTCATCGCATGGGGGAAGCCGAATAATACATTGGTGGTAATGGACAATGACGACACACTCACTATGATTGCTTGCCCCGACGCGAAAGATTCAGATAACTGCCAGTATCTCGGCGGTGCAGCGTGGTATTCATGGCAAAGTGAACTAGTTAAAGCACACGCACCCATGCGTATTGCTGATAACAGCGCCGATTTGATTGAAGCGTCTGACTTACTGTTTGCACTCAATACTATGGTGTATACCAAAGATGATGTCCCCACAGTCCTCACTGCGTTAGCGCAAATGGGTGTTCACCTTATGGTTGAAACGGCGCGCGGTAATCAGACTATTTCGGCAACAGAAGACCAATTCACAGAACTACACATTGCATCTACATCTAACTTACTCAATCACATTGATACCAACGCACCTAAATTTGCAGGGTTGAGTAGCTTAGCCAGTCCTTATATGTCATGTGATAGCGGTTCCACTCGCAGTATTTCTTATCGCTCGGGGGTGATGTATTTGGCAGGTCAGGACAAAGGCAACAATCTTTTATGCTTCTTGCAGCAGTACAACCAAGATAAACCCGCTGATGCACGCTTAAATCACGTACTGTTTATCGATGACACCCTTAAGAATGTAGAAAGTGTTCACAAAGCCTTTGCAGCCCAGCACGAATATCAGCTGGTTGCTTTTCACTATACCGCACTAGCAGACCATAAACAGGCATTTACACAAGGTGAAATGGCGCAACAATACCAAAATAAGGCCACTGAACGCTGGTGCAATATTGTATCTGGTATGAAAAGTAACTTTTTGCACCCCAGTTATACTCATCCCTGTTCAGCAAAAAATTAAATTTGTAACTTTTTATGCCATAAAGAGATGCGACAGAATTCGCATCTCTTTATTTTCATTATTTTTTCTCCACTTCTTTTGTGACTATGCTCGCAGCAACAGCCTCAACTTGTAATACCCTGTAATAAACTCCCCTTAAAATTAGGCTATATTTTGAACTAACCACTTAAATTAACACCGGCTTAATGAGGGAAGAGAAGCCATGAACAGAACCGATTGCTTTATGTCGCTAAGCAGCACACTTTTACAGTGCAATGCTAGCCAACCTATGCACTATTTAGACGATAGCGTTATTTGTTATGAATACATGCCAGTGTGGGTTGAGAACACAGAGCACGAACGCCAAGGTTTATCCGAGCGAGTATTAAGTACCTTTGAAGCATTACAAGAAGTAAAACCTAAGCTGTCTGAGGAGCAATTGAGTGATGCTATGCTGTCTGAGAGAAATGGTTCGGACTTCGTTAAAGCGTGCCAACAACTCATGTACCTTTGCCAACAAGGCTATTGGCCTTCAAACCGTCATATTGGTTAGCAATGGGCAAGAAAAGAGTCTCATAAAGTGCTTCACCAGCACACATAAAAAAACCCGGCATGAAAACCGGGTTTTTTATTCAGTGTGAAAAAGTAATTACTTCTTCTTTACTGCCTTTTTGTTTGGTAGGTCAGTGATTGAACCTTCAAAGATTTCTGCAGCAAGGCCGATTGATTCATTCAGCGTTGGGTGAGCGTGGATAGTTAGCGCGATGTCTTCACCGTCTGCACCCATCTCAACTGCTAGGCCAATTTCGCCCAGCATTTCACCTGCGTTGATACCAACCATAGCACCACCGATGATACGACCCGTGTCTTTATCAAAGATAAGCTTAGTTTGACCTTCAGTGCGCGCTGAAGCGATTGCACGACCTGATGCCGCCCACGGGAATACCGCAGTTTCAATCTTCAAGCCTTGCTCTTTCGCTTCTTTCTCAGTAACACCAACCCACGCAATTTCAGGATCTGTGTACGCGATTGAAGGAATACACTTAGGATCGAAGAAGTGCTTCTGACCAGAGATAACCTCTGCAGCAACGTGACCTTCGTGAACCGCTTTGTGCGCAAGCATAGGCTGACCTACGATGTCACCGATTGCGAAGATGTGGTCTACGTTTGTCTTCATTTGCTTGTCAGTGTTGATGAAGCCACGCTCGTCAACATTTACGCCCGCTTTGTCAGCGTCAAGAAGCTTACCGTTAGGAGTACGGCCTACAGCAACAAGCACTTTGTCATAACGGACTGGTTCAGCTGGCGCGTTCTTACCTTCGAATGTTACGTATAGACCGTCATCTTTAGCGTCAACAGCAACTACTTTAGTAGAAAGCATTACGTTGAACTTGTCTTTTACGTAGCGTTGGTAAATCTTGATAACGTCTTTATCAGCCGCTGGTACTAGCTGGTCAGCAAATTCAACAACGTCGATTTGTGAACCTAGAGCACGGTAAACAGTACCCATCTCAAGACCGATGATACCACCACCTAATACAAGTAGCTTCTCAGGAACATCTTTAAGCTCAAGCGCACCCGTTGAATCGATTACACGATCATCTTCTGGGATGAAAGGTAGATTAACAGGCTGAGAACCCGCAGCGATAATAGCATTGTCAAACGTAATCGTTGTGCCATCAACGTCGATGGTGTTGCTGCCAGTGAATTTACCGTAGCCATTCACTACTTTCACTTTACGCATCTTCGCCATGCCGTCTAGACCACCAGTCAATTGACCGATTACAGACTCTTTCCAATCACGGATTTTGTCTAGGTCGATTTCAGGCTTGCCGAAAGATACACCGTGAGACGCCATTTCGCTTGCGTCATCAATAACTTTAGCAACGTGAAGTAGTGCTTTAGAAGGGATACAACCAACGTTCAAGCACACACCACCTAGCGTGTTGCGTGACTCAACTAGAGTGACTTCTAAACCTAAGTCTGCAGCGCGGAAAGCTGCAGAATAACCACCAGGACCACCGCCTAGTACAACGACTTGTGTTTTGATTTCGTTGCTCATGCTATTACCTTATTTTGTCCGAACGGGAAGCAATAACGAATAATTTCATTAAACGGTCATTGCTCACAAAAATTGTGCAAAGATTGTATCATTGCCATGTATAAAAATCCCAGTAAAAACCGTTTACTGGGATTAAAGTTGTCTTACATTACCAAGTTGCGAATATCGCTTAGGTAATTTGCCAGCGTCACAGTAAAGCGTGCTGCCAACGCACCGTCAATTACACGGTGGTCGTATGAACAGCTTAGCGGCACCATTAAGCGCGGCTCAAACTCTTTACCATTCCACTTCGGCTTAAAGTCAGACTTAGACACACCTAGAATAGCCACTTCTGGCGCATTCACGATTGGTGTAAATGCTGTACCACCAATGCCACCTAGGCTCGAAATAGTGAAACAGCCGCCTTGCATATCTGAAGATGTCAGCTTGCCATCACGTGCTTTTACTGAGATTTCCATCAGCTCACGAGACAGTTCCATGATGCCTTTTTTGTTCACATCACGTACCACTGGCACAACAAGACCATTTGGCGTATCTACAGCGATACCGATGTGCACGTACTTTTTCAGGATCAAGCTTTCACCGTCTTCTGATAGCGACGAGTTAAAGGTTGGGAATTCTTCCAACGCTTTCGCTGCTGCCTTCATTACGAACACAAGAGGAGTAATTTTAACACCTAGCTTTTTCTTCTCAGCAAGAGCGTTTTGCTCTTTACGGAATTGTTCTAGGCTGGTGATATCCGCTTCATCGTATTGTGTAACGTGTGGGATATGCACCCAGTTACGATGCAGGTTTGCACCCGATAGTTTTTGGATACGTGAAAGTTTCTTCTCTTCGACCTCACCGAACTTGCTGAAGTCCACTTTCGGCCATGGAATAAGATCCACACCAGCACCGTTACCGCCTTTGCCAGCATTACCTGATTCAACTTGCTTCACTAGCTCTTTCACATAGTTCTGCACGTCTTCTTTAATAACGCGGTTCTTACGGCCTGTGCCTTTTACTTTTGCAAGGTTAATACCGAACTCACGTGCTAAACGGCGAACAACGGGTGATGCGTGAGCATAGTCACTGTTCTCAACGAAGTCTTCACGTTTCGCTGGCGCTGGGCCACCTGCTTTTTGAGCAGGAGCTGGCGTCGCAGCGGCTGGCGCACTTGCTGGAGCAGCCGGTGCGGCCGCGGGCGCTGAGCCTTGTACTTCAAAGGTGAAGATAAGCGAACCTGTGCTTACTTTGTCGCCTACATTCACTTTTACTTCTTTAACCGTACCAGAGAAAGGAGCTGGCACTTCCATTGATGCTTTGTCACCTTCAACGTTCAGAATAGATTGCTCTTCTGACACGCTATCACCAACACTCACCATGACTTCGGTCACTTCAACTTCGTCACCGCCGATATCAGGTACAACCACTTCTTTGATTTCAACACCACCACTTTGTGCTGGCGCAGTAGCCTCAGCTACAGGTGCTTGTGCTGGCGCTGAGCCAGCCGTTTCAAAGACAAACACAAGCGAACCGGTTTTCACTTTATCGCCTACGTTTACTTTGATTTCTTTAACAACACCCGCTTGTGGCGCTGGCACTTCCATTGACGCTTTGTCGCCCTCAACACTCAGGATTGATTGCTCTTCTTCAACGGTATCGCCAACACTTACCATGATTTCAGTGACTTCAACTTCATCATCACCGATATCTGGTACATTAATTTCAACACTTGCGCTAGCACCCGCGCTTACAGCAGGTGCTGCTGGTGCAGGAGCAGCTTCTTGCGCTGCACCTTCAAAAATCATGATCAAGGTGCCCGTTGATACCGTGTCACCTTCAGCAATCTTGATTTCTTTAACCACACCCGCTTCGCTTGCAGGAACTTCCATAGAGGCTTTGTCGCCTTCCACAGTGATAAGCGATTGCTCAACTTCAACCTTGTCGCCAACAGCTACAAGAATCTCAGTTACTTCAACTTCATCGCCACCAATGTCTGGTACTTTAATTTCAATAGTCATTGCTAACCTCTTAAGCGTACAGCGGGTTAATCTTGTCTGCGTCGATGTCGAATTTCTTAATTGCGTCAGCAATTACAGACTTCTCAACATCACCACGTTTAGCTAGCTCAGTCAGTGCTGCAACTACCACGTAACCTGCGTTCACTTCGAAGTGACGACGTAGGTTTTCACGGCTATCCGAGCGACCGTAACCGTCTGTACCTAGTACGCGGTAAGACTCAGCTGGGATGAAGGCACGAATTTGCTCTGCATAGTTCTTCATGTAATCAGTCGCAGCAATTGCTGGTGCATCGCCCAACACTGTTGCAAGGTAAGGCACTTTTGCATCTGCTTCAGGGTGAAGCATGTTGTAACGATCAGCATCTTGCGCATCACGGGTAATTTCATTGAATGACGTCACTGAGAACACGTCTGAAGCAATGCCGTACTCGTCGCTAAGAATCTGCGCCGCTTTACGTACTTCATTCATGATCGTACCTGAGCTTAGAAGCTGTACTTGGCCTTTGCTGCCCGCATAGCTTTCTAGCTTGTAAATACCCTTACGAATACCTTCTTCCGCGCCTTCCGGCATTGCTGGTTGATGGTAGTTCTCGTTCATCAAAGTCAGGTAGTAGAACACGTTTTCTTGGTTCTCACCGTACATGCGACGGATACCGTCTTCGATGACTACTGCCACTTCGTATCCGAATGTTGGGTCGTAAGAAATACAGTTAGGCACTGTGTTAGCAAGAATGTGGCTGTGACCATCTTCGTGCTGTAGACCTTCACCGTTAAGCGTTGTACGACCAGCCGTTGCACCAAGAAGGAAACCACGTGCTTGTTGGTCACCTGCCATCCACGCCATGTCACCTACACGTTGGAAACCAAACATTGAGTAGTAGATGTAGAACGGGATCATTGGTAGATCGTTGGTGCTGTATGATGTTGCTGCAGCAACCCATGAAGACATTGCACCTAGCTCGTTGATACCTTCTTGCAGTACCTGACCGCCTTGGTCTTCTTTATAGTAAGAAACGATGTCACGGTCTTCTGGGCTATAGTTCTGGCCGCGCGGGTTGTAAATACCGATTTGACGGAACAGACCTTCCATACCGAATGTACGCGCTTCATCGGCAATGATTGGCACGATGTTTTTGCCAATGCCTTTGTCTTTTAACAATACGTTTAATGTACGTACGAAAGACATGGTCGTTGACACTTCACGCTTTTGCTCTTCAAGTAGTGGCTTGAAAGCGTCTAACTGAGGTAATGCTAGCTCTTCGCTAAAGTTAGGAAGACGCTGTGGTGTGTAACCGTGAAGCGCATTACGACGGGCGTGTAAGTATTCGTACTCTTTCGAGCCTTCTTCAAGCGTTAGGTACGGAAGATTTGCTAAATCCTCTTCCGATACCAAGTCATCAAGACCAAGACGACTGCGCAGATGCGCTACGTGCGTCATGTCCATTTTCTTAACTTGGTGCGCGATGTTTTTACCTTCAGCCGCATCACCCATGCCGTAACCTTTTACTGTTTTCGCAAGGATTACCGTTGGACGGCCTTTGGTTTCTTGTGCTGATTTGAACGCTGCAAATAGTTTCGAAGGCTCATGACCACCACGCTTAAGCGCGAAGATCTCTTCGTCTGTCATATCAGCAACTAGCGCTGCTGTTTCAGGGTAACGACCGAAGAAGTGCTGACGTACGTAGGCACCATCTTTCGCTTTATATGTTTGGTAGTCACCATCAACTGTTTCGTTCATCAGTTGTAGTAGCTTACCTGTTGTGTCTTTAGCAAGAAGCTTATCCCAACCACTGCCCCACACGACTTTAATTACATTCCAACCTGCACCTTTGAACAGACCTTCCAGCTCTTGGATGATCTTGCCGTTACCCATTACTGGGCCGTCTAGACGCTGTAGGTTACAGTTAACTAGGTAGCATAGGTTATCTAGGCCTTCACGAGCAGCGAAAGAAATCGCACCACGTGATTCTGGCTCATCCATCTCACCATCACCGAGGAATGCGTATACGCGTTGATTAGACGTGTCTTTAAGACCACGACCATCTAGGTATTTTAAGAAACGTGCTTGATAGATAGAAGCGATTGGACCCAGACCCATCGATACCGTTGGGAATTGCCAGAACTCAGGCATTAATTTCGGGTGTGGGTATGAAGGCAGACCGTTACCGTCTACTTCTTGACGGAAGTTGTCTAGCTGCTCAGCCGTTAAACGACCTTCAACGAATGCACGTGCATAGATACCCGGTGAAATGTGACCTTGGTAATAAACTAAATCACCGCCGTCTTGCTCATTCGGTGCACGGAAGAAGTGGTTAAAACACACTTCATAGAATGCCGCTGACGACTGGAAAGACGCCATGTGTCCACCTAAGTCAAGATCCTTCTTAGACGCACGCAGAACAATCATAATTGCGTTCCAACGGATGATAGAGCGAATGCGGCGCTCGATGTTTACATCACCCGGATACGCAGGTTCTTGGTCTGCAGGAATGGTATTAACGTAGTTAGTTGTTGTGCCGGTTGGCATATCAACGCCATCTAAACGCGCTTGTTCTAACACTTGCTCAAGAATAAATTGCGCTCGCTCAACGCCTTCTTCACGCACTACAGACTCAAGGGCTTGTAACCACTCTTGGGTTTCAAATGCGTCTACGTCAACTTTATTGACTTCAGACATATGGAGTTTTCCTTATGTTTAAAATACGAATTTAAAATGCCAAAAAGCCCCGTGTGAGCAAACGCTCCACAGGGGCTTACAGCTTATTTTATTGTGCTCGGGTACGTCTCAGGGAACGCTCAATACGTGAGTGTTCTCTGGTTGCTTCAAGCAATGCTTCTTCGATAAATGCTAAGTGCGCATTACTGGCTAAACGTGCCTCTTCAGGGTGCCCTTCAATAACGGCATCCATCAGCACTTGACGATGCTCAGCAAGTTGCTGCGACACCGCTGTTTTCTTCATGAGTACTTGCAAATTTTGCAGTACATTTTGTTCTAGCAAAGCCTGCATGCCACGCACTAAGTGCAATAACACCACATTGTGTGATGCTTCGGCGATGCAAAAATGAAATGCATTGATGGCTTTAGCCTTCGCAGACAAATCATCACTGGCTTGTGCAATCTTGTCGAAACTTTCTTTGACCTTAACAAAGTCAGTTTGAGTACCTCGTAAAGCGGCATAGTAAGCAGCGATCCCTTCAAGGGCATGACGGAACTCAAGTAAGTCAAATTGCGACTCAGGGTGTTTACTGATCAACTCAAACAGTGGATCACTTAACCCCTCTTCAAGTTGATTCTTTACAAAAGTGCCACCACCTTGACGGCGGGTAACTAACCCTTTTGCTTCCAACTTTTGAATCGCCTCTCGCAGCGAAGGACGGGATACTTCGAATTGCTTGGCCAACTCACGCTCAGGGGGAAGCTTCTCTCCAGGCGCCAGTGACCCCTCCAGAATCATGTTCTCAAGTTGCGCTAGGATCACATCTGAAAGTTTCGCTGCTTTGACTTTTAATGACATTGTTATTTTTAGCTTTGGGTAAATTGGTCATACCAAAAAGTGCAGATAAGGTATCAGATTCGCCCTAGGCTGTCAAAAATGCCCATAAATGACTCAAAATTTATTCACATCAGTATGGAATATATGGACAAAAATTAAAGTCTTTTTATTGCTACAGCAAATGGTCATACCAGTTATTGTGTGATTGTAGAGCATAAAAAAAGCCCCCACAATCACATTGCAGAGGCTTTTTGTTGTTCTAGAACTGCGTCTAAAACAAGACTAACTAATTAATATAGCTAGCTTATTTATTCATGAAGTCGACACCTTCTTGGATGTCTTTGTTCAGAGTAGCAAGCATGTCGTCTTTTGCTTTTTGCTCAAACGCGCTTAGTTCACCGTAAGAAAGAAGTTCTTCAACACCGTTCTTACCTAGGCGTACTGGCTGAGCAAAGAATTGTGCATCTTCACCGTTACCTTCAACGTATGCGTACTCGATTACGTCTTCACCTTGTAGGCCTTTCACTAGTGATAGGCAGAAACGCGCTGCTGCCGCACCCATAGAAAGTGTCGCGCTACCGCCGCCCGCTTTCGCCTCAACAACTTCAGTACCTGCGTTCTGAATGCGTGTTGTAAGTGCCGCGATTTCTTCATCAGAGAAAGTAGCACCTTCAACTTGTGAAAGAAGTGGAAGAATAGTTGTACCAGAGTGACCACCGATCACAGGTACTTTTACAGCGCTTACGTCTAGACCTTTTAACTCAGCAACGAATGTTTCAGCACGGATAACGTCAAGCGTCGTTACACCGAACACGCGAGCTGGGTCATAAGTACCCGCTTTTTTGAATACTTCAGCAACGATTGGCACAGTGCCGTTAACTGGGTTAGTGATAACACCTACCATCGCTTTAGGACAGTTTTTAACGATACCTTCAGCTAGCGCTTGAACGATGCTTGCGTTCACATTGAACAAATCTGCACGGTCCATACCAGGCTTACGAGGCATGCCTGCTGGAATTAAAACGATGTCACAACCGCTTAGCGCTGCGTCTAGGTCTTCTTTACCGAAACCTTTAACTGTAACAGCAGTTGGGATGTGTGATAGGTCTACAGCAACACCAGGAACAACAGGCGCTACGTCGTATAGCGAAAGCTCAGAACCTGCTGGAAGGCTATTTTTTAGTAGTAAAGATAGCGCTTGACCGATACCACCGGCAGCACCTAAAACGGCAACTTTCATTTTAATTCTCCGTAAAAAACGAGACTAGTTAGTAGAGATTTGGGTCGTGTGACCAATTGATGGCCATAAAGATAATGAAAATAGGCGCTAAAGACAAATTAATCGTCGTTATTTTGAGGATAATCTCGACCATAGTCGT
This sequence comes from Pseudoalteromonas sp. GB56, assembly GCF_054923835.1. Taxonomy (NCBI): domain Bacteria; kingdom Pseudomonadati; phylum Pseudomonadota; class Gammaproteobacteria; order Alteromonadales; family Pseudoalteromonadaceae; genus Pseudoalteromonas; species Pseudoalteromonas sp. GB56. The sequence goes on along the minus strand of NZ_JBPCHK010000001.1, from coordinate 918,188 downwards.
AAACTTAACTGTAAAGTTTGACCTAAGATGAAATACACTGACATCTTAGGTAGAATAATGACAACAATTTGCAAAGAAGAAGACATTATGCAAGCGCAAGAAAAACAAGAAGCTTTGGTAAAAGCCTTTAAGGCGATCTTAAAAGAAGAAAACTTCGGTTCACAAGGTGAGATTGTCGACGCTCTTAAAGAGCAAGGCTTCGACAACATCAGCCAGAGCAAAGTATCGCGCATGCTAAGTAAGTTTGGTGCGGTAAGAACCCGTAACGCCAAACAAGAAATGGTGTACTGCCTTCCTGCCGAACTCGCTGTGCCAACAGCCAAGTCGCCACTTCGCCAGCTGGTCATTGATATTGTTCACAATGAAATGATGATTATCATCACAACTAGCCCAGGTGCTGCGCAGTTGATTGCGCGTTTACTGGATTCATTAGGTAAAGCAGATGGCGTATTGGGCACGATTGCTGGTGACGATACAATTTTTATTGCTCCAGCGAAGGTGTCAGAAATCGATTTGACGCTTGAGCGTGTACGTAAGCTATTCGATAACGTCTAGTGCGCATTAATTTTGAGGGTGTGCAAACACCCCCTAGTTTTTCAGACTTTTCAAAAATTCCACTGAGGGAGCAAAAAATGCAGCTCCCATATCAGCTTGAGTAAAGTCCAACCAACCATCGTAATGAGTGTGGTCCCCCAGCTGGCTTCGCAACATCTGAGCAAAAGCATTGCCCGTTGCGCTGCAGGTCACCGATAATAAGCCTTGTTTCATCATAGTGCCAAATGGCATACCTTGATGAAGTATCAGTGGCTGTCCCTTCTCATCTTTCAGTTCAGTGCACACAGCATGACTGTTGGCATTAAGAGGCATCAACAACTCACTGTCCAAACGAGTGCGCCCCATCAAGATTTCTTGATCTTCAACGGATAACGCTTGCCATGCCCCTAGATTGTGTGTGAAGCGCTGCACATGTACATAACTGCCTTTAGCAAAATCAGCGTCAGAGTCATCAATCAGCGCAGTAAGCATTTTTTGACGACCATGTGGCGTATCGGGCGCATACACAAAGCCATTAAAATCCCGACCATCTAAAAAACGGAAACAGGTAATTTCTTCTACGAGCTCAACATCTGGTGCCAGTAACTGCAATACTCGTTGACCAAATAAGTGATTCACATCTTCTCGGTCGGAGCGAATTTGTACAAATAAATCAAACGGCTGCACGCCAATACTGTGTTCAGATGTGGATACACTTGGGAAGCTTGCTAATTCATTAGGCATGGCTTGAGGGAAAAAGTGGGGCCAATACTGTGCACCAATCGCAACAAAGCTCGAGACCATGGCTTCGGAGAAACGGTCGTCATACTCAGATTGCAACTCAACTAGCTGAGCTAATTTGCTTTTGACTGTTTCATCATGACCATCGAGGACATTAAAAAACAGATGCAGGCCATGTAAATTCGCCTGCGCACAAACGCCGGACTGCGCTTTGGGCATGTATGCAAAGTTCCTTTGGTTTTTATTTTTATAGGCCAAGAGCGCTTTCACAAGCGCTCTGAATAGGCGATTAATTGGTAAAGAAATTTACCGAATGTGAGGTAATTGTAATCGATAGCCTTTGTGTCGGCAAAAACTCTTGTTCAGGTTGGCTCACAGGCACTTCAATCTCTTGGTCAAACACGCGCACTCGATACACATATTCGGTGCCAACAAAGCGCTTCGAGATAACCGTCACCGGCCCATTATCGTCAGCAACGAGTCGCAACTCATGGGGGCGCACATAGAGCTGACCCGCTCTTTGCCCACCGGCAATTGCAAGTTGCGATTTAACCACACCAAAAGGCGTCTCGAAGTGATAGTCATCTTGTTTTTGCGCATCAAGGTATAGGCCTTCACCCAAAAATTCAGCCACAACGCGTGAACGAGGATGATGAAATAACGCTTGGGGAGTGCCCTGCTGGGCAATTTGTCCTTCGTGCATCACCGCTAACGTATCAGCAAAAGCGAAGGCTTCTTCTTTCGAATGGGTCACAAAAATAGCAGACACTTGCTGATCTTTAATAATGTGGCGAATGTCGGCAATAAGTTGGTAGCGAACTTGATGGTCTATGTTCGAAAATGGCTCATCCAATAATAACAAACTTGGTTTGTATGCGAGCGCACGAGCTATGGCCACACGTTGTTGCTGTCCCCCTGATAACTGGTGCGGATAACGCCCAGCACATTCCTCAAGGTGAACTAAAGCCAGCATTTCATTTACGCGCTCAGTTTGCGCATGTTTCGACATTCCTTGTAAACCAAAGGCAATATTCTGCGCCACGCTCAGGTGCGGAAAGAGCGCGTAATCTTGGAACATCATGCCAATATTGCGATGTTGCGGCGCCACAAAGCTATTGCTATCACACACGATTTGAGTGCCAAGGCGAATAACACCTGAGTGCGGACGCAACAAACCCGCAATCGCCTTCAATGTCGTCGTTTTGCCACAACCACTGGCCCCTAATAAACACAGAATTTCATTGTCACCCAGATGCAAACTTAGTTCATTGACCACAGCGCGTTCGCCGTAGTTAAAGCTAATATTTTCCAAGTGTAGTTTTGCTGACATTAGTGTTTATGTTCCATTGAGCGATTAATAAAATACAGCGGGACTAACCCAACCACGACGATAAACACGGCCGCGACCGAGGCCAGTTCCAATTGCTCATCACTGACATATTGAAATACATGCGTCGCCAGTGTTTCAAAGTTAAATGGCCTTAGCAATAACGCTGCTGGTAACTCTTTCATACATTCGATAAACACCAGCAATGCCGCTGTGAGAATGCCGCGTCGTAAAATGGGAATATGTACGCTCGTCAACGTTTGCCTTGGGCTGCGTCCCATCGACTGACTGGCCATATCTAAATTAGGGCTAATACGACTAAAACTCGACTCAATGCTGCCATGGGCGATAGCATAAAAGCGCACAACATAAGCAAAGATAATAGCGAATAAAGTACCACTCAAAAACAAGCCCGGCTGCCAACTTGATGATTCAAGCCACTGATTGAAGTAGTCTTCAAATGTTGTGAGAGGTAACAACACAGCTATCGCTAATACCGTACCTGGTAGCGCGTAGCCCGTGCTCCCAAGTCGTCCTGGCCAAAGGCTCCATTTACTCGGTGCTAAACGTTGCGAGTAAACCACTAAAATACTCAGGAATATGGTTACCATACTCACCAATGCAGAGATTTTTAGGCTATGCCATGCATAGATGAAAAACTCGTTATTCCACGCTCTATCGAAATAGTGGACGGCATACTCTAGTAGCACGGCCACAGGGATAACAAATGCAATCAAGAGAATAAAGCTAGCAAATGCGGTTGCCGCCCACGCTTTGCTGCCAGCTAGCTTATATAACGGCTCATTGCTCAATTGAGTTTGGCGCTCAAACACTGCTTGGTTTCTGCGCGAGTAACGCTCCACAACAATGGCAACGAACAAAATCAAAAGCATAATCCCAGATATTTTCGCTGCGGCAGTTAATGAGTAATAGCCAAACCAGGTATCGTAGACAGCCGTTGTTAGCGTACTTACTGCGAAATAACTCACAGTCGCGAAATCCGCCATCGCTTCCATACTGATAAGCGCAATCGCCGCCGCTATCGCACCGCGTGCTAAAGGTAAGCTCACAGTGAAAAAGCTCTTTGTTGGACTATGCCCCATGACTTGCGCTGCGTGCACCAATTTATGAGATTGCTCTTTGAGCGCAGTTTTGAAAATGAGGAAAAGATACGGATAAAGCACTAAGGCAATCATGACTGTCGCACCACCTAAGGTACGAATATCGAAAAACCAATAATCCTCGGGGGACTGCCAACCAAAATAATCACGCAGTGCAATCTGCACAGGACCTGCGTAATCAAACAAATCGGTATACACGTAGGCAATGAGGTAAGTGGGCATCGCCAACGGAAGCATAAGTGCCCATTCAAAGTGCTTTTTGCCGGGGAAATCGCAATACGCCACCAGCCAGCCCAAGGGTAAGGCGATCACGCAACTAAGAAGGGCAACACCCATTATCAACAACACAGTGTTGTTGATGTAATCCCACAACACCGTGTCCCACAGGTGGGCAAACACCTCGGGGTCGCTTTGTAAGGATTCAAAAATAAGGAAGCACAAAGGTAACGACAGGCCTAAGCCTGTCGTCCATGCAATCAGCTGCCACGATGACAGCGAAAATTTAAACTGCATTGATACCCATTAATTACAGGTCGAATTTAACCTCATCAAGCAGTTTTAACGCCGCGGCGCGGTGTTTGCTGATCTCAGACAATGGCAGAGTGTCTTCTTTGAACTCGCCCCAAGAGGCAACAAGTTCAGACAATGGCACGCCCGGCTTCACCGGATATTCCATATTGACAGAGGCATACATATTTTGTGCCGTATTGTCGGTCATAAACTCGATCAGTTTCAAGGCATTTTCCTTGTTTTTGGCGTGTTTAGTTAGCACCACACCAGAAACATTCACATGTGCACCACGGTCTTGCTGATTAGGAAAATTAATATAGACCGAATCTGCCCATGCTTTTTGTTGCTCATCTTCAATCATCTTACCGAAGTAGTAGCTGTTGCCGATTGCCACATCACACAAACCTTCTTTCACGGCTTTAACCTGTGCGCGGTCATTACCTTGTGGTTTACGAGCTAGATTTGCTTTGAGGCCTTCAAGCCATTTTTTAGTTTCTACTTCACCGTGGTGGGCGATCATAGAAGCAACAAGTCCTAGGTTGTAAGGATGCTTACCTGGGCGCATACACACCTTGTTTTCGTATGCATCTGTCGCTAGGTCTTCGTAACGCAGCGTATCGAGTTTGCCTAGGCGGTCTTTTGATGAATACACGTTACGTACCCGCTTAGTCAATGCTACCCACTGACCCTGCGGGTCACGAAAACCAGCTGGAATATTGGCGTCAACAGCGTCGCTGTTAATCTCTTGCGTCAGCGCCATTTCTTCAAGTTGCATGAGTGCACTGAAGTTGGAAGTAAGAACGAGGTCGGCTTGAGTATGCTTGCCCTCGCGCTTTAAACGCTCGATAAGGCCTTTTTTAGCAAACACGACGTTCGTTTTAACCCCAATCTGTTCCGTGAACTTTTCTAAAATAGGCTCAATCAAAAAAGGTTGGCGGAAGGAATAAATATTAACAGTTTCCTCTGCAACAGCAGCCGTAGATGCCAATACCGAGATGACAGACGCTACTGCGAGTCCAATTGCTTTTCTCATTAAAGCCTCCAATTTAAATAAAAATAATTATCAAGCGCATCTTACTATTTAGAAGAGAAATGTACAGTGCAAAACTGACAGCGAGCTGAACAACTTCCGGCTTCCCCATTTTCACTGTGAGATATATCTCACAAACGAGCAGGTTATTGCGCTATCTGATGTTTAAAAATACGGCTAAAAAATTACAACCGATTGATATTTAATAACTTTATGTTTTATTTCAGTAATGTGACTAACTTTACATTACCGCTGATTGACTGTTATCCCGCTTTCTATCCCATATACTGTATCCATCGCTTGTAAGGGCATACGAGCGGTAAAGTTAAGGAAAACCGATGTTCACGGAAGAGAGCACTCGAGCAGGACGCTCAAAGCACACTCAGTGCAGGAAAATATAGGACAGGTGCAGGAAGCACAGCACAACGGAATGTTGTAACGGAAAAGGACAAACTCATCGCGGGATGCGAAGAACAAGGAAGTATAAAAGGGACGTGTAACGGAGCTACACACGACAAGGACAGCACTCAGGATGATAGGATTGGTTCACCCAAGGATTTTCAACAGGACGTTGAGACACAGGATGTGAAGAAATGAACCTGAGTATTGTGTATAAAAATGCGAACTACATTTAGTCCACATCACTCATTGACAGGCTGTCACAGGAAAAGGGGACAAGGATGAAACCGCCGCACATGCAGCGGATAATCACGCAGTGATTACAGGGAATTGAACTTGCTTCAATACTGGCAGGATGCTAGAAAATTCCGTCAGCGCGACCTTTACGGTCGCGTATTTTTTTGCTCGCTTATCCGGTATTTCGTTAACGTAACAAATGCCGCTGTGAATACAATGCCTTCCACACTTTGCCACTTCTAGTCGAAATCTGCGATTCAAAATAATGCAACAAACGCCGCTTATCTGCAGGTTCATCTTTTAGCGCTGCGCCAATCAGAGAGTGGGCAATATCCTCAAAGTTGATATCACCGTTATTAAAATAATGTGCGTGGACACAAAAAGCATGCGCAACAGAAATAATTTCCGCTGTGGACATCGTCGCGCCAGATAAACGATCTGTCGTGATCCCGTCACATGTCTGTCCTGTGCGCAGCTCATGAAAAATGGTTGTGATTACCTCAAACACCTCATCACTCAATGCAACTGATAACCCAGCGGTCAAATTCAGCTTTGAGACCTCCCGCTTGACCACTACAATCTCATCCTCCAGTCGCTTTATCGGGCAGATATGTTCGAAGCTCATTCTCCTTTTTAGTGCGGAGCTCATCTCCTTAATACCCACATCCAAATTATTGGCCGTAGCTATAATGTTGAACCCCGCCTTGGCATACAGCAGACTTTGTTCATGTGGAAGCTCTGGAATACTGATCACCCGCTCAGACAAAAGACTCAAGATTGCATCTTGTATTGGTTGTTCGCATCGGGAAATCTCTTCAAAGCGGACTATTTTGCCAAGTTCCATAGCTCTAAATAGTGGCGTAGGCACCAAAGACTCAACACAAAACCCCTTCGTTGAAACAGAGTGTTGATTCCAAGTATAGAGTAGCTGTGTCACTTCTTTTATGGCTCCACCTTGAATCACATAAGAGGAGTCGTTTGAAATCGCGGCACTAAGTAGTTCAGAAAAGCGCGACTTTGCAGTTCCCGGCTCCCCTAATAACAAACTCCCTCTCCCTGCAGCGAGATTAACTAAAACACGAGCAACTACACCAGAGGGAGCAAAAAATTTGGTCTCGATTCCCAGTTGTTTGTCACCAACAATAAACTTTTCAATGGTTGAAGGGGATAAGTACCAACCTGAAGGTGGGGTAATAGGGTCAATATCAGCCAGACGATTCAACTCCTCCCCAAACTCCGCTTCGGCCGGAATACGTTGCTGACATTTAAGCTCATTACTCATCGACTATCACTCCCCTCTTTTTTCTGGAGACATACGATCTTGAGGTAGTATTTTCTGTAGCTCGCTGAGTGCTATTTGCCCACTAATAACATGTGCTAACGCGCTGTCTCGCATCGTAATTAATCCCGAGTCCAATGCAATCAAACGTAATGTCTCAACATCAGGCTTATTTGAAATAGCTTTTCGAATGTCACTATTTGCGTATAAGTACTCAATCACAGCAATTCGACCTTTCGTACCACGTTGACCACAGTGATCACAGCCTTCGCCTCGATAACACTTAAATTTTGTCGGTACACCATCCGGAAAGACTTCACTGAGCAGCGCTTCATTAGGGGAGTCCTCGACTTTACAATGGGGGCAAATTCGTTTCGCTAAACGCTGTGCGATCACAGCAAGTAATTCGCTTGCTATCGAGTTGGGGTGAATTTGCAAATCGTATAAACGCTGCAGCGCATCCACCGCATCGTTACTATGCAGTGTTGATAACACCAAGTGACCTGTCTGAGATGCTCTTATCGCCTCTAGTGCAGTTTCATAATCCCGGATTTCACCCACTAAAATTACATCGGGATCTTCACGGACAAAGGCACGAAGCGCTTGAGCGAATGTGAAGCCGATATCCGGCCTAACATGGCTTTGCTGAACATTATCAATCGAATATTCAATGGGATCTTCAATAGTAAGCACTTTTCGAGTGCCATCGTCTGCAAGTTGCTGTAGACCCGCATACAAGGTGGTGGATTTACCTGACCCTGTAGGCCCAACGACCAATACCAACCCAACAGGGTTTTTTAGCAATCGTCGGTAGTAATCAGCAATCTTAGAAGGCATTCCCAGACCTTCCATCGTCATCGCTCTGCCCGTATGCTTAAGCAAACGAACAATAATATGCTCTCCATGCAATGTCGGTTGGGTTTGCACCCGAAGGTCATAATCCTCACTGCCATATTTAAGCTTTGTTCGTCCTCCTTGAGGTAGACGACGCTCTGAGATATCTAGCTGCGAACGAATTTTGATGACATTGACCAAACCATTGTATTCATCTTCTCGCAGCTGAATACGAGTAAAATCATGGAGCTCACCATCAACTCTAAGTCTTATGCGAACATGACCTCCATATATTTCTAAGTGAATATCACTGGCTCGCTCACCAATTGCTTCTATTAATAAGTCTTCGTAAACCGAGACCAAATATGGGTTGATAGTGGTGTCGATTTTTTCAAAGTCTTCTGGGGGGTCTGTTCTTCATTGAGTTCATTGAAAATTTCCGTGCCGCGAGAAACGACATCCAGATGAGACCAAAGTCGCTTGAAATTTGCTGCAGGGATCACGCGACAATCGACTTGTTTACACGGGTGCATTCTACGCAAGTCATCATAGCTAACCTCATGACTATCGGTCACTAAAGTAATAACGTTGTCACTCTCGTAAATAGGCAAAATCCGGTGAAGTTCTAAGTAGTTGCGTGAGTAATTATTTATCAGCTCAGGTTGCAACATTTCGTATAGCTCATTGAGCGTCTTTTTATCTTCGACAGCACTGATCACTGGTTCACTGGAATTGTCGTTAAGTCTTGGAATATCTATGACTAAATGACTATGAGTGCGAAAGTCTAGCTCTCCCACACAGCCTTTAAACTTAAGTTCATTCCGTTCTTTTTGATAATGAAGAAGCTGTGGTGTATTAAATTCACCACTGAAATGAATAAGGCTCGCCCCCTCAGACATAAAGTCTAAAAGGCACTTCACGTCATCTAAAAAGCACGTACAAATTACACACTGCACAGGCTTATCACGGGTTCCAACATTCGCAATGTCATCGCTGATAACGCTAACATTGGCTTGATTGATAATTTGCAGGTTTCGCTTTGCTAACTCAGCTAGTTGAACATTTCTCTCAACCGCAATGACGAAATGACATAGCTTAGCTAACACTGCACTGAGGTAACCAGAGCCTGCGCCGATATGCATCACATCAATATCTTGCCCAGGGTCAGGTAAGGCGCTCAATAATTCTCGGATAATATCCTCAGTTGGCAGACCATGCCCCAGACCACGCTCATCTAAATCTTTGGAAATAACAAACTGCTCGCGGTCCAATATATCAAGAGCAGCATCAATTTTATTTTGGCTAGCAAACGGCATAATTTCAGTAAAACGTATTAGCTTTACTCATAAATATAAGACAGATTTGAGACTTACGAGATTGATGTAGAACAGACTTTAGTGGAATTTGAAGTCAGGAAGTAATTTGTACCTAGAAGATTGCTCATCTAGGTACAAGTTTAGGTACCTACTTGTTTACGTTGACGATAACCCGCCCACGTATCTGTCCATCCATGAGCGCTTGGGCTGTACTTACAACATCACCTAGACTCACTTCAACCGCAACATCAGCAAATACTGTTGGGTCGATAATATCGCCTAACTGTTGCCAAGCTTCGATTCTGTCCTCAAGTGGTCGCATCACGCTATCGATGCCAACAAGTGTCACACCGCGTAAAATAAAGGGTGCCACACTTCCTGGAAAATCCATACCTTGAGCCAAACCACACGCAGCTACCACGCCACCATATTGCGTACTCGCACAGGCGTTGGCAAGCGTGTGGCTACCCGCTGAGTCTACCACTGCAGCCCAACGCTCTTTCGCGAGTGGACGACCTGGCTCACTCAATGTCTGCCTATCAATAACCTCTGCAGCACCAAGTTGGTGTAAATAGGGAGATTCCTCAAGGCGACCTGTTGATGCCACCACGGTGTAACCTAATTTACTGAGAATATGAATGGCAAAACTGCCAACACCACCATTGGCACCCGTTACCAGTATTTCGCCTTTGTCCGGTGACACACCATTTCTCTGTAGTGCGATAACACATAACATAGCAGTATATCCGGCAGTGCCAATGGCCATGGCTTGGCTTGGAGAGAAAGCTTTTGGTAGCGGTATCAGCCATTTGCTCTGCAAACGCGCCTTTTGTGCAAGCCCGCCACAATGCACTTCGCCTACGCCAAAGCCATTTAATAACACCTGATCGCCGACCTTGAATTGCGGACTTTCGCTTTGCTCAACCGTACCCACCAAATCAATACCCGGGATCATTGGAAATTGCCTGACCACCGGGCTTTTACCTGTGATTGCAAGCGCATCCTTATAGTTGAGCGTACTGTACTCAACCTTTAGGGTAACGTCACCTTGCATCAGTATACTGTCATCAAGTTGCTTTACGTTTGCATGATAACCTTGCTCATCTTTTTCGATTAAAACGCCACTGAACATCGTGCTCTCCTGAAATTAGACCAATCGTCTACAAAAATACACAATGAATCCGCAAAACGGCCAAGGGCCCATACTACTTTGGCAAACTCATCATAAATTGAGAATAAAAACTCTCTAAGGGGGCTGAGCTTTTCACTAGCTTGGCGCGACTTACCGCCCCTTCCCAGCCAATCCAAAAGTATTCGGCCAGCGCATCACATTGCGCCGAAGCGGCTAACTCACCATTGTGTTGGGCTGCATAAAAACACTGCGCCAGTTTTTGCTGCCAATCACAAAAAACCTGTATAAGAGGTTGGCGAAAACTCTCGGGCAACAAATCGACCTCTTGACCTAGGTTACCGACCAAGCAACCGCGCTTAAATTCGTGTTTGGCCATTCCTTGCTGAGCGTCAGTCACAAAGTTTCGCACGCGCTGCAGTGGTGCATAAGATTCATCCAACAAAAAAATATCCAACTTTTTCGCGAAGTATGCTGCGTAGCTATCAAGCACCGCCATGCCAAATGCCTCTTTACTGGCAAAATAGTGATAGAAAGACCCTTTGGGAACGCCCACCTTTTTTAAGATGCCATCTATTCCCGAAGCGGCGAAACCACTTTCGGTGAGCTGCTCTAAACCACTGCGAATAAGCGCAGCACGAGTATCGTGCTCATTGCTGTGACTTTTGGGCGGACGACCTCTGCGAGGTTTATTTTTTGAAACTGTCATGACTCAATATTAGACCGATCGTCTATTAAATTACAAATAAAAAGTCTTCCCCATAAAAAAGGAGCCCTCAGGCTCCCATTTTCAGCATAGTTACGACTAGCGCTCACCACGTTTTTCTGCTCGCTTTTGCGCGTGGCGCTCTTTGCGCTTCTCTTTCATTTCAACAAGCTTTTGCTGCTGTTCAGTACTGAGAATATTCCAAATCTGGTGCTTGGCTTTCATGTGCGCAATTTGGCGCTCAAGGTGGTCTGCTTGCTTTGCAGTGATCATTGCGCGCGCTGCATCTTCATCGAAGCTTTCAGACGTTTGTGTCAGTGCGTCAAATTGCGCTTTTTGCTCAGCTCTGTCACCACGTTCAGGGCGTTCTTGCTTTTGCGCGTCTTTAATCGCCTTAATCTGATCTTGCTGCTCTGTTGTGAGCGCTAAGTATTGGCTCATGCGCTCACCAAACATCTCACGCTCATGTTTAAAATGCTCACCTTTACCAGCGATCGCGGTAGTTGATGCTAAACCAATGGTGATAACGGCTGCTGTAAGTAATTTATTCAATTTCATAGTGGACTCCTAAGTTGTCCTTGGTTGTGAACTATATTTGCTTACAAGCTTAGCGGCTGCAATGCAAAGCAACGTCAGCGCTATGTAAAGGTTGTGTAAAGGTGTCGCAATGGGGTAAAGCATTCAGTTACTATGAACATAATTAAGCAACACAACACAGAGTAAACAATGAGAATTCTACTAGTTGATGATGATATTGAACTGGCAAACATGTTGAGTGAATACATCCAAAACCAAGGATTCGAGGTAGACTGCGCTCATGATGGCGAACAAGGTCTCGAACTTGCGCTTACTGATCAATACGCACTGGTGCTACTGGACGTTATGTTGCCAACAATTGATGGGTTTGAGGTACTTAAACGCTTGCGATCACAATCTCTTGTACCCGTGATCATGTTGACAGCTAAAGGCGACGACTTTGACCGTATCTTTGGCTTAGAGCTCGGTGCCGACGATTACATTCCAAAACCGTTTAATCACAGAGAGCTTCTCGCTCGTGTAAAAGCGATTACGCGCCGAATTGAGCACATCAACAATAGCCAGCCAAAAGCAGAGCTCGATTTCGCCGATTTGTCTGTGTGCATGCACAGTCGCAGCGCGCAGGCTGCGGGGGCGGTGCTCACCCTGACCGGCACCGAATTTGCCATTCTGCACCTGTTGATGCAAGAACCAGGAGCCATTGTTAGCAAAGAACAAATTAGCGAGCAGGTACTTGGGCGCCGACTTGCTCCTTATGATCGCTCCATCGATATGCATGTCAGTAACCTACGTAAAAAAGTTGCCGAGCATATTGAGAATGAACGTATTCGTACGGTGCGCGGTGCCGGCTATGTTCTTATCGGAGATGCCTAAGTGTTCAATAAGCTGTATGTAAAAATCTTCCTGTGGTTCTGGCTAACATTGGCAGCCACTGTGGCCTCATTAGCGGCCTTGAGTTCAGTTAGTTTTAGTGAAATAAGCTATGAACCCTTGCGCCAAGAAGATGCACGTCAATTGCATCGCTTAGGCCGAGGGCTGGAAATGTCGGCGAAGAAACATGACGCTACAGCACAAGAAGTGATAAATCGCTCAAGAATCAAAGGGCGTAAAAATATTTATCTGTACTCTCCAGAAAAAGACATTTCCTATAGCAATTTTACTACCCTAGATGAAGATGATTTAAGCCTGCTCAACTTCCGTCTAGAGATGCCTCCACAAATCATTTTTCATGAGCATTTTCATGCCATTGGACCACAAGTGGTGAACTTACCAGACGGCCAATTTCAATTGTTTGAAATCAAACGCGGTGGCCCTGTGCCGTGGATGTTCCGCCTAAGACTCATGCCGCATTGGGTAAAGATTACCGTCGCCATTGCCGCGTCGATGTTATTGAGCTTCCTATTCACTCGTACACTGATAGGACCCATAAACTCATTGCGCCAAGGCACTAATGCGATTGCAGAAGGTAAACTGGATACCCGCGTGAACATTGCGTCGAGCCGCAGTGACGAACTGGGAGATTTAGCCAAAGATTTTAATAGCATGGCACAAAGACTCGAGACCTTAGTAAATAGCCAGCGTTCGCTATTAGGCGATATTTCACATGAACTACGCTCGCCACTGACGCGCTTATCGTTAGCGTGTGCGTTAGCACAGGATAATGCTGATGAGCCAACCAATACACAACTCACTCGCATAGAAAAAGAAGCACAACTGTTAGACTCTATGATTGAACGCATCTTGATGTTGTCGCGCTTGGAGAACCGCCAACAATCTTTGCGAACAGAACCGATTGCTCTGGAGCACCTGTTAACACCTGTTTTCAATGATGCGCAATTTGAATCCCAGTCTTTGGATAAGCAAGTCCAATTGCCAACCGTTGACGCCAACATCACACTTGAAGTCGACCCGCAACTGATTGCCAGCGCGATAGAGAACCTTTTGCGTAATGCGATTAAATATGCGCAATCCCATGTTGATGTGAACCTAGAATACAATGCAGAATCCATCGTTTTAACTATTCATGATGATGGCCCTGGTGTAGAAGATAGTGAGCTCAAACACATTACCGAACCGTTTTATCGCGTGGGCAGTGCCCGAACTCGGCAAAGTGGTGGAACCGGTTTAGGGTTGGCTATCGCAAGCAAAGCCATTGCGGCGCACAATGGGGTACTGGAGTTGCAAAATCATCCACAAGGTGGTTTAGTAGCGAGCATCCACTTGCCTACGAACTAATATTGAATGTTTTATTCCAGCGAAGCTTTGCTCTCTAAAAATGATGAAGCCATCGAGCATTTTTGGCAGCACGATATGACTTCTGATTTTTTGGACACAAAGCACGGTAAATTGTTTTATGCATACCATCTACCGTACAACGCTGATTACGCAATCGTCATTAGTTCTGGTCGCATTGAAGCGGCACAAAAATATCAAGAGTTGTTGTGGGAACTTGCCCGCAATAATGTCGCTGTGTTTATTGTTGACCACCAAGGGCAAGGCCGCTCCTATCGCCATTTAGAAGATGCCAATAAGGGCTACGTTGGTCATTTTGATGACTACAAAGCCGACCTACACCAATTCATCACTCACGTCGTTAACCATCACTGGCAGGGCAAAAAGATACTGTTAGGTCACTCCATGGGCGGCGCCATTGCCCTCGATTTCGTGTGCACCTATCCTGAAGAATTTGCAGGTGTATTTTTAAGTGCGCCGATGCTGCAGATCCACACTGGTTCAACGAAACCTTGGCTTGCGAAACTATGGGCAAGCACAGTATGTACCCTTACTAAGGGTGATAACTATGTACCGGGCCACGGCCCCTACGCCGAAGTGCCTTTTAGTGACAATGAACTCACACATTCACAAGAGCGTTACCGGCGTTTTCGCGCTTTGTATAATAGCTACCCTGAATTGCAGCTCGGTGGGGTCACTTTTAAATGGCTCAACGCCGCTTTTAAAGCGATTGATAAACTTAGAAAAAGTGAATGCCCTGTCCCATTATTTATTGCCGCAGCGGAAAAAGATACGGTGGTCGACACCTCACCCTATGCGGATTTCATCCACGGGCAAAATTATGGCATTTTGAAAACGTATCAAGGTGCAAAGCATGAGCTACTTTGCGAACATGATACTGTTCGCAAAGCCCTGCTCAGAGACTTTCTAAATTTCTGTAATCAGTTATAGATATTTAGATAAGTACTTTTTGTACATAGGATCAGAAAGGGCTAACTCACGCTGTTCTTCAAGAATATCCTGAAGGATTTGTTTCGAGGTGAGCGGGTTAGCTAACACTACTCGAAATACCACTGTCGGTTGATAGCCGTAGGCTTTTGGCGTTAAGCGCGTACGCGACACGAATGAACGCCCCGCTTCACGCTGGCGCTTTTGCATACTTGCAGTGAAGCGATTCAACGCAGCATAGATATCCAGCTTGGTTTGTTCATCAGCTGTTTTTAAACGCGCTTTGATTGCTTCTGGCACGTAGCGATAGGTAAGCAAGCACAGCTCAGGTTCTGAGATCAGTTCAAAATCCGGTTCTGCCTTGATTAAGTCGGCAAAGTAACGAGCTTTGTCCAAGCTTTTATCAATCAGCATTTCATAGCCTTTGCGGCCAATAATACTCAAACACGCATGCACCAGCATTGCCATCCCCGGGCGACTGCCTTCGAGCGTATGGCTGCCTAAATCCTTAGAGCCTTTACGCAGAATATACTCGGCGTGATGTTCAATGGCATCGGTCGCGCTTGGGTCTTTAAACAGCACCACACCCGCGCCCATGGGCACATACATTTGCTTGTGTGCGTCGATGGTGATGGAGTCGGCACGTTCAATCCCAGCGAGTAAGTGGCGAGCATTATTTGACAGTAACGTCGCCCCGCCCCATGCGGCATCAACGTGGAAATGACAATCAATCTCTTGTGCTAAGTCGGCCATCTCATTGAGTGGGTCAATATTGCCTGTTTCGGTGGTGCCAGCAACACCAACAATGGCCATAACTTTAATGCCTTGCGCTTGCAAGGCGAGCGCCTCTTTACGCATAGCTTCCACATCAACTTTGTTGTCTTCACCCGTTGGGATAGAAATAAAGTTGTCACGGCCAATACCGAGTAAATCAGCAGATTTACCTAAGGAATAGTGCCCACGCTCCGATACCAAGACCGCTAAGCCTTTGTAGCCATAATGGAACATCGCCGCCACTAAGCCTTGCGCACCAATACCTTTAAAGTCACCTTCAGGCTTAAGCAAGCGGTTACGCGCAATCCACAGTGCCGTAATATTAGCCACGGTACCGCCAGAGCAGAATGCCCCTAAGGAGGTTTTAGCGCTGTGCATCCACTTATTGTAGAAATCTTCGTCACGATCGTAGGCCATGTGATGCAGCATGCCGATCACTTGACGCTCAAGCGGAGTAAAGGCTTTGGAGGTTTCAATCTTTACCAGATTCTGGTTCAGGCCCACCATTAATTTTGATAGCGGCAGCACAAAATGCGGCAATGCCGACGTCATATGACCAATAAAGCTCGGTGCAGCGGTATGCACAGAGTGCGCAACCAGCTTTTCCATGATGTCTTGAGCATGAGCGCTGACAAACATAGGTTCTTCTGGGATCTGCGCAGACTCGAAATCACGCTCGATTTCATGCAGCGGCTTCTCTACCGCAGCGATATTTTCGTTCAGGAAGCCCGCCAAGTTACTGGATATTTCGGCTTCTATTTTGCTGAGCGTTGAGTCCGGTGCCTCGGGCACCGTAAAGACGCGCATCAAGCTTTGTTCTGATGCAACGGCAAAACGCTTATCACTCATGACATACCTAATTGGGTTGGCTTGATTACGGTGGCAAATTGCATCAAGCGGTTCAATTTACTTGCGCTCACTTTATAGCAATCACCAAAAAAAGTCTTGCAGCTTTGGTCAAATTTAAGAAAGTTGCATGAATTTTTTGCGACATTAACACCACAAATGGCGATGATGAGCCCATTTTACGGACAATAAAATGAGCTCCTTTTATTCACTTAAAGGTCAACAACCAGACGATAACTTTGTTGGCCACTGGCCCAATATTTACGCTCAAAAGGAGTGATTGCGATGTCACTTGCGTACTCGCTTACTTGAGTTGGATGACCAGCAAGTTGCAATGCACGGGCAAATTCACGCACATAGATATCCCAGTTACTGCGCAGCTCGAGTTTACCGCCGAGTTGTACAATGCTTGGAAACACCGCTGCACCATGCCAGCGACGTTGCAAATGCTTTGCTTTAGGCCACGGGTTTGGATACAGCAAGTAATGATGGGTTGGCTGCCATTTTGCTTGCACGGCTAAACGCCAGAAGTCGTTTAAATCCGCCTGCACCAACATATAGTGCGCATCCTCGTCTTGACGATATTGCACATCGTGTTTATCCAAGCGGTGCGCAGACTTATCGATACCAATGACCAAGGCTTCAGGGTGCAACTTAGCAAGGTTTGCCGTGCTTTCACCAACACCGCAGCATGAATCGAGAATGATAGGCCCAGCAAATGCGTTAACCTTTTCATTCACTTCATCAAATGCAGCTTGCGTATGCGCCGCGATTGGCTTTTTGAATTCGGCCTGTAAATGCTTATTAACCACTTCGTCGAGCTTGTCATGCAAGCTCGGTTGATTAGATACAATTGACCTTGAATTTGCTTCGCTCATCAGTGACGCAGCCCCACACCTTTGCGGATTAAAGTCAGTGCCACGGTGAATAGCACCGTAATAAATACCAATAACACGCTGAATGCGAACCAGATATTCACATCTGAAACACCTAAGAAACCGTAGCGGAAGGCATTCACCATGTAGATAATTGGGTTAATTTGGGATACGCCCTGCCAAAAATCGGGTAACAAGGTGATTGAATAAAACACCCCACCTAAGTAGGTCAGCGGCGTTAATACGAAAGTCGGGATAATACTGATATCATCGAAACTGTTAGCATAAACCGCATTGATTAAGCCGCCTAAAGCAAATACGGCCGAGGTTAAAATCACCGTTGCCACAATGACAAAAATGTTGTGGATTTGAATGTCCACAAAGAACAGAGAGACCACAGTTACAATCAAGCCCACCAACATGCCACGGGCCATACCGCCGCCCATGTAACCCAGAACTATGATGTAGTTTGGCACGGGCGCGACTAAGAGTTCCTCAATGCTTTTTTGGAACTTGGTGGAGTAGAAACTGGATGCCACATTTGAGTATGAGTTGGTGATCACCGACATCATAATCAAGCCAGGGACGATAAACTCCATGTAACTGAAGCCGCCCATTTCGCCAATACGTGAGCCAATCAAACTACCAAAAATCACGAAATAAAGAGTCATAGTGATTGCCGGGGGTACTAAGGTTTGCACCCAAATTCGCAAAAAGCGAATACACTCTTTGATCCAAATACTTTTAAGCGCAACGCCATATTTCAACATTGGTTACTCCCCTCGCCCTTGATTCAACAAGCCAACGAATAATTCTTCTAAACGGTTTGCTTTGTTACGCATACTCAACACTGTGTTGCCTTGTTCAGTCAGAGCACTGAACACGCCATTCAAACCTTGAGACTTAGCAACTTCAACTTCAAGCGTATGTTCGTCAGTAAGGGTAAACTGATAGCCATCAAGGCTCACCGGTTGAACAGGTTGTTTTAAGTCCAACACAAAGGTCTCTTTGTCTAACTTGGCGAGCAACGCTTTAATCGTGGTGTGCTCAACAATGATGCCTTTATCGATGATGGCGATGTTTTTACACAGCAATTCAGCTTCTTCTAGGTAGTGCGTAGTGAGGATAATGGTTACGCCTTGCTTGTTGATTTCACGTAAAAAATCCCACATGGAGCGACGTAACTCAATGTCTACGCCTGCTGTTGGTTCATCAAGAATCAACAACTTGGGTTCGTGCATAAGCGCACGGGCAATCATCAAACGGCGTTTCATACCACCGGATAACGTACGCGCTGCTTTGTCTTTTTTATCAAGCAAACCAAGCTGAGCGAGGTATTTATCAGCACGTTTATGCGCTTCGGTTCGCGGTACACCGTAGTACCCCGCTTGATTCACTAAGATTTGTTGCAGAGTTTCAAATTGACTGAAGTTAAATTCCTGCGGCACTAATCCCAGCTCAGATTTGGCATCTTCAAGCTGGGTATCAATATCGTGGCCGAAGACTTCAACCTTGCCCGACGTTTTATTTACCAATGAAGAGATCACCCCGATAGTGGTGGATTTCCCCGCCCCATTGGGACCTAGCAAAGCAAAAAAGTCGCCTTGCTCAACTTGTAAATCAATACCTTTAACGGCTTCTACGCCGTTTTTATAGGTTTTCTTTAACCCTTGAATATTCAATGCAATGGTCATTTATTTTTGCTCTCCATAACCCCAGCGAGAGGTAAGTGTTTGCGCGATCCCCAAATGGTCTAAGATGCGGGCGACCATAAAATTAACTAAGTCGTCAATGGATTCAGGTTGATGATAAAACCCCGGTGCAGCAGGCATAATGGTCACGCCCATGCGCGCTAGTTTAAGCATGTTTTCAAGATGAATTTCACTGAATGGTGTTTCTCTTGGCACTAAAATCAGCTGGCCGCGTTCTTTGATCACTACGTCGGCCGCACGCTCCAACAGGTTGTCTGAAGCACCGGTAGCAATTGCGGATACTGTACCTGCACTGCATGGACATACCACCATTTTTTTCGGCGCTGCGGAACCCGATGCGACAGGGCTAAACCAGTTGTCTTTACCAAACACCTTCAGCTGGCCTTTTACAGCACCCACCAAATCACTGAGTTGCTCAGTCGCTTTGTCTTCATTGCCTGAAAGCTTGATACCCGATTCGGTGTCGAATACGACACGTGCGGCACTGGAGATCAACACAAACACCTGATGGCCTTGCTCAATCAGCACCTGTAACAGCTTTAAACCGTATGGTGCGCCCGAAGCCCCACTAAACGCGAGGGTAATTGGCTCTTTGAATGTACTCATGATGTTTCCTTTTGTGCTAGGGCATCAAGTAACTTTTGATGGATACCACCAAACCCGCCATTGCTCATCACTAACACATGGCTATTGGGTGTGGCTGTTGCAACTATCTCTGCCACCATGGCGTCAATATCGGTGTGACTGTGCGCTCCCGCTTGTTGCGCGCGTTCTTGCAGCGACCAGCCGAGATTTGCAGGCTCAAAAACGAACACGTCATCGGCTGCCTGTAATGAATCAAGCAAAGTTTCTTGGTGTACGCCCATTTTCATGGTGTTTGAACGCGGCTCGAGCACTGCAATGATACGCTCATTGCCAACTTTAGCACGCAATCCAGCAAGGGTTGTGGCGATTGCTGTCGGGTGATGAGCAAAATCATCGTACACATCCACATTGGCCACCGTGCCTTTGTGTTCCATTCGGCGTTTAGGAGACACAAATTCTCCCAATGCAGCAATGCTGCTGGAAACAGGAATGCCCACATGTCGTGCTGCAGCGATGGTCATCAGTGCATTTTTCACGTTGTGCTCGCCGATGGCTTGCCAGCGGACAACTCCTTGTGATTCACCTTCAAATAGCACGGTAAATTCGCTGCCATCAGCGTTTATTAATTCATAGTCCCATTGTGCCTTACCTAGAGTTTCTTGCTCACTCCAAAAGCCTTTGTCGATAACCTCAACTAAGGCTTTATCATCGCTTGGGTAAATCGCTTTGCCACTTGCAGGCAAGGTGCGCAAAAGGTGATGAAATTGAGTTTGAATGGCACCAGAATCAGCGAAAATATCAGCGTGATCAAACTCTAAATTATTCAAAATCAAGGTACGTGGTAGGTAGTGCACAAACTTGCTGCGCTTATCGAAAAAGGCGGTGTCGTATTCGTCTGCTTCAATGACGAAAAAAGGCGTTTCCCCCACGCGTGCAGAAATACCAAAATTTTGTACTACGCCACCGATGAGGAAACCAGGCTTCAATCCGGCATATTCCAACACCCACGCAAGCATACTGGCTGTGGTTGTTTTACCGTGAGTGCCGGCCACTGCGAGCACCCAGCTG
Source organism: Pseudoalteromonas sp. GB56 (assembly GCF_054923835.1). Lineage (NCBI taxonomy): Bacteria > Pseudomonadati > Pseudomonadota > Gammaproteobacteria > Alteromonadales > Pseudoalteromonadaceae > Pseudoalteromonas > Pseudoalteromonas sp. GB56. The sequence goes on along the minus strand of NZ_JBPCHK010000001.1, from coordinate 897,448 downwards.
TCACGCAAAATATGCTCTTTGAGCCATTCAGGGCCTGACGTATAACGCATCCCTTTTTCCAACACATACTCAACACATGGGTTGCCTCTGCTCATCGCATTACCAATGACCACCACATCTGGAGCGGGTTCGAGTTGTGCAGTGTCGTATCCCTGCACCAATTCAATACCTAGCTCTTCGAGTTGCGTACTCATTGGTGGATAAACATTTTGATCTGAACCCGTTACGTGGTGACCCAGCGCTTTCGCTATCGCCGCGATACCGCCCATAAAGGTCCCACAAATGCCGAGAATATGTATGTGCATAATGACTTCCAGTACTAAAAATAAAGCCGCCCAGAGCATGACTCTACGCGGCTGCATATGATGCCAAATTTAGCCCTAGCTAGCTAGGGCATGCTGCTAAATAGGTGAGCCTGGTGGCAAAGGTAAAGGCTTGAAACTTTGCTGCCAATTGCCTGTTTCGAGGAATTGATTAATCGCATCGGCAAGGTGTTGCTTAAATGCACTTTCCCCAGAACTGACACTGCCTAGCAACTTGTTCTGACGATAATCATCAGCGACACGTTTAAGGTAGAATTTGAATTGTGCTTGCACTTCAGGAGCAACTTTCTCGCTCGAAATCAGGGTCGCGAAATGCTGCGCCGTCAACCACTGAACACGATGCTGCACTTTTGCTTCCATGGCATTGGCATGTTCGTTATCAAAGATGCGCTCCACCATAGTCGCTAACAATGAATCTAAACTGTAAGCCTCGCTAGAGCGCGCTCCTTGCTGCGCTAATCGATTTACACGTTGCGGGTGTAATAACAAACCTAAACTGTGGTTTGCAGCCACCTCAGGTAGCGCCATTGCATCTAGCGTGATACCGGTGCGACCAACAATGCTCTCTCGTGTAGTATATTCGCCATAAGCTTTAGGTGGAATTAACGCAATGATTGATTCAGGCAGCACCAATTCTTTCGCATCTAATGTGCGCATCATGGCTGCCATTGCTTGACGTTGAATATCAGCTTCCACTACTCGTGTACCTTGAACGTCGCTATCGCCGCGTACTTCGTAGCTGTAATCAACACCCGCAATCAACTTAACCGCTGCTTCAACTTGATAACGGTGGAATAGATAAAGAGGCACCAATACTTCTTCGAGTTGCGATAGCGATGTGCCGGCTTTGATATTCTCGATACCGAATCGCGCTAACGCTTTTTGACGCAGCGACATCACACGCTCTAGTTCTGCACTTGGGTTTTCACCGTTATCCCAAAGATGACCAGTAGGGTGAGCACCGCCTTGCGCCCGTGCATCTCTGTCAGAAATGAACTCAAGACCTAGTTCATCATTCTCTCGCAGGATCTTATTCAGTGCTTGCTGTTCGTTTTGTTTGCCGAAATCACTGTAGCCGTATTTGATCACTTGCTCGTCCCACCCCCCCATACCGGATGCGTAGCCTTTTGAGGTATCAAGTTGACCTTGGTCGTTCAAGCTCACCAATGGATGCGGATAATCCATCACCGACGCACGCGCTTTCGGTGAAGCCGCAAAGTTATGGGCAATCCCTAAAGTGTGGCCGATTTCATGAGCACTGAGCTGACGAATGCGGTCCAGTGCCATAGCTTGCAGCTCAGCAGTCACTTCATTACCTGTCTTGTAAGGCGCAGCCAATGCTTCTGCAATGAGAATATCTTGGCGTACTCGCAATGAGCCCAAGGTTACGTGACCTTTGATAATCTCGCCTGTACGAGGATCAATAACCGAACTGCCATAAGACCAACCACGTGTTGCTCGGTGCACCCACTGAATCACGTTATAACGCACATCCATTGGGTCGGCGTTTTCAGGCAATACCTTTACTTGAAACGCATTCTTATAACCCGCTTTTTCGAATGCCATATTCCACCAGCGCGCACCGTCAAGTAATGCGGTTTTAACAGGCTCAGGTACACCTGGGTCTAAATAGTAAATAATAGGTTTTACAGGTTCACTGATCGCTTGTTCAGGATTCTTTTTAGCGAGACGATGACGAGGGATATAACGCACAAACATGCTTTCCCCAAGTGGGGCTGAGTAATCCTTATGCTCAATACTCCAATAGCCAGACTGAGGGTGGAATACACGCGGGGTGTAGTTGTTATCAGGCAATTCCACCAATGAATGATGCATATTTACACTGATAGCATAAGGGTCTGCACTCACTTGCTTCACGTATTCACCGGGATTGTTGCCAGTGAATGTCAGTACTGCTTCCAATTCAGTGTTTTTTACAAATGACTTTGTTCGCGCCATATTGACCGCACTGCGGCTCGTGTCGACACTGTAATTGCCTTGCTTACGAGCACTCAAAGTACGACTGACACCGTGTACATCAGTTAGCAAGTAGGGTGTGTAATCAATCAATACGCGCGTGTCTGTGCCTGCTTTGACTTCAAAGCCAAATAAAATGCTTGAAGCAAAGGCTTCATTCACACTTTGTTGCTCCGCTTTGTTTGTGCTGGAAGCGCGATAATAGGTATTCAATGCCCGAAGCATCACTTTGTTGCCCATGCGCTCAAACTGGGCTAGATAAGTGCCGCCAAGTTGCCCTCTATCTAGACCAATATCATTTGAACCCACACCATAAGGTAAACTTTGTTGTAGTAAGAATGGTGCTCTAAGCTTATCTACTTCAAGGTAAAGTTTGCCCTCTTCATTTGCGTAATAGAAGGTGAAGTAGCCAGGATATTTGCTCATATTTTGCGTAAACTGGCTTATAGACTTAATTGCTGCGTGCGCTTGGGTTATCATAGGCAGCAACAACATAATCATGACGATGCGAATTATCTGCTTAGTTGGCATGGTTCTCACTTTGTTGTTATTGGTATCGTTGATGGATAGTGGGTTGATATGCATTGAGTATATCCCTCTGTATACAATCTACAACCACAAAGCGATAAACACACAGCGTAATCTAAACAGTGCTCTCTCACTTTAATAACTGTTTAGAGCCCATAAACTTAGGAACATTTAGGATGCGACGACTCCCTCCGGTATTGCTTGAAGACGGTTGTTCACACGAACTAGTCTCACTCATTCGTACTATTTTGGCTGCCTGTAAAGAAATCTCTTTCCGCGTCAGTCAAGGTGCGCTTTCGGGTGTGCTTGGCTCAACTTTGGATGAAAACATTCAAGGTGAAACACAGAAAAAGCTAGATGTACTATCCAATCAATTACTCAAAGACATCTTGCTTGAGTCAGGGTACGTTAAAGCGATTGCTTCAGAAGAAGAACCCGGCACCGTAGCAGGCAACCCAGACGCCGAATACATCGTTGCCTTTGACCCACTGGATGGCTCATCGAACATAGATATCAATTCACTGGTTGGTACCATCTTCTCTATCATGCAAGTACCTAAGGACGCTGATGCGAGCGATCCGAATATCTTTTTACAAAAAGGTGATCATCAAGTAGCTGCAGGCTACGTTTTATATGGCCCATCAACCATGTTAGCGCTTACTACTGGTAAAGGGACGCGTATTTTCACCTTGGATAAAACCCATGGTTCGTTTTTATTGTCTACTGATTTTGCAAAAGTGCCAGAGCAAACCAATGAATTTGCTATCAATGCATCAAATCAGCGCCACTGGGAACCGGCAATGCAAACCTACATTACCGATCTGCTAGCAGGGAAAACTGGCCCACGTGGTCAAAACTTCAATATGCGTTGGATTGCAGCCATGGTAGGTGATGTGCATCGCGTATTAACGCGCGGTGGCTTGTTTACTTACCCTGCAGATACGAAAAATCCTGAGAAACCTTACAAACTGCGTTTGTTGTATGAAGCAAATCCAATGGCGATGTTGATTGAACAAGCTGGCGGTGTTGCATCGACGGGTTATGAGCGCATCATGGATATTCAACCTGAGCAAATTCACCAGCGTGTTGCGGTGATTTTAGGTTCGAAAGATGAAGTGGAAACCTGTTTGAGCTACCACAAATAAATCTGTGCGGACTAAGCAGCTGAAGCTGCTCTATACGTGACGAAATAGGGCCCTTAGAGGCCCTTTTTTCATCGATGTAAGTAGCAGACAATGGCGTTAATCGCCGATACTCACTTTCTGTCCGCTTTGCAAACGCTCTGCGCCACGGATTGCCACTCTGTCGCCCGCTTTTAGGTTGTCCTGTTCACTGGTTATGACCACGAACTGGCCATCGCCCTTACCGACTCTCACTTTGATCCGCTGAGCGCTGTAATCTTCGTCTACTTTTACCACGTACACGCCATTGCTGCGCAGTATCAGTGCATCTCGGTTGACTTGTAATACAGGCACATCAGTTTGAATCGGTAAATCGACTTCCACAAGTTGACCGGTTGCCCAGCGCAGTCCTTGTTGCTGTTCTAGGCGAGCCCTGAGTTCAAACGTTTGTGATTTAGCATCTGTGGCGGGAATGATGGCACTGATACTCGCCTGCCCTACTTGCAGGTCATTTAAATCACCACTGCTGATACTCAGTTCCTGCCCCTTTTTGATGTAACTCAAATATTTAACCGGCACATAGAGACGTACTTCTTTATTCTTATTGTCGAGTAACGTTAGCAGTGGACTGGCCTTGGTTACATCGCTACCAGCATAACGCATGCGTTGGCTTACCACCCCACTAAACGGCGCTTTCACGGTTGCCCGTGCAATTTGATCGTCAAGTTGGCGTAATCGTAACTGGGCTAATTCGATGTCACTTTGCGCTAATTCCACTTCGGTTTGCAGCTTATCCACTTGATTTTGTGCGGCACTGTCCTTTTTCATCAGTTTCAATAAACGCTCTAGCTCTCGCTCATTGAACTTTTGCATGACTTTGGCGCGGCGGATCAAGGCTTCTTGCTCTGCTTTACGCAGCTCTAGGGGCATTAAATCAATACGAGCTACGACTTCTCCTTGGCTTACTTCGCTGCCAGGTTCAGCGACGAAAGTTAAAAAGCCATCACTGCCTGCGGTCAGGTCCACATCCTTCACACCGTACACCGTACCATGTACACGGATATGGGTATCCAATGGTTGTTCAATCACAGTGTCCACTTTTACCGGTAAGGCTTGTTCCGACGCTGCTTGAGCGCCAATGCTGACAAGGGCCAGCGCTAATAAAAGGCTTGCTTTCATCTCTATTCTCACTTGTTCGCGACCAGCGACAGCGCTGGCTCGTCTTGCAATTCAGTTACACGGGCGTCGCCCGATTGCGCCTTGCCCAGCTTCAACAAACTCGGCATCAGTACTAAGGTAAATAGGGCACTCACAGCCATGCCACCAACGATTACGGTAGCCAAGCCACGGTAAATTTCAGAGCCTACCCCAGGCATGAGCATCAGCGGCAACATGCCAAATAAACTCGTCAGTGTACTGAGATAAACTGGGCGAGCGCGAAGTAATATGGCCTGCTCCACCGCCGCATCTCGGCTTAACCCTGTGCGCTCCCCTGCACGGGTCTGATCCACCAGCAAGATGGCATTATTCACCACCAGACCAAGCAGAATAATGAAGCCAATCATGGTTAACAAATCCAGTGATTGGAACGTAAATAAGTTTAATGCAGCAAGCGCTAACACCCCGCCACCAACAGCTAGCGGCATAACCAACAATACCAGCAAGCTATCTTTCATCGACTTGAACAAGGCGGTCATAAGCAAGAACAAAATAAACAATGCCAGCGCAAAGTTGATCTTCATTTCGTCAATGGCCGAATTCATTTGTTGAGCATTACCAGAGACAATTAGGCTGGTATCTGCTGGCATGACCGCATTCATTTGGGGCAACACCTTGGTCAGTAGCAAACTTTGCGCCTCATCCAATGACATCTGTGGTGGCGGTGTCACTTGTACGGTCACCGTACGTTTGCCATTGACTCGGCGCAGCTGCGATGGGCCAACGGTGCGTTCAATGCGAGTGAGCTCACCCAAGGTTTGAATGCCTGCCTGTGGGGTGGCAAGTGGCAACTGCGCCAATTCTTCTGGGGTATCCCACTGTTGAGAGCGCAGGATCACATTCATGCGGTCGTTGCCGTTGAAGTACTCGCTCACGAACAGACCGCTAGTAAATGCTTGGATATTACGGGCAACGTCACGGCGATTGAGTCCAGCTTGGGAAATACGCCGGTCATCAGGGATTAAACGCAGCTCTGGCTCCGATAAGTCTAATGCAGGAAAAGGTCGGGCTGTTGCTCCTCCAATATGGGTTGTCACGGCATCCATGCCGGTTCTGGCCACCGCCATCAAGGTATTTAGATCCGGCCCGGTAATATCTAAGTCGATTGCACGACCGTCACCGCCATTGGCCACTTGAATCATCGAACCACGGAACAAAAACACTTGTGTATCGGGAAGGCCAGCGAAGATTTCGTTCCTTGCGACTTCCATCAATTCTTCCACCCGAGTGGGGTCATCTGAATAAATAAAACCACCGGCATTAGTACCAAACACATAGAAGTTAAAATCTTTAATCTTCGGTCCTTTGTCTCCCAAATAGTAAGGCATAGCACGTTTTTTTACCCGCTCCCCCACTTCTTCTTCCATAAACTCGATGGTGCCGCCAGGCGGTAAGATCAATGAATAGAAAAAGCCGTCGGTCGGAGCCCGCGGCATAAAATCTGTTCGCGGTAACAGCAGCATCGTCACGGCGATAGAACCGCCTATTAACCCTACTATCCATGCCCATTGCTTGGTGCGACTACTCGTCAGCGTCATGATCATGGCTGTTAGTCTTTTCCAATAAGGTGCAAAGGGATCGCGCAGGGATTGCGATTTCAATAGATATTTACTCGCAACAGGGATTACGGTGATGGCACTGACCAAGGAGGCAATGACCGCAATAGACAAGGTCAGCGCTAAGTCAGAGAACAACTGCCCCTCAATACCCGCCATAAATAAGATAGGTAAAAATATCGCCACGCTGGTTGCGGTAGACGCAAATAAAGCCCCACTCACTTGCGTTGCTCCTTTGAGCACCGCCTTGTGGTTATCCATGCCTTCTTCGCGCAACCGCGCAATGTTTTCTTGGACGATAATGGCCGCATCGAGTACCAAGCCAACCGCAAAAGCCAGCCCAGCAAGGGAGATCACATTTAGGCTACGCTCAAATAGATTCAGCGCTAAAAAAGCCACCATCAGCGAAATAGGAATGGTCGCCGCAATGATCAAGGTGACGCGCCATCCCCGGAAAAATAGCCACATGATGCCGCAAGCCAGTAACACCCCCAAACCAAGATTACTTTTGACTAAATCAAGGGCGTTTCGAATATGAACAGAGGCATCAAAACTCAGTTCCAGTGCCAACCCTTCTGCGCCGAGCGCTCCTTCATTAAGTTCTTTTATGGCTTTATTAACCCCATCAAGTACCGCAACTGTATTGGATTCATTGGTTCTTGTTAGCGTGATGTAATAGGCTGGCTTGCCATTTCGCAGCGTCATACTTTGACGGTCGACTAAGGTTTCTTCAACGCGAGCGACATCACGCAAATAGACGGGTCGCCCTGCACTGTATGCAATGCGCATATCGCCTAAATTGTCAGTATCATACTGACCAGTAAAACGCACAGTATATTGACGACGCCCTACGTCTGCTACGCCACCGGATGCGTCTGTTGCACTGCTCAAGGCTTGCGCTATTTGGTTTACGCCAATGCCTAATGCCGCGGCTTTATGGGGGTCAAATGTTACTCGTAATTCTTGCGGACGCTGGCTCGCCAGATTCACATTTGCGATGCCAGGGATGCGCGCCAACCGCGGTTCGACAATGTCTTCGATTACCTTCTGATATTCGGCCATATCCGGGTTATCTCGGGGCGCCGTGGGTACAATCAGTAACGACGCTGCGGTTGGGCCTCCTGAGCCCGCACCACCGTTAGCGCCTGCTGTCACAATAGGATCAATGGCGTCCAGTGGTAACGGCGGAGCTTGATTAAGACTCGTCAGTACATCAAGCATTGCTTGTTGCATGTCGGTGCCAACTTCAAAACTCAGATTTATGCTCCCGTTACCGCGATTGATCTGGGTAGTCACAGCCAATGCGCCAGGGGTGTTCTTCACTGCGTTTTCGAGTGGCTCGATTATCTGAGATTCAATTTCCTCTGGTGCCGCGCTTCGCCACCCTGAGAAAATGGTGATTTGAGGCTGCTCAATATCAGGGGTTAACTGAATTGGCAATTTGAAAATGCTTAAGATGCCGAACAAAGTAATAAGCGCCAAAATCACAGCTATGGCAGCGGGGCTTTTGAGGGACGTTCGCGTCAAGTTCATAATGTGGCAGGCCTGTTACAACAATGCTGCTAGTTTAGAACAGCCTGATTGCAGTTCCTACCTCGATTCATTTACACAATTTACATTTTACCGATGAACGGAGGGTTTTCATCGGTAAACGACACTACTGACATAGTTCGTAACAATTTAGCTTGATGCTAGCGGCAACTCTTGCCGAGCACCCCACTCGCTCCACGAGCCATCATAGACGTGTAAACTGTGATATCCACACTCGTACGCAGCTAGGGCTAAAATACACGCGGTAATGCCTGAGCCACAACTGAACTGTAATTCACGTGTTTGCTCACCAACCAACTGCGCCAATTTAGCGCGTAACTGCTCAAGCGGTAACAACTCACCGTCTTGCACAATATCGCCATAGGGTAAGTTCTTAGAATTTGGTATACACCCTGCACGCATGCCCTCGCGCGGTTCAGGCATTTCACCATGAAAGCGTTTTGCAGGTCGCGCATCTAACAGCAATGTGCTGCTATCATCTATGGCCGCTAACACTGCTTGCGTATCAATAAAATGTGCGCCTTGTGGTACTGCTTTAAAATCACCGAGCGCCCCGGTCTCACTCCAGCCTTGCTGCACGGGAAGTTCGGCATTACGCCACGCAGGTAAACCACCGCGCAACACTTTGACGTTGTCAAAGCCAAACGCTTTGAGCATCCACCACGCCCGGGCGGCACTGAATAAGCCCTGGTCGTCATACACCACCACTTCAGAGTCGTGATCCACGCCTGCTGCTTGCATGTGTTGTTCAAACTGCGCCGCATTACACAAGGTGCTGGGCCACGGGCTTGAGGTATCCGCAAGCGCTGATTTAATATCGAAGCGCTTTGCGCCCTTGATCACCGCCGCAGGCGCATAGTCTCCCGATTTACCCGGCATCACCATGCCCGCATCAAATACAACGAGTTTTGGATTGGGTAGTAGCGCATCTAGCTGCATTACCGTTATTTGCTGGCTCATAGACCACCTAGTTCTTTGAAATTGTCACTGAGTATAGGAAGTTAGCAGAACTGGGGCTGCCTCACCACTGCAATGATGTTTTGTACCACCGTTTGTGAGGGAGGACGCATTTGAAAGCTAGGGTATTTCGCAACTAGGGGTTGTTGATTGTGAAGTAAGTGAAAAATACAGACAAAAAAATACCGCTACGTTTTGTAAGCGGTATTTTTTCGCGTGAACTTTGATTAGTCGATTAACTGATATTCTTTATCAAGAATAGCGATAATTTCACTGCGTGGGTCCACTGGAATTTCGAGAGTTTCACCAATGATTTTGCTCGCAATACCCACATAAGTATTCGACACTTGCATCATCACATCGACCGGTAATTTGTAGCCTCGAGCTAATTCTTCACGCTCGGCCATGCGGTCTTTGTTTAACAACACATCGCTGTCTGGCACATTGTTGATAAGCAGTTGGCGGAAACCTTCTTTTGAGTTTTCGATGATCTTACCATCGCGCAATGCTGCTCCATCCCAGATACGTGATGAGTCAGGAGTACCTACTTCATCGATATAAATTAGTTGCTCGTTGCCATTCATATCTTCAACGTAACCAAATTCGAACTTAGTATCGACAAAGATTTGGTCCAATTTCGCCAGCTCAGCGCTGATCACATTAAAACCTTGCACTAACAGGTGTTCATACTTAGCCACGTCTTCTTCTGAACTGAAGTTAAAGGCGTCTAAGTTGTCCGTAATGTTTTTGCGCGTGATGTTCACGTCATCTACTGCTGGCACATCCTCAAGGCCTTCAATGATGCCTTTGGTGGATGGTGTGATGAGCACTTCATCCAGCTTTTGATTCGCCGTTAGCCCTTCTGGTAAGTCGATGCCACAGAAAGAACGGATACCTTTTGCGTAATCACGCCACATGCTGCCGGTAATGTATTGGCGCGCAATCGCTTCAACTTTCACCGTTTTTGCTTTGCGAACAATCCAGATGTACGGATGAGGGATATCAACAATGTGATTACCTGCTAAACCGGCTGCATCAAATTGCTTAAACCAGTGTGATGCAACCGCGTTCAAAGCGATGCCTTTACCCGGCACACCGTTAAGGCCTTCTTCACCTTGCCAAATGCAGTCAAATGCAGAGATACGATCAGAAATAACCATGATCGCCAATTCAGTACCAGCGGGTACGGCATAGCCCTTTTCAGCAATCAATCGGGCGCTGTCTTGCTCGGTTAACCAATATACTGAACGAACCTTACCACTGTGGACGGGTCCTTTAGTTCGGATGGGTAAATCGTCGTTAACGTCTAAGACTTTATAATTGCTCATGGCTACTCCAAAAGGGGCTGATCGCATCAATTCTGTTACTGTGCATGAGCTTAAAAATAGCCCATGGCTTTAGGCGCGCTATGATAAGCTAGGTTAGGCCGAAGATAAAGAAAAACGCCGACAATAGCGGACTTTTGTCCTATCTTTTTTCATCCCGAAGGAAAAGCACCGATTTACGCTGTCACTCACTCTTCATATTGCGGTAAACTAACTTTCATCATATTACGCTAGGGGCGATGAAGTGGAATTGGCGCAAAGCACTCAGGGCAAACGTTATTTAATGTATATCTCGCAAAATTACTCTTATGCAATTTTGCGCCCTCTTCAGCAGCAAATTCGCACTCACGGTGGTGAAGTAAAGTGGTTTTTAGAAGGTACGGAGGTCAATCCTGACTTTTTAGCTGAGGATGAACAACAACTTCATAGTATTGATGACATCAAAGCGTGGAATCCTCATGCCACTTTTGCGCCAGCGAATATTCTGCCAACCTTTTTCCCTGGTAAAAAAGTTGCTGTTTTCCACGGTTTTGATGCCGGCAAATTAAACAGTCGCGGTAAGAACGATCACTTCACTATTCGTGGCTGTTTCGATCTTTACTGTACACAAGGCCCTAACACCACAGGTCCATTTGCCCAGCAGGCGAAAGAAATGGGATTTTTCCGAGTGCGCGAAACGGGCTGGACCATGCTCGATCCGCTCTTTAGTGACATTACCAATAACCCTTATAAATCAGAGGCGGATACGCGCCCAACATTATTAATTTGCTCAACTTTTTCAAAACGCCTCTCGCTTGCCCCAAAATTAATAGAGCAAGTAAAACAACTGCGCGACAGCGGCAAATATCGTATTTTGGTGCAATTTCATCCGAAGATGGCAACAGAAATTGTGGACCAATACAAAGCAATGCAGGATGACACCCTCACCTTTATCGAAACAGACAATGTCATCCCTTTGTTGCAAGCAGCCGATGTGATGCTGTGTGACACTTCATCTATCTTATTAATGTTCTTGTTGTTGCGCCGCCCAGTTGTCACCTTTAATAATCAGGCTCCGGGCCCACACATTTTAAATGTCACCGAAGCGGATGAGGTGGAAGCGGCCATCGACCATGTGCTGACTCAACCTGCGCCATTAATGCAAGAAATCGAAGCCTTTTGCCAACAGCTCCATCCCTATCAAGATGGCCTTTCAAGCCAACGTGTACTCGAAGCAACTAATGACTTGATTGATACCGATGGCAAAGAGCTCAAACGCAAACCTTTAAACATTATTCGCCAATTTAGAATGCGCAAAAAACTCGGCTATTGGCGCTTTTAGTCGCAACGGGCTGAACACGCAAAAGCGTGTGTGATACAGTCACATTTATACGTCGCGCGAATCGTGAAAACACATGATTAAAATTGATAAGTTGTGGTTCTCTTGGCTGGGAAAGTCGGCCTCCCCAACCCTTAAAATTGACGCTTTGCATGTCAAACAAGGCGAGCATTTGTTCCTGCATGGCCCAAGTGGCTCGGGTAAATCAACCTTGCTGTCATTGCTTGCAGGGATTCAAGTGCCTCAGCAAGGCTGCATTGAGCTTAATGGCACTGCATTGCATGAGCTTAGCAGTGCGCAGCGCGACCAATTTCGTGCAGACCACATTGGCTATATTTTTCAAAGCTTTAATTTACTGCCTTATCTTAACCCTATTGAAAATGTGACACTGGCGTGTGAATTTTCCACGTTGCGTAAACAACGTGCGCAGTCGCACAACGAATCCTTAACGACGGTTGCCAAGCACTTACTTGTGCAACTGGGTCTCGATGAACAACACCATCACAAAGCGGTAAACACCTTGAGCATTGGCCAGCAACAACGAGTGGCCGCCGCTCGCGCCGTGATTGGCGACCCTGAAATCATTATTGCCGATGAGCCAACGTCGGCTTTAGATGAAGCTAACCGCAAGGCGTTCATTGAGTTGTTATTCGCGCAAACCGACAAAACAGGTGCCACGGTTATCTTTGTTAGCCACGAGCACAGCCTAGCGTCATTATTCTCTCGGGTTGTGCACCTTGATGAATTGCAAGGAGTGCAGTCATGATCCTCATCAAGCTCGCCAGCAAGAGTCTGCTCAACCGCAAAGCCAGCGTGTTATTAAGTGTGATCACCATTGCTATCAGCGTGATGTTGCTACTAACCATCGAACGTGTGCGAGTACAAGCCAAAGAAAGCTTCGCGGCCACGGTATCTGGCACAGATCTCATTGTTGGCGCGCGCACAGGCGACATTCAACTGTTGTTAGCCTCGGTATTTCACATTGGCCATATGAACAACGGGGTGAGCTGGCAAAGTTATCAAGATATCAGCAGTAAACGGGGCGTTGCGTGGTCGATTCCGCTGTCTTTGGGAGATGCTCACAAGGGTTATGCGGTGTTAGGCACAACCCCTGGCTACTTTGAGCACTTCAAATTTGGCAAGAAGCAAACACTTGCCTTCAACCAAGGCCGTGCATTCATGCACGCTGATGAAGTGGTGTTAGGAGCACAAGTTGCAGCTGAACTAGGCTATCAGCTTGGTGATAACATCGTTGTTGCACATGGTATGGGCAATACGAGTTTCCACAATCATGATGAAAACCCGTTAACCATAGTCGGTATTCTCGAGGCAACGGGCACCCCAGTGGATAAAACCTTGCATGTGCCGCTTATTGCTATCGAGCAGATGCACACCAATTCAGGCTCTGCGCCAGCACATCATGACGACCATGAGCATCACCAAGGCGATGAACACTTAGATGAAAGTCATACATCGAGTGAGGATTTGATAGGTCAGCCCACACAAATAAGCGCTTTTTTACTTGGTTTCGACAGCCCTTTGTACACCTTGCAGGTGCGCCGTAATATCAATACCTATAAAGCAGAACCATTGATGGCCATTATGCCGGGGGTTACGCTGCGCGAATTGTGGGGAATGCTGGCCATTGTCGAGAAGCTGCTCATTTTGTTTTCCGCAGTAGTACTGGTCGTCAGCCTGTTAGGCATGCTCACCACCTTGCTTGCAAACCTCTCACAAAGGCGACGCGAGTTAGCCATTTTGCGTTCTGTGGGCGCCAAACCGTGGCACATTTTCTCCTTGATGAGTTTAGAGTCATTACTGATAAGCGTAGTAGGCACAGCGCTAGGCGTAGCTCTGAGTTACCTATTGCTATTAAGCACCCAACCTATGCTTCAGGCTTATGGCGGTATTAGCGTAACGCTGAACGTGTTATCACACTATGAACTCTTGCTTGTCGCAGGTATTATTAGCGCTGGCTGGTTGGTCGGTTTACTTCCGGCAGTCCGTGCGTATTTTTATTCCCTTCATGATGGGATGAGCATTAAAACTTAGGATTATTATGACGCGTTTTCGTTATCTTTTGACGGCCTTTGTCGCCACATTCGCCATCAGTTCGTTTGCCAACGAACCGATTGAAATTTTTTGGGAAGACTTAGTACCCGAAGGCCATATTGCTGTTGATACCCGAAACTCAGCATCGTCGCACGAAGGTGCCGACCAAAACTGGGTGCAACCGGATCTCGATGCGCCAGTCGTCACTACCTATAACGGCAAAACCGTCAGTTTACCGGGCTTTGTTGTACCACTCGAAGGTGACAGCGAAGTGATCACTGAATTTCTTCTAGTGCCTTATTTCGGTGCTTGTATCCATGTGCCACCGCCGCCACCGAATCAAATTGTCCATGTGACTATTACTGATGGCGTACCAATCGAGAGCCTTTACGATGCGATTGTAGTGACTGGCGTAATCAGTACCGAAAAATGGAGTGGTGATATAGCGAAAACAGGCTATACGTTAAAAGGAATAGGTGTCGCACCGTTTGAGCTTTAAGCCATTTTGATATTTAATGGATATACCCAATACAGAAACAACTGAGACGCGCTGAATGTCTTTTCTCAACCATAATACGGATAATATATGGTCACTTGATGCGGGAAGTTTTTTTGACTACCAGCATAAGCTTGTCGGCGTTTCACCTTTGTTTGTAATGTCGTTAGCGCAGTCGCGAACACAAAAAGAAGTACTCTCGGTGGCCTCTAGTTGGTTATCAAGACTGATGAGTTGGGACAGAGCGAGTATTGCTCTGCCTACTCAAGAAGGGTATATGACCTTACACGCGGTCGAGGGCAATCAGGCAATTCCGCGCAATGTGCCATTACCCGTCGATTTCACCCTCGTTGGCCAAGTCTACAAACAGCAAAAGTTAATGTTGTGCCACGACTTAGCATTGGAGTCGTACCAAGATTGTCGCATGTTGTATGAAGGTGGACTAAGCAGCTGCCTGGATGCCCCCATGCTATATCGCGGAAAATGTTACGGTACCTTAAACATCGCCCGTACCGATACTAGCTTTGCTCTGGATGAGGCCATGCATTTGTTTGCGCTGGCCTCGCTCATTGCCATGAACTTGGACTGATCACTTTTGGCACTGTTTGCAATAAACAGTGCTACGTCCACCTAATCGAATTTCAGTTAACTCTGTTTCACAAGTCATGCACGGCTGCCCCTTGCGCCCATACACCAATAGCTGCTGCGCGAAATAACCTGGCTTACCATCGCTTTGCGCAAAATCTTTCAATGTTGTGCCGCCTTGCTCAATAGCCGCAGCCAACGTTTCTTTGATAATCGGCGTCAGTTTTTTATAGCGCGCTAAACTCACTTTACCCGCTTCACGCTTGGGGTGAATACCGGCTTTAAACAACGACTCGTTAGCGTAAATATTACCGACCCCAACCACCACATGATTATCCATTAAGAACTGTTTTATGGGCTGCTTCTTATTGCGTGACTTTTCAAACAGCCACTTGGCGTCAAAATCCTCGGTTAGTGGTTCTGGTCCTAGTTTGCTGAAAACAGAGTGCATGCTGTCTAGGTCTTGCCACAAACAGGCACCGAATCTGCGCGAGTCATTCAAACGCAAGCTCAAGCCATTATCAAACTCAAACACCACATGGTCGTGCTTTTTCAGTGGTTCGTTAATGTCGACAACACGCAAATGGCCCGACATTCCTAAATGCAAAATCACCGCGCCTTCATCGGTATGTAACAATAAATACTTGGCACGACGTGTGACCGCTTCAATCTGCTTACCTTCGAGTGTATAAACCTGTTCACTGACAGGCCAACGAAGTTTAGGTTGGTGAATACTTACTTTGGTGAGGGTGCGCCCTTCAATATGTGGCGCAATGCCTAAACGGCTCACTTCAACTTCTGGAAGTTCAGGCATGATTTAACCTTCTAATTGTATAAATAATTGTTGTGCTTGTTGTTTGCTCAATAGCAACCAGCGCTGTTGCTGGCGGTCAAATAGCTGATACTGCTGCCCATCTGGGTATAACACATACACCCAAGGTTGCGCTTCGCCCGCTAAGGAGAGGGTCGCCACCAACATAGGCGACGCGCTGGTTTTGGCTCCAAGGTCTACTTGTGTGCTTTGCCACGCCGCGATGATATTTTCTAGCTGCACCTGCTCAACGTTCTGTAGTTGCTCTGCTTGTATACGCCAGCTGGTGCCAATGCGTTCAATACGAACACCTGGATATTCCAGCGCTAAAATATAACTTTGCTCAGGAAGAATTGGCTGTGGTCCAACAGGCTCGTCAACTCCCCCCAACTTATGGTGCAAGCCATTGAATAAAAAGATCATAATCAACATGGCAAATATGATGAGGTTATTCCAACCTTTGCGGGATAATTTGATTACGGCCATCTATGACACCTTAGATATAAACTAACCCTCAGTGTAACCAAAAAGTCCCTGATAAGCAGCCTATTTGCTGCTACCGCATACCGGTTAATTATTGTTACAATAGCGGCAAAATTTTTAGGAGCGTCACAATGGCAA
Organism: Pseudoalteromonas sp. GB56; assembly: GCF_054923835.1. Lineage (NCBI taxonomy): Bacteria > Pseudomonadati > Pseudomonadota > Gammaproteobacteria > Alteromonadales > Pseudoalteromonadaceae > Pseudoalteromonas > Pseudoalteromonas sp. GB56. The sequence goes on along the minus strand of NZ_JBPCHK010000001.1, from coordinate 881,009 downwards.
TGTATGTAGTAGGGCACAAGATCCCTGATTCTGATTCTATCTGCGGTGCAATCGCACTTGCGTATTTGAAAAACCAAATCGGTGAAGAAGCAATTCCAACCCGTTTAGGTGAAGTGTCACCAGAGACTCAGTTCATCTTAGATCGCTTTGGTTTTGAAGCGCCAGAGCTGAAAATGAGCTACGCTGGCGAAAACGTTTACATCGTTGACCACACTGAAAAAACACAAGCACCAGATGACATTGACCAAGCGACTGTTGTTGGTGTAGTTGACCACCACAAACTAGGTGATTTAACAACATCAACACCGCTTGAGTGTTGGATTCGTCCAGTAGGTTGTTCAAACACTATCATCAAGATGATGTACGACTTCTACAATGTTGAAATTCCGAAAAACATTGCTGGTTTGATGATGTGCGCAATCCTAAGCGACACCGTTATTTTCAAATCACCAACGTGTACCACGGCTGACATCAAGTGTGTTGAAGCACTCGCGGAAATCGCGGGCGTTGACGACCCTAAAGAGCTAGGCATGGACATGTTCAAAGTAAAATCAGCGGTTGAAGGCACGCCTGTACGCGACCTAGTAATGCGTGATTTCAAAGACTTCAACATGAATGGTCAACTGGTGGGTATCGGCCAGCTTGAAGTAATCGACCTAGCGGTATTCGATGACATTAAAGCAGATCTTGAAGCCGACATCGCCAAGCTAAAAGAAGAAGGCAACCGCCACAGCGTGCTGCTACTTTTAACCGACATTATGAAAGAAGGCTCACAAATGCTTATCGCTTCTGACGATGAAAGCATTGTGGTCAAAGCATACGGCGAAGAGATCAAAGACTCGAAAGTATGGCTTGATGGCGTACTTAGCCGCAAGAAGCAAGTTGTACCACCTCTACAAGACGCATTCGCGGGTTAATCCCAAAACGTCTGTGTAAGTACAGTAAAAAGCCGAGCTTTCATTGCTCGGCTTTTTGTTGCCCACAACATGCGCAGCTGGGGTTTTTAACCACGGTAAAACGCTTTTGTTGTAAGCTTTTGGCGTTATAGCTATGCAGTACGCCGAACTCACCTGTCCCTAGCAACGCCTGAATCGTAATAAGTGCTTGTTGCGACCCCATCACACCAAGCAGTGGCGCAATCACGCCTAGCGTCGCACAGTTAGCCACTGGGTTATCATCGCGCTCGGGGAAAATACATTCATAACAGGCACTGCCTGCGTTGGAGAAATCAACACTCACAACATGACCTTGATAACCCGTCGCTGCAGCACTTACCAGTGGCTTTTTGAGACGATAACATAGGCGATTAATCGCATAACGAGTGGCAAAGTTATCGCTGCAATCAAGCACAATATCAGCGCGCTTAATGAAGGCAGCTAAATTATCTGAATCCGCTCTTTGGGTAACCGCTTCAATGACTATCTCATTGTTCAAGCTCGCGAGCACTTTTGCGCCAGCCTTCGCTTTGGCTTGACCTAAGTGGTTCACCTTAAATAGTATTTGCCGCTGCAAATTTGACAGCTCCACCCTATCATCATCCATCAAGGTGAGATGCCCAATACCTGAGCTGGCCAAATACATCAATGCCGCAGAGCCTAGCCCACCGCAACCTATAACCAAGACATGGGCCTGTTTGAGCCTTAGCTGCCCATTCATTCCTACATCATCGAGCATGATCTGGCGGGCGTATCGCTGCTGCTCTTTAGCACTCAAAGCGCTACTTTGCTGTATGTCATTAGTCACCGTATTGCACCATCAGTTGTTGCAGTTGCGCGATAGTCGCTGCGGGGTCCGATGCTTCGGTGATCGCGCGTACCACAGCAATACTGGAGACCCCAGTTTTTGCGACATCTGGCAAGCGGGTTACATCTATGCCGCCAATTGCTACTGTCGGATAATGCCTGTTCATGAGAGGCACGAAATGCGTGAGCTTCTCTAGACCTTGAATTTGCCCCGTCATATCCTTGGTCGTGGTTGGGTAAATCGCCCCAAACGCCAAGTAACTTGGACGGTAGTTGTGGGCCAACAACATCTCATAAAAACCATGAGTGGAAAGCCCTAAGCGCATACCTGCATCTTGAATCACTTTGAGGTTGGCTAAGTGCAGATCTTCTTGGCCTAAATGCACGCCGTATGCACCATGTTTAAGCGCCAACTGCCAATGGTCGTTGATAAACACCTGAGCATCATGTTCGCGTCCAAGTTCAATAGCTCGTTTTATATCTTGCTCGAGATTAAGTGAGCCTGCGTCTTTTATGCGTAATTGTAAGGTTTTGATACCGTGCGCCAAGCACAACTCTACCCATGCTAGTGAATCAACCACCGCATACAAGCCCAGTTTTTCAGGGCAAGCGGCAAAACCTGCGGCATAGTTAAAGTCTGGATCGCTATCAAAATCCAGTGCATCACCAAGCCAACTGCCGGGCTCAATGACTTGCGGGAAATCATCGAGGTTTTCAGGGAACTGAGTATGGGCAACTGGCCCTACGCCCTCGCCATAACGCTGGGCAACTTTCAAACCTGCATTGATATAAGCTTTGGCAAGAATAAATGCGTCTTTGAGTGGGTAGCCTTTGGCCAAACACGCTGCAATAGCGGAGGATAATGAGCAGCCTGTGCCGTGACTGTGCGGTGTGACTACTTTTTCATTACCCAACCAGTATTCTTGGTCGCCGTGAAGACAAAAATCAACACAATAGCCTTGCGGATAATCCCAGTGGCCACCTTTAATAATGACGCTGTTCACACCCCATTGCTGCAACCTTGATGCCGCATCACGCATCGCACTTGGACCAATGAGGTAGACTCCGGTAAGCATTTGCGTTTCATGCACATTGGGAGTAACCACATCCACCAGCGGCAACAAGTGAGTTTTTATTGCATCAACGATGTCTGCCTGCACGTCTTCTTCGATAAGACTGTCACCGCTGCTGGCGATGGCAACGGGGTCATACACCACCACTGGCTGTTGCGGCCATTTATCACGGTAGTAGCGAAGATGCTCAGCAATGAGCTGAATTTGCTGCACGTTAGCCAGCATGCCAATTTTAATGGCTTTGGGTGGTAGGTCAGTGGCTAAGGCCTGTAACTGCGATTCCAACACAGGCAACGACACCGCATTAAGTGCTTCAACCGCCACACTATTTTGTGCCGTAAGTGCCGTTATTGCACTGCACCCATGTACGCCAAAGCTGCGCATTGCATGTAAATCTGCTTGAATACCTGCGCCACCGCCGCTATCAGAACCAGCAATGGTCCATACTACTTCACTCATACTGCTCTCACTCGTTAAACTGGTGCCATACTGGCATACCTAAGGTGGGTGTTGAAGGCACAGCGGTGGATTTTTCTGCCATGGCGCCCGCTAAATAGCTTTGCCTACCAGCAAGCGTGGCATTGGCAAAGGCTTTAGCCATGAGCACAGGATCATTCGCCCCAGCAATGGCGGAATTGAGCAACACGGCATCAACGCCCATTTCCATTGCATGGCACGCATGCGAGGGTACTCCGAGTCCCGCATCAATGATTAGCGTAACCTCAGGCAATCGCTCGCGTATGCTTTGAATAGCGTACGGATTTAGTATGCCCTTACCAGTACCAATTGGTGCAGCCCAAGGCATAATAACCTCACAACCAAGATTAACGAGTCGTTGGCAAATAACCAGATCGTCAGTGCAATAAGGCAGCACTTTGAAGCCTAATGCCAAGAGCTTTTCAGCGGCCTCGAGTAGTGCGATAGGGTCCGGTTGCAAGTTGTACTCATCACCAATTAGCTCTAGTTTTATCCAGTCAGTGGCGAACACTTCGCGGCACATTTGCGCCAGTGTAAGTACTTCTTGCACACTGTGACACCCCGCGGTGTTGGGCAGCACGGTGAGTCCCGTCTCTTTGATCAGCTGCCAAAAGTCGTCCCCTGCGGCCGCCGAGTGCTGCCTACGTAAAGACACAGTCACAATCTCACTTTGACTCGCGCGAATGGCGTCACTCATGCACTTCGGCGAAGGGTAAAGTGCAGAACCAATTAATAAACGACTGCTAAATTCTTGCCCGTAGATATTCAATAAGTCACTCATTTAACCCCCTTGGATAGGAGAGAGGATATCAATGCGGTCTCCTGCTTTAAGTAGTGTATGAGCATAGTCCTGCTGGGCCACAAATTGGCCGTTGAGCGCCAGCGCAAAAGGTGGTTTGGCGTCGAACTGCGAAATAGCTTGCTCTGCGCTTGCTAGCTCAGATACTAAAAACACTTCATCATTAATGTAGATTTGCATTGATTTTCTCCTTTATACAGAAGTCGTGAGATGAGACAGCGCCTGTTTCACCACCGCGGGGGCAATCATGTAGCCATGGCGGTATAGCCCATTGATTCGCGTAATGTTACCTTCGTGAGTCACACATGGATTGTTGTCCTCAGTAGCGGAGCGTAAGCCAACTTGTAACGCGTCAATATGCGCTTCGGCAAAGCCGCTGTGCACAGAATACGCCGCTGATAATAACTCCAAGGTGCTGCGTACTGTCGGGGGGCGCAAGTCTTGCGATTCAATTTCCGTAGCACCAATGACAAAATGCCCATGCTCTTTAGGCGCGATATAAATGGGGTAACGCGGATGCATTAACCGTACTGGCCGAGTGAGGGTCACTTCAGGAGCAATAACACGTGCCACTTCCCCGCGCACACCACGCAGCTTAATTGCGCTTTTCGCCCCGAGTCCACGGCAATCAATCACCGCAGTGAAGCCCTGTTCACTGAGCAACTCGGGGGTGGTTTCATTTTGAAAATGAAACTGCACACCACGATTATTCAAGGATTCGTAGCTTTGCTGGTAAAAACCAAGATTGTCGAGCTGCCCTTCACCCGGTAAATACACGCCACTGTGAAAACGCGCCGCTAATTGTGGCTCCAGTTTCACCAACTCGCGCTGGTTCAGCGTTTGTGGCACATGTGTGCCTGCAAGTGCGGGTTTTAGGTGCTGGCAAAAGTGGGTCATCGCACCTTTGTCTTGCGCATGTGCCACCACCACCGTACCAGCTGTTTGCAAAAACACTTCAGCCTCTAATTGCGCCAGCAACTTAGGCCACAACGCTAATGACTCAACCCCTAATTGCACGACCTCTGCGCTCGCATGCACGGACTCTGCAAGCGGCGCCAACATAGCTGCCGCCACATAACCCGCGCTGTTTAGTGCCTGTGCGTCATCGCGCTCAAACACGTGCACTTCATATTGCTTCGCAAGCATGAGTGCGGCCACCCGACCGCACACACCAAAGCCAACAATTGCGACTTTTTTCATTAAAAAGCCTTATGATAAAGCTCGCTGCCCGAAGCTTTGAATTCATCAGATTTGGCTTTCATTTCAGATTCCACATCCACCATGCGCACATTAATTTCTTCACCTAAGGTGCTTGGGTCGATGCCTCTTTGCTCCAGATCTTTGGCGTAATCACGTACTTCTTGTGTGATCTTCATCGAGCAAAATTTAGGACCACACATGGAGCAAAAGTGAGCGACTTTGCCCGACTCTTGCGGCAAAGTTTCATCGTGATATTCACGCGCTCGTTCTGGGTCTAAACCCAGGTTAAATTGATCAAGCCAACGGAATTCAAATCGTGCTTTAGATAAGGCATTGTCACGTTCTTGCGCACCTGGGTGACCCTTAGCTAAATCGGCGGCATGCGCAGCAATTTTGTAGGTGATCAGGCCTTCTTTTACATCATCTTTATTCGGCAAGCCTAAATGCTCTTTGGGCGTCACGTAACACAACATGGCACAGCCATACCAGGCGATTTGCGCTGCGCCAATGCCCGAGGTGAAGTGATCGTAACCTGGGGCGATGTCTGTGGTCAGCGGCCCAAGCGTGTAAAAAGGTGCTTCGTCGCAGTGCGCCAGTTGCTCATCCATATTGGCTTTGATCATATGCATTGGCACGTGACCCGGACCTTCGATAAACACCTGCACATCGTGGCGCCATGCAATCTTGGTCAGCTCGCCTAAGGTGCGTAATTCACTGAACTGCGCTTCATCATTAGCATCAGCAATCGAGCCCGGACGCAACCCATCCCCTAACGAGAAACACACATCATATTGTTTGAGGATCTCACAGATCTCTTCAAAATGGGTGTAGAGAAAGTTTTCTTTATGGTGCGCCAAACACCATTTCGCCATGATAGAACCACCGCGTGAAACAATGCCCGTCACTCGCTTTGCTGTCATCGGCACATAACGCAGCAATACGCCGGCATGGATGGTGAAGTAATCCACTCCTTGCTCAGCTTGTTCAATCAAAGTGTCGCGGAAAATCTCCCATGTGAGATCTTCGGCTACGCCATTGACCTTCTCAAGCGCCTGATAAATCGGCACTGTACCCACTGGGACAGGCGAGTTACGCACAACCCATTCTCGGGTTTCGTGAATGTAGCGGCCCGTTGATAAGTCCATGATGGAGTCGGCACCCCAGCGCGTCGCCCACACCGTTTTTTCCACTTCTTCTTCAATCGACGAAGTGACTGATGAGTTGCCGATATTGGCGTTCACCTTTACCAAGAAGTTACGACCGATGATCATCGGTTCTGATTCTGGATGGTTAATGTTGTTTGGGATCACCGCACGCCCACGAGCGACTTCATCGCGCACAAATTCAGGTGTGATGAACTCGGGAATGCTGGCACCAAAAGAGTGCCCTTGGTGTTGCTCTTTACGCAGCTGCTCACTCAGTTGTACACGGCCCATGTTTTCACGAATAGCAATGTACTCCATTTCTGGGGTAATGATACCTTGGCGGGCATAGTGCATTTGGGTTACATTTTTACCCGTTTTGGCGCGGCGCACCTCAGGTAAATGCTCAAAGCGAATATGATCTAAGCCTTCATCTGCCATGCGCTGCTGGGCAAACTGCGAACTTTTACTTGGCAAAACTTCGGTGTCGTCACGCCCTTCAATCCAAGCACGGCGCATTTGTGGTAAGCCTTTGCGAACATTGAGCTCAAAGCTAGAGTCGGTGTATGGGCCCGAGGTATCGTAAACTCGAATAGGCGCGTTTTTTTCAAACACTGGGTTCTCTTCTGTGCCGCCGACAAAGGTGTCGCTCAAGGTAATTTCACGCATCCCCACGCGCACGCCCGGATGTGCGCCCTCAACATAGACTTTGTGCGAATTTGGAAAAGGCTGACCAGTCAGGTTATGAATATAGTTGGCTGCTGCTTCTCGAGTTTGACGACGAGTTGGTTTGTTCGTTGTTGACATGACATTGCTCACTTATTGGTTGAGTTAGTCTTGTCTGGAGGTGGCAATACCAAGGGTATTTGCCTTTGGTCCGTGCGCATGCGCGCAGCTGAGGCTGGGCTTATTTTGTGCCAAATGGCACAAGCGTGCCGAGGCTAGCTTGTTCCCTACGCAGGTATGAGCCTGATCAGGTTAACGGATCCCGCAATTGCGATCTCAGCCCTCATATACCAAATAATTTGGTTAGGGCACTCCGACAAGTTTTCGCCAGCAGTCTAGCCTAGATGATTAACGTTGTGCAAGCCAACGATCAAGGTGATTCGCAAATTGTTGTTTATCTTGCGCGCTCAGCGGCGGTTGGCCACCAGTTTGAATACCGCTGCTGCGCAGTGTGTCCATAAAATCCCGCATATTCAAGCGTGACTTAATATTTTCCTTAGTATAGAGCTCGCCACGCGTATTTAAGGCCAACGCGCCTTTATCTATCACTTCCGATGCCAGTGGGATGTCACTGGTGATCACCAGTTCACCGCTTTGCACTTGCTTGACGATTTCGTTATCCGCGACATCAAAACCCTGCATCACTTGTTGCATGCGTAAAAAGTCAGACGCGGGTAAACGAATATATTGGTTAGCCACAAATACTGTGGTGGTTTTTGTTCTTACTGCTGCGCGACAAATAATCTCGCGAATTGCCACCGGACAGGCGTCAGCATCAACCCAAATAGTCATAGGCATCATCACTAAAATTTAAAACATGAGTATACGCGCCATCATCACAAATAAAAACGGCTCCTTACCTTGGCGATTCATCGTCTCCAGAAGTAATTTATCGCGTTTATTCGCGCTTGATTTTTAATCGCATACAATGGGGCAAAAATAATAAGGAAGCGGCTTTTATGAAACCTGCATTAACCCTACTAACCGCAGCGCTTGTGGCAACACTAAGTCCACTGGCGAGCACCGACGCATTGGCCTCAGAGAGTGCCAAAAAGGCTCTCGAATTCAGCGATGTATTCGATTTTAACTATCCCAAATCAACAGTCCTTGGTGAGCAAGGTAAGTTTTTAGCTTTTAGTTCAACACCTTATCGCGGCGATGCACAAGGCCTCGTGTATAACCTTGAAACTAATGCACTGATCAGTTCGGTTGAACGCGGTACCAAAGCACAACTCAATAAAAACAGCCAATGGGCTGCGTTTATGCAAGTGCCCTCTCTGCTCGAGAGTGAAACGGCGGATAAAAAAGCAAAAGAAAAGCTCAAAAACAACCTTGTGTTAGTGAACACTGCCACAGGTGAGCAACAAGTGTTTACCGAGGTCAAAGATTACCAACTGTCAGACGATGGTCGCTGGCTCGCGTATCGTCATGATGTCAAAGCAAACAAAGCGGATGATGAAGACAAGCCTGGCGACGCAAAAAAAGATAAAAAGGCTGAAATTAAAGCCGACAAGAAAGACAAGGCCTTTAATCTGATTTTGGTCGACCTAAAATCAGGCGAACAAAGTACGTACGAATCAGTACTCGACTATGCACTTAGCCACACCGGCTCAGCCATGCTCTATAACAGCATCAGTGCAGATGGCAGTGCCAACCAAGTCAACCTTATAACGTTAGAGAACTTAGAAACGGCGACCTTAATTGATGAGCCAGGCGTCACCCTAAGCGCTATTGACTGGCACCCCACCCAGAATTTAGTCGCTTTCAATGCGGGTAACTATGTAAATGACGACAGTCGTCGCCGTAACTACCGCACGATGCTTTTCAATGTGCAAGACAACCAATTACGCGACCTAAAAAGCAATTGGCAAGCAGGTAAAAAAGGCAAACTAAGTTGGTCAGAAGATGGCAAACGTTTGTACTTTACGGCGCGCCCTAATCTTGAGCCCAAAGCGAAAGAGTACAAGTACAAAGACAAGCAATCACTGCGTGATTACGACACCATCATGGCGCAAGCTAAGATGAATATGTGGCACCACAGCGACGCTGAAATTAAACCACGTGCAGAGATTACCTGGAACGAAGAAAACAAATATCGCCACTACCAGGCGGTGTACCATCTTGATGGTGACAAAGTTGTGCAACTTGCAGACGCACAAGTGCCAGAACTACGTTTAAATAAAGAAGCCAGCTACCTGCTTGGTTACAACAATCAGCCCTACTTGGCACAAATCACCTACAAGGGCTTCTACAGTGATTACTATGCGGTTGATGTGCAAACCGGTGAGAAAAAACTCATTGTGGCCGAACACCCGCATCGTCCTAGCCTCTCCCCCACGGGGCAACATGCGGTTTTCTTTGACAAAGGCGTATGGCAACTCAAAGACTTGGGCAGCAACAAGGTAAAACCGTTAAGCAAAGCAATTAATGCGGTATTTGCTGACGATCAACATGACTACCCATCTCCAATCAGCAGTTACGGTGTAGCGGGTTGGTACGCAGATGGTTCCAAAGTGCTAGTTAACTCAAAGCATGATATTTGGGCATTTGATGTTAAAACTGGCGAGGCAAAAGCGCTCACTTCTGGCAAGAACAGCAACAAACAGTACCGCGCAATCAATCTTGATAGCGATAAGCTCGGCTTTGCTGCCAATGAAGCAATCATGCTGAGCGTGTTTGATCTGCAAAACAAACAAACGGGCGTTGCACAGTTGAACCTTGCGGATAACTCTTTGAGCATGTTGCGCGATGGGGATGCACGATTCGATGTGGTGAAAAAAGCCAAACAGGCGAAAACGTATTTATTCACTGAACAAACTTACTCGCAATTCCCTGATTATTGGGTTGCAGGTGAAAACCTTGCAAATGCTAAGCAAGTCACGGATCTCAACCCACAATTAGCCAACTTCAAGTGGGGGCAAAAGCCTGAACTGGTAAGTTACAAAGGTTATGACGGTGAAGATTTGCAAGGCGTATTGATTAAGCCTGCAGATTACGTTGAAGGCAAACGCGTACCAGTAGTGATTTATTTTTACCGCTACATGAGCCAACGCCGCTTTGATTTCCCCAAAATGGAATTGAATCACCGTCCTAACTTCCCGATGTTTACGTCTAATGGTTACGCGGTGTTCTTACCGGATATTCGTTTTGAGATTGGTCACCCGGGGCCATCATCAACTAAAACCATGATTAATGCAGCACAAGCCTTGATTGATTCGGGTGTTGCTGACCCAGATGCAATTGGTTTACAAGGCCATTCGTGGGCAGGCTACCAAAGTGCATTTATGGTGACGCAAACCGATATGTTTAAAGCGGTTGTCTCTGGTGCGCCGGTTTCAAATATGACCTCGGCATACAGTGGTATTCGTTTAAAATCAGGTCTTGCGCGTCAGTTCCAGTACGAAACGGGCCAAAGTCGTATTGGCAAGACACTATACGATGCCCCTGAGCTGTATATTGAAAATTCACCGGTGTTCTTTGCTGACAAAGTGAATACACCGATCATGATCATGTTCGGTAATGACGATGGCGCGGTACCATGGCAAGAAGGTATTCAATATTATCTCGCGCTGCGCCGTGCAGGAAAAGATGTGATTTTCTTAGAATATGAAGGCGAACCGCATCACCTCAAGAAGTTCCCGAATCAGGTCGATTTCTCGATTCGCATGATGCAGTACTTTGACCATCACCTCAAAGGCAAGCCTGCACCAACATGGATGACCGAAGGCATTGAGTTTGCTGAAGAATAATACGGATTAAATGCAAATTATCTGAGCACGGACTGTGCTCAGCGTAAGAAAAAGGCAAACCACATTGGTTTGCCTTTTTTTGCAGTATCACCTGCATTTATTCGCTTTTATCTGCGAGTTGTTTTGCGCGTTTGATACCTGCTTCCAAAAACATCGCATAAGCACGCTTTTGTAAGCCCTCTTCTTTAGGCTCAAAGTCTTTCGGGAAGCTCTCCACCAACGCCGCCAAATCCATACTTGGATTTGCCTGTACATGCGCTTGAATGGCTTTGAGCCATTTAGCGGGTGCCTGTAACTCAGAAGATTGCATCATCTCGCCGTGCCCTGGCAGAACGAAATTCACAGGTAATGCGGAAAATCCGGTAAGCGTGTTGAGCCACACATCAAAATCTCCCTCGCCGGGATACGGCAAGGTATCAACAATATCGGCACCTACCAGCACTTTATCATCCTCGACCAATACCACTAAATCGCCTTCTGTGTGCGCAGCAAAGGGCATGATCTGCACCGGCAAGCCGCCTAAATCGAGTAACTTAGGCTTAGAAATAACGAGTTTTGGATCTGCAAATTTAAGGCTTTGCCACTGCGTGAGCCTTATTTGGGCGCGATTGATTTTCTCTTGCCACGGCGCCTGTTCCTGCTCAGGGAGCTTATCCATACGTTGCTCGCTTAAGGCGATACTTTTCGCAAATCCATCTAAGCGCTTATTTAATTGCTCGTGAGCGCGATGAAACGATGTGCCTAAGAGCTCATGGACAACCAGCTGTGCTTCAGGGAACTGCTGTTGCACCATGGCTAATCCCAATAAATGGTCATCATGGGCGTGTGAGGCCACAAGGTAACAAAGCGGTACCGTTAATTTACCTTTGAGTTGGGTAATGAACGCCTCAGTTTGTGCAAACTCTCCTGGCGCATCAACCAACAACGCACACTTCTCCCCTTGAACGAGTGCTTGGTTGGAATCATAAAAACGCAGCTTTTCACTTTGTTGTACAAAGTCCACATGTGGGGAGGCCCTGTGCCACGTTTGCTGAGCATGTGCTTGATTTGCTATTGCTAGCGCGGCAATGAGAGTAGCTAATTGTCGTTTCATGGCTTTCCTCTGAATCTGATGACGTTTATTATCTTTTCTGCAGCAGTGCGCAGTGTATTTATAGACTACAAAGAAAATCAGGCTATAAAAAAGGCGCTGATCGCGCCTTTACTTCGGTTCATGTTCATTCAAAGCTGCTTTGAGCTTGTCGCACAGTGCGTGCTCTTGAACGCTACGTTGCTGCAGCTGCGATTTTGCTTCCAACAATTCGTGAGACAAATTCAGTGCTGCCATAAGGAGCGCTTTTTCATCGTTTCGAACTGCAGAACGCGTACGCATTTGCTCAACGCTGATATTTAAGTTTTCGGCAGCAGCGCGCAAAGCTTGTTCTTGTCCTGAAGGGCACGCAAATTGGTGCTCTTTGCCAAGCAAGTTAACCTTCACACTGTTCCCTTGGTCACTCATTAGCTAGCCGCTTGAAGTTTCTCAAGTAGCGAACTCAAGGTGGTGCTCGTTTCTTTTTGCTTCTCTTCGCTTTCTAGTACTTCAAGTTGCAGAGTTTCATTCTCGTCTTGGAGCTTTGCGTAGTTTTCACGCAGACTTGTTACTTCTTGGCTCAATTCTGAATTGCGTGCAATTAGTTTATCGACCAGTTGTTCGAGTTGGGAAAGGGTATCTTGATTCATAAATGCGCTCTTTAAACTGTTGATTAGAGTATGCAAATGTAAAGCAATATGACCAGCGAAGCTAGGACTTGTAGCCGATTTCCTGTAAATTTTGCCAGTATTAACAAGCGGTTCATTTTCAAACGACTTTAGTTCAGCGGGTGTTTACGTAATCAGATTAATTTTTAACCTTTTAGTTATTTTTAAGATGCGCCGATTTTGCCTGTCGCTCCTAGGCAAATATCAGTAAAATACGTTTATACACACAGTTACGGAATCACTATGCTCAGTTATCGCCACTCCTTTCATGCCGGAAATCCTGCAGATGTTTTAAAGCATCTGGTGCTTGCACAGTCACTCAAACATATGGTGAAAAAAGACAAGCCTTTTGATTACATTGATACGCACTCCGGTGCTGGCTACTTTGCCCTTGAAAATGCAGACATGCAAAAAACCAAAGAGTACGAAGATGGCATCGCGAAATTGTGGCAATACCATGGCAAAGTAGCGGCTATCACTGAATATGTAGATTTAATCAAGAGCCTCAATGAAACTAATGCTCTTGCGCACTATCCTGGTTCCCCGAAAGTGGCTGAGCAATTCCTACGCAAACAAGACAAGGGTTGGTTTTTTGAGTTACACCCGCAAGATTTAGCCTTGCTTGAGAAAAATATGGCCGGCAAACGCTCTTTGCGTGTGAAAGGCGAAAATGGCTTTCAAGGTTTGTTAGGTCTGGTGCCACCACTGTCACGCCGAGCGTGTGTATTGATGGATCCGCCTTATGAGATCAAAACCGACTATGACAAGGCTGTAGATAGCTTGGTCAAAGCGCATAAACGATTCAATAGCGGCACCTATTTGTTGTGGTATCCGGTGGTAGATAGAGAACGTATTGATAGAGTTGAGCAACGTTTGATTCAAAGCGGCATCAAAAACATCCAACTTTTTGAACTCGCAACCAGTGCTGATACTGACGTCCACGGCATGACCGCTTCTGGCATGATTGCCATCAACCCCCCTTACACCCTGATGCAAACAATGCACGAAGTGTTGCCTGAGCTCGTATCCCTACTCAGTGATAAAACTGGCTTTTACAGAGCAGAGCAGCTGGTCACTGAATAACGTGCTTACAGGTTAGTTTTACGCACCGCAGAAACTGGGTCTTGGTGGATGAGAACATCCACCTCACCACCAAACTCTGGGTGTTTTTGCAAACTAAATGCTTCTTTTACTAGCACTTCAACTTCATCAGCTATACGGTGCGCTTGCATAAGGGTTATGTTGTCATCGAGCTCAAGGTGAAATTCCACGAAGCGGATTTTACCGCCCTGTCGTGTTCTTAGCGCATGGACTCCATGCACAGATTTGTGAGCGCAAGCAACAGCAACAATTTGCTCTTTTTCTTCTTCTGGTAGTTCTTTATCCATTAGATGAGCTGCGCTTTCTGTCGCTATTTGCCATGCGTTGTAAAGTAGGTAAGCGGCGACGAACACGGCAAAGATTGGATCAGCCCCCATCACCCCAAAATAAGCCAATAACAACGCGACCAACACTGCTAAATTCAACAGTAAATCACCTTTATAATGCAAAGAGTCCGCTTTAAGTGCCACTGATTCAGTTCTTTTAATTGCTTGGTACTGCACAAAGACCACAGCTAGGGTGCAGAAAATAGCAAAGACACTCACCCATACACCGAGTAATGAATGGGTTACTTGAATCGGATTAATAAAACGTTCAACAGCATGGAAAGCAAGTAAGCAAGCGCTCCCCGCTATAAATGCCGCCTGCCCCAAACCCGCCAAGGCTTCCGCTTTGCCATGGCCGAAGCGATGGTCATCATCGGCAGGTTTCAGCGCATAACTAAGCACAAAAAAGTTCATCAAGGTGGCACTGACATCCAATAGCGAATCTGTCAGCGAGCCGAGCATCGCAGCCGAACCTGAAGCTAACCATGCCCATGCTTTTGCGGCGATCATAAGGCTTACTAACACCAACGTACTTAAACTCGAAAGCTTCACCCAAAAGTCATAACCTTGGGTATTACCTTTAGCTGGTTTTACATCGTTTACTTCGTTGGCCACCAAAATTGCTCTCTTTAAATCACTGGGAGTGCGTTATTGTAGCTAAATTTGATATACTTACGCCAATTTTAGCCACGCAACGCCTGTTGGCGAGCATGTTCCGATTATCACTATGCTAGACATCATATTATTTCAGCCTGAAATCCCGCCAAACACGGGAAATATTATTCGCTTATGTGCCAACACAGGGTATCGATTACACCTAATCGAGCCATTAGGTTTTGAATGGGATGACAAGCGTATTAAACGTGCGGGATTGGATTACCATGAGTTTTCTCAAGTTCAGCGTCACGCAAATCTGCAAAGCTACATCGACTCACAACAGCCAAAGCGCATCTTCGCGTGTACAACTAAAGGTAAAAAGTATCACCATGAAGTTGATTACCAGCAAGGTGATGCGCTACTTTTTGGCCCTGAAACACGCGGCCTTCCTGAAGACATCATTTTCTCCTTACCAGAAGATCAACGTGTGCGTATTCCGATGCAGGCCAACAGCCGTAGTATGAACTTATCGAATGCGGTGGCAGTGTTTGTTTTCGAATCTTGGCGTCAGCTCGACTTCGACGGTGCAGTATAAATTTATAGGTATTTTGTAATGACTGTGAATACAGATTTAATTTCTCGCTTGGTTGCACAAGCACTGGCTGAAGATTTAGATGGACAAAGCGCCCAAGACGGCGATATCACCGCACAACTTATTCCTACAAATCAACAAGCTCATGCAAAAGTAATCACCCGAGAAGACGCGATATTTTGTGGCAAGGCTTTGGTAGAGGAAGTGTTCAAGCAGGTAGACTCAAGTGTTGAGCTGTCTTTTGAAGTTGAAGATGGCGACAAGGTCACTGCCGACCAGCTGCTTTTTCTGCCAAAGGCAATGCCCGCGCAATTTTAACGGCTGAGCGCACCGCCCTTAACTTTGTGCAAACACTTAGCGCAACGGCCACAGCGGCTTCTGTTTACGCTGAAGTACTTGCTGGTTCAAACACGAAAATCCTCGATACACGTAAAACCATTCCAGGCTTACGTGCACTGCAAAAGTATGCAGTAAAATGTGGCGGTGGTCACAACCATCGCATTGGATTGTTCGATGCGTTCTTAATAAAAGAAAACCATATCGCGGCTTGTGGCGGCATTTCTGCAGCAGTAACTCAAGCGCGAACCAACCACCCAGAAAAGCCGGTGGAAGTGGAAGTAGAAAATCTAACCGAGCTTCAAGAAGCATTAGTTGCGGGCGCTGATATCATTATGCTCGATAACTTTTCTCTGGAAGATGTGAGTGAAGCGGTCAAAATGACGTCAGGGAAGGCAAAATTGGAGGTTTCTGGTAACATTACGCTGGACACGCTGCAACAATATGCTAACGTTGGCGTGGATTTTGTGTCGAGCGGCGCGCTAACTAAGCACGTAAAAGCAATTGATTTATCAATGCGTTTTTAATTTGCGTTCAGCGTGCACAAAAAAGTTGCAAGCCAAGGTACAGATGTTACATTTTGTTATAAAAGGGACTACCCAAAGCAAAAATCACATGGTAGCATCTAGTTTCAAAGAATTAGGTTTGTAAAAAAAAGTAATACTTTGTTATAAATCAATATAGTTGTAACAATGGAAGCTTATATTGGCTGTTAATTTAATGCGAAAGCTAGTTGCTATTTGAAAATCGACTATACTTTGCTTAACTTAACGTGATTAGGTCTTCCTAGTGAATGAAGCTTTTTGCCCAAATTAACTAGGGCTTTGTTCACGTTTAGAGTGATTGTTTTTACATTTGTGAAGCCAGTTACTCAGGTTACCTTAACTTTGCCCAATAATCCTTTAGGAGAGGAAAATGGAAAAAATGACCCGCAAACAACAAAAGGGTTTTACCCTTATCGAATTAATGATCGTAGTAGCGATCATCGGTATCCTTGCAGCTATCGCGTTGCCAGCGTATCAAAATTACACAATCCGTTCGGCTGACAATGCCTGTTTAGCTGAAGTAAATGCGTATGCAAAGACAGCACTTGCAGAACTGCATGACCCGAATGTTACTACATATACAGTTCCTAACACGTCAGCCTGTGACACTATTGACACTGTGGTAGACTTCGACACCGCAATAACTGCAGATCCTGCTGACCCAGGCACTGGCTCTATCAGCTGTGATATGTCAAACGGTGGTAATTGCGTTCTTACTCCAGGTGCATAATTTATTATCTTACAGGAGCGCAGGGACAATCCTGCGCTCTACTTTTACTCCCTCGTAAAGAACGCCAATTCAAATAGAAATCCAGAGTATCTTTTGAAGAGCCGCTATGCTTCTTAGCAACAATTCGAAGTAAGTCTAGTGTTGATTAGGATTCCGAGTTCAGTGTTTGGTAAAAATCCCCACATATGATGTTAGATATCGCTAAATGTGTTAGATTTATATAAATGCTTTGTAAGACCATCTAAATCATGAACTTAAACTCACCATTGGCTAGACGACTTGCCAACTTGGGGGTGTTAGAGCTGAGCTCATTAAGTAACACCTCAAATGAGCACAATTCCAGCTTAGCTGAACTAATCTGTAAAGCTGCAAATATGAAACCTGAGCAATTGCAAGCTCGTGCAAGTCAGATGTTTCATGTTTCTCAATTTGATTTGTCTCTATTCGATAATGAATCTCTCCCCAGTTCTGAATTTGTAAATGAAAAGCTGATTCGCAAACATCGCCTTTTACCTATCGCTGTAAAGGGTAAGACACTTTATATTGCCACCGCGGATCCGACTGATTTTAACGCATTTGAAGACTATGAATTCAATACAGGCATGCAAACAGAAGTCGTGGTTGTACGCTATGATTACCTCGACAAAGCGATAGAATCTGTATTTGACAGCGCATCAGGTCTCGATTTATCTGAAGGGGATATGAAAGACCTCGAAGGAGTCGAGGCGGATGATGGCAAAAAGAAAAACTTAGCCACGGATGTCAATTCAAAAGAGGATGATGCCCCCATCATTGTTTACATCAACAAAATTTTGATGGATGCAATTAAACGTGGTGCTTCTGACTTGCATTTTGAGCCTTATGAAAAACGCTATCGCATTCGCTTTCGTGTTGACGGCGTACTTCATGAAATCGCTTCGCCGCCGGTAAATTTAGAAAGCCGTATCGCTGCACGTATCAAAGTTATGTCCCACATGGACTTAGCTGAGAAAAGAAAACCTCAGGATGGTCGCATAAAATTAAAAATAAACGCGAAAAAAAGCATCGATTTTCGTGTAAGTACTTTGCCTACTTTGTGGGGCGAAAAAATTGTTATGCGTATTTTGGACAGTTCAAGCGCAATGTTAGGCATCGATGTATTAGGTTATGAACCTGAACAAAAAGACTTGTATATGAACGCACTTGCTCAACCGCAAGGCATGATTTTGGTAACGGGCCCTACCGGCTCAGGTAAAACGGTTTCTCTGTATACTGGCTTAAATATTCTCAATACCACAGAACGCAATATATCGACTGCCGAAGACCCTGTTGAAATAAACCTCGAAGGTATTAATCAGGTACAAATTAGCGCCCGTGCAGATATGACCTTCGCAAACGCACTAAGAGCCTTCCTTCGTCAAGACCCGGATGTGGTCATGGTCGGTGAGATTCGTGACTTAGAAACAGCAGAAATAGCTATCAAAGCGGCACAAACTGGTCACTTAGTGCTATCAACCTTGCACACCAACTCAGCACCAGAAACACTAACTCGATTAATGAATATGGGCGTGCCATCTTATAATATCGCCAGTTCTGTTAGCTTAATTATTGCACAGCGTCTTGCTCGTAGGTTGTGTAACCACTGTAAAGAAGAAGAAACGTTGCCCCATGAGGAACTCGTCAAGCAAGGTTTCACCCCAGACCAGATAGTAAATTTATCCATTTTTAAACCCAAAGGCTGTGACGAATGTACCGAAGGTTATAAAGGCCGTGTCGGTATTTATGAGGTAATGCCAATCACACCTAAAATTGCAGAAATCATTATGCGCGGTGGTAATTCATTAGAAATTGCAGCTGTAGCTAAGCAAGAAGGTGTCAATAACCTAAGGGCGTCTGGCTTGAAAAAAGCAGCACAAGGAGTGACTAGCTTGGTTGAAGTGAATCGTGTAACCAATGTGTAGACCCCAAATTAATCGAAATAGCTTATACTTAAAATAAGCAAATCTTAAACATCATGTTAATATAGAGTGATAAATCAGGGTTTTGGATGAATCATGGCAAAGCAAAAACAACAAATAAATCAACTAGACACATTTCAGTGGGTTGGTGTTAGCTCTCGTGGTAAAAAGCTCGAAGGTGAACTGAATGGTTCTAGTATTGCCTTAGTTAAAGCTCAACTCAGAAAGCAAGGCATAACCCCATCAAAAGTAAAGAAAAAGCCAAGACCTTTGTTTGGTGGTGGCAAGCAAAAAATTACAGCTAAAGAAATTGCGATGTTAACACGGCAGATAGCGACTATGTTGTTGGCTGGTGTGTCTTTAGTGCAAGCTATCGACATGATTGCTGATGGCTCAGAAAATAAGGGGATGCAATCACTGCTACGTACTATCGGAGATGAAGTAAAAGCGGGTCAACCGCTCAGTACAGCGCTTCGCAAACACCCTAAATACTTTGATGATTTATACTGCGACCTAGTCGCTTCAGGCGAACAATCGGGTGCATTAGATAGAATTTTTGACCGCGTTGCTCTTTATAAGGAGAAAGCAGAAGCACTTAAATCTAAAATCAAAAAGGCACTATTTTATCCCACTGCAGTTATTGTTGTTGCTGCTTTAGTAACATCAATTCTACTCATTTTCGTGGTGCCTCAATTCCAAGAAATATTTGCTGGCTTTGGCGCCGAATTACCAGCATTCACGTTGATGGTGATAGGTATTTCAGAATTTATGCAAAGCTATTGGTGGGTAGCAGTAATAGGGCTTGGAGTTGGTGGCTATTTATTTAAACAAGCGAGAATGAGGAATAAACAATTCAGTGACAAAGTCGACGCTGCAATTCTAAAACTGCCTGTCATAGGAATGATTTTAAACAAAGCCGCCGTCGCACGTTATGCTCGGACATTATCGACCACATTTGCGGCGGGTGTTCCACTAGTGGATGCTCTAGATTCAGCGGCGGGCGCTTCCGGAAACGCCGTGTATCGAGATGCGATTTTAGAGATTAAGTCTGAGGTGAGCTCAGGCAACCCAATGAACTGGGCGATGCGTAACTCAAACATATTCCCGGATATGGTTATTCAAATGGTCGCCATCGGTGAGGAATCGGGGTCACTCGATGACATGCTGGCGAAAGTTGCAAACATCTATGAGCAGGAAGTAGACGATGCCGTCGATGGCCTATCTAGCTTACTAGAACCAATGATTATGGCCGTTCTGGGGGTACTGATTGGTGGTTTGATTATTGCCATGTATCTTCCAATTTTCCAGTTAGGACAAGTAGTAGGCGGTTAGTAAAACCCTATGTTCTCAGAAGTAATTAATTTGATGCAATCTCAGCCGTGGTTTTTTATGACCACGGTTTTTTTAGTATCGCTGGCTATTGGTAGCTTTTTAAATGTGGTGATCTACCGCATTCCAAAAATGATGCAAAACCAATGGCAGAGCGAATGTCGGCTTCTTCTTGCTGACGAGCTGAATAGCTCGGATTCTAACGAAGAAAACAAGACCTTTAACCTCATAACCCCAAGCTCAAGCTGTCCAAAGTGCAATGCAAAGATCAAACCTTGGCATAACATCCCAGTCTTAGGTTGGATAATACTCGGTGGAAAGTGTGCAACGTGTAAAGCGCCTATATCAAAGCGTTACCCAGCTATTGAAGCATTAACTGCTGCGATTAGTTTGGTCGTGGCTTGGCAGTTGGGTGCAACATCACTTGCCTTGTTATTTATCATAATAACTTGGGCGCTAGTGGCACTGACGTTTATTGATATCGATCACATGTTGTTGCCGGATCAAATCACATTGCCACTTTTATGGCTGGCGCTCATTGCGAGTGTGTTTGGTATAACCATCCCACCAAGTGAGGCCATTATCGGCGCTGCAATTGGTTATTTAAGTTTGTGGAGCGTGTACTGGTTGTTTAAATTAGTCACTGGCAAGGAAGGTATGGGATATGGTGATTTCAAATTACTCGCAGTATTTGGAGCGCTTCTCGGTTGGCAATCATTGCCTCTGATCATTCTCCTATCGAGCGTTGTTGGTGCAGTTATTGGTATCACTCTGCTGTCAATTCAAGGCAAAGACAAAGCCACTCCGATTCCTTTTGGCCCATACATTGCGATAGCTGGATGGATTGCGCTGCTGTGGGGTGAGCAAATCCAATCAACATATATGAGTATGGTACTTGGCTAATACTACGCCTTGGATATTGGGTTTGACTGGTGGTATCGGTTCGGGTAAATCAACCGCCAGCCAGCACTTTGAAGAATTAGGCATCGACATTGTCGATGCCGACAAAGTGGCTCGCCAAGTTGTCGAACCGGGTACTCAGGGCCTCATCACGATCACCGCACGATACGGTGATGATATTCTTACACCTGAAAAAGAGTTAGATAGAGCGAAACTCAGGGCCATTATTTTCAGTAATAACGAAGAAAAAACGTGGTTGAATGCCCTACTACACCCCATGATTAGGGCTGAAATGCTTGACCAGCTCAATCAGGCGCAAAGCGGCTACGTGATTTTAGAAGCGCCCTTGCTATTCGAAAATAACTTAGATAAATATTGCTCCCGTACGCTATTAATTGACCTGCCCGTTGACCTACAAGTCGCCAGAGCAAGCGCTCGCGACAGTGCACAGCAGTCACACATTCGAACAATAATTGAATCTCAAATGAGCCGTACCGAGAAAGTACGAAAAAGTGATGATATCATCAGTAATACGAGCTCTATTTCTGAGCTAAAAAATAAAGTATTACGTTATCATCAATGCTATTTACACTTAGCTAGTTTGCAATCTTGCTAATATAGACAACAATAACGTTATACTCTGTAATAACCTAATTTTTATAAGCTTATTATAATTAGACTTTAACTGCGTTATATCGGTATTGTATGAACATCAATTCGCCACTGATCCGTAAATTTATAACTCTAGGTCGCCTTGACAATGACAAGGTTAAACTGGAGCAAGATCGCTGTAGTAGTGCGGCAGAGTTGATTGTCCGTTGCAGTAACATGAGCCACAACGAGCTGCTCAATCAATGCGTTGAATTATTTCGCGTCCCTCTTTTCGATCTTAGTCAGTTTGACGAAAACCGAATCGACAAAAATTTACTCAAAGAAAAGTTAATTCGCAGGCACCGGGTTATCCCCCTTACCCAAAAGGGCTCAAAACTCGTTTTAGCTGTTTCTGATCCAACTGATTATGGTGCCCTCGAAAACTACGAATTCAGTACTGGCTTGCAATGCGATGTTGTATTGGCAGACTTTCAGCACATTGACAAGCTGATTGAACGGCTATTCGATGCAACCCATGCGCTAGAATTATCTCAAAAAGACACCGACGAGCTGGCTGAACTTCATAAAGAAGAAGCCAAAAATGTTGTCGATGAAGATCAATATTCAGATGATGATGCGCCTATCATCGTCTACATCAATAAAATTTTACGAGATGCCATCAACCGCTCAGCATCGGACTTACACTTTGAACCTTATGACGGTGAGTACCGCGTACGCTTTCGTATTGATGGCGTACTACACGAAATGGCTCACCCACCGTGGGCGCTTGCAAACCGCATTGCGGCCCGTATTAAAGTCATGGCGAAAATGGACATATCCGAGAAGCGCAAACCGCAAGATGGTCGTATTAAAATCTCGCTTTCTAAAAGTCATCAAATAGATTTTCGTGTCAGTACCTTGCCTACCCTTTGGGGTGAGAAAATCGTTATGCGTATTCTCGACTCCTCAGATATCTCTTTGGGTATTGATGCTCTAGGTTATGAAGAAGATCAAAAAGCAAAGTATCTTCGTGCATTAAGTCAACCTCACGGTATGATTCTAGTTACGGGCCCGACGGGTTCGGGTAAAACGGTGTCTTTGTATTCAGGTCTAAGTATACTCAACACCGCCGAGCGTAATATTTCCACCGCTGAAGACCCAGTAGAGATAAACGTTAAAGGTATAAACCAAGTCCAAATCAACACTAAAGCTGACTTGACCTTTGCTAACGCTCTCAGAGCTTTCTTACGTCAAGATCCAGATGTAGTGATGGTTGGTGAGATACGTGACTTGGAAACGGCTGAAATAGCGATTAAAGCGTCACAAACAGGGCACTTGGTTATGTCGACCCTACACACTAACTCTGCACCAGAGACGCTAACACGCTTATTGAATATGGGTGTACCAGCCTACAATGTTGCAAGCTCGGTAACGTTGGTTATTGCCCAGCGATTAGCTCGTAAACTCTGTAAGCATTGTAAAGAGCCTGATAAACTTCCCCATGATGAGCTATTAAATCAAGGATTTACAGAAGAGCAGCTGAGTCGCCTGAAATTGTATAAAGCAGTCGGCTGTGATGAGTGCACAGATGGCTTTAAGGGCCGCACAGGTTTGTATGAAGTCATGGAGATTACACCTCCGCTGGCACAAGCAATTATGGATGGAGCAAGCTCTTTAGACCTAGCTAGACTGGCTAAGAACGATGGTTTCACCACGCTACGTGAATCGGGTCTACACAAAGCCGCTGCAGGCGTTACGTCAATTTCTGAAGTCAATCGCGTGACGCAATTGTAGCTTCAAATTTGCCGGTCCGTTGGTTACACTGGCGGCCTTAGCGGACACCTTAGGATAATTCGTAATGCCAACAACTGTTCAATGCCCTACCTGTAACAATGATGTTGTTTGGGGAGAAGTGAGTCCATTTCGACCATTTTGCTCGAAGCGTTGTCAACTGATTGACCTAGGTGAGTGGTCTTCTGAATCCAATACTATTTCTACCCCGCTATCAACCGAGCAAAAACATGGTGATGCACAAGCATTTATTGAAGAAGTTGAAGCGATGTTAGCTCAGAGTGAAGATTCTTTCTTCAAAGATTAGCGTCGCTTTAGCTGCCCGATTTTATTTTTACCAAATCAAAATCGGCCAACTCAGGCACAATCTTTTGAAGTTTCGATTCCGTTCTATCGAGCGCATTTAAGCAGTTGCAATACTCTTGAGATTTCTGCGCCAGTTGCTCTGCCTTTTTCTGCAATGATTTGTCTATTTCAGAAGTAATAATATCCATACGCTCACCTACATCACTGATGCGATCTTCTATATTGCCTTCTTGAGATTGCAGTGCATCCCCTAATGAAACCAACATAGCTCCCAAAGAGCCTTGAATAGCGGTATGAATTTTTTTTGATACTTCCTGCGCAAAGAAGTCGTCCAGTTTAGACAGCGATTGGGGGGCGATATAGAAAAAATCATCACCACGTTTGAATTTATCACGCAGTGCACGCTCTACATATTGAAGTTGAGTTTTCAACTCTTGAGGCTCTTTGTCAGACAATCCAGTCACAACATTTTCAATGGCACTCAGGCCAATATTGACGCCATCTGTGGCCAAATCAACCAGCTCTGGAACGGTATCCCTGATCATCTTGTTGTATTGCTCAAGCACCTGAGCCTCTTGAGCATTTAATTCTATCCACTGCCCTTTTACGAGTAATTGATTCCCATGGTTTATTTGCACTCGGGTTTGGTTGTTATCGACAATTCGAATTGTATCTTCGGTGATTATCAAACCATGAGTAAGCTCTACGTCACATTGCTTGTGCTCGGCACTTGCAGCATTGACACCTATGCTCACAGATGCACTAATTAAACTAAGTGAAATAGCTAGGTGACGAAGCTTCATAACATTCCCCATAAAAACTGCGCCAAAGATTATCAAAGTGTCACAAATAAGCAAATAACAATATGCCAAAGGGGGGTTGTGAGCTGCCTATGCCTGATAATGGTCTAAACGATATAATGGGGCCGCAGGTTGGGTCCGTTGACACTCAAAGACATAACTACCGGTTTGTGATTTTGCTTCTTTCTTGGCATCGGCGGCGAGTGCTGCAATTTGATGGGCATTTTGACAATGAGCGACATCTGGGCTGACTAAGCCGATAGCAATAGAGAGCAAGGGTGTAAAACACGCCTTACCTTGCCTATCATGACTCCAATAGCCTTTGGCTCTAATATGCTCAGCATTAAAATAATCGCAGACGAGAACATCAAATTCTGAAGCGATTTTCTGACAAATTGGCAATGCGTTTTCATCATCAAAAATGACCATAAAGTCATCTCCACCTATGTGCCCCAGAAAGCAGTGAGACGCATGGCATTGTTCTTGTAGTAAATCTGCAACTAACTTAATGACCGCGTCACCTTTTGCATACCCGTAGAGATCGTTGAATGGTTTAAAATGATTCAAGTCGAAATATGCAAGTGTAAAAGGAGTTTGATTATAAATACGCTGCTCAATTGCGTCATTAATGGCAATATTGCCTGGCAGCATAGTTAACGGATTCGCGTGTTGCGCATTTCTCACTTTTTCTTCGGTCATGTGTTTAAGAATATGCTTTAGTGGCACCACGCCAATATAGTGCGTCTCTCGTGTCACTATAATATCTCGGCGAATATCAACATCACTGTCAGAGATTCGCTGGCTAACACTGTCTAGCTTTTCATTTTCATCAACAATAAATGGTTGGCGATCCATCACCGCCCCAATCGCCTTCTTGTCGAATAGAGCATGCCCGTAATGGGACGCGAATATTTCAGTAAGTTGCTCTTTATAAAGCATTCCGATCGGTTTATTGTCGTCATCAACGGCAACAACCGATATTAAAGATTTATCACTCTCGAATACTTTCTGAGCCTCTTTGCATGTGATTCGTTGACTCACAGCTAATTGAGATATTGCCAACCAACCAATCGACATAGAATGATCTTGCTCTGACTCAAGCACTTTAGCCATGCTTTTGGCCTCGAACATGTGCGCATTAAATTCGATACTTGGCTGAGCAGATGGTCTTTCTAAAAGAAAGCCCTGTACATTGTTAATACCTAATTTGGATAATAAATGAAGCTCTTCAGGGCGCTCAATCCCCTCAGCAATTACGCGTGTATTAGTGGCTTTGGCAAGTTCAGATATGGATTTTAAGAACTCGCGCTTAACGACACTACAGTCACATTCATCTATGAAATAACGATCTATCTTCACTATATCAGGTTGAATCTCTGACCATTGCTTTAACCCCGAGTAACCCGCCCCCAAATCATCAATGGCGATGGAAAAGCCCAGTTCTCGGTAATGCTCTACGGCACTGAGCAACAAATTGGTATCGTCTACTTTGTCCTGCTCCGTTAATTCAATTACTACCTGATGCGCCCCCAAACCATGCTTTTTCAACAAGCTGAGAGTTTGCCCTTTTGGGTGTTCAGGATCGAGTAGAGTATTCGGGCTGACGTTTAGAAATAATTTACCACGGAGATTAAGTACTGCGAACGTCTTAATAGCCGTCTCACGACAAAGCAGTTCCAGTTCAGACAACTTGTTGAGTGTTGTTGCACAGCTGAATAAAGCACCCGGGGAACAAAGAGCACTATCATTAGGGCCTCGGCTTAGCGCCTCATAACCGAGGATTTGCTGCCTATCAATGGCAAAAATAGGTTGGAATACAGTTGTGATCGTTCCACGCTGCAATATCTGCGTCAATTCACCTGCCAATTGGGCGTTCACTCGCTTACCACACTAAAAGCACAAACAACAACGTACATTAACAGTGAATTATGACAATAAAATGAAGTGGTTACTTTTCCCGCAATGATGGGTACAGCAACAATAAATGCTCTTGAAGTTCTCTTAATTGCAGAGCAATTTCAGCGTAATTGACTGTTGTTGGCTCTACCGATAACGCCGCCATATAAGAAGGATGAGTAGCAAGTTCTTTTATGTGGTAGCACAAAGGATCGTCAAATTCCGGCAGCATTCCTTCATCCAAGAATTTATGTTTAATTTCATGGCTTGGCATACCTGAAAATTGCAAAGCGGTAGAAATCACTGGTGCCAAATAACCTTCACACTGACTAAATGCTGCATTGTGCGTCGATAACAGGACCAACGAAAGTGCAGCTAAATGCTCAGTGTCGCCATGAAGCGATTTATACTCATTTCCAAGTTGCAGCTTCATCATCATGCTGTGCAATTGCTGCTGATAGCTCTGCACTACGAGCATAGGTGCTTCTGAGCTTGTCTCGCTATCCGCTGGTGCTTTGCCGCACGCTGCGAGCAGCAATAAAAGAGGAAACATAAAATAGCGTTTCACACAGTCATCCTTCATTTCAATACCAACCCACTTAATAGAGCGAGTTGGTATAAGGTCGCTTACTCAAAAAATTAGCACAAAAAAATGCCGCTCGATACGAGCGGCATTGTCCTCTGTGAAAACACAAATTAAGGCATAGCGTCTAAGTCTGCGCCTTCTTTTTCCACTTCTACTGGAATAAGGTCTTCCTTACTTACACCCAGTGCTACAGCAACAGAACTTGCTACGTATACTGATGAGTAAGTACCGATGAACACACCAAACAATAACGCAGTAGCAAAGCCATGAATGGTTTGACCGCCCCATACGAACAAGGCTATCAATACCAAAATAGTGGTGATTGACGTTACCAAGGTACGATTCAATGTTTGTGTGAGTGAAATATCGATAATTTCGAGTGTGTCATCAGTGCGTACTTTACGGAAGTTTTCACGAATACGGTCAGATACAACAATAGTATCGTTGAGTGAGTAACCTATTACCGCGAGTATTGCCGCCAAAATGGTTAAATCAAACTCAAGGTTTAACAAAGAGAATAAACCCATTGTCAAAACCACATCGTGGAATAACGCAAATACCGCACCCAATGCAAAACGCCATTCAAAGCGCAATGCAACGTAGAGCAAGATACAAATAAGCGCGGTTAGCATCGCTAAGCCGCCTTGCTCCTTGAGATCTTCACCCACACTTGGGCCAACAAACTCGATACGACGCATTTGTGCATCAGCATCCGCTTGCTTCAGTGCAGTCATTACTTGGTTACCGATTACTTCCGCTTTCACCCCTTCACCTTGAGGAGGAAGGCGCACGAGTACGTCTTTACTCGAACCGAATAACTGTACAGACGCCTCTGCAAAGCCATTTTCAGCAAGTACTTTACGTACAGTGCTCAGCTCTGCTGGTTGTGAAAAACCAACTTCAACGGCTGTACCGCCAGTGAAATCCAAACCAAAGTTAAGACCTTTTACGAAAAACGACGCAACAGAAGCGAGGATCAGCAAAATGGAGAAACCCATTGCTAATTTGCGTGCTTTCATAAATGGCAAAGTGCCTTTTACTTTTAATAATTGCATGCTTGATTGCTCCTAGATCGACAGCTTTTCGATGCGTTTGCCGCCAACGATTAAGTTGATCACGGCACGTGTACCAACAATTGCGGTAAACATCGATGTCAAAATACCAATCGCAAGGGTTACTGCGAAGCCTGCAATTGGACCTGTGCCCACTGCAAACAAGATAATCGCCGCGATAAGTGTGGTGATATTGGCATCAAAAATGGTGCTAAATGCACTGTCGTAACCGAAGTGAATTGCCTGTTGAGGGCTACGGCCATCGGCCAACTCTTCACGGATACGTTCAAAAATCAGCACGTTAGCATCTACTGCCATACCGACGGTCAGTACGATACCGGCAATACCTGGCAAGGTGAGCGCTGCACCTGGGATCATCGACATCACGCCCACAATCATCACAAGGTTAGCTGCAAGTGCAAGGTTCGCAACAAGGCCAAAACCTTTGTAGTAAAGCAACATGAACGCGAGTACAAACGCAAAACCAAGTACAACTGCAGTCATACCGGCTTCAATGTTTTCCTGACCTAGGCTAGGACCAACCGTACGCTCTTCAACGATTTGAATTGGCGCAACAAGCGCACCTGCTCGGAGTAATAGACTGAGATTATGCGCTTCTGCCGGACTATCAAGGCCGGTGATACGGAAACTACGGTTCAGACGAGCCTGAATCGTTGCTACGTTAATCACCTCTTCCACCTTGATCGGAGGCAGAGCTTTACCGTTAGCATCAATCTTACCCGATGGCTTGTACTCAATAAATACCGTTGCCATTGGCTTACCGATAGCACGCTTGGTAAATGCATCCATCTTCGCGCCACCTTTCGAATCAAGTGAAATATTCACCTGTGGACGTTGATATTCATCCATACTCGATTGGGCACCAGTAATGTGGCTACCTTCCAAAATAACGCGTTTTTTCAGTACCACTGGACGACCTGAACGATCGTTAATGACTTCAGAGCCTGGAGGCACACGACCTTGCAAAGCCAGACCTGGATCAGCATCTTGGTCAACTTCGCGGAATTCTAGCGTTGCTGTCGCACCCAAAATTTCTTTCGCACGAGCGGTGTCTTGTACACCTGGCAATTGCACGATGATGCGCTCTGCACCTTGACGCTGTACATTTGGCTCGGCAACACCAATTTGGTTGATACGGTTACGAATGATGGTTTCGTTTTGCTTGATAGCGTAATCACGTAATTCTTTGATACGCAATTCACTCATCGCTACAACAAAGCCTTCTTCGTTGTTACCGTCATCATTGAACAGGTAGTTCGGGTAGCGACCTTGCAAGAATTTCTCTGCCGCTGCTTTGTCAGCGGCATCACGCATAACCACTTGCACTGAATCGGCACCGGCAACGCGACGAATCGTACGATAACGTAGTTTTTCTTCACGTAAATCTGAGCGGAAGTCTTGTTCCATCTGGTTCAGTGCATTGTCCATTGCGGTAACCATGTCCACTTCCATGGTGAAATGCACACCACCACTTAAGTCAAGACCCAGCTTCATTGGGTTACCACCCAGCGCTTTTAGCCATTCAGGCTGAGCCGGCGCCATGTTGATAGCTGAAATGTAATCTTCACTTAAGTTGTCGCGCAAAATATCCTGTGCTTTGAGTTGTTCTTCTACGTTCTTAAAGCGAACTAGGATTTGCCCGTCTTCGAGCTTGCTCGATTTCGATTCAATTTTATTTTCTGTAAGGATGGTATTTACAGTATCAAGTGCGCTTAAGTCTGCGTCTGCACCTTTGGCACCAGTTACCTGAATAGCAGGATCTCGGCCGTAGATGTTAGGGGTAGCATAAAGCACCCCTACCGCTAGCACTAAAAGCACGAGTAAATACTTCCATAACGGATACTTATTTAACACGTATCTTTCCTTTTTATAGTGACTTCATTGTGCCTTTAGGAAGCACTGCAGAAATTGACGCTTTTTGAACCGTCACTTCAGCTTGGTCGTTTAGTGCAATCATCACGAAGTCTTTTTCTTCAGACACCTTGGTGATTTTACCGATGAGACCACCTTGAGTAAGTACCTCATCGCCTTTCGCTAACGCGCTCATTAGGCTCTTGTGCTCTTTTACACGCTTTGCCTGAGGGCGGTAGATAAGGAAGTAAAATACAAGGCCGAAGATAGCTAGCATGATTAGCATCTCGTAACCACCACCAGCTGGTGCAGCACCTGCCGCGCTCGCGTGAGCGTTTGAAATAAATAAACTCATCAGGTTTTCCCCTTCACTAAGTAACTAATAATTTTATTGTCTTAATTTACACGCTAGCCCGCACAAGGCGGGCTAGCAGTTATTCTGTTTCTGCGAGTTCTGGAACTGGCATATTACGGCGAGCATAAAAGTCTGCTACAAACGCGTCAAGCTCTCCAGCAGCAATTGCTTCACGAAGACCTTCCATTAAACGCTGGTAATAGCGTAAGTTATGGATGGTATTCAATCGTGCGCCGAGTATTTCATTACACTTGTCTAAGTGATGAAGGTAAGCTCGAGAGAAATTCGTACAGGTATGGCAATCACACTCGCTATCAAGCGGTGAAGTATCCGTCTTATGCACTGCATTGCGGATTTTCACAACGCCATCAGTGATAAACAAATGGCCATTTCGGGCATTTCGTGTAGGCATCACGCAGTCGAACATATCAATACCACGGCGTACGGCTTCAACGATGTCTTCCGGCTTACCCACACCCATTAGGTAACGTGGCTTTTGCTCCGGCATTTTGTATGCACGATGATCAAGAATATTGATCATGTCTTCTTTTGGCTCACCCACCGATAGACCACCCAGTGCATAACCATCAAAACCGATTTCTTCTAAACCAGCTTGCGACTGTGCGCGTAGCTCAGGATACATGCCACCTTGGATGATTCCGAAAAGTGCCGATGGATTATCGCCATGGCCTTCTTTCGAGCGCTTTGCCCAACGTAGCGAGAGCTCCATTGAGTCCTTCGCTTGTTTCTCAGTCGCTGGGTAAGGCGTACATTCATCGAAAATCATGACGATGTCTGAACCCAAATCGCGTTGCACTTGCATCGCTTTTTCAGGGCTAAGCATGATCTTTTCACCATTCACCGGCGAGCTGAACAACACACCTTCTTCAGATATTTTGCGCATTGCACCTAGGCTGAATACTTGGAAACCGCCTGAATCAGTAAGAATTGGTTTGTCCCAGCCCATGAAATCATGCAAATCACCGTGTTGCTTGATAATTTCTGTACCTGGACGGAGCATCAGGTGAAAGGTGTTACCCAAGCAAATGTGCGCACCTGTGCCTTTCAATTCTTCAGGGGTCATGCCCTTCACGGTACCGTACGTACCTACTGGCATAAATGCAGGTGTTTCAACAACACCACGCTCAAAAATTAAGCGACCGCGGCGAGCTTTACCGTCGGTTGTATCTAGTTCAAACTTCATGTGATCCTCAATCGGTCGGAAAAACAGTCCAACTCTTCAAAACTGTTGCGCTTGAGTACGCAATTTAACCGCCCGATTCTACCTTTTTTGTGCAAGCAATACTATGAATTGGGGCGAATCGAACAAATAAAAGGGGCGACGAGTGAACGACGATTAAGTATCGTCGCAGCGCGAGGAGGTGGAGGCATGGATGCCGGCAGGGTAAATTGCTTACAGCCACGCAGCTGTGACCGTCAAATTCAGGCTTTGTCGGGCCGCCGACGCCGGCTTAGAGGAAATGCTTGCCCATTTCCTCTAAGAACTCCTAGGGCAACCGTGATTCGCTAATGCTTACGAACCCAGATTTTTGTTAAACGCTTCGTTTAGCTTTCAACACGGTTTAACGAGGTATCCTACCTCGGTAAACCTAGCTCGATATCCCTATCTCACTGTTTCTAGCACACTCCGCAACAAAAGCTGATTTCTACAGCGCGAATCCTAACGGGGCGATCGATACCTGCTGGTGCCTGTGTAAAACTGATTAATGGCCTATAAAGGCACCTGCAAAAATCGCAATAGCCAGCACGAGACTGGCCACAAAAAACCGACACAGCTCTAGTCGGTTTGCTTAGTCAAAAACATCGCATCACCGTAACTAAAGAAACGATAACGCTGTGCTATCGCCTCGTGATACGCATCCATGATGTGCTTTTGCCCTGAGAATGCGCTGACTAACATGATTAATGTTGATTCTGGTAGATGGAAGTTAGTGATCATGGCATCGACCACATTGAACTTGTAACCCGGGAAAATGAAGATATCCGTGTCACCGAAGTAACTTTTCAAGGTGCCACCGCCGATTTTAGCAGCCGACTCAAGGGAGCGCACCGACGTTGTACCT
The DNA here is from genome assembly GCF_054923835.1 of Pseudoalteromonas sp. GB56. NCBI lineage: Bacteria > Pseudomonadati > Pseudomonadota > Gammaproteobacteria > Alteromonadales > Pseudoalteromonadaceae > Pseudoalteromonas > Pseudoalteromonas sp. GB56. Next base: position 848,638 of record NZ_JBPCHK010000001.1, on the reverse strand, counting down.
ACAGCGATCACACGGCCACCGCGTGCTTTTGCAGCTTGCACTGCAGCAACAACATCTTCGGGTACTTCAATGTATTCCGAATGCATGTGGTGATCTTCAACGCTGTCCACACGCACAGGCTGGAATGTACCCGCCCCCACATGCAAAGTAACAAATGCCATGTCGACGTTTTTATCTCTTAAACCTTGCATCAATGCTTCATCGAAATGCAGACCGGCCGTAGGTGCTGCAACAGCACCAGGCTTTTCGCCGTATACAGTTTGATAACGTTGCTTATCCTCGTCGTTGTCAGGGCGGTCAATGTAAGGCGGTAATGGCATGTGCCCTATTTCTTCTAGAGTCTCTAACACTGACGCATCACCTTGAAGCACCAATTCAAATAACTCACCATGGCGTCCAACCATTTCCATCTCGGCTTTGCCTTCGAGAATAAGCATAGTACCCGGTTTGGGTGATTTGCTTGAGCGCACGTGAGCGAGAACACGTTTGTTGTCTAGTACTCGCTCAACCAACACTTCCACCTTGCCGCCTGAGGCTTTTTGCCCGTGCATACGCGCAGGGATCACCTTAGTGTTATTGAAGATCAACAGAATCGCCCGGTTCAATGAAATCAATAATGTCCTTAAAGATATGATGTGACGTCGCCCCAGAATTTCCATCGACTTTTAAAAGGCGACTTTCACTTCGCTCTTTTTGAGGGAAGCGGGCTATTAACTCTTCAGGCAAATCAAAACTAAAATCGGCCACGCGCATATCAGACTCTCCGGGTGCTTAAAATCGCGCCAAGTCTAGTGATTACCTAGTATGAAATCAAGCGTCTGAACTTGTCTGTCCCTTCAATTCACTATAACCTACAGTTCTAAAAACAAATTCAGAACTTCAGGTAGTAAATATGGCAATGCCGCTGAGTTTAATGATAGTCAACGCCAGTGCTGCAGAGCGCGCTTTAATAAAGCGAACACTGGGACGCTTGGAAATATTTGACGTCATTGAGCTAAGTGATTCTCAACAAGCACTTAGCATACTCAAAGAGCGACCTGTCAATCTAGTGATCACAGGGTTAGACGTTGGCCAAATCGATGGCTGGCGTTTTTCTCGTATGATCCGCTCAGGCTTACTGAAAACACCAAAACACACACCTATCGTTTTGACGCCACCGTTTTATTGCGAGCGAATTGCAGAAACCACCGCGCGGAGTTATGGCATAGATGCCGTCGTGCCAATTGAGCGCCAAGATCTGTTACCACAAATTTTGGCCAATGTACTTTCTACACAATTGGAAAAATCCAGCCGCTTAAGCTTGCTATTACTCGAAGGCGACAATGAAAAAGCACAGCAAATGAGCAATGCATTAGCGCTTAACTTTGCAGTGCAAATTTGTAACAGCGCCTCAGAAGCTCTAAGTACCTATTTGCAAGGGCACTTTGCTATTGTTTTGCTTGATGCCAGTATCGCCAACGCCGAAAGTGCTAATACACTGGTACAAAACATCTTAGCGCACAATGCTAGTCAAGCAATTGTGACTATCATTGACAGCCAAGACGCTGATTATGCAGAACAATTATTACTCAGTGGGGTAACGGACTTCATCCGCCGCCCATACGATGATGCCCTGCTCATGAAGGTGTGCGATCATGCTGCTCGCCGCGAAGACTTTATTGCCAGTTACAGCGAGTTTGAAAAGAAAGTAGCGCAACTGAGCCAAAGCCAATCTAAATACAAGGAGCTGTACTCCGCGCACCAACGTATCTTGATGCACCTAAACACAGTAGTCATGGAGCTTGATGGTCATGGAAAAATTCGCTTTATAAACCCTGCATGGGAAAGCAATACAGGATTTCGTCTCAAACAAAGTATCGGTCAATCACTCATTGATTATTGCTATGAGGAACACAAACAACGACTTAGCGCTACGCTTCAAGCTATTAGTCAAACTCAAGCGAAACGTAAGAAAATTGAAATTCAGTTATGGACCAAAGACAAGCAACTAGTCTGGTTCGAGTGCCGATTACAGCACGTCAGTGATACCAGTAACGGCGATGTTATTACTGTTTCAATCGACAATATTGAAGAGCGTAAACAGGCAGAGCTCAAACTTCAGCATCTTGCGCTTCATGACACCCTAACAGGACTATACAACCGTTACTGTTTCGATTCACAACTAAGCTCCTTGTGCAGCGGCACACAAAATCAAGATGAGCATGCGCTTATCTACATCGACCTCGATCATTTTAAAATCATCAATGACAGTAAAGGGCACCAAGAGGGCGACACAGTCCTCAAAGAGGTCGCAGAATTGTTCTTACAACATATCGAAGAACAGCATATGATTTTTAGAATTGGGGGAGATGAGTTTGCCATGCTCTTGCAAGATACCTCCTTGCTTGATGCCCATATTATCGCCGAATCAATATGTATGGCCATTGATAGTCACCAGTTCCACTGCCAAGAACAAGTCTATTCAATCAGCTGCTCAATCGGTGTTACGCAAATATCGGTAAAAAATAAAGACGCAAGTGAGTGCTTAAAGCAAGCCGATATCGCCTTATATATCGCCAAAAGCCAAGGGCGAAACTTGGTCCATTGCTATGATGCAAGAGACTCACAAAGTAATGCAATGCAGTCTGGATTAGAGTGGGGTCACAGCGTGCGTTCTGCGTTACAGCAAAATCACATTGAATTGCACTATCAAGCGGTGTGGGATATTAAACGCTCACGCATCGCTTACTATGAAGCGCTACTGCGCTTGAAAATTAACGATGAACTTGTTTATCCCAATCATTTCATCCCCGCATTAGAAATGCTTAACGATAGTTATCTAATGGACCAGTGTGTGGTGCGTCAATCCATTGAGGATTTAAGCACACATCCTGAAATTCAACGCATCGCCATAAACTTGTCAGCTCAATCCCTGCTCGACGACCGTTTATTACCACATATCAAAGACATGCTGCAGACGTATCAAGTCGATCCAAAGCGGGTTATTTTTGAGATTACCGAAAGCGCGAGTGTCGGTAACTTAGAAGCGACGCGAGAGATGATATTAGCACTCAACGAACTAGGCTGTGATTTTTCGATTGATGATTTCGGCACAGGTTTTAGCACCTTTGACTACTTGAAACGCCTCCCTGCACAGCATGTGAAGATTGACGGCTCATTTGTGCGCGACATGCAACGTGACCCAATTGATTATGCGCTGGTTAAAGCTATCAATGATATCGCCAAGTCACTTTCGAAGGGCTCAGTTGCAGAATACGTTGAAAATAAAGAAATTTATCATCTTCTTAAAGAAATAGGTGTTGATTACGCACAGGGTTATTACATAGCCAAACCCGCTCCTTTATACGCCTTAGAAAATAATCAAAAAATAATCGCTGCAAAAACATCAGACTAACAATCGTCTCGCGTTTTTTTTCAACGATACCTCTCGCCTTAATTTCAGTTAGCTATACTTGAAGCTTCTTGGTGCGCTATGAAAAACACCGAAGGTAATCGGTAATACCAATTAGCTTAATTAAGTAATCTATTCTGAGGCAATAAAACTGCGTTGATAACAAGGCTAAAATTTCGATATTTAGTTGTTCTAAAAGAGAAATTTTTAACACAGGTAGCAACGAGTTTAATCCATCAAAATGATTAAGGAGTTTTGCTAGTTGGTATAATACTAATAACGACCCACAAAGGAATGTACACAACCAGTAATGGTGAGGACGCCGATTCGCTAGCTACACGTTAGCGAGGAGGTAAACAGTAAATCTGCGGGCTACATCGTTTTGTATATCCCCCAGAGTAAAGGATATAGGTATGATTTTTTTAGTAACTCTGCTTCTGTGCGTAAACGTTTTTATTGCTTATCAATGCTATGCTCATGCCAAACAAAAAGGCTACCCCGAGCGTTTATATTTAGGACTGGGTTTGGTCCCCTACTTTAACCTAGTCATTTGGGTGTATTTGCTCTTTCTCCCGACGATGGAGAAGTATCAAGCAGGAACAAAAACCCCCCTCTAGATTTACACCCAGAGAGGGGAACATTACTAAGTTGGTTAGTTGCTTAGAGCGAGTATTGTTGCGCGCTGTTTAACAACTTTTGGTAGTCCATTTTGCCACTCACACAACGATTAATATCAGCCTTTTTAAAGACGGCCATATGCTTTGCGCGAGATTGGGAAAATTCAATGTTCACATATTCATCGTCTTTGATGTCACGCATACCTACACCATAATCACACAGACTTCTGGCAACGCTGGTTAATGCTGATTTTAACTGTTCCTGCTGCTTTTCCTGCTGCTTTTCTTTTTGCTTTAGTCGTTCAGCTTTGACTCTTTTTACCAACACTTTATTTTTGGCACTTAGGGCATCTTTTTGCTCTTTGACCTTCACTATTTCACGCTCAACTTGAGTTAACTGCTCAGATAGCTCTTTGGTTTCATTACTTAATTTTGTTTGAACTTCAATCTCGCGTTGTTCACGATTCAATTCACGCAGTCTAAATGCTAACTCCCTTTGCTGCTCGGCTTGCTCCCGCATCTGCTCAGATTGTTCGCGAATTCCCTCGAGTGAGATAATAATTTCCTCATGCTCACCACCTTCTATATCGCCATTAATAAATTCCACATGGCCGTCACTCATCGTCATTGAATCTGCTGTAATGACGACCTCTGGTGGTAAAGGAGGCAACGGAACATCTGCAATTTCAGAAACAAAGACAAAATGGTTATCCAAACGAACTCGATACAGTACTCCTTGCTGTGCAAGGTAAGTACTGGATATCTGCACTGAGTTGAGCGATAGGTCTTGTTTCAGAGCTGTGCTCAGAATATTTTCTACAATGCTGATTTGGCGATTGACCGATTCAAACTCTGAAGCTTGAGCCGAATTTGTGAGTGAAAACACACCCAGTGCCATGGCACTTGCTAAAACGTAATTTTTCATCATTTACTCTCTACATTATAAGCCGTGCTGTACGGCGGCTGCTGTTCAATTTGTTCTGCAATATCATTAAGTTGCAATCGTAGGTAAGCATTATCTTCAGCCCGTTGAGTATTGATGTAATCAACCAATGTTGACAACGCATCTTGACGTTCGCTGCGGGCGATATCGACTGTTTGCGTAGCCACATCAGCCAACGCCTGTTGCTGCCATTGTGATTGCGCAAAAAGCGCGTCACTGAGCTGTTGCATTTGCTGTTGTTGTACTTCAATAGACTGTTGTTGCTGTTTAATCTGCGCGACAAGTTGCTCATTCGTCTCCATGACTTTGGCTCCTCCAAAGACCATTACTACGGCCATCACACTGGCTGCGAGCCAGGGTACGAAAGCAGTGGATGATGACGAAGATGTAAATAATCGTTGTGCTTGCCACTGCGCTGGCACTTCTTGTTCTTCAAACTGTGCTGCGCTTTGTTGCCAGTGTTTTGCTTGGTCTAGCATCTGCGCAAAAATAGGATCTTGATTAAGCTCTTCCCATTGCGCTTCGGTTAACGGCTCACCTTCTAATGCGCGCTCGAATAGAGCTTCTAGATACGGTTGATCAGCCATCGCTCACCTCCAATTGCGGCTTTAAGCGACCTAAAGCGGCATATAAACGGGTTTTCACAGTGTTGGGAGACACATCCAACTGCTGGGCAATTTCTTCAAATGTACAGTGCTGAAAAAACTTCATTTCGACGACTACTCTTTGCTCAAAGGGTAACTTCGCTAGATGCTCAACAACTTGCTGATTCTGCTGTGCCTGCATCAGCGGGCGCTCCATGTGCAAAACATTGCTGCTTGGCTCTGCCACCGAATCCATACTCTGATGCTCTCGATGGCGACGAAAGTGCTCTGCGGCTTTGTTATAAGCAATACGAAAAAGCCACGTGTGCAACTGACTTCGGCCATCGAATTTATTCAAACCTTGATACGCACTGATTAAGGTTTCTTGCATCACATCTAAGGCATCATCCGGATGGCGCAATAACCTCAGGCATTGGTTATATAGGCGCTTCTCATGCTGCCTGACGAGCGCCAACCAAGCCTTATTACTACCGCTTTGCGCTTTTCTTATGAGCCGTTCTTCAGTATTAAAAATCACGTTGTTGTGCAATCTTGTTATCGTGTTATTAGGTTAGTTGCATTGTCAGAATAAAAAGTTTGAATAATTTTAACTAAAATACAAAAAAAGCGGCCAATGCCGCTTTAGTTCAATATTTTCATCGTGTTATAAAGTACACTTATTCACTGCCTACTGTACAACACGTACGCAAAAATTCGCCCACTTTATCGCTAAAGAGCCTGAAATCACCAATTCGTCCTGTGGTTTTACGCCACACCAAACCAACATCACGGTGTGCATCAGAATCAGAGCTTTTGGCAACCAGTGGCTTGGTATCCAATATGCCAGCGTTTATAGCCATTTGCGGTAAGAAGGTCACGCCGAGCTTGTACTCCACCATAGAAAGCAGAGTATGTAAGTTTGCCGCTTCAAATGGATTTATACAGCTAGCTCGTTCTAAGTTGCAGGCGCTGAGAGCATGCCCCGTCATACAATGCTCGCGCTCCAGCAAGAACACGCTGTTCTCTGGCAATTCGTTGTAATCAACATGCTCATCGATTTGATAGTCTTTGTGATGAACTAGGTAGAATTTATCTTTAGCAAGAATTTGCGTATGGAAGCGGCTGGTTTCATAAGGTAACGCCAGTAGCGCGATATCGATGTGACCATGCTCCAACTTATCAAGCAGATTGTCGCTGGTGTCTTCAACCAAGACTAAGTTAAGGTCTTTAAATGTTGCCTTACTAAAACAATGCAATGGCGCTGCAACAAAGCTCGCAATAGTTGGAATAATACCGATAGTGAGCGTGCCACTCAATGGATGCAGGTGACTACGAGTAAGTTCTTTCACACTCATCGTATCATCAATTATTTTCTTGGCTTTAGTTACTACTTCTTCGCCAATGGCGGTAAACATCAAGCTGCGATTTTCACGCTCAATTAGTTGTACACCCAAGTTTTCTTCAAGATTTTGAATCGCACTGCTGAGAGTGGATTGACCTATGTAACAGGCGGCCGCAGCGCGGCCAAAATGCTGATGCTGGTGCACGGCAAGAAGATACTGTAGCTGCTTAATACTGGGAAGGTTTGTCATATTTATGCCCACAAATAAAAAGACCCCAACACCTAGGGCGTTGAGATCTTTTCAAGCTAAAAGACTGTTTTAGTCGTGGTAGGCGTATGACGCCTACACTTTATACGCCAAATGCTGTTCGTAATATGTAGAAGATTACAATAGCAAGTGCAGCACCAACAGGCAACGTAATTACCCAAGAAACAACAATATTTCTAATTACGCTCATGTTCAATGCCGCGATACCGCGTGCCATACCTACACCCAATACTGCGCCAACCAAGGTTTGCGTAGTAGAGATAGGAAGACCAGTACCTGAGGCGATAACCACAGTAGACGCAGCTGCAAGCTCAGCAGCGAAGCCGCGACTTGGTGTTAGGTGAGTGATACCTTCACCAATCGTCTTGATTACTTTCTTACCCAGAACGGCAAGACCCACAACGATACCGATACCACCAAGTGGTAAGATCCACCAAGCAAGCGCTGCTTTCTTTGCGATTTCACCGTTGTTTTCAACGATATTTACAACCGCTGCTAGTGGGCCGATTGCGTTAGCGACGTCGTTTGAACCGTGTGCGAATGCCATACAACATGCAGTCAATACCATCAAGACAGCGAATACTTTTTCAACATTGTTGAATTGCATTTTCTTATCCGCTTTCGGGTCCATCTTCATACGTTGAATGACGATTTTACCAATGATAGCAATTACTACAGCGATACCAATTGAAAGCGCGTAGCCTTCAACAGCACCCAAGTTAACACCGATGTGCTTTAAGCCTTTTTTGATAGTCACAAGTGACATAACAAAACCAGCAAGACCCATGTATAAAGGTACAAAACGCTTCGCATTTTCAAGTGGTTTATCGGTATCAAAAATCAGCTTTTGCGCGCTCATAAAGATGAGGTAAGCAATGAAACCAGAGATTGCCGGGGTAACAATCCAGCTACCAACAATGCCCGCGACCTTAGCCCATTGAATTGCTTCACTGCCCACTGCTACTAGTGCAAAACCAATGATTGCACCAATGATTGAGTGAGTCGTAGAAACGGGCCAGCCTAGGAAAGAGGCAATCAATAACCACGTACCCGCAGCAAATAGCGCTGCAATCATACCTAAGACCATTAACTCAGGAATATCAGCGAATGGGGCGGCATCAATAATACCTTTACGGATCGTTGATGTTACTTCACCGCCAGCCAAATAGGCGCCAGCAAATTCGAAAATCATCGCAATGATGATTGCTTGTTTGATCGTTAGAGCTTTAGAGCCCACAGAAGTACCCATAGCATTGGCTACATCGTTTGCACCGATACCATAAGCCATGAAGAAACCTACCGCTGCGGCTACAAGCACTAACACGGTACCGTAGGACGAAATAATATCCATCAGAAAAACCTTATTGTTTTAACTTTGTGTGATTTAACACTGAGCTGCTCATTGTGTTAAATCCTGGCAATGTTAACGGGCTAGCAAGACTTCTAAACGAGCACCTACTCGTTCAGCGATATCTGCTAAATCACCCACCCATTCGATGATCTTATATAAGAACATCACGTCAACGGGGTTCATTGTGTCTTCGATGCGACGTAATTCCTGACGCAATTTAATTTGCATGTCGTCCGTGTCTTGCTCGATAGCATCTAGTTCCACTAGCATTTTTTCAACAAGTGTTACTTCACGACCACGGAAGCCAGTTTCTAACAACTCGTCTAGTTCATTGATAGCTTTTGATGCTTGTTTAGTTGCATCCACACAACGAGATAAGTACTGCAAGAAGTCTTTTTGAATTGATTCTGGAATAATAATTTCACGACCAACAACGCGTCCAGCGATGTCTTTTGCTTTATTAGCAATCTTATCTTGATGAGTGATCAGCTCGAGTAGATCGGTACGCTCAACAGGCAAGAACAATCCACGCGGCAGATTTAAACGAATTTCACGTTTTAAATCATCGGCTTCACGTTCTAGTGAGCGAATTTTAAGGCGTAACTCTTCCGCTTCATGCCATTGTTTTTCGAACACGTGCTCAAAAAACGGGATAAGCATGGCGCTGGCTTTGTGTACCTTCTTGATATGATCTTCGATTGGTTTAATAGGTGATTTTGCAAAAACCCCTAAAAACGCATTACTAGGCATAACTGACCCTTTGAATCTTAGTTTGCAATAAAATCGTCATAAATTAGTCATAGAAGTGCCCTACTATTACTTCTAGAATCACGACTAGTTTTAAATTTATTTTCGATTTATATCGTATATGCTTCGGGCGTAATTTTACCCCATTAATCGCCCAAACGCATGAATTTTCATGCTCAATTCATCATTGTTTTGCCAACTCAAAAACACTGAAAAAAACAAGCATAAAAAAGGGCAAAAGTCCTTTCTGCCCACTTTATTGATAAACCTAATTAAAGGGTCTTCGCAATGGTCTCTTGTGAGACATGGCGAATGTCTTTACCTTTAACAAAGTAAATCACATATTCTGAAATGTTCTGGCAGCGATCGCCGATACGTTCGAGTGAACGCACAGACCAGATGAGCTCCATCACACGCGGAATTGAGCGCGGGTCTTCCATCATGTACGTCATGATTTGACGCGTTAGCGCTTCATATTCACGGTCTACTTTTTCATCCGCTTTGTGCACTTCGAACGCCTTCTGTGCGTCCATACGCGCAAATGCATCGAGTACATCGTGCAGCATTTTAGCGACTAAGCGACCCATGTTTTCCATGTTCGCGAGCAAGCCTTGCTGATCTTTCGTGAACGAGTCGAGTGCCACTTTAGCAATCCGCTCAGCTTCGTCACCAATGCGCTCTAGGTCAGCTATCGTCTTAGCGATAGCTACTACCAAACGTAAATCACTTGCAGCTGGTTGACGCTTGGCGATAATGCGTGTGCACTCTTCATCAATATTGACTTCCATCGCATTCACACGGTAATCGTTTTCTTTTACCTTCTTTGCAAGTTCGCTGTCGCCTTTAGCAACAGCATCAAGTGCACTGTTTAGTTGCTGCTCAACTAAACCACCCATGCTCAACACATGGTTTCGCACATTTTCGAGCTCTTCGTTGAACTTACCAGAAATGTGCTTATTGATATTGTGTTCCATAATGCCCTTCTTAATTCTTACCCATTAATGATAGCAAGCATCACATATTAACCATAACGACCAGTGATATAGTCTTCGGTTTTCTTTTTTACTCGGCGTGGTGAATAGCGTGTTTGTATCTGCATACTCAATCAATTCACCCATGTACATAAACGCTGTTTGGTCTGATACACGAGCGGCCTGTTGCATGTTGTGCGTAACGATCACAACCGTATATTTGTCTTTTAAATCACTGATTAGCTCTTCGATTACCAATGTCGAAATTGGATCGAGTGCCGAAGTTGGTTCATCAAGAAGCAATACTTCTGGCTCAATAGCAATCGAGCGCGCGATAACAAGACGCTGCTGCTGACCACCTGAAAGGCCGAACGCGCTGTCGTGAAGACGGTCTTTTACTTCGTCCCACAACGCTGCACCACGCAATGATTTTTCAACCACTTCATCAAGCTTACGCTTTTCTTTTATACCTTGAAGGCGCAGACCGTAGACCACATTCTCATAAATAGATTTAGGGAATGGGTTTGGACGCTGGAATACCATACCAACGTTGCGACGTAGCGCGGCTACATCTACGCGCTTGTCATAGATGTTTTCACCATGCAGCAATATCTCACCTTCGATACGACACGTATCCACTAAGTCGTTCATACGGTTGATACAACGTAAAAGCGTTGATTTACCACAACCTGATGGGCCGATGAATGCAGTTACCTGACCTTTCGGGATATCCATGCTTACATTAGTCAATGCTTGCTTGTCACCGTAGTAAAGATCGAGGTTTTTAATTTGTAATGCAGTTTGCTCTGGCGTCAGATTTTCTAAATCCAACTTTAGCGCGTTGTCTGCGTTAACTTCTGTTGCAACTGTAATCATAACGTTTTTTACCTATCTCAAATCTTTACATTAGTTGTCTAGCGCGCGGAACTTCTCACGCAAGTGGTTACGAATACCAATCGCGGTGATGTTCAGAGCAATAATCACTGTTACCAGTAAGAATGCTGTTGCGTATACCAGTGGGCGCGCAGCTTCTACGTTCGGGCTTTGGAAGCCTACATCATAAATATGGAAACCTAAGTGCATAAATTTACGGTCTAAATGCACGTATGGGAAGTTGCCATCAAGCGGAAGTGTTGGCGCCATTTTTACCACACCTACTAGCATCAGTGGTGCTACCTCGCCTGCCGCACGGGCAACAGCCAAGATGAGACCGGTCATAATCGCGGGGCTCGCCATTGGCACAACAATACGCCATAAAGTTTCTGCTTTGGTCGCGCCCAAAGCGAGTGAACCTTGACGCACTTGGCTTGGAATACGTGATAACCCCTCTTCCGTTGATACGATAACAACAGGTAGCGTCAAAATTGCCAGTGTTAATGCTGACCAAATAACACCCGGCGTACCAAATACTGGACTAGGTGACGCTTCAGGGTAAAACAATTGGTCAATACTGCCACCAAGCATGTACACGAAGAAACCAAGACCGAAGACACCGTAAACGATTGATGGTACACCTGCTAAGTTGATTACCGCGATGCGGATCATCTTAGTCACGGCATTTTTCGCCGCATACTCATGCAGGTAAATTGCTGCAACCACACCAAATGGAGTCACAATTACCGCCATCAACATAACCATAAATACGGTACCAAAAATCGCAGGGAACACACCACCTTCGGTGTTTGCTTCACGCGGGTCATCAGATAAGAATTTACCTAACTGACCAAAATAGTGGCCGACTTTAGCGAAAAAGCCCATGTTGTTCGGCTGCCAAAAATCAAGCACTTGATACAGCGGTAATGTTACCAGCTCACCACGCATGTCTTTTACAACCACTTGGTCACGTTTCGCTTCATCACGCAGTTGGAAAAGTGTTTTCTCTAGCTCTTTGTATTGCTCACGCAATGCTTTACGCTCAGTTTCAAGCTCAGCAACACGCTCATGTGTTAGTTCTTCATCAAGCTCATACGCACGTTCTTTTAAACGTAAACGCTCTAACTCATAGTTAATGTGGCCAATGTCACCGTTTTGTAGGTCCAATGCACGATCATTCAGATCCACAGCACGCTCAACTAGTTCCTCGAGTTTAGTGATTTTGTCGCCTTGAACTTCTTTGCCGTTCTCGATGACTTTTTCAATATAGCCGTAGAAGTTACCGTTTTTAGAGCGTTCAAACACAGCTAAATTTTCAGGTGTTGATTGACTTTGAATGTCTGTTTCTAGAATCCAACGAAAATCCAGGTCAACATACTCACGGTTACCTGTTTTTACCAAGAAACGTGTGACTTCTTCACCTTGGAAATCACCTAAGTCGATGCCCGATTGACGGATTCGACTCGCAGGCACCACTTCACGGTCATATATTTCACCAATAACTGTTTGCTTAGGTTGTGAACCTTCAACGTGAAATTCATGTACTTCTGACGGCCAGAAGAAACCCAAACCACGCCATGCAATTAATGCCAACAAACCAATAACTGAAATCAAACTGATGCTTACCGCACCACCGGTCATCCAAATCCAAGGAGAACCAGACTTAAACCATTGTCTTATCATGTCGTTTCTCCCTTAATTACAGTGAGCTGTACTTTTCACGCAGGCGCTGACGAACAAATTCAGCAAGCGTGTTAAAGACGAAAGTGAAAATAAACAGCACAAATGCAGCTAGGAATAGAATACGGTAATGCGAACTACCTACTTCTGATTCTGGCATCTCTACAGCAATGTTGGCAGCGAGCGTACGCATACCTTGGAAAATACTCCAATCCATAATTGGCGTGTTACCCGTAGCCATAAGCACGATCATGGTTTCGCCCACAGCACGACCTAACCCCATCATTATCGCAGAGAAAATACCTGGGCTCGCAGTTAGTAGTACTACACGCACAAGTGTTTGCCATTGCGTTGCACCTAAGGCAAGTGAACCATTTGAGAGGTGTTTAGGCACACTGAATACAGCGTCTTCTGCAATTGAGAAAATGGTTGGGATAACCGCAAAACCCATTGCGATACCCACAACTAAAGAGTTACGTTGGTCAAAGGTCATACCCAATTCGTTGGTGATGTACTGACGCACGTTACCACCAAACAGCCACAGCTCGATTGAGCCGCTCATGGCAAATGACAACCAACCAATGAACAACACAACAGGAATAAGGATCACAGAGTGGGCGCCTTCAGGAATACGATGACGAATATGCTCAGGTAGCTTGTTCCAGCCAAATGCCGTCAATAAGATAGCAATAGGCAATAGCACTAACAGCGCAATAATGGCTGGCAAATTCTCTTCAATCAAAGGTGCTAGCCACAAACCAGCAAGGAAGCCTAGAATCACCGTTGGTAATGCTTCCATAATTTCAACCGTTGGCTTCACCACTTTACGCAGCTCGCTCGACATAAAGTACGCTGTGTAAATAGCTGCCGATAATGCAATTGGAACCGCGAACAGCATCGCGTATAGCGCCGCTTTTAACGTACCGAATGAGATTGGCACGAGCGAGAATTTAGACTCGAAGTCATCGCTTGCCGAAGTAGACTGCCAGATATAATCTGGCTCAGGATAGCCTTCGTACCATACTTCTTGCCACAAGCCAGACCACGTTACTTCAGGGTGCTCATTTTCAATTTCGACAACGCTCACTTTATTATCAGCAAGGATTAATGCTGCATTTGCACGCGGTGCCACTGCAAAGTTCTTAATTGGGCCATCCGACACTTTACCATGCCAAAGCTCTGCTTCACTGGTGGTGTAGTACACACCTAACTCACCGCTCGCATCAGTCGTAAAGAATGTACGGCGATAGAACTCAGAATAGATGTTGATAGATTTTTGTTTTGAGGTTTCAAATGCGCGAATTTTCTTAAAGGCTTTACCTTCATCGGTATTCACCTCAAACCACTGCGATACTTCGCCGTTGTCGTTTGCAAGCATTAAAGAGTTTGCGCCAGCAAGCAATTGCGCTGAGATAATGTTGGCATTTTCTTCATTCGCAGCAAGAACTTGAGTCAGTTCAATTTCATCAATATAACGCGTGTCGAAGATATATACTTGGTTTGCAGAGCGAACGAAAACGCGACTTGCATCCGGTGTAATGAGCAACTCATCAATTCGACCATCGATTTCTAGCTCTGATTGCTCAGCAACCCACTCTACTTCTCCAGTCATGAAGTTTTCTTCGCCAACATATGCACTGAAAACAACACGCTTGTCAGCAGTAAGGGCAACAACCGCTAGCTTTTCTTCGCTTTGCGCAAACGCAAAACGCTTAATCGCTTCACCTTCACCGTCTACCACTAAAGGCGCTTCACCTAGTGGATAATTCAATACCGGTGTTAATTTGCGTTGGTTATTAGGGAAGGTGACGCGGAAGCTAGGTTTTACAACCACCACCTCACCGTTGTCCAAACCATAGGCATACAAGCCTTGATGCGGAGCACTGTTAGCGAAGCTGGTTACTGATGCTGGTAGCTCAGCATGCAACTCAGCGATTTGCGTCCCGAAACCTTGCTTTTGGATGTTGTAAAAATCAACGGTGCCGTTGCGTTCAAGCATATAAGCAATTTCAGTTTGCTCTTCGAGACCGAGACCTACGACGTCTTTCGTTGCGACACTAAAATTATCGCGCTCTTGAATATGAGCAGACTCAAAAATAGGTTGTACTACGTAGAGGAGATAGAAAAATATAAGCAACAACGCCACAAGTACCATTACCCCACCAGAGGTGATACTGAACTGCGCTATTTTGTCTTTAAACAGACGGCTTCTATCCGTGCTAAATGACAGGTTTTGCGGATTTGAAGTCATCAACTTACCCTTAAATCTTTACGATGCGCGGATTATATTTCATCAAAATGACAGTTTTGTTACACAACCCTCAAACAGATACTAAAATACGGCAAACTTCAGTAAATAAAGGTAAAAAACACAATCAAAGATTGGTTGTTGCGAAGAATTGGACAAACCCAGAAAAGGGGTCAATACTTGCTTGTGTTAGACACTCGAAATTACCAAATCCTTATAAATTTTGTTAATTAACATTGCCTTAACGAGTTTTCTGATATTTTTGTATTACTTTTTGAACACGTATTCAACTCACAATAATAAAGAAATCTTATCTTATGCAGCAGTTAGTATTAACCGTCCTTGGCAAAGACCGCCCGGGTCTACTTGAAGACCTTTCCTCAGTTATCCTTAATCATCACGGTAATTGGTTGGCCAGCAACCTCTCACATTTGGCTGGTAAGTTTGCGGGGATCGTTCAAGTTGAAGTAGCTGAAGAACACTTAAGAGAGCTTCAGAATGCTCTAAATGACTTGGTTCAACTGGAAATCCGTGTTGAATCGGGTGAAATTATTCAGGACGAAGCGCCTCAGCAAATCAACTTAGTCATTACTGGAAATGACCGCCCTGGTATTGTCCAAGAACTTGCTTCAGTCATTCGCCACAAAGGCGCGAATATCACTCACTTAACGTCAAAGCAACAAAGCGCACCGAACTGGGGAGTTCCTCTGTTCAGTGCAGTTGCGACTGTTTCACTGCCTCCAGGTATGAACCGAGATGCGGTTATTGAGGCCCTTGAATCAATCACTCCCGACGTGATTGTTGATGTAGAAAGTTAGTGATAACAGATGATTGAAAGGTGGCGCAGGTACGGAACGTGTCATCTTTCGGTCATATATTAGTAATAAATTAGCGTACTTAGCCAAGCTGTTTATATAAGTACGTTATGAACTTTGAACAAATCGCTATGCAATCCACCAGCTATTACCCTAAAGAACTCAGTTGGCTTTCGTTCAACGAGCGTGTATTGCAAGAAGCCAAAGACAAAAACAATCCCATCATTGAGCGTATTCGCTTTCTAGGTATTTTTTCTAATAACCTCGATGAGTTTTTCCAGGTGCGTGTTGCTGATGTAAAACGCCGTATCTTACTTAACAAATTACCTGACACTGACTTCGAAGAAGACGAAGCCTTAATGCAGCTAATTCAGGAAAAAGTACTCAAACTAGGGCACGATTTTAACGTTGCTTATGAAGATATCTTAAAGGGCCTAAACGAGCATAATATTCATATTGAGCGCCCGGATAACCTCAGTGAAAACCACCAGCAGTGGCTTGGTGAATATTTTAAAACTGAGATAGTCGAACACTTATCCCCCATCTTACTTAACCAAAATAAAAATTACGCAGAGAACATCAACGACACAATGACGTATTTGTTCGTGGAAATGCGTGAAGAAAAAAACAACTATGCCTTACTAGAGGTCCCCACCAATCGGATACCGCGTTTCATCCAGCTCCCAGCCGAAAGAACGAGACGACATAAGACCATCGTATTGCTCGATGACATCATTCATTTTTATCTTGCAGACGTGTTCGCGAACTTCTTTAAATTCGAGAAACTGCGTGGCTATTCAATCAAACTTACGCGCGATGCCGAGTACAATCTCGATGATGAGATTGAAGAAAGCCTATTAGACAAAATGTCAAAAGGGCTTAAACAGCGTTTGCGTTCTGAGCCAGTGCGCCTCGTTTACGACAACACCATGCCAGCTGACATGCTTAAAGTGTTGCGTAAACGCATGGGCATTAACCGTTTTGACGCACTGATTCCAGCGGGGCGCTACCGTAACTTCAGGGACTTTTTATCGTTTCCTAATGTTGGCCGCAGATATTTGGAGAATAAACCTCTTCCAGCTATCCGTTCGCATAGTTTCGATAGCTGCAGCAGCGTATTTGATGCCATTTCAAACGACGACATTCTGCTGTACTACCCCTATCACACCTTTAATCACTTTTTGAACTATGTGCGCCAAGCTTCTTTCGATCCTGACGTGCTGCATATCAAAGTGAATATTTATCGTGTCGCCAGCCATTCACGTCTGATTGGTTCACTTATTAATGCCGCCAAAAATGGTAAAAAAGTCACCGTCATGGTTGAGCTCAAAGCCCGTTTTGATGAGCAAAATAACATTCAATGGGCTAAATCATTGGATGAAGCAGGCATCAAGGTAATCTTTGGAATTCCTTCGTTAAAAGTGCACTCAAAACTGTGTGTTATTCACCGCAGAGAACAAGGACAAATTGTGTCCTACGCCCACATAGGCACGGGTAATTTTCACGAAAAAACGGCCAAGATATACACCGACTTCAGTCTCTTCACCAAAGACCCAGCACTGTGTGAAGAATGTGACAACGTTTTTAAATTCATCGAGCATAGCTACAAGCCCTTTACATTCAACCACTTAATGGTGTCACCTATTAATGCTCGCGCCCGTATATATGAGCTTATTGAGCAACAATGCCAGCTGAAAAAACATGGTAATATTTTAATTAAAATCAACAATTTAGTTGACAAGGAATTAATCGACAAGCTCTATGAAGCATCGCAACAAGGTGTGAAAATTCGCATGATCATCCGAGGCATGTGTTCACTGGTGCCGGGTATTAAAGGATTGAGTGACAACATAAAAATTATCAGTATTGTTGACCGTTTCTTAGAGCATCCTCGTGTGATGGTGTTCGGTAAAGGCGATGACACTAAAGTGTTTATATCGTCAGCCGATTGGATGACGCGCAACCTCGATCACCGAGTAGAGGTCGGCACACCCATCTACAGTCCGAGATTGAAACAAGTCATTTTGGAGATCCTCGAGCTGCAATGGCGTGACAGAACTAAAGCACGTATTATCGATACCGAACAAAAAAATAACTACGTGCGACGCGGTAATAAGAAAAAGAATCCGTTCACAAATCGCCATACATGACTTTTTAAAGAAATGGGAAGCCAGCCTTGCAAACCAATGATGTAACCACTTATGCCGCCGTCGATTTAGGCTCGAATAGTTTTCACTTATTACTTGCTCGCGAAGTCGATGGTCGTTTTGAGGTGTTACACAAAGAAAAGCAACGCGTCTATTTGGCTGCTGGATTGGATGCTAAAAATCATCTCGACGATGATGCCATAGAGCGGGCCGTGCATGTTCTGCGTCAGTTTGCAGTAACACTCGCTGATTTTCCGCCGTCCAACGTTAAGGTGGTGGCCACCTATACACTGCGCAGAGCACGTAACATAAAACGCTTTATGCAGCGTGCTCGTGCGGTATTTCCGTTTCACATCGATATCATTTCCGGACAAGAAGAAGCACGATTAATTTACCAAGGTGTGGCACAGCACGTTCACCACGATGAACAGCGCTTAGTCATCGATATTGGTGGCGGTAGCACTGAGCTAGTCATTGGCGAGCATCATCAGCACCGCGCATTAAGTAGCCGCAATATGGGTTGCGTGAGCTTTTCTCAGCAGTTTTTTAAAGACGGTAAAATCACTCAAAAGCGCTTTAACCGTGCCATTGTGCGCGCAGAGCAAGAGTTAGAATCAATTTCCAATACCTTTAGCCAGTTAGGGTGGCAACATGTGTTAGCAACCTCAGGCACGGCAAAAACGCTATGTGCAATTTGCCACGAGGGTGACCTAAACAATCCACTCACATTAGAGTGCTTACACAAACTCATGAAAACAGCGTGTGACGCTGGGCACATTGAAGCACTTCCGTTCACAGAACTACCATTGGAGCGGCGTGCAACATTCTGCGGCGGTTTGGCCATTCTCATTGCTATTATGCAAAACTTCGCGATTGAGGAGCTGCAATATTGTGATTACTCGCTACGCGAAGGGTTACTGCATGAGCTACAAGAGAAGCTGACAGCGAAAGATATTCGCCAGAGCACAATTGAAAACTTAAGCCAGCGTTACGTCGTGGATACCCAACATGCTGCAAACATTTGCACCACATTGGAGTGGTTATATCCGCAATTAAAAGAGGCGTGGCATCTCGACGACCCTGAGTTGATTTCAAGCTTAATGTGGGCTGCGCAACTTCATGAAGTCGGTTTAAGTATTAATTCATCAGGACTTCACAAGCACAGCGCCTACATTATTGCGAATACGCAACTGCCAGGTTTTACCCAAGAACAACAGCACCTGCTCGTAATGTTAATTCGTTTTCATCGCAAAAAAGTGAAGCTGAGGGAAATGCCCGAGTTTATTGAATTACCCTCGGGTGTATTATATCGCTTGATTGCTCTGTTTCGACTCGCGGCATTGTTAAATCGCAAACGCCAAGGGGCGACCAGCACCCCTTTCAACTTGGCAGTAAAAGCAAACAGTTTGCACCTGTCTTTCAAAGGCCGGTGGTTGAAAGAGAACTCTTTATTTGCTGCGGACTTAGACGCCGAGCAAGAGCAGTGGAAAAAGCTCGGCTTGACATTAAAGGTGTCGTAATTAGTAAAAACTAGTGTTGAGGTGCTTGTTCTGTTGGCCCGTCTATTGGCTTTAAGAACATGCTAATAATGATAGACATTAGACAGTAGGCTAGAAACAACCAAAAACCTTCGTGCAGGTATGCATTCATAATGACTAACTGGCCAAAGTGACCATCGGCATTGCCACCCAAAAATGCGATAATTAGAGCCAGCACAAATACATCCGCCATACTCCACTTACTCATGGCCCCACTCAAACGACTCAATGGCGGCGAAATCCGCGCACTTGGCAATAACAAGACGACAAACTGCATCAAAGATTTACACACGGGTACAACAACCGAAAACATTGCAACCAAAACCGCGACTAAACGATTATCGTGCTCAAATAATTCGATGACAGTCCCCCAGATGCTTCGGGTTTTGCCATAGGCATCAATGTGGCCCTCTAGCTTATCTAACCCAAGCATTTGTGACAGTGAATAGAGCATTTGCCGGCTGTTACTCTGGGCATCTTCTGTGATGGCTTCAACCGCAGTATTGGCCAGTTCTGATTTAGCGATTTTTGCTTCCAAAGTCAGCGCGGGTTGGGTCACTGCATATGTGAGTAGGACAAGTGAGGAAATGAGTAAAGATAAAAGAATAGTACGGCGCACAATGATTCTCCCTGAAGGCTTTCCCAAGAGAGTACTGCGTCACTCTTCACTAAGCAATCGCATCATTTCATCACAATACGTTCGTGCGTGATTTAAGGAACGATACAGCACTTGTACATCGCTGGCAGGACGGATGGTCTGCAGTATCTCTTCAGCTAATTGCCACTGACATAACTCACTCGCATACGCCACACCCAAAGCTTGCCCAAGCATGCCATTGGCATCCAAAAGCGCACTACGTAGATCACCGCTTAATGAGAATTCCTGAGCCAAAGTTTCAATGGGCACATCAAGCACAGCATCCAATACTGAGAGCAAACCTAATAAGTAGCCCTGCTCGACCATTTGCTTGCCCGCAGGTGCGATGAGATTTGCAATTAATTGCGCTCGCATCAAGCCCAACTTTGTCAATTCTGTGGGTTTGTCTGTTCCGAGCTCTCCGAGCGCTAGAATCCGAATAAAGCGCCTGATCGCGTCTTCTCCTAGATACGTAACAGCCTGCTCAAGCGAGCAAATGGTTATCGGCGACGTTTTCGCACTATTCGCCATTTTTAGTACGCGGGCCGTCAAAGACACATCCAACCCTAAGTATTTGCTGATTTCTTTAAAATCAAGTTCCGGGTGCAATGTCTCAGCCAATAACTTTAAAATTGATTGGCGTGCTGGGCTGATGTTTTTAAATTCCAGCATCAAAGGCACAGAGAAAAAATACCCTTGCAAGAAATCAGCGCCTGCCGCAATGACTTGCTGCACTTGTGAATGTGTTTCCACCCGTTCTACGATAATCTGGGTGTAGGGATATTTAGACTTTAACTCTTTGATAAGTGAGATGGTCTTATCGAATCTCAGGTTCAACTTCTATTTTTATATAGTCAACCAATTCTAAGAGTGGTTCCCACTTAGGGTCACAATCGTAATCATCCAACGCAAAATGATAGCCTTTGTCGTTTAACGTTCTGATTGCTTCTACCAAAGAAGGAATCGATCGACTGCGCTCGACAATTTCGATCACGGTATTTTCTGCAGGGACTAGCTCTGGGAGGTTTTCAAGTAATGCGTCGGTAGCAAGGTTAATGAACACAGTGAGTCCATCGCTCACCTTCTCCAAACCTTGCAATAATATAAGGTCAAAGAACATACGCCCAGTCGCTTTCGAATCCCCCATTCCTGCAGGAAAACAATTCTCTGGTGAATCTCGATACAACAATTCATAGGCCACCAATTCTTTATCAATGGAGAAGATGGCTTGTCTAGCGACATACTGAGCCTCAAAAGCGTCAACTTCGATATGACGTTGCTGATGCATATGAAACCTTACATTTGCATAATCTGATAGTTTTATATTAATCAAAAACGTAGCAATGTCATTATTAAAACAAAATCAATAATTAATTTTCTTTATATCTGACGCTTACAAACTATGCTTAAGGCATTAATCACTGTGACTATGTGACCTTTGCGCTGTTTTTTGTTTGTCATACTCAGCATGCTAATTCTGAGCGTCCAGGCATCTCCTCTTAAATATAGTGCTACTGCAAGTGGCAGCTATTACCCTTACTCAACTGGAGTGCAAGAACACCCTGGGATTTCGCATGAATTCGTTATCCAGGTAATGGCGCAAGCGGGTATTGAGATAGAACATGTCACGTTGCCAGCTAAACGAACTCAGCAATTAATGCTTAACCAACAACTCGATTTTGAAATTGTTAGCCCAACCTGGCTCACTGAAGAAGAAAGGAATTTGGAGCAGTTCGTATTTTCAGACGCCCTACTCCCGGTACAAGAAGTGCTCGTGGCATTACCTAGTAAGGTGAGTAATTATGCATTACCTCAGTCGATTATTGGCGCTTCAGTTGGCACTGTAAGAGGGTATTATTATCATAATGATCATGAGTTTAAGCGCGTCGACTTTGCCACGGAACGTGAATTAGTTTTGGCAATCCACAAAAAGAGAATCGATGTGGCGATTATCGGTGACTTACCTGCTTTGTATTGGTCTCGCCAACTGAATTTAGCAATCGCTTTTGGAGCGGTGCATTCACAAGGGCAGTTACATATTCGCTTGCGTAGCGACCATAAGAAATTATTACCGAAGATAAACGCTGCAATCGAGACGTTAAAGTCACAAGGGCTTCCCCAACAACTTGAAGAAAAATATTTGTCGCCAATGATTTTTTAGATTATTTCCTTTGACGTTCTATTGTGGCTACAATCAGTGCTTACCTATTTTAACGACGGGTGTTCTATCTGCTTAAATTGAAAAAGCAATATGAGAGTTGTTCTGTATTCACGGATTGCCGTACAACAATCTCATGCGAGCATGACTCAGATCACGTTAAATGCCTAAAAGGCCGTAATAAATTCGGTGTATTAAGGCACAATTAATACACTAATACATAAAGTAAATGCAGTTTTAAAGGAGTTTAGATTATGAGTAAAAAGGTTATTTTCTCAGCTGTGGCCTTAAGTAGTGTGTTGTTAGGCGCATGTAGTAATACTGTTGAACAAAACCAAGAAACGCAGGTTGAACAGCAAATGAAAAGCATGCAAGTGCAAGTACTTTACAAGGATCGTAGTCTACAGCCTCCAGGCTCAATGTTAACGGTCAGCTTGTCAGATGTATCAAGAATGGATGCGCCAGCTCAGGTGATCGCAACACAAACAATTGAGCTAAATGGAGCTCCCCCATATGAAGTAACACTGAATTATCCTTCGGATTCGATAAAAGAACGCATGCGTTACAGTGTCAGTGCCAAGATTATGCACAATGGTGAATTGCGTTACATCACTACACAAAACAATGACCCATTCGGCACCACACAAAACGTTAGCCCTATAAAAGTGATGTTAGAGCGTGTAGCAAAACCAAATGAACAACTGGTCAACACGTACTGGAAAGCAACGACAGTAGCAGGTAACACTGTTGAAGTTAAACAACGTGAGCCGCAAATTACACTTCATGCTGACGGGCGTGTATCAGGCTTCTTAAGCTGTAACCAAGTAACGGGGAGCTACGTAAAAGGCCAACATTTTGGTTTGCGCTTTAAATCTTTAGCCAGTACTAAGAAAATGTGTTTTGAGTTAATGGAACAAGAGAAGCAACTCAGCGACGCGTTAACGAATACTTTCTCTTATCACATTAAAGGTGACATGTTGACACTGAAAGACGAGCAAGGTGATAAGCTGGCAACGTTTAAAGCTGTCCACATGAAGTAAATATATCAGCGGCGCCGACTGGCGCCGTTATTGTGTTCCCAAAAACTTATTTAACGCAATTCCATCCAATGGTTTAGCAAAAAGATATCCCTGTGCTTCATCACATCCAATCGATTTCAAAAAGGCTTCTTGCTCTTTTGTTTCAACGCCTTCGGCAAGTACCCGTACATTAAGACGTTTCGCTAGAGAAACAACCATTTCAGCGATTTCTCCACTGTCTTGGTCAGGAATTCCCTTGATAAAGTCGCGATCTATTTTAAGGCGATCAAATGGTAATCGTTGTAGGTAACTTAATGATGAAAAGCCCGTACCAAAATCATCGATTGCCACTTCCAAGCCTAACCTCTTCAATTCATTGAGCGTTACAACAACATTGGCGATGTCATCCATTACAATACTTTCAGTAACTTCTAACTCAATTTTACTGCTACATACATCAAAGCGTTCTAACGTTGCCTGAACCTTGTCTACATAGCCTTTAACCTTGAACTGAGGGACAGAAACATTCACTGCAATGCGCAGGTCTTTTCCTTTGCTCGCTAAGTGCTTTTGCATCGCACAAGCTTGTTCTAACACCCATTGACCGATATCCACTATCAACCCTGCATCTTCGGCTAGGGGAATGAACACATCCGGCGGCACGAAATTACCCGTGCTATTTTTCCATCTCAATAACGCTTCGCATCCATACACCTCGTTTGTGGCCAAATCAATCTGCGGCTGGTACCACAATTCAAGTTTTCGCTCCTCAAAGTCTTTACGAAGCTCAGACACCACACTCAAACGCCACGCGGCTTGTTCTTCCATTGAACTGTCAAAATAAGAAAAATTAACACTTGCAGTGCTCTTTGTCAGACTCAGTGCTATCGACGCTCGCTTGAGCGTTGTCAAAGAATCTTCACCAAATGAGGAACGAGGGCACACTCCAAAACTAAAATTAATGGGTAAATGATAATCACCGGCAACAAATGGCTCAGCAAGATGTTGCTGCAGCTGCGCAAGTGGGGTTGTGCGTTCATTGAGTACCAGAGCAAATACATCAGCACCTAGACGGGCTATAACCTTTGCTTTCACACAACTTTGTTGCAATCGCAGCGCGATACTTTTCAATAATTGATTGCCAACTTCTTGGCTCAAGCCCTCATTGATGTCCGCAAACCTTGCTATGTCGATAAGTACAACATAATCATAACAGTCTGATAGCTTGGTTGGTTGCTCAAGCTCCTTGAGAAAACCATTGCGGCTACTGAGTCCTGTGAGGCTATCAACGTATGCTACTTCTTTGAGAGTTTTGACTAAAAGCACATTGTCTAGACCCATTCCAACGTTAGTCAAGAACACTTCAAGGTAGGGTAAGAAAGACACTTGTAAGCACGTTTCACAGGCGAGATGAACAGCATACTGGCCTTGATGCGCTTTAAAATAAAAAGTATTTCCTAATTCTGAGTGTTGGTGAGTCTTGGATTCTAATGTGTCCGAAATCTGCGATATTAATTGTACATCGAGTTTGCTGTTAATCAGCGGTTGGTCACACAACTTGCTACCGTAATGCGCCTCTCCATGGATAAGCACTTCACCGGCTCGAGACAAACCACAAATAAGCCCTTTTGGTTTATTCGCCCCAATGAAAGAGCCGAGATGATCGATGACAGACACACAAAAATCAGCTAATTCGGTGGTTCGTAAAATTGCCTCATTAGCACCGAGTACTTGGCTTAATAGGCTACTTTGAACAGATAACTGCGTAACTTGATTGTAAGAACGTAAAGCCGTCACCAAGGTCGTCGCCAATTTGGCACGGGTTAGTTCTGTTTTAGTGCGGTAATCATTGATGTCATACTCTCTAATGACCTGCTCTTCAGGCGCAAAACCGGGCTGCCCAGTACGCAACACGATACGCACTAAGTGATTATGTAGCTCTTCACGAATACGTTTAGCCACCACCAAGCCAGCATCATCGGTTTCCATTACGACATCAAGTAGAACCACCGATATACACGGCAACGTCGCCAACAATTCGACAGCTTGTTGCCCATCATAGGCATGGTGAAATTTAAGGCCTTTACCCTCAAACTCAAAATTAGACAAAGCAAGTTCAGTTACCGCATGAATTTCCTTGTCATCATCGACTATCAAGATATCCCAATAACCATCCAGTAACTTTGGCTGCTCCTCTAATTCTTCGTTAAGAAAAATGTATTCACTGCTAGAAGATGACATGCCCTACCTTATAACCCCGAAAGTCGAGTTGGTGCGAAATTAACTTCACTATTATTCATTATGCTTACAATAGAAAATTTGCCTTTAACAGTATAGTCTAATCTTCAGGCTATAATTGAAAAGTATCGTTTTAGAGGCAATCATCATTGTGCTTAAGCCCTTAAATAAATTACTAAAAGTGTTAGTATTACTGGTGCTGCTTTGGGTAATTCTAGGCCTTACTCTGTCACCAAGTTACCAAGCAAAACACAGTATTACTATTAGCCGCCCTCTGGAGCAAGTCGCGCCTTTGCTTATAGACTTGAGTCGCTGGCCCTCATGGCTGGCCATTGCTCAATTTGAAAGTGGTGCAGAGATTGTCGTGCCGGCAAAATCTCAAGGAGTGGGTGCAAATATTTATTGGTCCGGTGAATCTTCCAAAGGTGAGCTTAGTATCATCAATATGACAGAATCCGAACTGTTTTTTCAGGTATTAATTAATAGTGAGTATTTATCCACAGGTTCGATAGAAATACAGTCGACGGCACAGGGCACTGTTGTGACGTGGTCACAAAACGGAGATGTATCCATTCCTGTTTTTGGGCCCTATCTCGCGTGGTTTGCACAGCACCAGCTGCAAAACACCATTATTCACAGCTTAAATAATTTAAAAACAGATGCGGAATTACCTGAGCCGGTCCTGCAAAGCTCAGAAGATTAACCCTATAAAGAGAAAAAGCGGCTATAAGCCGCTTTCTTGTAGATGTATTAGAAGTGGACTTGTAAGCCGGCAAACGGACCTGACACATCTAAATCTGTGTTGATATTATCGATGTCGTCTAGCTCAATCAGCATTGAGCGATAACCCGCACGCACTGCAACATCTACAGCTACATTATCGATAAATTCCCATTGTACACCGAGCTGATAGTCATGAACTGAGCTATCATCAAGGGCGAACATGCTTCCCTCGGCAAACACACTTAATCCGGTGAATGGCAAACCAACTTCACCGCGCGCGTAGGCTAGCGGAACGAACCCAGACACATTAGCTGTCACTGCAGAATTGCTATCTGATACATAAAAATCACCATCAAATTGCTTCGCAGCAAGACCTAAGTCAATTGACACCGCACCGTTATCGAGAATTTCGTAGTACAAAACATAGTCTGTGTGACTTAAATCCGTCTGCGTTGTAATGTCAGTGCCTACAGCAAAATCTACACCTTGGAATTCAAATGTTTGGTTAAGGGTTGTCATCCCCTTGATGTCCATCTCTGTATAACGGATTTTAACATTAGGAACCAATGGAATCGGATGCTCCAACGCTGCATAGTAGCTTGTCAGCGTCTCGTCCTCAAAATTAAATGTCTGTTGGTCATACCCATTGCTGCCAAAGCTACCTTCAGGCTCTGCTTGCCATCCTTCGGCACCGATATACAGACCCAATAAGGTATCAGCTTGTGCAACAGGCGCTGCTGTAGCCAACGACACTGCCGCTGCGAGTAAATACTTTTTCATGTTATCCCCAGTTATCCTTGTGCGAGTAACTCGCTTAATTCAATAAGTGCCGCATTAGCACGCGAAATATAATTAGCCATAACCAAAGAATGGTTAGCGACAAAACCAAAACCATTACCATTGAGAACCATTGGGCTCCACACAGGCTCTTGTGTTGCTTCCAGTTCACGAATAATTTGCTGCACACTGACTCGCGCATTTTTCTTTTCGAGCACATCGGCAAAGTCATGTTCGATTGCACTCAAGAAATGCAATAACGCCCATGTCGCGCCACGAGATTCATAAAACACATCGTCAATTTGCCACCATGATGTACGCACCTGTTGTTGCGATGGCGCATAGGTTGCTTGGTTCGCTTCTTTGTCTCCTGCTAAATCCGTATTCACGCGGTCTTGGCCAACACTCGCACTCAATCGCTGACTCAAACTGCCCAGCCGCTTTTCTGCTTCTTTGACATACGCTCGGAGGTTATCAGCGCGCGCATAAAATTGGCTTTGACGGTCACCACTGTCTGCAATCTGTGAGCGATACTCAACAAGTAAGTCGATACCTTTTTGATACTCACCCTCTGCACTTGGCCACATCCACGCTGTGCTACTGATATTAAATTGCGGTTGTGCTTTTTTCAGATCTGGATGTTCAGTTGATTGCGATTGAGATCGGCTAAAGTCTTTACGCATGGATAACGCGAGATCGCGCACCATTTCTAAGGCGCCATATTCCCATGCCGGCATGTTGTCCATCATCACACTCGGCGGCATCATATCGTTACTCAAATAACCGCCGGGTTTGTGCAAAAGCGTTTCGCTGACGGTGATAAGCGTAGATGTGGTCACATAACCTGTTACTAGTTGTTCATTTCGCTGTACCGCTTGTTGCTTCGCATTTTCCAGTACGTCAAAACGGTCTGGTTCAATGCTCCAATAAACAGCGATAAGATAGAAAAGTAGAAAGATTGCAGCGATCGCTGCAGCGATTTTTCCTTTGTGCTGTGACATATTAACTCCTAGTTATGATGGTGCTTGTGCCCACCTTCGCTGCTTGGCGTTTCTTCCATTAGGCTAAAAACCTTTGCCTGTGTAAAGACGCGATCGCCGTCAGCAAAATACAATGTCATTTTTAGATCTTCACCTGGATTGAGCTGCTGTTCTGGCTCAAACAACATTAAGTGTAGCCCACCACTTTGAAATACCTGTGTTGCATTAGGCTTAAGCGTGAGCTGATCTAGTTTGCGCATTTTCATCATGCCATCTTGCATGTCATGCGTATGGATTTCTACCCGACCGATTGATTCAATATCAACCTCTTTTAACACTCGCTCCGAGTCACCATGATTCATAATAGACAAATAGGCAACAGAACTCGTGCTAGCGGGCAAGAATTGACGAACTTTGGCATCACTCACCATGATTTCAGAATGAGCAAAGCTGAAGGTACAGAAAAATAATGCGGCAGCTGACACCATTAAGGTAGTAAAAACACGCAACATAGCGCTTCCCTGATCGATTTACTTTAACTGTACCCTAATATAGCTTAATGACACCTTAGTGTCTTTAGTAAAATCAGTGACCTAAACAACAATTCCTTCATCAAATACGAAGTGACAAATCAGATATCCAGCGGCAACTAGAATTGGTGCATTAAGAAACAGAATAATGACAGCTAGGCGTGTAAGCCAAACCGGTAAATTATGACGTTTGGCGAAACCAGAGCAAATCCCAGATAATTTTTTACCAAGGGCGTCGCGGTAAAAACGTGTTGATGTAGAGTGAGCCATTGTCCATACTCCTGATGTTAAACTACTAAAACATCATCAAGTTGCATGCCAAACAATAACTCACTGATTAGTAAGGTTTTTATAAATTATGAAAAAAGATATGTTAGTGGCTTAGACCAAATTATGGTCGATTAAGCTATTAACTTACAAACTCAAGCGCCTTCACTAACGTCTGCGCTGTCGCATCTTGTTTATGGCCATTTTCAGAGAGATGGCGACGATAGCCTCGCGCTCCTGGCATCCCCTGGAATAAACCAAGCATATGGCGCGCTACATGCCAAAAACGAGCGCCCTCACGCATCTCATCATCAATGTAATTCAACATCTGTTGGGCAACTTCGTGACGAGTTAAGGTAAATGGCGACTGTCCATATAAGGCTTCATCAACTTGAGCGAGTAAGTATGGGTTACTGTACGCTTCGCGGCCAATCATCACACCATCAACATGCTCTAAGTGATGCTTACACTCTTCGATGGTCTTGATGCCACCGTTAATGCTGATATGTAAGTGCGGATAATCTTGCTTTAATTGATAGACCCTAGGGTAATCAAGCGGCGGAATTTCACGGTTTTCTTTTGGGCTCAAGCCTTGAAGCCACGCTTTGCGAGCATGGATAATAAAATCATCGCAACCTACTTCATGATTCGCATCGATAAGCTCGAGTAAAAACTCATAGCTATCTTGCTCATCAATACCGATGCGTGTTTTCACAGTGACAGGGATATCTGTTTGAGCCTTCATCGCGGCGATCCCTTCGGCAACTAACTTAGGCTCAGCCATTAAACACGCACCAAAACGACCATTTTGAACACGATCAGATGGGCAGCCCACATTCAAGTTGATCTCAGCATACCCTCGTTCAGCGGCTAATTTGGCACAATGCGCTAATTCATCTGGGTTTGAACCACCCAATTGCAATGCCACAGGTTGTTCGTGTTGGTTGAAGTGTAGATAGTCACCTTTGCCATGAATTATCGCTCCCGTGGTGATCATTTCAGTGTATAGCACCGCTTCTTTACTCATGATGCGATGGAAAGTACGACAATGACGATCGGTCCAATCCAGCATTGGCGCGACGCTGAAACGACGAAACGTATCTTTATGCCATGATGGTGTTGTTGAAGTTACTTGAGTCATTGCTTATTACCTGAGTTCACTGGGTTGCGCGATAAGGGCGCGAATTATACGCAACTCTGCGATAAATTTCACCCAACACAACTCTTTTAACTACAGAGCAAAATAGTCTTTGATACCGCCGAGGATATTAGCGACCGCAACCGAGCTCAAAATAAGCCCCATCACCCGAGAGATGATACTTGCGCCACTGTCACCAATGAGGTTGTGAACATAGCGCGCGAGTAACAAAAGTACTAACACAAGTACCAACACACCCAGCATAACTGATGAGGTAATCGCTTGTTCAACCCAGGTGAATTGCTCATTACGGGTCATTAATACGGCCCCAAGCATCGCGCCTGGGCTGGCTATAGAAGGAATTGCCAATGGGAAAATAGCTGTTTCGGTTGAATCGCGCATACTTTTAATTTCTGACTCCGGTTTACCCTCACCAAAAATCATCGTTAATGCGAAAAGAAGCAGAACGATCCCTCCAGCTATTTGAAAGGCAGCTAATGGAATACTGATGGCATTGAGCAGGATTTCCCCACTAAAACGAAAAACAATAAAACCACAGCAGACACACTTACGGCCTTGTAGGCGACTTTGCGTTTAAACGCAGCATCTTCGCCGCGAGTAACAGCGATAAAGACTGGAATGGTACCGATTGGGTCTATTACCGCAAAAAAGAAGATAAATGTAGCTAGTAACTCGTTCACGCTAACTCCCCAGTACCTAAAACAAAATTATAACCTTGAGCGCAATACAGAGATAGTAATTTTTCTATTGCATAGTATGCTAATATAGTTCGCTCAAAGTGGAAAAAAGGTTAGTTATGAACGTAGATGCGCTGGTCAATAAAGCTAAACGAATGTGCGATAGCAAGGGCGCTCGCTTCACTCCAATTCGAGAAAAAGTATTTAGATTACTCGCTAGTACCAAAAGTGGTGTCGGCGCGTATGATTTATTAGAACAGCTAAAACTGACTGAAAGTAGTGCAAAACCAGCTACGATTTACCGTGCTTTAGATTTCCTTTCTGATCAAGGGTTTATCCACAAAATCGAAAGCACTAACGCATTTATGTTGTGTCATCACTTTGAGTCTATTCACCCAGTACAACTGTTGATATGTGATCAATGTGGTCACGTAGATGAGTTGCATTCTGGTGTCATTTCGCATGAACTGAGCTCACTTGCACTAGAATTAGGATTTAGTGTGAGTTCTCAAACGATTGAAGCGCATGGTATTTGCCAAAGCTGTCAGTCTTAAAGTCGCATCGCAAAACTTTTCAATACGGTGACTTAGGTATTTGATTATGAACGTTGAGTTTATCAATCCATTTTTATCTTCTCTTCTTAATGTACTTGCCACAATGGCGAGCACAGAACTTGCCCCCGGTAAACCTCGCGTAAAAACGGATGAAGTTGCAGTGGGTGACGTATCTGGTTTGATTGGTATGGTTGGGCCACAAACAAAAGGCTCTTTGTCTATCACATTTGATGAAAACCTTGCGCTCACTGTTATGGAGCGCATGCTCGGTGAACGTCCTCCACGCATCAATGAGGAGGTTACAGACATGTTGGGTGAAATCACAAACATGGTCGCAGGTGGCGCAAAAAACTTATTAGGTGATAAAGGTTACGACTTTGACATGGCGACACCGATTGTTGTTGCAGGCAAAAGCCACACTATATGTCATAAATGTAAGGGTAAAACATTGCTGATTCCTTTCACTTCAGCGGCCGGTAACGCCAGCATTGAAGTCAGCTTCGACACCTTATGAGTTGGCAACAACGTCAGGTAACTCTTAATGCGAAAAGCAGAGGCTTTCACCTTATTGATGAAGAGCTTTTTCGAGCACTACCAGAGATCAGAGACTACCAAATTGGCTTAGTACATTTGTTGCTTTTGCATACCTCTGCTAGCCTGACAATTAATGAAAATGCCGATCCCACGGTACGCCAAGACATGGAGTCACACTTCACTTGGTCAGCCCCAGAGCGCCAACCCTTCTATCGCCACATCTATGAAGGTGACGACGACATGCCTGCTCACATTAAGGCAAGTACACTAGGTTGTGAGCTTACTCTACCAATTAAAGATGGTCAGTTGGTGCTAGGCACATGGCAAGGCATATATCTTGGTGAGCATCGTGATATGGCCACTCGCCGACGCATTGTTGCAACGATACAAGGTCAGCTCTTTTCCTAGCCTCATAAGTAAACGTTATACTAAGGCGGTACAACCAATTAAAAATCTTTTATTACAAGCAATTACAATTTGATTTTTATTGCAATAAAGTAGCTATAGTTAAACAGCCATCGTTACCTATAACAACAAGGAAAAGATATGACTGCCACTGAATCTAGCACGCTTATTGTGCCATGCGAGCCTAACGACCACACTGCACAACAAAACTTTATGCTATCACCTAGCGCTACGCAGCGTTGGGTTACTCAGCTTATACAAAATAACGAGGCGGTACCGGATACACAGGATGTATTCAATATCACCTTCTCGAATAATGCAAAGAATCAAGGCATTGCTAAGCGCCAAGCCGCTATCTTAGTCGTGAATATTGAAGACACAGATTGGGAATTCTTCGGTAATGGTGTTGAGTATGTGAATAGCGAAAGTAACTGTAATTACAATATCTCTTCACAATTAAGTGACGATAACCGTCAACTTACCATCACCGTGCAACAAGTGGGCTTTACGTACAAATATGCTGCACAAAGCAATGCCCCTTCGGATCAAGTTATTGAGGTTCAACCTTCTGCTGAGCCTCAGCCCTTGAGTATTGACTTCCGCTACACTGCAAAACAAATCAGTACAGGCAAGTTTTATATGTCTCAAGACCCTCGAGTGGTGGTTGACCGCCCTAAAGAGGATTAACCACCTCTGCACAAAGCCGTTGGGGTTGATTCAATAACGACACAAATTGTGCGTTTTCACACAACGGCTTGAACCAAGGTACCTCAAACCAGTTTGGATGATATCCCGAGTCCAATGACTTTTGTACATAGTACAACGCTGAATGCTTATCCCCTGAGGTACTATACACAATCGCTGCTGCGTAAAACACATCCCCCAAATTGGCACCAGATTCGAGCGCGGCTTTAATCGCTACCGTTGCCTGCTGATAGTCTCCCAAATGCGCATAGGCTTGCGCTCTATCCGACCAGGAATAAGCAGAGTCGTCACCATTATTGATGTCTATGACCATTTGATAATGTTCTTTCGCCTGTATTACCCTGCCAGAGAGCGTCAATGCATCAGCATAATTAAGCACAATCGCGGAATTATTGGGAGCCAGTTGATACGCTTGCCCAGCGATAAGCTGTGCTTGGCTGTAATGTTGTGAATAAAGATAGGCTAATGACAAGTTGCTCAACGTGTTGATGTTGGCGTAATCCTTTTGGTCTGCATTTTCTTCTAGTAGTGACTCATAGCGCTGTACCACGTCTTTAAAGTCACCACCGACCAAAGCGATAACAGTTAACAGTTGGTGAGCGTCTTTTTCTGTCGGTATTTTATTGACTATGTCTTGTAAAATAGCTTTGGTGGATTCAACTTCACCCAGCGCATACATCAACGTCGCCAATTTCTTTTGCACATTGATGTTTGGTCGTGCAATTAGCGATTTTTCCAACATTGCGCGCGCATCTTGCCGTGCATCTTGACGTATAAACAGCGACGCCTTTAAGTTGTAATACTCAGCCTCTGCTCCACCTTGTGCTCGTATTTTCTGAATGTAATCATCCGCTTCTTGAGTTTCACCTAACGCTAACAGCAAGTGGGCTCGATTCCTCAAGTAACCTAATGATTGCTTGTATTGCGTCGGTGCATCATTTAGCAAACCATTCACGGTTTTAATGAACGATGCGTCTCCTGTAACACTTTCCAATTGCAACGCTAACTCTCGAGCTAATGTATAGGTCACACCAAAGTTAGGCTGTTCTGCCACCGTACTGACAACTTGCTCAAAAAATGCCTTACTCACTTCACCGTGTTGATAGTAACGACTGTAGTAACCAAATACCTGTTCCTTAAGTTGCTCATTTTCGGCCTCAGAAATCATAGTGCGATTGAACAACGCCGCTGTATAGAAACGGGCTGACTCATGCATGCTACTAGAATCTGTAATATTCGCTTGCCATTGTTTGGCATCGGCTACTTGCCAATCAGGCTCCTCTAAACGCGCAACTTCAAGCGAGCAATAGCTTTGTTGACACACAACCACGCTGGTAACGATGACATTTGCGCCGGTGCTTTGTGCCAACATTTGGAAATACTGCTTAGGATTTTGCCCAAGAATATCACCCGCTCCTTTGGCAATAATTGACAGTTCTGCGTGGCTGACAAGGTGTTCATTTTGCGCGGACAGTTCCTGCCAAATCGCACTTTGAATTGCGCCTCGAATCGTACTTTCGTAATAGTTGAATTCACTAGGTAATTCATCTAGTTGCGTAGGTAATATCGCGATTACATCAGGTCGATATAATGCATGTTTTGCGACATAAGTCATCACACCGAGTATCGAAAATAATGCAACAACTAAAACAATATTCTTGATTTTGAGGCTGGTCTGAGCCTTTTTTTGAGGCGATGTATTTGGCTCGAGCTCTGGAGCAGGCTCTAAATTATTCAATGGCTCAGTTTGCTGTTCGAGGATGGCTTGCTGGACAAGAATTTGTAAGATTTGCTCTAGTTGTTTACTGAGAGTGCCACGGCGTAGGTTGATGCGTTCATGTTGATCGACCGATAACCCTTGCTTGAAGATATTTACTAACTGAGGAGGCAATGCTTCGCCGCAATCAGCGAAGTCATTAAATTCACCGGCACAAATAGCATGAGTAATATCAGTATATTCACTGTTTGCAAAAGGGTGGCGTCCAGAAAGAAACTCAACGGCCAGCACACAAAATGAAAACCAATCACTGTTATGGCTAAGTGGCTCCCCTTTGATCTGCTCCGGTGACATATAACCTTTGGTACCTGCACTGGCTTTGGTGGTAGCTGCTGCTCCCATGAACTCAGCGATACCAAAGTCTGCTACTTTAACCACACCCGCATCGCTGATGAGAATGTTGCTGGGCTTTAAGTCGCGATGGACAATGCCGTTACGATGGGCATGCTCTAACCCTTTGGCGATGTCGATAAGGACACTCAATTTTTGCTCTAGGCTCAATAAATGCTGCTTTTGATATTGCAGTAAATTTTTACCTCGACAAAACTCCATCACTAAGAAGTGCAAATCTTCATACTCAGCACAATCATAGACTTGGATGATATTCGGGTGATTTAAGCGGGCTAGGAAACGTGCTTCATTTAGGGCGTCTGCGTGTGCTTCATCACTTAATGATTCACCCTGAAGTACTTTTACAGCGACAACTCGCTCCAGCTTAGAATCAAAGGCTTCATACACCGCGCCCATCGCGCCTTGGTATACCAGCCTTTTAAGCTCATAGTGTGCTAATTGTTGCATGGTACTAAACTGCCTTAATTCGACGCGCGCTTGATCGACCCTTCCAGTTGATGGCCTTTGTAGATTTCAAAGTTACTGGCATTAAAGCGGACTTTTCGTAGCTTACGCTCAATGACGTTATCGGCACCTTGGATATGAGACAAGGCATCACTAAATTGTTTGCGCGCGCGATGAATTTGAATATTGAGGTAGCGAGAATCGATACCTAGGTCTTTGGCGATCACTTCAGTATCAACCCAACCTTGGCTCAACTCATGTACGCCTTTAGCGGCGTCTTGCGCCTTATAACGCGCTAGATTGAGCGTCAGATAATGGTGACAACGCTCGCATAAATCCACTTCCTCATGAGGCCCTTTGATCAATAACTCTGCTGACTCTTCGTCCAACGTTAGATGAAAAACAAAGTTCAGATCTTCTAATCGCGTACTGACCACTTCACGCAGGGTCGTTGCAGCCTCGAGTCGGCTCAAATGTAACTGGTATGTATTGGTGCTGTCGCTGACCTGATCGTGTTCAATGATAATCGTGTGATCAACCATGGGACCGTCAAGACGCTCAAAACACCACATGCCGCTGTCTCGCTGACTAAACACTGCAATTTCAGGGTTTTCTTCTGGAATCAGGTTGTAACTAGAGAGCCCTATTGATTGCTCACTGGGTTCCCCCTTAGCGTTCAGTACTAACAACAAGTCTTGAGGCTTGTCTAAATTAGCGACGCGGAATCCTTTGGCGTTATTTCCTGGAAAGGTAATGACATCATTGCAGTGTAATGCTTCGCTTTGTTCTTTTTCGAGCCGTTTACCATTAAGCCATGTGCCATTTCGGCTTAAATCACGCACCTGCCAGCTATTGCCTTGCCACTCAATGATGGTGTGAATTTTTGACACGCTTGGGTCAACAACCAGTGTATCCACACTGTATTGAAATCGCCCAAAGCTATGGTGGGCGTGTAAATAAACTACTTTGTCCGTTTCCAGTTCTATTAGGTAAGCCATGTTTGCTCCGAGCGCCTGTACCTATATTTATCATTGTAGAAGGTAGAAACTCCATTCTCTGCTTTTTTTAGGCAAAAATAAACAACAGCTTAACAAGCTGCAATACTTTTACACTACAAAAGTAAACATAATGGGAACAAAAATAAAAAACTAGTCTAAATACTCGTAGCTCACACGCGGGGTAATATTACATAGTAATTCATAGGGAATGGTATCTGCGCAGTCAGCGATTTCTTCGATGGGTAGGTGTACCCCCCACATCACAGCATCATCTCCGACTTTCACATTGTGATTCTGTGCGCCAATATCGACGGTGATCATATCCATCGATACACGACCGACTAAGGGATAACGCACACCATTAATAAGTACTGGCGTACCATTGACTGCATGACGAGGGTAGCCATCACCATAGCCAATTGCGACGACAGCCAACTGCGTATCTTTATCGGTTTGCCAATTGCCGCCATAACCCACAGGTTCACCTTGGCGCACTTTGCGCACAGCGATAACCTCACTGCGCAGACTCATCACTGGAGTAAGCCCTATATCGGCGGATACCTGACCTTGCACTGGCGATACGCCATACATCATCAAGCCCGGACGAACCCACTGGCCATGACTTTGTGGATAGTTAATGATAGCGGCTGAATTGGCCAAACACAGTGCTTCTTCCTTGCCTTGTACCAAGGTCATGAAAGTAGCAAGTTGTTTGTTATTGTAGGCATTATTGACATCATCGGCGCAGGCAAAATGGGTCATCAATTGCACATCTTCACAGACATTGTCGCATTGCTTTAAACGCTGATAGAAATGTTCAAATTGTTGCGGCTCGATACCAAGACGATGCATCCCAGTATCCACTTTCAACCACACTTTGATTTGGCCACTCAGATGAGCTTTTTCCAACGCTTCGAGTTGGTATTCATCGTGAACAATCGTTTGGAAGTTATTTGCCAGCATAATCTCAATATCACTGGCTTTGAAGAAGCCCTCTAACAATACGATAGGCTTTGTAATTCCGCCGGTGCGCAATGCCAACGCTTCCTCAATACGTGCCACCGCGAAGGCATCCGCTGCAGCAAGGCGCTGCGCGATTTTCACCAAGCCGTGGCCATACGCATTGGCTTTAAGTACCGCCATGACTTTGCTGTTAGGCGCAAGCGCTTTAACACGTGCCAAATTGGCTTCAAGGGCTGAAAAATCAATTGATGCGGTGGCCAGCGCCATAGTCGTTAGTACTCATCATCCATTGCCGGTCCGGCGTAATTATCGAAGCGCGAGTATTGCCCTTGGAAGGTTAACCTCACCTTACCGATTGGACCGTTACGCTGCTTACCGATAATAATTTCTGCCGTGCCTTTATCCATACTGTCATCGTTATACACTTCATCGCGGTAGATAAACATGATTAAGTCGGCATCCTGCTCGATTGAGCCCGATTCACGTAAGTCAGAGTTAACTGGGCGTTTATCAGCTCGTT
This sequence comes from Pseudoalteromonas sp. GB56, assembly GCF_054923835.1. Classification (NCBI taxonomy): domain Bacteria; kingdom Pseudomonadati; phylum Pseudomonadota; class Gammaproteobacteria; order Alteromonadales; family Pseudoalteromonadaceae; genus Pseudoalteromonas; species Pseudoalteromonas sp. GB56. Next base: position 810,707 of record NZ_JBPCHK010000001.1, on the reverse strand, counting down.
GCTCTAGCGTACGGTTAAGCTGAGACAGAGCTACAACTGGGCATTCTAATTCTTTTGCGAGCGCTTTAAGTGAGCGAGAAATTTCCGCAATTTCTAATGTACGGTTATCTGACAAGCTCGGTACACGCATCAGCTGAAGATAGTCGACCATGATCATACTAATACCGCCGTGATCACGTGCAATACGACGCGCGCGAGAGCGCACATCAGTTGGCGTTAGGCCCGATGCATCATCAACGTACATCTTACCTTTTTCAATCAACAGCCCCATGGTCGATGACAGGCGCGCCCAATCATCATCATCGAGCTGACCAGTACGTACCTTAGTTTGGTTAATCCGACCTAATGACGCGAGCATACGCATCATGATCTGTTCCGAGGGCATCTCCAGTGAGAAAATAACCACAGGTTTATCGCGAGTCATCGCCGCATGTTCGGCTAAGTTCATCGCAAAGGTGGTTTTACCCATTGATGGACGTGCCGCCACGATAATCAAATCAGATGGTTGCAGACCCGCGGTCATTTTGTCCAAATCAGAATAACCAGTGCTCACACCCGTTACACCGTCTTGCGGTGACTGATACAACTCTTCAATCTTATCGACTGTTTTTTCTAGAATTGTGTGGATGTTCTGCGGGCCTTCAGTGCTTTTTGTGCGCTGTTCAGCAATTTTAAATACTTTACTCTCGGCCAAATCGAGTAACTCGTGACTGCCACGCCCTTCAGGATTGAAGCCCGCTTCTGCAATCTCATTGGCAACACCAATCATTTCGCGGATCACCGCTCGTTCGCGCACGATATGGGCGTATGCTGAAATATTCGCAGCACTGGGTGTGTTCTTCGCTATTTCACCCAAGTAAGCGAAGCCACCAATCCCTTCAAGCTGATTATTCTTTTCCAGAGACTCAGAAATGGTGATCAAATCGATAGGTTGCCCGGCCTCCACCAGCCGTTCCATAGCTTCAAAAATAAACCGGTGCGTGCGGGTATAGAAATCCTGAGACACCACAATTTCCGCCACTCGGTCAAAGGCTTCGTTATCAAGCATGAGGCCACCGAGCACAGACTGCTCAGCTTCAATGGAATGCGGGGGTACTTTTAGGCTATCAACCTGTTTATCTATCTTTGCCATAGTTACTCAAGCGGCGAGTTCAATGGCTTTATTCTATCGGCTTAAGAGGGCTATGCAACTGCTGTGTCACATTTTTAAAAAAGAAGCGGGCCAAGGGCCCGCTAAGTTGGGAGTTGCTGTCCAATTAAGGTGCAAATCTAGTTGTGTTTGCGCAGGTTTGTGTTGCCACTGATGGTCGTCACTTCCACTTCGGCTTCGCCTTGACCAAGCGTAAAGCTTAAACTTTCACCTGGACCATATTTCGCTTCTACCGCTTTATCTTTGCTCAATTCGTTACGAATATCGCCACCGGCGTGTGCTTCTAAATCAAAGCGTGCTGACACATCTGTTGGCAAATACAAATCAAAGTCGCCACTGACACTTTCTGCACGAATTTGTGCGTTCGCTTTGAGCTCTTTTACATACACTTCCAGCTCACCGTTTACGGTATTTAGCTTTAGGCTACCTAAAGTGTTCGCACGCAGCGTTAAATCACCGTTTACATTCTCAAAACGAATGTCTTCTGATTTTGTGCTACTGGTTACATCACCGTTAACCAGTGTCATGCGCAGCTGACCTTCTGAGTCAACATCATTGATATCGCCGTTAACCGTTTGATAGCGAATATCACCTTTTAAGTTCGTGCCATTCACATCACCGTTAACTGTTTCAAACACTAATGTGCCCGATAAATCTTTTGCGTCGATGTCACCATTTACGGTTTCAATACGGCTCTCGCTTGTCAGTTCACTCACGTCAACATCAACGTTTACGCCTTCTAAGCTCAATGCACTTTGCATTGGCATGTAGATAGTGAGCTTTGAACCATCGCTATCGTCGTTGTTACCCCATCCCCAGCCGCTGTTGTATTTCTTCGGCATTTTTACAATAAAGTCAGTGCGTTGACCACGGGTTTCTAAGGTATAACCTTCTGCTTTATCATCCAGTTCGCCTTTGATTTGCAGACTCGCTTTGTCCCACCCTTTGATGATGATGTCACCACGTTGATTATCGATAAAAATACGGCCATCGGCTGGAACAGAAATTTGCTCATCAATTTTTTCACCTGCCAGTGCTAAACAAGGCACCATTGCTAGGGTATATGCTAATGCTTTCATGTCGTTCTCCTAAATATGCTGTAATACAGTGCTTTGTTTTGGTGAATGCACTTTATTAATTAAATCAAGTTGTTGCTGATACACTTGCGCTAACATGCCAAGCAATGCGCGGTTATTTGGGTCATCTTCTAGGGCGTCTTTAATCGCTTTTTCTGCTTGCTCGAGCTCAGCGAGTTGCGTCTTCCAGTTATCTGTGAGTGCTGGTTGCGATTGATACTGCACCAACAAACTTTGTTTTTGCTGCTCATAGGCATCGCTGATAAGCGCGAACTGGGTGCTGTCTTGCTGCATCGGCATGTTCAAGCCAACTAGTGTGACTAATACTGCTGCCGCTGCCGTGCCAAACGCAGGCATTGCCCAATTACGCTTTGCTTTTTCTTGCTGGGCGCTTTGCTGCAAGTTAATCGCATGCTCGATACCTGGCCATAAATCACGGCTTGGGCTGATTTCTTCTTGCTGCGATTGCAGTTGCTCATCTAAAAACTGTTCGAAGTTTGGCTTACTCATTCTCGTACCACTCCTGTAACAACCCACGTGCGCGGTGGTATTGGGATTTTGAAGACCCCACCGCCATATTCATCATTTGTGCAATCTCTTCGTGGCGATAACCTTCCACCGCATGCAGCACAAACACTTGTCTTGCTCGCTCTGGTAAACGCACTATCAACTTATCAAGGCCGTTGAGCTCTTGGCATTGAGCAACCTGTTCATGCTCCATACCCGTGTCTTCGCTACTTACGACTTTTTGAATCCAGTTCTTTTGCTTTCGCAGGTAGCTAATAGCAATGTTGCTCGCTACCCGATGCAACCATGTACTGAATTGTGATTTACCATCAAAGCTGTGGATCTTCTGCCACAACTGCACAAACACTTCCTGTGTCACATCTTCCGCTTGCGCATGATCAGCCACTAAGCGAAGACAGAGCGCATAGACACGTTTCACGTGATTCTGATACAGGGTATAAAAGGCATCTTGGTCACCCTGCTGGGCTCGCTCAATGGTGCTTTGTTCCTGTTGCGCCGTTTGTGTTTGTGAGAATGCCTGTTCGGCATTAACCAACATCTGCGTCATCCTGTTGTTGTTATTTGCTTTGTTACTGTATTAGACGCGCACAAAAGTACAAAGGGTTTAAATGGTTTTAAAAAATTTTTTAATTTATTTTTCAAAGGGAAATAGTTGGGGTTTGGGATGGGTTTGAAAGTTGGGTGATCGTGGTGACGATGGCACTTTGAATTGAGTTCTTGTCGCGGTGGCGACGGCACTTTGAAGTGAGTTATTGTCGCGGTGGCGACGGCACCCAAAAGGGGAATAATACGATTCCCCCTTTGAAATCCCCCCGTACCCCAGCGTTTGCTAATTGTCTCGCCTACTGGCGTGGCTTACGCACCCAGCGAAACTCGGCCTCCCGCCTCGATTCGCTTAACTCGGCTATCCCTGCCTCGTTGTGCTACCAACACCATCCGGCTCAACGCAAACGCAAGGGGCAATCACTGACACACCGAGTTAAAATATGGATTCGAGTTTAAAAAAATACGCCAATTGGAATTTGTTTCTATCGAAGGTAATCTAACCATCTGATATTTTAGCTCAAGACCAAAGGAGAGGATTGTGATTATTCCAGGGAAAGGAACGAGTCTTTATAAGATTGGAGTTCATAAAAACTCAATCGACTTTTCTACTCTCGAAATACAGTCAATTGAGAAGCGTGGAAATTTGGAAGTCATTAAAACTAAATCGATATGGCTCTTTGTTGATTCTAATACACAAATAATTACACAGGTTTCCGTGTTTAAGCCTTTTGAAGAAAAGGTTTTAGATATAGTTGGTCTTGGTGACTTTATATCAAAAGTTCATGACGCCTTTGGCAAATGCATTATAAATCATAAAGTTCATGAACCGATTCAGTATCCAGGTGTATCATTTGAGACCGAGAAAGGGACTAAAGCGAATAATGCAGTGATTTCTTGCATATCGGTCTCAGATCCATACCCATCAGATATTCTGCTACCTAAGCATAATAATGATAACTTCCCAAATAAAAAGAAAAAGCTACCATAGCGAGAAATGCATTATTATCAAACGCAAAGAGCTCGCAAATGAGTCAATCATAAGCCACAGGTATTACCGTCTCCCGTTTTGATTCGCGCTGTAGAAATCAGCTTTTGTTGTGCAGTGTGCTTGAGACAGCGAGATAGGGATATCGAGCTAGGTTTACCGAGTCAGGACGACGAGTTAAACCGTGTTGAAAGCTAAGCGGAACGTTTAACAAAAACGCTGAGTTCGTAAGCATTTGCGAATCACGGGTTCGCGGGGTTTCCAAAGGGGGAGTCGAATTACTCCCCCTTTGGGTGTCGTCGCCACCGCGACAAAACCTATCAGTAACCACCGGCGTCGGCGGCCCGACAAGATTTACCCACAAACATCTTTGTCGGCGCATAGCACCGACCTACATGAGTATGATTATCAGCGACCTAAAAGTAGGCATAAAAAAACCGCGCCTTGGCGCGGTTTTTCACATAAAGCTAATCAGCGATTAAGCTTCAGCAATAACGATCACTTTGATAGTTGCAGTAACTTCTGAGTGAACCTGGATTGCTACGTCGAATTCACCTGTTTCACGGATAGTACCGGTAGGTAGGCGAACTTCTGATTTAGCTACAGCGATACCAGTTGCAGAGATCGCGTCAGCGATGTCACGAGTACCGATTGAACCAAATAGTTTACCTTCGTCACCTGCTTTAGAAACTAGAGTCACTTCTGCAAGTGCTTCAAGTTTTTCAGCGCGTGCTTGTGAAGCTGCTAGCTCTTCAGCGATTTTAGCTTCAAGGTCAGCACGACGTGCTTCGAAAGTTTCGATGTTAGCTTTAGTTGCAGGAACTGCCTTACCTTTTGGGAAAAGGAAGTTACGTGCGAAGCCAGATTTAACTGAAACCTGGTCACCTAGGCCACCTAGGTTTGCGATCTTGTCTAGTAGAATAACTTGCATGTCTCTACACCTTTTAAAAACAGTTAATCCGCTGCTTACTTATGTAAGTCAGTGTATGGAAGAAGGGCTAGGTAGCGAGCACGCTTGATAGCGGTTGCTAGCTGGCGCTGATACTTAGCGCTAGTACCTGTGATACGGCTAGGTACGATTTTGCCACTTTCTGTAACGTAGTTTTTAAGAGTAGCTAGATCTTTATAATCAATTTGTTGTACGCCTTCCGCTTTGAAGCGGCAGAACTTACGACGTCTGAAGTAACGTGCCATGAGTATTTTCCTCAATTAATTCTTTCAATTTGCTGAGCGTGTAATACCAGTTGACTCAGACCGTTTCGGCCTTGGTGGCGATTTAAAAATCCCCTAACTCGTACTTGTTGCTCAACTTGCAAATATTGTGTTGCAGGTTGATGCTCTTTGCCGCTTGCGACCACTTGAATACGAACATAACTTTGTCGGTTAAGCTCGGCTTCTAACTGTATTGATCTGTGCTCTAGCACAAAGATACAGTGTGGCACACCGGCTGGGCTTTGACTGAATTTAGGGGCCTTACAAATAATGCCACCCAGTTCGACTAAGTTGAGCGCAAGCTCACTAGGCCTATCAGCCATTACAACCACGCAGAACGATTAAGCTTCAGCAGCTTCTTTTTTCTCTTCTTTAGCAAGAGGAGAAGCTTCAGTTACTGCATCTTTAGTGCGCATAACTAGGTTACGTAGCACTGCATCGTTGTAGCGGAAAGAAGTTTCAAGCTCGTTGATTACTTCAGTTGGTGCTTCAACGTTCATTAGAACATAGTGTGCTTTGTGAAGCTTTTCGATTGGGTAAGCCAATTGACGACGGCCCCAGTCTTCTAGACGGTGAATCTTACCGCCAGCTTCAGTGATTGAACCAGTATAACGCTCGATCATACCAGCTACTTGTTCACTTTGATCTGGATGAACCATGAATACGATTTCGTAATGACGCATGGGTATTCCTTACGGTTAATATAGCCTTCCACCGTTTCGACCACTCGGTTTAAGGCAAGGAATTAAAGTTAAAAGGTCGAAATGAGCGCGTATTCTACGTATTGCTGGTGAATTAATCAACTTAATTCGTATGTTACAAGCATAAAAAAGCCCGCGATAATGCGGGCTTCATGCGAATACAGATTATTATGCGCGTTGTCTAAGCACTTCAAACAAACTGATACCCGTTGCCACCGACACATTCAGGCTCGAAACGGTGCCAACCATCGGTATTTTTACCAGCACATCGCAATGTTCGCGGGTTAATCGGCGCATGCCGTCACCTTCAGCCCCCATCACCACGGCAATCGGACCTGTAAGGTTTGCTTCAAACAAGGTGGTGTCAGTTTCACCTGCGGTGCCCACTACCCACACGCCTGCGTCTTTAATCTCACGCAACGTACGTGCAAGGTTAGTGACCTGCACTAAAGGCACAGTTTCAGCTGCACCACAGGCCACTTTACGCGCTGTTGCAGTGAGCTTTGCCGACTTATCTTTGGGAACAACCACGGCGTGTACACCCGCCGCGTCAGCGCTACGTAAACATGCGCCGAGATTGTGCGGGTCAGTGATACCATCAAGAACCAGTAAAAATGGCGTTTCTTCACGCTTGATGATGTCATCTAAATCTTTTTCGCTGTATTGCTTACCCGCTCGCACATTGGCGATGATACCTTGGTGTTGTTCACCTTTGGCTTTGTCATCGAGGGCTTTACGCTGCATAAACTGGATGGAAATACCAAACTTGCGCGCTTGATTAATCACCTCATTGAGACGCTTATCTTCGCGTCCTTTTAGTGCGTAGATCTCTAAAAAGCGCTCTGGCTCTTTACTCAAAATGGCTTCAACACTGTGAAAGCCAAAAATTAGTTCGTTACTCACAAACACTCTCTACTATTTTGCTTTGTTGCGCGCATTTTTACCTGCACGAGACTTTTTCTTTGCCTTCTTGGCCTTGGCTTTCTTCGCCACGGCCCCCTTTTTGTCTTTGTCTGCGCTCTTTTTGAACTTGCCTTTACCTGACTTACCGTGCGGCTTATCGCCGGATTTAGCTGGACCTCTTGAGCCTGATTTAGGTTTTTTGGCCTTACCAGGAATATCACCCGACTTTAACTGATCGCGCACTGATGGCTTCGCGCGGCGGCGACTGTATCTGTCTTCGCTGTCGCTCGCAAGCACCAAGTTAATACGGCGGTCTTCTAATGATACAGATGCAACCTGAACGCGGATTTTATCGCCCATGCGATACACCTTGTTGGTGCGTTCGCCTACCAAGCAATGTTTGGCACCATCATAGTGATAGTACTCATCACCCAAACTGGCAATGTGTACGAGGCCGTCAATTTGCAAATCGTCTAAACGCACAAATACGCCGAAGTTAGTGACGGATGAGATCACCCCACCAAATTGCATGCCCACATGGTCTTGCATATATTCACACTTGAGCCAATCAGCCACTTCGCGCGTTGCATCATCAGCACGGCGCTCGGTCATCGAGCACTGTTCACCAAGTTGGTCGGCTTCATCAGGGGTATATTCATACGCACCACTGGTTTGCTGGCCTTGGGACTTCAAAATAGCCTTAATCGCACGATGCACTACCAAGTCAGGGTAACGACGAATTGGCGACGTAAAGTGCGCATACGCTGGCAATGCCAACCCAAAGTGACCAATGTTATCCGCTTGATAAACCGCTTGCTTCATCGCGCGCAGCAACATGGTTTGGATTAGTTCAATCTCTGGGCGCTCGGCCAACTTATCCAAAGCTGACGTCAGCTCACCTGGCTCAGGTGATTCACCAAAAGGATTTTCTACACCGAGTTCCGCTAAGAACTGCCTAAAGTGCGACATTTTTTCCGCATCTGGCTCATCGTGTACACGATAAAGCGCGCTAGCTTCGTGTTTTTCCAACAAACGTGCTGCTGCGACGTTGGCTAAAATCATGCACTCTTCGATGAGCTTATGCGCATCATTGCGCACCACAGGCACAATTGACTCAATCTTGCGGTGAGCATTGAATACAAAGCGCGTTTCCAAGGTTTCGAACTCAATAGCGCCACGTTGCTGACGTGCCGACTTAAGCGCCATGTACATCTGTTGCAGGTCTTGCAGATGACCCACTAGCGGCGCATATTCTTCGCGCAAGCGCTCATCGCCCTCTAAGATGGCGTGCACCTTGGTATAAGTAAGGCGCGCATGCGAGTTCATCAGTGCTTCGTAAAAACGATACCCCGAAAGCTTACCGGCATCTGACACTGTCATTTCGGCGACCATACATAAGCGGTCAACTTTAGGATTTAGCGAACACAAGCCGTTAGACAGCACCTTAGGTAACATCGGAATAACTTGCTCAGGAAAGTACACTGAGTTACCGCGGTTGATGGCTTCTTTATCCAGTGGTGAGCTCTTTTGCACGTAATGTGAGACATCGGCGATGGCTACCCATAAACGCCAGCCGCCGGATTTCTTACGCTCACAAAATACGGCATCGTCAAAGTCACGAGCATCTTCACCATCGATGGTCACCAAAGGTAAATGGCGCAAATCAACACGCCCTTGCTTGTCTTTGTCTTCAACAAATTCACCCAGCGGCGCAACTTGTTGCTCTACCTCTTCAGGCCATTGGTGTGGGATCTCGTGGTTGCGCAGTGCAACTTCAATTTCCATACCTGGCGCCAAGTGCTCACCCAATACTTCGGTCACTTTGCCAACCGCATTCATATGACGCGTTGGGCTTTGGGTGATCTCGATTTGCACCATTTGATTATGGCGTGCACCTTTTTCAGCGCCTGGCAACACGATGATATCTTGGGTAATACGTGGGTCTTCCGGCACAACAACAGCCATGCCGTGTTCAACAAAGTAACGACCAATAATAGGCGCACGCTCGTTCTCAAGCACTTTAACAATACGCGCTTCGACTTTGCCGCCCTGTCCTCGTGAAGCAGCCTTCGCAAGCACCACGTCGCCGTGCAACACCATATTCATTTGGTGGCGCGCAATAAACCAATCTTTTGGTTCACCTTCCACTTGCAAGAAACCAAAGCCATCACGGTGGCCAATAACCTTGCCTTTTACCAAACCGCTGTCATCTGGAATGACGTAACATTTCTGCTTATTGAAGTGCAGTTGGCCTTCACGTTCCATTGCACGCAAACGGCGTTTAAAAGCAATTTGACGGTCACTTTCAAATACGTCGAGTTCGCTACACAATTGGCTGAAGGTGGCAGGTTTAGCGCGTTTCTTTATGTGGTCGAGAATAAACTCTCGGCTGGGGACGGGATTGTCGTATTTTTGCTGTTCTCTATCGAGGTGTGGATCCTGTTTGGTCATTCACTATCTTAAACTATGATTTATGCTGTTATTTTAACCCATATACGAAAAAGGCAACAGGGAATTACTGTTAAAGTTTTGGGTCGGTTATGATTTTTTGCCGTAAAGGGGCTAAGTTGGTGCGAATTGCTGCTTAGTTATCCATAGGCAATCGTGCGCGGGCAACAACAGAGTCAGGCATTTTCTTCGCAAGTGTGGCCAATTGAGTGCTTATCTGCTTGTGCATTGCTGTATCAACTACCGTTGAGTGGAATAGCCAACGATAGGCATCTTCGTAGTCTTGCGGACTGCCATAGCCACTATTGTAGAGTTTTACCAAGCGCATCTGCGCAGGCAAACTCCCTTGTGCTGCAGCTTCTCGCAAATAAACAATTGCTATCGCTTTGTCAGCCTGAACCAATTTTCCAGTGTCATAATAACGTCCAAGTTGCTCCAGTGCTTCAGCTAAGCCTTGCTCTGCGGCTTGGCGCATGTAATACACACCTAACTCTACGTCGCGCTCAACACACACATTGTAAGCAAGCATGTCACCATATAAAAACTGATAGGCAGGTAATTCCATTTTACTGGCGCGAGCGGCAATATCTTGCACCAACTGGCAATCGTCGTCTTTCACGCGTTTCAAGTGCGCATTTTTGCGAATAAGCTTCACCAGTTCATCTTGCGTGTACAACTGCACCGCTTCGATAGGCTCGGCGGCTTTAGCTGCGCCCATTACAGAGGCAAGCAGTACACAACTGGTAAGTAAAAAACGCATAACGCTCCTTTGACACTCTCAGGTTTATTACTGTTTATCTAGCAAATGCAGTGCCAAAGTTAGAATCTTTAGGCACAAAAAAAGCTGCCGTAGCAGCTTTTTTTAACACAATCTGTGATTACTCACCGAATGGGTTACGTACAATCATGGTCTCAACACGGTCTGGACCGGTAGAGATGATATCAACAGGCACACCTGTGATTTCTTCAACACGTTTGATGTAATCAATTGCTGCTTTTGGTAGGTCTTCAACGCGAGTTACACCGAATGTGTTTTCGCTCCAACCTGGCATTTCTTCGTACACTGGCGTTACTTTCTCATAACCTTCAGCGGCAAGTGGAGTCACGTTAGTCACTGTGCCATCTTCAAGCTGGTAACCAGTACAGATTTTGATAGTTTCAATGCCATCAAGTACGTCTAGCTTAGTCATACAGAAGCCAGAGATGCTGTTGATTTGTACCGCACGGCGCATTGCCACTGCATCAAACCAACCAGTACGGCGTAGACGACCTGTTGTCGCACCGAACTCGTGACCTTTTTCGCCTAAGTGCTTACCAACTGGGTCTTGCTTATCAAGGCCGTCGTAAAGCTCTGTAGGGAAAGGACCTGAACCTACACGTGTTGTATATGCTTTAACGATACCCAATACGTAGTCTAGGTTAAGCGGACCAAAACCAGCACCCGTCGCAACACCACCTGCGGTCGTGTTTGAAGACGTTACATACGGGTATGTGCCGTGGTCGATGTCAAGAAGTGTACCTTGTGCACCTTCGAATAGGATGTTTTCGCCGTTTACTCGAGCTTGGTCAAGCATCTCAGTCACGTCAACAACCATTGCTTTAAGGATCTCTGCCACTGCCATTGCATCGTCAAATGTCTTCTGGAAGTCTACAGGCTCAACTTTGTAATAATTTTCTAAAGTGAAGTTGTGGTACTCAAGGATCTCACGAAGCTTGTTTGCAAATTGCTCTGGGTTGAACAAATCACCTACACGTAGACCGCGACGAGCCACTTTGTCCTCGTACGCAGGACCGATACCACGACCTGTTGTACCGATTGCTTTCGCGCCACGTGCTTTTTCACGCGCAACATCAAGCGCTACGTGATAAGGCAAGATTAGCGGACATGCTTCAGAAATAAGAAGACGCTCACGCACTGGTACGCCACGCTCTTCAAGCATGCCGATTTCTTTCATTAATGCGTCAGGAGCAAGTACTACACCGTTACCGATGATACATTTAACGTTGTCACGCAGTACACCCGATGGGATCAAGTGCAGTACGGTTTTCTCACCATTGATCACTAGCGTGTGACCAGCGTTGTGGCCACCTTGGTAGCGTACTACTAAAGATGCTTTATCTGTAAGAAGGTCAACAACCTTCCCTTTCCCTTCGTCACCCCATTGGGTGCCTAATACAACGACGTTTTTACCCATTGCAAATTCACTTAGAAAAAATTAGGCGCAGATTTTAGCAGAAAAGCACACCACAGATCACCCCGTTTTGGCTATTTTTTCTGCTAATGATTTTTTTTTACCAAATCTGTGAAGAATGTAACCAGATTAAGTGCTGGATAAATGATGCAATTACAACACGGGATATTTCTTATGTAGTTATTCTACAAAAGAAAAACTTTATCACCGCGAACATAATGTTTAGCTAGCTATCGAGATTTGTTATTTCGGCGAGTTGATATTAATTTAAGCTCGGTGTGTTACAGCGACTGTATTAGGTGGAATAGTAGCCCACCAACCACGATTAAAATGATGCCAATAATTTTTAGTGCTTTTTCGTCTGTTGCCCCTAGCTGAACCATGTAAGCCCGCCACTTTCTTGGGAACAAAGCAGGGCCGAGCCCTTCAAAAATCAGCATCAGTGCAAAGGCGCTGAGAACAATCTGCCATGTCATATGTATTTGCATCCTATAGGCAAAAAAAAGCCCTGAGGTTCTACGCTCAGGGCCTTACTATACGAATCAATTATTGCGCTGTTGCGCTCTTCATGTATTTGAAGAATTCGCTATCCGGCTCAATAACCATCACGTCTTGTTTGTCTTTGAAGGTATTTTTATACGCATCAAGACTACGTAAGAAGCTAAAGAACTCTGGATCTTTATTGTATGCATTCGCGTAAATGTTTGCAGACTGCGCATCACCTTCACCGCGGACTGAGCGCGCATTACGCTCTGCATCTGCCAGCATAACCGTTACACGACGGTCTACTTCAGCACGAATTTCTTCTGCTTTTTCCTGACCTTCTGAGCGGTGTTCCTTTGCAACCGCAGTACGCTCTGCGCGCATACGACGATAGATTGACGTACTGACTTCATCAGGTAAGTTGATTTGCTTCACACGTACATCCAGCACTTCAATACCCAGCTCACGTGCGCTTTCTGAGGCTTGAACCAAAGCATCAGCCATCAGCTCACTACGCTCACCCGACACAATCTCACGGATTGTACGCGCACCGAAGTTTGTACGAAGACCATTATTCACTTTCTGGCTTAGTAGCGTTTCAGCATAGTTTTTATCACCACGAGTACGTAGGTAAAAGTCACTGAAATCTTGTACGCGCCATTTCACATATGAATCAACGATCAAGTCTTTCTTCTCGCTCGTTACGAAACGATCTGGCACACCGTCAAGCGTTTGAATACGTGCGTCGAGTTTACGAACTTGTGAAACAAACGGCACTTTGAAATGTAAACCTGGCTCGTATACCACAGCATTATCTGTATCGTCTTTTTGTACTTTAGAGAACAACAAGACAATAGCACGCTGACCTTCTGGAACCACAAACACTGACGAAAATGAAAGTACTGCAGCCGCTAAAATGAGGATTAAACTAAATGCTCTCATGGTTATCGTCCTCCATTAAAACGGTCTTTAGCAAAACGATCATTGCCTGAGTTTACTTGGCTGTTATCTGCTGCACTGGTGCCTAGCTTGTTACGTAACTCACCAATGCTGTTCGCGCTTGGAATAGTCACTTGTTTGCCTTTGTTGCTGTGCTCCATGATTTTGTCCAGAGGTAGATACATCATGTTGTTACCACCTTCGACATCAACAAGCACTTTAGAACTGCTACCGAGCACTTGCTCCATCGCCTCAATGTATAAACGTTGACGCGTAACTTGCTTCGCACTTTCGTACTCAGGTAATAGCTTTTCGAAACGTGCCACCTCACCTTGTGCTTCTAATGTTACGCGCTCGCGGTACGCTTCAGCTTCTTGAGTCATACGCGTTACTTGACCACGTGCACGCGGTTCGATTTCACGCGCATAGGCTTCTGCTTCACGAATGAAACGCTCTTCATCTTCTTGTGCTGCAATCGCGTCATCAAATGCGTCTTTTACCTGCGCCGGTGGGCGCGAGTCTTTGAAGTTCACGTCGGTTACAATCAAACCTAGCTTGTATGGTTCGATAATCTGGTTGAGTTCTTCACGCGTACGTTGACGAACATCTTCACGACCCGTTGTCAGTACTTGGTCCATTTTTGCATGACCAACAACATAACGAAGCGCACTGTCGAGTGCTTGTTGTAAGCTGTGATCAGCATCAGTCACACTGTACTTATATAGGTATGGGTCAACCACTCGGTACTGTACTTCAAACTCAACGCTTACTACGTTCTCGTCTTCAGTCAGCATGAAACCAGACGCTGATAATGAGCGCACTGCTTCAATATCAACTGGGATCACGTTTTCAATAAACGTGGCCTTCCAGCGTAGACCTGGCTCAGCAATACGAGCAAATTTGCCGAATTGTAGCACCACGCCACGCTCCGCTTCTTTTACTGTATAGAAACCACTTAGCGCCCAAATAACCAGTGCGATAATAACGACGAAAAATAATCCCGGGCCACCTAGGCCACCACTATTTCGATTACCGCCCTTGTTGCCACCGAACAGTCCACCGAATTTTTCGCTGTACTTTTTCAGTACCTCGTCTAAATCGGGTGGGCCTTGATCGCGACCACCTTTATTATCCCAAGGGTCTTTATCATTGCCATTGTTACCCGGCTCGTTCCAGGCCATAGCTCTACTCCATAGTTGTCTAAATTCGATACTCAGGACAATGGTAACTTAGCATTGCCCTGTTTGTCATAGTTAGTCGCCGAAATGGTCAAACTAACGGACTAAATAAATCTCTTTGCTGGGGCTACTTTAGCCTATTTTCAATGGCTAAGTAAGGTAAGCATCGATTTGTTCACCGATTTCTTTTCTTAACTTATTCCACTCACTCATAGGCACGTTAACGTTTAGCAACCAGTTTCCTTGTTCGTCATAGCCTTCGCTGTTAATGCTGTTAAGGTTATACAGAGCCGCACGCAGTCGACCTTGACTAGGCGGTACACACAGCTGTGAGTTGAGCATCTGCTTAGCAAGCAATTCGCTAATTGCGTGTGACAACAACTCAATGCCTAGCCCTTGCTGCGCTGATAACCAGACCCGACGCGGACGACCTTCATCGTCTCTATCAATGCGCGGCTCCACGTCTTCAAGCTGATCAATTTTGTTGTACACCAACAATTGTGGAATTTCATTCGCGTCGATTTCTTCAAGCACTTCTTGCACTTGCTCGATGTTTTCTTTACGGCGTGGATCAGCCGCATCGATCACATGCAGTTGAAGGTCTGCTTCACGGGTTTCCGTTAGTGTAGCTTTAAATGCAGCAACTAAATCATGCGGCAAGTGACGAATAAAGCCCACGGTATCGGCAAGGATGACACTACCAATATCTGGCACTTCAAGCTTACGCAAAGTGGGGTCAAGAGTTGCGAATAACTGGTCCGCTGCATACACCTCTGAATTAGTCAGGCGGTTAAATAACGTCGATTTACCGGCGTTGGTGTAACCCACCAAAGACACACCTGGAATCTCATTTCTGTTTCGGGCTCGGCGCCCCTGCTCACGCTGTTTGGCAACCTTATCGAGACGTTTGAGAATGTTTTTAATGCGCGCACGCAGTAGCCGACGGTCGGTCTCTAACTGAGTTTCACCCGGACCACGCAAACCGATCCCGCCTTTTTGGCGTTCTAAGTGGGTCCAGCCGCGGATTAGGCGTGTGGAAATGTGTCGCAACTGAGCGAGCTCAACTTGCAACTTACCTTCGTGCGTTCGCGCACGTTGTGCAAAAATATCAAGAATAAGGGCCGTTCTATCAAGCACGCGACATTTGCACACTTTTTCTAAATTGCGCTCTTGTGATGGGCTTAATTCGTGGTTGAATATAATGACATCTGCATTGTGGAATTGGACAATCTCAGCAATTTCTTCTGCCTTCCCCGTGCCGACGAATAGCTTCGGGTGCGGTGCCTGACGACTGCCTTGCACAATCGCCAGACTACTAACACCTGCAGAAGACACAAGCATTTCTAACTCTTGAAGGTCTTCTCTATCGCCTTCATGAGGAAATTCGATGTGAACTAAGACTGCCTGTTCGCCGGCTTCATAACGGTCAAACAAGCATTACGCTCCTACTGATTAAAAATTCCCTTCTTCTGACTCGGGTGCGTCTGTTCCTTGCACACCATGGAAATTCACTGATCGGGCAGGCACGACGGTTGAAATCGCGTGCTTGTACACCATCTGGTTAACTGTGTTCTCTAGCAAGATAACAAATTGGTCGAAAGACTGGATTTTACCTTGTAGTTTAATGCCGTTTACTAAAAAGATAGAAACTGGAACACGCTCACGACGTAACGCATTCAAAAATGGGTCTTGTAACGATTGGCCTTTTGCCATTGTTATTTTCCTTAGTTTGTAGGTGTTATTATGTAACTATATATGGAACATACTTAAAAAGAAAAATCGTCCCAATAATATTAGCTTAGCGAACTTACAACACGTTGCAAGTTTTGCCCGTCCCCACTTTCAAGCCACGTGAGGTTATCCCACCCGCGTAACCACGTTAGCTGTCTTTTTGCCAACTGACGGGTCGCAGCAACGCCACGAAAGACCATCTCATCATAGCCAATTTCGCCAGCGATGTAATCCCACATTTGTCTATAGCCAACACAACGTATCGACGGCAAATCAGGGTGTAAATCGTTTCTTTGATATAGGGCCAAAACTTCATTTTCAAACCCTTGATCTAGCATTATTTTAAATCTTTTCTCAATTCGCTCGTGCAACACTGAGCGATCACTCGGTGCAATAGCAAATTGATGTACTGGAAAACCAAGCGCCGGCGCTTTAGTTCTTTGTAGCTCAGTCATGGTCTTACCTGAGATACGATACACCTCGAGTGCGCGATTAATTCGCTGCGAGTCATTTTCATTTATTTTGGCTGCCGCGTCGGGGTCTACATTCGCCAACTGCGCATGCAACGCAGGCCACCCCATTTTTTGCGCCTCTTGCTCCAACTGAGCACGCACGGCTTCGTCCGCTTCTGGAAGTGGAGATAAGCCTTCGAGTAAGCCTTTAAAATACATCATGGTGCCACCAACCAATAACGGCACCTTGCCTTGTTGGTGCAACTCTTTGATGTTTTGCAGCGCATCAGCACGAAAGTCTGCCATTGAATAGCTTTGTGCGGGGTCGATAATGTCTATCAGACGATGCGGCGCACGTGCGAGTTCTTCAGCATTCGGTTTTGCCGTGCCAATATCCATGTCTTTATAGACAAGAGCCGAATCAACACTGATCACTTCTGTGTCAAAATGGCCACACAAGTCGATGGCAAGATCAGTTTTACCTGAGGCTGTGGGCCCCATTAAAAATATAACTGGCAGTGAACTCACAGAATTTAAACGCTTATTTATTTGAGGTAGTCAGATACGTCTATTTTAACGGCTTTTTCTTGCAAATGCTGAACTATCTCTGTGGATTTTTGTAATTGCTGTTGCCACGTTAAGAAGTCGTTACTTTCAAAATAACTCTCTGGTACGTGCTGTGCGAGCCATTGCAACCACATTGCCTCCGTTTCATTTTCAGTATCAGGAGTATCAAGTACACATTCAATGACTTGTTTCGCGTCCAGTGAATATAAGGCACTCGGTAAACGCTTCACCATAACGTGCTGCGCAGCCACCTCCAAATCAAAGCCAACAACCGACAACCAAGACGACCACTGCGCCAATCGTATGCTTTCTTCTTTACTGATAGCGACACGCACTGGCAGCAGCAACGCTCTGCCGAGCAACTGAGCTTCGTCCTGTAATTGAAGCTGCCAGGCTGGTATGAGTGCATAACGCCAGTGACTAAGATACAAATCCCCATTGATGGCCAGAGCGCAACGCCCGAGCTTTAGCGATAATAAATCAACCAGCTGTGCCTCGTTGCTTGCAGTTAACGCTGGACGATGCATGTACGCGTGCTCACTTTGCTCCGTGCCCACTTCTGCGAAGTGCTGTGCCTGCGATTCATTGACACCTTGATAAAAGTGATTGATATGCGCGATGCTCTGGGCACTCGGCGTTAAGCTTGGTGGTGTATAACTGCGACTACCACCGCCTCCTCCTGCGCTGCCTGAATACGCTGATGCTGAATTTGGAGCTGGAGAGTTATCATAGCCCAGTGGCTGCAAAGGTGATTTAGGATAGTGTGCACTGACATGCTCTGTGACATGATTTTCAGAATTATTTTGCAGAACCTCAGGACGAGCAAACAAGTCTTGTTCAGTGGCAATCAGTTGCTTCACGGCTTGCAGAATAAAGTCATGAACTAACCGTGCCTGGTGAAAGCGCACTTCATGTTTTGCTGGGTGTACATTCACATCTACTTGCCGCGGGTCAATTTCCACATACAACACAAAGGCAGGCACATGATTGGCTCCAACATGCTCTTCAAAAGCTTGACGAATGGCATGCAAAATGAGCTTATCGCGCATCATACGCCCATTTACATAGGTGTATTGCGGCTCTGTTTGTGTTTCTTGGGGCATGATCCAGCCATGCAAATACAAACCATGGTCACCACTTTGTAAATGCATGCCTTGCTCAGCAAACCCTTTGCCAGCGACCTGTGCAACTCGCTTCACAGCTTGCTCTTTCGACACCGGACGATACTGGCGCACAACTTTGCCATTGTGTGTCAACGTCAAGGCGATATCGAAGCGACTCAGTGCGATGCGTTTGAGTAATTCATCAATGTGGCTGAACTCTGTTTTCTCAGTGCGTAAGAATTTGCGCCTTGCAGGGGTGTTAAAAAATAAGTCTTTAACTTCTATGGACGTGCCATCAGGGTGCGCCGTTGGCTGCACCTGAACCGCCATATCTCGGCCTTCAGCAAACGCCTGCCAAGCTTCAGTTTGGGCAGCTGGTTTTGATTTTAGTGTGAGACGAGAAACTGAACTAATTGATGCGAGGGCCTCACCACGAAAGCCGAGTGAACAGATATTCTCTAGATCATCGAGCGACTTGAGTTTACTGGTCGCATGACGCGACAACGCGAGTGTTAATTCATCTTTAGCAATCCCACTGCCGTTATCAGTAATGCGAATAAGCTTGTGTCCACCGCGCTCGATATCGACCCTAATGCGTGTTGCTCCAGCGTCTAAGCTGTTTTCAACCAACTCTTTTACGACAGAAGCAGGACGTTCAACCACTTCACCCGCGGCGATTTGGTTTGCTAATCGCGCTGGCAATATTTCAATGCTCATAGGATCTCTTAAGTTCGGGGAATAGTCAGAACTTGGCCAATATAGACGGTATCTGTCTTCAATTTATTTGCGCGTTTAATAGCACCAATTGACACCCCATAGCGACTCGCAACAACACTCAGGGATTCACCACGTTGGATTTTATGGCGAGTCGGGTTTTGTGCTTTTATGGTTGCAAATAAAGAGTCATCAGGCGGGTTGTCCATGAAGTAACCGCGGATAGACTTAAACACGGCTTGTGCCAACTTTTGTTGGTGAGAGGGTGATTTCAGTAAACGCTCTTCTTGAGGATTGGAGATGAAACCAGTTTCAACCAAGATAGAAGGTATATCTGGTGACTTCAAGACGCCTAAGCTCGCAGCTTGCGGATAGCGCTTATGCATAGTGGCCACTTTACTTAATTCTCTAACAGTCTCTTCGGCAACCTTAAAGCCGGTTTTCATGGAATGGTCCATAGACATGTCTAATAGTGTTTGTGCCAAATATTTCTCGCTCGCCGTGTCGCGAATAACATCCGCGGCACCACCAAGGAGTTCGGAGTGCTTTTCCCTATCCTCAATCCATTTACCGATTTCAGAATTAGCTCGGCGTAGTGACAACACCCACACAGAAGCACCGCGAGGCTTAGGACTGGTAAATGCATCTGCATGAATTGAAACTAGAAAATCAGCTTTGCTATCACGCGCTTTACCACTGCGAGAATTCACTTTGATAAAGTAGTCACCACTGCGCACAAGGTGCGCTTTCATACCACGCTCCGCATTAATCAAATTTTGTAAGCGTTTGGCTATTTGTAAGGTGATATCTTTTTCATACGTGCCACTAGGACCAATTGAACCGGGGTCTTCACCACCATGCCCCGCATCAATGGCAATCACGATATCGCGATTTGTTTCTAGCACTCTATTTTTTGGCGTTTTTTGCGCTTCTTGACCATCGCTTTTATCGTAGAGATCGATCACTAGACGGTCCTTATATGGACCTGTTGGCGCCAATGCAAACACGACAGGTTTGCTGGGTTTGGTCAATTCAAATACGACGCGAGTAGAGCCTTTTTTCTTCGGTGAACTGGCTCGAATTACATCAATAATCTGATGCTTTTTCTCGATATCTGGATAGGTGGTTCGGTGCTGTGTATCGTTTATATCAACAACCAAACGCCGTGGATTACTGAGCATAAAGAAGCTGTAATCCGGTTTTTCAGACATATCAAAGACCACGCGGGTACTGTCCGGCGATGGCCATACACGCACACCCTCAATCTTGTTTTGTGCCGAGGCGGCCACGGCCCACAGAAAGAGTATGCTACTTAAGGTAATCTTGCTTGCGATTGTAATTGTTTTAAGCATTGCCTTTTAACTTCGTTACTACGTCAGCACCACGCTCGGTTTGAGCAACAATACTGATTTCACGCGCTTCCCCTGTATACTCTAGCGTGATTTTTAAGTCAGCGCGAGGGATCACACCTTCGCCTTTACTTGGCCACTCTAGAATACACACAGCTGTATCATCAAAATAATCTCTGATCCCCATGAATTCAAGTTCTTCTGGATCAGCTAATCTATATAAATCAAAGTGATATATATTGACCTCTGGAAGTTCATAAGGTTCAACTAAGGTATAGGTCGGACTCTTAACCTTGCCTTTATGACCAAACCCTTGCACGATACCGCGCGTAAGCGTTGTTTTGCCTGCACCTAAGTCACCATATAAATAAATCACCACGCCTTGCGCTACTAACCCCGAGAGGGTATTTCCAAAGGCAACGGTCGCTGACTCATCAGCTAGAAACTGGTGAAATTGCTCACTCATTTACGCTTATCCTACTAAAGATCTCAAAACTGGAAATAAATCACTGGCCAGCAACCCTTTGCCACCTTGGTTTGAGGCTTGCTGCGCAGCAAAGCCATGTAAATAGGCTCCCAGACACGCTGCATCACGATCATTGAGGCCTTGTGCCAATAACGACGCAATAATACCAGATAATACATCACCCATCCCTGCACTCGCTAGTACCTCTGAACCACTGGTATTGATATGAATCCCTTGCTCATGAGCAATCAAAGTTCCCGGCCCCTTTAATAAAGCCGTGATACGAAACTTATGCGCCAGCGCTTTGGCTGCATAAAAACGATTACTTTCAACGTCGGCGACAGTGTTTTGTAATAAGCGGGCCGCCTCTTTCGGGTGTGGGGTAAGCACCGCATTTTTAATCTCCACAGGATTGTGAGCCAACAAATTAAGGGCATCTGCATCGATGACTTTAAGAATGTTTTTACCTTGCGTAAGAACCTGCTCAAAAAGACTTTTAGCCCATTCGCATTGCCCCAATCCAGGCCCGATGGCAACCACATCTGCCTTTTCCATCAGAGGCACCAATGCGCCCGCATCCTTGATGCCGTGTACCATCAATTCATACCGCCCTTGCAGTACCGCATTTGCGTTTTCGGGGTGAGTAGCAACACTGACAAGACCAGCACCACAACGTAATGACGCTTCGGCACATAATCGTGCCGCTCCAGCCATACCCAGACCACCAGCAACAACCAGAACATGACCCGCTGATCCTTTATGAGCGCTCGGTGGGCGATAAACTCGCTTTTGCATCATTTGGTCGTGCATTAATCGCTTGGTGCTGGGAGCACATAGGTGGGCAAATGCTTGGTCGACTCCCAAAGGTGCGAACCACAATACGCCACATTGCGCTTTAGCACGCCCAGTCAGTAAACCTTGTTTAAGGCCGATAAAGGTAATGGTGTGATGCGCCGCAAATGCGTGTTCATACACTGCACCAGTTAAGGCATTAACGCCACTGGGTACATCTATCGCAATTCGTGTAGCTTTTGCTTCGTTAAGGCGCGCAAAGTGCGCATGCAGCTCTTGCTCAAGGGGTCTATCAAGGCCAATCCCAAACACCGCGTCCACAATCACCCCATAACGGTTCAGGCTAGGTTGATGCACACATTGCCCACCCGAAGTTTTGTAGACATCATACATAGACTTCGCATCACCAGATAAACGGGATGGGCTCATCAGTGGCCAAACATCAACGTCATAGCCTGCGTCTGTAAGCTGCTGAGCAACAACAAAACCATCTCCTGCGTTATTACCGCACCCAGTAATAATCAACACCGCATGTTGCTGGCTATAATGTTGCTTGACCCATTGCGCCACTACCGCGCCTGCATTAGTCATCAGCTCTGGCATACTTAGGGCACAGTGCTTGGCAGCAATCGGTTCGTTGTCCTTCAATTGTTGGGGAGTGTAAGCTTGCTGTGGTAAATTAGTACTGTAGCTCAAATCCATGGTTGTTAACTTTTGCCTCAAGACACTCTTAATTATCCTGAACTAGCCCTACAAATTAAGCAATGGGCCAACGAACTTGGTTTTGCTGATGCGGCGATTTGTGACATCGATCTCAGCCAATATGAATCACAGCTACAACGTTGGTTAGATTTAGGCTACCACGGCGAAATGAGCTTCATGGCTGAACATGGCACTAAGCGCAGTCGCCCAAATGAACTTGTGCCCGGCACAGTGCGAGTGATTGCACTCAAAATGCATTATCTACCGCCGGATGCTGGGTTCGCCAAAACACTAAACGACCCGAATAAAGCCTATATTAGCCGCTATGCTCTGGGTCGTGACTATCACAAACTAATGCGTAATCGCATCAAAAAGCTCGGCCAGCGCATCAGTGACCATGTGAGCGAACTGGGCTTTCGTCCCTTTGTGGATTCCGCCCCAGTCTTGGAACGCCAACTCGCCGAAAAAGCAGGGCTCGGTTTTATAGGTAAGCATAGCTTACTCATTGATAAAAAAGCAGGATCTTGGTTCTTTCTTGGTGAATTGTTTATCGACATTCCGCTGCCCGTGGACGACCCTGAAAATAATGAATCAAGCCAAGGCGAGTGTGGTAAATGCGTGGCCTGTATCACCATGTGCCCGACCGGCGCAATTGTCGAGCCTTTCGTTATCGATGCACGTAAATGTATTTCCTACCTGACTATTGAACTTAAAGGCGCTATTCCTTTGGAATACCGCAGTGCAATGGGTAATCGCATATATGGTTGTGATGATTGCCAGCTGATTTGCCCATGGAATCGTTATGGAGAAATTACTGAAGAAGCGGACTTTTATGCACGCGAGCAACTCAAAGACAAAGACCTTTTAAGCCTATTTAGCTGGGATGAGCAAACGTTTTTAAAACACACCGAAGGCAGCCCTATTCGCCGAATTGGCCATCAGCGTTGGTTGCGAAATATTGCTATTGCGCTTGGTAATGCGCCCTATAGCGAGGAGACAGTCACAGCGCTTACAGAAAAACTAACTCTGGGCGATGAGCTAGTTAACGAGCACATTCAATGGGCCTTAGCTGAGCAAGAACGAAAGCGCTCAATGATTGCGGTGGCAATAATTCCGACTGAGAAAAAAACACAGCGCTTAATCCGCGCTGTGCAAAAAGGACTGCCACGAGACGCTTAACTAATGCCTGCTGCAAAAACACATAGCAAATGTCAACACGCCCTAAGCTAGTAACTTAGCAAGGTCTTGTTCGATAAGTTCAAACGCAGCCCGTACTTGCTCGACTGAATCCGCTCTGGCAACTGACTTCTGAATGGTGTCATCAACCTTTTTATAAATAAATAGCTCTTGGTCTTCATCCAATCCCATCATCGGAATACGTGATTCAAGATCTTCTTGCAGGGAGCGAAATACCTGCTCGTTTTCAGCTCGGGTGTTATCCATTAACGACATTAAGCCACGGAATTGCTCTTCAATGCGTGTCACAGCTTCAGATAATTGCTGTTGCCTGAGTTCCAACGCCTTACGCGTTAAAATAGCGCCCAATTGCTGCTCGGTAACGCTCACTAAGAAACATACGTGATCGCGAATACGCCCATGTTTTTCCGGCTCATGCTCTGGCATATTGAGGATCAGCAAGCTGACCGATTCATAATTCACCAACAGTCGCTGCGAGAACTCATGGAGTCGACCACGGCTTTTAAGCATGTCAAAAAGCTCAATTACGATGGGTGAACATACCCCAGAAAGCGCGAAGTGATGTGTTTTATCCTCAATACGCAGCTCCGCATTACTTTGCAAACCAAAACGGTTTAAGCAATGTAACAGCTCTAAACCAAGTTGTTCGACTTCCCAAATATCACCGATACGCTCAACATAATTGACTATTTCTCCCATCTCGGAGCTATTCGCCATCGCGTTAAACGCGGTTGAAGTGGCATCATCCACTTGCTGCTGCAAGGTCTCTTTTTCTTCCAAAAATCCCTTGAGATGCATAAGCTTCGATTTCAGTTCATCGTGGCTAAAAGGTTTAACTATGTAATCCTCTGCCCCGACTGCATAGCCTTCCATGCGCTCTTCTACCGTGCCTCTGGCCGACACAAACATCACCACGATATCGTCAGTTTCAGGATTCGCTTTAAGCTGGCGGCACACATCATAGCCGTTCATATCCGGCATACTGACATCCAATAGAATGACATCAGGATGGTATTCACCAACAATCGCTAGGCACGCGGGACCACTATCAACCATTCTCAATTCAAAATCCTCGCCTTCAAGGATTTCTTCTATGATCTCGAGGTTGTACTCCTCGTCGTCTACCGCCAGTACTTTTTGCACCGTCATATGCCCGTCCTTTCATACTTATTTCTTACATTAACTATAGTCAAAATTCGTCCATGTCATTGATTTTGTGTTGCATCTCGCGGCTGTGTCCGCGGTAATTTCAACTCTATTATCGTGCCGCCTTCTGGGTTTAATTTGGCTTCTATGTGACCTGAGTGTAAAAGCACAAACTCACGACATAAGGCTAACCCGAGACCTGTTCCACCAGCGCCTCTATCTGTTTGACTACTCTGAGAAAATTTATCAAAAACGTGTTCTAACTCTTGTTCTGGTATACCGATACCGTTATCGACTACCTGTATTTGCAGCTCGTTGACACTGTCATTTAAAAGCACCCGAATGGCACTTTTCTCTGGGCTGAACTTCAATGCATTGCCCAACAGGTTAGTCATAATTTGTGTAATTTGCGCACTGTCACATTCGATTTCATGATTATTGCACTGAGAGTGAACGTGCAGCTCAATGTGCTTTTCGATTGCAGTGCCTGACACGTCCTCTGTACTGGCCTCAATCAATTGACGTATGTTGACAGGCTGCGGATGAAACGGAAATTTACCCACATCCAATTTCGACAAGTCGAGTAAGTTATTCAGTAACGAAAGCAATCGAGTGCCACTTGTTTGAATCCGCTCTAAATATTTTGTTAATTTGTCTTTTGGCGCTTCACCTTGATTTAGTTTGTCTAAACCAAATTTGGAAAAGCTAAGGATAGAATGCATCGGTGTACGCAATTCATGGGACATATTGGCCAAGAATTCAGACTTACTTTTATTCGCCGCTTCTGCAGCATCTTTCGCAGTTTCTAACTCTTGAGTGCGTTCTTTTACGCGTAATTCTAATTCTGAGCGCGCTTCTTCAAGTAATGCCTGTTTTTCTTTGAGCTCCGTGACATTTTTAAATATCACTGCATACGCTATGGCACCGTGGTAATCCACTTCACTGAAAGACGCCACCATAGCGATGAGCCCCCGATGCGCGGTTTGCAATTCAATCTCACAGCGGTACTGATTTAAACTTGTGCCGCTGCCAATCGCCTTTACCAACTCCCCTTCGGACTGAGGGCTTAAGAAATTGAACAAGGACACTTTGCCCACTTCATCACTGTTGATATTTAACAATTGAGCGGCTGCATCATTGGCGTCAATAAGCGCGCCATTGCGCGCAAAAATGATCACTGCATCTGGGGTATTTTTAAATATAACCCGCAGCAGACTATCCTTCTCTATTAATGCATCAACGGTGTCTTGCAAGCGCTCAACAAGCTGCGCATTATGGCGTTTCAGAAGTTCATTCTGCCAAAGTTTGTGCACTGACTGCATCAACATATTGTGATCGGCAGGCAGTTCAATCACACTTTCTATACCGATACGAATAGCTTCAAGCAATTCTGCTTTGTGACTATCTTTAGCCAGTAAAATACATCGGCAATGAGGCCTTGTGCGCCGCAACTGCTGATAAATATCACTGCCACTTTCATTGCCCACGCGATAGAAAGTGATGAGGATATCGATATCTTGATCGGTGTTAATCGACAGCACTTCCATCAGAGAATGGGCGCGAGCGACTTTAATATGCGCCCCTTCAAGCCAACCGCAGATATCCTCAGCGTCGTCGGATTCTGCCGCTAACAAGACACTGGGCAGAGATAAAGATTGCGGACCGTCAATTTCTAAAGTGCTTTCAAATAGCGCACTAATTTCTTTGTTTTCAAAAAATGGGTAAATGACCTGAGCGTTAAAAAACAACTTATTGAGTTCGGCAAAATTTGTGAACACCTCTCCTTGCTCAGCTTTTGGGGCCAGCAAGGCTAAACTCGATTCTGCAATTTGCGGCTTTAGCTGCTGTGCGATATGCAGTGGCACACCATGAGCAATCACATACATATCAGCCGGCTCTAAGGTCGCATCGTGATCCAGAGTGGAAAAATGAACGAGCCTGACGTCGCATTCAAGTAATTCGAGTAATACTTTAATGCGCATGGCGAGCACACTTGTGGCGTCAATGATAAGTATTTGCCGTTTAATCATAGTGCGACTGCATCTCCCCGCCCAGATTTACGTCTTCAACCGGCTTAATTGCGCATCTTGTTCTTGCACAAGCTGGATAAGCTCTCTCGAACCATTACCTGTTTGTTTCGATAAATCAGCTAAGTGTGAAGCTGCATCAGAAATCATTGTAAGGTTGCGGTTTATTTCTTCAGTAACAGAGCTTTGCTCTTCTGCAGCAGTGGCGATATGAGTCACCTGATTTGTAATTTCATTCACTTTTTCAACCACTTCATGCAAGGCTTCGAATGCACTTGAGGTTTGTGCTACTGCGTCCCCCGCTCGCGATACTCCCTGTTCAATAATGCCAGATGCACTGCTCACCTCTTGTTGTAAACGCGTAATAAGGGCGCTGATGTCATCAGTGGATGCGCGAGTCTTCGACGCTAATGCGCGTACCTCATCTGCGACCACTGCAAACCCTCGTCCTTGCTCTCCCGCACGTGCGGCCTCAATAGCGGCATTAAGTGCGAGTAAGTTCGTTTGCTCAGCGATCGTTCTGATCACATCGAGTATTTGGTTGATGTCATTACTACGCGACGCGACTTTAGAAACTGCATCGTTGGCATCGTTGATTTCAGATGACATTGTTTGCACCTGTTCTACCGCTTGTGACAAGCTGCGCTCGC
Organism: Pseudoalteromonas sp. GB56; assembly: GCF_054923835.1. Classification (NCBI taxonomy): domain Bacteria; kingdom Pseudomonadati; phylum Pseudomonadota; class Gammaproteobacteria; order Alteromonadales; family Pseudoalteromonadaceae; genus Pseudoalteromonas; species Pseudoalteromonas sp. GB56. Next base: position 783,470 of record NZ_JBPCHK010000001.1, on the reverse strand, counting down.
TCACTTGAACTAACCGATTAATCTCTTCTGTTTGTTGTGCTGATTGTTCAGATGCGCGCGCGACTTCTAATGCTGTTGAACTCATTTCATTCATCGCCGTAACAACACTTTCAATTTCACTGAACTGGCGCTCGACATTTTCCTGAGTATGCACTGCGACTTCCGAGGCGCTATTCGCTTGGCCCATAGTGCGATCTGATAACTGCTTTAATTGCGCAATCAAAGTACGTAATTTCTCAATAAAGGCGTTGAAACCATTACCCAAAGCAATAAGCTCAGCGTGCGTGTCAACGTTCAAAGATTGCGTTAAATCTCCTTCAGCACTCGCCAGGTTCTCCATCCGCAGTCTGATCTGCTCGATAGGTTTAACAATGGTGCGCGTAAGCAAGTACATCATTGCTGTTGCAGCGGCTAATACGATTAATGCAACAATGATGAGTACCGTTTTTAACTCATTGGCGTTGTCGATCAAATTTGTTTGTAATTGCCTTGCCCCCGCCATGGCTAGTTCTTCAGGTACTTCAATCACAAGTTTCCAAGTTGAGTCAGCCAGTTTCACTTTGATCGGATAACTCACTACAAATCGCCCACCAATTTGCGAGACATCAACTGATTTGGCACTTTCAACCTGTTGCCAAACTGCTTTATCGACGATACCGGAAAGCGGTTTACCCAACTGCGCTTTGTAGTGACTACTGCCAACAATCAGCCCTCTTGCACTAATCAATGATACTTTTGCACTCCCTTGGTATAAGGCTGAGGACAATTCTTCGGTAACTTTCTGGAAGATGGGTAGATTCAAATCAATTCCAGCGACACCTATCGACTGGCTGTTAGCCAGAATTGGGGCTGTTAGAGATGTCATCATCTCTGAATTACCGGGAGAAATTTCGTAAAGGTAGGGTTCCATTAAACAGGGTTTTTTCGTATCGATAGCGCACAAGTACCACTCAGCCTCTCGGATACCCATGTCATTAACGGTCGATACATGCTTTTCATCAGCGTCTTCAACCACCTGCTGCTCAATCGAACCATCTGCATTGCGCACCATATAGATTTCGAGTGAACCGTGACCAGGGACTGAATGTTGATAACCAGACAAGTACTGATCATCAGCACCGTCATACGCATTATCTTCAAATTGGGAGTAAATAGACGAAACAATGGTGTTTTGGGTTAGAACAGCGCGATTGATTGCTTCGATATCATCACGTGCTAACGGCTTACTTTGCGTGCGCCCTAGAATACCAGCCATTGTATATGGAATACGGTACGCTTCATTTATAAGGCCGAGAATTTTCTCACCATCCTGACCCGCCTTAGCTAATAACTTTTGTTCAACTTCTGCACTGATAAGTGCATTGGCTTGCTTCATAGCTTCATCATTACTAGCTTCTAATTGCCACCACAAAATACCAATAAGCAAAGTAACAGCAAGAAAAAGTGCACCACAACTGGCTAGGAGTAATTTTTTAGCTAAAGGCTGACTACGCATCCGCTAACACCTTGATAATGAATAACTAGGTAAAGCTTAGCTTAGGCTTTCTAAATAGGTAAAAAAAATAGCACAATCAAACACTTGAACCTATTTAAGGTACAGTACATTAGGGGATAAATTCAGTCCGAAATGTCTTGGGGGAAAATTGGAGCGGCACACGAGGTTCGAACTCGTGACCTCGACCTTGGCAAGGTCGCGCTCTACCAGCTGAGCTAGTGCCGCTTCACAGAGTGCTCTTTGTTTTATCGCTGGTCGCAACCTTGAGGTCGCGGCTTCGCAATTTAGCAGCTGAGCTAGTGCCGCTTCATAAGATGCTCGAAAAATAAAATTCAACAGTTGAGCAAACTATTGAAAGTTTGGAGCGGCACACGAGGTTCGAACTCGTGACCTCGACCTTGGCAAGGTCGCGCTCTACCAGCTGAGCTAGTGCCGCTTCATAAGATGCTTTAAGTTAAGATTCAAACCCAAGCAAGGTTTGAAAATTTGGAGCGGCACACGAGGTTCGAACTCGTGACCTCGACCTTGGCAAGGTCGCGCTCTACCAGCTGAGCTAGTGCCGCTTCACAGAGTGCTCTTTATTTATCGCTGGTCGCAACCTTGAGGTCGCGGCTTCGCAATTTAGCAGCTGAGCTAAGCCGCTTCTTAGATGCATAAAACTTGAGCGTTGCTGTTCGTCTTAAGCGGGGCAGGATTCTACAATATTGCCCCCTCTTTGCAAGCCCTTTTTTGGGATTTTTTTAAATTTTGAAGATTTCTGTACGATAAACCTGCAATTCCATGATGGAATCCTTAATATCGTCCAGTGCAAGGTGCGATCCCTGCTTTTTAACCTTGGTGAGAACTTCAGGGTGCCAACGTCGAGCGAGTTCTTTAATCGTGCTTACGTCGATACTGCGGTAATGGAAGTAATTATCCAACTCACGCATATAGCGCACTAAGAAACGACGGTCTTGGCCAATCGAATTCCCGCACAAAGGCGAGGCCCCTTTTGGCACCCATTGCTGCAAAAAGGCAATGGTCTCATCCATGGCTTCCTGTTCACTCACCTGACTGGCTTTTACTCGGGCTGTCAAACCTGATTTACCATGCTGGTTAGTGCACCACTCGTCCATCGAATCGAGTAGCTCGTCACTTTGATGAATAGCGATAACCGGACCTTGAGCAAGAATATTGAGTTCACTGTCGGTCACTATAGTGGCAATTTCTAAAATACGATCATGTTCAGGTTCTAAGCCTGTCATTTCTAAATCTAACCACACTAAGTTTGTTTCGTTCACAGCCATATCAACCCAACCTTTGCTTTACTTTCGGTTTAACGCAATAACATATATCATATTAGCTTACCTCATAGACCTAAAGCTTTTTTAAAAGCTTTAGCTTAGCTAAGTAACAGAGACCGCGTGGCAAAAAAGAAAAAACTGTCCAAAGGCCAAACTCGACGCATTCGAGCGAACCATGAAAAGCGCTTACAACGCGCCAAAGAAAGCCCAACTGACAATCCCCCTCAAACTGAGTTCGACTCGGATAATCTTGGTCATCAAGAAACCGGTGTAGTGGTCAGTCGCTTTGGACAACATGCTGATATAGAAACCCCTGACGGAGATGTTCTGCGCTGTAATATCCGCCGCACGGTGGGGAGCTTAGTCTGTGGTGATGAAGTTTTATTCCGTCGCGCTAATGTCAGTGACGGCGATATCGCCGGTGTCGTTGAGCTAGTCGAAGAACGTCGCTCACAGCTAACACGTCCTGATTTCTATGATGGTGTGAAGGTTGTCGCTGCAAACATCGACCAAATATTGATGGTTTCAGCCGTCGTGCCTGAGTTCAGCACTCAAATTATCGACCGTTATATCGTCGCCTGCGAAGATATGGGCATTCCTCCTGTGTTGCTGCTTAATAAAGTAGACATGTTAGAGGATGAAGATCGCGACATGTTTATCGAAATTTTGGCTGAGTACCATGAACTCGGCTACGACATTCATCTTGTCAGCAGCCACAGTGGTGAAGGCATGGACACTATCAAAGAAAAGTTGGTTGGTAAAAACAGTATCTTTGTAGGCCAAAGTGGTGTGGGCAAATCAAGCCTGGTAAATTCCCTGTTACCTGACGCGGAAATCCTCACTCAAGAGGTGTCGTCCAACAGTGGTTTAGGTCAACACACCACCACAGTATCGCGCCTACATCACTTACCAAGCGGAGGAAACCTTATTGATTCACCCGGGATCCGTGAATTCGGTCTCTGGCACTTAGAACCAGAACGCGTAGCGTGGTGCTTCAAAGAATTTCGTGAATTCTTAGGTGGCTGTAAGTTTAGAGACTGCAAACATCTCGATGATCCGGGCTGCTTGTTACGTGAAGCAGTTGAGAATGGCCACATAGCAGAGTTTCGCTTTGACAACTACCACCGCATAATTGAATCCATGGCGGATGGTCGCGCTGGGGCGCGAAACCCTCGTGTTTAATTAGCACATAACGTAAACTGCCAATTAAACAGACCCTTATAGTCATAAAACATTTTTGAGAATTACACAGTGAACTTAGACAAAGTAAAGATTGCGTTTCAATATGCCCTACCAAAGCATGGTGTTTCTCGCCTAGTAGGCAAGTTAGCGGCGGCTAAAGCTGGAAAGCTTACAACTGCTCTTATCAAACTGTTTATCAAGCAATACAAGATTGATATGAGCGAAGCCTTGCACGAAGCGCCTGAACATTACACTACGTTCAATGAGTTCTTCACTCGCCCTCTTAAACCGGGTATTCGCCCGCTTGCAGAAGATGAAAACATCGTTGCGCATCCCGTTGATGGAGCGATTAGCCAATTGGGTGATATCCTCGATGGTCAATTAGTGCAGGCAAAAGGTCATTACTACAGCCTTGAAGCCTTACTCGGCGGTAACGCCCAAGATGCAGAACCGTTTCTCGGTGGCAAATTTGCCACGATTTACCTTGCACCGAAGGATTATCACCGCATTCATATGCCGGTGGATGGCACATTAACGCGTATGATCTATGTCCCTGGTGATCTGTTCTCGGTAAATCCATTGACCGCCCAAAATGTGCCTAATCTATTTGCTCGCAACGAACGTGTGGTCGCTATTTTCGACACCGAAATGGGCCCATTAGCTATGGTACTTGTCGGCGCAACGATTGTGGCCAGCATTGAAACAATTTGGGCAGGCACAGTGACACCACCAGCGGGGAAAGACGTATTTAGTTGGGATTATCCAAGCACAGGTGATCGTGCAATTCATCTTAAGAAGGGTGAAGAAATGGGCCGTTTCAAATTAGGTTCAACAGTGGTCATGGCGTGGGGTGCAAATCAAGCTGACTTCCTTGATTCAGAAGTGCCAGAGGCAGTCACGCGCATGGGCACCCCATTTGCGAAAAGAACTAACTAGTCAACACAAGTGACTTACCTAGGATGGTCAAACTGTATAATTGACCATCCATCTTCGCGACATTCGGCAACTCTCCCCAATGACTAAAGCCGGCGTTTTTGAATAGTTTCAAGCTCACTGTATTGTGGCTAAAAATAAACGCCAACAAGGTCGTTATCCCCAAACGTTGCGCCTCGTGCTCAACAAACTGCACACTTTGTTTTCCTAGCCCTTTACCACGCACTGTCTCGCACAGGTAAATCGCCACTTCAACCGTTTGATCGTAAGCTGGGCGACCGTAAAACGATTTAAAGCTCACCCATCCCACAACGCGGCCTTGTTCTTTGTAAACATAAATAGGTCGGGCGTCATGATGCGACAGAAACCATTCTCTGCGCGACTCTACAGTCACAGTCTCTGTGTCAGCTGTCACCATGCGACTCGGGATTGTCTGGTTATATATAGCAACGATATCTGGTAAATCATGTAGCTGGGCTTTTTCGAACATAACTGGCTAAAATGGTAGTTGATCACTTGGTGTGATAATAACGTAGTGATGACTCTAAACAATTAAAAAGAGAGCAAAATGATTAAAGCAATAATTCCTGCATTGGTTTTACTCAGTACAAGTTTTGTAAATCCTGTATTCGCGCAACAATGTGATGACTTCACCAACGTTGAAGTGAGAAAACTACGCTCAGATGAAACCATTAACCTTTGCGAGTTTAAAGACTCTCCTCTTTTAATCGTCAACACGGCTAGTAATTGCGGCTTTACACCGCAATTCAAGGAGCTAGAAGAGCTGCATCAACAATACAAAGACCAAGGTCTCGTGGTGATTGGCGTGCCATCAGACGATTTCTTCCAAGAAGAAGATGAAGAACAAGACACCGCGAAAGTGTGCTTTATAAACTATGGCGTGACCTTCACGATGCTTGCACCCGCTAGCGTGAGAGGGGATGACGCTCACCCAATCTTTAAGTACTTAAACGACAAAACCAGCTCACCGAAATGGAATTTCTATAAGTACCTTGTATCTAAAGACCGCAAAGAGGTGACCCGATTTAACAGCCGCACTAAACCGATGTCTAAAGAAATGGTTAGCGCAGTCGAACAAGCACTAAAATGACAAACAGCAATCTTTGTCTAAACTTATCTTTGTCCCTCATTCTGAGGGACAATTCATATTGCAGTATTAATAACAATCATTAAATGGAGTGAAGTATGGCTTTAGCGAGTGCGCGACACATACTGGTAGATAATGAGGCGCTATGCCTCGACCTCAAGGAACAAATTGAACAAGGTGCTGATTTCGCAGAACTGGCAAAGCGCCATTCGTTATGCCCAAGCTCACAAGATGGTGGCGCGCTTGGTGAATTCGGCCCGGGCATGATGGTACCCGAATTCGATAAAGTGGTATTTTCAGCACCATTAAATGTAGTGCAAGGACCCGTGCAAACACAATTCGGTTACCACCTTCTTGAAGTAACCAGTCGCAGCGACTAATTCCTTTAAATTTCAGTTGCATTGACTTCAAAGCCTGTTATGTTGAAGCTCTCAATTCAGAGTTCAGAATATGGCAGGCTTAGCAATGCAATTGTTCGGTTCTAATACATCTCCATACGCTCGCCGTTTACGCATGTTTTGCGAGCAACATAACCTAGATATTCCTTACGAGCACATTGATATCTTTTCACCTGAAGGCCGTGAAAAATTGCTTTCATATAGCCCAGTAGCGAAGATCCCATTTTTAGTCGATGGCGAGCAAGTCATATTGGATTCCAATGTGGTATTTGATTACATTACCCAGCAGCGCGGTTTGGCGCCTTTAAATTGGCATGAGAAGAACATTCTGACAACCATTAATGCCGCCAATGACTCAGGGGTAGAGTTACTTCTGAGCCAGCGCTCAGGCCTAGACATTGACTCAGATGCTTTGTTTTTCACCTTGCAAAAGAAACGCATTGCTTCGTGCCTTGAAGAACTGAACTTTCAAGTTGAACGAATCCAACATGATTATCTGCACATCAGTCTATTTTGCTTAATTGATTGGCTATCATTTAGAGAAATTATTAACCTAAGTGCCTACCCCGCTCTCCAAGTTTTCTTGCAGCAATATCAGCAAACAAAGTGGGCCCAACACACAGATCCGAGACAAGGGTAACTAACATGAGCCAACAAGATATCGAAATAGAATCACAATGGGACGTGTTCTGTGAGCATGTAGAGAAAACTAAAGTGGTGTGGCTATTAACATCAGACGATGGCGGTATCGCGTCAGTCTCTTCTGCCTACGATGAACAACAAGATGTACTGTTACTTTGGCACTCACAAGCGCTCGCCGCCGCTCAATGTGTCGGTGATTGGCAAGGTTTTGAACCGATGGACATGGCTTTGGATGAAGTCATTGAAGATTTTGCTCCGCAACTGCTGGAAGACAATGTCATGGTGGGGATCAATTGGGATCAACAAGTGTGTACGGAGTTATCGGCGAAATCGCTGATAAGTGCATTTACTGACTAAACACCGTGAAAACCCATTTAGGCCGACGCCCATTTTCGAGCATGGAGTTACATACCCTGTTTTCAGGGTATGTCTACGGCGATGAGAAAACCCCTCGTGAACAACCTAAGCATTGGCATTTTTGGCTGCCGTTACTAGCGTATTACACTGGTGGCTTTAGTGACGAGCTTGGGTGCATTGAGCTATGCGATATCAATATAAATACCAGCACACCTTATTTTCACTTACATACTCATGGCAAGATAAAACCTCGTAAGATTCCTATTCATCCACAACTGTTCAATGCTGGCTTAACGGATTATCTCGCATTTTTAGAACAACACGCACACACCCGTTTACTGTTCGATTTGCCCTCCAAGTCGGGGCGTTACAGCGAAAAAGCTCGAATTTGGTTTTCCGGAGAAGGGGAGCGTGCAGGCTATATGCAAAAGTGCCAGTTGCCGACCGTGGATCAATATGGTCACAAGACAGCATTGAGCAGTCTGCGCCTCAACTTCGAGCAATTCATTCGCATCAGCGCTATGCAACTCAATAGCAAAGCAGGGTTTTATTATCTGATGGGGTTAAAAGACTACCCTGACAACACCTTTGAAGATTTACGACTACTGCACAAAATAGTCAAAGGTGTGCGGGTTGTGAATCCTCAAGGCCACTGGCAGCGCTTTTTAGACCGACATTAGCCTTATTTTCGGCGAGTTACTCCGGTGTATTGTCCATTTCACAAACGAACGCTAGTTTCTCACCACCCACTAAATAACTTAAACGAGTAATTTGACCTGCACAATGTGCACTTAAATCATACCAGAGCTTCGCAGGTTTCGCGCTTTGCAGCTGCTTTTGGTAAATGCGGCCATGGGAAGCGTAGGCGATCGTGCCATCTTCTACCCAGGTGTAATCCTGAACGTCTTGCGGCAAACGATAAAGCTGTGTTACTTCATTACTTTCTGGGTTGAAGCTACTCAGCCAATTTTGCTCTGCTTGTATAAAGGTGAAACCATTAAGCAGTCGGCTATAACTGAATGCTCGCCCTGGGTTATCGGATACATGCCTCACATCGCTTGGCGCTTTGAGGGTAAAATACATCGCCTGATGAGGCTCGCCCAGCGCAAATACAAGGAGATCATCGCTAGGACCCCAAGCGTGATACCCAATCGTTAACGCGTTTTCCACTAGTCGCATGGGCTTATCAGCGCCTGATAAAGCATAACGCCACAATCTTTGGGCACCTCCAGGCTCAACGACTACAGCAGACAAAGCATCACCACTGGGTGTCACTGTCGGTGAGTATTCACTGTATTGTGCAGTGTTGGTAACATTGGCGCGCTGGCCTGAGGTAAAGTCATAGAAGAAAATGTCTTTTTGCGCTGACTCCGCTTCACCTACCTCGTAACTAAAATATACGCCTTTGTCTGTGATTACAGGCTGATTGCTGTAATTACCCGCTTCACTCACAGCATCGACTCGAGGTACATTTTTGGCATCATTGTGAAGAAGGAATATTTGGCTTTGGGCAAATGTTGATGAGCTTAGGAGCGCGGCACACAAAGCACCAAGCGTAGAATACTTTTTCATTATTATAATTTTTTAAGTTTACCTGCTGCCAGTTTAAACGCTTTCGCTTGCCGACGCTAATTTAGTGGCTTGCCACGTCAAAAGAGCAATAAATTATGGCGAACTCTTTGCCAACGCGAGGATGTCAACACCCTGCCCGCCACTTGATTTCACATCTGCCGACCTTTATAAAGGGTATTTGAATTAACAAACGATTAAACTTATGTCGGCAAAACACCCCATCGTAGCCATTACTGGTTCATCAGGTGCAGGCACCACAACGACCACAAATGCGATTAAGCATATTTTTCGCAGTTTGGATATCAATGCGGCCTTCATCGAAGGGGATAGCTTTCACCGCTATACGCGTCCAGAAATGGATAAAAGATCCGCGAAGCAGAGCAGCAAGGTCGACATATCAGCTATTTTGGTCGCGAAGCGAATGATTTTGGTGCACTAGAAGAGCTGTTCAGTAATTACGGCGAAACTGGCAGCGGTAAAGTGCGCCGCTATTTACACACTTTCGATGAAGCGGTTCCATACAATCAATTACCTGGTACGTTCACGCCTTGGCAAGACTTAGATACCGGCACAGATTTGATGTTCTATGAGGGGCTGCATGGCGGTGTTGTTGACGAAGAGCACGACGTTGCAAAACATGTCGACTTACTGATTGGCATGGTACCGATTATTAACCTCGAGTGGATCCAAAAGCTCATTCGCGATACCTCTGAGCGAGGCCATTCTCGCGAAGCGGTAATGGACTCCATCGTGCGTAGTATGGATGATTACATTAACCATATTACCCCGCAGTTTTCTCGTACCCACATCAATTTTCAGCGCGTACCGACGGTCGACACTTCGAACCCATTTAGCGCCAAAGATATTCCATCACTGGATGAAAGCTTTGTGGTGATCCGCTTTCGTGGCATCGACAACGTCGACTTCCCATATTTCTTACAGATGATCGACGGCAGCTTCATGTCACGCATGAATACACTCGTTGTCCCAGGTGGAAAGATGGGCTTGGCAATGGAGTTATTATTAACGCCGTTAATCAAGGAGTTGCTTGTTAAAAAGCGGGCATTAGAACATTTAGCGCCAACTGATTTACCAATCTAATTGGCGCTAAAACAGAAGCTATATGGGATTAAGCTTCTGGTAGGTTGCGGCCGTAGAAAATCTCTTGGATTTCACGGTTCAGACGCTCGCGAATTTCATCTTGCTCGTCTTCAGCAAGTTCATCCGTCGTCACACCAAACAAGTAAGCGTTTAGGTCTGTCTCTTTAAGCATCATCTTAGTGTGGAACAGGTTTTCCTGATACACGTTCACATCCATCATCTGGTACAACTCTTGTGTGTCTTCAGTCATGTAGTTCTGAATCGAGTTGATTGCGTGATCGATGTAGTGTTTCACACCATTCACATCACGAGTAAAGCCACGCACACGGTAATCAATCGTTACCACGTCTGACTCCAGCGAGTGAATAAGGAAATTCAACGCTTTCAATGGTGAAATGATGCCACATGTTGATACTTCTATATCAGCACGGAATGTACAAATACCATCATGCGGGTGTGATTCAGGATATGTGTGCACACAGATATGGCTCTTATCAAGGTGAGCGACAACTGATTCAGGCAATGGTCCTGGCGTTTCTTCACTATCGAAGCTTTGCTCGTCCACAGGTTCTTCTGAAATCAGAATCGTTACACTGGCCCCTTGCGGGTCATAATCCTGACGAGCAACATTGAGAATATTCGCACCAATGATGTCTACCACTTCACCTAAGATGTCAGTAAGACGATCAGCGCTGTATTGCTCATCGATGTATTCTATGTATTCTTTACGTTGTTGCTCCGTTTTCGCGTAGCAAATGTCGTAAATACTAAAACTTAAGCTCTTAGTTAGGTTATTGAAACCATGAAGCTTAATTTTGTCAAAGGGCTTGTTCACTGTAAACCAACCTCAACCTAGTCACAAAAGCCGCAACGGCCTTTAAAAAGAGCGCGGATTTTAGCCTAATTTGGTCCCTCAAAAAAGTACTTTTTATGCGATTTCTTGCACTTCAAAACTATGAGTGATTTCAACACCTTTTTCCAGCATCAAAGCGACTGAACAATATTTGTCTGCTGACAGTGAAACCGCACGCTCTACGTGCTTTTCACTAACCTCTATGCCTTTGACAATAAAGTGAAGATTAATTTTTGTGAACACACGAGGAACCGTCTCTGCACGCTCACCAGTGAGCTCAACTTGAACATCTTTTACTTGCTGACGTGCTTTTTGCAGGATACTTACAACATCCACAGATGAACATGCGCCTGCAGACATTAAAACCATTTCCATAGGGGAAGGTGCTTTGCTGTCGCTACCCGTATCGAATACCACATTGTGGCCAGAGTGTGATGTGCCGATAAAGGTATCGCCTTCAACCCATTTTACTTTCGCTTGCATGTTAACCTCATTGTTTTTATTTGATTCAACGCGATTGTAAATCAGCAGCCTAGCGAATCAAACTAGCAATTAGTTATTACTTTCGAGGTTTATATACTAGGTTAGGCTAAATTGGCGACGGCATTGTCGAAGAGATTTTTGATTAAGCCCGCAAACTCATCAATAAATTCGCGTTGCTCTTTGGTAACGGGGTGATTCACGACCGAACTAAGCACTTCTTGCAAGTCGTAAACAATACCGTCGACTTCACGCACAATTTGGCTGCGCTGATCGGTATCTAATTCGGTGTGCTGCTGACAAATCAGCATGACGTGCTCAGCTATCACATCTTCGATAAGCTCCATCACTGTGGGCGCATTTGGCTCTACAACGCCTGGTTTTTCGAACAATGCCAAATTTTGCGTCAGGTGCATGATGAGATCATCATAACCTTCCCTATCGAGTACCATGAAACACCTTAACTTCTTAGAATACTTAATAGATTTAAGCAGAAAGCGAGCCTAAATGCTAGCCAATAAAAAAGGCAAAAAAAGCAGCCGAAGCTGCTTTTTTTTAGGTAATAGCATCAAATGCTCAGTCTAAACTTAAGCCAGGGCTCAATGTGGCAGGCAAAGTGACTTGCTCTAATTCCACCGATGCCACTGGGTATGCGCAATAATCCGCAGCATAGTATGCACTTGCGCGATGATTGCCCGATGCACCGATTCCACCAAACGGTGCAGCACTAGAAGCCCCGGTGATTGGTCGGTTCCAGTTCACAATACCAGCGCGAATACGGCGTAGGAAATATTCGTAGTCAGCTTCATTGTCACCCAATAGACCCGCTGACAAACCAAATGCGGTGTCATTCGCTAATTTGATAGCCGCATCAAAATCCGTGTAACGGAACACCTTAAGTAGTGGACCAAAGTGTTCTTCGTCTGGGAAGTCAGTCACATTGGTACATTCAATAATCCCTGGAGTCACAAAGCCTGTACCTTGCGTATGCGTTAGCTCAACCAGCGAGTGCGCGCCTAAATCAATTAATTGCTGTTGTGCAGCCACCATACCTTTAGCAGCTGCTTCAGAAATCATTGAGCCCATAAATGGCTGCTCTTGCGCATCATACACATCCACCTTGATGTTTTTGGTGGCTGTAATAAGCTGCGCAAGAATTGCGTCACCACTTGCGCCCACAGGTAGAAATAGTTTACGAGCACACGTACAACGCTGACCGCTGGAAATGAATGCCGACTGGATAATATCGTGAACTGTTGCTTTGACATCAGATACGTCTTTAACGATCAATGGATTATTACCGCCCATTTCCAGCGCCAAGATTTTACCTGGTTGACCTGCATATTGCTCATGAAGAATATGACCTGTACGTGATGAACCAGTAAAGAACAAACCGTCGATATCACGGTGTGAAGCAAGCGCTTTGCCCGTTTCTACTTCACCTTGAACTAGGTTAATCACACCGTCAGGAAGGCCCGCTTGTTGCCACATTTTCAAAGTAAGTTCTGCAACCGCAGGCGTCAGTTCTGATGGCTTAAATACCACGGTATTGCCCGCAAGAAGTGCTGGGACGATATGACCGTTCGGCAAATGGCCTGGGAAGTTATAAGGGCCAAATACCGCCACAACACCGTGCGCACGATGACGGATTACCGCTTTGCCCACAGGCATCGCATTTTCAACCGTACCAGTACGCTCGAGGTACGCCTTTTCTGAGATAGCAATTTTACCTACCATAGCGCCAGCCTCAGTGCGGGTTTCCCACAACGGCTTACCCGTTTCTTGGGCGATAAGCACGGCTAACTCTTCAGCATTTTCTTTCAGTTGCTCGGCAAACGCCTTCACAATTTCGAGACGCTCTTCGAATGACTTATCAGACCATGGAATAAACGCTTCGCGTGCAGCATTTACAGCAAAGTTCACTTGCTCTGCAGTCGCTGTATTCGCCTCCCACAGAACCTGATTGTTCGCTGGGTTTATCGAACTAAAACTGTGGCCTTCACCGGCAAGCCATTGGCCATTAATAAATTGTGCTTGATGAGTCATTGTTATGGCTCCTTATAATGCTGCCACGCACACACTGTCACCCTCTTTCACTTTTAGGGCATCAGCAACGTGCTGGCTTAAAATAATCGTTGTATCGTCATTGCAATCAATGTTGGCTTCTATCACCATCGCGCGGTAATCAGCAATCGATTGGTTTGCAACCATCAGCGCGGTTTCACCTTGCGCGTCACCAATTTCTACTGTGCGCATTGTGCTATTCATGACTGTACGAATATTGTCAACTTTAGCTTCAACCGTTGGACCGGCATCGAAAATGTCGACATAACCATTAAAGGTAAACCCTTCACTCTTAAGTAGCTCAATAGCAGGACGGGTATTGTCGTGCACTTCACCTACTACCTGTTGCGCCTCTTTGCTCAACAGATTGACGTAAATTGGGTATTTCGGCATTAGCTCAGCAATAAATACTTTTTGACCAATTCCCGTGAGATAGTCCGCTGTTGGGAAGTCCATTGAGAAAAAATGCTCTTCAAGCCACTGCCAAAACGGACTGTTGCCATTTTCATCAGACACGCCGCGCATCTCAGCAATGACTGTCGGCGCAAAGCGCTCTCGGTGCTGATTGATAAACAAGAAGCGCGACTTTGAAAGCAACTTCCCGTTGAATTTCTGGCGAAACTTTTCTTTTAGGAACAGGGTACAAAGCTCCGTCGCACCGGTGTAATCATTACACAGCGTAAGAATATCAACGGCCTTATATACACCTAGTGTACGTGAAGAGTGAATCACTTTTGATTGGTGATAATGATAAAATGCATCATCGAGACCCACTGCCGCTTCAATACCGCATGTGCCGGCAATCTCACCGCTTTCGCTGTCTTCAAGAACAAACAAATAACCTTCGTCGCCCGCTTTGTCGGTAGGCTTTGAAAATGATTCGACTGAGCGCTCAATTTTGTTGCGCAGTAGTTCCTCGTTCAAAGGTAACGAGGTAAATCCATGACCCGACTCTTCTGCAATAACGAGCAGTTCTTGAAAATCTTCTTGTCGGATTGGGCGAAGAATCATCATAGATCCGCTTACTCCCTAAAAGTTAAACCGAACAGAAGCTTGCACTCACATACAGTAGTACAAGCTTCACAAATAACGCTAAACAGGCTTTCTGGCTAGCGGCTTAAACTAAACTTGCTACCGCTTTTTTCGAAGCGCGCCATGCCTTCACGGATTTCTTCTTCAGAAATAACCAACGACGGCGTGAAACGCACTACATCAGCACCAGCAACAAGCGACATTAAGCCGTGTTCCATGCTCGCTACTAGGAATTCACGTGCACGACCTTTGAACTTATCATTCACAACGGCACCAATAAGCAGGCCTTTACCACGTACTTCGCTAAACACATCATATTTCGCGTTTATGTCATTAAGTAGTTGTTTGAATAGCGCTTCTCTTTCTTTTACGCCATCAAGCACAGCTTGGTCGTTGATTGTGTCAAATGCCGCCTCAGCTACTGCACAGGCCAGTGGGTTACCACCATAAGTCGAGCCATGAGTACCTGGTTTAAGGTGTTTAGCTATTTCTTTGGTTGTCAGCATCGCACCGATTGGGAAACCACCGCCAAGCGCTTTTGCAGAGCTCATGATATCTGGCGTTACGCCCAACCCTTGATATGCGTAGAGCTTCACCAGTACGACCTACACCTGTTTGTACTTCATCGAAAATAAGCAGTGCATTGTGCTTATCACACAGCTCACGAACTAGCTTTACGAACTCAGCTTCTGGAGCAATGATGCCGCCTTCACCTTGTAGTGGTTCCATCATAACCGCACAGGTGTTGTCGTCGATAAGGGCTTTAAATGCATCTAGGTCGTTGTAGTCACAGTGCACGATGTCACCAGGCTTTGGTCCGAAACCATCAGAATAAGCAGCCTGACCACCCACAGTTACAGTGAAGAATGTACGACCGTGGAAACCCTTATTGAACGCGATAATCTTCGACTTTTGCGCACCATAGTTATCAAGTGCCCAACGACGTGCAAGCTTTAAAGCAGCTTCGTTTGCTTCTGCACCTGAGTTCGCGAAATACACTTGCTCAGCAAATGTTGCATCGGTCATTTTCTTAGCTAGACGTAATGCAGGCTCATTTGCCCAAATGTTCGATAGGTGCCAAATTTTCTCGCCCTGCTCTTTTAATGCAGCAACAAGAGCTGGGTGACAATGGCCTAAACAGTTAACCGCGATACCGCCGGCAAAATCGATATATTCTTTTCCTTGCTAGATCCCATACACGCGCACCTTCGCCGCGTACCGGAATAACCTCAGACGGGTTGTAGTTAGGAACCATTACTTCATCAAATAAAGCGCGATTAACTGTCATTTTCATTCCTCATTGAGTCTGGTTAACGCTAGGGTGCTCGGTGAGAGTGAGATTCAACCAATAACTTCATATGTGAATGAGTGCGTTTGGTTGCTCTAGGTTAACACTGTAAAAACCACGATTAACGTGGCAGTAGCACTACTTGGATTGCAGCATTATTTCAGAAAATCGAAGCGAAGTCTCATGCAAAGCTTTCATGTAGACCGCGTGTTTAAAGGGATTGAGGGTAGATTTTCACCCTGAGTGAATAACTATTATATTGCCAACAGTGACGAATCCCAGCAGACCTATATTGGCTGTGAGGGCAAACGATGTTGGCAGTTTGAATGAATATACGTAAAAAAATTTACAAAAAATTTTCAGTTGACGCTTAATTTGCGTCAATTTTTAGAGCCAAGCTGTTTAAATTCGCATTTTCCAGCAGTTTAATCTGATCCTCTTCGAGGCCCACATATTTAAACCACAAAGCTTGTTCATCTGGCTCGATAAGCTGATGTTCTTTGAGCATCAGACATTGGCTGAAGCAACTAGCCTGCACGATGGTTTTTGCTTCTCCCGACTGCAGGTATGGCTCAGCCAGCGCAATATCATCTAGTAATGCATTGAGAGGAAGGTAACGCAGCTCCATTTTTTCTACGAGTCTGCGGGTAACTTCCATCGAGCGCTCTACAAATAAGTTACGTAGGTACAGAGGATCCGGCTCAATCCCAATAAGTGCATCATGGAGTACTTTGTTCCCCTCCTCGCGTGCCAAACGTACTTTACGTTGCCAAATCTGCTGGAAAATACGCAGATAGAGTCTCGCCAGCGTTACTTTACCCAATTCCATAAACAGTGAGCCGATATAGGCCGAAAAACTATTTTGCTCTTTCGCATTCGCCAATTCATGCGATGCAATTGCACGAGTCATCGCAGACTCTCGTAGCTTTCGCTTGAGCAAGCTGAAAGGCTCAGTGCTATGTGGCAACCAATGGCGCATGGCAAATGTAGGGACTGTGAGCTTAAGATTCTCTAGGCCCAAATAGCGTAGAGCTAGCGCTGGAGTATCTATTTTCACTGCTCGGGTATTTCGTTCTTGGCGATACTGGGGAAGGTTGACCAAAGCGACGAGCTCACGACCGAGCCAACTAAGGTCATTGACCAAAGGTTCCAAGCGACTAATATTCGCAGCACGGGCAGCTAAAATATCAATCATTGCTGGCACTGCATCTTGAATACCGAGTACCTCAGAATACAGGTTATCCAAGTCTTCAAGCTGAGCAGTGATTGCATTATCAATTATCGCATGTAAGTTGGTACTTACCTTTGCCCTAAACTGTGCTTGTTTTGAGGTATCTTGTTTGCGTTTAGATTGAGCAGCTTGCTCTACTGCCAACAGAGTGCGTTTTTTCAGCGACTCATCCGATTCGGAGTCAAAAGTCTTGATAAAACCGAGTTGTTGTTGGGCAAAGCTATGTCCCAGCAACAAATCGTTAAATCGCTGCTCAAGGGCATTTACTCGCTGTCTTATTTGCTCTTCTTTTGTCGCCATGCCTTGGTCGTTAATATCTATCTATAAAATGTTGCAGCATATCCAAGCCATGTTCAGTTAGGATAGCTTCTGGATGGAATTGAATCCCCTCTAACGCCTTTGAAGTATGAACCAAACCCATAATTTCATCCATTGTGCCGTCGTTATTCTCTGTCCAAGCAGTCACTTGCAAGCAAGAAGGGAGTGTTTGGGGGTTAACTACCAGAGAATGGTAGCGGCATACTTCAATTTTGTTCGGGAGCCCAGCAAATAAACCACTATCTGTGGTGTGAATCCAAGAAGTTTTACCATGCATCACTTGCCTTGCTCGAACGACCTCAGCTCCCAATGCTTGGGCGATTGTTTGGTGCCCTAAACACACACCTAAAATGGGTATCTCTCCTTGGTAACGGCGCACCACGTCCAAGCAAATACCTGCTTCATTCGGGCTACATGGGCCTGGAGACAAAACTATATGTTTTGGCTTTAGCTCTTTTATCTGCTCGACATCAATCTCGTCATTGCGTTTGACTAGCACATCTTGGTCTAAACGCTGGAAATACTGCACTAGGTTAAAGGTGAATGAATCGTAGTTGTCGAATCATCAATAACATGGAATCTACCATTAAAAAGCCAAGCTAAGCTTGGCTTTAGAAGTAAGTTAGCTCAGTCGAGTTCTATCGACGAGGTATAAATCCAAGTGCGTCGTACACAGCCTTCAGAGTTGGCTCTGCTTTAGCGCGCGCTTTTTCTGCACCTGAAGCCATGATTTTTTCCAACAACGTTTGGTCTGCACGGATCTCAGCAAAACGTTGTTGAATAGGTTCAATCATCGCCACAACTGCATCTGCAGTGTCTTTCTTCAAATGACCATACATTTTGTCTTCATATTCTGGCACAAGCTCGTCAATAGAGCGCTTTGTTGCCACCGAAAGAAGCGTCAGTAGATTAGAAACTCCTGGCTTTTCTTCACGGTCGAAATAAATACGAGCTTGCTCATCAGAGTCGGTCACTGCCTTTTTGAGTTTTTTCTCAATCTTCTTCGGCTCATCTAACAACATAATGTAGCCATTTGGATTGTCGTCAGATTTAGACATTTTCTTCAGTGGGTCTTGAAGGCTCATCACTCGCGCACCGAATTCTGGGATATACGGCTCTGGCAATTTAAATACCTCACCATATAAGTTGTTAAAGCGTGTCGCGATGTCACGAGTCAACTCGAGGTGTTGTTTTTGATCCTCACCTACAGGCACTTGATCTGCTTGATAAAGTAAGATGTCAGCAGCTTGCAATACTGGGTAGGCAAACAAACCAACATTTACGTTGTTTGCATGCTTCAATGACTTATCTTTAAACTGAGTCATACGGTTAAGCTCACCCATCTGTGCGTAACAGTTCAGTACCCACGCGAGCTGGGCATGCTCTGGTACTTGCGACTGAACAAACAGTGCTGCTTTCTCAGGATCGATACCACAAGCTGCATACAGAGCAACACCATCAAGCACGCGAGAGCGCAGAACTTCTGGCTCTTGGCGAATAGTGATTGCATGCAAATCAACGAGCATAAAGTAACTTTCATGATGTTCTTGCAAACTAAGCCACTGGTTAATGGCGCCAACATAATTGCCGATTGTCATACCACCTGTTGGCTGAATGCCGCTTAACACTACTGGTTTACTCATGATGTTCCTTTGTTACTTATCAATTAATGGCCGTGATTATATCTAAGAATTGCCCACAGAGGTACTGTGGATTGTACTGGCTTAGGTCCTCACCTTGGTTATATCCGCAGGTTAAAGCTAGACAATCAACATGCGCTGCTTGAGCAGCTAAAATATCGGATTTTGAATCCCCTATCATCAGGCATTTTGTCGGCTCAACACCGAGTTGTTGGCACGCGCTTAAAACGGGTTCTGCAGAGGGCTTTTTGGCTCCATCATCGCCACACACCAATACTTCAAAATGCGTACTTAAGTTCATTTTTTCGAGTAATTCGACGGTAAATCGACGCGCTTTATTTGTCACAACTGCTTTGGGGATTTGGGAAAATGCAGCCAGCACAGTCAAAACATGTGGATACAAGCCGCTCGATTGACCAATAACCTCATGATAATGGGTGTAAAATAACTCTGTCGCGCGCTGGATTTCAGTTTCGCTTAACATTGGATTAGCATACATATCACCACTTAACGCACGAATAACGAGCTGCTCTATACCGTTACCTACAAACTGGCTCACCATAGTGTGAGAGATAATTGGACGAGCCAAGTCTGTAAGCATTAAATTGGTAGCGATATACATATCTGGTACGCTGTCTACTAACGTGCCATCTAAATCGAATAAAATAGCCTCGTATTTCACTGTGCGACCTTCGCCAATTCTGCGCGCATCTGTTGTACAACCACTTGGTAGTCAGGCTGATTAAAAATAGCGGAGCCAGCAACAAACATATCAGCGCCTGCAGCGGCAATTTCTGCAATATTTTCTACTTTCACACCGCCATCCACTTCTAAACGAATATCACGACCGCTGTCATCGATGATTTTGCGGACTTGTCGTAGTTTTTCTAACGTATGAGGAATGAAGCTTTGACCACCGAATCCTGGGTTCACTGACATTAACAAGATGACATCAAGCTTATCGATAACATGCTCCAGTACATGCAATGGTGTTGCAGGGTTAAAGACCAACCCAGCTTGACAACCATGCTCTTTGATCAGACCCAGAGTGCGGTCAACATGCTCACTCGCCTCGGGGTGAAAGGTGATGATACTTGCACCAGCCTTTGCGAATTCTGGCACCAATGAATCAACAGGCTTAACCATAAGATGCACGTCAATCGGCGCTGTGATGCCGTAATCTCTTAACGCTTTGCACACCATAGGTCCGAAAGTAAGATTGGGAACATAATGGTTATCCATAACGTCAAAATGCACAACATCAGCACCAGCCTCAATCACGCGCTCAACATCTTCGCCTAGGCGCGCAAAGTCAGCCGACAGAATCGAAGGCGCGATAAGGTACTCTTTCATTACATAACTCCTTTGAACGGGGGCTTATACTGTATCAAAAAAAGACGTAACTGTGCGGGCGCGCAAGCGAGACTTTAACAGTTATTTAGAAACAGCATGTTACACCCAAAAAGTTAACATTTATGAAACATAAAGCCATTATTTTTAAAGAAAAACACAGCATTATTCCCAAAAGTTCAGTTGTTTTTTTAACCAATCTTGCGTAAGCTTAACGGATAGCTTAAGGAGTGGAGATGGATATGTTGTTAGGAGTAAAAAAACACATGCTGCTGGGGAGCGTTGCCGCGTTCGCCGTCATGTTTGGTGCCTACAGTATCCAAGGCAGCTCTTCTTCCAATGCAAATACAGGATGTGTATGTTCAGCAAGCAACTCATCATACTCAAACGAGCGCAGTGATCAATGCGCCAACCAGCAAGCAAAGCAATCTTGGTTAGCTTGGTTTACCGGTGACAGCCGAAGCGCCCAATTCCATTATTTAGACTTGTTAGAACTACTCAGTCGTGACGACAACAAGAAAAACGCTCGTCAATTCTCAAACAAAAGTTACTAATCCCATTGTATGTGGTCTCAAATTCAAGCTGTTCTTGCCGCCTTTTTTGGTGTGCAAAGTAGCGCAAAGCGAGAGCATGATTTTACCCACCACAAACCAAGTATCATCATCGCCATTGCCATCGTATTTTTTGTAATGTTCGTTTTAGCTGTGGTCGCCTTGGTTCAGTTTGTACTCCCGGCCTGATAAATACATCGCCATCAATTCATTTACTTTATTGCGGCCATTCCCTTTTGGACTAATGGTGCGTTTAACAGCGAGCACATCGATATCAGCTTGTTCGTATATTTTGCGCGTCCAGACAGTATCGTGATTAGATATGAGGACAGATGTATTTTGCGTACCAGCAGCCTGCTCAGCTAAATTGGCTAGATTGGCTTGATCATCGAGGTTAAAGCCTCCTTTAGCATAACTGGTAAATGACGCCGTTTTACTCAAAGGTACATATGGCGGGTCACAATATACGACGGCAGCACTTGGCAATGACGTAAAAACATCTTTGTAACTTTGACAAGTGAATGTGGCACGCTGTGCCTTTTGCGCAAAGAAGTACATTTCATGTTCTGGAAAGTACGGCTTTTTATACTTACCAAACGGTACGTTAAAGATACCTTTTAAATTGTAGCGACACAGACCGTTATAGCCATGTCGATTCATGTAAAGAAAAAGAATCGCGCGCTCATAAGCATCTCGGCTTTCGTTGAAACGAGTACGTAAACCGTAATAAATATCAGGGTCATTATTTAGCTGAGTGAAGAGTTTGCGTGCGTCACTAATAAACTCATCAGGTGCGTGTGTTAATTCTTTATAGAGATTAATAAGATCAGCATTGATGTCATTCAGTACATAATGCTCGAAGTCCGTGTTTAAAAATACGGAACCGGCACCAACAAACGGCTCAACTAGGGTAGATGCTGTGCTCCCTGTTAGCTCTTGGGCTTGGTTTAAGCGCTTGGCAATGTCTTCAACCAAGCTGTATTTTCCGCCCGCCCATTTTAGGAAAGCACGGGTTTTCTTCTGCATCAATTCTTCTAGCTCGTTTCTACGTTTTATTCTTAGTATGCTTAACCTAAGCCGGTGCCAAATTCTACCGCATTTGTGCAACGGGTTGCGAATTTATCTCGGCTTTTATCTGCTTAATTTGTTTCGCATAAGGCTCTATTCCAGGTACCTTTTCTTCCATTTCAGCTCGCAGTTGTTGGATTGACTCTCTCTCCCCAACCACTGACCACGTAAGCACGTGCCAGCCTTTGTCGGCTCTGAAGTAATGTTTGGTGTTGTCAGCTAAGTTAAAGCGATTTATGAAGTCTTCGATCTGCTGCTCTTTAGACATGATAGTTAACTGCCAGAGCCACTGTTCATCATTCTGTGCTAGATACCACGCATGGTCAAAAAGCATTGAATCATCTGCTACCAAATCAGTTGCTTTTGGAGCTGAGGAATCCTCAACAGTCTGTATTTGTGAGCCTTCAGACAATACTTCTGCAGATGCCGACTCTGCTATTTGATTCTGGCTAATATCTGCTGACTGTTCTGGCTGCAAATTTGTAGAACCCTTCGTCTCAATGAGTGTAGTAGCCTGCATCCCCTTGGACAATGCATCGGATTCTTCAACCTGAGGCTCGGGGTTAAGCAAAGGCTCAACCGGTGTCTCAATATGCTGACTCGAAAGCGCCTCTGCGATCACGGTATTATTCGACAATGATGCCGCATCGTTTTGTTTTTCATCGTCATCAATCGCTTTTATTTCAACGAGTTGAGGGTTCTGAGATAATTCCTCTAACAACCCAGAGGCACTAGGCTGCTGATACTGATATACGCCACCAATTGCTAACAAAGCAACCAGTAATCCACCCGCGACTAACCATTTAGTTTTATTCGCCTTCCTCTCAGCCTTAGGCATTTGTTGTTCACGTTGCTGCCATTGTAGTAACAATGCCGGGTTGCCTTTACATTCGTTTAAGAACTCAGCAAAAATAGGATCTTCTCGGTGTGGAAGGTTGGTGTAAAAGTAACTTAATAAACGCAGGCTTTCGGCATAAGGCAAAGGTTCCAGGTGAATATCAATGGCGCTGCTTAACAATCCACTTTGCGATGAAGCACACAACACAAATAAAGTACACGGCGCGTGTTGTGCAAGCCATTCCAATTCAGCCAGTAACTCTTCGGACAGCTGCTTAGCATTGTCGATAACCCACAGGATCTCGCGTGGACCCAGCTCTTTAACAAGGCGTAAGAAGTTCTCGCGTAGAGACAACGACACATCTACTAGCGGGTAAGAGAAACTATGCTCTAGTAAATAGGTTTGAATATCAGCATCTTGACTCGATGCTTTGGCATGCACATAAGCCTTGTTAAAGTTGTCATAATGGTCCGTAATAAAATGCTCGAGTAAATAACTTTTCCCGAACCCTGATCCTGCAACAAGGTGAATCAGGTTCTGGCCATAACTAAACTGAAGGGCAATTCGTTTCGCGAGCGCCTCACGTGATGGGAGAATTTGCGATTGCATTAGTGTGCGAGCAGACTCTGTAGCTCTTGCTCAGACACATCGTCAACCAGCGCACATCGACCAAACTCGGTTGGCAGAATAAAACGAATGCGACCAGCTTTGTTCTTTTTATCTTTGCGCATATGTGTCATGAATTGTTCAAACGTCATTTCCTGTGGAAACTCGGTTGGCAGTTCATATGCTTTAATAACCGATACTACACGTGCTAATTCATCAGCACTTAAGTTACCGCGCATCACCGCCAATTTCGCCGCTAACACCATACCTGTTGCAACTGCTTCACCGTGAAGCCATTTTCCGTAACCCATTTGCGCTTCAATGGCGTGACCGAAGGTGTGCCCTAGATTAAGTAAAGCTCGTATACCAGACTCTTTTTCATCTTGCGCTACAATTTCGGCTTTGATAGCGCAGCAGCGATAGATAATCTGAGGCAAGAGCTCTGGGTGCAAAGATTTAATTGACTCCACTTGAGCCGCTAATGAAACAAATAGCTCAGTATCATAAATAAGGCCGTATTTGATCACCTCAGCCATACCTGCCGCAAATTCTTTGCCTGGTAAAGTGGCTAGCACAGCAGTATCGATAAACACGGCTTGAGGCTGATAAAAAGCACCAATCATGTTTTTGCCTAACGGATGATTTACAGCTGTTTTACCACCAACTGAAGAGTCTACTTGGGAAAGTAACGTTGTTGGAATTTGAATAAATGGCACACCACGCTGATAGCAAGCTGCAACGAACCCAGTAAGGTCACCAATTACACCACCCCCAAGAGCAATCAAACAAGTATCACGACCACAATTATTCTCAAGTAAAAATGCATTGATGCGCTCAAACCATTCTAAGGTTTTGTATTGCTCACCATCTGGCATCACAAATATTAAAGGTGCTTGTGAAGCGAGCGCTTGACTAAGCGTATCGAGATAAAGAGGAGCGATGGTTTCATTGGTAACAATCACAGGTCTGCGATTGCCTACATAGTGCAGGAGCCGCTGACTATCAGTCAGAAGATCGCTACCAATGAATATAGGATAACTGCGCTCACCAAGTTCAACATTTAGTTCCAGCATGCGCAATTCTCCTTGAGGTATTTAGAAATTAAGTTTCTCGATGATTTGATTTGCGACCACTTTGGCGCTTTGTTCATCGGTACGCACAACGATATCAGCCACTTCTTGATAAAGTGGTTCGCGCTCTTCAGCTAGGCGCTCTAATACGTTCTTCGGTGCTTCCTCAGTTTGCAGTAGAGGACGACGCTTATCACGTTGTGTACGCGCAACTTGCTTTTCAATTGGGGTCTCTAGGTATACAACAATACCACGTGCAGACAGTTTGTTACGTACTTCTTTACTGACTACTGAGCCACCACCTGTTGCAAGTACG
Source organism: Pseudoalteromonas sp. GB56 (assembly GCF_054923835.1). NCBI lineage: Bacteria > Pseudomonadati > Pseudomonadota > Gammaproteobacteria > Alteromonadales > Pseudoalteromonadaceae > Pseudoalteromonas > Pseudoalteromonas sp. GB56. The sequence goes on along the minus strand of NZ_JBPCHK010000001.1, from coordinate 758,694 downwards.
ATACCTTGAAGCTCAGTCAGATCAGTGATCACTGCTTCTTCACGACGACGGAAACCTTCTTCGCCTTCGATATCAAATACCCACGCGATGTCCGCACCTGTGCGGCGCTCAATTTCGTTGTCTGAGTCATAGAACTCAAGGTGTAGTTGGTCTGCAATGTGGCGACCAATTGTGCTCTTTCCGGCCCCCATAGGACCCACTAGAAATATATTACGTTTCTCAGCCATATCTTTTAGTACAAACGAACTCTAAAATTTGAAATAAAACCCCGCCTCGCGACTGGCCCCAAAATTCAAGGGTGAGATTATCTCAGTAATTTATGCCTATTTTCAAGCATAATACTGCAAATAATTACAGTAGGCGGTCGGTCGATTATAGAAATCCCACACACTTAAGACGATGAGTCTTTTCTTGCAGAGGATTTCTATTTTAGCCGAATCTGAATAGGCTACTTAATCACTTTTAAGTGACTACCTTTTTTGCCTTTATTGTCGTCCTGACTTTTATCACGACTAGCTTGCGGATTTGGATTGTCAACTGCCTCTAAACCACTTTGCGGTTGAACCACTTCGTCAGTTTCTGCAATTGATGGTACTGCTCCAGAACGTTCCTGCTCTTCGTAAGTCTCATCTTGAGTAAATACGGTACCTTCACCGTTTTCTCGGGCATAGATTGCAAGCACAGCACCCATAGGCACAAACACTTGCATAGGCTGACCACCGAAACGTGCGTTAAAAGTCAGCAAACTATTATCCATAGAAAACTGAGTTACTGCACTTGGGCTAATGTTCAGTACAATTTGCCCATCTTGGACAAATTGGACTGGCACTTGCACATTCGGAAAATCAGCGTTAACAACCAAGTGCGGTGTGCACTGGTTGTCAACTATCCAATCATAGAAGGCGCGTAGCAGATAAGGTCTGTTCGGCGTCATTATAGACGGATCTCACGTTCTGCTTCAGTTAATGATGCTTGGAACGATTCACGCTCAAACAAGCGGATCATGTACTCTTTGAGCTCTTTACTACCTGCACCATTTAATTCGATGCCAAGCTCAGGTAAACGCCATAATAATGGAGCTAAGTAACAATCAACTAGGCTGAACTCTTCACTCATAAAGTAAGGCGCTTCGTTGAAAATAGGAGCAACAGATAATAGTGCTTCTGTTAACTCTTTACGCGCTTGCTCTGCGTCACTGCCGCCAGCGTAAATCTTAGCTGCAAGTGAATACCAATCAGTATCGATGCGGTGCATCATCAGGCGGCTACGACCGCGCATTACTGGGTAAACTGGCATTAACGGAGGATGCGGGAAACGCTCATCCAAATATTCCATGATGATGTTTGCTTGATATAAACCTAGCTCACGATCTATCAAAGTAGGAACTGTGCCGTACGGGTTAATCTCGTGCAAAGCCTCTGGCAAATTATCCTTTTCCGCCAAATGGATATCCACGCTAACACCTTTTTCAGCCAAGACAATACGAACTTGATGGCTGTACATACAATTAGCACCGGAAAACAGCGTCATTACAGGGCGTTTATTGGCAGCAACGGCCATGCCTACCTCCATTAAAAAATCACAAAGTACATAATACTTTTCTTGCCAAAACCAACGTCAGTTTATCGTGAATGTCGGTAATGACTTTAAACGGCAATAGGGGCATACGCCCCTATTGAGTTAACTGGTTGATATTATTAATTAATGAACATCACGCCAGTATTCTTTCTTCAGTAAGAAAGCAAAGATAAACAGAATGAATAGGAAACCAAGAACCTTGATACCAATTGCTTCTGAGTCTAGTCGCGAAGGCTCACCCACGTACTCAAGGAAGTTAGCAAGGTCGCGAGCAGCTTGGTCGTACTCGTCAACACTCATTTCACCTTGGCCGTCGGTCTCAACCGCTACCACTTTCTTAACTGTTTTTCCGTGCTCTTCAACTTCCTCGTATACAGGAGTTGGTAAACCTTGAAGTTCTTGTAGAACGTGCGGCATACCTACTGAAGGGAACACGATGTTATTTACGCCAAATGGACGAGACTCATCTTTGTAAAACGACTTTAAGTACGTGTAGATGTAGTCTGGTGATTTAACACGTGCAATCAGTGTTAAATCCGGTGGCGCAGCACCGAACCATGTAGCGGCGTCATCTTTGTCCATTGCATTAGTGATGTGACTACCCACTTTAGAACCATCGAAAATAAGCGTTTCTAGGCCGATGTCAGTAGGAATACCGATATCACGGAAAGTACGCTCATAACGTTGGTACTGCATTTGGTGACAACCAAGGCAGTAGTTCATAAATAGTTTAGCACCGCGCTGCAATGAAGCTTGGTCAGTTAAATCGATGTTTGCATCTTGCAATGGCACCGACGGGCCTGCTGCCATAGATAATGTTGGCAACAATGCGAATAAACCAATAACTAGCTTTTTCATCATTTCGTCAACCTCTCTGGCAATGGCTTAGTCTTCTCATTCTTCGAGTAGAAGAACAGTAACACGAAGAACATAAAGTACGTAACTGTGGTGATTTGCGACAACAGCGTTTTAAAATCTGTTTGCGGCGTAGCACCAATCCAACCAAGGATTACGAATGTTACAACGAATTGTGCAATGTTCAGCTTGTGGAAACCACAACGGTAGCGAATTGACTTAACTTTACCACGGTCAATCCAAGGTAGAAGCGCAAGTACTACAATTGATGCACCCATTGCTACAACACCGAGTAACTTGTTAGGAATTGCACGCAGAATCGCATAGAACGGCGTGAAGTACCAAACAGGGAAGATGTGCTCTGGTGTTTTCAGCGGGTTAGCCGCTTCAAAGTTTGGCGCTTCTAGGAAGAAACCGCCCATCTCTGGCGCAAAGAACACCACGTAGCAGAACAGAATCAAGAAGCCCACAACACCAACAATATCTTTCACCGTGTAATACGGGTGGAAAGGAATCGCATCAACGATGTCTTTTTTGTTTGTATAGTATTCGTGGAACTGGAATTTTGCTTTGTCTTCTTCAGCAACAGTGCCTTTCTTACGCTTAATTTCAACACCATCTGGGTTGTTTGAACCCACTTCGTGAAGCGCAACAATGTGTAGGAATACAAGAATCACAAGCACTAGTGGCAGCGCGATTACGTGCAGGGCGAAGAAGCGGTTAAGCGTTGCACCTGAAATTACGTAGTCACCACGGATCCACAGTGTCAGATCGTCACCAATTACCGGGATTGCACCGAACAACGAGATGATTACCTGCGCACCCCAGAATGACATCTGACCCCATGGTAGTAAGTACCCCATGAAAGCTTCAGCCATGAGTGCTAAGAAGATGAACATACCAAACAACCACAGTAGCTCACGTGGTTTTTGATAAGAACCGTAGATCATGCCACGGAACATGTGCAAATAAACAACTACGAAGAACGCTGATGCGCCCGTAGAGTGCAGATAACGGAGTAACCAACCGTATTCAACATCACGCATGATGTATTCTACAGAAGCAAACGCGCCTTCAGCTGAAGGTACGAAGTTCATCGTTAACCAGATACCGGTCACGATTTGGTTTACTAGTACCAGCATCGCTAATGAGCCGAAGAAGTACCAGAAGTTAAAGTTTTTCGGTGCTGGATATTGAGCGATGTGCATATTCCAGACGCGAGTCATTGGAATACGATCATCAATCCAATTGATAATTTTACCAAACATTACGCTGCCCCTTCGCCTTTCTCACCACCAACTAAAATGGTCGTGTCATCAATGAAGTAATAAGGAGGGATCTCTAGGTTAAGTGGTGCTGGAACCGACTGGAACACTCGACCAGCCATGTCAAATTTAGAACCGTGACATGGACAGAAGAAGCCATCGTCTGTGCCTTCCACTTTCTCACCGAAACCGCCTTGTAGGAAGCTTGGTGAACAACCTAGGTGAGTACAAATACCCACAGCCACAAAGATAGTTTCTTTGATTGAACGGAATTCGTTCTTAGCAAACTCAGGCTGTTGAGGTTCTTCAGACTGAGGATCACGTAGTTTATCTTCGTGTGCTTTTAGTTGTTTTAGCATTTCCGGTGTACGCGAAATAACCCATACAGGTTTGCCTCGCCATTCAACACGGATCAGTTGTCCAGGCTCTAGCTTCGAGATATCTACTTCTACGGGTGCACCCGCAGATTTAGCTCGTTCACTAGGGTTCCAAGACGCAATAAAAGGAACAGCAGCTCCAACCGCGCCCACGCCACCTACAACAGAGGTAGCAATGGTCAAAAAGCGGCGTCGGCTGTTGTCTACAGGCGCATTGCTCATCCACTTATCTCCACTATGATTCTCAACACTTGCTATATTGAGAACATCAGTTACAGCAGGTTAATTTTTGAAGTTACAAAATAGAAGCGATCATAAATAAAAGCCTTGATTAAAACAAGGTTATTCACTGTTTCACACTCGAATAACCACCTGTTTCTTACGAAATGCACAGGTGAAAAGATTATTCGAATATCAAGCAGCGTTAGATATGCTATCGCAAACTCACACTGACGACGCTGATAAAGATCAAGGTCTTGCCAGCAAAGCTGTTTAAAATCACTTCATTAGTCTATTTGCCCCGCAATTGTAGCAAATAATTATCAAGATTATCGGCCTGATTTGCATTAAATACGGGAATTTGTGAAATATTCCCTCGTATGGCAGGCAAACGACGAACATATTTGAAAATAGACAATAAAAAACCCGGTTTGCCAAAGGCAAAGCCGGGTTTTGAAATTCTGAATACGTAATAAATTAACGCTTCGAGAACTGTGTTTTCTTACGTGCTTTCTTAAGACCCACTTTCTTACGCTCAACTTTACGAGCGTCGCGAGTAACAAAGCCAGCTTTACGTAGTGGAGAACGAAGAGACTCGTCAAACTCCATCAGTGCACGAGTAATACCGTGACGAATAGCACCAGCTTGACCAGTAGTACCACCACCTTCAACAGTGATGTAAAGGTCAAACTTTTCAGTCATTTCAACAAGCTCTAGTGGCTGACGAACAACCATACGAGCAGTTTCACGACCGAAATATTCTTCGATAGAACGTTGATTGATTACGATGTTGCCAGTGCCTGGACGTAAAAATACGCGAGCACTTGAACTTTTACGACGACCTGTACCGTAGTATTGATTTGCCATGATGTGCTCCTTAAATGTCTAGAACCTGAGGCTGCTGTGCAGCGTGATTGTGCTCAGTACCTGCGTAAACTTTAAGCTTACGGAACATTGCACGGCCTAGAGGACCACGTGGCAACATACCTTTAACCGCTTTCTCAATGATCATCTCAGGTGCTTTAGCTTGAAGCTTCTCAAAGTTGATTGACTTCAGGCCACCTGGGTAACCAGTGTGTCCGTAGTACATTTTGTCCTGAGTTTTGTTACCAGTTACAGTAACTTTTTCCGCATTGATTACGATGATGTAGTCACCAGTATCAACGTGTGGAGTGTACTCAGCTTTATGCTTACCGCGAAGACGACGAGCGATTTCAGTAGCGATACGACCTAAAGTTTTACCTTCAGCGTCAACTACGTACCAGTCACGTTTTACTGATTCTGGTTTAGCAACAAACGTTTTCATTTATAAAAATCCAATGTTTTCAATTATAAAACCACAAGCAGAAGTATTTCTGCTGCTCTATTAAATTTGCTTCAACCCCTTCGAGTTTAAGACTTAACCCCCAGTCGTGGCTAAACGTACCGAGGTAGAACGGCAAGTGGTAGGCGCGGGAGTATACCAGCTCGATTTAGAGATTGCTACTGCTGCGGTGCATTTTTGTTCACCTTTTGTACGGTAATTTCTAAGTCTGCGAGCTGACCGACTATTTACGCCAAATGAGGTCGTTCTAAGTACTCTCGAGATTGCATTTCTTGCAAACGACTAATGCATCGTTTGAACTCGAAGTTAAGGGTACCTTGGGTGTATAACGCTTCGATTTCTGCCTCAGCAGAGATAATTAAGGTGACGTTGCGCTCATAAAACTCATCAACTAACGCAATAAAGCGTCGCGCTGCATCATCATTTTGTTGGCTCATTTGCTTTACGTTTGACAACAGCACAGTGTTATAGAGGCGTGAAATTTCCATATAATCCACCTGCGAACGCGCTGTCTCACACAAATCGTGAAAATCAAACATAACGATGCAATCGCTGACCATTCGGGTGTTGATCATCCGCCCTTCAATCTCGATGGCCTCTCCAGCTCGGCCAGGCTCTGGGGATAGCTGCTCGAAGTAAGCAAACAGGTTTGTGTCAGCTTGTTCATCCAATGGACTGTGGAATATCTCAGCCTGCTCTAACGTTCGCAAGCGATAATCTACACCGGAGTCAACATTCACAACCTCAGTATTGGCATTAACTAATGCAATCGCGGGTAAGAAGCGGGCGCGTTGCAAACCATTTTTATACAGCTCGTCAGGCACAATATTCGATGTGGCCACGAGAATAATACCACGCGCAAACAAGGCTTCCATCAAACCACCAAGCAGCATCGCATCGGTAATGTCTTGCACGAAAAACTCATCAAAACAGATGATATCCGTTTCGTTTTTCAATTTGTCAGCCACCATTAATAGTGGGTTCTTCACATCTTTGAGCTGTTTAAGTTCTTGGTGTACGCGATGCATAAAACGGTGAAAGTGCACTCGCATCTTACGCTCAGTTGGCAAAGCCTCATAGAACGTATCCACAAGGTAGGTCTTACCACGCCCTACTCCCCCCCAAAAATAGAGCCCTTTAATTGGCTTCGTGCTATCCTTGGAAAAGAGCTTCGCAAAAAAACCTGAAGGCTTCTTTGGTTGCGCAACAATGTCGTCAAACAGCCTTTGCAGATGCTTCACAGCATTTTCCTGTGCGGCATCAAATAGGAAGTCATCTCGTTGTAAGTCTTGTTGATATTTCTGCCAAGGTGTCATGATATTTACGGCGTAAGTCAGGCTAAATTTTTGCGCTATCTTAACACGGCTCGCAACAATACGTATATTTGGCTGATAAGTTTTCAAAAGGGGAAGTCTATGTCGACAATCACTTGGTTAGGGGTCGTTATCATCATCGCCGCTTGTAGTTTTTTTCTCGGCGGATGGTTCACCAAGAAACGATTCAAACAAGAAGAGCTAGAAGAGCAAGCACACAAAGCGCAAAACGAATTAGAACAATACCGTCAAGACGTCGCCGACCATCTTGATAACACCAATAAGTTAATCAATAAACTCAAAGACAATTACGAGCAGTTAGCGAACCACGTGGCTCAAAGTAATAACTTACTGACGTTGAAAAAAGAAGTAGACATGAGTCAGCCATTCTTCTCAAAAGAAACGACTGAACAACTTCACGCTTCATTGAATCAACGCTCAGAGCGCCACTCAACACGCACTCAGCATGATAGCCAGCCAGCAGACTACGCAGCCGGAGAGTCAGGTTTATTCAGCGGTCAAAAGAAAGATAACGAGCAACAACCTGCTTAATAAATAGGCGAACGATTTGCTCTTGTGGAACTAAAGTAACGACCCCATAGTCAGTATAGAAACTAGCTTTATAGGTACCGGGCTGCTAGGCGGCCCTCTCTTTTGGAGTTTGTCTATACTATGAAAATGAAGTTATCAGTTCTCAGCGCCGCTATTTTATCGGCAACTTTTTTCATCCAACCTCACTTTGTTGAAGCAAAATTACCTGTAGCTGTAGATGGTCAACAACTACCTACGCTCGCACCTATGCTTGAACGCGTTACTCCTGGGGTTGTCAGCATCCGCGTTTCTGGCGCCAAAGAAGTAAGATCCCGCGTGGATCCATTCGATTTCTTCTTCGGTCGCCCACAGCAGCGCTCGCAAAAGCGTCCGTTCAGTGGTTTAGGCTCTGGCGTTATTATCGATGCCGATGAGGGCTATATTGTTACCAATAACCACGTTATCGATGATGCTGAAGAAATGCGCGTTACGCTCGAAGACGGCAGAGAGTTTGAAGCCAAACTGATTGGTGCTGATAAAGAGTCTGACATCGCGCTGCTACAAATTGATGCCGAAGATCTCATCGAAATTAAATTAGCCGACTCAGATAAGCTTCGAGTAGGTGATTTTTCAGTGGCAATTGGCAACCCATTCGGTCTCAGCCACACAGTGACCTCAGGTATTGTCAGCGCACTTGGCCGAAGTGGTTTAAACATTGAAGGCTACGAAGATTTCATTCAAACGGACGCCGCTATCAACCAAGGTAATTCTGGTGGCGCACTCGTCAACTTAAAAGGCGAGCTCATCGGTATCAATACCGCAATTTTAGGTGCCTCAGGTGGCAATGTTGGGATTGGCTTCGCAATTCCATCTAACATGATGCACAACCTTGTTGAACAAATCATCGAATTTGGCCAAGTCCGCCGTGGCTCATTAGGCATTTCTGGCCGTACACTTAATGCCGGATACGCCAAAGCACTTGGCTTGGATGTTAAGCAAGGCGCGATGGTTGAGCGAGTGGATGAAGATTCAGCAGCTGAAAAAGCAGGTATCAAAGCTGGCGATGTTATCATCAGCGTCAACGGAAACGATATCCGTAGTTTTGAAGAACTTAAAGGTAAGGTAGCAACGCTTGGCGAAGGCAAGAAAGTCGAAATTGGCCTCTACCGCGATGGTGATGAGAAAGAAGTCGATGTTACGCTTGCTGCTGCAGGCGATGTTGCCAAAGAAGCAGCTGAGGTCCACCCTGCTCTAGCTGGAGCGGAATTAGAGTCAGGTAAACGCAATGGTACAAGTGGTGTTGTGGTTAATAGTGTAGACCCTCGCTCAGTTTCAGCTCGTTTAGGTCTTGAAGAAGGTGACATCATAATTCAGGTCAACCGCACTCGCGTTGAAACAGTGCGGGAGTTGAGCAATACCATCGCTGATATCGAAGGAAATATTGTCTTGGTTGTGCGTCGCGGCAATAGCGACTTCATTGTGCCAATTCAATAACCCCTTAGTTCCTCCCCAACAATTCAACAGCGGCGCCCTTGCCGCTGTTGTTACTTCTGTGCCATCATTACAAATCTAAGAAACTAATAATAATTATCAATTCCGTGCTAAAACAAATTCGATTTACGCTTGTTCCGCTGCTAAGTGGCTTAGGGCTTGCTTTCATTATTGTGCTTGCCACTCCGTCTCTACGCGATGCTCTGTTGCCTCTGCTATCGAGTGATGGGTTTAGCGGTTCACACATGAGTTATGCCAAAGCAGTGAAAAGAGCCGCACCTGCAGTTGTCACTGTCTATTCAGAACGTATCTCGACACAACCACGTTATATGCAACAACAAAGCACAGTTTCAGAAATTGGCTCAGGTGTGCTCATGAGCAGCGATGGTTACATTCTTACTAATTACCACGTAATCAATAGCGCTGACGTGATTATGGTGATGCTCAGCGATGGGCGCCACTTTAGTGATGTGCAACTAGTCGGGTTTGATACGGTGACTGACTTAGCGTTATTAAAAGTAGCCGCAACTAACCTACCAACTATCCCTGTTGATGAGGCCTTTTCGCCACAAGTTGGGGATGTAGTATTAGCGATTGGTAATCCACTTAATTTGGGGCAAACAATCACCCAAGGGATCATCAGTGCCACAGGCAAACAGCGTCTTACTGACAGTTCTCATAACAGCTTACTGCAAATGGATGCTGCTATAAACGTTGGCAATTCTGGCGGTGCTTTGGTGAACTCGCATGGCGATTTAGTGGGGATTACGTCGGCGCAATTTAAAACACGAAGCAACCTTGATATCCAAGGCATCTTTTTTGCGGTGCCTTATTCATTAGCTAAAGATGTGATGGATAAACTTATTAATTATGGCCGTGTTGTTCGTGGCTATGTGGGTATGGATGTTACCGCTGTTGATAAAGATGGTCGTGATGTAACTAACAACCATATGGCCATTGCCGGAATGCGTATTAACAATCTCGACCCACTCGGGCCTGCATGGCAGGCTGGTATGAAAGAGGGAGATATCGTTGTGAGCATGGGCGGTCATTCCGTCAGCAACATTCAACAAAGCTTGGAGCGTATTGCTAACACGTCGCCTGGCACTGAGCTTGACATCGAGCTATTCCGAGATGGCAAACCACAGACTTTGAAAATCAAGGTTGCTGAGCTCGAAACGAGAATGTAAAAGACATAAAAAAAGCTGCAAAAGCAGCTTTTTTTATGTCTTTCGAACGACTTATTCACTCACACGCTTGATATTCGCACCCAATGCGGTCAGCTTATCTTCGATATGCTCATAGCCTCTATCAACATGGTAAATGCGATCTACGCGAGTCTCACCTTCAGCAATGATACCCGTTAGGATCAAACTGGCAGACGCACGCAGATCCGTTGCCATTACCTGAGCACCACTTAACTTAGGGCTATCACCACAAATTGCAGTGTTGCCTTCCAAACGAATATCAGCCCCCATGCGTTGAAGCTCAGGAACATGCATAAAACGATTCTCAAAAATTGTTTCGGTGATCGTCGCACTGCCGTTAGCCACAACGTTTAGTGCAGTAAACTGCGCTTGCATGTCAGTTGGAAAGCCTGGATGCGGAGCTGTTTTTATATTTACGGCTTTAAGCTCACGATCGCGCATATCTAAATAAATCGTGTTATCCGTAACCTCGATGTGCGCATTTGCTTCACGCAATTTTTCAATAACCGGCTCTAAGCTATGATAGTCGGTGTTTTTACACAGAATGTCGCCTTTAGCCATAGCTGCAGCAACAAGGAATGTGCCTGTTTCGATACGATCCGGCAGAATTGCGTGTTCGCATCCACCCAAACGCTCGACGCCTTCAATTTCAATGCGGCTGGTTCCTGCGCCAGTGATCTTCGCACCCATGTTGTTTAGGTACTTGGCTAAATCACTAATTTCCGGTTCTCTCGCGGCATTTTCCAGTACAGTCTTACCTTCAGCAAGCGTTGCTGCCATCAGTAAATTTTCAGTCGCACCCACACTCACTGTGTCCATGAAGATTTCAGCACCTTTTAAGCGACCTTCAACATGAGCATGAATGTAACCATTTTCTACTTCAATGTGGGCACCCATGCGACGCATACCTTGGATATGGATATCTACTGGGCGAGCACCTATGGCGCAACCACCTGGCAAAGACACTTGTGCCTTACCAAATCTGGCAAGTAAAGGACCTAACGCAAGCACAGACGCGCGCATTTGTTTCACTAACTCATAAGGAGCGAGAATCTTATCGACAGTACCACCATCGACATACAAATTGCCGTCTTGCCAATACACTTCTGCACCCAACTCTTTAAGCAACGCTTCAGTGGTGTTGATGTCTCTTAGTTTTGGCACATTACCAAAACAGCTTTTTGAATCGGCCAGCAATGCTGCGAACAAAATCGGCAGGGCAGCATTTTTAGCGCCGGAAATAGTAACCTCACCGCTCAGGGGTGTGCCACCTTGAATAATAAAATGGTCCATTTGAAAAGCCTGTTATTGCGGGAGGATAAATTTGCGTTCGCGCTGCCACTGTTCTGGCGTAAAGGCACGGATTGAAACAGCGTGAATTGTCCCGTCTGAAATTTTTTCCATTAGAGGTTTATAGACAAGCTGTTGTTTTTTAACTGGGGTTAACCCTTCAAAGCAGTCACCCACGGCGATCACCTGATAATGGGTACCTTCAACTTTAACGATTACTTCTTCGAGCTCTAGCTCTTCTTTCAATAAAGCTTCTACTTGACTGCTTTGCATTACTCTCACTCAAAAATATTGTCGACCTGTCCCAACTGCATCAATTTATGTAGTTGATCAGGTATATGCTCTAACTGTAGCTGTTTGCCTTGTTTACGCAATTGCGACAAGGTGTCAATTAACCAGGCAAGTCCTGCGGTATCCACATGCGCTACGTTGTTTAGGTCGAGTGAAACAGTATCCTCATTGGCAGTTAATAACTGCTGAACTAACGTTCTATCCGCCACGCTAAACCGAGTCAACTCGCCTTCTATGCTGAATTGACTGTCACTTTGACGAGATAAAGAAAGATTACTCATTTCCACCTTCACCACGAAACTGAACAGGCAGTTTACTTTTCTTATCCAGTAAATCAATAACGTGTTCGATACCTTCTTGGCGCAAAATGCCGTGAAGCTCGCTTTGTTTCGCATCCAACAAGCTGATACCCTCAGCTATCATGTCATATGCACGCCAATTATTGTCGTTATCCTTACGTACTTTGAAGCCAATATCAATGTCTGGTTTACCCGGATCTTTTATAGTCGTTTTCACAATCACTACGTTGGCATCACCAATCTCTTTTGCTGTATCAAAAACAACTGTTTGATTAGTATATTGTGTAAAGACCCCTGCATAGGTGGTAACGAGGTAGTTTTTAAACACGTCCATAAAACGCTTAATGTTATCGATAGCCTGTTTCTTCTGTTCAGGATCTTCAATGCTACGTGCTTTTTGAATATAACTCGCCAATACGCGATACGACGCATATTTATAATCAATGTAAGGCAAGAGTTCTTCTTCAACAATCACCTTTAAATGCTCTTTGTCAGCTGTAATCTGACTCTGATCATGTTCGATACGCTTAAATGTTTTATCCGCCACTTGGCGTACCATTTCATAAGGGTCATCAAGTTCAATTTCGGCAGCATGCGACATAGGCGCTACCACCATCAACAACCCTGCTACTAAACTAAAAAATTTACCCATGAAGACTACTCGCTACTTTGATTAAATAAAAATTGGCCAATAAGTTCTTCTAATACCAAGGCAGACTTAGTATCGGTAATCATATCGCCATCCTTTAACGCCTTTGATTGCACTCCAAAAATTGCATCAATGGATAATTCATCCGCTTCATCTTCAGCAACGACTTGGTTGCCTAGACATTCCTGTTGTGCTGAGTTACTTGCAATAACGGGATTGATACCAAGATACTGCTCACCCAAAATACCTGATGTTAAGATAGACACTGATGTTGCATCTGAAAACTTGCACTCATAATTACTATCTACTGACATATACACCAAAGGTACGAATTCCGTTGGGTGTACCAAGATATTTTCAACACGCCCAATTACGACGCCACCCACTTTAATCGGTGCACGTACTTTTAGTGATCCTATATTCTCAAACTTAGCGTGCAATGAATAAGTACCATTACTACCAGCAATTCCTGCATTTGCGACTTTCAGCGCAAGCATGACAAGGGCTGCAACCCCCATCGATACGAACAAGCCAACCAAAATTTCAATTTTTCTCGAATTCATGGTGTTAATCCTTTAGCCGCCAAACATCACGGCGGTCAAAATAAAATCAAAGCCAAGCACGGCCAATGAAGAGTGTACAACGGTCTCGGTAGTTGCTCTGCTTATACCCTCAGAAGTCGGGATACAGTCATATCCCTTATAGAGCGCAATCCACGTCACCAGCAAAGCAAAAACGAAGCTCTTGATGATGCCGTTGAGAATGTCTTTTTCGAATGAAACCTGCGATTGCATAATTGACCAGAAACTACCTCTGTCAACACCCAGCCAATCAACACCCACGAGGTGCGCACCGATAATGGCCACAGCTGAGAAGATCAAAGCCAGTGCTGGCATACTGATAATCCCTGCCCAAAAGCGCGGTGCAACGACGCGTTTTAGCGGATCAACGGCCATCATTTCTAAACTGGTTAATTGCTCGGTTGCTTTCATCAAACCGATCTCAGCAGTCAATGCGCTTCCCGCTCGCCCAGCAAATAACAAGGCTGTTACTACCGGACCGAGTTCCCGAAGCAAACTCAATGCAACAAGCGGCCCCAAACTATCTTCTGCGCCGTACCCCACTAAGACGGTGTACCCCTGTAAAGCAAGCACCATCCCAATGAATAAGCCAGACACAACAATGATAATTAATGACAAGAAGCCAACCATATAGAGCTGGCGAATAAGTAAAGGGGTCCCTTTGCGGAAGTTGGGCATACTCAACAAGGCACCAAGCAACATCTGTGTTGCGCGTCCCATTGAGGCAAATCGACTCAGTGTTTTATGGCCTAGTTGCTGCCAAAAGTTGATAATTGCAGACATTATGACAACAACTCCTGTTCATAAGGCTCAGCATCAAAGTGAAAAGGTACTGGTCCATCTGACAATCCCTGCAAGAATTGTTGCACCAGTGGTGATTCATGTTTGCGCAATTCTTGAGGACTGCCACTACCAATAACGCCTTTTTCAGCAATGATGATGACGTGATCCGCAATACTCATCACCTCAGGCACATCATGGGTGACAATCAATGAGGATAAACCAAGTACTTCGTTCAATGATTTAATGAGCTTAACCAGCACCCCCATTGATATGGGATCCTGCCCAGCAAAAGGCTCATCGTACATAATGAATTCTGGGTCTAAGGCAATTGAACGAGCCAATGCTGCCCGACGTGCCATCCCGCCCGAGAGCTCAGCAGGCATTAAATCTTTAGCGCCACGTAAGCCGACAGCTTGAAGCTTCATCAACACGATTAGACGAATAAGCTCTTCGCTAAGATGCGTATGTTCTCGAAGCGGAAAGGCAATGTTGTCAAACACTGACATATCGGTGAATAACGCGCCGCTTTGAAAGAGCATGCTCATCTTTGTCCGCGCTTGGTACAGCGCCGTGCGAGACATACTCGGAATGCTTTGACCTTGGAATAGAATATCGCCACTGTCGGGCTTCAACTGACCACCAATTAAACGCAGCAGCGTTGTTTTACCGATGCCACTGGGACCCATAATAGCCGTGATCTTCCCTTTAGGTATGGTAAAGTCCATATTCTGATAGATAACGCGCTCCGCGCGTTTAAAGGTAACATCCTTGATTTCAACGATTGGTTGCGACAAGTCGCTCTCCCATTTATTTCTATCATTAGACCGAGCATTTTAAAGTTTTTTTGCGTCAAGGGAAAAAAGAATCTGTAAAAATTTGTAAGATCATTCAAAAAAGGCCGAGTATGCACAAATCGGGTGCGTTTTTTTACACAATTACAACGGCTTTTGATACTATTTGCGCCACTGTTTAGAATTAATTTTTGGCTTTGCAATCATGCTCACTTCTTTTGCCATTCTTGTTGCCGGCTTTGTCGCACTTGTGTGGAGTGCTGACCGCTTTGTTTTCGGTGCCGCAGCATTGGCGCGTAACCTTGGTGTACCTGCATTAATAATAGGTTTAACCGTCGTCGCAATGGGCTCTTCTGCGCCAGAAATGATGGTATCGGCATCAGCTGCATTGGCTGATAAAACAGACACCGCAGTTGGTAATGCGGTTGGCTCCAATATAACTAATATCCTTTTGGTATTAGGTATCACTGCACTTTTACGCCCACTGTCGGTCTCTTCTATCACCTTGAAACGGGAGATGCCGTTAGTGTTGGTTGTGTCCCTTATTGCTTGGTACATGTTCACTGACAATTATTTTTCAAAAACAGAAGGCTGGTTGTTATTGGTCGGCTTTATTGCCTTCATTGCATTTCTTATTGTTATTTCCCGAAATCAAAAGCAAGTGGAAGAAGATCCATTCGTTAGCGAAGCATGTGATGAAGTACCTTCCGATGTCAGTACCAAATCCGCAGCGTTCTGGCTTATCGTCGGTTTAATTTTGTTGCCGGTGAGTTCTCATTTCATTGTCGATTCAGCGGTCGATATCGCGCAGTATTTTGGTCTTAGTGACCTTGTTATTGGTCTAACTATTATTGCCGTTGGTACCAGTTTGCCTGAGTTAGCAGCGTGTGTAGCTGGAGTATTGAAAAAAGAAGACGATTTGGCGCTGGGCAACATTGTTGGCTCGAATCTATTTAACATTTTAGCGGTTCTATCCATCGCTGGTATCTTGAACCCTTCTACAATCGACGCATCAGCGGCCAATAGAGACGCCCTAGTAATGATCGCAGCGACCATCGTACTTATTGCAATGAGTTTGAACTTTCGTGGTGCGAGACGCATCAACAGGGTTGAGGGAGGCATGTTGTTAGTCGCATTTTTTGCCTACCAAGGATATATTTTTAGCCAGATAGCATAGAGTAATGTATATGACACAAAGCTACATCGCCACGGCACAACGCGTTATTGAAACCGAAACTCAAGCCTTACAAGAGCAGCTTGCGCATCTGGACGAACAATTCACTCAAGCCTGTGAACTTATGGAGCAGTGTAGTGGCCGAATCATCGTAGTCGGAATTGGCAAATCTGGTCATATCGGCAATAAAATCGCAGCCACACTAGCAAGCACAGGTACCCCAGCATTTTTTGTACATCCTGGCGAAGCGAGCCATGGTGACCTAGGTATGATTACCGCGCAAGATGTCGTGTTGCTCATATCCAATTCGGGTGAAACTCATGAAATCGTGAGTATTATCCCAGTTATCAAACGCATTGGCGCCGCGCTTATCGCGATGACAGGCAGTGCCACTTCAAGTATGGCAACGCTGTCTGATTTACACATCTGTATTGGCGTTTCAAAAGAAGCCTGCCCTCTGGGACTTGCACCTACGGCGAGTACCACTGCGACTCTCGCTATGGGCGACGCTATTGCAGTGGCTCTTCTAGAATCAAAAGGATTTACTGCAGATGATTTCGCTCTTTCGCACCCCGGCGGCAGTCTTGGAAAGAGGCTATTATTAACGCTGAAAGACGTGATGCACAGCGGTGATAATGTGCCGCGTTCACACCAATCACAAAGCATAAAAGACGCGCTACTGGAAATTTCCACCAAAGGCTTGGGCATGACTGCAGTCGTCGATGATGAGGGCAAATTAGTTGGACTGTTCACCGATGGTGATTTACGCCGAGTGCTTGAGCATCGTATCGATATTCACAGCACCGCACTTGTGGAAGTGATGACGCCAAATTGCACCACAGCGAAGGCCAACATGCTAGCAGCTGAAGCGCTCAATGTGATGGAACGTAAACGTATAAATGGTCTGATTGTTGTTGATGAACATCAGCGTCCTGTAGGTGCCCTCAATATGCAAGATCTACTTAGAGCAGGAGTGCTTTAATGCTATTTAGCGAGTTATATCAACCGATTGCAGAGAATGCGTGGCAAAGAGCCTCACGGGTAAAGCTGCTGATATGTGATATCGACGGCGTATTTTCTGATGGCCGTATCTACTTAGGCAATCAAGGCGAAGAACTCAAAGCCTTCAACACCAAAGATGGGTTTGGCATAAAAGCCTTGATGGACTCGGGTGTCCGCGTCGCGGTTATTACTGGCCGTCAATCTCGCATCGTTGAAACCCGTATGACGAGCCTAGGTGTGCAGCATATCTATCAAGGCAAAGAGAACAAACTTGAAGCTTATGCAGAACTCAAGGCCACGTTAGGACTCAATGATGACCAAGTTGCTTATATCGGGGACGATGGCCCAGATTTACCGGTCATGGAAAAAGTCGGCTTTGCAGTTGCCGTGAATGATGCTCACCCACTAATCAAACGCATCGCACATTATACGACACTGATGCCTGGTGGTTTTGGCGCCGTGCGCGAACTCACTGACTTATTGATGTTGGCGCAAGGTCACTCCTTAGGCACTAAAGGTACCAGTTCATGAACAATGCTCGGTTGCTTATTTCCATCATTTTCCTCGCTATTATGGCTTGGTTGTGGGCACCGTATTTTATGAAGCAAGAACAAACGGTGGTGAAAACGGACCAAGCTATTGCGACACCTGATTACACAGCGACTGGTTTACGACAGCGTAGTTATAACGATCAGGGGGCGTTAAGCCACAGTGTTTATGCTGAACAAATGGAAATGTTTGAAGAACTTGGCTTCACCCATTTTAGAAAACCAGAATTTACACTGTATAACGATGGCGAACGCTGGCGATTGACTGCCGACGAAGCCACTTTATATAACAATAATATTTTGATCTTGGAAAATAACGTTGTTGCCACCAACTTATTAGAAGGGGCAATGATTGAACAAGTCAAAGCGGCGGCTATCCAAATAGACATTGATGCGCAACGAATGGAATCGGAGCAAAGCGTTGAGCTCAGAGGGCCTGATGTATTAATCACAGGTCAGGGCTTGAAAGCAGATATCAATACAGAGATAGTGGAATTAATAAAACATACGCGAACAGTATATTATGACCAATAAATTCAATGCATTAATTCTTGGTTTAGGGCTTAGCCTAAGCGCAATGGGCGCGCACGCGGAACAAACAATCAACACGACAGAAGTGTTAATTGACGCCGATAACCAAATTGCCATGATCAAAGAAAATATCACTATTTTTGATAAAAACGTGCACATCGTTCATGGTAATCGTCAAATAAAAGCTGATCGTTTAGAAGCGCACCGCCGCCCAGAACTGGGTGACAATAAGCAACTGCTGATCGCCACGGGTAGTCCAGCGATGTATATAGAAACCATGGAAGATGGTCAGCAAATTACCGCTTCTGCAAAAGAAATTCGCTACGACGTTGCCACGCAAATTTTACAAATCAAAGGTGACGCAAAAATTGAAATGGCTGATCAACAGATCATCGCTGAAACTATCAGCTATGATATAGATAAACAGACCATCAGCGCCGAGAAAGACAAAAATTCAAGTACACGAGTACGCACGACTTTGACACCACAGAGCGAAGAAAAGCCTGAGGAAAAGGAACAACCATGACCACATTGAAGGCGCAAAAATTAGCAAAAAGCTACAAAGGTCGTGAAGTTGTAAAAGACGTAGGACTGGAAGTTAAAGCTGGCAGCATTGTTGGTTTATTGGGCCCAAACGGCGCAGGTAAAACCACGACCTTCTACATGATTGTGGGTCTGGTACCCAGTGACAAAGGCATGATCAGCATAGACGATCAAGACATCACATTGCTGCCAATGCACTCTCGTGCGCGGCTGGGCATAGGCTATTTACCGCAAGAGTCTTCGATATTTCGAAAACTCACCGTTTATCAGAACCTGATGGCGATTTTAGAGACGCGCAAGGACCTAAACAAAGCAGGCCGAGAGGAACAATTAGAAAGCTTGTTGGACGAATTTAATATCCAGCATATTCGCGATTCATTTGGAATGGCATTATCAGGTGGTGAGCGCCGTCGCGTTGAAATTGCTCGCGCTTTAGCCGCAAACCCCAAATTTATCCTTTTAGATGAACCTTTTGCTGGTGTAGACCCTATTTCGGTGTTAGATATAAAGAAAATCATTGAGCACCTGCGAAACCGTGGCATCGGTGTACTTATCACCGACCACAATGTGCGTGAAACCTTAGATGTATGCGAAACCGCTTATATCGTCTCTCACGGTGAATTGATTGCGTCAGGCACACCACAACAAGTGCTCGCCGATCAAACCGTTCGTGATGTTTATTTAGGTGAGCAATTTAGGCTATAACAACAAAAGGATTGTTAGAGTACATGAGGCAATCATTACAGCTGCGCTTAGGCCAGCAATTAACAATGACCCCACAATTGCAGCAAGCTATTCGCTTGTTGCAGCTCAGTACTTTGGATCTTCAACAAGAAATTCAAGAAGCACTTGACGCTAACCCACTCTTAGAAGTCGAAGAAGAAAATTACGCTGACAACGCGAGTGATAAGAACGATAACGAACGCCTACAAAACGGTGAAGACAAAGTCGATGTTGAATCACAAAGCAGCGACCAAATAGAAAGTTCTGACGCATTAAACAACGACTCGATCAGTGATGAATTACCCATGGATGTATCTTGGGATGAATATATCAGTGCAGCTCCCGTAGCTTCAGCAGGTCCAATGCCTGATGATGAGTTTGTCTACCAAGGTGAAACCACCGAGACACTGCACGATTATTTGATGTGGCAACTGCAACTCACCCCATTTAGCCCAGTCGATGAAGCGATTGCGACAGCCATTATTGAAGCAATCGACGACAATGGCTTACTAACCGTTTCTACTGAAGATTTGCTCGAGAGTTTAAATCACGAGGAGCAAGACGTAGAAATCGAACTAGATGAAATTGAAGCTGTCCTAAAAAGAATACAACTCTTTGATCCTGTTGGAATTGGTGCGCGTTCACTACAGGAATGCTTATTGATCCAACTCAATCAATTTTCACCTCAAACCCCTTGGCTTAGTGAAACGAAAGAGGTAATTTGTAATTACATTGATTTGCTAGGTAACCGTGACTATCGCACCTTAATGAAAAAGACTAAGCTTAAAGAAGCTCAGTTAAAAGAGGTGATGACGCTGATACACAGTTTGAGTCCGAAACCTGCCGCAACTATTGTGCGCGAAGAGTCAGAATACGTGATTCCTGATGTATCCGTTAAGAAGGTTAAAGGGCGTTGGCTGGTCGAGTTAAATCCTGACAGCATGCCGAAGATACGAGTTAATGATCATTACGCATCATTAGGCCGTAGCTGTAAATCACAAAGTGACAGCCAGTTTATACGCTCTCACTTACAAGAGGCTAAATGGTTTATAAAGAGCCTGGAACAACGCAACGATACCTTACTCAAAGTAACTAATTGCATTGTTCAACAACAACAGGCATTCTTTGAACATGGCGAAGAAGCGATGAAACCAATGGTCCTCAATGACGTGGCCGAAATGGTTGAGATGCACGAGTCGACAATTTCTCGTGTAACGACCCAAAAATATATGCATACGCCACGTGGGATTTTTGAGTTGAAGTATTTCTTCTCCAGCCATGTGAACACCGAAAATGGAGGTGAATGCTCATCCACAGCGATTCGAGCATTAATCAAGAAGCTAGTAGCGGCGGAAAATGTTGCCAAGCCATTAAGCGACAGCAAAATAGCCGATATACTCGCAGAGCAAGGAATCAAAGTGGCTCGACGAACGATTGCGAAATATCGTGAATCGTTAGCCATACCACCGTCAAATCAACGTAAAAGCTTGATATAGACGTTAGACAAGAAGGAAAATGCTTATGCAATTGAATCTTACCGGTCGTCATGTAGAAATCACAGACTCTCTTCGTAACTATGTGAATAGTAAATTTGCAAAACTTGAGCGTCATTTTGACCATATTAATAATGTGCATGTCATCCTTGATATAGAGAAACTCACACAAAAAGCAGAAGCAACACTTCACGTAAATGGCGGCGAATTATTTGCCACCGCAGAGCACCAAGATATGTATGCGGCGATTGATGGCCTAATTGATAAATTGGATCGCCAAGTAATTAAACATAAAGAGAAATTATCTCGACACTAAAATGAGCTTAGAACATCTTTTCTCCAAGGACTGCAGCAAAGCTGCGGTCCTTTTTAATAGCAAAAAAAGAATGTTGGAGTACCTAGCACAGGTCGCTCATCAACACGCACCGCATTTAAACGAGCAAACCATTCTCGATGCGCTTTTGGCGCGAGAGAAGCTCGGCAGTACTGGCTTTGGGAAAGGCGTCGCAATTCCTCACGGTCGATTGGAAGGCATTGAACAAACCATTGCCATCATAGTCACCAACCGCGAAGCCATTAACTTTGATGCCATAGATAATCGTCCTGTTGATATTTTTGTCGCACTGCTCGTACCAGATAATCAGTGTGATCAACACCTCAAGACCTTAGCGCAAATTGCTGATAGACTTAAAGACAAGCAATTGTGCAAACAGCTGAGAACAGTCACCACAGATCAGGAGCTCTATCAGCTATTTGTGGCCTAATTTAGTCACAGGAAGTTTAAGGGAATTAAAGTGGAATTGATTATTGTCAGTGGTCGCTCTGGTTCAGGTAAGTCTGTCGCTTTGCGCGTATTAGAAGATTTAGGTTATTACTGCGTAGACAATATCCCAGTTAATCTGCTGCCCGCTCTTGTGCGCAGTGTCTCAGACAACTACGACAAAATCGCTGTCAGTATCGATGTGCGAAACTTACCCAAAGAAGAGCAGGAATTCAGTGATATCTTGGCTTATCTTCCTGCATTTTCAAAACCCTCTCTATTTTATCTAGATAGCGACGAGCAAACGCTGATTAAACGTTTTTCTGAAACACGTCGATTGCACCCATTATCGATGCAAAACCTGCCATTAGACATTGCTATTCGTGAGGAAAAGAAACTGTTAGACGTGTTAATCTCGCACGCTAACTTTATTATCGATACGAGCGAACTCAGCGTTCATCAGTTAGCTGAAATGGTGCGTGAAAAAGTCCTCGGTAAGAAAGATAAACCATTACTCATCACCTTTGAGTCATTTGGCTTTAAACACGGCATCCCGAAAAATGCTGATTACGTATTTGATGCGCGCTTCTTACCTAACCCTCACTGGGAACCTGAGCTCAAGCCGCTAACCGGTTTAGATCAGCCAGTAAAAGATTACCTCTCAAGCGATGGTATCGTACAGAAGTTTACTTGGCAGATTCAAACCTTCGTGCAAACTTGGTTACCTCATCTGGAGCGCAATAACCGCAGCTATTTAACGATTGCGATTGGCTGTACTGGCGGTCAACACCGTTCTGTTTATTTAGCGCAGACATTGGGAGAGCGCTTTATGGATACCTACCCAAACGTCAAAATCCGCCACCGTGAACAGGAAAAGTAACCGTGACAGAAGCCACCTTTGTTATCCAGAATAAACTCGGCCTTCACGCCCGCGCCGCTTCTCAGCTCGCGCAATTAGCAATGAATTTTGACGCTAAAATCACCCTCTATCAAGGTGATAAAAGCGCTGAGGCAGACAGTGTTCTCGCACTGTTGCTACTTGAAAGTGGCAAAGGAAAAGAAGTACGAGTAGTGTGTGAAGGCAATGACGAGGAAGGGGCCCTTGTCGCAATTGGGCAATTAATCGCCGAAAAATTCCACGAGCAAGAGTAGCTCCTTCACGGGTGTTCAGTTAAGCAAAAATACCCTCTGTGTTTAGTAATTGTTTATTACCCAAAATATAAACACCCTCTATATCTCATTTACCTTTGGTATCTTTGTCTGAGTTAAGGTAAACTTATCAAGCGCTTGTAAGTGCTCGCTTATAAGCAGATTTCTTCCAGTTTTATCTTTAAGGGAAGCCTATGCCAGAAGCCTATGAACAAGAAAATCCGCTCCAACCACTTCAGGAAATTACTGAAGCCCTTAGCAGCGGCCAGTTTGTTCATGTACGCAGGCTTTTAGCAAAAACAGCGCCCAGTGATACGGCGCTACTTTTAGAGTCTTCCCCACACAAAACACGTTTTAAACTTTGGTCTCTCGTCGATCCTGATGTACAAGGTGATGTTCTCGAAGAACTCTCTGAAGATGTACG
Organism: Pseudoalteromonas sp. GB56; assembly: GCF_054923835.1. Lineage (NCBI taxonomy): Bacteria > Pseudomonadati > Pseudomonadota > Gammaproteobacteria > Alteromonadales > Pseudoalteromonadaceae > Pseudoalteromonas > Pseudoalteromonas sp. GB56. The sequence goes on along the minus strand of NZ_JBPCHK010000001.1, from coordinate 735,502 downwards.
TCTAAGTATCATTGCGCGAATGGAACCGGAGCACATTGCTGCTGCGACCGAAGACATGGACGACGATGACCTAGGTGAAGTACTTCGTAGCTTACCTGAGCCAGTCTATAAAGACGTAATCGAGGCGATGGACAGCCAGAATCGCGACCGTGCGACGACGGCTTTGTCATATCAAGAGCGCTCTGCGGGTGCCTTGATGAACACCGATACGGTGACCATTCGTCCTGATGTATCCATTGATGTGGTACTGCGTTATTTACGCCTCAAAGGTGAATTACCTGAAGGCACGGATGAGTTGTACGTGGTCGATAAAGATAACTGTTTTCTCGGTTCTCTGCCGCTTACATCTTTGTTGACGACTATGCCGGACGCGATTGTTCGCGAAGTGATGGATGATGAGTGTGAGTCGATTCCCATCACCATGGATGAATCTGAAGTTGCACAACTGTTTGAGCGTCATAACTGGATTTCAGCACCGGTAGTTGATGAACAAGCACATCTGCTTGGTCGTATCACAATCGATGACATCGTTGACGTTATCCGTGAAGGCGCTGAGCACAGCATGTTAAGTCTTGCGGGTCTAGATGATGAAGAAGACACCTTCGCACCCGTAGTGAAAAGTACCAAGCGCCGCTCTGTGTGGTTGGGTGTTAACTTGCTGACCGCCATGCTCGCCGCCTTTGTTGCCAGCTTCTTTGAGAGCACCTTGGGTATTCTGCCTTTCCTTGCCGTATTGAATGGTATTGTGCCATCAATGGGGGGTGTTGCGGGCTCACAAACCCTAACCCTTGTGATCCGTGGTCTTGCTCTGGGGCATATTAACGACACCAACCAAAAGTTCTTACTCACCAAAGAACTCGCAATCGGCGCACTCAATGGCGTGCTCTGGGCCGTGTTAATAGGCTCAGCCATAGCGCTATGGAAGTGGGATCTCACTATCGGTTTAGTGATAGCTTTCGCCATGTTTATGAACTTGCTGGCCGCAGGTATCGCCGGTGCGGTTATCCCGCTTATTCTGAAAAGAATGAACATCGAATCCAGCACTTGCAGGTAACGTGGTACTGACTACAGTTACGGATATTGTTGGTATCTTTGCCTTCCTCGGCACCGCAACCTGGTTCTTGATTTAATGTATTGACGTCGATGCCCATTTTTGGGCATCTAAAACGCGTTTACAGCTCATTATTCCGCAACTCAGGAATATCTGTAAGATACTGCACAAACTCCACTTCAAAGCCCGCAGGGTCTATGAAGTACACATTACGACGATAGGGATTATCCGCACCTTGTTTCGCAATTTCAAAACCCGCCTGCTGTAGTCGTGTAATGACTTCATCGAGATTTTGCGTCACATAAGCAAAGTGTGCGAGACCTTGTTGATGGCCTTCGAGGTTGCGGTTGTCGCCTTCGCCATTGTCACTAAAAGCGATATAGTGATAGTCATCGCCAAAGTGCAGCCAATGACGCGGCTTCCCTGACCAAGTACCCTCTCCTTTACTACGAATATGCCAATGAGGAAATACAGCACGGTAAAAAGTAAGGGCCTTTTCTATATCACTAACAACTAAATTTACATGCTCTAAATACATCAGTCTCTCCAAAATTAATGTTTATCTTTTAGCGTTAGGAAGACTTTAAAACCTCAACTTAAGTTTAGGTAAAGCATTTATTGCACATAAAAAACGCCCAATTAAGGGCGTTGTACGTTTTCAGGTTGGCAGTGAGTAAACGATCACTCTCCCGCTATTTGCATTTGCTCGATTAGCACGGAGCCTGTGAGCACACCGCCACGATGGTCAATATCACCACCAATGCCAGCGATGCCTTTAAACATATCCTTGAGGTTACCGGCAATGGTAATTTCACTTACAGGGTACTGAATTTCACCATTTTCAACCCAGAATCCAGCGGCGCCACGGGAATAATCACCCGTCACTGTGTTAACCCCTTGACCCATTAGCTCTGTCACCAATAAGCCTGTGCCCATCTGCTTAAGTAGCGCATGTAAATCATCATGGGTTTGCTGTACCAGCCAGTTGTGGATACCACCTGCATGCCCGGTCGGTGTAAGCCCCATCTTACGGGCTGCGTAACTCGCCAATAGATACGTTTTAAGCTCACCTCCGTGAATGATTTCACGATCTATGGTTTTCACCCCCTCCGAGTCAAACGGCGAAGAAGCAAACCCCTTAAGCATGTGTGGGCGCTCACTGATATTGACGATATCACTGAATACTTGGGTATTGATGCTATCAAGTAAGAAGCTCGATTTTCGGTATAATGCGCCGCCACCAATGGCTGACACTAAATGTCCAAACAGCGAACTGGCGATATCAGCGCGAAATACAACAGGCACCTTCATTGTGCCCAACTTTTGGCTGTTGAGTCGAGCTATGGTCTCACTCGCTGCTTCTAAGCCAACTTCTTTAGCTGCTTTTAGCCCGTTTTGGTCACGAGAAATCGTGTAGGCTGAATCACGCTGCATTTGCTCGCCATCTTGGCCAATAACCATAGTGCTGATGCTATGACGCGTACGAGGGAAACCTGCCAACATGCCATGACTGTTACCGTAAACACGTAAGCCTTCATGACTACTAAAACTCGCACCGTCCGAGTTAACAATGCGCTCGTCAAAATTAAGTGCTGCATGTTCAGCTTCTTGGCACAAGGCAATTCCCTCTTCAGGCGTCACCTGCCAAGGGTGGTAAAGGTCTAAATCAGGCGGACTCATTTCTAATAGTTCAGCATCGGCCAAGCCATTGCATCGATCTTCAGAGGTGTATTTGGCAATCTCAATCGCCTTTTCAACCACTGAACGCAAAGCTTGAGGGCTTAAATCTGCTGTCGACGCTGAACCCTTTTTATTACCAACATAAATACTGACACCTAGGCCGCCGTCTTGGTTGAATTCAATCGTTTCAACGTCACCCAATCGCGTGCTCACCGATAATCCAGATGTGCTCGACATCGCTGCTTCGGCTGCGGTAGCGCCCAACTTTTTGGCCTGCTCCAACACTTCACTGACGGCGTTCTTAACGTCTTCAATCTGGCTGTAAATGGGTGCCAAGTCTTTTTGTTGCATAGTTCTTTTCGCTCTAAAATCTTATGCTCTAAGCCTAACACAAAGCATCTCACTAATTTAGTGATTCGCTTGCAATTAATCAGCTCACACACAGATATTGCTGGAATAAGCTGCCCCCCGCTCAATGCTTTTTTAAGTTTGGTTGCTAGTCATATTGAGCACAAAGAGCAACGAGTGTTGCCACTGCGTAATTATATAAACACGAGTTCATACAAATTGGTATAATTACCCCAAAGTGCATTATTCGAGACTAGTATGGCTAAAAAACCGCAACCTGAAGAAGAAATCATTTTACGTATCAAAGAGTGAACTAAAGCGCGATGCAATGGAGTTCCATGAACTTGGTATTGAACTCGCTAGCCTCTCTAAAAAACAACGTGAAAAACTTCCTCTTAGCCCAGATTTGGAAGCGGCAATGGATTTGGCTGACCGTCTAAAAGACAAGAAAGATGCCTACCGTCGTCATATGAATTACGTTGCAAAAACGCTGCGTAGCACCACCAACGTAGAAGAAATCAACAATGCGATGGCGATTATTACTAACAAAAATAATCAAAAAGATGTGATCATTAATCACATTGAGCAAATTCGTGACGAATCGATCGCCAAAGGCGATGGTCGCCTCAATGCATTACTTGAGGAATACCCAAACCTAGAGCGTCAGCGTATGCGTCAACTTATTCGCCAAGCGGCGAAAGAAGTGAAAGATGAAAAGCCAGGTAAGTCATTCAAAGAGCTTTTCCAGATTCTCAGAGATTTGATGCTCTAGTTATCGATTTAACATCCGTAAAAAAGGCAGCCTTAGCTGCCTTTTTTATTATGCGGTGCCACCGACGGTGAGCTGGTCAATCTTCAATGATGGTTGGCCTACGCCAACAGGGACACTTTGACCGTCTTTTCCACACACACCCACACCTTTATCGAGCTCAAGATCGTTGCCCACCATAGAGATGTGCTTCATTACCTCTGGGCCATTGCCAATTAAGGTTGCACCTTTGATTGGCGTTGTGATTTTTCCATTTTCAATCAGGTAGGCTTCTGAAGCTGAGAATACAAACTTGCCTGAGGTGATATCCACCTGACCGCCGCCAAAGTTTGGCGCGTAGATACCCTTGTCTACTGAGGCAATGATTTCGTCTTGAGAATGCTCACCCGCTAACATGTAGGTGTTGGTCATGCGAGGCATAGGTAGATGCGCATAAGACTCACGACGACCATTCCCTGTAGGTGCGACACCCATGAGTTTAGCGTTATGTTTATCTTGCATGTAGCCTTTAAGGATGCCGTTTTCAATCAATACATTGTAACCAGCTGGTGTACCTTCATCATCGATATTCAATGAACCACGACGATTCGCCATGGTGCCATCGTCAACAACGGTACACAGCTCAGAAGCGACTTGCTGACCAATTTTGCCACTGAATGCAGATGCCCCCTTGCGGTTAAAATCACCCTCTAAGCCATGACCAACAGCTTCATGCAGTAGTACGCCTGGCCAACCTGCACCGAGTACCACAGGCATGGTGCCAGCTGGCGCATCAACAGCCTCAAGATTCACTTTTGCCATGCGTACAGCATCTTCAGCAAAGTGCATCCAACGCGGCTTGCCTTCAACCAATTCTTTGAAATAGTTGAAGTCTGTACGCGAACCACCACCAGAACCACCGCGCTCTCGGCGATCTCCTTTAATAAGTAGCACTGAGCAATTTAATCGCACCAATGGGCGAATATCTGTAGCAAATGTGCCATCACTAGCTGCAACAAGGATTTCTTCATACACAGCAGACATAGAGCTGACGACTTGCTCTGCCTCTGGAGCTAATTGGCGGATGTACTGCTCAACTTCACGTAATAACGCAACTTTATCAGCATCTTTCATGCTTTGAATGGGCTGCATTGGCTCAAATTGGCGTTTTACGTCTGCTTCGCTGAACACGTGAATTTTACCATCTTGGCCAGCATCCGCGATGCTACGCGCTGCCATTGCTGCATTATTGATTGCTTCAAGAGTAATGGCATCAGAGTAGGAGAATCCCGTTTTTTCACCACTGATTGCACGCACACCTACACCGCGCTCGATGTTGTAGCTGCCTTCTTTGACTAAGCCATCTTCAAGTACCCAGGATTCGTTGTAGCTTGACTGAAAATATAGGTCAGCATAGTCAACCTTGTGCTGGTGCATGTAACTCAAAGCCTTCGCCAGATCGTCACGGTCTAAATTGCTCTGTGTTAAAAGGTTTTGCTCAACTTGGCTCATAAATTTACTTTTCTCGCTTGGCGGTGAGCCTGCATCGGCATGCGCTCACTGCATTGAATTAATTCGTTCATATCTAGGGAGTAACTAAGCCACCCTTCGCCACCGCCGTGCTCTGCCAATACCTCTCCCCAAGGGGAAATGATGACGCTGTGGCCATATGTTTCTCTGCCATTGTCATGGGCTATGTCTGTATCATTGCGGCCATAAAGTCCTGCTGCAATAACAAAGGCTTGGCTTTCTATTGCTCGGGCGCGCAATAATGTGTGCCAATGGGCACGACCAGTGGGAACAGTGAATGCACTTGGTACTAACAATACCTGCGCGCCTTGGCGCACCTGTTCCCTATATAACTCACCAAAGCGCATATCATAACATACACTTAGACCAAGCTTAGCAAAGGGTGTGGGCGCAACAACCACCTGCTCTCCCCTTTGGGTATGCTTTGATTCGTAATAGGTGCCTGTGCCATCAGCCACAGTGACATCAAACAAATGAATCTTGTTGTATTGCGCTTGTTCTTGGCCTTGGTCATCAAACAAAAAGGACGCTGCAAAGTAGTGCTCTTCATCGCTGAAAACAGGTATGGTGCCTGCAGCCAGCCACACTTGATGCTGAGCACACAATTGAGCTAATTGAGAGCGCCAATACACGTGCTCTTTGGCAACAGCTAATACTTGCTGTGGATGTTTGGCGAAACACAGCCAACTCTCAGGTAAACACACTAGGCAGGGGCGCGCATCTGGCAATTGATCCAAATAGGCTTTTAGTCTTGTTAGATTCTGTTCTGCGTCACTGCTGGCACAAAACTGCAAGGCATGCACTATCATAACTGCGGCTGCTGGTTTTGTTGGTCAGGCAAAGGTTGGTTTTGCGCCGCTTGCGGGATCATCACTTCACGACTCTTTCTATCCAATTCCACCACTTGCGGATCGCTCATTGAACCGCTGACCTTAAAGTTAATTTCTGAAATCACCCTAGCCGAATGAATCACCTTATCCAGTGCCAGTGCAGCAAGACCCGTAACCGGATTTACCATCCACGCAACAATAACAGGCAAACTTGACGTTACCTGAGGCGCCACAGCTAAATCATAATTGAGTGTTTGTGTGTTTAAATCCGCATAGCCCTGAATGGTTAAATCTGCTGGCACACCATCCATTTTGGTGTCCTTAGTATAGGCAATGCCACTGGCGATTTGCATTGACCCTTCCATACTGTTGTAGAAAAAGCCTTTGGCGAATACATCACGAAAGTCCAACTTTAGCTTACGCACCAAAGAGTCCAAACTCAGTAATGAGAATACCCGAGCACCCCCGTCACTTATTTCACTGAGGTGGCCTTCGCCTAACTCCCATTTTACTTCCCCGCCAAGGGATGCGACGTTAAATGCATAAGGTGCACCTTGCCATTGCAAATCGAAATTAATATTGGCTTTAGAATCTTGCACCGTAGAAGTGATGTCAAACTCATCAAATAACTGGCCAATGTCCTTACTTTTGAATTCACCATTTATTGACGTTAACCCTTCTCGCCAATGACCGTCCGCACGCAAAATGTGCTCATCTTTATCAACCACAATTTCGCTAATTTGTAATTGCGAGCCATCCCCCACAAAACGCATATGCACTTTATCCAACTGATATTCATTCAAACGGCAGTCACTGCAATCAAAGCTCACCCCAGGAAGACGAGCTAACCAGCTAAGATCTTCGCTTTGTTGTTCTGCTTCTGATTCGTGCTGCTGTGGCGTCTGAATGACGGCACGAACATAATCCGCTTGAATCAGAATATCTCTGGCGGGTTGTTGCTTGCGAGTGGGAATATCCACTCGGGCACGCAACTCTTTGGCCATAAGTTTTAAGTCCATTGCTCCCTCAACTGGGGTCAAGGTAAACTCAAAATCATTAAACGGTAATGGGCCCACGTCAACACGGTCTATTTGACCAGCAATACGGTGCAACGGCGGCATAATCGAAGGGCCTGATGATTCGCGACTTGCCATCTCGATAATGTCGTTAATAACGGGTTGCCAAGCGATCACATCAGCCTCAGGTAAATCTACTGTTACATCGAAATCTCTTTGATTCAGACCCAGATTTTTTTCAGCCAAAGATCAAATGGGCATTACTTAATTTCTTACTTCCGTTATCCAAGATGGCATTGAAGTACACGCCACTTTCGAGCTCAGCCATAATCAGATTGGAAATATCATCTCCCTGTATCACAGCGCTGAGTGATACAGCTTGCTCTGCCGATTTGTTGTAAGGAGCAGGGAGTGAGCTTGCAACGCCCACTAACTCACTGTTCACCTTGGCGTCGTAGCTAAACCCGGCATCACTGAAGACTAAATTAATCTTTGATGTAACATCTGTTTTTCCTGAAAGCTGCTCAGCAAACAAGCCATGAAGCTGATTGTGTAGCACACTGGCATCAGCCTTCATTGCAAGGTCAATATGGGTGCTGTAAACACCGTTTTTCTTTTCCCCTTGTAAACTTATCTGCAGCGGCATGCCTTGGAATTTAGCACTGGCATTATTTATTTCGATGCGATCATTTTCAAAGCTCAAACGACCGTTCAAATCACTTAAATCAATACCGGGTTGAGATATAAAAACAGGGTTGCCAGAAAACGCTACATCGCCTTTAGCAAGAACTTGCTTGTCTTTGAGGTCGATTTGCAGTTGTAACTGACCATCAATTTCACCTTTGGCTTGAATCACATCAAACACAGTTGCTAGCGGCTTTGCTAAAGGTGTGCCCGCGAAAAATGGTTGCAGTTCAGCGGCTTCGACACGCTCATCAATGTCGATAAATAAGGTTTTGGCATTGCGAAGATTCTCAAGGTACACATGCACTTTACTGCCAAGTTCAAGGTTAAGTAATTCACCTTGGCGGCTATAAATATCCATTCTCTGGTTATCAAAACTTAATGTCACACCGATATTTTCGAGCGTTGGCCACTGTGGTGCAAACGCGAACTGTGCATCATCAACTTCTGCTTTAACCAAGAAACGGCCTTGTTGCTCTAAGAAAGGAAACTTCTTAATCGGACCTTGCAATAACACCTGCGCAAAGCGCATATCACCCTGTTTAATCGCGCCGTTAAGGTAATTGATTAGGTTTTCATGCATGTAGGGAGTTGGGAAATAGGCACCCGCTTTTTGCGCGCTCCCGCCGCTGATTTCGGCATACAAGTCCAAACGCGGCTCTTGTTCCAAATGCAACGCAAATTCGGTGACAAGATTTAAATCATCATTCGCTAATTGCACATTGTCACTTTCAATAGACCAGTAATCACCATGGTTGTAGAAGTTAATATCTGCAACTAACTCTTGGTAAGACAGCGGCTTACTAAAAGTCGCCCCCGTAAGCAGGTGATTTTCGGTTCCTCTTACAGTCAAGATTCCCTTAGCATTGGTGATATTCGCACTGGCACTGAGCTCTTGAGCACCAGGGATTCCGTGGAAACCAGACCAACCAAGATGTTCAGCCTCAAACCATACTCGCCACTGCTGTGCGCTTTGGAAGTGAAAAAAGCCCTGATTAATAAACCCTTGCGGCTCTATAGACACCACATCTTGCAGCATCTTCGCCTTAGCCAAGCGGGCAAAAGTAGACACAATTGAGATATCGAGATCTTGCACCCACACTTTGTGCTCATCACTGAACAGCGCATCAAATACTAACGGTGACCATTGGTATTGCTCATCGCTGAGTTGCAGACCGGAGGTACGTATTCGCCACCCTTTTGCTTGTGGATGAATTCGCACCATACCGTCTTGAAGTTCAAGATATTCTTGTTGCTTTTGATTTACCCATGAGAGTTGGCTTGGCTTCATGGCCAATTGCACATCTGTGAGTCTGCCACTGGCAAAATGAAACCACGACTCAAGGTTCAGATCAGAGTGTAAATTTGTAAGTTCAGGACGCACATAGTCGTTTAACCAGCCAGCAATATCGAGTCCCTGCGCCTGTAGGTATAGATCACCATAGATGTTCGCTAGTTTATCACCGGTTAACTTTAGTCGCGCCTCTAAGGTATTTTGCTCAATACCCGGCAAGCTAACTTGACCTTCAGCATAGTGGCCGTCAGAGCGGTTTTCCCATACTAAATTCTCCAGCAAGATACGGTGTTCGCGGTCATCTACACTGATGATATTGAGCTCACTGTCTTCAATGGCAAAGTGCCCGGAAGTACCCAGAAACAGACTTTCGATTAATGCTTGCTGTTGCGAGCTGCTGCCTTGCTGCTCATTGGCGAACAATTGCCTTGCATCGATTTGCGCATCAAAACCTTTTAATACGAAGTAATTTGAACTCAGCTGCCGATTAAGTAAGGTTTGCCATAAATTGATATGTAAGCGTGTTTGCTCAACGGTGACACTGATCGGTGCTTGGGCGTTATCCGCAAAGCCAACGTTATTGACAACGAGTGCGGGGCCATTGCCTTGCCAACTGGCACTAAGCGAACCAATGGAAATATCCGCTTTTAATTGCTCTCCCAGAAACTGTTCAACTTCCAGTCGGTAATCATTGGCATAAGGCAAGCTGTACTTGAGTAAAGACACGAGCACGGCTAGCAGCACCAAAATAATGGCGCTGATTTGCCACACTTTCCTCATGCATAAAAAGCATACCGATTTGATGTTCACTACATCATCACCACATCGAACTGCTCTTGGCTATAGAGGTTTTCTGTTTGAATAATCACTTGTTTACCAATAAATAATTCCAACTCGGCAAGATTGTGATACTCGTCATTGATCAAGGCTTCACTCACAGCTGCTGAGGCATAGACCATAAACTTGTCAGCATCATATGCACGATTCACGCGAACAATCTCACGGAGAATTTCGTAACACACGGTTTCAACCGTTTTCAAAGAACCACGACCGGCACATGAGGGGCACACGCCACAAAGAATATGCTCAAGGCTTTCACGTGTACGTTTTCGTGTCATTTCAACTAAGCCAAGCGCGGATAAGCCATTGATATTGGCCTTCGCTCTATCCTTTGACAACGCTTGCTCCAAAGAGTGCAACACACGTCGCTTGTGCTCATCGGAAATCATATCGATAAAGTCGATAATGATAATGCCGCCAAGGTTGCGCAAACGCAGCTGCCGAGCAATCGCACTGGTCGCTTCGATATTGGTATTAAAAATGGTTTCTTCGAGATTACGATGGCCTACGAACGCGCCCGTATTGACGTCCACAGTGGTCATCGCTTCCGTTTGGTCGATAATTAAATAGCCGCCTGATTTCAGCTCAACTTTGCGATGTAACGCCTTTTGAATTTCACTTTCAACGTCGAACAAGTCAAAGATTGGACGCTCGCCTGGGTAATACTCCAACACCTTGTTTAAGTGCGGAACAAATTCTTCCGTGAACTCAACCAACTCTTGGTATGTCAGTTTCGAATCGACACGAATGCGCTCCATGTCTTCCCCCACGTAGTCACGCAAGGTGCGAAATGCCAGTTTCAAATCTTCGTGAAGGATGCTTTCTTTTCGTGATTTTTTTCGGCGCTCAACAATTTTTTGCCACAATTTTTTAAGGAATTCAGCGTCATGTTTCAGCTCGTGCTCGGTGGCGCCTTCTGCCGCGGTACGCACAATAAAACCGCCGTTTTCATCATTGTATTGAGCTACGATGTCTTTTAAACGCTGACGTTCTTCCTCACTTTCAATCCGCTGGCTCACACCGACATGCGTCGCATCGGGCATAAACACGAGATAGCGAGACGGAATGGTAATATCTGTGGTTAAACGCGCGCCTTTTGTGCCAATAGGGTCTTTGACCACCTGCACCATGATGTGCTGGCCTTGGCGCACTAACTCACGGATATCTTGTACTTTCTTGACTGGTTGCTCATCAACACCTTCTTCAAACGAGGCGCTGTTAACAATGTCCGACGCGTGCAAGAAAGCGGCTTTATCAAGACCGATATCAACAAACGCAGCCTGCATGCCTGGTAATACGCGACTCACTTTGCCTAGATAGATATTACCGACAATGCCAAGATTACCAATTCGCTCTACCTGTACCTCTTGCAGAACCCCATTTTCAATCAGTGCAACGCGACTTTCACTTGGTGTCACGTTGATAAGTAATTCAGAACTCATACTAAAATTCGGCTATTAATTTTTGTGTCTCATACAAAGGTAACCCCATCACTGCAAAATAGCTACCACTGAGGTGGGTTACAAAAGCACCCGCGCGCCCTTGGATGCCATAGCCTCCAGCTTTGTCATGAGGCTCTCCACTGTGCCAATAAGATTCAATTTCTTCATCACTTAAGGCCTTAAAGGTCACTTCTGTGGATACCACGATGCTGTCGGTTTTTGTGGTAGAAGACAGTGCCACAGCAGTTAACACTTCATGCGTGCGCCCACTGAGCATGTTCATCATGTTTTGGAAATCATTGAAATCAGTGGGCTTTCCCATGATTTTTCCGTCGCACACCACCACAGTATCACTCCCTAACACAGGCTTATCATGGTAACCCAAAGCAACTCCTGACTCGGCTTTGAGTCGTGCTAATCGCTCAACAAGCTGGTAGGCACCTTCATTGATTAGTGGTGTTTCATCCGCATCCACTGAGAATTGTTCAAATTTAATGCCGAGTTGGGAGAGAAGCTCACGCCTGCGCGGCGATTGCGAAGCCAGATAAATGTCGGGCATGATTAACGGATCCGAAAATGACGACGGTACTTACGCAGTAATAAAAACAGCCAAGGCCAACAAATTGCACCTGTCATCACAGGCCATAAATATTGCGGCGAGAAATACACATCAAGTAAAAAGTGATGCAACCAGAACTGCAGTAGGTGATGAAGAGCCAAGAATACCGCAGACAATAAGGCTTGTTGCCATATTGAGAAGTTTCTGAGCTTCTGATAGTTACTCGCAGTGATATAAATGGTGATTGCGTAAGTCAGAGAGTGAACACCTAAGGGCGACCCGGTAGCTAAATCAATCACCAAGCCTGTGACCCAAGCGGCGCCAATATTCACACGATGAGGCAAAGCCAATGACCAGTACATGAGTACAAGCAGTACCCAATCAGGTCGGAATGCTTCGAATGAGATCGGCAGTGGCATGAGCGCCATCACCAGAGCACAGAAGATACTCAAAATAATCAGAGCATAGCGCCTACTCATCTATTTTTACCTCTTTGCTTGCCACCGGATCAGTCAGCACCACCAACAAGCGAATACGATCAAGTTGCGCCACAGGTTGCGCGAAAATTTGTGCGAAAGGTCGGCCTTCATCACGGTTGATTTCCGTCACCACTGCAACGGGATAACCTTCAGGAAAACGCTCACCCAAGCCGGAGCTCAATAGCACGTCACCAATACGAATATCCAAACTATGGGGCACATGGGAAAGCTTTACGCGCGATATTTTACCAATGCCTTCGACCACGGTGCGCACATCGTTACGTAACACACGTACTGGTGTCGCATGGGTTGTATCAGTTATCAGTAATACGCGGCTGGTGTTTGCACCTACTTGCACAACCTGACCAACCACACCTAATTCATCGATGACGGCAAGGCCTTCACGCAATCCATCTGAGGTGCCTTTGTTAATCACTACTTGGTGACTATAAGGACTGGAATGGACCGACAATACTTGAGCAACTAGCTTATTTTTTTGTTCACGCGGATTTGACCCGAGTAACGCGCGTAGCTTTTCATTTTCTCGTTTTAAGAATTGCAGTTGTTGAAGCTGTTCGCTTTGCAGGAGTTGTTTGTTCTTTAACATTTCATTCTCTTCGAGCAATTGCTCTCGAGAAGTTAGGTTTTTGGCGCTGGTTGAAATCAACTCATAGGGAAGGTTTGCCAAATACAATAACGGGCTAACAAGCGTATTTAACGAAGTACGAACGGCAGTGCCACCACTTGTGTAGCGGTCACCTAAAATGAGAATAACACTAAGAACAACTGCGATAGTTAATCGCAGTTGCATTGAAATAGTGCGACCAAATAATAAATTCATTAGTCGTAGCTAAATACATCACCACCGTGCATGTCGATCATCTCTAACGCTTTACCACCACCTCGGGCTACACAGGTAAGAGGGTCATCCGCTACAACAACAGGAATTCCAGTTTCTTCCATTAATAAACGGTCTAAGTCTTTTAGCAACGCACCACCACCAGTTAGTACCATACCGTGTGCTGAAATATCTGACGCCAATTCTGGTGGCGATTGCTCCAAGGCAACCATAACAGCGCTAACGATACCCATTAATGGCTCTTGCAACGCTTCAAGAATTTCATGTGAGTTCAGTGTGAATGAACGAGGCACACCTTCAGCTAGGTTACGACCACGAACTTCAATTTCTTTCACTTCGTCAGTTTTAAATGCAGAACCGATTTCGTGTTTGATTTGCTCAGCTGTCGCTTCACCAATTAAGCTACCGAAATTACGACGCACATAGTTGATGATTGCTTCATCAAACTTGTCGCCACCGATGCGTACAGAAGACGAATACACCACACCGTTTAGTGAAATAATCGCAACTTCTGTGGTACCACCACCAATATCAACAACCATAGAGCCGGTAGCTTCAGATACTGGAAGGCCTGCACCAATTGCGGCAGCCATCGGCTCTTCAATTAGATACACTTCACGAGCACCAGCTCCCATCGCTGACTCACGGATAGCACGCTTCTCTACTTGCGTGGCACCACACGGTACACAGATAAGTACGCGCGGGCTAGGACGTAAAAAGTTGTTGTTGTGCACTTGCTTAATGAAGTGCTGAAGCATTTTTTCGGTCACGTAGAAGTCAGCAATAACACCATCTTTCATTGGGCGAATAGCCTTGATGTTACCAGGTGTACGACCCAGCATTTGCTTCGCTTCAGTACCTACTGACGCCACGCTCTTTGGTCCACCAGCGCGCTCTTGACGAATAGCCACAACTGAAGGCTCGTTAAGAACAATACCTTCTTCTTTTACATAGATTAGGGTGTTAGCTGTACCCAGGTCAATCGATAGATCGTTGGAGAAAAGACCACGGAGTTTCTTGAACATGGGACTGGTTGACCTTTGAAAATTCTTATTATCTGAAAGCTTGACACACTTTACCAATGCATCTCGTATCCGGCAACATAAAGCTTACATTGGCTACTAAAAAACAGCAGGTTAAGCGCTAATCGATTTCAGATATCAATATACGTGACGACAATACCGCACATGTACCTGAAAACATCGAATATAGATAGGCACTTTGCGAGAGCGGTATTATCCAAGTAAGCGCTTAACTGCGGCTGACTGAATTTGCATCAATCGTTGCCAGACTCTCGCCAGTAGATAATTCGATCATTGCCACGAAAACTACCAAATCGCAATACTGCACTGGGGTCGTTATCCGCTTTACCATCACCATCCCAGTCCCATAGCAACCAATCATCGGCTGGGTAACTCACTGGGTAATCGCCTGTTTTCCCTTGTGAGTCAGCGAACATCCCCTCACTTAAGCCATAGTCACCCAAAACCAAAGTACCTGCGCCTGTGAGTTGTAAATCAGCGCTCGTATCGCTGAGCTGAGTTGCAGTATACGAAGTACATGAGTCGGCCGTATTTAGCGCCCATTCAGTGCCTTGCCAATATTGTGTTTGCATTGGCACTTGCAGCGACTCAAATTCACTACCAAAACTGTTTTCCAAGCGCATTCGCCCAAAACGCACGTCAAGCATCCCAGCCAAAGCCTTGGCCGTACAGGCTGTGCAACTTGTTGTCGAGGCCGCATCCATATCAGCACTGTGCCACGTTCGACTGTCTTTTTCTGAAGATATAGATACACCAATTTGAAGTTCAGAATATGGCCCATCCAGCTCTGTATTTAATTGCGCGTCCAAAAGGCGGATAAATTTAGCCGTACTGGTATCAACTGCATAGACACCCTCATCCCATGTCCCAAATTCACTGGTAAGGCGCGAGCCCAAATTCGGTGTTAAATTACTACTGGCAAGATTACGTGCTACATAAGTGAACTCGGCAGTGCCTTCATAATTTGTACCGTAATTTTGCAACACCCTACCTTGCGCTCCCAACGCGTTGGCCGTCCATGCGATAGAGATGTTTGGGTCGTCCATATAAGTGAACGCACTGCATGAATCCAGTACAGCACTTGAAGCAAGCGTAAAATCATTGGGATAAAAGCGACCAATGTTGTCACTCACTGGTGTATCACCGATAAAGGTCTGCCCTAAATAACTGCCATTTTCTATCGATGCCGATAGTCTGATTGTCCCAGCTTCTTGCCATACCACAGCGTCGCTTTGTTGCACTCCTAAAGTGGCTGAAGGAGCAAAAATACCGCTCGATAACAGTGCCGCACTGCCCAAATTAGGGGTGGGGTAAACGGCGGAATCAAATGCTACCACCGCTTTTTGTCCGGGTGTCTCAAGTCCAAAGTTAGGCGTGAGTGCACCTGAGTAGTTAACGCTCTGCACTTGCACGGTAAAAGGCTCTTCCGCCGCAATAAAGCCACCTCCGCTGTTTGTAGTCTGAGGGTTACCATTGCCGCTAGCATCTGTCACATTCCCCACAACCACAGCATAGGGCTGACTAACAATATTACTGCTACTGCCACTGAGGGAAAAAGCAGGCTGGTCTGTAGTTTGGGCAACGTTCATATCTGCATGCAACTGCACCGCCCCGACATCAGTGTAATTGAACGCCAACGCTGCGGTTCCATTAGTGTCAAAAGTGACGGATACATTGGCTCTATTACTGCTTAGCCCCTGAGAGTTCATGCCAATATTGGTGCCGTTGATCGTTCCTTGTTGGGTGCTTTGGCACGAGACCGGATTTTCACAAGACAGGCCAAACGAGACTACTTGAGAGCCCTGCACTCGCGCCTGACAAGCTCCGGTTTGTTCGTCAGCCTCTACCGCCCGCACCGTAATATTTTGAGCAAGCCCCGCTCGCATCGACGATAGGGAGGAAACACCATCAGCTTCGAAAAAGGCGAGCCCTGCATCAACAAAGTTGATTTCACAACCCGATGCCACACCTGAGGCGTAGCATTGGGTTGCGTTAGATGTAGGTGCAGAAGAATCGGCAACACCTATGGTTACGGTCCCCCCTTGTGGATACTGCAATAACCCAGTACCTACACCGTTATTGAGTGTCACTGAGCCTGAATTAACGTATGTTCCTGCACTCGTGCTGAGCTGAACGGTATTGGGGTCTGTGAACAGTGTTGCACAATCCTCATCTGCACAGGCTTGAATATTTATGCTTGAATTTAAGCAACGTACGGTTTGAATGCTGTGACTTAAGCGATAATGATGGACTTGGGCATCACTTGAATTACACAAACCAGGTAACTCTAAATTTGCAGCAGCATCAGGATCGAAGGTAATTTGCGTATTAGAGCCGACATCAATCGGACCATTGGACGCCAAGCCCCCAACTACAGCATTGTTCGCATTGATGGACAAACTTCTTCCCGCAAACAACAACCCATTAATCACGGAAAGGTTGTTTATTTCAATGTCATAGCGCGCAACAATTGTTAACTGTGAGGCATTCCCAGCTACGTTTAAATCAAGCCTATTATTAACTAACAGTGAGCCATTTATATAGATGGTCACGTGCTCGTCTGGGGCAATAATTAATTCGTACCCTCGACCACTTGTTACGTTTAGACCTGTAAAGAAGTAATCTCCCCCTGAAAGTATGGTCCCTGACGCAGGCCAAGGATTGTTTTGCCATGGAAAAGCATCTAAGTCCTCTTGCGCTATTCCTCCTCCTGACGCTGCCAAATTCTCATTAATTGGGCCCGTAAATAAGTCTTCACATCGTGTCATTGCTAATGTTGGAAACGCTACAACATTCATTAAGCATACGAAAAAGAAAACATTTAGACTTCGGATTGAAAAATAGCACAGAGACATTTTGACTTAGTCCTCCAACCGAAATTCTACTACGACCGTGCGAGACGCGGTGATATCTGCCACGCTGCAAATAGCATTACTTTGCACTGAATATACTGAAATAGACCCGCTTGCGACACTCGCATCCGGCACACTGCCTTGACTAGAGCGCGAGATCAACACGGTGCAATTGGCCAAGTGTTCGCTATTAAAAGTATAGGAGCTGCCGTTGACCAACGCACAACTAGGCGTGGCCGCTGAAAATACCATCTGCAAACTGCGTTGGGCGCCACTTTGTGCAGCTAAATAACTTCTCGCGCCATAGTACTCTATGGCATTTTGCTTTGCCCCTGCCGAAATTACTCTCGATAAAGCGAGGCCTAATGATAACAGTAACACGGCCACCACAAGTGCCGTGACGAGCATCGAGCCACGTTGCTTTGTCGCTAAAATAGAGTGAGTGTTAAGGGACATTGGGAATGTGTACCGTATGTGATAGCGCTAAGCGCTCATTGGTTGAAGAGTGCAATTCCAACTGTATGTTGACCATGGCATTGCGCTCCAATGTGCCTGCACTGTATTGCACTGTCCACTCACTCACTCCTAATCCGAGTAAACTTTGGGCCCCATCTTGTTCACGTAACAGCGCTTGACCTTGTGCAGTGGTTTGCGAACAAAAGCTAACTTGACCCTGTGGCACATAATAACGTTTACCCGGAGATGAAAGTATTGAACTCCCTGTCAGCTGCCAAGCATACACACTGTCCGAAGTGCCTTGGTCATCGATTGCCGTTATTTGTCTAGCATTAATGACGCTATTTACACTGGTTGGATAAATTGCCACCGTGTCACCGACAACCACATTGTTGTTAAAATTGACCACAGTGAGTGGATTGTCACTCACATCACCGACATACGTTCCACTATTTTTAATTGGGTAAAAGCTTAAACAATTAGCTGTAACCGTAAGAGTATTAGGGATTGCGGTACGAATTTCTTTTTCCATACGGAGTAAAATAAAACGCGCTTGTGCAACGAGATCTGCACGCTGATTGCCGTCGCTGTATATTTGCATTGATGTGCTAACAAACTGAGTTGTGCCTACTGCCACAATGCCGAGTATCACTATCACAATGATGAGCTCAACAAGCGTAAATCCTGACTGCCTTCGCGTCCTCCACATCAGAAATTCCCCCTGTATGCTTGGAAAGCATAACGTTCGCCAATTGGGGTATTAACAACAACGTCGATTCGCTTAGCTATGTGTTGAGCATCTGTCGTAGTTTGATCGTAATCACCATCTACGGCGACATTAATACTAAGACTAAATCCAGGATATTCTCCGCCGACATCACTAATCACTAAGTTGTGGTAGTCATCAACGTCATCATATAAGTCGCGACTCCCCTCTTCAGGACCAAGTGTATTAGAACAACCACTGGGTTTCTCATCACAGCGTAAAAATGGCGGGCTGCGGTCACTATTTTCATCATAGGACTTAGCGAGTATTTCATTCATGGTTGCTTGGGCAAGCTTAGCAGCTTTAAGTTGAATTAAAGGTTCGGCACTTTGTTTTGCCTGCGGCGCAATCAAACTGGTGACGATGGTCAAAGCAATAGCAAACACCACCATGCCTAAAATCAGTTCGACCAATGTAAAGCCTTTTTGCTGCACGCTATTCACAGGCATAAATCAACCCTTCACCACTGACACACACCGCCTGATTAGCAATAGCTACTTTGCACGTAGCCGAGCAATCGATATTTGGTTTGCCCCAGCTATCAAACGCCAAACTGGTAAAATTTACGCCTTGGTTGTTTGTCGTGGTAAATGTAATTCCAGATGCCGAGCTATCGATAACAAGATAATCGTCAAATGCAGTAGAGGCCGCATTTGCACAATCTCGCCCAGCAGGAGGGGCTATTAGGGTAGAGGAAATTTTGACACAATTGCTGGAGTTGACGTTGTGCATGGACTCAAGTTGAATCGCGCGCATCATTGCAATTGTGCGGTCGCGCAGCATATAAGCGTCTTCAGTTGCGGAACCAATAAAACGGGGTACGACGGTCACCGCCAATACCCCGATCAGGACCATCGTGATTATAAGCTCAACAAGCGTAAAACCACGGGAGTTCATTTCAAAACTATAAGCAAGAGTTAACGGTGATTACCGGACGAACATTAGCCCCTGTAGAATCTGCGTATAACACTGTACATGCAGCGTCAGCAGCCGTTGGTGCTGTAGTCCCATAGCTATTTACACCAAGTGGATATACCAGAACACCGCCTGTCACAGCTGCGACAGCGAATTCATTGGCATCAAATTCCAACAATTCAGCCATGTTATTGGCTGTCGCTTGAGGGTAACCGTTAACCAAGGTCACATTGTTGGTACCACCCACATCCACAGACTCTGAACCATCGCTTGTTCCCGTTGCCCCAGCAATAATTGCTTTGCCATTGACCACAGACACTGATGTTTCTAAAGAACCTTTAATGCCTTGCAACGTTGCATCACGGGCATCATCTTGTAAATTCAAGAAACGCGGGGCTACGGTGACCGCCAAAATACCTAAAATAACAATGACGATAATCAATTCAATAAGGGTGAAACCCTTTTGGTTTCCTTTCGGGAAGCTCTGTTGTTTCATTGTTTTCATTTGTTATACCTCTATCAAAATTTAAAAAACGGTGACCTGCCCCGTCGCTGGGAAGTAAGAGAATCCATCCGTAGCACTGCCATCTGGGGTGCCAGTACTTGGTAAGTTTGCTGTGTTATTTGTATCCAATGAGTTGGTCAAATAATAAATACATTGCGGAGCTGACGTCCCTGCACCACTGATTTGCACGTAGTAGCGACTCTGCACTACTTGAGATGCATCCACTGTATTTACCGGTGCTGATTGCAAAATAAGGTCGAATACGTCCTTACAATCTTGTTGCTGCATTGCGCTCACCAAGCTGCTGCTGGTACCGTCGTTCGTTGGGTAACCAACATCACCATCGACGCCAACCGTCACCTTGTCATACGCAACCGTTGTCGTATTCGCTCCAGCATTATTTTTGATACGTCCATCCACTTCCCACTGTGAACGCACCAAACCAACCGCTGCGGCAAAACCACCCGCCACTCCTTCAACCGACGCTTCGCGGGCATCATCCGTTACATCAATAAATCGCGGTAACGCAGTTGCGGCGAGCAACCCTAAAATGATGATCACGATGATCAGCTCAATAAGGGTAAAGCCTTGATGTTTTTTGTTCATGTTATTCACTTTATCACCTGCGTACCTTTTTTCATTCTAGCTCATTTATTTAAAAGCAAAAAGCTTTGATTTAAATAGACTAATTATTGTTTATCGACAATGTTCCCGTTTGCAAATCGAACGTAAACCACAGCACATCGTTTAAATAATATGCGCACTCTTTTACGATGCCATCGTGGTGAACTTGTTGCGCTGAAAAAGCCGGCCACCTCTGTTTTCCTTGCAAGTGGAAAAATAAACTAGCACAGCGCTCTTGCTCTGTTTCTGAAATCACCTCAACGGGCCAACCCGCTGAGTTAACAACAAAATCTACTGCACCGATTTTCTTTAAACTGTCATCCACTTTCGTTAATGTGATTTTGCGCTGCTTTTTCGCCAACCATTTGGCGTGAACTTGCATCGAGGTCCGTTGAAACTCATCCAGCGCCTTGTCTTTCACCACTTCATCTACAGATGAAGACAAACCCAGGCTGTAATACAACAAGCTACCAAGTAACACCGAAATGACGATCACACTCACCAAGGATTGATAGAGTTTGGCTAAACGCACATCGCTGCTGTCAGCCATCACCTAACTGCCTTTAATCGCAGACATTAAGTTCCACATTGGCGTAAAGATACCGAGCGCCAATATCAGCACCATTACAGCGACTATGGTTATTAAAATCGGTTCAATTTTCGCGGTGAGGCTCTTGAGATCAAAATCGACTTCACGCTCGTAATAATCAGCACTCTCTTGCAATAGCTCATCCACTCGTCCAGTTTCTTCACCAACAGCGACCATTTGTAAAACGAGTTGCGAAAACATTTCACTATTACGTGAGACCCGAAGAAGACTTTCCCCTTTTTCTATACCACGACGCATTTCAATTATGCGTTCGTGCATATAGGCATTATCTACAGCCTCGGCAGTCAACGATAAACCGGCAGTCATGGGGACACCTGAACGCAAAACCATGGCAAAGCTCTGACTGTAACGAGCAAGTAAAGAGCGCTCAATGATGCTGCCGATAATAGGTAATTTGAGCTTCACTCTATCCCACTTCAACCGCCCTTCGGTGCTCGCAAGGTATTTCTTCACTGAGAAAATGGCGCCAAAAATACCTAGCAGCAGTAGCCACCAATAATTGACGAAGAAATTTGATGTGCCTATCAGAATACGCGTCATCAACGGGAGTTCGGCGTCAAAACGAGAGAACATCTGGGCGAATACGGGGATCACCGCCAAATTAAGAATGAACATCGCCACGACAAGAGCAATAATCACGAATGTAGGATATCGCATCGCAGCTTTTATGCGTTTGCGCGTTTCTTGCTCTCGTTCGAAATACTCTGAGAGCTGTAAAAAGGCGTCTTCTAACTTACCGGTATTTTCACCCACGACTACGATAGACACCATTAATCGATTAAAGACATCTTTATGATTTGCCATGGCAGCCGATAAATTTCGGCCCTGTTCGAGTTGTTGTGAAATTTCTTTTAATACGTCACTAAAACGGGTGTTAATGGTGGTTTCGGCAAGTCCATTAATCGCTCTAATAATCGGGATGCCTGCTTTGAGCAACGAATACATCTGCCGAGAAAAGATAATCATCTCGTCCAAGCCGACCCGCTTTTGCAGAAGGTTTCCTAGATTCAAATTACTTTGCGAAGAGCCCTGCACAGTTTCACTGATTTGCAGTGGAATACTTCGCTTGGCCAGCAGCTGATCCGCAGCCGCTTGCGCACTCGCGGCTTCGAGTGTCCCTTTAATCAAGTTGCCTTGGCTATCTTTGGCCTGAAAGCGAAAGTGTGGCACTAGTTGCTCACCACTTCAGGTATATATTCAGACACTTTGAAGACCTCATCCAAGGTCGTGATACCTTGTTGCGCATAGTCCAGCGCCATGTGCGAGAGCGGCTCAAATTCGGGATTGTCTTTTGTCGCTTTAGCAAACCCCTGGGTATCACTGAGCCTCAATGCGTCCATCATAGCTTCGTTCATTTCGAGTAATTCGAATACACCAATACGGCCTTTGTAACCAGTGTGGTTGCAGCTATTACAACCGCGACCATGGAAAAATTCAGCATCAGCCAATTGCGGTTTTAAATAGCGTACCCAAGCACGCTCTTGCTCATCTGCTTGATAAGGTTGTTTACAGTTTTGGCAAACTCGACGTACAAGGCGCTGTGCGATAATGGCGCGCAAAGAGCTAGCCACAAGGTAAGAGGGGGCGCCCATATCAATAAGACGCATCGCACTGGTCACCGCATCATTGGTGTGTAAAGTACTTAAAACCAAGTGACCGGTGAGCGCTCCTCGTAAACCGATTTCAACGGTTTCTTTGTCACGCATCTCACCCACCATGATGATGTCGGGGTCTTGACGTAACGTCGTTCGCAGCACGCTGGCAAAGTCCAAGCCAATCTTGGTATTCACTTGGACTTGGTTGATACGGCTAATACGGTACTCGACAGGGTCTTCAACAGTGATGATCTTGCTATCTGGGGTGTTGAGTTCACTCAACGCACCATAAAGCGTGGTGGTTTTACCCGAGCCTGTAGGCCCAGTGACGAGGATCATGCCATGCGGGCGCTTCAATGCTTCCCGCAATTTTTTCAGTAATTTGGGTGGCATACCCGTTTGGTC
Source organism: Pseudoalteromonas sp. GB56 (assembly GCF_054923835.1). Lineage (NCBI taxonomy): Bacteria > Pseudomonadati > Pseudomonadota > Gammaproteobacteria > Alteromonadales > Pseudoalteromonadaceae > Pseudoalteromonas > Pseudoalteromonas sp. GB56. The sequence goes on along the minus strand of NZ_JBPCHK010000001.1, from coordinate 712,371 downwards.
TAGGGTCAATAAACCCGCTGATTGGTCAAGCAAACGCATAACTACAGACTCGCCATTTTGCACCGGCATTGTCGATAAACGCACGTCAATGTTGTGACCTTTAACCTTGATGTTAAAACGACCATCTTGCGGAATCCGTTTTTCAGAGATATCCAAGCCTGACATCAGCTTTAAACGCAGCACCAAAGCAGACGCAATGTTCACCTGATCAAGCGTGTTTTCCTGCAAGATACCGTCTACCCGCTGGCGGATACGCAGCAGCTTTTCATCTGGCTCAATATGAATATCCGAGGCACGCACTTGCACCGCATCTTCAAAAATAGATTGCAGTAATTTAACAACGGTCGCATCAGAGGTGGTCTCGTCTAAGGCATTAAGCTCAAACTCTTCACCCTCTTGATATTCTTCGTGCAGCTGCTCAGCAAAGTTGGCAATGTCTTGTGTACGGCGATACACAGAATCAAACGCTTCCATGATTTGTGACTCTTGCACAACCGCTAGCTCAATCTGTTTAGGCTCAAGGATTGGCGCAATTTGATCCAAACCACTTAAATCAGCGGGATCACTCATGCCCACTAATACCGAATTATCGTTGTCTTCAATAACCAAGGCGCGATAACGGCGTGCATACACCTCTGGAAGTAGTTTTGCGGTCTCAGGAGCGATACGACGTTGCGAAATATCAAGGAACGGAACATTCAACTGCTGCGCTAAAAAGCGCAATAGTTGCTGCTCACTGATAACCCCCAAATCAACCAGCGTCGCACCGAGTTTGCGCCCCGAGGTTTTTTGCGCATGCAATGCCTGTTCTAACTGACTATCAGTAATGATCTGCTCATGAACGAGCAAATCACCCAAGCGCATCTTTAAACGAGGTCTGATCATATTCCTGCCTACAACTGTTCATAACGAGCGCGAGCAAAGCGCTGCGATTGCATCGACAAACCACCGAGCTGCAGTGCCGTGCCATAATGGCTTTTCGCAGCCTGCAATTCTCCTAATCCATCTTCACTGGTGGCAAGTGCTAACCACCATTTCGCCACATTTGGCTGGCGTTTAATTAATACGGTAAAACTTGTTTTGGCGATATCGAAGCGCTTTAAATTGCGCGCTGCACTGCCTTTTAAAATCCAATAGTCGTTTTGAGCCAAACGCAATGCGTGTTCATCATATTCGTCACCCAGTGCAGCCAGTACGCGTGAATATTGTTTTTGTTCGGTGGCCATTTTGGCAATCAATACTCGCCACTCCAATACTGATGGCTGTCGTCGCAGGCCATCAACAAGGACACTGTTCGCCTCGTCGCTGCGTTGTTGCCCATACAAGGTCGCTGCTAGCATGGTGCGCGCAGATTTATGTGATGGTGCCAGGTGCAAGGCCTGTTCAAACTGCGCAATGGCTTCATCAATCATGCTGTAACTAAGCGACTGTTGGCCTTGCTGATACCAACGCTCTGCACGCTCAACATTACTCAACGCAGTGACAACCACAGTCTCATTTTCACTCTGTGCTGCTTGGGCCTGTGTTGTTTTGTTTGTAGGCTCTGTCTTCTTAACAATAGCCTGAGATGCTGTATCTACAGGCGATTCGGGGGGGATTGAGGTGCCGTAAGTATCGCGCTTGTTTGCGCCTCATTAGCTGTAATTACATCGTCTGCTATCATTTGCTGCGCTGGTAAAGTTGCAGTACTTGGCTGTTGTACAATCGTAGCCTCATCAGAGAGTTCGACTTGTTGCTGTGCAGCTGCGTTCACAGTGACAACGTGCTTTTGATCCTCGCCAGTGAGCGGTTGCGCTGGTTTATCTGGTTGTTGCTTTGCTTGTTGAGATAGCTCGGCATCATGCACCAATGCAGGTGTCATTGGCACGGATACAGGGCGTTTAGGGATAAACAAATAGGCTGCGCCAACGAGTGCACAAGCAAGCCCAATTACGATCACATACATTAAAGATTTTGGCAGTTCGCGCGATTTATTAAGCTCAACGGTTGGTTCCAATCCCAGCTCCGCAGTATTGTCGCGCTGTTCAATCGCTTTAAGTGTTTTATTCAACACACTCATAGCGCTTGCCTCCATAACCAAATCCCCGCTATCGCAAGTATGGCTGGAGTCATTACCAACAGTGGCCACCAGCGTTGCCAGGTATTTTGGCTGTGGCAATCTTCAGTGTCGGAAATCGCCGCTTTAACGTAATTTGTTGTCAACTGTGTATGGCCATCGCCATAGGCTTGCAGCAGGCTTTTATGGCACAAGGTATTTACCAAACGAGGGATCCCCCGTGACGCTGCTGCGATGCGTTTACATAACGCAGTCGAAAACAACTTGTTTTCAACGCCTGCTCGGCGCAAACGGTGGTCGATATAATATTCAACTTCGGCAGCTGTCATAGGGCGCAACTGATATGAAAAGCCAATGCGTTGACGCAACTGACGCACTCGTGGATTGCTCAAGTGTAAATCGAGTTCAGGTTGACCAAAGAGCACAACTTGTAACAGCTTCTTGCTTTCGGTCTCGAGGTTGGTGAACAAGCGTAATGCTTCGAGCGCATCCCAACTCAGACATTGCGCTTCATCGACTATCATCACGACCTTCTTGCCTTGTTGGCTGAGTGATAAAAGGCGCTTTTCTATTTCCTGACTCAATGCCTGCTGATTTAACTGTTCATCATCGGTTAGCCCTAATTCTGCCGCTACCGCCCAACGTAATTCGTCTGGGGTGAGGTAAGAGTTAGGAATATAAACAACAACGTAGTCGTCTTCTAAATGGTTAATTAATTTGCGGCAGATTAGGGTTTTACCCGTCCCTACTTCTCCAGTGACCTTGATAAACCCTTCCGACATGCTGAGTGCGCTTAACAACACTTTAAGCGCTTCGTTATGCGGTTGCAGGGCACAATAGAATTCCGTGTTCGGCGTTAGCGAGAACGGCATTTCCTGCAAATTAAAAAAACTCAGATACATTAGTTGCGATACCAAGTTTCAAGGAGCTTTTTAGTGCGTTGTTGCTGCTTTTTCCACGAATCAGGCATCACCACGGTGGGTCGTAGCAGAATCACCAATTCCTTTTTATTTTGCTTTTTACGTACACTCTTAAACAGGTTACCTACCACCGGAATGTCACCCAGCACAGGGGTTTTTGATACCTCATCGCTGGTGATGGTTTGCATTAAGCCTCCAATCACCACAATCTCGCCACTGGCGGCACGAATCACCGTATCCGACTCACGTATATTACTTTGCGCCAAAGGTAATTCTAAATCGACGTCACCTAAACGAATGAACTTAGTTTGTTCTTCGGTTTGTGTTACGGATGGATGAACATGCAAAATCACCGAGCCATAACGGTCGATTTGTGGCGTCACATCCAACGCAATACCAGAGAAAAATGGTGTTAGTTCAATATCACTGTTGTTTTGCTGTGACACGTTACCGATATCTTCACTGCTGGAAACATCAGTGACGAAGTATTCATCCTCACCAACCTTAATCACCGCTTTTTGGTTGTTGGTTGCGGTCACCCGAGGATTTGACAGCATTTGCACGTCGCCTTGCGTTTGCAGCAAATCGATCACACCATCGAAATCACCTCGGGCAATACTCAATGACGAAATACCGCCCAACTCACTGCTAATCGCATTGCCGAGGACCCCACCAGATGTACTGAAACTGATACTTCCTGCGAGGCCACTGGAAATACGGTCCCACTGCACACCCTGTTGGTACTCATCTTTGAGCGTAACTTCGATAATCCGTGCTTCAAGCACAACTTGGCGTTGCAAGCTTTCCTCACTGTGCTTCAAAAATTCTTTCATCGCTGCGATTTCACTAGGGAGTGCATGCACAGTTACTAAACTGGCTTGTGGGCTGACGATGACATAACGACCATCATGGGTTCCCACTAACGCTTGAAGTGCCTCTTTGAGGTCTTTCCAGAAGTCATTTTCACTGGTGGTTTGAATGTTAGAGCCGTTTAGTTGCTGCACACCCGAACCAAAGCTACCATTACCACGGTTGTTATTATTGATGGCATTATTGGAGTTGTTGTTCTGATTGTAATTGCCGTTTGAATTAGTGTTGTTTTGGTCGTAGTCACTCACGCCACCAGCGATCACACTGACATTTGAAACACCATAACGCTTCATCATTAAGTAGTTAACAGCAATGGATTCAGTACGCATTTTTGCAGGTAACACCTGCACTACTTGCCCCTCAAGAAAAACATCAAGTGGGTACAATCGGGTGATGACTTTGAGCACCTCATCCATACTCACTTGCTTGAGGTTCAAGCTAATATTGCCACTGACTTCCGGGTGTATTGCTACGCTGAATGGCGTGTCATCCACCAGCGCGTTGAAAAATGGTCGTAGCGCTACCTCGTTTGCCACTACATCAAAGCGCGGCGTGCTCATTTGTGCTGGCGCATCGACGCCAGTGGAAATTGAGCTCAGCAATTCATCTTCAAATTCAACTGGAGGCTTAAGTTGCTCAGTGGGAGCCTCTTCTACCTCAGCATTAAGTTCACTGCGAATGTGCGGCTGTACTTTTTCACCGGTACCAAATGACTGGCACGCGCATAATAAAATGCCCGTTGTACCAAGCAGTAACCAGCGGGCTAATTTGTTAGTGTTTAATGTCGTCGCCATATAATTTTAACTTTATTTGTTTGTTTCCCTGGTTTAGAAGCACAGAGTTAGCGTCGATTCGCGCTATTTTATAATCACCCAAGTGCTGACCTTGCGAGTACAAAGAGCCTGAAATGATTGCTTTAAATTGTCCGTTCTTTTTGACTACCGATTCCAGCACCCAATCCGTAAGGGCCTGCTGATTTTGACTGGTTCCTTTTGCACCAAAAGCCGGTTTTGTTGGGTCTAACAAAGACTGTGCCGCAAGTTGAGAACTCAGCGCTAAAAGCAAACTACAAAATAATAAACGTATCATTGCTACTCACCGTCGCTAATTTTAAGGTCAATTCACCTTGCGGATACTCATCAACATGGTAGTGAAATCCAGTGATGAGTACACGAAGCGGTGCCTGCTCTATTTTCTGCATATAAGCCTTGGCAGCAAAATAATCGCCACTGACTTTTAATTCCATATTGTGGCGATATAACACACGCTCAATATTATTGGACTCAGTATTTTCGTTTGCTTTGGCATTGGCGAGTACAGGCTCAACCCCGATGACTTTAAAAGACGTTAATTGCAATCCAGACTGTTCTGCCAATAACTCCGACAGGACCTTCGGCATATTTTCAGCAGCAATAAAGCCCTGACTCAGTTGCTGTAGTTGTAAATCTAAGTCGTTCGCTTGGCGCTCTTGAGCCGTTATTTTTTCACGAACCTTGGCTTTGTAGTCAATCGCCAGAGCTTGGCGCAGCGCTTGCTGCTGAGTATCGATTACGCTTATTTCACGCTCTAGATTTGCAACCTGCTTTTTGAAGTCAGCCTGCTTTTGAAACATCGGCATCAGCACAAACCATACACTCAAATAAATGATACAAAACAGCGACACAGCCAAAACCATAATTTTTTCACGTCGCTGCAATTGACTAAAGCGTTGCTGAGCATCTTGCCATTTACTCACGGTTCGCCCCTTCTAACTGAGTGGACACCCGAAACTCTCTGAGCTCTTCGCGTTTTTCAAATTCCAATACTGAAAATTCCTTACCGCTAAAGTATCGCGATTGCTTCAAGCCATTGAGCCAACTTGCAATCACGCTCGGCTGTAAGGTTTGCCCTTGTAATTGCAGATGTTGTGCAGCAACAGAAATATCGGTGAGCCATAAATGCTCATTGTGGTAGCGCGCTAAATCGCTCATGAAGTCGCTGTAATTTGCAACTTGATTGGTGCCGCCAGATTGTAGATAGTCGATCAGTTCCAAGCGATTTTTAACACGTTGCTGCTGCTTGCTGAGTTGCAATTCAAGTTCTGCTACATCACGGTGTTTTTGTAATTGTTCGTTCAGTACCTTTGTGGAGTTGCGCAAAGTAGTGACCTTGTTCTGCGTATCGACCAATTGCTGTTGCGTACTATCTAGACGCCAGCTTTGCAGTGCAATACATAGCACTACAACAAACGCAGTTGTAGCGACAATTTTTATGACCGTAGATAGAGGAAGCGGATCTTGCTTCGGCTTTAAGCTCTTTTGATAGAAGTCGATACTGCGTTTCATGCTTGCTCCAAGATAGGAAAGTAAGCACTGGCAAGCGCATTATAAAATTTGGGTTCAACTACCTCAGCAAGATCCATCAAGGGTGTAAACACCTTAATGGGAATAGATTGAAACTGGGTTAGTCGAGCAATGATTTGTTCCGTGGGAAACGAACTGTGAAATAGCACTTCCTTGATGGGAGGTTGCTTTAATTGGCTCTCATAAAAGTCCATGGAGCGCTGAATTTCCAACCCCAATGAATCACTGAGATTATTAATCGTTACTTCATCTGTACTTGATTCAAGCAAAGCAAATCCGCGTAAACGTCGATTCAGTAATAATTGCTGATCGCGAATAATCAACAAACTAGGTTCTTGACCCGGCTCTTGCAAAATCACCATGCGCGCATAGTTGTCTTTAGCTGTCATGTCTGCAACGGTGGTTTCTTTTACCGTGATTTTTTGCAGTTGCAATTCTTGGGTATTTAAGGCGCTCACTAATGGCGTTAGAAGGCTTTTATCCGCAGCAAAAACGCTAATTTTTGCAGGCTGGCCCGGCTGCTGGATAGGGTAATCAATGTAGTCTGCGATGATGTTTTCTGGCGGCAATGTAACCAAGTCTTTAAGCGTCCAAGGGAGCGACTGAACTAATTCGTCATGCTCTAGTGCTGGCTTTTCAGTTTGAACAATTTGATAATAGGACTGAGGAAGTAAAAGGAAGACTTTCGCAGCGCCTTTACAAATAGACGTTACGAATTGCGCTGTCTGTTCAGCACTGCTGGCTATGTCATTAACTGTTTGTGAAGCAGTGTCGCTGACGTACCATTGTTGCTTTTGCTTCTTTAGGGTGACGGCTAATAACACGTTCGTACACAGCGACACACCAACAATTGTGTCTACTTGTTTTTCAGAACGAAACCACGGTAAGCGCGCAAGTATGTGGGAACCCATAAAGCCTTTTATACCACCTTTTATTATTATTCTAAGTATCAATGATTTGCGAAAATTAGCAAGTCATTGCAGGCACTAAAGCGTATTGCATTAATGAACATTGTACCAAATACAATACCTGAGTCACCTATTATGCAACTGCATGATCCGCTTATAAAAAAGAGGCGGATCACTGTGAGTATTAAACGTGATGATTTACTCCACCCGATAATTCATGGGAATAAATGGCGTAAGCTTAAATACAACTTAGTGGATTTTACCCGCTCTGGTAAGTCCGAGCTGTTGACCTTTGGCGGGCCTTTTTCTAATCACCTTTATGCAACTGCAGCGGCTGGCAAAATATTTAACATACCGACTCGGGGCATAGTAAGAGGGCCTTTTTTGGATGACTCTAATCCCACGCTGCGTTTTGCAAGAGCCTGTGATATGAAACTGCATCCAGTGAGTCGACTTGAATATCGCCAACGCTGCGAGTTTGATTACCTCCAACAATTGCAAGGCACCTACCCTGATGCGTTTATTGTGCCAGAAGGCGGTACCAATGAAGCGGCGTTAAAAGGAGTGAAAGAGCTGGCCGCAAGTTTGCCCGAACATGACTTTCTGCTTTGCCCAACGGGCAGCGGTGGCACGTTAGCCGGATTACTCGCGGGACATACTCGCAAAGAGGTGCTTGGTATTGCCGTATTGAAAGAAGCCAACTATCTGGTGCCAGAAATCAACGAATTAGCATCAGCACCCAAATGCGATTGGCAATTGATGACGGAATATCACGATGGTGGATACGGTCGATTTAGCTCGGCCCTTTGGGATTTTTGTCAATGGATGTACCGCTCCCATCGATTACCGCTGGAGCCAATATATACAGGCAAAATGATGTACGCATTGTGGCAATTGATAGAGCAAGGGTATTTTCCAGCAGGGAGCCACATAGTGGCGATACATACAGGTGGTCTGCAAGGTAAAGATGGACTCAGATATCGCAAGTTAGTTAGTGAGAATTAAACACGTTTATCTGGTTCATAGTACCAGTGAAATAAAAGCCTTGGGCACCTCTAATACCAAGCTGTTTTAACACATTTACCTGCTGCTGACGCTCAATGCCTACAGCATAGATTGGCACACCGATGCGATGCGCGTGCGCAACATAAGTCAGAACTCGCCGTTGAATATGTTTATCCGTGTCTATGTGGGTGACCAATTCGCTCGCAAGCTTAATTGCTTTAATTCGCACCGGAACCTGCCTCAATGCGTCTGCTGGCCAACGAGTCAATTGGTCAATAATGATGCCCTGTAGTTGCAAAATGGGATCCGCAAGTCGCTTGGCTATCAAATTCGGTTGTTTCGCTAGTACACTCGCGGGGCACTCAAGCGTTACGCGTGGGTGATCGCTTAAAAAAGACATCAATTTTGGCCAAAATATATCGTCCAACCAAGCACTCGGTTGAATGTTCACACTCACCCCGGCTTGCAACTCCTCATTCGCCAACATTTTATCAAGCCGAGTGAGCACAGCTTCATCGACTTTGCGGGAGGCACTGTCCGAAGCATCCTGACTCAACAGATATTCTGGTGATATCAAACCCAGTTGAGGATGGCGAATACGTAATAATGTTTCGTGATGTAAGATTTCGTCATTATCCAAATCAAAAACCGGCTGAAAGAAACACACAAACTGATTATTTTTTACAGCTTCAACCAAAGAGCATGATTTAGCAGCCAGTAGCATAGAATGATTGTGGCTGAATGGAATGCGATAACAGTGCTTGTGCTCGCTTTGCTTTGCTAACGCCAAGGCAGATTGAGTGAGCTGATAAACCACAGCTTGATCCGCGCCAGTGCGGTAATTACACACGCCGATTTTAACGTCGCCCTCACTCAATTCGGGCAGGAGACTACGACAACAGCCCAATACAAGATCGTTGAATGACTGCAGCGTTTCTTCCAACTGCTTCACTCTCACCTCTTTGACTGTAATCGCAAATGAACCTGAATTAAGAATTTTGACTGACACGCGCTGTTGATGCTCTAGGCGCTCTTGTAACAAGGCTTCAAGCAAACTAGCAACCCCTGAAGCAACAGCACTCAAACGATGGCAGTGAACAATGGCAAATATGCTTTGATATGACGGCAGGCCACTAAAAATACTCTCATTAATAGGAGATGGAAGGCGCTTGCTTAGTTTGTTGCGTTTAACTTCAAGCAATTGTCGACGTGTTATCTGTATTGAGCGCCAAAAGAAAATGAGTAAAAGTGTATTTATGGCCAAGAACCAATGGCTATTGCTCAGCCACAGCGGTGAGCTGTACACGTTCAGCAGACCAGTATCCGTTCGAAGAGTAAGTGGCACTGACACCACAAAGCTGTCGTTTTGTGGCTTTAATGTTAGACCATAGGGTGCAAGAAGGGTCGACATTACACGGTCATTAACGCTGCCTATCTGGTTAACTTGTGTGCCCAGAGAATGGAGTTCGGATTGGCGCTGTTGCAATAATGCCCACACTAACAGAGTGTTGATCAAAATAACGCCACACACCCCGAGTGTGGCGGAAATAACTAGCTTTTGATACTTCCCTAAAATCGCCAATGCGCAATCCAATTACAGCCCTTTCAACATACATAAAGTGTTGTTCAAGATAACCAGTTGCTCAAGTTTGAAGAAGTAAAAAAGCCCCATATCATGGGCTCTGCAGAAGAAAAGTACGGTAATTCAACAGGCTTTGCCGTCTCTACAATTGTTTGCAAAAAAGACTAGCAACTTCGGAATTTTATGCTTGTATGGAGCTAGTGGGAAAATACCAAGAGCTCAACACAAAAAAGCCCAGTAAAAGACTGGGCTGTTTGATGTCTAAAAACTATATATCGAGTTTAGAACGGAATATCATCGTCAAAGTCGATAGGCGGTTCCATTGGGTTAGAGGCGCCACCTTGCGGTGCATTCTGAGGCTTAGGTGCGAAACCACCGCCCTGATGGCCACCCTGCTGGTTGCCATAGCCACCTTGGTTTTGTTGACCCATACCCTGGTTACCTTGTTGCGACTGACCGTAACCACCTTGTTGTTGCGACTGACCGTAACCGCCTTGTTGGCCTTGGTTACCTCCACTAAAACCACCTTGCTGACTAGCTTGTGGTTGCGCACTTTGACCACCTTGGAATCCACCTTGTGAACCGCCTTGCGCAGCACCTTGGCCTTCACCACGGCCACCTAGCATTTGCATTTTGCCATCGAAGCCGTCAACAACGATTTCTGTGGTGTATTTTTCTTGGCCGCTTTGATCTGTCCACTTACGCGTTTGCAGTTTACCTTCAACATACACTTGTGAGCCTTTACGTAAATATTCACCTGCTACTTCAGCAAGTTTGCCGAATAACACAACGCGGTGCCACTCAGTGCGCTCTTGCATTTGGCCTGTGTTTTTATCCTTCCAGCTATCACTGGTCGCGATGCTAATGTTAGCAACGCCATTACCGTTTGGCATGTAGCGAACTTCAGGGTCTTGGCCCAAGTTGCCCACTAAAATTACTTTATTAATACCGCGCGCCATGGATTTATACTCCTACTTTTCTACGCTGAGACGACAAGCTGTTGCGCCGTCTTTAAATCAAATTTTTTATCATCCACCTTGAGGTAGCTGCGATTTTCATCACACACCACGGTAGCTTCCAATACCCCAGGTAATTCCACTAATCGCGCCGCTAATTGTTGTGCATCACGTTCGCTACTCACTTCGCTGAGCAAACTGATTATTTTACTACGCGGCGGCACTCGCATTTTTACAGCAATGACAAACCATATTACCCCAACCATAGCCGCTGCCGCAAACACCATCTCGGGGCTCGTTCGTTGAGCCACGAAGCCACCTAAAATGCCACCTAAAAATGCGCCTAAAAACTGTGAAGAAGAGAACACGCCCATCGCTGAACCCTTCTGATTTGCGGGTGATTGGCGCGAAACTAATGCGGGCATGGTCGCTTCTAAAAAGTTAAAAGCAACAAAATAAAGCACCATACACACAGCGATGAGATACACTGAATTGGCGCCTGCCACTAAGCCCAACATACTGGCTATGAGCATCAAAATAGCAGTTAAAAACAAAGGCTTTTCTTTTTGTTTAGCCACCGCGAATATCATCATCGGCACCATCAGCACAAATGACAAAATAAACACTGGAATATAAAGCTGCCAATGCTTTTCTGCGGCTAGGCCATCGCCAATCAATTGCATTGGTAACGACACAAAAATGGTGGTTAATGTGAGGTGTAAAAACATTACCCCTAAATCTAAACGGGCGAGATCTGAATTGCGAACGAGTTTACCTACATCTGCGAGGGTGACACTGGTTTCACCTTTGGGTGCACGACGAACCGCACTGGGTACAAACCAAATTACAATGCCGATTCCGACTATCGCCAACGCTGCCGTCAGCCAAAAAATTCCCGCAACGCCGAAACTTGCAGCAATCATGGGCCCCATGAGCATCGCGATCGCGAAACTCATGCCGATGCTCATGCCAATTACAGCCATCACTTTAGGTCGCTGCTCATCGCGACTCAGATCGGCAGCCAGCGCCAGTAAAGCGCTGGCAATCGCCCCCATACCTTGCAACGCACGGCCAAATGTCAGCATGTACATAGATTCAGCCAGTGCAGCGACCACAGAGCCGATAGCAAAGACTATAAGACCTGCAATAATGATGCGTTTGCGGCCATAGCGGTCAGATAACCAACCCATTGGAATTTGCAGCACTGCCTGAGTCAAACCGTAGGCACCAATCGCCAGACCAATCCACATCGGCGAGAAACCTGAAAGTTCTTGCCCATAAATTGCCAATACAGGCATAAGCATAAAAAGGCCAAGCATACGAAACGCGAAGACACTCGCAAGTGATACTGCCGCGCGCTTTTCAACACTGTTTAATTGGGATGCAGACATGACACAAATACAATCAGCTGGAACAAAATTATCTTGGCCGGCGATGATAACACACTCCCCCTTGATTGGGACATTGCTGGGTGTGAATTCACCGTGATTAACCGAGATAAATTCCCATGGCTGTCCATATAATGTGATCCTAAAGCCATGCAACCACATACAACTAAGCTTTATAAATATAAGCGCTAAGGTAGTCGCTAAACGGTGGTTAAATATGCGATACTTGTGCGTTATTTAGTAGCTCGGGTAATAGGCGGAGAATGGATAATATAGAAGTTCGCGGTGCACGCACGCATAACCTCAAAGACATCAACCTAACCATCCCTCGGGATAAATTGATCGTCATCACCGGTCTGTCTGGCTCAGGAAAATCGTCTCTCGCGTTTGATACTTTGTATGCGGAAGGGCAGCGTCGGTATGTAGAATCGCTTTCCGCTTATGCGCGTCAGTTTTTATCTTTGATGGAAAAGCCTGATGTTGACCATATTGAAGGCTTATCTCCAGCTATCTCAATTGAGCAAAAATCAACGTCTCATAACCCGCGTTCGACCGTGGGTACGATTACAGAAATATACGATTATCTGCGCTTGTTGTTCGCTCGTGTAGGTGAACCTCGCTGTCCAACTCATGATTTACCACTTGCTGCACAAACCATCAGCCAGATGGTTGACCAAGTACTGGACTTGCCAGAGGGCAGTAAACTCATGTTACTTGCGCCTGTGGTAAAAAACCGCAAAGGTGAGCACGTTAAATTACTCGAGCAACTAGCGGCACAAGGCTATATTCGCGCCCGTATTGACGGTGAAGTGTGTGACTTGTCTGATCCCCCCACGCTTGAGTTGCATAAAAAGCACACCATTGAAGTGGTTGTTGACCGCTTTAAAGTGAAAGAAGGGCAACAACAACGCCTTGCTGAGTCCTTTGAAACCGCGCTTGAGTTATCTGGTGGTGTAGCGCAAATTGCCGCCATGGATGATTCACTTAGCGAAGAACTCGTGTTCTCGGCCAACTTTGCCTGCCCAAGTTGTGGTTATGCAATGAGCGAGCTCGAACCTCGCCTATTTTCATTTAACAACCCAGCGGGTGCATGTCAAAGCTGTGATGGTTTGGGGGTGCGTCAGTACTTCGACCCCCATCGTGTTGTCCACAACCCTGAGCTGAGCCTAGCGGGCGGTGCGATTAAAGGATGGGATAAGCGTAGTTTCTACTATTTCCAGATGTTGCAATCGGTTGCTGAGCATTACCACTTTGATTTGGAAACACCGTTCCAAGAGCTCAGCGATGACGCTAAGCAGATTGTACTGGAAGGTTCAGGCAACGAAAAAGTTGCGTTTAACTACCGCAATGACCGTGGGGATTTGATTACCCGAAATCACGAGTTCGAAGGCGTGCTCAATAACATGCAGCGCCGTTATCATGAAACAGAGTCAAACTCTGTGCGTGAAGAGTTGGCAAAATATCAAACCTCGCAAGCATGCCCAAGCTGCAGTGGCTCCCGTTTGCGCCAAGAAGCACGTAACGTGTTTATCGACGACACCAACTTACCCGCGGTGACCGTGATGAGCATTGGCCAAGCGTTTGATTACTTTGACAACCTTGAATTCGCAGGCCAAAAAGCCAAAATCGCTGATAAAATCCTCAAAGAAATCCGCGACCGCCTGTCTTTTTTGGTTAATGTCGGCTTGAACTATTTATCACTGGAGCGTAGTGCCGATACGCTATCTGGCGGTGAAGCTCAACGTATTCGCTTAGCGAGCCAAATCGGTGCTGGCCTCGTTGGCGTGATGTACGTACTTGATGAGCCATCGATTGGTCTTCACCAACGAGATAACGACCGCCTGTTACAAACTCTCACGCGCTTGCGTGATTTAGGTAATACCGTACTCGTGGTAGAGCATGATGAAGATGCAATTCGTGCAGCCGATTATATTATCGATATTGGTCCAGGTGCAGGGGTACACGGTGGCTACGTGGTTGCCGAAGGCTCACGCGACGACATCATGAACAATCCCGAATCACTGACTGGCCAATACTTAAGTGGTGCCAAGGCCATTGAAGTGCCAAAGCAGCGCCACCCAACTAACGACAAATGGTTAGAACTCTTTGGCGCCACGGGTAACAATCTGAAGAACGTAGACTTGCGCATTCCGTTTGGCTTGATGACCTGTATAACAGGCGTATCTGGATCAGGAAAATCAACGCTGGTTAACGATACTCTGTTCAAAGTGGCGCACACAGTACTCAACGGTGCCACCGCTGTTGAACCTGCACCACACAAAGAAATCAAAGGCTTAGATCATTTCGATAAGGTAATCGACATTGATCAAAGCCCAATCGGCCGTACACCACGCTCTAATCCAGCAACGTACACAGGTATTTTTACTGCTATTCGAGAGTTATTTGCAGGCACGCAGGAGTCGCGTTCACGCGGCTACAAAGTGGGTCGTTTTAGCTTTAACGTCAAAGGTGGCCGCTGTGAAGCCTGCCAAGGTGACGGGGTGATTAAAGTAGAAATGCACTTCTTGCCGGATGTGTATGTACCTTGTGATGTCTGCCAAGGTAAACGTTACAACCGTGAAACCTTGGAAGTGCTTTACAAAGGCAAAAACATCCATGAAGTGTTAGAAATGACGGTGGAAGATGCCCGTACGTTCTTTGATGCCATTCCTGCGATTAATCGCAAATTGCAAACGCTGATGGACGTAGGTTTGTCTTATATTCGCCTTGGCCAAGCTGCAACAACGTTATCAGGTGGTGAAGCGCAACGCGTTAAATTAGCGCGAGAGTTGTCGAAGCGCGACACGGGTAAAACACTGTACATCTTGGATGAGCCAACAACAGGCTTGCACTTCCATGATATTCAACAACTACTGACGGTGTTGCATCGTTTACGCGACCACGGTAACACCATCGTGGTGATTGAACACAACCTCGATGTGATCAAAACAGCTGACTGGATTGTCGATTTAGGCCCAGAGGGTGGCAGTGGCGGTGGTGAAATCCTGATTGCAGGCACCCCTGAAGAAGTGGCTGAGCATAGCCGCTCTCACACTGGACACTACCTAAAGCCATTGTTGGCATAAAGGACTATTTGGGGGTAAAGTCTGAATAAATAACACAATTATTCAGACTTGCCATGACTGCCCCCTTTTTACGCTTAAAAGCTAAATCGACACGCACACGTCGCAATCTCTTTGCCCGCTTTGACACATTTTGGCAATCGCTAAGCTCTGCACAGCGCTTGTACGCTATCGCGCTGGCGCTTTACCCCATCAGTATTTGGCTAACAACCGCATTGACTGTGGTGGCGCTCACTATTGAGTTCTGGCCTCGTTTTTTAAAACTATTTCACTCACTTCCTGGTAAAGCCTTACTGCTGTTGTTCTACGGTACCATCACTAACTTTGTGTTGGCGAATGCTGCCGGCACTGTCAATGAGGTGACCTCAGTGGCGGCTAGTCACTTCGACTACACCCACAACTTTGCCATCTTGCTGTATCTGCCAAGTTGGATGCTTGCTTTATCCGTTATCGCGCTATTACTCCTGCAATTAGTGTTACCTTTGTATGTATTGGTGCTGTTGGTGCTGAGGCCCTTTCAGCGTTTCGGGCTCAGCTTCTTAGACCATAGCAAACGACCTATTCAAACAGCCATTGCTCGCTTTACGCTATGCTGCATTGTCACCGTCAATCTGTTTGTGACATCGGGCGATTTTCAAAATGCCAGTGATGCCATTGAGCAAGTCAGCGCCAGCTTCGAGGACGAAATAGCAAATACTCAGAATCAATCGAAGGAAACGCCGCCCACTGTGCATCTTGAAGCGAAACTAGAGGACCCCCTTGAGGACTCTGACAAATGGATAAAAATTCTGATTGCTCAGTTTGCCTTTCGCTGGGAAGCTGATGAATACTCGCGCTGTGAAAAAAACGCAAAAAGTAGAGTGGTTGAGTTGAACGACTACGAAATTGTCGAGCTATTCGAAGATGAAAGCGCACCGTATGGTGTCCGCTTTGAAGTTAAAAAATGCGTGTCCCCTGCGTTTCCAGATATCGAAACTCCCAATTAGAATCTATGGAAGCTCAATTATTGAGCTTCTTCTAGGTATGCCGAAAGTTGCGTTTTTTCATCGTCACTGAGCGCTTGTGACGCTTTGTTTTCAAAGTTATAGCGCACCATCACGGTTTTACCTTCAGCGCAACACTGGCCATGCTGCCAAGCTTGTTGCTTAATAACAAAGGAACTTGAGCCGATACGCTCTATCATGGTTTTTACTTCCACTTCTTGACCGTAAAAAAGCTCCCCTAAAAACGTCACTTCCACTTTAGCGACAATTAAGCGCCATTGATGTGGATTAAGATCCGGTGTAAAGATTTTAAAAATAGGCGTGCGGGCGGCTTCAAACCACACCGGTAGTACGGTATTGTTTATATGCCCGAGAACATCGGTTTCGCTAAATCGGGGCTGAACTTTTTCAATAAGCATAATAATTCCAATAGATAAGGTTGAAGTCATGACAGACTTTATTGGCGTTTATGATAACGCGCTTAGTGACACTTTTTGTAGTCAGTTTATCGACATGTTTGAACAAAGCCCGCATTTGAAGCAAGGCACAACATCGGGTGGTGTCGACTTAAGCAAAAAAGACAGCAGCGACCTTTACCTAAATGCGCACCCTGAATACCAGCAACCTTTACAGCATATTCAACAAGTGACCGCACAGCACGTGATGCGTTACGTTGAAGAACATTTATTCATGATGATAGGCGCTTTCGGCCTACAAGTTTTCCATCCTAAAACAGGCAAGCCTGTGGCACTCACGCAAGACAACTTCGCAGAAGTGGCGGTACCTCAGCTTGGCACACTGATGCAGCAGCTTTATCGTCTGGGCAGTATTCAAGCGCAGAAATATGAAATAAACAAAGGCGGATACCCTTATTGGCACAGTGAAGTGTATCCGCAAGCGGGCCACAATGAAGCTTTACATCGTGTACTTTTGTTCATGTTTTATCTAAATGATGTGAGCGAAGGCGGTGAGACTGAGTTTTTCTATCAAAATAAGAAAATTGCGCCCAGACGAGGCACTATGGTGATTGCGCCTGCTTATTTCACGCATACGCACCGCGGCAATAAACCACTCTCAAATGACAAGTACATTCTGACTTCATGGGTACTTTTCAATCGTGCTGAACAAATCTACGGCCAGCCAACTAAATAGTCGCTCAATAAAGATCAAAAAAGGCTGCAAGTGCAGCCTTTTTTAACGTGAAAAGATTAGTAGAGTAACTGGGCAAATAGCTCAAACAATCGATCAATCTCTTCAATGGTGTTGTAATGCATACATCCAATACGTACCACACCACCTTTATCCATGACGCCGAGTTGCTCGCACAAGCCTTGCGCGTAGAAGTTACCATCCCAAACACAGACATGATGCTTGCCTAGAAACTCAGAAACTTGGCGTGGTTCCAGTCCTTCGAACGTCAGCGCAAAAGTAGGCGTACGTTGCGCTAAGCGGGCTTCGTCTTTGATACCGAACAGGTTAATTTGTGGGAACGCTTTGAGGCGTGTAAGGAAGTGCTTACTCAATGCCATTTCATGCATTTTGCTGTTTGCAAAAGCGGCTTCTAAGCGCTCACGACGAGCATGACTTTCATCTAGCTCACTGAGCGACGCGATATATTCTACAGAAGCCACCACACCAGCTAGGCCCTCAAAACTCTGCGTGCCTGTTTCCCAACGACCCGGTACAACGTCTTTTGCTGGTTCAACCTTATAGGGAGTGAAACCTTCTAAGTGTTCGCGTTTACCATAGACGATACCGACGTGTGGGCCAAAGAATTTATATGCTGAACATGCAAGGAAGTCACAATCTAAATCTTGCACATCAATCAACTCATGCGGCGCATAATGAACTGCGTCTACGTAAACTAGGGCACCATATTGATGAGCCATTTCGATCATGCGCTTAACGTCATTAATCGAGCCCGTAGTGTTCGATGCGTAAGTCACTGCCACCAGCTTAGTATTGGCATTTAAGAGTGACGCAAAATGCGCCATGTCCAAGGTGCAATCTTCTTCATTGATGCGCAGCGCATGAACGGTTGCTCCCTTGTCTTCAGCGGCTTGGCGCCACGAGGAAACGTTTGAGAAGTGATCAGCGTTGGTGACGATAATTTCATCGTTCGCTTGCCACTGACGTGAAATTGCACGGCTGAAGCTGAATGTCAGGCTGGTCATGTTTGCACCAAACACGATCTGATCAGCACTTGGACTATTTAGTAAATCGGCGATAGCTTGGCGTGCCTGGCTCATCACAGACACTGTTTTATCACTTGAGAAGAACGCACCACCTAGATTTGAATTGTAAAAACCTAGGTAGGCAGACATGGCGTCAAGCACGCTTTGTGGCACCTGAGCACCGCCAGGGCCGTCGAAAAAGATAGGCGAAGTGCCATCCACGTGCTGCGTCAATGCTGGAAATTGGCTACGTAATGCGGATAAATTCATTGTCGTTCCTTAAGCTGTAAGCACAAAGCAATCTAGGTAACCCGGCTTAGAAGCATCAAGCTTATTCATCGGCGTTGCATTGTGCCACACTTGGCGATCATCGATTAGCGCGAACATACCGTCTTTGATTTCCATCTTGAAACACGGTTTCGCTTCTTTGTGTTCATAAACAAGTAATTCCCCACCGGCAATGTTTTCATGAGAAACACCTGCAACACACACATGGTCGAAGCCATCTTGGTGAATACCTTCAGGCGCTGGCGGTGTATCGCTTTCAATCGCTAACATACGGAATTGATGAATTTCGATATTTCTGTCAGCTTCGATACCTGTCATAGAGATAAACTCAGCAACGATGCGCTTCATGCCATCTGTGGCTAGCAAGTCGGCATCAAGGTTTTCGTATGTACGCTCAATGTTGCCTTGGAATGTATTTATCGAGTCATCTTGCACGAATGCTTTAGTAGGCTGAAGCTTTAGCTCACCCTGCTCAACTTTAATCACTGAATAACGACGCTTACGGAATGCACCATCTGCATATGGGTTGTCTGGAAGATGGTCAAAAGAAGGCTTAACAGCGTCGATATGCGTTTGATCAATGAAACGAAGTTGCAGAAGATTCTGGTTATTTAACGAAGTCATAAAGATCCTGCCTAGAGTATAAAATTCGCGGGGATCTTAAGCTATTTTCATAGCAGAATTGATTTCATTTATGCACTAAATACCACCCAAACTGCATTAACAATTCATTTATTTGTTATTTTCAGCTATATATTTCAGCATAAATCAATTTTATAGGAACTATTTTTATTTTAGTGATTGTATACGCATAAAAAAGCCCACACTAGATAGCGTGGGCTTTTTCAAAATGCGTGTATTACACAGCTTGCTGGATAATTACGTTATCCGCTTTCTTAGTGTACTGAGGCATCTTGTGGAAGTTCAAGTAACGGTAAGTATCAGCCGCAGTAGCGTTGATTTTCTCAGCGTATTCTTGATATTCCGCAGGTGTAGGCAGTTTTCCTAGAATTGCTGCTACAGCTGCAAGCTCAGCAGATGCTAGGAATACGTTTGCACCAGTACCTAAACGGTTAGGGAAGTTACGTGTTGAGGTAGAAACAACCGTTGCTTTGTCAGCAACACGTGCTTGGTTACCCATACACAGTGAACATCCTGGAGTTTCGATACGCGCGCCTACACGACCGAAGATACCGTAGTAACCTTCGTCTGTAAGTTGGTCTTTATCCATCTTCGTTGGCGGAGCAACCCATAACTGAGTTGGTAAACGACCGCCGAAGTTGTCTAGTAATTTACCTGCCGCACGGAAGTGACCAATGTTAGTCATACATGAGCCGATGAATACTTCGTCAATCTTCTCACCAGTTACATCTGATAGAAGACGCGCATCATCTGGGTCATTTGGCGCACATAGGATTGGCTCTTTAATGTCCGCTAGGTCGATTTCAATGACGTGTGCATATTCAGCGTCAGCGTCAGCTTCCATTAGCTCTGGGTTTGCTAACCATTCTTGCATCGCATTGATACGACGCTCGATAGTACGAACATCACCGTAACCTTCAGCGATCATCCACTTAAGCATAACAATGTTAGACTCAAGGTATTCTGCGATAGATTCTTTGCTTAGCTTAACAGTACAACCAGCAGCACTGCGCTCTGCTGATGCATCTGAAAGCTCGAATGCCTGCTCAACAGTTAGGTGTTCAACACCTTCAATTTCTAGTACGCGACCAGAGAATTCGTTGATCTTGCCTTTCTTCTCAACAGTAAGAAGGCCTTGCTTAATACCGTAGTAAGGGATTGCGTGTACAAGGTCACGAAGCGTGATACCTGGCTGCATTTCACCTTTGAAACGGACAAGGATTGACTCAGGCATATCCAGTGGCATTACGCCTGTTGCTGCTGCGAATGCAACTGCACCAGAACCTGCAGGGAATGAGATACCTAGTGGGAAACGAGTGTGCGAGTCACCACCTGTACCAACTGTATCAGGTAGAAGCATACGGTTTAACCATGAGTGGATTACACCGTCACCTGGACGCAGCGATACACCGCCACGGTTCATAATGAAATCAGGTAGTGTGTGGTGCGTTTTCACATCGATTGGCTTAGGGTAAGCTGATGTGTGACAGAAAGACTGCATTGTTAAATCTGCAGAGAAGCCAAGACATGCAAGGTCTTTAAGCTCATCACGTGTCATAGGGCCCGTAGTATCTTGCGAACCAACCGTGGTCATTTTCGGCTCACAGTATTGACCAGGACGAACACCTGCCATATTACATGCTTTACCAACCATCTTCTGAGCTAATGTGAAGCCTTTGCCTGAATCTGTCACAAGAGCAGGCTTGCGGAAGATGTCTTCTGCTTCCATACCTAATGACGCACGCGCTTTGTCAGTTAGGCCGCGACCGATGATCAGTGGAATACGACCGCCAGCACGCACTTCATCAAGGATTACGTCTGATTTAAGTGCGAAAGTTGAGATAACTTCATCAGTACCGTGACGCTTAACAACACCTTCATAAGGGAAGATATCGATTTGGTCACCCATGTTCATGTCTTCAACGTTTAACTCGATTGGTAGAGCACCAGAGTCTTCCATCGTGTTGAAGAAGATTGGCGCGATTTTACCACCAAGACACACACCACCAACGCGTTTGTTTGGAACGAAAGGAATGTCATCACCCATGAACCAAAGTACTGAGTTAGTTGCTGATTTACGTGATGAACCCGTACCAACAACATCACCTACGTATGCAAGTGGAAGACCCTTAGTTTTAAGCTCTTCTAGTTGTGTAATAGGACCAATTTCACCCGCTTTGTCTGGGTTGATACCGTCACGCTCGTTTTTCAGCATAGCCAGCGCGTGAAGAGGAATGTCAGGACGTGACCAAGCATCTGGTGCTGGTGATAAATCATCCGTATTTGTTTCGCCTGTTACTTTGAATACAGTTACAGAGATTTTTTCAGGAACCTGAGGCTTCTCTAGGAACCATTGTGCATTTGCCCATGACTCAACAACTTGCTGCGCAAACTTGTTGCCAGCTTTAGCTTTTTCTTCTACATCATAGAATGCATCAAACATTAGCAAGGTGTGTGAAAGGCCTTTAGCAACGATTGGCGCAACGTCTTCATCGTCCAAAAGCGCGATCATCGGCTCGATGTTGTAACCACCTAGCATAGTGCCTAGTAGTTCAGCCGCTTTTTCTTTATTGATTAGTGGTGACTGAGCTTCACCCTTTGCTACTGCAGCTAAGAAACCAGCTTTTACGTATGCAGCGTCATCAACACCTGGCGGTACACGGTTAACTAGAAGGTCAAGAATGAACTCTTCTTCACCTGCCGGTGGGTTTTTAATTAATTCGATAAGGTCAGCAGTTTGCTGCGCATCTAGTGGTGCAGGCACAATACCTTGGGCTGCACGCTCTTCAACATGTTTACGATATTCTTGAAGCACAATTATGCCCTCTTGGTGACGTGAAAGCAGGCGGCATTCTTTGCTCGACCCACTTATAGAAATTTGACACGGTAGCAATTATAAAGGCTTTAAAGATAGAAGAAAATTAACCCTTTTGCCTAACCGCAAAATAGTCACTATAAATTCTATGAATGTTGCTGTGTGATGAAGTAAAGAATTGTGAATAGTAATTAAGAATTATTTGCAAAAAGCCCGACAAATGCCGGGCTTTTTATACTCACTAGCTGTACTTAGTTACGCTTGATAGCGACACGCTCAGTGACTGAGATGTGTGCTTCAACACGACGGTTTTCAGCATGTGCTTCTTTAGTGTTAGCGGTGTTGAGTAGGCGCTCTTCACCTAAACCAACAGTTTCAACACGTGATGCTGAGATACCATCTTCAATCAGCTTCTGAGCCACTTTATCAGCACGTTTCTTAGACAGTGTTTTGTTGTAACCTGCATCACCAACAGCAGATGCGTGACCTTCAAGTAGTACCTCTGTTTGTGGGTACTTGTTCATGAAATCAGCTACTTTTTGAATGCCATCAAAATAACGAGCATCGACAGCTGAGCCATCATGAGGGAATTTCACCATCAAGCTTACTTTGTCGCCTTTTTCCATATAACGAGTACAACCGTATGCATCAACTGCATCGCTCATCGGCGTGTTTGCACAGTTATCTTTAGCGTCAACTACACCGTCGTTATCTGAGTCTTTTGGCTCAACTGGCACAACAACTGGCGCTGGCTCAACTTTTGGCTCTGGCTTTTTACCAAAGTGGTAGCTTAAACCCATTTTCAAACCAAAATCAGAATGGTTTTGGTTCAAGCCTTCGTAATACATGGCTTCGCCATAAAATGCCCAGTTGTAGTTTAAGTGATTACGGAAACCTAGACCTAGGTTAGCGGCGTTGAAATCGTCGTATACTTCAAACTTTTTCGCACCGATGATACCGTAAACAGAATCACTGAAGTGAAGAAGAATGTCACCACCCCAACGTTCACCCGTTTTATGGTTAGGTGAATTTTCTTTATCTAATTCAAGTGCAGTGAAGTTAAGACGTGCTGTCCAGTATTCATTGAAACGGTAACCGACTTCAGCACCATAACCAAGTGATTCGCCTAGCTCAACGTTTGCAGGGCGTGCTCCTTGAATGTCGTCCCAGTCAGCCCAGAAGTAATCGCCATATACACCAATATGTAGGCCATGCTGAGGGTTTTTCTGTTCATCAGCAACAGCAGCAGTTGATGCCATTGCCAAAACGATAGCAGCAGAAAGTGATTTGATTTTCATTAGTTTCCATCCCATTTTACGATTATTAGTCAAACACACAGTTGCTGTAATCTGGCAGCAGTCCTGTGCGCCAAGTAAGAGTGATTAACATCCTCTTACTCAAAAACATTCCAATTTATTTAATTCCATCAGCCGACATTTTTTGCTTTTATCGCAGGCGGTTACAATTTTCCCACCAGGTCAGAATCCGCGCTAACAGTCTTTCACATACTACAGTGTAGACTAACTGGATAAATTCACCATTCTCCAATTAGGAACGACATATTAAACTATTATGTTCCTGAATATAAGCTGATTTTCGTATA
The DNA here is from genome assembly GCF_054923835.1 of Pseudoalteromonas sp. GB56. NCBI lineage: Bacteria > Pseudomonadati > Pseudomonadota > Gammaproteobacteria > Alteromonadales > Pseudoalteromonadaceae > Pseudoalteromonas > Pseudoalteromonas sp. GB56. The sequence continues at coordinate 688,756 of NZ_JBPCHK010000001.1, read as the reverse complement.
AATGTATTAAAAATAGAAACATTCATTGTAATAAAAAGCACCCTATTGAGGGTGCTTCGAACATGACTGAATGCCGACCAAGCTAGCCTTGCAGTAACTCATCTAATTTAGAGAACAAGGCTTGGCTATAATCGATAAACGCTTGAACCTCATCTTTCTCTTTATCCTGATTTAACCACAGCAACAATCCAGATACTTCATTGTGAAGACCCAGTTCTCCCGCCTTACTGTACGCTTCTTTCAGCTTGTCATTGAAGGGTTGTAACTCTTTAGCAATTTCTTTTGCAGGGGTTGCACTCTCGTATTCTCGAATTGCTGCTCGAGTCTTAGATTGAGTCAAGTCCATCGAAAACGCGACGAGCTGTTCAGAGCCAAGCTGAAGCTCTCCAGCCTTGTTAAAGGCTTCGTCATATTGACCGCTAAAAAACGATTCACTCACATCTTGGAGCTGCCCCATCATTTCATTGACAGCTTCTCTTTCCGCTTCATCCAGCTCTCCATTGACCGTTAAAGAGAAAGAGACACTACGCTGCTCATAGTTAGAATACGCGTAGCCAGTTTTTCCTTTTTCACCTTGCGCAATTGAGGCCGCTTCGCCCGCTTTATAATTGTAATCTAAGCTAATAATAACTTCATCACCTTGCGCAGTCGTAAAACGGTACTCTGCGTTGTTAGTAAGGCTCATGAACTGGGCCTCACTCACTTGTACATTCGTTGCCTCTTGTTCACCAAATAATGACTTTTCAAACTCATCTAAGCCGTCATTGATTCCTTTTTGAGATTTGGCGATGCCATCTTTAATCTCATCATTCAACAAACCGGAATCATCGAGTTCAGATGTTGCATCATCAACTCCCATTTGCACGCCTTTACGCGCCTGTGCAAGCATCTCAGTCAACTTTTCATCTGAAGCGCCATCTGCTTGGGCTTTCTTAACCGCTCCAGTGACAAATTGCAGGACATTTTTTACAATTTCTTCAAAGTCGAATAGTGGCTTACTTTCTTTCTTTGGCGCAGGCTCAATACCCAGAGCTTGAGCTAGCTTGTCTTCTAATACTTTGGCACCTATTTGACGGTGATTACCAAAATAACTGTCTAATTTAGCAAGTTGACTCAGGGCTGTCGGGCTCATTTTCCCCTTGCTCTGCTCTAACCCTTTAGTCGCTGGATTAAGCCATTGATTTGAATCATTAACTTTCATATTGCTTTCATGGGCTCTGCCGGTACATGGCAGCATCCCGCGCTCCTGAATAGAGAATATATAATGAGTATATCGGCAGACTTGAGCAAAGCTGTAGAAAAAACGAGCAAATAATTCACTATTGTGACTGGACAATTATTTGCAGCCTCCTAAAATAGCGGCGCATTAAATTTTGTAGGGGTCTTCATGCCAGTCATAAATATCAACACGTCAGTGTACGAACAACAGTTAGCAGAAAAAGCGCAACGTATTACAGCGCAATTTGCCCGCTTTGGTGTGAAAACCTTAGAAGTATTTGAGTCTGAGCCTATTCATTATCGTCAACGAGCAGAGTTCCGTGTTTGGCACGATGGCGATGAGCTATACCACATCATGTTCAATCAACAGACAAAAGAAAAAGTACGTGTTGATAGCTTTGATCCCGGCGCCGAGTTAATCAATGCCTTAATGGCTGAAATGATCTTCCAGCTTAAGAGCAACGAGATACTTCGCCGTAAGCTATTTCAAATTGACTACCTCACTACGCTTAGTGGTAACGCATTGGTTAGCTTGTTGTATCATAAACAACTGGATGAACAGTGGTTGGCAGAAGCAAATTCATTACAACAACGCTTACAACAAAAGTTCAACGTCGAGCTCATTGGCCGAGCACGTAAACAAAAGCACGTGTTAGGTAATGAATATGTGGTTGAACAACTGTCAGTGAATGGCCAAGAATATACTTACCAACAGGTAGAAAATAGCTTCACCCAGCCCAATGCCAAAGTGAATGAGAAAATGTTGGAATGGGCACAAGATATCTGCGCACCGCTGAAGAATGATTTACTCGAGCTGTATTGTGGTAACGGTAATTTTTCTATCGCGCTTGCTGGTTCATTTAATCGTGTTTTAGCAACGGAAATATCTAAATCTTCCGTCAAGTCTGCGCAATACAATATTGCTGCAAATAGTGTAGCTAACCTAGATATCATTCGTATGAGTAGCGAAGAATTCACGCAAGCTATGCGCAAAGAAAGAAAGTTCTCGCGTCTGGGAGACATTGATCTACACAGTTATGACTGCCAAACCATTTTAGTCGATCCACCTCGTGCAGGAATGGACGAGCTAACCTGTAAGCTAACAAGCGAGTACGACAACATTCTTTATGTCTCATGTAATCCAGACACATTAGAGCGTGATTTAGACTTACTGACACAAACGCATAATGTTTCTCGATTCGCTATTTTTGATCAATTTCCGTATACCCACCATGTAGAATCAGGGGTATACCTTACTCGCAAGTAGGCATAAAAAAAACCGCATCTAAGATGCGGTTTTTTTACACGTCAACTCACTTACTTTTTAGCTAAGAAGTTAATTAACGCTGCAATATCTTCTGGTTCTGTAACGCCCGAATCACGACCTAGAATCAAACGATATTTACCGTTAACAATAAATGTTGGTACGCCTTTCAGTGCACCCTTCTCTTTGTAGTACTCCTGATCACGCTGCATCTTCGACGCTTTAGTGCGCACGGCAAAACCTGAAAACAGCTTATCAAACTTGTCACCATCAACACCATTAGCGACAAAGATGTCTTTCACATCTGCAACTTCATTAAACTTTGCACGCTTTGTATGGATGTGGCTGAAAATAGCTGATACAAGCTGGTCTTTCTCTGGTAGCACACTCGCTGTTGCCAATGCTTGTGAAAGCATGTCTTGATTTTCAGCAGTACGCCCCCCCATAAAATTAACGTGACTGCGTTTGAATTCAACATCACCATCAATCTTGGGTTTTACATCAACTAACAAACCTTCGTATGCATTACAGGCTGGGCAATAAAAGAGAAGAACTCTTTTACCTCTGGCTTACGGCTTGCGCGATCTGAAACGACTTCATAATGCGTTCCTTCCTCGAATTGGGCAGCAAATGCACTTAACGGCAATGCCAAGGCCATCATTGCAGCAGCAATAAACTTCTTCATACCAATATTCTCCGGGTTATTTTTCTAATAAGTGATTTACAAGTTCATTAAGCTCTTGCTGCGACTTCATCGTATGCACGAGTACTTTATACTTGTCGTTTACGATAATTGTTGGCACGCCTGTCAATGCACCTATTTTAGTGAAAGCATCTTGACTCTCAACGGCATCTTTTTCTCCCGTCAATACAGGCATACTGCTAGCCAGCATGGCAAAACGTTCTGCACTGATACCTTGACTAGTAAGCAATTTCTCAACAGCTTCTTGCGTTTGCAGTGGCTCGCGTAAACGGTGGATACTATCGAATATTGCAGCTGCTACTTGCTCACCTTTACCCTCTTGCTCAGCAACAAGGTAAGCCGTAGTTAAACGATTTTGCGCCGCTTTATCGATTCGAAGAAAATTAACGTGGCTCTTTTCTAGTGGCACACCTTCAGGCAGTGAAGACTTTAGTGCGCCTACAACGGGCTCTAATTTATAGCAATGTGGACAATAGAACGAGAAAAACTCTGTTACTTTGTCGCTGCTTGATGCTTGAGTTTCTAAAACCTGATAATGCTCACCCGCTTTAAAGTCAGCTGCAAACGCTGCAAGCGGTAAACAAAGTAAAATTAACGAACGTTTTAGTGTTTTTATCATAATCGTCTCTATATCAAATCCTGTGTTACTTCTTTAGGGCATTAGCTTTAACGGTGCTTCATCCAGAGCAGCTAACTGCTCTTTCAGTGCCAGCGTCTGTTGCTCCCAGTATTTGTCTTGCGCAAACCAAGAAAAGTTCCGTTCAAATGCAGGATCACTCCAACGCTTTGCTATCCAGCCCATGTAGTGCACCATACGCATTGCTCGTAACGGTTCAATCAATGGCAATTGGCTGTGATCGAAATCAGCAAACTCCTCATAACCACCAACGAGTGTGTCCAGTTGCAATAACTGATTTTGCCGGTCACCACTTAACATCATCCACAAATCTTGAATGGCTGGCCCTTGTCGGCTGTCATCTAAGTCGACAAACGTGAGCGTGTTATCCGCTGACCACAATATATTCCCTGCGTGGCAATCACCATGCAAACGGATAGTATCAACTCCCTTGTACAATTTGCTAGCTTTGTCGATAACTTGATCGAGCACAGTGTAAAATGGTACTGACATTGCTTCACTTACCAAGTTACTTTGCGCTAAATGAATACGAGCTTGATGTAGATATTCATCGCAGCTTAAAGTGGGACGAACATTGAATGGCCGAGCTTGGGCAACCTTGTGCATTCGCCCAATCAAACGACCGAGTTGTTCCAGCTGATCTAAATTATCCATTTCAAATTGGCGGCCACCGACACTGGGGAATAACGTAAATCTATACCCTTGGTGATCAAACAAAGTACGACCATCGATTGCTAATGGCGCAACCACTGGCACTTCTGCATTACCTAACTCAGCGCTGAATGTATGCTCTTCGAGTATCTGCTCATTGCTCCAACGTTCAGGGCGATAAAACTTCACTACGTACCTGCGTTTGTCTTCAGCCATAAACTGATAAACACGATTCTCGTAACTGTTTAATGCCAATAAGCCAGACTCTGCATAAACTTCTACGCTGTCTAATGCATCTAAAATAGTGTCTGGTGTAAGGGAGGCAAAACTAAACTCACTCACTTTAGCGTCCCTTAATGAAATTGCTACTTTGTCGGATTTTCGATTCTGGATCCGCAGTTGGATACAAGACAAAGTCAAATTCCGTCAGTGGCTTTTTCAAATCATAAGGATCAATAACAACCGACAAAGGTACATTGTGAGAGCGACCAGGTCCGACAGAAAATTCCAGGTTGCCTATGACTTGGTAATTTTCTAGCCCTTCAATTTCAACGGTGAAATTTTGTACAACCTGCGCTTTATTGATGACTTTCAATGTATAGGTATTTTCAACCAGACCATTCACATCTGTTCTAAACAACTGATTTCTATCACGAATGATATCTAGATCCATGGGTACGCGCATCGCGATATTGGCTGCTAAGGCTCCAATCAGTACTAGCAGAATAACCGAGTATCCAATTAATTTACCGCGTACTGGCTTCGTCTTCTCAGCAGAAGCTTCTAGATTACGTTCCGTCGTGTATGAAATAAGACCTCGTGGATAATTCATCTTATCCATCACCCCGTCACAGGCATCAATACACGCACCACAGTTAATACACTCGTATTGAAGACCATTGCGAATATCTATTCCAGTGGGGCATACCTGTACGCATAAGTTACAGTCAATACAATCACCTAGACCGAGTTGTTTAGGATCTTGTTTACGGCCCCGAGGACCACGGCTCTCTCCGCGCTTAGCATCATAGCTGACGGTAAATGTGTCTTTATCGAACATTGCAGACTGGAAACGAGAATAAGGACAAATGTGCAAACACATAATTTCGCGCATCCAGCCGGCATTACCATATGTGCACAAGGTAAACACGACAATACTGAGGAGTGCATAGCCACCAACTGAGAATGTCACAACATCAAATATCAACTCACGCATCGGCGTAAAGTAACCCACAAAGCTGATCGCCGTGTATAAAGAAAACAACATCCAACTGCTATGCTTGGCGCTCTTTCTCCAAAACTTATCAAAGTCCATCGCTCTTTGATCAAGCTTTTTCCTTTGGTTTGCCGATCCTTCAAACTTTTCTTCGAACCAAATAAAAATAAATGTCCAGACAGTCTGCGGACAGGTATAACCACACCATACTCGACCGTAAAATGTGGTGACTAGAAACAGCGCAAAAGCGGCAATCATGAAGATAAAAGCAAGAATGGTTAAATCTTGAGGCCAAAAAGTGAGGCCAAATATAGTGAATTGTTGATTAAAGATATCGAACAGCACGGCCTGTTGGCCGTTATAATTTATCCATGGTAACACCATGAATGCCAGCATCCCAACTAAACCTATACGCTGCCTCAACAACTGATGCAAACCAGTAACGGCCCTGACATAAATGCGATTGCGTGGGTTAAATCTGTCGTACTCGGCCCCAGCTGGCTTTTCTATTTTCACTTCACTGGGTATATTTTTTACCTTGATACGCTGCTCGTTATCCATCTTTCTTCCTCAACGCCACTGATGCACTAGCCAAAAACAACTTTTTGGGTACAATTAATTGAAAGCTGTCTGTGTATTGGTGGCAATTATATCAAGTCATGGGTGAAAATGATGTACGCACGCATCTTATATTTACCAATACCGTAACAGTCACTTGCTTTTAAAACAAAGAGTTTACTAAACTAAGCGCGTACCAAACGCTATCTAAATCAAGGTTTATCTATGAAGAAGTTCTTGTTATTTGTAATTGTTGTTTATGCCTTATTGAGCATTGATCATCCCATTATAAAAGGACCTAGGGACAAAATGTTTAATACAGTCATGACTGATCTGAGTGACTCAAGTAAGGTAAACACTGAGGTTAAAGCGACAAAGGCACTCAAAACAATTAAGAGTTCTATGAATCTTACTGATGAGCAAATCAGTCATATAGAAGCAAATCTTGAGTCAGTACGAAAAATGTACCGATGGGAAGCTAAATATTGTAAAACTCCAGAGCTGAATGAATACTTTTTCGGGGATGACCTGCGCCAAGTATGTGACTTACTTGCTAAAACCCACTAAACCAGCATGGACTTTTCAGCAATCAACAAAAAGCAAGCTGATTCTTTTGCCCTTCAAAAGCGCTTGCTTAAACAACTATCACAGGGAAAAAAAGTACTTTGTGAGCAATGCAAAACCGATATCAAATTGGTTTTGGATGAACCGGGACTCGCGAGAGCAACATGCGCCCAGGGTTGTACAGATATTCTATTGCAGATAGGCTAAAGGCAGGTCATTCCTGCCATTGATCTTCTTCGTCAAATAAGCCACTTTGCACAGCTGATATTTCAATCAAATCTGCAAAGCCCAAACTAAAATCACCCATCATATCTAACACGTTATCGTGGAAATCTTGTTCACTCTGAGCATTCGCCTTTGCGATTTCGACAAAGTCAGACTCTGAGCTAAATAGCCCTAGAACCAGCACGGCTTGGGTGAGCATTTCTTTAGTATCGACTTCTATTAACTCGGCGTTTAGCAATGTATCAATGTAGAGGCCTACCCCCAGATTAAAACCACTAGCCCAAAGACTAATTGGGCTATCAATTGCTAAATTGGCTTTCCAATCTGCATGAAGATACACCGACTTTTGCAGATTAAAACCTGTTTCATACACCTGCTCACTTACATGGTGATGGAGGTTCATCAGTGCAAAAAGAACACTGTCGTCAGTTTGCGCAGCTTCTTCACCTAGCACTTCAGCTAACCAGTGCTCTTCATCAATTGGCGATGGGGCACACACTAGTGCAAACAAATAGCCTTGCACTTTAGCAAAGGGCATCGTATCGGCGTTGCCATTAAGGAAAGACTCTAGCGCTTCAAAAGATGCTTGCATTAGAAATTGATCCGATAGCGGCCGTCTGCACTTTGATTACCGATAAACTGAACAGCGTCGTGTACGTCTTTAGGTAAGCTCGCATCTGGTTTAATAAAACCATTAACCGTCACTTGCCCACGCTCATTAAACCCTGCGTCGACTTGAAGCCCCAGTAAATTTTCTTTGCTCACTTTCACACTCGCCGCACCGTTAACACAAGATAGCTCACCTTCTAGCTCGCCGATACTAAACCAGCCATTACGTCCTTTAACACTGATATCAGCCGAACTGATGACACCCGCCAACTCGTTACAATGGGGCTGGCCTAATTGGTAGTTATCTAGTTCAACAAAAACTAGCCCTTTAGCTTCAGTCGGTACCGGCAACCTCACTTGGCTCATTACGCTTTCCAACGCAACGCGAGCCCTCACATTTTCTAGTTGTAAGGAACCATCTGCTAGGCCGTACTTAACCAAACCATTTGCAGATACTTCACCGCTGTTACGCTTGTTACCCACAACTACATCCGCATCTAACTGCATACCGAACAAAGCGCTTGGATGCACGTTCCACTTTACTTTGCTTAGATATTGTCCTTGATACTGAACCCCATTTATTTGTCCCTGCCAAATTGAGCCTGTTGCAGGACCGAGCTTCAACCCTTTGGGTAAATACGATTGCCCAAGGTGAAGAGCGACGGATGCTGGTAACAAAGCAACGGCAAAAACAACAAAGAAAATTAAAAATACGACGATGAGTGTTGCCAACTTCTTAAATGACATGATTACTCCAATACAATACGACTAACGCGGACATGGCCGGGTTTAGGGTCAAGCGACAACTCGATATTTGAAATAGTAAGACCATGCTTGTTCACAATTTCATCTAGCCACGCGAGTAATTGATTAAACGGCACACTATCAATATTTAATCGCAGGCCATCACCACTCGGTTGCATGCGGCTGATCTCAATTTGGTAACGACTGCGAGTGCGGTTAACCACTTGTGTGACATTCCCAGAGGAAGCTGCTTGTACGTTATTGCCCTTAGCTTTAATTTGCACCACACTTTGCTGCACAAATTGCAGAAGTTCCTGTTGCTTCTCAGATTCTTTTTTAGCGTTATCTACTGCGCTGTTCAACGGTCGATAGATTGCCATCACAAAAAAGAAAATGATGAAAATAACACCAGCAACAGAGAGTAGTTTTTGCTCTTGTGGTTTGAGTGATTGCCAATAATTAGTCACGCTGCTCATTGCGCCCCCTTAATGCGTAATTCTCCAACCACACTTTCACCGTCATTATTTAATGAACCTTGCTCGACTTCAAACCCTCGCTGCTCCAACCGTGCCTTAACTTGCGCAAAACTTTGGAAGTCTTTCGCTCTCGCACCGACTCGAAGCTCGTCGCGACGCTGATCAAAACGCAATGTTTGTGTCACGAATTCATCACTTTGCTGCACTATGTCAGCAAAATCTTGCAACATAACTAAAAAGTGTACGCTATCGCCATCACGGCTATCACCTAATGCTTTATTTATTTGGCTGCGCAACAAATGTGGGCGAACTTTTGTACCTGGGAAGGCTTGTTCATATGTCGATACCACTTGCTCTTTCGTAGCATTTGCCGCCTGGGTGTAGTGATACCACTGCGCACCTTTGACGCCCATCATAAACAACAAAGTAACCACAGATGCAGCGATGGCCGGACGCCAGATTTTAATCCAGCCACTGCTTTTTTTCTTATAAGCGAAAGCACCTTGGCGCAAATTAACCGGTGAGGAAGCTTTTGCAAACATCGCTAATGGCAGTTCAAATTTTTCTTCGTGGCTGTGCACTTCCATGCCAGCCGGCATTTCCACTAGAGGGCTATACAAATCAAGTGCTGTTATTTGCGCAGCGGTTAATAACTCAGATGCCCAAGAAGGCTCAAGTTGAGCGCCTAGCCATGCACCATAACGCACTATAAAGCTATCGTCAGCCAAAGAAATTACCGAAGCGCGTCCCTCTGTAGGTTCTGGTAGAAGTAAAGCATCAACATATACTTTAGCAGGCACAATCCCGGCATCGGCACATTCATCAAGCCAACCTTTCAGCCATTGCTTATTGACCATGGCAACATTGATAAAGTGCTCTTCACCTTCGCTGTAAGCCTCGCCTTGAGCAATAAAAAGACTATCGATGTCGACAGCAACTTGCTCCTCAACCATAAACGGCAGCGCCTGAGCAAGCTTCCGATTCCATTTCGCGGGTAATTTAACTGATTGCAGTTGCACTTGTGCGCTTGGCAATATGAGCGTGCAATCACGGCTTTGAGCTTTGTCAGACAACTCTGCCAACCCGTCAGCACTTTGTAACTGACCACTTGCAATCACTTCATCTTCAATAGCATTAAAAACCAACCAATTAATTGGTTGTTCAGGGCGCTCGCCCACGTGTATCAGTAAGGACTCTCTCACTGCACGCCTCCAAATTTTCGCGCCAAAATAGTTATATTCTTATTATCTACTTGTAGTAGCGACGTCATAGTAAACTCAAATTCTACAAATGTAGCTGTTGTCTGTAACTGAAAGTACTGACTCTTAAGCACAAATCTATTATCTTCAGCAGTCACATTTTGACCACCTTGCTGGGTAACTTCATTGGCAAAGTCTGCCAACGTATCGAATCCTTCTTCAGGTCTAGCCGAAATTACTGATTGGGCAGCAGATTCGCTCAGTCCCTCAACCATGGCAGATAAAAGCAAAGCTTGCTCTTCTGTGATGGTATTCACATTTAAAGCAAATATTTCATTATCGGGGATCACACACACATAAGGCATCAATTTTTGCATAGCTAAAGGGTTAAAGCCTTTCACTAAGCGCAGCTCTGATACATCCGCAAAAAAGTTATTCGCTGTAAGATAAGGTACGTCTCGAGATAAATATTCATCTTCCTCTGCACCAGAGCGCATTGTAATACTGTCTTCATCGAGCCAATCGAAGACGCTATCCGCCATCGCCTCTTCTGACTCTTGCATCGGTAAGTCATCAATTTCCTTTAGCAGCTCCAACAGCACCTTATGAGCAGGGTTTGTTTTTACGTATCCCCCTTGGGCCGAACTGGGTTCCGCACGTAATGCGTTTAAGTTCAAGCATGCCTGTAAATCTTTAATTTCACCGCTAATAGTGCCACCTTCTACAGGAAAGGGTGTATTAGCAGCTAATGCCCAGCTTTGCTTTAAATGCATTTTATCTGGTTCATTTTCGATACTTTCGCGAATAACTTTCTGCGCCAGTGCCTCTGCGGAATAGGCATACCACTTTGCTTGACGAAAATCATCGTAATTAGCCGATTTTTGCACCTGCACCATTAAATTGATGCTCATTTGCGCAGCAATAGTCGCTGCTAGCGCAACAATGAACATTACAATGATAAGTGCAGCACCTCTATGGCGCTGGTTAGGAACCATAACGTCCTCCACCAGATTGCCCCCCTGAACCTCCACCATTGGTTCCGCCTGTATTGCCACCCGAATTACCATTGTTGCCACCGGAGTTACCATTGTTGCCACTGGAGCTACCCTGATTACTTCCTTGAGCACCACCTTGATTATTACCCGATTGCGGCGGTTGTGGTTTCACTCCTTGACCAGCTAAAAGAAATGCGCGACGAATGGGCTCGCTGTCTTCAAGCATCAAAGTCACGGCGACCGCTTTAGGTAATTGTTCTTTCTGCCATTGCGGTTGCCACTTTTGGCTGTCAGAGTCAAAGAACTCAAAACTAAAATCTTCAACACCTTCTATCAACACCTGAACTCTAGGCTCTGTGCTGTCGAGCTGATCTACGTACAAACGGTAAAGTCGCTCCAAACGCCCTTCTTGCACGCGATAAGCCACCGCTTGTAACTCACTGCGCGGTAACAAATAACCTGGATTTGTCCACCCTGTGCGCACAAAAGCGATGCCATCTAATTCGCTACCAAACAAATAGCGCTCGTGTAACAAATAACCGTCTTGAAAATCACCCGCTTCGTTACGCACAGCCCGCTTAGTAATTTGACTAAAATCTTGTTCAAACATTCGATAAACAGTCTGCATACGAGATAACTCATCGAGTGTCTTTTCTGAAAATTCTTTTGCCTTGGTCGTACTTTCAAATATTTGATGGGTGGCACCGATGATGAACGCCATAATGGCAAGCGCCACCAATACCTCGATGAGAGTAAACCCTTTTGCAGTTTTTAATTGCCATTGACGAGAGGTGAAAACAGACATTACTTCTGAGCCTCTTTATCGACATACGTCGCCAGCTCATAGGCAAATTGCTCATGCTTCTCATCCGTGAACACACTCACAATCACTTTCACAAAACTACTGTCAGCTGTACGTATGACTTCTTCTTGCCAGTACCAGGTTACGCCTGCAAGCTCCATTTTACCTTTAGTGCCATTTTTCGCTGGCCATTTGTCGCCCTGCGCTCGAATTTCTACTAATTGGTTTTCTGCCACCCACGATGCATAGGTTTGTTCTTCGATGCTGCTGAGGTGGTTAATATGTTCGCTACTGAGTTGCATTGCGGCGATACCTGCCATAGCGCAAATGCTTAACGCGACGAGTACCTCGATTAATGTGAAGCCTTTGGTGAAGCCTCGGGTGAAGCCTGTGGCAAAGCCTCGGGTGAATCCACTACAAAGCTTGCTTCTAACACTCGGTGCACAGTTCATGGCAGTTCATCTCGGTAGAGGCTCACAGGCGCCATGAATTCGCCTTCAATAATATACGGGACGAGGTCTTCGTCAGCGCTTTGCAATTCCAGGGTAATTTGGAATGGGCTCACTTCTCCTGAGGATAAAATCATCACTTGTGGAATAGTCATTTTTTGCAACTCAAGAAAGTCGTCATCCTCTACACCCAATAGCTGCTTCCAGTCTACCTCACTGAGTAAGCTATCTTGCGCCCAGGGTAAATCTTCTTGATTTAGGGTGAGTAAAAAAGGAGGTTCAAACTCCTTTTTCTTCAATAAACCTTCAGCATCTTCTAATGGTTGCCATTTTTGTTCTGCATACGTTAGAAACTCGTAACTGTTGTCTTCAATGTACAAACCGAGTTGCTTTTGGTTCAAAATCGCATATTCAGAAGCAAAATTGATGCTGGATTGCAGAGCCAGAGCAGCTTGCTCCAGCTCTTCTTCTTGTGAATCATCGATGCTGAAAACAACGAGGTTTGCGGTGAAAGCAATTATTACTAGCACCACTAAAATCTCTAATAAACTAAAGCCTCGCTGATGATCAACACGCATCGATATTAACGCTCTTCTTCGTCCCAGTTACCGATATCGTCTTCGGTGCCAACTTCGCCATCTGGACCCATTGAGAAAACGTCAATTTTACCGATTTCACCTGGGTAGATAAGTTGATAAGGATTGCCCCATGGATCTTCAGGAAGCGACTTGATGAACCCCTCTTCTGGGAAACGCTTTGGAATTGGCTCAATGCTTGTTTTCGTCACCAATGCCTCAAGACCTTGCTCTGTCGTCGGGTATGTCTTGTTGCGTAATTTATACATACTTAGCGCATCTTCGATTTGCTGAATATCTAGGCGCGCTTTATCTAGCGCTGCTTCTTCTTGTTGCCCCATAATGTTAGGCGCCACAATCGACATAATCATCCCGATGATGACCAGTACCACCATCACTTCTAGTAATGAAAAACCTGATTGCTTTCTCATCATTCTTACCTCTAATTTACTGAAATCTGTTAACGCCATGACTTAAAGTCCAATGGCCTTATTCATAGCCATGATAGGCTGCAAGATAGCCATCACGATAAATAACACGATAATAGCCATGGTGGCTATCATTGCTGGTTCTAAAAGCTTGAGTGACACATTCACCATGGTCTCAAACTCACGATCTTGGTTATCCGCTGCACGCTCGAGCATTTGTTCGAGTTCACCTGATTTTTCGCCACTGGCTATCATGTGCAGCATCATCGGTGGGAAAAGTTTGGTCTGCTCTAATGACGCACGTAAGCTCGCCCCCTCACTAACACGCGTAGCAGCCTCACTCACCGCCTTTTTAATCTTTTCGTTTTCCAGCACTTGACCCGAAATTTTCATCCCTTCAAGCAATGGAACAGAACTAGAAGATAATATACTCAAGGTTCGGGCAAATCGTGCAGTATTCAAGCCTCGACTGACCTTACCCAAGCCAGGCATGGACAGTAAACGAGAGTGATACCAAAAGCGGATTTTAGGCCTCTGCAAGCCATGCTTTATAGCAAAAGTAGCCAACACAATAACCGCTAGGCTTATCATCCAGTAATTCTGTACAAAGTTACTGGCCGCCATCACCCACTCTGTTGTCCATGGCAACGCCTGTTTTGACTTTTCAAATGTTTTTAAGATCTTAGGAACAACAGTACCCAATAATATTGAAACGATTGCTATCGCGAATATAACCAAAATGGTTGGATACACCATCGCCTGCACAATTTGCGAGCGCATGTATTGGCGCTGTTCGGTGTAATCTGCCAAGCGATTGAGAACCTGATCTAGGTGACCCGACTTTTCACCTGCAGCAACCATTGCGCGATAAAGGTTATCAAATACATGCGGGAATTCGGCTAAGCCGTCAGCGAGGGTATAACCTTCCACGACCTTTGAACGCACGGCCATCAGCATTTTTTTCAAACGTGGCTTCTCGCATTGCTCTGCAACCGCCATCACAGCTGCCTCTACAGGTAAAGCTGATTGAATCAACGTGGCCAGCTGACGAGTGATCAATGCCAAATCCGAAGTAGATATTTTTGGCTTAAAAAACCCACTTAGGAAGCCCGTTTTTGCGGCACTGGCTTTTTCCTGGGACGCAGCCAATTCTACGGCAAGTGGCATTAACCCCTTGTCACGCAATTGTTGACGTACTTGCTTTGCAGTATCAGCTTCGAGTAAGCCCTTTTTCTCTTTTCCTCGACCATCTAAAGCACGATATTCAAACGCTGCCACTAGTGCTCCTCACGGGTAACCCGCAATACTTCTTCCAAGGTCGTTTTACCAGCGAGAACCCGAGCGCAGCCATCGCCACGAATACTCGGGCTATGCTGACGAATGTACTTTTCGACCGACTGCTCACCTTTGCCGTTGTGAATAAGTTCACGAATATGATCATCAACAATCAGCATTTCATGAATACCTGTACGGCCTTTGTAACCGTTATAGTTACATTCTTCACAACCAACAGCTCGGTAAATAACCGGTGCTTGCTCAGCAGTTACACCCAATAACTCACATTCACTTGGGTCGGCTTGGTGCGGCTGCTTACAGTTGTTACACAAAGTACGCACAAGACGTTGCGACAAAACACCCAGTAGCGATGACGATAACAAGAATGCTTCCACACCCATGTCTTCCATACGCGTAATAGCACCTGATGCTGTATTGGTGTGCAAAGTGGACATCACTAAGTGGCCCGTTAAGGAAGCCTGAACGGCAATTTGTGCCGTTTCTAAGTCACGGATCTCACCGACCATCACCACATCCGGGTCTTGACGCAAAATCGCACGTAAGCCACGCGCAAAGGTCATATCCACTTTTGGATTAACTTGCGTTTGGCCGATACCTGGGATCTCATATTCGATTGGATCTTCAACTGTCAGGATGTTTCTGTCCTTACTGTTGATTGCACTCATACCTGCATACAACGTCGTACTTTTACCCGAGCCAGTAGGGCCGGTTACGAGAATAATGCCGTGTGGTTTTCGGATAAGATCAGCAAACAATTCTTGGTTATAGGCTGTCATTCCTAAGTCTTGCAGATTCAAACGCGCATTATTTTTATCTAGAAGACGTAACACGACACGCTCGCCAAAACTTGATGGCATGGTAGAAACACGCACATCAACGGCACGACCAGCAATACGTAAACTAATACGGCCATCCTGCGGCACTCGCTTTTCGGCGATATCTAACTTGGCCATAACCTTAATACGGGACACCAACAATGACGCCAGTTTTCGGTTTGGCTTAAGTACTTCTTTGAGCACACCATCTACACGGAAGCGAATCACTAAGTCTTGTTCAAATGTCTCAATATGGATGTCCGAGGCCCCCTCTTTGATAGCCTCGCCCAACATGGCATTGATCAATTTGATGATTGGCGCGTCGTCATCCGCTGCGAGCAAATCTTCAGTTTGTGGTAGTTCTTCAGCAAGAGAAAAGAGATCGGCCTCATTGCCAATGTCTTCCATAATTTGCTGTGTTTCGGAGCTATCACGTTGATAAGAAGCTTCTAAAAGGAGTTCGAATTTGTCTTCAGCTAACCGCTCTACCTTGAAACCTCGGCCAGCAAAACGGCGTACTTCAAGAAGCACATGGGCGACCAAATCATGGGCATGATACAAGGATAATTGCTCGTCTTTCTCAACCAAAAGCACCTGAAAACGTCGCGCAAAGGCAAATGGGAGGCGAAGCGGTGCATGTGCAACCGCTTCTGACACTTCCATGAGTGCCTCATCGCTGACCGGCACGTCTGTGCTCACATCATTGACTACCTGCTCAGTCATTGTTGCGCTCAGCTTTGTTTTGTTCTTTTAAGTATTCTTCGTACGTCGGTGGCAATACCAGCGCATCATTCCACTCTGGCAGTGTTGGCACGTCTTCAAACGGCATTAAGTCGATACCATCATCTTCTTGCTTCAACTGCTCACCACGAATGAAGTTGTATTTGCTGTGACTCAAGCGGTTCATACTCTCGCTATCACGCAAAATGGTTGGGCGAATGAACACGATCAGGTTACGCTTGCGCTTAGATGTACTCGTTGACTTAAACAAATGACCCAACACTGGAATATCTCCAAGCAGTGGCACTTTTGACACACTTTCTTGGACGTCTTCGTCAATCAAACCACCTAGTACCACCATGCCGCCATCGTCAGCAAGTACCGTCGTGGTGATCGCACGCTTATTGATAGAAATATCAACGGCTGTCGAACCTGCTACGTTTGACACTTCCTGCTCAATCGTGAGCTGTACCGCCGTGCCATCGTTAATTTGTGGTGTAACTTTGAGTTTCACACCAACTTCTTGACGCTCTACAGTTTGGAATGGGTTAGAGTTATTACTACCCGTTGAAGAGCCAGTGATAATAGGTACTTCTTGACCCACGATCATGGATGCTTCTTCGTTATCCATTGTCGTGATTGACGGAGTTGCAAGAATGTTCGAGTTAGTGTCGTTTGACACCGCTTGCACGATTGCACCCCAGTCATTTTTCACGATACCCATCGCTAGGCCATTGATACCGCCCAAAAGTGCTGCAAGAGGGCCCAAGTCACCTTCAACAGTTCTATCTACCTGTGTCGCTGTGCCCGTTTCAGACCCTACAACATTATCTGTAATGGTCTTATCACGCGCTTGCTCTGCTGCTACAGCAAGAGAGCCGACTGGCACGGTTGTGCCATTGTTAAATTGCAGCATGCCACCTTCTTCGGTGATCCATTGCATGCCAAAGTTGATGCCATCGCCTTCTGAAACTTCAACGATAATTGCTTCAACTAATACTTGCGCACGGCGCACGTCTAAACGTTCGATGACTTTTTCAAGTGAGCGCATCATGTCTGGCTGTGCAGTGATTACAAGCGAGTTTGAATCTTCGTGTGCTTCAATGCTGATATCGGAACGACTGCCACGTGAAGAGCGCTGTCCAGCGGCATTCCCTTGTTGCTCTTCCGTCAGTGATTTACTCACACCTTGGAGCACTTTTACTAGGTCATCTGCTTTGGCATAGTTAAGATAGAAAACTTTGGTGTTACCTGTTGTTTCAAGCTCATTATCAAGTCGCTTCACCAACTCAATTGCACGCGTACGGGCTTGGCCTTCACCACTGACTATCACACTATTTGTGCGTTCATCAGCAACAACACGAGGGATCAAAAAGTCTGGCACACTGCCTTTGCCATTGTCTTTGAAAATATTGTCAACAACCGAGACAACATCCGCTGCTGTGGCGTGTTTTAGTTTTACAATATCAACACTCTTGTCACCCGCTTGGTCAACTAAGCGAATGATTTCTACTAATCGATTAATCGACTCCGCGTTACCCGTCAGCATCATTACGTTCGATGGATTGAAGTTTGTAACATGACCGCCGTCTTTTTGGTCACTGAACTGTCGAATGAGCGGGCCGAGTTCCTGAACGGTTACATTTTTAACTCGCACAACACGAGTGACGAGCATATCGCCGCCGTAGCCATCTTCTTCACCAATCACTGGTACGTTAGATTTTTTCGCGTCAGAGCTTTTTTCTACTTTAATAATGCCGTTCGGCATTTCTACAGCTGCGAAACCGTGCACTTCGAGCACATTGAGGAAAAATTGATAATACAGTTCTTCGTCCATTAACTCGTAACTGCGTACATTAATCTTGCCACGTACGTTAGGGTCAATGATGACTGTTTTATTTAAATTCTTACCAACGATATTAATGAACTCATTAATATCTGTACCTTTAAAGTTCGCTGCATACTCAACAGCATATAAATTCAAGCTAATACCAGCGGCTAGGAAGAGCGCACCATATTTGGCAAGCCCGCTGATAATTCTTGTGCGAAATTTCGCGCCCATTATTCTTTTCTCCACGCTTGTGATTATTGCAGGCTAAATTGCACGTCGATCAGTTGACCTTGACGGTTAACCGTAATCGCAGCATCAGTATTTGAGCGAAGCTCCTGCAATGCTGCCATTGCTTGCTTCATATCATTCAATTGATAGCCATTAATCGCAACAGCAATATCATTGTTCTCTAGACCCATTTGTTTAAATAACGCAGGGTCTTTACCTGGACTTAACTTATATCCTTTCAACTGACCCTTTTCGCGTACGGGTGATACACGTATGTAGTCGGATAATTTCCAGGATCAGCTAATAATTCTTCTCGTTTTTCTTTGAGAGCTTCTTTTAATTCTGGGTTAGCTGTTGCATTGACTGTTTTTGCCGGACCTGTATTTTGTACCGGCCCTTTGGCTGGCTCAGGTTTACTGGCAGGAACAGGCATACTCACTGTTTTAGTGAAACTAACCCCATCAAGCATGAGCGTCTCAAATCGACCGCCAACATCCAAAATGGCGCGGTCTGGCATCACTTTTGCCAATTTTGCTCGAGTGCCCTTGATGACATCATCAATGCTATAGGTTTCTTGATTACCTTGAGACTCAATAATTGCAAGCCCAGCATTTGAATTATCAGTGGCAGCAACAACGCCCGTTAAATTGATACTCAGGCGTGTTTCAGGCGCATCACTGATAACTTCTTGTTTAGGTTGCTCTACAGGTACTGAAGCTGCGTCACCAAACAGATTAACTGCTCGTATTGCGGCAATATTGACACCATTTGTTTTTGTTTGTGAAGCGCTTGCTGGCGGAATCACAGGAGCCACATTCGGCTGAGGCCAAAGCAACCACATTAAAGATGCTGCAAGGTAGCCGCAATAAATTGTTGCAAACAGCACTATTGCAGCCACAATTTTTCGTTGTGGAAGTTGCTTAAGCCTTTGTTGTAATTGGGCTAAATCCAAAACCATTCACTATTACTAATTTGTTAACTAACGCCACATAGTACATTCATCATCTACGTTCAACAAGCGTACACTGTAGCAAACTGTAATTTTCGGTGCTTAGCGTACACGCTTTGTAAGGCAACTGTATTACAAAGTTGCCAACTTTTTTTACACCCGTATCTATGCTAAATTTTGACCCCTATTAAGAGTAATTATTCAGACCTTAGATCGTGGCAAAAATTCCCGAACAAGATGCACAAGGTGTGCGTTTGGACAAATGGCTTTGGGCCGTTCGTTTGTATAAAACCCGTTCTCTCGCCAGAGAAATGGTTCAAGGCGGCAAAGTGCACTATAACGGCCAACGCTGTAAGCCAAGTAAACTCGTGGAAATAGGTGGAAGTATTCGTCTTGCCCAAGGCTTCGATGAAAAGCTCATCACAGTCACAAAATTACTTGAAAAACGCGTTGCCGCCCCCATTGCAGTGACTTGCTACGAGGAAACCGAGCAAAGTAAGCAAAAACGTGAAGAGAATGCGCTTGCCAGGAAGAATAACGCCTTCTTTGCCCCGCACCCAGATCACAAGCCGGATAAAAAGCAGCGCCGTGAACTGATGAAGTTAAAAGCCAGATAGAGACACACATGCAGCAAGATTTATTACATCGTTATATATTTGAAGAACTCGACGTTCGTGGCGAGCTAGTTCAAGTCAGCGACGCCTTCACCAAAATGATTGCCGGTCACAACTACCCTGACCCAGTTAAAAAGTTACTAGGCGAACTTTTTGTCACCACATCTCTGCTCACCGCGACATTGAAGTTTCAAGGTCACATCAGCGTGCAAGTTCAGGGTGATGGCCCAGTAAAGTTTGCCTCGATCAATGGTGATCACGAGCAAAACATGCGAGGCGTTGCCCGCTTGCAAGGCGAAGTAACGAGCGACAACTTATTAGAATTAATAGGTAAAGGCCACATGGTCATTACCATCACACCTGTAAAAGGCGAACGCTATCAAGGTATTGTGCCACTTGAGCACGACACTTTAGCGAAATGTGTTGAGCAATACTTTGTACAATCTGAGCAATTGCATACCCGATTATGGTTTGCAACAGAAGTCACTGAAGGTCAAGAAAAGGCCGCAGGCTTGTTCTTGCAAGTTTTGCCTGTAAACAAAGAAAAGTCGGAAGTGGACTTTAGCCACCTAGAGACACTGAGTGACACTGTTACCAGCGAAGAACTGTTAAACCTCGACGCGCACACGGTTCTTACGCGTCTATATCATGAAGACAACCCGCAATTATTCGAACCTCAACCCGTGCAATTCAAGTGCACATGTAGCCGTGATAAAACGATTGATGCCCTTGTAAATATAGGTAAAGACGAATTGCTAGCGGGATGTTGAGCAAAACGGGGAGATAGTTATTAGCTGTCACTATTGTTTAACTGACTATCGATTCGATGAAGATCAAATTAAGGCAATCTTTAATTAATCGTATCGAATAAGAACCTAAATAAGGTAATTGCAGAGGATGTATATCTAAATATACTCCCTTCGTCGTATATAAAAACTCGGGCCTTTAAAACCCGAGTTTTTTGTGGAAAAAAATGACACCGGTATCAATAAAACATGTATTTTTCATGACACCGGTATCACTGAAATTATTCATGTTTTTTCATCTAAAACTGCCATTTTTGGGGCTTTCAAAGCTCGTATAAGCCTAAACCATCTGTTACTATAATTCGCATAAAGCACTCTCACACAGCTTTAGATTAACCCGTTCAACCTCTCACAACTTTTAGGTAGAAAAATGACTTCAAGCGCTACTCGTTTTGTTGATCTTACAACCGCAGAACTAATCGAGCAGGCTATTCGCCGTGGCGAAGGCTCACTTGCTGCAAATGGAGCTTTCGTTGCTAAAACTGGTCGCCGTACTGGTCGCTCTCCAAACGATCGTTTTATCGTAAAAGAGCCAAGCACTGAAAACGACATTCAATGGGGCAACGTAAACCGTCCTTTCGACGCTGATAAATTCAATGCCCTTTGGGAGCGTGTTGAAGCACATGTGTCTAAGAACGATCACTTCGTTTCTCACCTTGAAGTAGGTGCAGATCCTGAGCATTATTTACCAATCGTTGTAACGACTGAAACTGCATGGCATCACGTTTTTGCTAAGAACATGTTCATCGAACCTGAGCAGTTCAACAAGGCAAACATGCCACAATGGCAAATCCTAAACGTACCTTCGTTCGTTTGTGAGCCAGAGCGTGACGGTACCAACAGTGACGGAACGGTCATCATCAACTTCGCAGAGCGTAAAGTACTACTTGCTGGTATGCACTACGCAGGCGAGATGAAAAAATCTATGTTCTCAGTACAGAACTTCCTACTTCCGGCGAAAGGCGTGTTACCAATGCACTGCTCGGCTAACGTTGGTGAAGCAGGTGATACAGCATTATTCTTCGGTCTATCAGGTACTGGTAAAACAACGCTTTCTGCAGATCCTAGTCGTTTCCTTATCGGTGATGACGAGCACGGTTGGGCACCTGGTAGCGTATTCAACATCGAAGGTGGTTGTTACGCAAAATGTATCGACCTATCACAAAAGAACGAGCCAGTTATTTGGGATGCTATCCGTTTCGGTACAATCCTAGAAAATGTTGTACTAGACGACACACGTACTCCTGACTACACAGATTCATCACTGACTCAGAATACACGTGCTGCATATCCTCTTGAACACGTTGCAAAGCGTAAAGAAGAAAACCGCGCTGGCGAGCCAAAAGCAGTTGTATTCCTTACTTGTGACGTAAGCGGTGTATTACCTCCAGTTTCAGTGCTAAGCGAAGAAGCCGCGGCATACCATTTCCTAAGTGGTTACACAGCGAAGGTAGGTTCTACTGAGATTGGTTCTACATCAGATATCGAATCAACATTCTCAACCTGTTTCGGTGCTCCATTCTTCCCACGTCCAGCGGGTGTTTATGCTGAGCTACTAATGAAGCGCGTACGTGAATTTGGCGCTAAAGTTTACCTAGTAAACACAGGTTGGACTGGCGGTCCTTACGGTATCGGTAAGCGTTTCGATATTCCAACTACACGTGCTGTTGTTGATGCGATTGTATCTGGTGCTCTAGCTGATGTTGAAACACAACACATCGACGTTCTAAACCTTGATGTTCCAGTTGCAGTACCTGGTGTTGACAGTGAAGTACTAAACCCAATCAACACGTGGACAGATAAAGCCAAGTACGCAGAGTACGCACAAAAACTTGCGACTGACTTCAATGAAAACTTCGCTAAGTACGACGTGTCTGAAGCAATTAAACAAGCTGGCCCTAAAAGCTAAGGGAAAGCTTATTTAACTTAGCCATTGCGCTGAGAATTCAACACCAACGCCAGCTACATGCTGGCGTTTTTAATACCAGAGAAAAACGTTCAAGAAAATGTGTAGCGGGAAAGGCTAAAAGTGAAAAAGCCAGCACTACGCTGGCGTTTTGATAGGTAAATAAATCGTCGCGCACAACCCACCTTCAGCGCGGTTTCTTAGCTCTACTTTGCCATTGTGCATGGTCACAATACGCTTGATAATAGCTAAACCAAGACCACTTCCTTCACTGCCTCGAGCTTGGTCACCTTGAGTAAACGGCGCAAACACTTTCTCTAGCTCTGATTCCGGAATACCGGGGCCTCGATCTTTCACGCTGACACATACATGCGTTTTACGTAAACAGTAATGCGTAGAAACATCGATATTATCATCGGAATATCGAATCGCATTCTCAATCATATTAGTGAGCACGCGTTTAATGGCGACATTACTCAAAGGCACATTCGGCAAACTGGGGTTGAGTACGCAGGTAATATCACGGCCTTGCTGACGTCCGTGCTGTTGCTCGGCATGAACAACTTCTTCAACAAGCGCATTGAGGTCCTCACTTTGATAGTCGCCTTTATCATGATGACGAAGATATTCAATAAACTGATCAATAATGGCATTCATGTCTTCAATGTCATGAATGATACCTTCTCGCAGATAATCCTCATCGTCTGACATCATTTCAGTTGCTAATCGAATACGCGTTAATGGTGTGCGCAGGTCATGCGATACCCCTGCCATCAATAATCGACGATCTTGTTCGAGTGCGGCAATGCTACGCGACATTTGGTTAAAGGCTTTTGTTACCTCCACCATCTCTGTCGAGCCTTGTTCCGTTACATGCGTGCTGAAATCTCCTTTACTCACTTTTATCGCTGCTTCTTGCAACGCTTTGAGTGGACGGTTGAGGTGTCGAGCGAATAACCAGCCCCCCAGAACGCTCAAAAAGCCGATACTGGTCAGATAAAAGGTCAGAAATTCAATATTGGCTTCGGTGAACCCTGATAATGGCACTCGCACCCAGTAACCCGGCGCTTGCGGGGGTTCAATCCAATATACAAGGGGATTTGTTTGGCTTATGCGCACGCGTGCTGAGCCGTTTAGTTGTTCAGACATGATGTTCGACAACATCGAATACTCACGCGCTTGACCTAAGCCATTGATAAATGCTTCTCGCTGAGTGAGTAATTCAATACCTGTTTCTTCAAAGAAGCGTTTCGACACTTCTTCGCTCACTTCGATGCCGTCATTAACACCAATAAATACCGTTTTAACTTGTTTGGCGAGCATGATGTTAACTTGCTCAATGGTGGGCTTAACGACGTAAAAACTTACCGCCACATAGGAGACGACTTGGTTTATCAAAAGAAGCGCACCGACCAAAAATACGGTTTGGCCAAATGCACTTTTAGGAAATATACGCATTTACTTGTTTCCGTCAGGCACGAAAACGTAGCCTAGTCCCCATACTGTTTGGATGTAGCGTGGGTTGGCTGCATCTGCTTCAATCATACGACGCAAGCGCGAGACTTGAACATCAATACTACGCTCAAGCGCACTGTAGTCACGCCCCCTCGCCAAATTCATCAATTTATCTCGACTCAAAGGTTCTCGCGGATGCGATACTAGGGCTTTTAACACCGCAAATTCGCCGCTTGTCAGCGAAATGACTTCGTCCCCACGGGTCATTTCTCGCGTTGCTAAGTTCAATGCAAATTCACCAAACTTCACCTGGTTCTCTTCAGCAGCTGGTGCTCCTGGCACCTCTTTTGCGCGGCGACGTAGGATTGCTTTTATGCGAGCAAGTAACTCTCGAGGGTTGAAGGGTTTAGGTATGTAATCATCGGCTCCTAACTCTAGACCGATGATACGATCAACCTCATCACCTTTTGCAGTGAGCATAACGATGGGGATCTCATTTTCTTTTTGTCGCAAGCGACGACATATAGACAAGCCATCTTCACCCGGTAACATCAAGTCGAGCACCATAAGATGGAAATTTTCTCGCTCCAAGAGCTTATCCATTTGCTCAGAGTTTGCCGCACTACGAACAATAAAGCCTTGTTCTACGAGGTAACGCTCTAACAAGCTGCGCAGACGCATATCATCATCGACTACGAGAATTTTTGTTGTTTCTTGTCCCATGTTAATTGCTTAATTTTTCTTATAGTTACTTAACTATATGCGAATTAACGCGCTTGGGAAATGTTCACGATTGAGAAGATTGTTACATTTGTTTTCGAAGTATGTAGAGTTGACTGCATGTAAACAACACGACCAGTTCATGCGAGTAGCCTAACGCATGGCTACTCGGCTGCGTCGGCGTTATAACAAATACGATTGATATACCATACTTTACTGCCGGTCGGTGTTTTAACCCATGCTTCATCATCCACTTCTTTTTTAAGGAGCGCTCGTGCCATAGGTGCGTCTATCGATACCACACCTTTGTTGTCATATATCTCATCAGGCCCCACTATCTGAAAGCTCAACACGTCACCAAGTTCATCTTCAACTTCGACAAAAGCACCAAAAAACACTTTCCCTTCTTGCTCTTTGCTGTAATCAACGATCCTTAGTTCATCTAAGCGTTTGGTGAGATAGCGCACACGACGGTCAATTTCACGCAAACGTTTTTTGTTGTATTGGTAATCCGCATTTTCAGAACGGTCTCCCAAACTCGCGGCCCAAGCGACTTTTTTAGTCACTTCCGGACGCTCTGTGCGCCAAAGGAAGTCCAGTTCTTGTTGTAACTTTTGGTACCCTTTTCGAGTAATTAATTTTGTCTTCATTGGTTTATTCAGTTTTTGTTCATTTTACTGGGACCATATTTACCAGTAAGTAGTAGTTTAGAGGTGGGTGATGTTATGCAAAAGTACAACATAAAATACACCCTTATATTTTTATTTGGCTTGTTTGCTGTAACTGGTTTAATCGCCAGCCAGCACATGTTTGCCAATGCGCCTTCTACTGCAGATCAGTACACACTCACAATCCAAGTCGACTCTTCACAATGTACACAGCAAGATTCTGACAATGAAGACGAACCTGATACCTGTGTTGCCAACTTATTCGTAATTCACACACATAATTATCACGATATATTCCAAGCTCCAATCGATTTGCGTGGACATCGTATAATTACCGTCGCACAGCAAAGAGCCCCTCCTATTTTCTCCTAAGAAATCAGTTTTCACTTACATTTTTTTGGAGAATTATTATGACTAATTTCAATTTTTTACGTACTCATCACGTATCTAAAGGGGCGCATCTTGTGTCTACAGAACAGCCTAGACAAGCGCTTGCATTAACGAGCACCGCTACGTCTTTACTGCAAGACTTTAGCGTCAGTGCGCCGATCAGTATTTTGGCGAATACCCCACTTGATGCCGCTCGAAAACTAGCAAGCGCAACTCCAACAGATGCGCTAATGGTGTTAGACGACAAAGGCCAAGTGGTTGGCGTAACCTCAAGCGTTGAGCTACAAAGCATTCGTGTAACCACGCAAGCGTTGCAGATGGGCTTGAAACCAAGCGAATTACTTGTCCATGATGTCATGCGCTTATTACATGTACTCCCATGTATTTCATTACAAAGTGCACGCAATACCAATTTAGGTAATGTGCTTACTACCATGGAACATCGCGGTAGTTTTTATTTGGTGGTCACTGAGCATGAACAAATTCGTGGCATATTCAATGCGCGCAAAATAGCCAAAGCATTGGGCGTCGGCCTTGATATCACCCCTGTTGCACAATCTTTTCAAGATGTCGTTGCATCTGTTGAGCACCCTCATTAAGAGATCGTTTGATTCCTATTACGCGTCGCCAAGGATGGCGAAATTTGCCCTTCTGTTAAGGCATAGCTGTGATATTATCCAACTAGTTTAATAGGTACTCGCTCTCACATAGAGCATGAAATCAAAAGGTTTTTAATGGGTAATCTCACCTCGATTCTTGCGCAAGAACTTCAGGCACAAGAACATCAAGTACTCGCCGCAACCAAATTATTAGATGAAGGCGCTACCGTGCCTTTCATCGCCCGTTACCGTAAAGAAGTAACAGGTGGATTAGATGACACACAACTGCGCACTTTGGAGCAGCGTCTAGGATATCTTCGTGAGCTGGAAGAACGTCGTCAGTTCATTATCAAGACGATTGCCGAGCAAGATAAACTCACTGCGCAATTGAGCGCAGATATAAATGCCGCAACAACAAAAACAGAACTAGAAGATCTATATCTTCCATACAAACCAAAGCGTCGCACTAAAGGCCAAATCGCTATCGAAGCAGGTTTAACACCTCTTGCAGACGCACTTTTAGCCGATCCTGATTTAGATCCAGAGCAGCAAGCAGTTGCATTCATCAACAGCGAAAAAGGCATTGATGATGCCAAAGCCGCACTGGATGGCGCTCGATACATCTTGATGGAGCGTTTTGCTGAAGATGCAAAACTACTCGCTAAGCTCCGCAGCCAAATCAAGCAACACGGTGATATCACCAGTACGGTTATTGCTGGCCAAGAGAAAGCCGGCGTGAAATATCAAGACTATTTCGAGCACAGTGAAGCAATTGCCTCTATCCCATCACATCGTGCGCTCGCGATGTTACGCGCTCGTAATGAAGGCGTTCTGACACTAAACATCAACCCAGATGCGCAAAGTGAAGATGGTCATGCATTATGTGTAAACATGATTGCCACACATTTCGACTTGGCTGTTGAAGGAAAAGCGGCCAGTAAATGGCTACAACAAGTTGCGCAATGGACATGGAAAGTGAAGCTTTCTTTGCACCTAGAAAACGAGTTTCTCGCGAACATGCGCGAGCATGCTGAAACAGGTGCTATTGATGTATTCGCCAAAAACCTCAAAGATTTGCTGATGGCCGCTCCAGCTGGTGCCAAAGTAACGTTGGGCTTGGACCCTGGCTTACGTACTGGCTGTAAAATTGCGGTAGTGGACGCGACAGGTAAGTTGCTTGCAACCAACACCATATTCCCTCATGCTCCACAGAATCAGTGGGATAAATCTATTCGTACCATTGAGCAATTGTGTCGTCAGTACAACATTGAGTTGATCGCCATTGGTAACGGTACAGCGAGCCGCGAAAGCGACAAACTAATCGCCGAGCTCATCAAAAGCGCACCTGAATTAAAACTCAATAAAATCATGGTTAGTGAAGCCGGCGCTTCTGTCTACTCAGCTTCTGAGTTTGCGGCTCAAGAATTCCCAGAATTAGATGTATCATTACGTGGGGCTGTCTCTATTGCCCGTCGCTTGCAAGACCCGCTTGCTGAGCTGGTCAAAATTGAGCCTAAGTCGATTGGTGTTGGCCAATACCAACACGATGTATCGCAAAGCCAATTAGGTCAGTCACTGACTTCCGTTGTAGAAGACTGTGTAAATGCCGTGGGCGTTGATGTGAACACAGCTTCTGTTCCTTTGCTTACCCGTGTATCAGGTTTAAATAAAACACTGGCGCAGAATATAGTTTCGTATCGCGATAATAACGGTGCCTTCGCAAACCGAAGCCAATTGAAGAAAGTGGAGCGATTGGGGCCGAAAGCCTTTGAACAATGCGCCGGTTTCTTACGCATTGTTAATGGTAGCGACCCACTCGATGCGTCGGCCGTTCACCCTGAAGCCTATCCTGTTGTTAAAAATATCTGTGCAGCTAACGACCAAGAAATAAGCTCACTCATTGGCAATGCGACAGTGCTTAAAGGTCTAAATGCCAAGGATTACACGGATGAAACGTTCGGATTACCAACGGTGACGGATATCATCACGGAGCTGCATAAACCTGGTCGTGACCCGCGCCCTGAATTCAAAACAGCTGCGTTTAAAGCCGGTGTTGAAACCATTTCAGATTTAAAGCCGGGAATGGTGTTGGAAGGTGTCGTTTCGAACGTTGCTAACTTTGGCGCCTTCGTAGATGTGGGCGTTCACCAAGACGGTTTAGTGCATATATCAGCATTAACTGACAAGTTTATCTCTGACCCGCGAGAGGTCGTAAAAGCAGGTGATATTGTTAAAGTTAAGGTGGTTGAAGTAGACACGGCCCGTAAGCGAATTAGTTTTACTATGCGTTTGAATGATGAAGTTCAAACTAGCTCGACTAAACAAGAGCAAAAGCCTACCGCGAAAAAGG
The DNA here is from genome assembly GCF_054923835.1 of Pseudoalteromonas sp. GB56. NCBI lineage: Bacteria > Pseudomonadati > Pseudomonadota > Gammaproteobacteria > Alteromonadales > Pseudoalteromonadaceae > Pseudoalteromonas > Pseudoalteromonas sp. GB56. The sequence continues at coordinate 660,096 of NZ_JBPCHK010000001.1, read as the reverse complement.
GATCGCAGAGTAAAGCAAAACCACAAAGCCGCAACCGCCAAGACCAAGGTAATGCAGCCATGGGCAATGCATTTGCAGAAGCATTTGCTAAACTGAAGAAATAGACTTATCTCCATAACAAAAAAACGCAGCTCAGGCTGCGTTTTTTATATCCTCAATTCTTTTAAGCGCTTGTAGACAAGGAAGAGAAAGTCGTGGGTTTGCTCGCTTGTTGGTAGAAATCAGCAATACGTAATGCCCTTGATTCTACGGCATCTTCTCGAGTGAAACGTTTAGTTGGTTCTGACACTGAATAGGCTGGTTTCTTTTCCTGTTCTTCGTCACCTTGATTTGCAAGTTCGGTTTGCGCTTGCGCTAACTTGCGCGTCGCTTCACTGGCAATCGATCTGTCAGCGCCTGAGGGCTCCGCAGGCGCCAATGCCGCAGAGCGTACCTGCTGCATTTTCTCGATAGTAGCACGCGGATCTCCTGGTATTTCTGAGATATCGATGGGTACTTCCCCACCCACAGCATAACTCTTTCCATCTGGTCCACGTTCATATTCATAGGAAGGAGAGCCCGCATATCGCCCACCTACAGAGGCGTGGGCCTGCTCATGCATCCGTACTTCTTGGTCGCGAGCTGATAACTCTTCTATTTGCTGTTGTTCTTCCCGTTGCTGCTCTTTGTCCTCTGAAGACTCATCTTGGGAAGAGTTTTCATCTCGCTCACCAATAGCGCGTTGCTCTTCACCGGGCTGTTTATCGGCTTCTTGTGCGTCTTTAGCTTGACCAGGAATGCGTGCTTTGTCTGCATCAGATGCAGCTTTGTTATCAGTGGCACTTTGAGAGGAGGGCTGTGGCGCGGGGATCACCTCCCGCAATTGATTATCACGACGCGCGCTTTCAGTGTAAACATTGGTCGTGTTCACATTGTAAGCGGGAAACGGCGTGGTGATATTCATGTTCTAAGCTCGGATATCAACAATAGTGCCCAGCACTTCGTCCGCAGTTTGAATGGTTTTAGCATTCGCTTTTGCGGCAAACTCGGCAACTTTTAAATTAACGATTTCTTCCTCAATTCGAGGCGTTTCAGCGACAGGTGCTGTAACCGCTTCACCTGTATTTGCACCTTGCAACTGACGCCCATTTTGCTGTTCTTGCGAACTTTGCTGATCGATGGTTGCACGGTTAATGTTGATTGTTGCTTGCTGAACATCTTGCTGAGCGCGGTTAAATCCTTCTACACCGGCATTAAATACTGCGCCTATAGGCATAAGAAAACCTCACAATCATCCATTTACACTTACATGTCATTATTGCGCAAAAATCATACTAAATAAAGCAAATCCAAGTGATTACTTACCCCTACTCACCGTTGCTCACTCAAAGCATTGATTTTAATACGGCTATAAACTCTTCTTTGTGCGAAATAAAGGGGGCATGTGACGCTTTATCTATAACAGCAATATCCAACTCAGGGCGCAAATGCTGCATTTGCTCTATTGCTTTGTATGGTACCAAAGCATCTAAACGCCCAAATATCGCACTAATAGGCTGTGATAAACCTGCAAACTCTTGGCGTAAGTCTTGGTTCTCCAAAATATCCAGACCTTGTTTTAATACCTGACTGTCTGTCGCAGGAGCCTGCTGGATAAACCCTTTGAGTTGTTTAATATCTTGTCGAGCAGATTGGCTTCCCATCGCTTGAATCGCTAAAAAGCGCTCAATGGTTTTAGCACTATTGTTGATAAGCTGTTGGTTAAAGTCTTCCAATACACTGCGCTTAATACCCGGCCAATCCTCGGATTGAGCAAAGAATGGCGTAGAGGCCACAAGTATCACTTTACTGACTTTTTGCGGGTAAAAATGCGCGAGATACAAAGCGACTAATCCACCAAGAGACCAACCCATAATAATGCTGTTGTCATGCAACTTCTCAGACAAGGATTCTGCCATCCCTTGTAAGTCAAACTTGGCATCGGGGTAATTGCTTGCTTTGTCATAACCATAGCCAGGTAAATCAAGGGCAGTTACTTCACCATCAAACACGAAGCGCAGCTCTGGATGAATTAAATCCCACACTTCTCGATTCATTCCCCAGCCATGAAGTAATACCAATTGTTTTTGCATTCTACCCGTTCCGCATCCACTATTATAAAGGTGCTTTTCCCACCTAATTAAACTCACACATGCATTATTAACGGGAATAAGGGGTTATGCAATGGACGCATTTACAAAAGCCTGTGCATGGTTATTTCCTCAACATTGCCAACTTTGCCATCAAGCTGTTAGCCCAGCACAACAGCTCTGCGACTATTGCTGTGCGCAGTTTGTAGCACTCACAGACCAAGGCGAGACAAACCTGCTGCTGCGCGCCGATGTACAACGGCAATTTTCAATGCCCTATGTTGATCACCTCGTCGCGCTTGATTGGTACCGCCCTCCTGTTTCATCATGGCTCAAGCAGTTTAAATATGAACAACGACCGTATTGCCAACGCGCCGTTTCGCAGCTGTTAGTGCAACAGTTTGCTCGGCTTTCAGTGAATGCTACATGGTCTTGGCCCGACACAGCAACAGTTGTCCCTCTCGCCCCTTCTCGGCTGGTTTGGCGTGGCTTTAATCAAGTGGTACAACTGTGGCAAGAAGTACTTCCTAAGGCGCTATTTGATGTGAATATATTGAATCGTCGCAGCAGTTTTAGAGCACAAGCGAAGCTCAACGCCCAACAAAGACGCCGCAGTTTAGCCCACATGTTTTCCGCCAATAAATCATTGCATAACCTACATGTTGCCATTGTCGATGACGTACTAACAACGGGGTCGACAGTCAATGCGGCCGCGAAAGTACTCAAACTGGCAGGGGCTTCGTCGGTATCGGCATGGGTTGCATGCCTCACCCCTAAAGAAGCTGTGTAATAAAAAAGCCGACTCAAGGTCGGCTTTTTTCAAAATCAATTACTGTTATTCTGCCGGCGCCTCAACGTGCGCACCGAAGAACAAGGCGTTACTGAAAATACGGCTTGTGCCATACCAGAAACCACGAAATACAGGGTTATCACTCATCGCAATAACAGTTCCACGACCGTAACTATGCGCCAAAATAGCACCACCGTTAGCGATTTGCGCAACGTTATTCTCATCGGTAAACCCTGCTAGTAATGGTTTTTCTGAGTAGGTTGCGACATTCACAAACGGTGCTGTCGATTGCTCCAATAAGAAGGTGCTGTTCTTAAACACAGGCAGTGATTCACGAGTTAGAGAGAAGCTTAATGGGTGCGTCAAATCCACTTGCGTATCAAAAATAGCGCCAGCGATACGCTGTTTACCCGCCAGCATGTCCTTATCGCCGTAATGCAAACCTTCTGTTGAAAATGCAGCGGCCATATCTTTACGCGATAAGTAGCTCGCTTTCAAAATTTGCTCATCCGCTAGGAATTGCGCTCCGCCTTTATGGCCCCAGACCACACCACCACCTTGCACCCAAGTTTGCAATTGTGATTTGAACGATTTAGACAAGCTAGCGTAGCGACCTTGAGCAAAGACAATGTGTGTGTAGTTATCAAGATCAACACGGCTTAGGTTGTCTGCTTCAATGATACTGGGCGCCAATCCAACATGGCGATCTAGGTAATACCACAGTTCACCCACCTCATATTGGCTCGATTGCTCACCACCTACCAGTAAAACCTTAGGTAGAGTCACAGGCGCCAATTGGCGAGACCCTAAATCCACACCTTTGCTGGTTAAACCTGAAGTGATACCAAATACATCAATTGCAAAATCTGCGCTGGTTGCATTGAGCACAGCTAGCCAATCGTCACGTTTTTGAATACCTGCAGGGATCACAATAGTACCCGGAGCCAACTCTTTTTGCTCACCGTCACTGTTTGCCGTAAAGCCAGCCAGCGCAACACGAGCTTCAATACCCTGCTGCAATAATTTGGACAGTAATTTTGGCGCATGATAGTCATACCACTCGAATGCGAATGCGTAATGACGGCTTAGGTTTTTTGCTGGTGATTTAGCTTCCCCTGCTGACCATGCCTGATCTTCAACCTCTAACCCCCATGCACTGCTTAACGGTTTAAATTCAAGATTGAACGCATGTGCTAATGTCCAACCAGATACGTCGTAGAAAGTATTATCAACAAAGTTTTGCTGCTCCGTAAACATCGCTTTGATCAGGCGATACTGGCGCTGGTCGAGTGGCACGTAGTAGCTGTTTTGCGCGTCGAATTCTTGCTTCTCAACCGTTGTCGGCTCGGTTAGCGCGTATGCGTTAATTTGATGTTGTTCCAAAATAGAAAGGAAATATGCCAAACGCGTTGGGTCTTTCGGTGCGCTCACTACATAGCCTTTTACTTTGTCTTTGTCTGCTAACTTTGCAGATTCTTTGAAAAAGTCTTGCTGGTACGCTAACAGCTTCTGGCGATTTTCCAAGACAGCATCGAAGGTTGAGAAATTAGTGAGCAATTGATTTTTAATGGTAAATGGGAATTCCAAACGGCCATTAATGGTGTCTTGCACATGACCTCGGCTACTGCCTTGTTCAAACAGAATACCAACACTGCCGTTGATATCTGGATAAGTTGAGCCTTTACCCACATAGAAATCGTCAAACGCTTCTTCGGTGAAATATAAACGGTCGTGTTTATCGAGAATGCGTGCATGGTGCGTCGCAATCGTTTTCGTTAAATCCACATTTTCATCAGGCGTCAGCGGGTTTTTACGTGACGGAATACCAGGCTGGAAGAAGAAGGTGCTGTTCGGGCCCATTTCATGGAAGTCGGTCAACACGTTTGGCTGCCACGCTTGGAATTGCGCAATACGTGCACGCGATTCAGGGTGTTGTAACAACAACCAGTCACGGTTTAAATCAAACCAATAGTGGTTTGTACGGCTGCGCGGCCAGTTTTCATTGTGTTCACGTGTTTCTGGGTCTGCGCTTGGAATCATTGCACGGTTCGAATTCGCCCAACTTGCAAAACGGGCTAAGCCGTCTGGGTTCAGAGATGGGTCTAACAAGATAACACTGTGCTCAAGCAGTTGCTCCACACGTTGGTCTTGTGCCGCCGCTAAATAGTAGGCCACTAATAATGATGCGTTACTGCCTGAGGGCTCATTACCATGCACACTATAACCCATGTACATCACTGCTGGCGCATCGGCTGCTACTGCACTGTTGCCACTTACCTGTTCTAAATGTGCTTGGCGAACTTGCTCTATGTTACCGAGACGCTCTGGTTTGGTAATGGTTAGCATGACCAACGGACGCTGCTCGTGGGTATAACCAATCGTTTGGATATTCACACGGTCACTGTGCTGCGCTAATTCACGCATGTAATACACCAGTTGGTCATGGCGAACATGCCAATCTCCCACTTCGTACCCCAATACAGATGCAGGGGTGGGAACCTTGGGGTCGAACTGAATATCTTCGTCGAAGTAATAACTCAGCGGTTTGGCACCTACTGAGGTACATACCACTAAAAACAATAAAATGAAAATTTGGCGCATGGGTATAGTTAGCTAATTAAAAAACCATATATGCACGCTACCACTGGCTGAAAATTAAGCCAACTTTTTACGTTCAACACTGGCGGCAACGCGATGAGCGGAGTATCATAGCGATTAACCGAGTAAAACAGTCAAGTATAGTGTTGTTACTATGATCACAATTTCAGAAACTGCGCAAAGTCACTTTGCAAAACTGCTTTCAGAACAAGCAGATGGTACAAATATCCGCGTTTTCGTTGTCAACCCTGGCACGTCGCAAGCTGAGTGTGGCGTTTCATACTGCCCTGCTGATGCGGTTGAAGAAGACGACATCCGCCTTAACTTTAATGGTTTTGATGCGGTTGTTGATAAAGAAAGTGCACCGTTTTTAGAAGAAGCTGAAATCGACTTCGTAACTGACAAGATGGGCACTCAGCTGACGTTAAAAGCTCCCAACGCGAAAGCGCGTAAGCTCTCTAACGATGCATCGCTAGAAGAGCGTGTTGAGCACATGCTGGTAACAGAAGTGAACCCACAGCTTGCCAATCACGGTGGCCAAGTACAACTTGTTGAAATCACAGCTGAAGGCATCGCTGTACTCCAATTTGGTGGCGGTTGTAATGGTTGCTCGATGATCGACGTTACACTTAAAGACGGTATCGAGAAAGAAATGATCGAGAAATTCGATGAGATCACTGGCGTCCGCGACATTACTGAGCACAACCGTGGTGACCACTCATACTACTAAGTTTAAATCCTTAGTGTATCGCTTGGGCTCTGAGCCCAAGCTGAGCCTCAAGCGTTTCTTAACTGGGCTTGCTTTGTTCGCTATTGCCGTCGCCCTAATTCTTGGCGGCTATGCCTACCAACCTTGGTTACAAATCCCCGGTTTAGCCGTTCTCGCTGTGGCACTGTTTTTTGCTGCTTGGGGTTATCTTGGTATATTCGCAAATCGCTTCGCCCAAGTCATTGCAGTAACTGATGTGCACCTACCAACTGACGATACCGAATTACCAAAGTAATTCCGCGCATGGTCATAAATGCACTCATTGCGGCCCATAGAGCATGATTTCCCCAATGGTGAGTCAATAAGAACACGCCAAAGAAACCGATCACTGCTGATAAGATCATGGTATTGCGCATATCTTTCGCACGCATCAAACCCACAAACACCCCATCAAAGATAAAACAGGCCATCGCTAATAAAGGCATACCAATCAGCCAGGGTAAGTAATTAACCGCCAAATCATTCACCGCAGGCACATCGGTAAGTAAGCGAATAATTTGTTCGCCAACGACTAAGAAAAACAGTGCGTAAAGACACGCAAAGATAGCGCCCCATTGCACGCTAATGCTCACCCACATTTGCACCTCATCCGCCTTTTTTGCACCGCGTGCTTGCCCAACTTTGGCCTCTGAGGCGTAGGCGATGCCATCCATCGCAAAGCTGATGAGCAACAAGAAGTTCATCAGCACAGCATTGGCTGCAAGCACCGTATCGCCAATGCGGGCTCCATAAAAGGTCATAAAACTAAAACACAATTGCAGCATTAAGGAACGGAAGAAAATATCGCCATTGAGGCGCAGCAAAGCACCTATATTGAGTACTTTGAGAGATGTTGGCCATGTCCAAGTTAATCTTAGTTTCACGAACAAGCGAGCAACCATCCACAACGCAAACATCAGTGCACAGTAATCAGCGATCACCGATGCCAGCGCAGCGCCTTTTACCTCGAGCCCCAAGCCAATAACAAAGTAAATATCGAGCACGATATTCACCACATTGGTGAGCAGCACTAAATAAAATGGCCCTCGCCCATATTGCACCCCCAACATCCAGCCCAACAGCACTAAATTAATCAGCGCGGCAGGCGCACTATAAATTCGAATATGGAAGTAATTAAACGCTTGAGTGAGCGTTTGCTGTGAAGCATCTGAGAGCATCGCCATAACATTGGCTATGGGATGTTGAAGTAGCAACAACAATGCCGCCACCAGCAAGGCAAGACACACACTTTTTTGCAGAGAACTCACTAAGCCCGACTTATCATCCGCTCCGAAGGCTGAAGCAATCAAGCCTGTCGTGCTCATACGTAAAAAGCCCACCAGCCAAAACAACATGGAAATAACCGTTGCACCGAGAGCAATGCCTGCTAAATAATGGGCGCTCCCAAGGTGACCTATGACTGCCGTATCAACTAGACCTAGCAAAGGCACAGTGATGTTCGATAGAATCATAGGCCCAGCGAGCAACAATAAGCTTTTATGGTGAGTCTTATTATGTTTAGAAAGTTTTCCCATTTATTTTTCTCTTTATTCGCTCTTTGCAGCACGTCAACACAAGCAGCGGTTATTCTACAGTATCATCATGTAAGTAAAACCTTGCCTAAGGTAACCAGTGTTGAAAGCGAGACGTTTCGTGCTCACCTGAACTATTTGCAAAAAAAGAACTTCAATGTTGTGGCGCTTGATACCTTGATTGAAGGCTTACGTGAGGGCCGAGCATTCCCAGACAAAACGGTGGCTATCACCTTCGATGATGGTTACGACAATAATATTGAAGCGGCTGCGCCAATCTTGGCTGAATTCAATTATCCCTACACTATTTTCGTCAACCCAGCGCTTATTGATGAAGGCAAAGGGTATGTGATGACCTGGGAGCAATTGCGCACCTTGAGCAAACAAGGTGCTTTAATAGCCAATCACAGTAGCCGCCACGACTACCTGCATCACAAACTAGCCACAGAAACACAACAACAGTGGCACAAACGCATTAAGGACGATATCACAGCCGCTGAGCAACGTATTGGGCAAGAGTTAGGTTACAGCGTCAAGTACCTTGCTTACCCCTACGGCGAATTTGATCGCGCTTTGCAGAACTTAGTTGCTGAGTTGGGCTATGTAGGCATTGGCCAACATTCAGGGGCGCTCGATGATAACAACGATATTACGCGTTTACCGCGTTTCCCTGCATCCGGCTTTTATGCTGACCTAGAGACACTCGGCACTAAACTCGCCTCACTGCCATTTAATATCGCTAAGCTCGATTATGCTGATACAGTGACCACACAGACCCTACCAGAATTGCGTATTGAATTTACTGAAAAACCTTTCACCAACGCGCAGTTTGCCTGTTATGTATCAGGCCAAGGCCGCGCAGAAGTGAAGTGGGAAGAGAACAATGTTGCACACATTGTCGCGCAACAACCTTTAGCACAAGGGCGTGCTCGCTATAACTGCACTGCACCAGTAAAAGGTCAAGCGGGGCGCTATTATTGGTTTTCGCAGCCTTGGGCGATCACTTCTTCGCCTGCTGAATAAGCCAAGACGGGCATTCTTGCAAACTTACTGTATCTCTGGCCGCCCCAAGATCAATCGCGGCCTTAGGCATCCCCCACACCACGGAACTCGCTTGATCCTGAGCCGCAGTCACTGAACCTGCATTGCGCAGGTTGAGTAACCCTTGAGCGCCATCAGCTCCCATACCTGTTAGCAATACTGCGCATGTCCGTTTTGCTAAATCTTGTTCAACGATTGAATTGAACATTACATCCACCGCAGGGCGATGGCGGTTCACGGGAGGTGCTGAGGACAAGCGACAGACAATTTTTCCGCCGTTGCGTTCGAGCAATAAGTGCTCGCCACCCGGCGCGATGTATATATTACCGGTTTTGATCTGTTGTCCATCTGCCGCTTCATGCACGGTCATCGCACACATGGTATCCATACGAACCGCAAAAGACTTACTGAAAACAGGTGGTATATGCTGAGTGATGACCACAGGGGGAAAATTTGCAGGTAAGCGAGTGATCACTTCTTTGATTGCTTCTGTGCCACCTGTCGATGCCCCAATAGCAATTAACTGACTGAGTTTGAATTCAATATTTTGTTCGGTTCCCGTGCGACTTGGCGGCGGGCTGGCTTTGGCGTGGCGTCGCACATTCGCCCCTGCCGCCGTCCGCACTTTCTGTTGCAGAGTTTGTGCGTAGGAATGCATTTCATCTGCTACATTTGCTGTAGGTTTGGCCACAAAGTCAACGGCGCCAATTTCCAGTGCTTCTAAAGTAATAGGCGCACCTTGTTGCGTTAACGTCGATATCATCACCACAGGCATCGGACGTAGGCGCATCAAGTTTTTTAAGAAGCTAATGCCGTCCATTTTTGGCATCTCTACATCTAATGTCAGCACATCAGGATTATACTGTTTAATAAGCTCACGCGCTTGGTAAGGATTGCTGGCACAGGCTACCACCTCCATGTCCTTGGTTTGACCGATAATTTCTGTCAACAAGGATTGAATAAGTGGTGAATCATCAACTATTAATACTCGAATCATAGTGTCCCGCGCCTTTTAAAACAGCTCAATGTCCGTGCTCGTCTCTTGTGTTTCAATGTCGTGAAGGTATTTTAGCTCACGTTTTTGAATTGTATCGTTGTGCATCGTCTGTAGTTTTTTCATCTTAACACTGCCAGATTCTGGGTGAAAAATGATTTTCCGGGGCCAAGGCCCGCCGACATCATGAGCAACTAAGTTGAGCCCTTCCTCTTTCACATACGCATTAGCAAAACGGATATTACCCACGCCAACATCAGTCATTGCACGAATAATCTTGCCACCACCAAATAACTTCACCTTTAAGTTTTTGCGGCTACCACCGTTTTTAATAATCTCGTTGAGTAGAATTTCCATCGCCCAATTACCATAGCGACAATCGGTGTTATCAGGGTCAATCTCATCAAACTTAAGTGAGGTTGGTAGCATAAAGTGATTCATACCACCGATGCCCATCACCGGGTCGTATATACACGCAGAGATACACGAACCTAACACTGTAGATATCAGCTCATCTTGCTTGGTCACATAAAACTCACCCGGCAAAACCTTGGCCATCACCTTGTGCCGACTGGAATCCCAAAATCGCTTGATGTGTTCGAAGCCTGCTAATGTAGGATGAAAAGCATGCATTTAGTTATGCGCCTTTACATACATAGTGCGACCAAGATTGCGAAACTGGTGCTGATCTTTGCCCATACTCTCTGAGTGCCCTAAAAATAGATGACCGAAATTTGTAAGCCGCTGCGCGAACTGATCGTACAAATATTCCTTAGTGGTTTTATCAAAGTAAATCACCACGTTGCGGCAGAAAATCACGTCAAACTGGCCTTTCATTGGCCAAGGCTCTAATAAGTTCAAACGCTTAAAGGTAATGTATTTTTGTAGCGCAGGTTTCACTTTAAGTTGATCACCATGGCGACTTTTTAAAAACCATTGTTTGATGAGTGGCTCAGGAATTCCAGTAATTTGCCGTTGGTTATACACCCCTTGCTGCGCCGTTGCTAACACGTTGGAGTCTAAATCTGTGGCCAAAATTTTGATATCCCAGCCTGTACGGGGACATACTTTGGCAACCGACATAGCAATTGAGTACGGTTCCTCGCCAGTGGAACATCCCGCTGACCAAATACGAATTTTACGATTAGCTGCGTTGTCCTTTAACAGCTTGGGAAGTAACACTTTTTCGAGAAAGTCGAAATGGTGTTTTTCACGATAAAACGACGTGAGGTTAGTGGTCAATGCATTGATGAAGTTGCTAAATTCATCTCCTGCATGACCATCTAAATATTCAAGATACTGACTAAACTGGGTGAAACCAAACTGGCGTAAACGCTTCGCAAGTCGCGAATACACCATTTCTCGTTTATGAGGACCAAGAACGATGCCACACGCCTGATAGACGCGCTCGGAAATATTCTTAAAATCTTTATCCGTAAAGGTAAATTCCGCCATTTCCGAGCCCTAATTCACGTTTATCAGGCGCCATTGCGGCGCATTTCGAGTATGTGGTTAAAACTCTTCCCATTCATCGCCGTCATCAACAAAGTTGTTACCTGCTGGCGGGTTAGGCGTCGTACGGGATGTTGAGCCATTTAAACGCTTCACAGGCGGTGCAACTGGGCGAGAGTCCGGTAATCCTGACGACATGTTCACAGAGAAGAAACTCAACATCTGACGCATGCTGTTGGCTTGCTCTGCCATTGATTCACTCGCAGCAGAGGCCTCTTCAACCAATGCGGCATTTTGCTGGGTCATTTCATCCATTTGTGCAACAGCTTTATTTACTTGCTCAATACCTGAGCTTTGCTCCGCCGAGGCTTGCGAAATATCAGCTATCATTTGTGACACGCGTTGGACTGACTCGACAATGTCCTGCAAGGTTGCCCCAGATTCATTCACTAATGTTGAGCCATCTTCCACTTTGCCCACGCTATCACGGATCAGCTCTTTAATTTCTTTCGCTGCACCCGCAGAGCGTTGCGCTAGATTGCGAACTTCTCCAGCAACCACCGCAAAACCACGACCTTGTTCACCTGCACGCGCGGCTTCAACCGCAGCGTTCAGTGCCAGAAGGTTGGTTTGGAAAGCGATTTCGTCGATAACGCCAATGATGTCGGCAATCTTCTTACTCGATTCATTAATTTCGGCCATACCTGTTACAGCGCGATTCACCACCTCACCACCGTGTTTCGCTTTGTCGCATGTTTGTGCAGCCAGTTCACTGGCCACTTTGGCGTTGTCTGCATTTTGGCGCACCGTACTGGTCATCTCTTCCATACTTGACGCAGTTTCTTCAAGCGAAGAAGCTTGCTCTTCAGTACGTTGACTCAAGTCTGTATTACCTTGCGAAATCTCTTCCGCCCCCGTCGCAACTAAGTTCGCCGAACCGCTGACTTTGTCAATGACCTCAGTCAGCTTATCTGCCGTGCTATTGGCATCGCGTTTGAGTTTTTCAAAGGCACCTTGGAAGTCTCGGTCAATACGTTTGGTGAGATCACCATGGGCGAGTGCATCGAGCATAATTGCAGTTTCAGCTACCGCGTCGTCAACCACCTCAACAAGGTTATTCAGACCTTGCGACAAGCGTAAGAAGAAGCCTTCTTTGCCATCGACACTGACGCGAGCATCCAGTTCACCGCCGCGAGCGGCGTTAACCAATTTATCGATTTCACCTTCAATCGCGACTTCAGCTGTTCTATCAGACCACTCTACGACGGTACCCGCGCGGTCGCCTTCTTCTGTCATAATTGGGTTAGCGATGAGTGAGAAGGTGCGGCCACCAACAACGATTTGTGTACGATAAGTTGTTGATAGCTTCGCTAACATGCCTCGTTGATGTGCTGGGTTCTTGTGGAACACATCAATGTTCTGACCAACAAGGTTATTGCTATCAAAGTTCGGTAGATCGCGTCGCAAATCTTGCTCAGCATTGCGCATCATGTTCACCACCGCTTTGTTCATATACACGATATTGTGCTCAGCGTCGGCAATCATGGTGTTGGTAGCAACATTATCAAGGGCGTGACGCACACGCAGGTTTTCCCTTGCGGTTTGCTTCTCATGTTCGGAGCGAGCAAGCTCTTCGGTAATATCCTGCCACTCAACGATGGTGCCCAGACGATTGCCGTCAAGATCAAACCAAGGTGTGGCAATGAGATTAAAGGTCAGTCCCGCCAATTTGAGATTGGTGTTGTACGGTTCAGTTAAACGCGAGAGCATGCCACGCTGGTGCGCTGGATTTTTATGGAAATCATCCACGCAGGTTCCGATTAACGTACTGACTTTAAAATTTGGCAGCACAGTTTGTAATTGGGCCTCACGATTACGCAGCATTTTTAGAACTTGGTCGTTCACGTAGACGATTTCAAGGTCATTGTTCGCCATCATGACATTGGCTTGGCATACCTTAAGGGCATTAACCAGCTTGGCAGATTCTTTAGCTTTCATCTGTTCAGTGCGTTGCTCAGTGATGTCACTTGCGTATTTAACCACTTTTATAGGCTTGCCTGTCATGTCGATAATGGGATTGTACGAAGCTTGAATCCAGACTTCCCGCCCTCCTTTACCCACACGTTGGTACTGACCGCTATTGTACTCACCACGAGCCAAACGTTGCCAAAAGTCGCTGTACTCAGCGCTCGCCGCAAACTCGGGTGTTACAAACATCCGGTGATGTTGGCCTTTGATCTCATTGAGTTGATAACCCATGGTTTGCAAAAAGTTATCGTTGGCAGTCAGAATATTGCCACTTAAATCGAACTCAATGACTGCTTGCGAACGACCGATGGCATCGACTTGTCCCTCTAATTCGGCCGTTTTAAGTTTGTTCTGTGTGATATCTGTAGCGACTTTGACTACTTTGAGTACACGCCCCTGCTTATCTAAAACAGGGTTGTATGAAGCTTGAATCCACACATCTTCGCCATTTTTGGAAACTCGTTTAAACTCATCGGCGATAAATTCACCGCGTCCCAAACGCTGCCAAAAAGCACTGTATTCTGGACTTGAAGATTCGTTGGCAGGCACAAACATTCTGTGATGTTGACCGCGAATTTCGTCCAGTCGGTAGCCCATCACGTTGAGGAAGTTATCATTGGCGGTAATGATCATACCCGAGGGTTCGAATTCGATCACCGCCTGCGAGCGGTTCAGCGCCTGTAACACCAGCGCATCTTCACCTGTGTCTTTCGATTCCTTAGTAAACCAGACCATTTTTAATCCACCCTGTTCGTGCTAATTCAGTATCAACAATCAATAATTTTTGGTAAATCGAGCAAGATAACCATCTTGTCACCCACATTTACCAGCCTGTCTACGAATTCATTGTCCGTAGAATCATGAAACTCTGGCGCTGATCGCGCATCATCGTTATTGATGGTGTATACATCGGACACCGCATCAACAACCAAACCAACAACCTTCTCTTTATCGCCCACGTATTCTTTGACAATAATGACCACAGTTAAGGGGCCGTATTCCTTGTGGGCAATGGTAAAACGCAAGCGTAAATCAATGATGGGTACAATGGTGCCGCGCAGATTAATCACCCCTTTAATGAAATCAGGCGCGTTCGGGATTTCTGTTATTTCTTCCCAACCGCGGATCTCTTGCACCTTAAGAATATCGACGCCGTACTCTTCTGCAGCCATCATAAACGTGAGGTACTGCTGCACTTCACCTTGGTGGTTTTGCAGCACTATGTACTCATCAATACCTTCTACCTTCATGCCTGCTCCTCATGCAGCAGAGCAGCATCTAACATGCTGTCTTGCGAGCCTGGCTTTTTAAGGCCTGCTAACTTAATTAATCCCGCAATATCAACAATCAAAGACACTCTGCCGTCCCCTAAAATAGTGGCTCCCGAGATGCCGTCTACCCGCTGATAGTTAGCTTCTAAGCTTTTTATCACTACCTGCTGTTGTGCCAGTAAGTCATCCACCAGCAAACCCACTTTTTGATTGTCATTTTCCACCACCACGAGCAGGGCTTTACTGAGCTCAGTAATGGCATTGGGATGATTAAATATCTTGTATAAACGCAAAATAGGGATGTATTCATCGCGTAGACGCAGCACTTCTAGACCACTGCCGACCGTACTCACTTTTGCGGTATCAATCTGCAACGATTCGACGATGGAAATAAGCGGCACTATGTATGTGTGCTTGTCGACTCGCACCAACTGACCATCCAAGATTGCTAGGGTAAGCGGTAAGCGGATGGTAAAGGTCGACCCCACGCCAGCGCTCGATGCCACTTCTATCGAGCCGTTCAAATCCGAGATGTTGGACTTAACCACATCCATGCCAACACCGCGCCCAGAGATGTCGCTCACCTCATCAGCGGTTGAAAAACCAGGTTCAAATATCAGCTCGTGGACTTTCTCTTCACTGAGATCGTCCTGCGGATTGATAAGGCCATTTGCGATAGCTTTTTCCTTGATTTTTTCGGTATTTAAACCGCGTCCATCATCCATAATTTCGATGACGATATTGCCACCTTGGTGGAAGGCGTTAAGCGTGACCGTACCGATAGGCTCTTTACCCGCCGCCTCACGCTGCTCTGGTGTTTCTAAACCGTGATCGAGAGAGTTTCGCACCAGATGCACCATGGGATCAGAAATCTTTTCCATTACCGTTTTATCTAGTTCGGTGGCTTCCCCAAGAATTTTCAACTCAACATTTTTGTTGAGCTTTTGTGAGATATCACGCACCAAACGGGGGAAACGGCTAAATACAAAACTGATGGGGAGCATGCGAATACGCATCACGTTTTCTTGTAGGTCTCGCGTGTTGTGGGCAAGTTGCGCTAAGCCCTCTTGCAACGCAGCTAAAGTATGCTCTGTAATTTCTTGCTCACTGAGTTGGCTGAGCATGGATTGGGTAATAACCAGCTCGCCTACCATGTTGATAAGTGAATCAATTTTATCAATACCAACGCGGATAGAAGTGGATTCATTGCTGGATGATTTCTTCGCAGGTTTGCCTGCTTTTGCAGCCGCAGTTGCAACTGCTCCTGCAGTCGCAGGGGTTGTAACAGGGGCTGATTGTCCTGATTCTTCGTTATTTTCGTCTGTCGCGTTAGGAGGTTGAGTATCTTGTGCTTGCTGCTGTTCAGCAAATAGACCACCACACAAGGTAATTTCTATGTCGGCGTCATCTTCAACCCACTCGAACACTTCTTCGATTTGTTCTTTTTTTGCGTCGGTTTCGAGGAATAACTGCCACGACATAAAACACTCATCACTTTGCAACTGATCAATCGCAGGAATAGCACCTAGCTCAGAGTGCACTTCTAAATGACCTAATTCCGCCAAGTCGCTGAGCATGTACAAAGGTTCATTGCCGGTTTTAAATAAATGATGATGAGGCTTGAAGTTTATTTGGAACGTCTGCGTTTCTTTTTCATTAGTTACACGATATTCAACGGGATCTTGTGATTCCACCTGAGATGCTAAACCTAAAATCACCTCGAACTTTTGTTTTAATTCACCCGCGACGGTGAGATCCGGTTCTTGCTCACTTTGCAAAGCCCTGAGCATTTCGCGTAAGCAATCCACCGATTGCAGCAGTAAGTTAACATGCTCAGCTGTAAGCTCTCGTTGACCTTGGCGGATTTGGTCTAGTAGGGTTTCGAGTACATGAGTGAAATCGGACACCGAGGCAAATCCAAAGGTGCCACTGCCGCCTTTAATGGAATGTGCAGCGCGAAAAATGGTATTTAACGTCTCGCTATCAGTATCGCCAGGAGTGAGGTTTAGAAGCTCTGTTTCCATGGCATCTAAGCCCTCAAAGCTTTCTTCGAAGAAGACTTCAAAAAATTGACTGAGATCGATACTCATAGGCCGCGGCTCTTAACGAATAACTTTTTTGAGAACGGCCAGCAATTGGTCAGGGTTGAACGGCTTCACTATCCACCCAGTGGCCCCCGCCGCTTTACCTTCTGACTTTTTGTCCAAACCAGACTCAGTGGTTAGCATCAACAAGGGTGTGAATTTATAGTCAGGTAGTCCTCTCAACTCACGGATTAGGGTGATGCCATCCATGATGGGCATATTGACGTCCGAGATGACCGCGTCAAATTTGTTTTGTTTAGCTATCGCCAGCGCTTCACTACCATCTTTCGCCTCGGTTACATCAAAGCCCGCTTTTTTGAGAGTAAAACTCACCATTTGGCGCATTGATGCAGAGTCATCAACAGCTAAAATCTTTTTCATAGACACCCTCTAAAATATTATCTATTTCCATTCAGTGCTAGGTAGTTCGCGACACCCAATGTTTCACACGCATTTTCAAGTGCTTCGCTTGCGCCTTCCCACACAATGGCGTGATCCCCCAATTGCAGACTTTTTTGTAAGGCACATAAAAGTTGCACGCATGCGGTATCTGCTTTGGTCACTTCACTGATATCAAGGCACACATTACTGTCGCTTTGCAGCTGTGCTTGTAGTTCTGTATGTAATGCTTCAACCTGAGAAATCGTCATCTCATTGGGCAGTTTCAACATAAATTATGCTTGTAATTTACTAGCGTCTATTCAAAAGCTTAGACACAGTTAACTAGATTGCCAGTCGATGATGTAAAAATTTCTTTCAGCTAAAGAGGGGCTTAGGTGATCAAGCCCCAAATCTAAGAGATACAGAGGTAGAAGGGAATTTTATCAGTGTGAATAGTAATTGATGATTGCGTGCAACTCGGCAGTCATTGTATCAGTATTTATTGTAGGTACAGAGCCAACAGCATATTCAGGTTTAAAGATGGCCCGAATTAACCCTTCGGGATCGACCAAAACAACCGAAGCACTGTGGTCAACGAGGTAATTACCCGTTTGCTCTTCTGAAATTGCATAAATTAACCCTAAATTTTGGACAAATGGGTAAAGCTGTGGATGCGGTCCTGAGACCGCTTTGAAATCGGGATTGAAATAGGTGATGTACTGGCGTCGCTTAGCGGCGGTGTCTCGATTCGGGTCCACTGAGACAAACCACACATTCACGTCTTTGCGTCCTAAGCTACTGACCACCTGACTTAATTTAGCCAAAGTCATAGGGCATACATCGGGACAACTGGTGTACCCAAGGAATACCAAATCCCACTGCCCTTGCAATTGGGACACACCCACCTCAGCACCATTTTGGTCTTCCAAGGTAAACGCATTGATTGTCTTTGCGGGCTCATACACCAGTGCTTCTACGTCTAATTCAGGCTTTGAGCACCCCACCAAAGCAAGTGTCATACAACCTGCCCACAACCACCTAAACGACATAAAATACCCATTTATCAATAAATAATGCGACAAAGAGTAACATTAAATGAAGAATTGAGAACTTAAAAACCGCCATGGCACTTCGATGCTCTGGATTACGCTTTAATCGCCATGCATAAACAATAAACATCGCATTTAGAATCGTGCTGGCCGCCAAATAGAATAGCCCTGACATACCAATCAAATAAGGTAACACACAGACCAGCGCTAGAATCACTGTGTAGCCCAAAACACATGTTTTACAAAAATCGATTCCATGGGTGACTGGCAACATGGGTACATTGGCGCGACGATAATCGGCTTCACGCGCAATGGCAAGAGCCCAAAAATGCGGTGGCGTCCACGTGAATATAATCATGACTAACAACCAAGGTGCAGCCGCGAGTTGCCCCGTTTCACTGACCCAACCAAGCAAGGGAGGCATCGCCCCAGCAAGGCCACCGATGACGATATTTTGGGGCGTCGCTCTTTTTAGAAACATGGTGTAAATCACCGCATAACCAACTAAGGCGAACAGCGTTAAAATGGCACACAACCAATTTGATGCTGCCACCAAGGCCACAAAACCAGTGACACCAAGAACAGCGGCAAAAACAAAACCACGGGCTTCACTCACTTTGCCAACTGCAACAGGGCGATGGCGAGTACGTGCCATCTTGGTATCAATTTCGCGGTCAACAATATGATTGATCACTGCAGCGGCTGCTGAGAGCAAACCAATTGCGGTTAAACTCACCAATTGCAGCAGCCAAGAACGATCCATGTCAGGTGCCAGCGCCACCCCAACCCAACCGGTCAGTACCAGCATTAACACGACTTTCGCTTTGCACATCGCGAGATAATCTCGCCAACTTGTATGCTCTGCGGTAACTGCATTAACGGATAAAACTTTACTCATTACTAGCTCTCCCTAACACTTGGCTTTTTGTAGGTAACACAAGCGCACCAACGTCAGTAACAGCAATAAAGCCATTAAGTTATGCGCTAATGCCACCAGAAGTGGAATTTGCATAAACACCAAGGCAATGCCAATACAGACCTGCGCTACGAGTGCAGCCACAACTGCAACCACTGCATTTTTTATTGTTCTTGAATATGCGCCTTTAAACACCTGCCACATGGCACTGAACACTACCAAAAGCGTCATCAGTGCGCCAAAGCGATGCAGTAGATGAATAGACATTCGAGAGTCATACGACAGCACGCCATATTCATAATTAGCATGCTCCATGGGTAAGTGAAAAACTTTAGACAATGAAAAGGCTTCACTGCCTTCACACATCGGGAAGCCAACGCAATGAGCGGCTGCATAATTCGCTGCTAACCACCCTCCCAGTGCGATTTGAATAATGACCATACAGAGCGCCGCCATGCTCCACCCTTGTAGCGCTTTCGCTCCGGCATCACCACCAAACACAGGCTTGCTGTAAGCACGTAGATAAAGTAACCAAAGCAAACTTGCGATGGAGAAGCCGCCGAGCAAATGCCCCATTACAATCAGCGGCTGCAAATTCATGGTCACCGTCCACATTCCCAGCATGGCTTGAAACACCACCAGCAGTAACAAAACAACAGGTAACCGCAATGGCATGTGCGCAAGCTTGGCATTACGTAATGCATATATCGCTATTGCAAGGATCAAACAGCCCTAACGTGCCAGCGAAATAGCGATGCACCATTTCTTTGAGCGCCTTGCCTTGGTGTACTTCTAAACCAGGGAAGCTTTGCTCGGCCGCGGCGATTTCATGGGCTTTGTCTGGCACCGTTAAAAAGCCATAACATCCTGGCCAATCCGGGCACCCTAACCCCGCGTCGCTCAAGCGTGTATACGCACCTAACCCCACCACCATCACGGCTAATAATGCCGTCATTAACACCAGACGTTTATAATTTTTAGTCATACTGGCCTCTTAGCTGCTGCGCGAATAATTCAAAAGTTTTTTCAAATCTTTTAATAGTCCTTTGTGCATCAACCTATTTTCTTGTGGTTGCTGTACATAGTCGTACTCCAAGACCACCAAACCGTGGTGATCAATTAAATATAAATTTCCTGGCGTCAGTTGTGTGGGAGCATCCTGCACGTGCAATGTAGGATGTGCCTCACCTTCAACATCGAGGTCAGGACCCATCAAGGCCAAACGTACCTTGCCTTGGTTTTTGCCCAATGCCACATACAATGCCTGTACGTCCTGCCATTGGGTGGCACAGTTGTCACATTGCGGCGTATTCACCATTGCAATCGTCCATGGTGACAATGGATACTCTTGCCATTGTTCCAGTGCCACCTGTTTATCTAAAAATCGACCATGATTGCTTTGCTCGCCCGGCAACCAGCCACTTTTGAGCACTAATACGGCGGCTACCACTGGCACTAAAAAGCAACCAATAAATAAGTAGAGCGGTTTATTATTTTTCATGTGTTCTCCTTGCTCGCCAATATGCACTGAGCGCAATGACCAAAGCGGCTAGCGCAATCAAAAACCACTGTAACGCATAAGCATTGTGCTTCTGCGCCGACATAGTTACTGGCTGATAATGTGGCTGAGCGTTAACGCTGCGATTGGCCAGCCCTGCATAAGCCATAAAGGGATGAATTGGCTTACGAGTTTGCTGCGCCATACTGTGTAAATCTATTTGTTGAATACGCTTGGGCCAAGCGTCTTGTTGAATATCATCTTTGAGGGTAATACCGCCCAACTCGCCGTCTTTAATTAGCGCTTGGGGCATCGTCATTTCGCTAGGAAGGTTTATAATCGGCAGTTCATTTCGGGTCATAGGTGCTGGCACAAACCCAAGGTTGACGAGCAACCAACGATTAGACGCATCAGGTAACACCAACACTAATACGTCGTAGCCTACTTTTCCTTGATAAACCTGATTGTCGAGCAACCAATATTGAGTAGAAACCTCTCCTGTAATCGCAACTTGCATTCCTGTGGCATCGCCTTGTTCGATAAAACGCAAGGCATTGGCAAAATCTAGCACACCACGCTCAGACCATGAATCCAGCATTTGTTGCCTTTGCTGCTTTTGTTCAGCACGCTCCAGCTGCCAAAAACCCAAGCGAGTACAAACAGTTATCGTTAGGATAACCAGCCCTGTCCATAAAATTGCGCTAAGCTTACCTGTAAACACTCAACCACCAACCTCGGAGCATCCGTATCGTGCTTATAAAAATTATTATTATTGCGCTACTGCTAATCGTCATTTACACCCTCTTTAGGGCGCTGTTAGCGATGATAAAATCCGATAACAAAGTGCCTATGTCTCATTTTTTGGGCAAGCGAGTCGCGTTGTGCGTACTTGTCCTCATTATTATTCTTGTTGCGCAGCAACTCGGGCTGCTGCGCTTTAATCAATCACCCATTACAACACATACACAAACACAAACAGGCACAGCCACACCACATCTACAAAGTGCCAGTACCACGCTGCAGCTTGAAATGCGAAATGCTTCTCGCTGCTAAAGTGCCCTTTTAATACTCGAATGAACACCACGGTTAGCATGATGGCCCCAAGAGTCACGTGCATGCCGTGGAAACCTGTGAGAAGGAAGAAGGTATTGCCGTAAATGCCTGAATCGAGCTTCAAGCCTAAGTCTTTATAAGCGTGAATGTATTCTTGTACTTGTAAACCCAAGAACAACGCGCCAAGCAAAATGGTGAGCAATAAAAAGATAGCCAATGGTTTGCGATTGTCTTTTTCGATTGCTGTGTGGGCAAACTGCAAAGTGACGGAGGAAACCAATAAGATAATGGTGTTGATCAGCGGGAGGCCTTGCCAGCCCATAGCTTGAGTCGTAGTGCCTCCCGGAGTAGTCTCAAGTGGCCAAGCCGATGTAAATTCAGGCCACAGCACTTCACCTGTCATCACATTATTGCCGTCTCCGCCTAACCAAGGCACCGCCAGCATACGGGCATAAAATAGTGCACCGAAGAAAGCCGCAAAGAACATCACTTCTGAGAAGATAAACCAACTCATTCCTTGTCTAAACGAACGGTCCATTTGCGCAGAATACAGACCCCCATGTGACTCACTGATCACATTGCGGAACCAGTTAACCAACATGTACAGCAACACCGCAATACCTGCAAATAGCAGGTAGTGACCGTGGCTGCTTTCTTGACCCATCTGCATCACGGTTAAACCCGCGCCTGCAGCGATGAAGAACATGGCTACTGCACCGACAATCGGCCAGGGGCTCTCGGCCGGTACGTAGTACTTTTCATACTGTTCACTCATATTTATGCCTCATTTGGTTTATCGCGCCGAGGCAACCAAAGCTTCTGGATGCTTAGCGCTGATATCAAAAAGCGTGTATGACAACGTTAGCTCCTCATATTCAGGAGGTAGCGCTGGATCGACATAAAACCTTAATTGATATTCTTGTTTTTCATTGGCTTGCATTGTTTGTTGGTCAAAGCAAAAGCATGCCAGTTTGTGTAAGTATTTCGCCGCCAAACCCGGAGACACAGACGGAATTGCCTGCATTACTCGCGCTTCATCAGCTGTATTAGCTGCAGAGAAAGTCACCACGCTCATTTCTCCGGGCTTCACCACGACGGCTTGGGTTTGTGCATCAACAATAAAGGGGGCGCCGCTTTGCGCATGCGTGGTGAAGCTCACAGTCACCTCTCTGCTTTCATCCACCACTTCGCTTTGCTGTGCTTGCTCCATGGATGGCTTGCCATTGAGGCCAGTGACATCACAGAACACGTCGTACAGCGGTACCAGTGCGAAAGCAAATGCGAACATTGCTATTACACTGATCACGAGTTTCTTCAATAACGGCGCGTGGTTCATTACTGCACCTTAGGCGGTGTTTCGAAAGTGTGATAAGGCGCAGGTGATGCGACTTCCCACTCAAGTCCTTCGGCACCGTCCCATACTTTCGCAGGCGCTTTTTCACCCGCTTTAATGCACTTAAAGACCACAGCAACAAACAGTAATTGTGATAAGCCAAAGGCAAAGCCACCGATACTGATAATGGCGTTGAAGTCAGCAAACTGCAGTGCATAGTCTGGGATTCGACGTGGCATCCCCGCCAAGCCAACAAAGTGCATTGGGAAGAACAATACGTTTACGCTGATAAGCGACATCCAGAAGTGCCACTTTGCCAAGGTGGTGCTGTACATGTGTCCTGTCCATTTAGGTAGCCAGTAATAAGCTGCCGCCATAATTGAGAACACCGCTCCCGTTACCAATACGTAGTGGAAATGCGCCACCACGAAATACGTGTCGTGGTATTGGAAGTCCACCGGCGTAATCGCCAACATCAAGCCGGAGAAACCACCAAGGGTAAAGAGCACTATAAAGGCGATGGAGAACATCATCGGTATTTCAAAGCTGATAGAACCTCGCCACATGGTGGCCACCCAGTTGAATACCTTCACCCCAGTCGGCACGGATATCAGCATGGTGGAGTACATAAAGAACAACTCCCCAGCGAGCGGCATGCCTGTGGTGAACATATGGTGCGCCCACACCACAAATGACAACAAGGCGATAGACGCGGTGGCGTACACCATCGACGCATACCCAAACAGCTTTTTGCGCGAGAAGGTAGGTACAATCGTCGAGATAATACCGAATGCCGGTAAAATCATGATGTATACCTCAGGGTGACCAAAGAACCAGAAAATATGCTGGAACATGACTGGATCACCCCCGGCGGCATTGAAGAAGTCGGTACCAAAGTATTTATCCGTGAGTACCATGGTGACCGCACCCGCAAGCACAGGCATAACCGCAATCAGCAAGAAGGCGGTGATCAACCATGTCCACACAAACAGCGGCAGTTTCATCCACGTCATACCTGGTGCGCGTAAGTTCACTATGGTAACAATCACGTTAATAGCCCCCATGATGGAGCTGATACCCATGATATGCACCGCAAACACAAACAACGCTGTGTTGTCGTTACTGTAAGTCGTGGACAGTGGCGCGTAGAAAGTCCAACCAAATGCCGGACCGCCGCCTTCCATAAACAGCGACAACAATAAAATCGCAAACGCGAATGGTAGATCCAGAAGCTCCAGTTGTTCATACGCGGAAGCGCCATATCTGGCGCGCCAATCATCATCGGGATCATCCAGTTGGCTAGCCCCGTAAAGGCTGGCATAACCGCACCGAACACCATGATTAAGCCATGCACTGTGGTCATCTGGTTAAAAAAGTGTGGGTCAACGAGCTGCAGTCCCGGCTGGAATAGCTCGGCGCGAATGACCATGGCCATTGCACCGCCCGTTAAAAACATAAGCAGTGAAAACAGTAGGTAAAGTGTACCTATGTCTTTATGGTTAGTGGTAAAGAGCCAGCGTTTAATACCTGTTGCAGGCCCGTGATGTTCATGTGTTGCAGCAGCTGTACTCATTGTCCTTCCCCATCAATTGCGGCCTGAATCGCACTTGGTTGCACTGTGTCGCCAGTGTCGTTGCCAAATGCATTACGCTGGTAGGTGATTACCGATGCGAGTTCTTTGAGAGTTAGCTGACTCACGAACGCCTGCATCGCTGTACCTGGCTTACCGTGAACCACGATGTCTATGTGATCCTTGATATTACCTGTTGCGATGGGACTTCCCTTAATCGCAGGAAATACCCCCGGTAAACCCAGACCTGTGGGTTGGTGACACGCAGCACAGCGCGCCATGTAGACTTGCTCACCTGATGCCATCAGTTCTTCTTGAGAAAGTGTCTGATCAAGCAGCGCTGCATCGGCATCGGCTTGTGCTTGCACCGCTTGTTTTTGCTCAGCTAACCAGGCTTCGAATTCTTCGGGCGCTTTGGCTTCAACCACCACAGGCATAAAGCCATGGTCTTTACCACATAGCTCAGCACATTGGCCGCGGTAGATACCCGCTTCGTTTACCTTGGTCCATGCTTCGTTGATAAAGCCTGGATTAGCATCTTTTTTAACTGCAAAATCAGGCACCCACCAAGAGTGGATAACGTCGTCTGAAGTCATCAAAAAGCGGACTTTTTTATCTGTTGGGATCACTAACGGCTTATCCACTTCCAGTAAGTAATGTTCGCCTTTTTCCTGAGCGTTTTGAATTTGCTCTTGCGGGGTAGAGAGCAACGAGTAAAAGCCCACATCATGGCCCATGTACTCATAATGCCACTTCCACTGCGACCCCGTGATTTTGATGGTGACATCTGCTTTTGAGGTATCTTCCATCGCTATCAGGGTTTTGGTCGCAGGTACGGCCATACCGATGAGAATTAAAAATGGGATCGCGGTCCAAAGTATTTCTACCTTGGTGCTCTCATGGAAGGATGCGGGTTGAGCCCCTTTAGATTTACGGTGTCTGAGCAAAGCCCAGAACATTGCACCGAACACTATTACACCAATGACACAGCAGATGATGAATATCGTCATGTGCAACTGGTAAACATTTTCACTGATGTCGGTCACCCCTGGGCGCAAATTATAATCACTATTTGCAAAAGCCAAGTGCGGGGCGAACAAACACAGCAACATGAGGGAGCAAAGCTTCTTCATGTACCATCTCCTTAAAACGCGCAACGCAAAAAGAGAAGAGGCAATAACTGCTAGCCAATCTTCATTATTATTATGCTTAGAACTGGCCGATTACATTTACTTTACACAAAGCGATTAAAAAGCAACCAGCAAAGCCTGTAATCTAACCAATTAGTCAAGAATTGAGCATATAGCAAGAAAATAGACGTTTTTGTTTTGCTTTTTTCAATAAATATTTTGGGGAGATTCAATCTGTTAGCGTACAGAAAAAGGAATTAGAAAAGGGCTGGAAACCCCCAATAAACGGCGCATTGGGGGCGAATATTTAACGGGTACAACTACATCCAATCAGCATTTCGGATTACACCTACCGCTAAACCTTCAATATTGAAAGATTCATGCTCTAGGTCAACTTCGATTGGCGCAAATTCTTCATTCTCTGCATGCAGCAATATTTTACGACCGGCTTTCTCTAAACGCTTCACAGTGACGTCATCACCAACACGGGCAACCACCACTTGGCCGTTCTCCGCAACCTGAGCACGATGCACAGCCAGTAAGTCGCCGTCCATAATACCGATATCTTTCATACTCATACCATCAACACGTAGTAGGTAATCAGCGGCAGGCTTAAACAGTAATGGATCGATTTGGCAGTGACTTTCAATGTGCTCTTGCGCCAAGATGGGTTCACCGGCAGCGACGCGACCTATCAGAGGCAAGCCTAATTGCTCAGGCTCTTCCTCTTCAACCAGTTGAATACCTCGGCTGGCACCGGGCTTCATTTTGATCACACCCTTTTTGGCAAGGGCTTTAAGGTGCTCTTCTGCGGCATTCGCACTGCGAAACCCCAGTGTTTGTGCAATCTCAGCACGCGTAGGCGGCATGCCCGTGTCTTTAATAAATACTTTGATCAGCTCTAAAATTTGCGATTGGCGATTAGTTAAAGGACGCATACAACTGGGTTTCCATACAGTACATTTAGCTGTGAGTATATACAGTTGTCAGAAAATCGCAAATAAAATCAGGCAATTTGCTCAGCTCGTAACAAAGCGCCCTACTTAGGTTTGGGTTTTTGTGTTTACGTCAGCGCGTAAATGCTAAAAGCTGCTGTTGGGTTGAGTTAAAAACACAATTTCATCATCCGTGGATTTACGCCCTAGTATTTCATTGCGATGCGGGTATCGACCAAAACGATCGATAATCTTCTTATGCGCCACTTCAAAATCATAATTATCCAATGGCTTGAACAACCTATCAGCCTCCTGATGGATAATCTTACTCTCACTGTGCATATAGGGCATGTACATAAACGGGCGCTCTTGCTCATTCAATTGCATATCGAAGCCCTTATCCACCGCGTGCTGAGCCAAGCACAAAGCCAGCCCATCAAAGGTGAAGGCTTTTGGCGTGTCGCGAAACATGTTGCGCGAGAATTGGTCGAGCACGATGATTTCACACAGCGCCCCTTGAGCTGTGTTGCGCCAATGTACCAACTCGCCCTGAGCTGCCGCATGATGCAGTTGCGAAAATTGCTTAATAACCTTGTCGTCAAACGCTGCATTCTTTTTAAACCAGTCCTCGGGTTGGCATTGCTTAAACCAAAAATCATACACAGATTGAAAATCCATATTCTCTCCTTCAAAGTAAAAAGGGTGTGAAGCCCGATGCAAACAAGGCAACAGTAACCGTGAAGAAACTCTACATTTATGAGCATTGCCCTTATTCAGTTAAAGCCAGAATGGTTGCCTATGCACGCAATATAGACGTGCAGATACTCTACTTACAAGCCGACGACACAACCACCGCCATCGAGTTAGTCGGCAAATCAACCGTTCCCATATTAGCTAAAAATCAAAACATTGCCATGGCGCAAAGCCTCGATATTGCTTCCTACTTCTGCAAACGAGCAAAAATGCCATTGGATCATGGTGACTACCTCACGCCCGCAAGCAAATGGGTAGAGACCTACTTACCCACTTTTTTACGGTTAACCTTACCGCGCTGGCCGCAACTCGCCCTACCAGAATTTGGCACACTAAACGCCATCGCCCATTACATCGATAGAAAGGAGGCGTTCTTGGGGGCTACCTTCGCTGATATTCTTGCCCACAGTAATGAAGATATAACGACCATGGATAGGGCTTTGGATGAGCTATCTTGGCTCGATGCGCCGGATGAAATCTCATGGGCCGATGTTGCTATCTTCCCCTTCTTGCGCAACTTAACCGTCGTAAAAGGCTTGCGCACTCCCGAACATATCCAGCACTATGTGCACCAAGTTGCCACCATGAGCAACATCAGAACATTCACAGACGTTGCTGTATAAGGAGTAGTAAGCATGAGCAAACGTATTTGGGCCCAAGATATCGATTTTGACCTGTGTAAAAAGCTCGACCTTGGCGTGGGTGAAAAAGGCACCTTAATGACCAAGCTCGGCATTGAAATAAGCGAAATCGGCGACGATTACCTTGTTGCCACCATGCCAGTAACCAACGAATTATATAACCCCATCGGCATCGTCCACGGTGGCGCATATGTAGTGTTGGCTGAAACCGTCGCCAGCTACGCCGCCAACTTTGTTGTTGATACCAGCAAATACTACTGCGTCGGCCAAGAGATCAACGCCAACCACCTCAAAGCCTCACGCACCGGCACACTCAAAGCTGTGACCAAACCCGTGCACCTAGGCGGCCGCTCTTCCGTGTGGGAGATTAAGATTTATAACAGCGCCGGCGATTTGTGTTGTATTTCAAGGATGACAGCAGCGGTGGTTGAGAAGCGAAGTAAAGGCCGTGGGATCTGACGTTGCCATAAAATAACTGCACAGATAAGTAAAAAGGCTCTTTAGAGCCTTGGCATCGTAGGGGATATTAAAACTTGTAGAATCGGCGTACACCGATGCCTATAACTAATAAGAGCAAGGTCAAGTTAGTAGAACCTCCGCTAGAACCTTTAGTACTTGTTGCATTATCTACTGGTTGAGTTTGTATGGGTGGCGTTGTTGATGACTCTCCCTGAGTAAACAGCGCCGTTAATTCAATATTAGTGCCTTTGTTGACTAGGCAATCTAAATAACCTGTACCCATAAAGTAGTAAAACTGCTTTTTATTAAACTCACCGGTTGCTACGTCTAAATAACCATCATTATTAAAGTCAGCGACTGCGGTTGCGGTAAGCCCTTCAGCTGCTCCTGCAACATCTTCTTTCTTATTACCACCATCATAATGGAGGCTTAGACGCGGTTCTAAGTAATGTGCTGAGACTATATCCATACTGCCATTTTTATCTAAATCCATGAATGCTGCCCCGTAAGGAGCGTCGCTATTATCTACAACATTACGCACAAAACCGCTATCTTCGGCATACACACTTACCGCCTTAGCTGCGATTTCGGCCGCAACAATGCTCACCTGACCTGATGCCGACCCTGTGTAACTATCAAGTGTGATAGCCGCATAGTCAGAGATTTTCTTTGCTTCACTAAATACACCGTTGTTGTTCAAATATAACGCCGTTTTTGCGTCACTGATGCTGTTCACCAACACATAAAGATCACCTGACGTATCTGCACGGAAGCTCGATATAAATAGATCAGGTTGGCCGTCCTTATTAAAGTCATTTACAGTAAAGGAATAAGGTCTAACCCCTTCAATGACTATATTTTCTTCAAATTCAAACTGGCCTAGCCCATCATTTAGGTAAAGTTTAATACTACGAGTAGTAAAATCGCTCACTAGTAAATCTTCATAGCCATCGTTATTCCAATCATAGGCGTCCAAAGCTGCAGGATAGCTCAAGCCACCAACCAACTGTTGACGTTCAAAGCCGTCCCCCGCTTGATTAATTAGTTGATAAACAACACCATTAAATAAACTGATGCCGACTAAATCCACATACTCATCATTATTGATATTGATTGCCTGTAAGGTCTTAGCACCTCCACTAACGGAACCTATATCTTTATGATTCTCTTCAAGTTGCAAATAATTACCACCATCACAATTTTGTCCTTGCCAGCTCTCAAAGTTCCAACCTTGTTCAGCCTGCGCTTGCAACATACGGCTAGTGTCTACGGTATCAATAATGCAAGATTCACTGCAGTTGGCTTCTCCATCTACAGAACTGATGACACCCTTTCCTTCTATGGTCAGGTTGATCTCTCCCGCCTGAGCCGCTAGTGAACACCCCATCAGCGTCCAATACAGTAATTTATACATGCTTATTCCTATTTACTAACTAAGTGATTTATAAACTGAGGATGTTGTATAGCCTGTGCTTATTACTTACAATCATGTAAAAATTATGTAGCTATTATTTTTTTATCTTCAATATTTTCATAAAGTTAAGGTGGGTATTTTGCAAAGGGATTTTTGGATAGGCGAATACCTTGTATCGCCCAAGCACAATAAATTAACTTTACCCAAGCGAACATTCACCCTAGAACCTAAAGTGATGGCAGTGTTATGCCTATTGGTGAAACACCATGGAGAAGTACTCAGTCGAGAAGAAATTTTATCGACCCTTTGGCCTAATCAAGTTACCGAACCTGAAGTTGCAACACGCGCTATTTTCGAACTGAGAAAGGTCTTTTGTGACGACTCTAAAAATCCTCGTTTCATTGAAACAATCACGAAGAAGGGATATTCATTTATCCATCCGGTAACACCGGCTAAGTCCTCAAATAGAAATAAACTTTGGTTCGTCGGGTCTGCTTCCCTATTATTTATGTGCCTGATCTCTGCGTTCCTTTTTGCTTTTTTGAAGCTAAATTCAAGCAATAAAAGTAAACAATTTAAAGTATTCCCCATGTCCAGCAGCAATCAGGAGGTTGTTTCTGCCGCTCCAGATTCTAGCTGGCAGTCAGCCTTGTTGGTTAGCGGTAAAAAAGAATCAAAAACATCTAAGCGTTAAAAATCTACACACTCACAAACTGATTCCAATAACCTCGTTAATGTCAGATTACAGATCACCTGTGTATGGACAAGTTTCAAATTCTTGGTACTACGTAGATTGCGCTTTAGAGAACTGCGATATTGTAAAATACAATATCGACAATGAAGTCAAAGAAACCATTTTTACTTCTCACAGCGATATTAAATCAATGTCTATTTCTCACACAGAAGAGACGCTAGCACTGACTATTAAAGAAGGCTCGATGGAGCGAGTCGCAATTCTAGATCTTGATGGAGACAAACTCGAACTCACCTACATTAATCAATCAGGCTTCAATACCTTACCTGTATTTAGTCCTGAAAAGCACAGCATCTATTACGTAAATTGGCATGCCTCAAGAGCCACCAGTATCATGCGCTACGATGTCATAGCGCATAAAAGTAACGAAATAAGTACTCAATTAGACCGCATCACCACTTTAGCAACGTTGGCAGATAACACACTCATTGCAGCGGCAAAAGTGAATGGAGAGTATGCTCTGTGGCAAATTGATCTTGAATCCAACTTTGTGACTCGCTACGCCAATATTGAAGCGGGCACCAGCATCTTGAATTTACACCTAAGCGAACATGGAGATAAATTACTCTATAGTAAGAACAGTTCTGACTTAAACATAAAATTTGCTGGCTTTGCCACCACATTTTCCAAACTAAATAGTGATGCCCACGATATGAAAGGTGTTTGGGCAAACACCACTAACAGCATCTATTTTGTCTCTAATAGAACAGGTAGTTATGAGCTTTGGCAACATCACAACAACAGCAATGAAAAACTAACAGCGCTGGCTGCAGATAGCATTGCTCAGCCGATTTTATCGCCCGCGCAGGACAAGCTAGCATTCATTATACGCAGAAATAACCTGTCGCAGCTGCATCTCTACGATAGCGAAATGGCTGAAGTATCAGCGCTCGCTAAAATATCCAATGGAAGCTTTTTATTAGGCTGGTCTCATGAAGAAGACGCGCTTTATCTCAGCGTACGCAGCGAGAATATGTATGATTTAGCTAAATACACAATTGCTACGGGAGAACTGAAAACCATTAAACTCGGTGCTGGTTTAATCGCTCAAGAAGATCCATTAACAAACAGCTTCTATTATGGTGACCTAGCAAATAAACAATTAAAGCGCATCGCAGATAATGGCGAAGAGTCGGTGTTTTATGACTTTAAAGCGACGCCTCTTCGAGTAGCTCCCAACAGCGTTAAAGTAGCTAATGACGAGGTCTATTATCTTGGCAACACCGACCAAGCTTTAATACTGTTTAAAAATCGCGATGCAGTGCTTTCACTGCCAAAAACAGCATTTGTCAGCCACATTATTACTGAACCAACCCCTAAAGTAATCTACGATACAAAGGTTCCGTCTCCCTCAATATTAGAGATGCAGGTAGCGATAGAGCTGAGCGAAGAGTAGCAGAGAGCTTAAGGGATAGATTAGTTACACCCAATGCAACGCTAAAGCCTTTCCCACAGCCACACATTCCAACTCGCTTCAAGTACATCAATGTATCAGATCAATTCCCCGTGCATTTGCGCTGAGCATGATGGTGCTGATAGCACATCGAGGCATGGATGCCGAGTTAAGCGAATCGAGACTGGACGTCGAGTTTCGCTGGGTGCGTTAACAGCATCAGCACGCGCTGGCAATAGCAAATGCTGGGGGTACGGGGGGATTCCAAAGGGGTGAGGAATGACCGACGATTGAGAATCGTCGCAGCATGACAAAGTGGAGGCATGGATGCCGACAGGAACCAAGTTTCAAGGATGAATCCCTTGCATGTGAAGTGAATTTGAACTCGGGTTGTCGTCACCAACGCGACAGAAACTCACATCAAAACCAATGCTTCTCCTAGACGCCGATGTATCAGCCCAATTCCCCTTACATTGCATCCGAAACGAGATATGAGAAGAGTAATCGCCAGCAGGATGCTGGCGAAAACAGGCCCAGAGCAGGGACGCTCTGTGCCTGTTGGTTACGTTCATTTCTCGTAGCGCGTTGAGGAAAAATGCAATGTTGGGGTGTCCTAGGTGTTCCAAGAGGAAATGGACAAGCATTTCCTTTTGGTCGTCGTCGGTGACCCGACAAGATCGCACTACAGAGAACTGTGGGGCGTTTTAAACTCAGAAGTGAAATAGAGACAGAGAATACAATAAGAGTGTTTAAAAGGCCGCATAGCGGCCTTTGGTGTTTATATTGGCGGTGGAGAGTAAGGGTAGAACGACCTGTATCACTACCCTGCAATGAATTCATCCATGAAGCTGGGTTCCTGTCGGCATCCATGCCTCCACCTCCGAGCGCTGCGAAGCTGTGCTTCGGTCTCTCGTCGCCCTTCACGGCCGTGAAGGTAGCCGATAAGGTTTTTCACGCATAAAAAAAGGCGCCCTAAGGCGCCTCTTTCTTAAGCGTAAAAGCTTATTCTACGATTGATGCTACAACACCAGCACCAACTGTACGGCCACCTTCACGGATTGCGAAACGTAGACCTTCGTCCATCGCGATTGGGCAGATTAGCTCTACTACCATCTTGATGTTGTCACCAGGCATTACCATTTCTACGCCTTCTGGTAACTGGATGTCACCAGTTACGTCAGTTGTACGGAAGTAGAACTGTGGACGGTAACCTTTGAAGAATGGCGTGTGACGACCACCTTCATCTTTTGATAGTACGTATACTTCTGCTTCAAACTTCGTGTGAGGAGTGATTGAACCAGGCTTCGCTAGTACTTGACCACGCTCAACTTCGTCACGCTTAGTACCACGTAGAAGGGCACCGATGTTCTCACCCGCACGACCTTCGTCTAGAAGCTTACGGAACATCTCAACACCTGTACAAGTTGTCTTCGTTGTATCTTTGATACCTACGATTTCAACTTCGTCGTTCACGTTGATGATACCAGCTTCAACACGGCCAGTTACTACTGTACCACGACCCTGGATTGAGAATACGTCTTCGATAGGCATGATGAATGGCTTATCGATGTCACGCTCTGGCTCTGGGATGTATGTGTCTAGCGCGTCTGCTAGTTCAACAATCTTGTCTTCCCACTCTTTCTCGCCTTCAAGCGCTTTAAGAGCTGAACCTTGGATTAGTGGTAGGTCATCACCTGGGAAGTCATACTCAGAAAGAAGTTCACGAACTTCCATCTCTACTAGCTCTAGTAGTTCTTCGTCGTCAACCATGTCACATTTGTTCATGAATACGATGATGTAAGGTACACCAACCTGACGTGAAAGAAGGATGTGCTCACGAGTCTGTGGCATAGGACCATCAGTCGCAGCTACTACTAGGATCGCGCCGTCCATCTGTGCAGCACCAGTGATCATGTTTTTAACATAGTCAGCGTGTCCAGGACAGTCTACGTGTGCGTAGTGACGAGTTGGTGTGTCGTACTCAACGTGTGAAGTTGAGATTGTGATACCACGCTCACGCTCTTCTGGAGCGTTATCGATTGATGCGAAGTCTTTAGCTGTACCACCGTATACTTTTGCAAGTACGTTAGTGATTGCTGCAGTTAGAGTTGTTTTACCGTGGTCAACGTGGCCGATTGTACCTACGTTTACGTGCGGTTTTACGCGTTCAAACTTTTCTTTTGCCATTTTAAAAATTCCTATAAAGAAATTAAAGTCCGACCCGAAGATCGGACCGAACTTAAATTACTTAACAGCGCGAGCTGCAATAATAGATTCTGCTACATTCTTAGCCGCTTCTGCGTACTTGAGGAATTCCATCGAGTACGAAGCACGACCTTGCGTCGCAGAACGTAAATCAGTTGCATAACCGAACATTTCAGAAAGCGGTACTTCAGCGTTGATTTGTTTCAATCCGCCTGGTGCCTCTTCCATTCCATCGATCATACCGCGGCGACGGTTTAAGTCGCCTACAACATCACCCATGTTGGTTTCAGGAGTGATAACTTCAACCTTCATGATAGGCTCAAGCAATGCTGGGTTCGCTTCAAGCGCACCCTTTCTCATTGCCATTGCACCAGCAATCTTAAAGGCCATTTCGTTCGAGTCGACATCGTGGAATGAACCATCGAATAGTGTCGCTTTCACGCCAAGTAGCGGATAACCAGCAAGAACACCTTGCTCCATCTGCTCATGTAGACCTTTTTCTACCGCAGGAATGTATTCCTTCGGTACTGCACCACCTACAACTTCGTTACCGAAAATGAAGTTAGGTGCATCATCACTGATCTCAATTGGTTCAAGTCTAACCCAAACGTGACCATACTGACCACGACCACCTGATTGACGAACAAACTTACCCTCAACCTCAACGGTTGAACGAATCGCTTCACGATAGGCAACTTGAGGCTTACCAACGTTACATTCAACTTTGAACTCACGCTTCATACGGTCAACGATGATATCGAGGTGAAGCTCACCCATACCAGAAATAATAGTCTGGCCTGATTCTTCGTCTGTTTGTACGCGGAAAGATGGATCTTCTGCTGCTAGCTTACCTAGCGCAATACCCATTTTTTCCTGGTCTGCCTTAGTTTTTGGCTCTACCGCAATAGAGATTACCGGCTCTGGGAATTCCATACGCTCTAGCGTAATCACAGAATTCGCATCACACAGGGTATCACCTGTTGTTACGTCTTTGAGACCAATCGCAGCGGCGATATCGCCCGCGCGAACTTCTTTGATCTCTTCACGTGAGTTTGAGTGCATCTGAACGATACGACCGAAGCGCTCACGCTTTGATTTAACTGGGTTATAAACCGTGTCACCTTGGCCTACTGTGCCTGAGTAAACACGGAAGAAGGTTAGCGTACCAACAAACGGGTCAGTAGCAATCTTAAACGCCAACGCCGAGAATGGGGCATTGTCGTCTGCAGGGCGTGTATCTTCGGTTTCACCGTCTTCAAGCACACCTTGGATCGCTTTAACTTCTGTTGGTGAAGGCATGTATTCAATAACTGCATCAAGCACTGCTTGAACGCCTTTGTTTTTGAATGCACTGCCGCAACTCATTAGCACGATGTCGTTAGCTAGAGTGCGAGCACGTAGGCCTTCTTTGATCTCAGCTTCGCTGAGATCGCCTTCCTCTAAATATTTGTCCATTAGTTCTTCAGACGCTTCAGCTGCCGCTTCGATTAGCTCGCTGCGGTATTCTTCAGCTTGGTCTTGAAGTTCTGCCGGGATCTCTTCATAAGTGAACGTCATCCCCTGGTCCGCTTCGTTCCAGTTGATAGCTTTCATCTTGATGAGATCGATTACACCTTTAAAGTCTTCTTCAGCACCGATAGGTAGCTGAATAGGAACAGGAGTTGCACCCAGACGGGTTTTCACCTGATCTACAACCGACAGAAAGTCGGCGCCAATGCGGTCCATCTTGTTTACGAAGATCATACGAGGAACTTCGTACTTGTTGGCCTGACGCCAAACCGTTTCTGTCTGTGGCTGTACACCTGATGAAGCACATAGAACAACCACTGCACCATCAAGTACACGCAATGAACGCTCAACTTCAATCGTGAAGTCTACGTGTCCAGGGGTGTCAATGATATTGATGCGGTGGTCTTCAAATTGCGCGTCCATCCCCTTCCAGAAACAAGTAGTCGCAGCAGACGTGATAGTGATACCACGCTCCTGCTCTTGCTCCATCCAGTCCATAGTTGCAGCACCATCATGTACCTCACCGATTTTGTGAGATAGGCCCGTGTAGAAAAGTACACGTTCCGTAGTGGTGGTTTTACCCGCATCTACGTGAGCACAAATACCGATGTTGCGGTAGCGCTCAATTGGAGTTGTACGTGCCATATTATCCTCTTAAAGGTTAAGGACAGATTACCAACGGTAATGTGCGAACGCTTTGTTCGCTTCAGCCATACGGTGAACGTCTTCACGTTTCTTAACCGCAGAGCCTTTGTTATCAGCTGCGTCAACGATTTCTTGAGCCAGACGAAGGCCCATAGATTTCTCGCCACGCTTACGTGCAGCGTCAACTAACCAACGCATACCTAGTGCGTTGCGACGAACTGGACGTACTTCAACTGGTACTTGGTACGTTGAACCACCTACACGGCGAGATTTAACCTCTACCTGTGGGCGAACGTTTTCAAGTGCAGCTTCAAAGATTTCTAGGTGCGACTTGCCTGATTTCTCAGCAGCCACGTCTAGCGCACCATATACGATTTTTTCAGCAGTAGATTTTTTGCCGTCAAGCATTACTACGTTGACGAACTTTGCAAGTAATTCTGATCCGAACTTAGGATCTGGAAGAATTTTACGTTGACCTATAACGCGTCTTCTTGGCATTTTGAATCTCCGGTTGTCTTCAGGTCTGTCTTTTGAACAGATTCCCAAAACTAATATTTTAAAAAATTAAGTGCTTGGCCTTACTAACGGAGAACCATTAGCCCTTAGGGCGTTTTGCACCGTACTTAGAACGACCTTGTTTACGGTCATTTACGCCTGCACAGTCAAGTGCACCGCGAACAGTGTGGAAACGTACACCTGGTAAGTCTTTAACACGACCACCACGGATAAGGATTACACTGTGCTCTTGAAGGTTGTGACCTTCACCACCGATGTATGATGTAACTTCGAAACCGTTCGTTAGACGAACACGCGCTACTTTACGTAGAGCCGAGTTTGGTTTCTTAGGAGTAGTAGTATATACACGAGTACATACACCACGCTTTTGTGGACATGCCTTTAGCGCGGCTGAGTTACTTTTAGTAACCTTGCTACGACGTGGCTTGCGCACTAGCTGGTTAATAGTTGCCATTAAATAGCTCCTGAAAAATTAAAATTACTACTGAAATTAAAAATTCCGCCCAATTTATCCGCTGCGATAACACCAGCGAGTAAAAGGGTGGCGGAATTTTAATGAGCAAAGTTTAGCCTGTCAACTAAAACAATGCCCGGAGCAGCATAATACCACCCCAGGCATGACTTAATTATGACAAATTAAGCTTACTCTTGGTCGCCAGATAAATCTGCGTTAAGCGCATCAGTCAGTGCTTGAGTTGCCTCTTCTGCACTCACTGTAGGCTCTAGCAAATCTTCTGCAGACTGCTTGCGACGATTTTGACGATCTAAGTGATACGCAAAGCCAGTACCGGCTGGGATCAAACGACCCACAATTACGTTTTCTTTCAGACCGCGAAGTTCATCGCTCTTACCATTTACAGCTGCTTCGGTTAGGACACGAGTTGTCTCCTGGAACGACGCTGCTGAAATGAATGATTCTGTTGCAAGTGATGCTTTAGTAATACCCATCAGCTGAATTTCGAATTTCGCTGGGATCTTACCTTGTTCTTCTAGCTCACGGTTCGCAATGTTTACGCGTGCTACTTCAACCTGCTCACCTGCTAGGAACTCAGAGTCACCACCGTCGATGATAAGACACTTACGTAACATCTGACGGATAACAGTTTCGATGTGCTTATCGTTAATCTTTACACCTTGCAGACGGTAAACGTCTTGCACTTCGTTAACGATGTAGTTAGCAACATCCGTTACACCACGTAGACGAAGGATGTCATGCGGAGACTCAGGACCATCGGCGATAACTTCACCTTTAGATACTGTCTCACCTTCGAACACGTTAAGCTGGCGCCACTTAGGAATCATTTCTTCGTATGCATCACCCTCTTCAGGCGTGATCACAAGACGTTTCTTACCTTTAGTCTCTTTACCCATGCTCACCATACCTGAGATTTCAGCAAGGATTGCTGGAATCTTCGGCTTACGAGCTTCGAATAAGTCCGCTACGCGCGGTAGACCACCGGTGATGTCACGAGTCTTCGAACCTTCTTGAGGAATACGTGCAAGTACGTCACCTGGTTTAGATGTCGCGCCATCGCTCACTTCAATTGTTGTGAATGATGGAAGACGAATTTCCTGCAGGCCACGCTCTTCATTTTCAATGATTAGCTTAGGCTCTTTCGCATTTACTTTCGCAAGGTCTTTAACAACAACACGTGTTAGACCTGTAAGGTCGTCTGTTTGCGTTTCCGTGTTCGAATCGTCGATGTCGCTGAACGACACTTTTGACTCGTGCTCAATGATAATTGGGTGACTGTGCGGGTCCCACATCGCTACGATGTCGTTACCTTTCACTTCAGCGCCGTCTTGTACAGTTAGTACTGCACCGTAAGGTACTTTATAACGCTCTTTCTCACGACCATGCTCATCGATGATAGTGATTTCTGTTGAACGTGAAGTGATTACAATCTTGCCTTCAGTGTTCAATACGAATTTCGCATTGTGTAGCTTAAGGCGACCGTTGTTCTTAACTTGTACGCTGTTCTCTGCTGACGCTCGAGATGCCGCACCACCGATGTGGAACGTACGCATCGTAAGCTGTGTACCAGGCTCACCGATTGACTGTGCCGCGATAACACCGACCGCTTCACCCGCATTGATGATGTGGCCACGTGCAAGGTCACGACCGTAACAGTTAGAACATACGCCGAAGTCGTTTTCACACGTGATTACTGAACGTACGCGTACTTCGTCCACTGAGTGCTCTTCTAGAAGGTCACACAGTTTCTCGTCAAGCATCACGTTGCGCTCTACAAGCACTTCGTTCGTGTTAGGCACTAATACGTCTTCTGCAACCACACGACCAAGTACACGCTCGCGTAGCGGCTCAACTACGTCACCACCTTCGATTAGTGGCTTCATTGTAAGACCGTTTTCAGTACCACAGTCTACTTCGTTGATTACCAAGTCTTGTGCAACGTCTACTAGACGACGCGTTAGGTAACCCGAGTTCGCTGTCTTCAATGCGGTATCGGCAAGACCTTTACGCGCACCGTGCGTCGAGATGAAGTACTGAAGTACGTTTAGACCTTCACGGAAGTTTGCTGTGATTGGCGTCTCGATGATTGAACCATCTGGACGTGCCATTAGACCACGCATACCTGCTAGCTGACGAATCTGAGCGGCACTACCACGAGCGCCCGAGTCGGCCATCATAAACACTGAGTTGAATGAGTCTTGCTCTTCTTCTTGGCCTTCAGCATTGATAACAGTGTCTTTCGATAAGTTTGCCATCATTTCGCGTGAAAGGTTTTCGTTCACACGTGACCAAATATCGATAACTTTGTTGTACTTCTCACCCGCTGTTACAAGACCTGACTGGAACTGCTGGTTAATTTCAGCAACTTCTTCCTCGGCTGCTTCGATGATCTCAGCTTTAACCGGTGGGATTTCCATGTCATTGATACCGATAGACACACCCGACTTCATCGCGTAGTGGAAACCGGTATACATTACTTGGTCAGCAAAGATTACAGTGTCTTTAAGACCAAGTAGACGGTAACACTCGTTCAACATGCCAGAAATTTGCTTCTTACCAAGTGGGCGGTTAACCAACTCGAACGGTAAGCCTTGTGGCATGATCAATGAGAAGATTGCACGACCTACAGTCGTTTCAACGATGCCCGTTACTTCACTTGAAGTACCGTCTTCTGCAATCACTGTTTGCGTCATACGTACTTTTACGCGTGCGTGTAGTTGCGCAACGCCAGTACGGTATGCTTTTTCAGCTTCTTTCGCGTCTTTAAATACTAGGCCTTCACCTTTAGCATTAATGCGATCACGGGTCATGTAGTAAAGACCCAATACAACGTCCTGTGAAGGTACGATGATTGGCTCACCGTTCGCAGGCGAAAGAATGTTGTTTGTTGACATCATCAACGCACGCGCTTCTAGCTGCGCTTCTAGCGTCAATGGTACGTGAACCGCCATTTGGTCACCGTCGAAGTCAGCGTTATACGCCGCACACACAAGTGGGTGTAGGTGAATCGCTTTACCTTCGATTAGTACCGGCTCAAACGCCTGGATACCCAAACGGTGAAGTGTAGGTGCACGGTTAAGTAGCACTGGGTGCTCACGAATTACTTCGTCTAGTACGTCCCAAACCTCTGGTACTTCACGCTCAACCATCTTCTTCGCAGCTTTGATGGTTGTCGCCATACCGCGGCGCTCTAGTTTGCCGTAGATGAATGGCTTGAATAGCTCAAGTGCCATTTTCTTAGGAAGACCACACTGGTGTAGTTTCAGTGTAGGACCTACGGTGATTACAGAACGGCCTGAGTAGTCAACACGCTTACCAAGAAGGTTTTGACGGAAACGACCTTGCTTACCTTTGATCATGTCTGCAAGCGACTTAAGTGGACGCTTGTTAGAACCAGTGATCGCACGACCGCGACGACCATTATCAAGTAGCGCATCGACCGCTTCTTGAAGCATACGCTTTTCGTTACGTACGATGATGTCTGGTGCAGCTAGGTCAAGAAGACGCTTCAAACGGTTGTTACGGTTGATTACACGACGGTATAGGTCGTTCAGATCAGACGTCGCAAAACGACCGCCATCTAGTGGTACTAGTGGGCGTAGATCTGGTGGAAGAACCGGAAGAACTGTCATGATCATCCACTCTGGGTTGTTACCAGATTGGTGGAATGATTCCATCAATTTCAGACGCTTAGTAATTTTCTTACGCTTAGTTTCTGAGTTGA
The DNA here is from genome assembly GCF_054923835.1 of Pseudoalteromonas sp. GB56. Taxonomy (NCBI): domain Bacteria; kingdom Pseudomonadati; phylum Pseudomonadota; class Gammaproteobacteria; order Alteromonadales; family Pseudoalteromonadaceae; genus Pseudoalteromonas; species Pseudoalteromonas sp. GB56. The sequence continues at coordinate 619,097 of NZ_JBPCHK010000001.1, read as the reverse complement.
TAGTCGGTAGTTCTTCACGCATTTCTGCGATTAACTGACCTAGGTCTAGTTCACGTAGAAGATCAAGTACAGCCTCTGCACCCATCTTCGCTTCGAACTCATCGCCGTGCTCTTCAAGCGCGTCTAGGTATTCTTCTTCACCTAAAAGCTGGCCACGCTCAAGCGTAGTCATGCCTGGCTCAGTCACAACGAATGATTCAAAGTAAAGTACGCGTTCGATATCACGTAGTGTCATATCTAGCATTAGGCCGATACGAGACGGTAGTGATTTCAAGAACCAGATGTGTGCAACTGGGCTTGCTAGCTCGATGTGACCCATACGGTCACGACGCACTTTAGTCAGTGTTACTTCAACGCCACACTTTTCACAAATAACACCACGGTGTTTCAAGCGCTTGTATTTACCACACAAACACTCATAGTCTTTCACTGGGCCGAAAATACGGGCACAGAATAAGCCGTCACGCTCAGGCTTGAAAGTACGGTAGTTAATGGTCTCAGGTTTCTTTACTTCACCGAATGACCATGAACGCACCATGTCTGGCGAAGCAAGACCAATGCGAATTGCATCGAATTCTTCGGTCTTATTTTGTTGCTTCAGAAACTTAAGTAAGTCTTTCACCTTAGCTCTCCTGTCGGAGGTTAATCTCGAGGGCGGAAATCCGCCCATTCATTCTTTTTGCAGGTAGTGGGCGCTGTGCGCCCAACCGGCTTATTCTTCTTCAAGCTCGATGTTGATACCGAGTGAACGGATTTCTTTCAACAATACGTTGAATGATTCCGGCATACCTGGCTCCATCTTGTGGTTGCCATCAACGATGTTCTTATACATCTTGGTACGACCGTTCACGTCATCCGACTTCACTGTCAACATCTCTTGTAGCGTGTAAGCTGCGCCGTACGCTTCAAGTGCCCATACTTCCATCTCACCGAAGCGCTGACCACCGAACTGAGCTTTACCACCCAGCGGCTGTTGCGTAACAAGACTGTATGAACCAGTTGAACGCGCGTGCATCTTGTCGTCAACAAGGTGGTTCAGTTTCAGCATGTACATGTAACCAACAGTTACTTGACGCTCAAACTGGTCACCAGTACGACCATCATACAGCGTTACCTGACCGCTTGACGGGTAGCCACCTAGCTCTAGCATTTCTTTGATTTCGCTTTCTTTCGCGCCATCGAATGCTGGAGTTGCGATTGGTAGACCGCCTTTTAGGTTTTCTGCAAGACGACGGATTTCGTCATCTGAGAAGCTGTCGATGTCTACTTTCTGACGACATTCGCCTAGCTCGTATGCTTTCTTGATGAATTCACGCAGTTCGTGAAGCTCACGCTGCTCTTTCATCATTTCTTCGATACGCTCACCGATACCACGTGCCGCAAGGCCCATGTGTGTTTCAAGGATCTGACCGATGTTCATACGTGATGGTACACCCAGTGGGTTCAACACGATGTCTACTGTACGGCCCTTGTCATCGTAAGGCATGTCTTCTACTGGAACGATAGTCGAGATAACACCCTTGTTACCGTGACGACCCGCCATCTTATCACCTGGCTGGATGCGACGTTTAACCGCTAGGTAAACCTTCACAATCTTCAATACGCCTGGCGCTAAGTCATCACCTTGAGTGATCTTGCGACGTTTCGTTTCGAACTTCTTATCGTATTCAGTCTTCAGTTCGTCGTACTGAGCAGCTAGTTGCTCTAGTTCAGCTTGCTTGTCTTCTTCAGCTAGGCTTTGCGTTAGGATCTTGTCAGCAGACAGACCTACTAATGTTGCTGCATCTACACCTGAATCCGTCAGTAGCTTACGTGCACGGCTCAATACACCTTCTTCAAGGATCTTGAACTCTTCGTTGAAGTCTTTCTTCGCTTCACGAAGCTGCATTTCTTCGATTTCAAGTGCACGCTTGTCTTTCTCTACGCCATCGCGAGTGAAGACTTGTACGTCGATAACAGTACCTGATACTGAGTTTGGTACACGCAGTGAGCTGTCTTTAACGTCAGACGCTTTCTCACCGAAGATAGCACGTAGTAGCTTTTCTTCTGGTGTAAGCTGCGTTTCACCTTTAGGCGTTACTTTACCAACAAGGATATCACCGCCTTTTACTTCTGCACCGATGTACACAACGCCAGATTCATCTAGCTTGCCAAGTGCAGACTCACCCACGTTCGGGATGTCAGCTGTGATTTCTTCAGGCCCAAGCTTAGTATCACGAGCAATACACTGAAGCTCTTGGATGTGGATAGTCGTTAGACGATCTTCTTTTACAACGTTCTCTGAAAGTAGGATTGAATCCTCGAAGTTGTAACCGTTCCAAGGCATGAATGCCACGCGTAAGTTTTGACCCAATGCCAAGTCACCAAGGTCTGTTGAAGGACCGTCAGCAAGTACGTCACCACGCACAATTGGCTCACCAACCATACATGTTGGCTTTTGGTTAATACAGGTGTTCTGGTTAGAACGTGTGTACTTAGTCAGGTTATAGATGTCGATACCCGCTTCACCAGGTACACGCTCATCTTCATTTACGTTGATAACGATACGGCTCGCATCAGCGTAATCAACCACACCACCACGCTTAGCAACGATAGTTACACCTGAGTCTTTCGCAAGTGTAAGCTCGATACCTGTACCTACTAGCGGCTTATCAGCACGTAGTGTTGGAACAGCCTGACGTTGCATGTTCGATCCCATCAATGCACGGTTCGCATCATCGTGCTCTAGGAATGGGATAAGTGCAGCAGCAACTGAAATTACCTGTTGTGGCGATACGTCCATATATTGGATGTCTTCGCGCGGCATCAAGGTTGATTCACCTCTGTGACGACACGTAACAAGTTCTTCAATAAATTCGTTGTTATCGTTCAAGTCAACGTTTGCCTGAGCGATTACGAATTGACCTTCTTCGATAGCAGATAGGTAATCAACGTCATCAGTTACAGAACCATCTACCACTTTACGGTAAGGTGTTTCTAGGAAACCGAAGTCATTGGTACGTGCGTACGTAGACAATGAGTTGATTAGACCGATGTTTGGACCTTCAGGCGTTTCGATTGGACATACGCGACCGTAGTGCGTTACGTGTACGTCACGTACTTCGAAGCCTGCACGCTCACGTGTAAGACCACCCGGACCTAATGCAGAAATACGACGCTTGTGCGTTACTTCTGAAAGCGGGTTGTTTTGGTCCATGAACTGAGAAAGCTGTGATGAGCCAAAGAACTCTTTCACCGCTGCCGAGATAGGCTTCGCGTTGATAAGGTCTTGCGGCATGATCGCGTCAAGGTCACCTAAGCTTAAACGCTCACGTACAGCACGTTCAACACGTACTAGACCAACGCGGAATTGGTTTTCAGCCATTTCACCAACAGAACGAATACGACGGTTACCTAGGTGGTCGATGTCATCTACATCGCCTTTACCGTTACGGATGTCGATAAGGACTTTCATTACAGACACGATGTCTTCTTTAGAAAGCGTACCTGGACCTTCGTCAGAGTCGTAACCTACACGGCTGTTGAACTTCATACGACCTACAGTTGATAAGTCATAACGCTCTTCGCTGAAGAATAGGTTATCGAATAAAGCTTCTGCAGCTTCTTTCGTTGGTGGCTCACCAGGGCGCATCATGCGGTAGATTTCAACTAACGCTTCTAAGCGGTTAGAAGTTGAGTCGATACGTACTGTGTCTGACATGTACGCACCGCTATCTACATCATTGATGTACAAAGTAGCAATTTGTGTGTGACCCGCTTTTACAAGCTCAGCCATAAGCTCTAGTGAAAGCTCATCATTCGCGTTTGCGATCACTTCACCTGTCGACTCATCGAAATAGTTCTTCGCTAGTACGCGGCCAATGATGTACTCGTGTGGTACTTCTAATTGGTCGATACCTTGTTTTTCGATAGTCTTGATGTGACGCGCAGTAACACGGCGGCCTTTTTCAACGATCACTTCACCGTCTTCGCCTTTGATATCAAAAACGGCTGTTTCACCACGTAGACGTGAAGGTACAAGCTCCATAAGAACTTTACCATCAGCCACTTCAAACGTAGTGGTTTCAAAGAATAGGTTTAGGATTTCTTCAGTAGAGAAATCAAGTGCACGTAGAATGATCGACGCAGGAAGTTTACGACGACGGTCGATACGTACATAAAGGTTATCTTTAGCGTCGAACTCAAAGTCGAGCCAAGAACCACGGTAAGGGATAACACGTGCATTATAAAGCACTTTACCCGATGAGTGGGTTTTACCACGGTCGTTATCAAAGAATACACCAGGTGAACGGTGTAGCTGAGAAACAATAACACGCTCAGTACCATTGATAACAAAAGTACCGGTGTCTGTCATGAGCGGAATTTCGCCCATGTAAACTTCTTGCTCTTTGATGTCTTTAACAGTGCCAGGTGCTTCTTTGTCCATAAGCACTAGACGAAGTTTCACGCGAAGTGGAGCAGAATATGTCACGCCGCGAATTTGACATTCTTTAACGTCGAATACTGGCTCACCAATACGATAACTTACGTATTGAAGCTCAGAATTGCCCGAGTAGCTTTTAATCGGGAAAACGGAACGGAAAGCAGCTTCCAAACCGAAATCACCGTCAGCGTCCGGCGTTAAGAATTTTTTAAACGATTCTAACTGCATTTGCAGTAAGAAAGGCACATCCAAAACCTGTGGACGTTTACCAAAATCCTTACGGATACGTTTCTTTTCAGAATAAGAGTAAGCCATGGGGTTCCTCAGCTTGCTAATTTTGACCCTACCTGATCTAATGAGAACAGGACTTAGATTGACACTAATGCCAATTTATACAACATTTAGAGTTGTGCCTAAATGTCACTGCTATTGCCAATAATAAATCTATAACTCATTGATAATAATAGTGAAATTTAGAAATAGAGTGCACTAAAGTGAATTTTCTCTCTATAGCGCAAAAGGGCCGGTGATTAAATAATCACCAGCCCTTGCCTGATTTCTCAGGCAGCGAACCTAGCGTATGCTAGATTACTTGATTCCAACTTCAGCACCAGCTTCTTCAAGATTTTTCTTAAGTGCTTCAGCTTCTTCCTTAGATACACCTTCTTTGATAGGTGCAGGAGCTGACTCAACAAGAGCCTTAGCTTCTTTAAGGCCAAGACCAGTTGCGCCACGTACAGCTTTGATTGCAGCAACTTTGTTACCGCCAGCAGCAGCTAGGATTACGTCGAACTCAGTCTTTTCTTCAGCAGCTTCAGCTGGACCAGCAGCAACAACAGCAGCAGCTGCAGTTACGCCGAACTTTTCTTCCATTGCTTCAACTAGTTCAACAACTTCCATTACTGACATTTCAGCAATAGCGTCAAGGATTTGGTCTTTAGTTACAGACATTGTAAATTTCCTAATAATTTCGAACCCTAAGGTTCATTAAATTCAATACACCGATAAAGAACAATAGCTTATAAATATAAATTAAGCAGCTTGTTCTTGTTTCTGGTCGCGAACTGCAGCAAGAGTTTTTGCCAGCTTGCCCGCAGAAGCTTCTTTCATAGCGCTCATTAGACGTGCAACTGCTTCGTCGTATGTAGGTAGCTTAGCAAGCATGTCTACATCAACTAGCGAGCCATCAAAAGCAGCCGTTTTAAGCTCAAATGCTTCGTGCTTCTTCGCGAAATCTTTAAAGATACGCGCTGCAGCACCTGGGTGCTCAGAAGAGAAAGCGATAAGGCTTGGGCCAACTAGTGACTCAGTAAGACACTCGTAATCAGTACCTTCAACAGCACGTTTAGCTAGGGTGTTACGAACAACTTTCATCCATACACCAGCTTCACGAGCTTCTTTACGAAGGGCTGTGATAGCGTCTACAGTTACACCACGAGAATCTGCAACAACTGCAGATAGAGCACCTTTGGCAGCTTCGTTGACTTCAGCAACAATTGCTTTTTTGTCTTGAAGATTTAAAGCCATGGGTGTTACTCCTGGTTATGAGGAACTTACGAACCTCAGTTTTACTCTACCCCACTCATCATTAAGTGGAGTTGCTTGTTACGGCGAGAGCCAGAAGATTAGGAAAATCTAGCTGGGATTCACACCGTCTACGTAGGAAATTAAGCTGTGAATCACTGCACCTACGGTCTTGGACGGAAGCCAAATTCGAAAATTTAGCTTCAACCCGAATTTGTTGTATTGTTGAGATAATTTCTCAACAAAATGGCGCGAAATTATAGTACAAAAATCGCGCCACGTAAACTCTTAAATTAAGATACTTGCGTACTTAGAGAGTTTTGGTCTACAGCAACACCCGCGCCCATAGTAGTAGAGATGCTTACTTTCTTGATGTAAGTACCTTTTGCTTGAGAAGGCTTAGCTTTCTTAAGCGCTACGATTAGAGACTCAAGGTTCTGTTGTAGTTGCTCAGCTGTGAAGTCCACTTTACCGATAGTAGTGTGGATGATGCCGTTCTTGTCGTTACGGTAACGAACCTGGCCAGCTTTTGCATTTTTAACTGCTTCTGCAACGTTAGGAGTTACAGTACCAGTTTTAGGGTTAGGCATAAGACCACGTGGACCTAGGATTTGACCTAGTTGACCAACAACGCGCATTGCATCTGGAGAAGCAACAACAACGTCAAAGTTCATTTCGCCTTTCTTAACTAGCTCAGCAAGATCTTCCATACCTACGATGTCAGCACCCGCTTCTTTCGCTGCGTCTGCATTTGCACCAGCTGTGAATACAGCTACGCGAACGTCACGGCCAGTACCGTGAGGAAGAACAGTTGCGCCACGTACGTTTTGGTCTGATTTACGTGCATCGATACCAAGGTTAACAGCAACGTCAACACTTTCAACGAACTTAGCAGTTGCTAGCTCTTTAAGAAGTGCAACAGCTTCGTTGATTTCGTAATCTTTGGTTACATCCACTTTCTCGCGGATAGTACGCATACGTTTAGTTAATTTTGCCATTATCTTAGTCCTCTACGTTCAAGCCCATTGCACGCGCAGAACCTGCGATTGTGCGTACCGCAGCGTCCATGTCAGCTGCTGTAAGGTCTGGTTTTTTCATCTCAACGATTTCTTCTAGTTGAGCACGAGTAACAGTACCTACTTTCTCAGTGTTTGGACGGCCTGAACCAGACTTGATGCCTGCAGCTTTCTTAAGAAGATATGCAGCAGGTGGAGTCTTCATTTCAAACGTGAATGAACGATCGCTATAAACAGAGATGATTACAGGAACAGGTGCACCTTTCTCTAGAGATTCTGTACGTGCGTTGAACGCTTTACAGAATTCCATGATGTTAACACCGTGTTGACCTAGAGCAGGACCTACTGGTGGACTAGGGTTAGCCATACCAGCAGCAACTTGTAGCTTGATTAAAGCTTCAACTTTTTTAGCCATGATTATACCTCGTTAGGTGGGTCTTAGCCTCGTGCGCGCGAGGACGCGTACTCAAGCGGCTTCCCAATTAAAAATTTAGTACTCTTTTCGCTCTCAATGCATAGTGTTGACACTACGCCGAATGCAAAAAGGCCGCTGATTATAAGTTAATCAGCGGCCTTTTTCAATATAGTTTGTCGTTTAAATAGACAAATTATTTATCTTGTTCTACTTGGCCAAACTCTAGCTCAACTGGCGTTGAACGACCGAAGATAAGAACAGAAACTTTTACGCGGCTTTTCTCGTAATCCACTTCTTCAACAACACCGTTGAAGTCTGCAAATGGACCATCAATAACACGCACCACTTCACCTGGCTCAAACAAGGTCGCTGGCTTAGGTGCTTCAGCATTTTCTTCAAGACGGTTAAGAATACGGTCAGCTTCTTTTTTGCTGATAGGTGCTGGACGGTCAGATGTACCGCCGATGAAGCCCATTACACGAGGCGTACTGTTTACTAAGTGCCAACTCGCATCGTTCATGTCCATCTGCACGAGTACGTAACCAGGGAAGAATTTACGCTCTGATTTACGCTTTTGACCTGCGCGCATTTCCACTACTTCTTCTGTAGGCACCAGCACTTCACCAAAGCTGTCTTCAAGACCTTGGATTTGAATGTGCTCTTTGATGGTTTGTGCTACACGCTTCTCAAAACCTGAGAATGCTTGAATCACATACCAACGTAATTTCTTTTCTTTGTTCTCTTCCGTCATGGGACTAGATCTCCAATCCAGTTAAAAAGCCTACTACTCGGAATAAAATTCCGTCTAATCCCCAAAGGATCAGCGCCATAATAACTGTAGCAATCATTACGATGAACGTAGTGTGCGTTGTTTCTTGACGCGTTGGCCAAACAACTTTACGAACTTCGATACGTGCTTCTTTAGCAAACGTGATAAAAGTACGACCTTTTTCCGTTGTCGCTAGTACACCTAAAGCGATTGCGACTGCCGCAACTACGCCGATTGCTCGGATTAATACCGACTGGTCACCGTACATGGTGTTACCCACAACTGCTGCTGCTAGTAACGCAATGGCAAAGATCCACTTAACCATATCCATCGAGCTTGACGAGTTTTCTACATTTGCACTCATAATTCCTGACACCCTAAATACAGACACAACAACCCCGTCACTCGACAGGGTAAATCTATCCAAATCTAACCTTAAAAACGTGCTTTTAAAACAGATTTTTAGACTTAGACTTACTAAATGAAAAGTGGCAGGGGCGGAGAGATTCGAACTCCCAACCGTCGGTTTTGGAGACCGCTGTTCTACCAATTGGAACTACGCCCCTGCAAAGTGGATGCCCATTATACTGACCAAACGCGCTAAAACAAGAGCAAAAGCTAGGCACAAACAAAATTAATTAGGCCATTTCACCCTTGTGAGGACCAAAGCTGAATGGGCGCTTCTTGCCCAAGCCAATCACTGAGCAACCAAATTTGCTCGAATTCATGTCCATTAGGCACCTGCAAGTGCGCAGCTAAATGCACAAAATCGTTGTGTTGCCACAAAGTGCTGGCATTTCGAATCAGCAACCATACACGTTTGCTGTCGTATTTTTTCTTTGCTTTGGCACTGAGCAAACGGGACAGCGCATAATGCAGTTGATCGCAACTTGGATTGAGAGCTAATTGCGCTAATTGGCGTTGGATATCCAAATTCAAAGGTCTGCCTAACACCGCCATAGCTTCATGTTCATTGGCATAAAGATGCGCTATTTCGATATCTAAGCGTTCGTCATTCATGTAACAACTTACATCGGGTTTTGCCGGTTGATTGTGCCAGATGTGCCACATCGGGATATGGTATTCACGCTCGTAAGCGCGCAAGAACAAACGCGCAGCTTCGTGTTCCAACTTTAACTTTTCGAGTTCGCTTTCACTCATATCGCAGCATACAATTCATCAAGTAACGATGAGGCGCCAAAACGGAAGTTGATTGGGGTCACCCAAGAACCGCCCATTTTATCAACACTAAGGTGTAAATATTGCTGTGCCTGTTCAAGGGTCTTCACCCCACCCGAAACTTTTACCCCCACCGCTTTACCACTGCTCTTTATTTCTTCCAGAATGACATCAACCGCTTCTAGCGTCGCATTAATTGGCACTTTCCCAGTGCTTGTTTTAACAAAGTCTGCCCCCCCTTCGATAGCGATGCGTGCGGCTTTCGCGACGATATCTAACGGTAACTCACCACTTTCAATTATCACTTTCAGCTTTGCTCTACCTACGCACAGCGCTTTGCTTTCTTGCACATAACTCAGTGCCAATGCCGCATTCCCATTAAGCAGCGCTTTGTATGGCAATACCAAATCAATTTCATTCGCACCAGATAATAGTGCATCTTGTGTTTGGTTGAGGACCTCTGATAAAGGCTGATCACCGCCGGGGAAGTTAGTTACTGTTGCCAATGCAATGGGCCAGTTAAAATGTGCATCTAGGTAACATTTTACGTATTTCAGCCACTGCGGATACACACAAACGGCAGCAGGTCGCGGTTGCGAGGCAGAGATCTGTGCTAAAAAGGCTTGGATGTCTTGTTCACTATCTTGCTCATTTAAACGGGTAAAATCTAAACAAGCCAACGCTAATTGGGCATCATGTGACACACTCATTAATCACTCTCCTTTACAGTGGTAAAACTATACTAACATCGTCATCGCCCCGTTAAATAGGATTTGGATCAAGTTAGCCTTTATAGGCTTTTTTTATCCTCTGGTTTGATAGTTAATTATAAATTTCGCGCTTAAGACTTTATTTTTATTGGCTTAAGCCATTTCAAAGGTCGGCATATAACTTTTAGCTATATAAGCTTGGAACAAATTATTTTTTAACCGCTATTTTGCACATTATTCTTACAGGCTCATAACGTAGTGATAGTTTTTTTGCCTCAATAAGGCGCGACAGGTGGTGACAGGTGCAATATTTACCCATATTCACAAAACTCGATAACAAACCGGTATTAATTGTCGGTGGCGGCGATATTGCGTTTCGTAAAGCAACCGCAGTGCTAAAAGCACGCGCTAACCTGACACTTGTGGCCCCTTCATTTTGTGAACAACTGAAGAATTTGCAAAAAGAGGGCAAAGTGACTTTAGTTGAAGCACTGTTCATCGACAACCATGTTGAGGGCTTTATGCTCGTTATTGCTGCGACCGACAACGATGAGGTCAATGCGCACGTTCATCTCGCAGCAGAACAACGCAATATTTTTGTGAATGTGGTCGATGACCAGCCAAAGTGCAGCTTCATCTTTCCGTCAATTGTTGACCGTAACCCGGTAACCATTGCGATATCCAGCGCGGGAACAGCGCCAGTTCTTGCGCGCCGATTGCGCGAGAAATTGGAAACCCTTATCCCCCACCACATTGGTCCACTCGCAAATCTAGTTGGCCGTTTTCGCAGCCAAGTAAAATCTCGTTTTGCGCACTTTGCTGACCGCCGCCAATTTTGGGAGCGCGTGTTTGACTCCAACGTAGTCAGTGAAGTGCAAAAAGGTAACGATGATGAGGCTTACCAGCAATTGCAACAGATGCTCTCTGACACACCAGCACCTCAAGGAGAAGTGTACGTGGTGGGCGCAGGCCCAGGAGACCCAGAACTATTAACGTTAAAGGCATTGCAGTTGATGCAACAAGCAGACGTTGTGGTGTACGACTACCTGGTCTCTGATGAAATTATGGAATTGGTGCGCCGCGATGCTGACCTCATTTGCGTAGGCAAGCGCGCAGGGGATCACAGCGTGGCGCAAGAGCGCACCAATGAAATTTTGGTAGAACTTGCCCAACAAGGTAAGAAAGTGTGCCGTATCAAAGGTGGCGATCCATTTATTTATGGACGTGGTGGCGAGGAAGTACAGGTGCTCGCAGAGCATGGCGTAAAATACCAGATTGTGCCTGGTATAACGGCTGCTGCAGGATGCAGCGCATACGCAGGTATACCTTTAACACACAGAGATTACGCACAAAGTATTCAGTTTGTAACGGGTCACTGTAAGAAAGATGGCCAAGAACTTGATTGGCAATCTTTAGCAAAACCTAATCAGACTTTGGCTATTTATATGGGTGTGGTAAAGTCACCTGATATAAAAGCGCAGCTAATAAAACATGGTCGCGCGACATCGACGCCAGTAGCCATTATCGAAAATGGTACACGTAAGGAACAACGTGTATTTACTGGAACGTTGCAACACCTTGATGACTTGATCCACCAACACAAAGTGCAATCACCTGCGTTGTTAATCGTCGGTGAAGTGGCATCTCTGCATCAAGAATTGGCTTGGTTCGGTACTCGACGCCAAGTTAGTAGTTTTGCACAACCAATCACCGATGTTGCGTAGTGCCCTACGGAATTTATAAATTAAGAGTTTAGGCAGGAACAAAGCAATGGCTTTAACCCATCTTCAGCAACTTGAGGCTGAAAGCATCAAAATCATCCGCGAAGTAGCGGCTGAGTTTGACAATCCCGTGATGCTTTACTCCATTGGTAAAGATTCATCAGTATTACTTCATTTAGCGCGAAAAGCGTTTTTCCCAGCAAAGATACCTTTCCCTTTGCTGCACGTTGATACCAACTGGAAATTCCGCGAAATGATCGAATTTCGTGATCGCTTAGCGAAAGAGTATGGTTTCGACTTAATCGTACACAAAAACCCTGAGGGGTTAGCAATGGATATCAGTCCGTTTGTACACGGTTCATCAAAGCACACTGATATCATGAAAACACAGGGCTTGAAACAAGCGCTTAACCAGTATGGCTTTGATGCTGCGTTCGGTGGCGCTCGTCGTGATGAAGAGAAATCACGCGCAAAAGAACGTGTTTACTCATTCCGCGACAAGCACCACAGATGGGATCCAAAAAACCAGCGCCCTGAACTTTGGAATACTTACAACAGTGAAGTAAACCAGGGTGAGAGCATCCGTGTGTTCCCTCTTTCAAACTGGACGGAACTTGATATTTGGCAATACATCTATCAAGAGAATATTGAGATCGTTCCTTTGTATTTAGCAGAGAAGCGTCCTGTTGTAGAGCGTGATGGTACCTTAATCATGGTAGACGATGAGCGTATGCCTTTGAACGAAGGCGAGCAACCACAAATGAAGTCAGTGCGCTTCCGTACATTAGGTTGTTACCCACTAACAGGCGCAGTTGAATCTACCGCTGATACCCTAACCGGTATTATTGAAGAGATGCTGCTGTCAACATCATCAGAGCGTGAAGGTCGAGTGATTGACCATGACTCATCAGGGTCTATGGAAAAGAAAAAACGTGAGGGGTATTTCTAAATGTCAGCTACAGCGAATGAAGTTAAAGAGTTAGGTATTGAAGCCTATCTATCGCGCCAACAAGACAAGAGCCTTCTGCGTTTATTAACCTGCGGTAGTGTTGATGACGGTAAGTCGACCCTAATCGGTCGTTTGTTACATGACAGTCATCAGATTTATGAAGATCAGCTTGCAGCTTTACATAAAGACAACGAAAAAGTAGGTAATGCAGGCGAAGAGCTTGACTTAGCCCTACTCGTTGATGGCTTACAGGCTGAACGAGAGCAAGGCATCACTATTGATGTAGCCTATCGTTATTTCTCTACAGCGAAACGTAAATTTATCATCGCAGACACCCCTGGACACGAGCAATACACTCGTAACATGGTGACCGGTGCTTCAACGAGCGATTTAGCTATCATACTGGTTGATGCTCGTTACGGTGTGCAAACACAAACTAAACGCCACAGTTTCATTTGTGATTCGTTAGGTATTGAACAATTTGTTGTTGCTATCAACAAAATGGACATCGTCGATTTTGATGAATCTGTGTACGAGAAGATCAAAGCTGACTATCTGAAGTTTGCTGAACAACTTAATGTACAAAATATCAAATTCGTACCTATGTCTGCGCTTAAAGGCGACAACGTAGTGTCTCGCTCAGAGCACACCCCCTATTACACTGACAAACCACTTCTAGAGCTACTTGAAGACTCACCAGCAGCGGCAACGAACAATGGTTTTGAACCTCGTCTGCCGGTGCAATATGTGGTGCGTCCAAACTTAGATTTCCGTGGTTTCCAGGGCACCATCACTTCAGGTGAATTTAAAGTGGGTGATGCAGTGAAAGTCCTACCTTCAGGTAAGACTTCGAGTATCAAAGAGTTGGTTACTTTTGACGGTAATCTAGATACCGCTGAAGCGGGCCAAGCAATCACCATGACATTAAACGATGAAATTGATATCAGTCGTGGTGATGTCATTGTGCCAAGCAACTCGAAGTCAGTATCAACAAATCAATTACAAGCAAAATTGGTTTGGATGCACGAAGAGCCATTAATTGTAGGTAAGACCTATAATTTGAAACTAGGCGCGAAGAAAACAGCAGCAGTCGTATCACGCATCGATCACACAATTGATGTGAATACACTTGAGCAAGGTCAAGCAGACAATCTACAGCTCAACGAAATTGCTATTGTTACTGTTGATTCCACAGAGCCAATGCTCGCTGATGTGTATCGCGATAACAAGGAAACCGGTGCATTTATTTTGATTGACCGCCTATCCAACCTGACAGTTGGTGCGGGTATGGTTGAAGAAGTATTGGCGCAACGAGAAAATCAACAACATAGCCAGTTCAGTGACTTCGAGGTTGAGTTTAATGCACTCGTGCGTAAGCATTTCCCACACTGGCAGGCGATTGATATTAGTAAGTTAAAATAAGTACATGGATGTCGCATTATATGCAGCAATCATAGTAGCGTTGTTTGCTGGTCTTGTGTTTACACACATACGTCCAGCAACGCTATTTTTTACTGCATTATTAGTGTGTTATGTTCTGGGGTATCTTGATACTCCAGAGCTATTACACAATTTCACAAACACTGGACTCGTTGCTCTAGTGCTCCTAATGCTGGTGTCACTCGCATTAGAAAGAACATCGATATTGCAAAGGTTGGCTAAAAGTATAGTCAGTCCTTCACTCACAAAAAGTATTATCAGAGTAAGTACCGTTACTGCTGCGGCCTCTGCTTTTTTGAACAACACCGCCGTTGTTGCGGCGTTAGTTGGCCCGCTCACTCGCAATAAATACCACACCCCTTCCAAGCTGCTTATTCCACTGTCTTATGCGGCGATTTTAGGCGGTACGACGACACTCGTAGGCACATCAACAAATTTAATCGTAAACAGTTTTACTCAAGAAGCTGCTGACTTGAGCTTATCCATGTTTAGCTTCTTGCCAATAGGCATTGCGGTAACACTCGCTGGTATTGTTGTGTTAATTCTCAGCAATAAACTACTGCCAAACTACTCACGCTCTGCGAGTGAACATAAACAGTACCTACTAGAAGCAAAAGTAAACGACAATTCTCCACTGATTGGTAAAACGATTGAGAAAAATGGCCTGCGTGATCTGGATGACTTGTTTCTTGTTGAAATCGTTCGTGATAAGCGCTTAATTACACCGGTTCGCCCAGAAAACAAAATTCGCGCAGGCGACAAGCTTATTTTCACCGGCAATGTACAAAGCGTCACTGCGCTGCAGCGGATTCCCGGGCTCACACTATTTGCTGACAGCAATGGACTTCTCAGTTCCAACTTACAAGAAGTTATCGTGACTCATACGTCGACACTTGTTGGACGAACACTGAAAAGTACCGGCTTTCGTGCTAAATTTGATGCCGCGGTCGTTGCGATCCATCGCAATGGTGAACGCCTCTCGGGCAAGCTCGGAGAAGTCACCATTCGTCCAGGCGATCGCTTTATGCTTGCTGTCGGTCACGACTTTAATAACCGCAGCAATCTAGATAAAAACTTTTATTTCGTCAGTGAGCATCAAGTAGACAAGGCATATAACTTTCGCAATGAGCTTGCGCTAATTTCGGGTTTCGCCAGTGTTATAGCTTTAGCTGCAGCTAATGTTATCCCCTTGGTACAAGGCCTTTTGATTTTTATTGCCTTGTTATTAGCGACTAACCTGCTTGATGGCCAGGAATTAAAAAGACGCTTTCCATTTGAGCTCGTTATTATCATCGCTTCAGCTTTGGGTCTCGCAAATGCTTTTGCGGGGTCTGGTGCAGAAATGCAATTGCAAACTTGGCTCGCGGGACAAAGTGCATTAACCCCGTTAACCGCGCTCATCATAGTGTATATATTCACTGTGATCATGACTGAATTAATTACCAATAACGCGGCGGCAGCACTCATGTTTCCGCTTGCGTATGGCCTGTCCAACTCGCTCAATGTTGATCTAATGCCTTTTGCAATGGCTGTTGCATATGGTGCAAGCGCTGCATTCATCAGCCCTTTTAGCTATCAAACCAACATGATCGTAATGAACGCTGGTCAATATCGATTTTCCGACTTCGCACGCGTAGGTGTGCTGATGTCAGCCGTATATGCATGTGTGGTTATTGGTTTAATCACGTATGTTTTCCCATTTTAATCAGGGCTTCTGTAATGGACGAAAATATTGTTTGGCACCAACACGGTGTTAATAAGCAAAAAAGACAAACAGCAAATGGCCACAAGAGTTGTATTTTATGGTTCACGGGGTTTTCTGGCTCTGGCAAAAGTACTGTCGCAGGCGCACTCGAAAATAAGCTGCATGAACTTGGACACAAAACATACTTGCTAGACGGTGACAATGTACGTCATGGCTTGTGTGGTGACTTGGGTTTCTCAGACGAAGATCGTAAAGAAAATATTCGCCGAGTGGGCGAGGCTTCAAAGCTAATGGTCGATGCAGGATTATTGGTACTTACCGCTTTTATTTCCCCTTTCCAAGCAGAGCGTTCTATGGTTCGCAACCTGGTGGAAGACGGTGAGTTTGTTGAAGTGTATCTAGACACCCCACTGGCCACGTGTGAGCAACGAGACCCAAAAGGCTTGTATAAGAAAGCTCGTGCCGGGGAAATTGCCCACTTCACAGGTATCGATTCTGACTACGAAGTACCTGTAAACCCAGAAATCATCATTAATACAGGTGAATTGAGTATCGAAGCATGTGTAGCTCAACTACTTGATTACCTAAAAGAAAAAGAAATCATAGGCTAACTCATGACATCAATTGAATTATTAGAACACGTGTTGACCCTCTCTCGCGATGCAGGGCAAGCAGCTATGACCATCTACAACAAGGACTTTGGTATCGAGTACAAGGACGATAAAAGTCCTGTTACCGACGCTGACTTAGCTGCTCATAAAGTCATCGTTGCAGGTTTAAAGGAGTTAACACCAGACCTACCTATTCTGAGTGAAGAGAGCGCATCCATTAGCTGGGAAGAGCGTCAAAACTGGCAAAAGTACTGGTTAGTGGATCCAATCGATGGCACGAAAGAGTTCATCAAGAAAAATGGTGAGTTCACTATTAACATTGCACTCATTGACAATGGTGAACCAGTTTTAGGCGTGGTTGATGCGCCAGCATTGGGCGTAAGCTATTTAGCTGCAAAAGACATCGGCGCTTTCAAACAAGAAGGCGAAGCGCGTATTGAGCTCAAAGTGACAGAAAAAGAGAACAAAGGTCTTATCCGCGTTGTAGGCAGCCGCTCTCACCCTTCTGAACAACTTGCTAGCTTCCTTGAGCAGTTTGAAGAAGTTGACATGGTGCCTAAGGGCAGCTCATTAAAGCTATGCTTGGTCGCTGAAGGTACTGCAGATATTTATCCGCGTTTGGGCCCTACGAGTGAATGGGATACAGGTGCTGGCCATGCTGTTGCGGCAATTGCCGGCGCAAAGGTCACCAACATTGATGGTGAGCCGTTAAAGTACAACCAAAAAGAAAGCTACCTCAATCCATTCTTTATCGTCAGTGCGCTAAGTTCATAACGCACACAAACAAAAAAGCAGCCTGGGCTGCTTTTTTGTTTTAATCACTTAGGTTTTAAATTGTGAGTGCGATGCCTCGGCTTTTTGCCCAGTCCATAACGCTTTGCTTTTCATAAGTCACTTCCTTGAATAACTTATGCTGACAGTAACTCAGCCCGGGTTCTGCACTGCGGTTGTGATAGAGGATACGGCTATGATTGTCGTTAAACCGAGAGAGTAACTCGAAGTAGGCATCTGTGTTCTCTTGGTATTTTTTAATCGCTTCAGCGATTGCCACTCGCACTTGCTCCGCACTACAGTGGTCTGCATATTTATGGCTTAGAAACTCTTCGAATACTGCTTGTCTCGCACCCATACAATTCCCCTCGCTAAAGATTAGAACTACTTTATTTAGCTTTGATTAGCAATTTCCACGCCAAACAACCTATGGCGCTGTATTGCTTGTTATACTTGTTATTGTCTGTTTTAGACTACCAACAGACAAAAAAGTTTGCATTACATTGGCGCAAAATGACACATTTTAGTGCAACCCCAATCCACGCGATGCATGTTTGTTTAGTTTGGGTGTATAATAGCGCGCCATTACCGATGAGAGCATACACACCATGCATGACGATTTTATTGAAGTTCAATTAGAAGAAGAGCCGATTGAGCTATGCAAGCTGTTAAAAGTGCTCGACCTTGCTGAAGGGGGGGGGCACGCGAAGCTGCTTATCGCTGACGGCTATATCGGTGTAAATGGTGAATTGTGTACTCAAAAACGCAAAAAGCTCTATGCTGGTGACACAGTACATATTGATGGTGAAACGTTCTTACTCAGTGCCGCTGAAAACATGGTGCAGCGTGAACAACGCAAAGCACCTAAACCACACAGCGGCAAGTCAATGGCACCAAAGCCGGCGCGTAAACAACACACCAGACCTGAGAAAACCTCTTCAGCCCCGGTCAAAAAACCGAAAAAGAAAACGCCAACACGTGATGAAAACACCGGTCGAAAACCCATCTCATTCGGGTAATTCTTAAAATTTCTAATGGTTACTTTTGCAAATAAGTAGACACACTGAATAAAATTTATCCGCACTACAGGTTGAAAAAAGCTCAGTTCCCCCCAAGCTCTTACTAGTGGTTAAAGGTTAACTACTAGGGCGTGTTGACCTTTGCTGTGTGTTTTTGCAGCAGCCATTGAGGTGTTTTGGCAAGGCAGTGCCTGCGTCGCATAGTCATTCGATGTCAGTCAGGTGATAACGCAGAAAAAATACCCCAATGGCACTGCCCAGAGGATTCAACCATAGGCGCACACTGCGGTGTCATGGGTTATTAGCATAGCTCGCTATGCAACATAACCCATTCCTAGCATTGGACGCCTTTGATTTGAACAAAATTCATACCTCAAAGATCAACACGCCCTAGGATTTATGTGTTTGCTAAGGTCACTGTTAATGATTTTTGGTAGGCGCAGATAAACAAAGGGGTTTTGAATGAATAACAGCTTTAATACGCTAGAACAACTGACAGTCAACGCCAAGCAATATCACATTCACTCATTAGCCAGCCTAGGCGACAAAGCCAAACGGCTGCCTTTCTCTCTGAAAATTTTATTAGAAAACTTACTTCGCCATGAAGACGGGGAAAACATCACCGTTGATGATATTCAGGCCTTGCTCGACTGGGATCCAAAGGCCAAACCAAGCCAAGAAGTCGCTTTTACGCCCGCGCGTGTGGTGATGCAAGATTTCACTGGCGTGCCTGCCATCGTCGATTTAGCAGCCATGCGCGATGCCATGGAGAAACTCGGAGGCGATCCCAGCAAGATAAATCCATTGTCACCTGCTGAATTGGTAATCGACCACTCAGTGCAAGTGGATAGCTATGGTCAAGACGGCGCTTTTGACCTCAATGCCAAACTCGAATATGAGCGCAATAAAGAACGCTACGAATTCTTACGCTG
This sequence comes from Pseudoalteromonas sp. GB56, assembly GCF_054923835.1. Lineage (NCBI taxonomy): Bacteria > Pseudomonadati > Pseudomonadota > Gammaproteobacteria > Alteromonadales > Pseudoalteromonadaceae > Pseudoalteromonas > Pseudoalteromonas sp. GB56. Next base: position 599,913 of record NZ_JBPCHK010000001.1, on the reverse strand, counting down.
GGGACAAACCGCGTTTGATAATTTGAAAGTAGTGCCACCTGCAACGGGGATTGTGCACCAAGTAAATTTGGAATACCTCGCCCGTGTTATTTTTGAAAAGGACGACAATGGTCACACTTTCGCCTACCCAGACAGCCTAGTCGGCACCGATTCACACACCACGATGATCAACGGTCTAGGCATACTTGGATGGGGAGTCGGAGGAATTGAAGCCGAAGCAGCGATGCTGGGTCAGCCTATTAGTCTGCTCATTCCACAAGTTATCGGCTTCAAACTCAAAGGCGCATTGCCAGAAGGTACAACTGCGACGGACCTAGTGTTAACCGTCACCCAGATGCTGCGCGAAAAAGGTGTCGTGGGTAAGTTCGTCTGAATTCTACGGCGATGGTCTTGCCGACCTTCCTCTAGCCGATCGTGCCACCATTGCCAATATGGCACCGGAATATGGCGCGACCTGTGGCATCTTCCCAATTGATCAAGAAACGCTTGAATATTTGAAGCTCACAAACCGCAGTGACGAACAAATCAAATTAATCGAGATGTACGCGAAGCATCAAGGCATGTGGCGTGAGCAAGGTGACGAGCCGATGTACACGGATACCCTTGAGCTCGATTTAAGTCAGGTAGTCCCGAGTCTCGCTGGCCCTAAACGACCGCAAGATCGCATTGCGCTCGATACAGCGGGTACGGTGATCAGCGGCCATTTAGCGCAGTTCCAAGACGAGCGAGCCAAGCAAAAAGAAGCTGCTTCACAACAAGAGTCACGCATTGTTTCAGAGGGCGGTCAAGCCGAACCTTCAACCAATGAGCCTCAAGTAACCGGGGTCGCTAAAGTCAATTTTAAAGGCCAAGATTTTGAGCTCAATGATGGTGCCTGCGTTATTGCTGCAATCACCAGCTGTACCAATACGTCAAACCCGAGCGTTATTCTCGCAGCGGGGTTAGTGGCGAAGAAAGCGAACGAACTGGGCCTCAATGTTAAACCTTGGGTGAAAACATCGTTAGCACCGGGCTCGCAAGTGGTTACTGATTATTTGCAAAAAGCAGCGCTGATGGATGATCTGGAAGCCCTTGGTTTTAATTTGGTGGGGTATGGCTGTACTACTTGCATCGGTAACTCCGGCCCACTGCCAGATGAGATTCAAAAAGCCATCACCGATCATAAGCTGATTGTCAGCTCAATTCTCTCAGGGAATCGTAATTTCGAAGGTCGAATTCACCAAGATGTGAAAATGAACTTTCTAGCGTCTCCGCCTCTGGTGGTAGCCTATGCACTCGCAGGTCGAACTGACATTGACGTATACAATGAACCACTCACTCAAGATAAAAATGGCCAAGATGTTTTCCTAAAAGACATATGGCCGAGCGTAAGTGAAGTCGCGGAACTCGTGAAATCAACTGTAACCAAGGACATGTTCGCCAAGAGTTATGCGGATGTTTACAAGGGTGACGAACGCTGGCGTGGTATCGCCATTCCGCAAGCCAAGCGCTATGAATGGAACGACGCCTCCACCTATATTCGCAAAGCGCCATTCTTTGACGATATGAACAAGGAGCCGCCCGGTATCCCAACTATTTCTGGAGCTCGTTGTTTAGCGAAACTAGGCGATTCAGTAACCACTGACCATATTTCCCCAGCAGGATCGATTAAAGTCGATGCCCCAGCGGGTGAATATTTATTGTCACACGGTGTGCCCAAAGGCGAATTTAACTCCTACGGCTCTCGACGTGGTAACCATGAAGTAATGATGCGTGGTACCTTTGCCAACGTGCGCTTACGCAATCAGCTCGCACCTGGTACAGAGGGCGGAATAACTCGTACACAACCACAAGATGAACTTGCCAGCATCTACGACGCGGCTATGCAATATCAGCAAAACAGCACGCCACTGGTTGTGTTGGCGGGCGCTGAATACGGCACAGGATCATCGCGAGACTGGGCAGCTAAAGGCTCATTACTGCTTGGTATTAAGGCGGTCGTTGCCAAGAGCTATGAGCGTATTCACCGCTCAAACCTCATTGGTATGGGCGTATTGCCATTGCAGTTTAAAGAAGGTGAAGGTCACGAAGAGTTAGGACTCTCCGGTAAGGAAACATTTGATATTAATGGGTTAGTCGATAAAGCATCGGAACTTGAAGTAGTTGCCACTAATGAAGAAGGTGCTAAAACTACATTCAAAGTCGATGTTCGCATCGATACTCCAAAAGAGTGGGACTACTATAAGCACGGTGGCATTTTACAATATGTGCTTCGTCAGATGATTAATTAAAGAAGCCACAACATAAAGAAGCCACCTATCGGGTGGCTTTTTTTTATTTCACGTCGCGCGACTTTTCACGCTGGATTAACTCTTCGTAAGTGAGCCAATATTGAGAGGTTTCAAGTGGCGTCTTCTCTGGCAATAAGGGATTGTGCAATTCGACGACTGTACGACCACTCAATGTAATAAGGTACTTGTTTAATAAAAATAACGAATTACGAGCTGCCTTTAGCAAAGACACTTCATGTTCATTGACCCGAACCGTCACGTCCTAGGCTCTTAGCGTTAATAAATCAATTGGTATAATTGTTCGTGTGACAGCCAGAATTGCGGGTTCAAGGTAGGAGTTTGATCAGGTAACAATGGGTTATCAAGATTAATGATATTGCGCTTTTGGAGATTGAGAATTTGCAATCCCTGATTGTGGAAAGGGTGGTTGATCAAATAAGCTTTTCAATTCTCCAGAATCAATCATTTTTTGTAAGCCATATTCCAGACGCTGTGCAAGCTCTTCATTGTCACGGTGGACAAAAAAGTACATCGCTGCAGGATAGTGAAGTAACCACCTGTCTTCGATTGTAAAATGAGCACCTTGATTAAAAAACGACAGTTCTTGGCCAATTTCCAATATACCTCGGGGAAAGTAGTCAAACTGATTCCCACCTAAAAGAGCATACATACTGTCATGCCAGCTCACCGCTTCAACTGCAAACCCATTGGCTTGCATAATTGCACTATCTGGCCAGTCATGACCAAGTAAGGCTGTCTGCTTTTTTAGCTCTTCTGCTGTCTTTATGTTGGCAAACTTGGCCTTATCCGATTCTTTGATCACAAGAATCCGATAGCCGATTAAGCCCATAGTCAAAGGAACACGCACGGCTCGCGCTCGGTTTTCTCGCTCTCGCGAAGTCATCGACCACATCACATCTATTTGATCATTCTCTCAAGCGACCGAAATTGCCTTCCTTGTAGCATGGGCACATCAATCGCTTCTAATTCAATGGCCCCGAATTCAGATTCAGACAAAGCCAAAGAGCGTTTAAAGACCTGAAGGTAATAGCTATTTTCAGAGTCTTCATTGCCAAAAAAGGGAGCAACATAGCGCACGCTTTGTGCCTGACAAGCAAAGGCGCTGAAAGTGAACAGGAATAAAAAAACAAGCTTCATAGACAGTTTTGTCGCTACTTCATTAACACTAAGTGTAGAGAGTAAACACAAGGATAGCCAATGACGTCAAAATTCTCGTTCTTGCAGGTAACTTAAGCGACCTTGTTGCGATAGTTGCTCAACATACCGTCTCTCCAAAGCCCAAGGGTGGCGTTTCCAGCCTTGAAAGCCAAATCCGACAATATAAACGTGATAACCCAAGGATACGAAGTGGTTAATTGCAAGCACACCCGAGCTAGGCCAGCGTGGTGTATGCTCCGGCTTGCCTAAGCCTAAGAGATAATTGAGAAGCTGCATTCTACAGCGCTGAGTTACGCGCCCCTGTTCTTGCGCTTGTGCATACTTTGCCAACAATGCCTCACCGTGATTGATGTTGCCTTTTCGCTTAATTGTTTGATAGAACCATTGGCCAAAGCGATTTGGCTTTGGGTCACTGATCATTACTTTAGTTAAGTGATGTGGCGCGACAATAGCAGGTAAAGCCGCTAAGCGCTGCGCCTGCTTCCCTCGCCCAGTTAACCACAAATCAGTGCACTTGGTACCAAGGTGTGAAGGCATGCCTGCGCAGTTATTAAATCGCACAACACGGTCGAATTTGTCGACTTGGTCAGCAAGTTCTTCATCAATGGGCCCATTGCCAATGATCAAAACACTCGGTGAAGTATGGTGCATGTAGAAAGGTACGAGAACACGGACATAGTGCCAATGTTAGGTGGTGTTTATGAAAAGCAGATGACAAAAAGCCCCAGCAAATGCCGGGGCTTTTTAGGTCCGAATAGACTTAATTAAAAATTAAGCTTTCTTTGGACGCTCAACAACGTCTACTAAAGTCCAAGACTTAGTCTTAGAGATAGGAGCACACTCACGAATAGTAACTGTGTCGCCTTCTAAAGCAGTGTTGTTTTCATCATGTACGTGCAACTTAGTAGTACGCTTCATGAATTTACCGTATACCGGGTGCTTCACGTAACGTGCCACAGCAACAGTGAAAGACTTGTCCATCTTGTCGCTGATTACACGGCCTTGTAGAGTACGGATCTTATCGCTCATTATGCACCTGCCTTCTGGTTAATAACCGTTTTAACACGCGCGATATCGCGACGTACTTTACGTAGCAAATGAGATTGAGCTAGCTGACCAGTGCTTGCTTGCATGCGCAGGTTAAACTGCTCACGAAGAAGCTCAATAAGTTCAGCGTTAAGCTCTTCTACGCTTTTATCTTTAAGTTCGCTAGCTTTCATTACATCACCGTCCGAGTTACAAAAGTGGTTTTGAATGGTAATTTACGAGACGCTAGGTTGAATGCTTCACGAGCAAGCTCTTCTGAAACACCTTCCATTTCGTAAAGTACTTTACCAGGCTGAATTTCAGCAACCCAGTATTCAACAGAACCTTTACCTTTACCCATACGAACTTCAAGCGGCTTGTTAGTGATTGGCTTGTCTGGGAATACACGAATCCAGATTTTACCTTGACGCTTGATGTGACGTGTCATAGCACGACGAGCTGCTTCGATTTGACGAGCTGTCATACGGCCACGGCCAGTAGCCTTAAGACCGAAAGCACCGAAGCTTACTTTGTTACCGTTTTGCGCAAGACCACGGTTGCGGCCTTTGTGCATCTTACGGAATTTTGTACGTTTTGGCTGTAACATTACTCGCTACTCCTACTTAGCACTTTTCTTGGCTTTCTTCGGGCCACGTTTAGCAGGCTTCTCTTGCTCTTGAACTAGTGGAAGACCACCAATAACTTCGCCTTTGAAGATCCATACTTTAACACCGATGATGCCGTAAGTGGTTGCAGCTTCAGAAGTTGCGTAATCGATATCAGCACGAAGAGTGTGTAGAGGTACACGACCTTCACGGTACCACTCAGAACGTGCGATTTCTGCGCCGCCTAGACGACCGCTTACTTCAACTTTGATACCCTTTGCACCAATGCGCATAGCGTTTTGTACCGAACGCTTCATAGCGCGACGGAACATAACACGACGCTCTAGCTGTGACGCAATACCGTCAGCTACTAGTTGTGCATCAAGCTCTGGCTTACGTACTTCCGCAATGTTGATTTGCGCAGGTACACCAGCGATTTTTGTTACAGCTTGACGTAGCTTTTCAACGTCTTCGCCTTTTTTACCGATAACAACACCAGGACGAGCTGTGTGAATTGTTACACGGATAGATTTAGCTGGGCGCTCGATAACGATTTTAGCTACAGAAGCGTTCTTAAGTTCCTTAGTAAGGTAAGAACGTACTTTGTGATCGCCAAAAAGCTGCTCAGAGTAATCTTTTGTATTCGCGTACCAGGTAGAAACCCAAGGTTTAGAGATACCTAGGCGAATACCAGTAGGATGAACTTTTTGTCCCATTACTTATATCTCCTAGTTATCCGAAACCACAACAGTGATGTGGCTTGTACGCTTAAGGATGCGGTCTGCGCGTCCTTTAGCACGAGGCATGATGCGTTTCATTGTAGGACCTTCGTCTACAAATACTTTCGCTACTACAAGCTCATCAATGTCAGCACCTTCGTTGTGCTCCGCGTTAGCGATAGCAGACTCAAGTACTTTCTTAACTAATGCAGCCGCTTTCTTTGGGCTGTACGCCAGGATTTCTAGGGCGCGATCTACCGGTAGTCCACGGATTTGGTCTGCAACTAGACGTGCTTTTTGCGCCGAACCAGAGGCGAATTTGTGTTTAGCTAATGCTTCCATCATAACCTCCGATTAACGTTTCTTAGCTTTCTTATCAGCAGCGTGGCCGCGATAAGTACGTGTAGGTGCGAATTCACCCAGTTTGTGACCGATCATTTCGTCTGTGACAAACACAGGAACGTGCTGACGACCATTATGGACAGCGATGGTCAATCCGATCATGTTAGGTATGATCATTGAACGACGGCTCCAAGTTTTAATTGGCTTCTTGTCACCGCTTTCCAACGCTTTCTCTACCTTCTTCAGCAAGTGCAGGTCAATAAAAGGACCTTTCTTGAGAGAACGTGGCATGGCTATTCCTCAACTATTATTTAGTACGACGACGTACGATGAACTTATCAGTACGCTTGTTCTTACGAGTCTTGTAACCTTTGGTAGGTACGCCCCATGGAGATACAGGGTGACGACCACCAGAAGTACGACCTTCACCACCACCGTGCGGGTGATCTACCGGGTTCATGGCAACACCACGAACTGTCGGACGGATACCACGCCAGCGGTTTGCACCAGCTTTACCTAGTGAACGTAGCATGTGCTCAGCATTACCTACTTCACCTAGTGTTGCGCGGCAGTCAGCTAGTACTTTACGAACTTCGCCTGAACGAAGACGTAGAGTCACGTATTGACCATCACGTGCTAGGATTTGTACGTAAGCGCCTGCAGAACGTGCAATCTGTGCACCTTTGCCAGGCTTAAGCTCTACGTTGTGTACAGTCGAACCTACAGGCATATTGCGCATAGGTAAGGTGTTACCAGCTTTGATTGGTGCATCAACACCAGACTGGATTTGATCACCTGCTTTAAGACCCTTTGGAGCGATGATGTAACGACGCTCACCGTCTGCATAACAAACCAACGCGATGTTCGCGCTACGGTTTGGATCATACTCTAGACGCTCTACTTTAGCTGGAATGCCATCTTTAGTGCGTTTAAAGTCAATTACACGGTAATGATGCTTGTGACCACCACCGATATGACGAACCGTGATACGACCTTTGTTGTTACGACCACCGGTTTTAGAGTTCTTCTCTAGAAGCGGAGCGTATGGCTTACCCTTGTGTAGATCAGGGTTAACCACTTTAACGACGTGACGACGACCCGCAGAAGTTGGTTTACACTTTTGAAGTGCCATAATTCTAACTCCCCTTATTACTCGGCGCCGCCGACAAAGTCTAGCTCGCTACCTTCTTTAAGAGTAACGTAGGCTTTCTTCCAGTCGCTACGACGACCGAAACGCATACCAGTACGCTTTGTTTTACCCTTAACATTTAGTGTGCGAACACCAGTTACTTCTACTTCGAAAAGCTTTTCTACAGCTGCTTTAACGTCAGCTTTAGTTGCATCTTTAAGTACTTTGAAAACAATCGTGTTGTTATCTTCAGCAGATACAGTGCTCTTCTCAGAGATGTGTGGAGCAAGGATTACTTTTAAAAGACGTTCTTCACGGATTATGCTAGCGCCTCCTCAAGTTGCTTTACAGCACCCTTAGTCATAACAACCTTATCGAAAGCGATTAGGCTTACTGGGTCGATGCCAGCTACGTCACGTACGTCAACCTTGTATAGGTTGCGAGCAGCAAGGAATAGATTCTCTTCTACTTCTTCTGTCACGATTAGTACGTCTTTAAGCTCAAGCTCTTTAAGCTTAGCTACAAGTGCTTTAGTCTTAGGAGCTTCGATACCGAAGTTCTCAACTACAACTAAACGCTCTTGACGAACAAGCTCAGATAAGATGCTCTTGATCGCACCGCGATACATCTTACGGTTAACTTTTTGGCTGTGATCTTGCGGCTTAGCTGCAAAAGTCACACCACCGCTGCGCCAGATTGGGCTACGGATTGTACCAGCACGTGCACGGCCAGTACCTTTTTGACGCCATGGCTTCTTACCGCCACCGCTTACTTCAGAACGTGTCTTCTGAGCTTTAGTACCTTGACGAGCACCTGCTGCGTAAGCAACAACTACTTGGTGTACTAATGCTTCGTTAAACTCACGTCCAAAAGTAGCTTCGGAAACTTCAAGAGCGCCTGAAGCGTCTTTAATTGCTAATTCCATCACTAAATCTCCAGGACTTATGCTTTAACAGCTGGTTTAACGATAACGTCACCGCCGATAGCGCCAGGTACTGCACCTTTAACTAGAAGCAGGTTACGCTCAGCGTCAACACGAACTAGTTCAAGGTTCTGAGTAGTTACACGCTCAGCACCCATGTGACCGGCCATTTTCTTACCTTTAAACACCTTACCAGGTGATTGGTTTTGACCGATTGAACCAGGAGCACGGTGAGACAATGAGTTACCGTGAGTCGCGTCTTGCATGCTGAAATTCCAGCGCTTAACACCACCTTGGAAACCTTTACCTTTAGAAGTACCAGTAACGTCAACTTTGCTCACTTCGTTGAAAACTTCAACAGTGATTTCGTTACCAACTTCGAAGTCGCCTTCACCGCCATTTAGACGGAATTCCCACAGACCGCGACCCGCTTCAACGCCAGCTTTAGCGAAGTGACCCGCTGCTGGTTTGTTTACACGGCTAGCTTTTTTCTCGCCTGCGGTTACTTGAAGCGCGTTATAACCGTCTGTTGCGTCAGATTTGATCTGCGTAACACGGTTAGGAGTCGCTTCGATAACTGTCACAGGGATAGATACGCCATCTTCAGTGAAGATGCGAGTCATACCCACTTTACGACCGACTAGACCTAATGCCATTTTCCTAAAACCTCTCTAATCTTCCGATTAACCCAGGCTGATTTGAACATCAACACCAGCAGCAAGGTCTAGGCGCATTAGAGCGTCTACAGTCTTGTCTGTTGGTTCTACGATGTCGATCAGACGTTTGTGGGTGCGGATCTCGTACTGATCACGCGCGTCTTTGTTAACGTGCGGAGAAATCAATACTGTGAAACGTTCTTTGCGTGTAGGTAGTGGGATTGGACCACGAACCTGAGCACCTGTGCGTTTCGCTGTTTCCACAATTTCCGCCGTTGATTGGTCAATCAAACGGTGGTCAAAAGCTTTTAGGCGAATGCGAATGCGTTGATTTGACATTCTAAAACCTCAATAAAAAGAGCATTTAAAAAGAGCATAAAAAAACACCCGAAACTTACTTACTACTAAGAAGTCGGTTGTCCTTTCATTTTCTACCATTGAACTCCAAATCGGAGTTCCTGTTTATGCTTGAAATCCAAGCTATATCTATCTTTCTGAGTCCTTGGTGAGACACCTAAGGCAAAGAAAGTCTGCGTATTATAGAGAGATTGGTGATAAATGCAACAGTTTTTTACGAAAGGCTTAGAAACCTAAGGGGTTTAGTAAACGAGGTACAACGGACAAGGGAGATGCATCAACAGTGTAAGTCCTATTTACTCACCACCCTTGTCCACTGCAGCAGGGTGCCTAGTCCCAGGGATACGACTAAATACCGAGCTCGGTGCTGTTGTGACAGTCTATGTTCGTAATTATCCCGACACACAACTGACACGAGGCTTAAAGGTAGGTTACTTTATGAGCGCTTAAATTTTAACCCCCGAAGCACGGGTTCTAGATGAGACTTTTTAAAGTTGAGTTGGCTTGGTAAATAACGAGCCAATGGTCAGTCCAGTTATAAGTTGGTATCATTCGCACCCCTTTTTGTGTTTTCTTATCCATTACCAATGTGGTTTATGCACCTAGGTAATGTGCTTAAGTGAGTGATTCTGAATGAGAATAGTAAATCGCGGCATCGACTTTTTAGCTCGCTGCTTAAACGCCATTTGTGTCAAAACCAAGGTACTTCCACAACATCCTGTTGCTGACTTCGAGCTCGATGTCACCGTGCCTACCTTTTATATTGGCCGTTTAAATTCTCGCACGGATATCGCAGCGCTGGCGAAAGTGTGCAGAAAACTGGGCTTACCAGACCCAACACAGGAGCAAGAGCTAAATGGCGCTGAACTACCTCGCTTTATCGGTATTCAAAATCCGCCTCCTCTTTTGGCAACAAAAGCCGCCCAAGTTGTGCGCTGCGCCAAGGTAAGGAGATCTTTGACTCACTAGAGCGCGCCCCGGAGCAAAAAATCCAAGTGGTGCCGGTGACCATCTTGTGGGGGCGTAATCCAGGTAAAGAAAAGCCGGGTTTGAGCACGCTTATTTCTCATTCACTCACGCCAAGCTGGTTCCGCAAGATTTTCGTGGTCCTGTTTTCTGGGCGCGATAACCTCATTCGCTTTAGCCAGCCGTTGGATTTAGCCAAGCTGGTTGAAGGACGCACAGATAAAGAAGAACTCCCGCATAAGCTGGTACGTGTTGCCCGCGTGCACTTCCGTCGTCAAAAACTTGCGGCAACAGGCCCGAAATTGCCATCACGCGAAGCGTTGTTCAATTCTCTATTGGCGTCGCCAACCATTAAAAAAGCCATTGCGGATGAAGCAAAGTCGAAGGGATTAAGCCACGAAGAGGCGCGCCAAAATGCGCTCGACCTGCTGGATGAAATCGCCGCGAACTACTCCGATGCCATGGTGCGCGTTGCTGACCGAATTCTTACATGGCTGTGGAACAAGTTGTATAACGGCATTGATGTACGCTACGCCGACCAAGTACGCGAGCTTACCGACAAAGGCCATGAGATCATTTATGTGCCGTGTCACCGCAGCCACATGGACTACTTATTACTCACCTATGTGATTTACCATCAAGGATTAGTGCCGCCCCACATTGCTGCGGGTATTAACCTCGACTTCTTCCCTGCTGGACCGATTTTCCGTCGCAGCGGCGCCTTCTTTATTCGCCGTTCTTTCAGCGGCAACAAACTGTATTCAGCCGTATTCAAAGAGTACTTAAGCCAATTGTTCATCAAAGGCTATTCAGTGAAGTTTTACACTGAAGGCGGCCGCAGCCGTACAGGACACTTGCTGCCACCGAAAACCGGTATGCTGGCGATGACTTTACAAGCCATGCTCCGTGGTATCGACCGCCCTATTTCCATCGTCCCTGTGTACATTGGGTATGAGCATGTGATGGAAATTAACACCTATCTTAAAGAACTGGCGGGCAATAATAAAAAGAACGAATCGGTATTCGGTGTATTCAAGGCCATTAAGAACTTGAAGAACTACGGCCGTGGTAACCTCAACTTCGGCACGCCTATTAATGTTAACCAGTTCCTCAACGAGCATCAGCCTGATTGGCGTGATGCCATTCACCCAACCGACGCGCAAAAGCCAGCGTGGCTAGGCTCACAAGTGAACAAGTTGGCTGACGAAATCATGGTCAATATTAACAGCGCCGCCGCGGTTAACTCGGTTAACCTATTAGCGACTATCTTACTGACCAATGATCAGTTTGCGCTCAGTAAAGTGCAGCTGCTTGAACAAATGCGCTTTTATTTGCGCATGCTAGAAGATGCGCCATTAAGTGAACACGTGACTTTGCCAGAGCAAAGTGCAGAAGAACTGCTTGAGCATGCGCTAACACTGAACAAGTTCGATGTGATGAACGACCAGTTCGGCGACATCATCGCCATCGCCGAAAAAGAGCGCACCTTATTCAACTATTATCGCAATAACGTGCTGCACCTGTTTGCGGTGCCAAGCGTCATTGCGCAGCAGCTGTTCAAAAACCACCGCATCACACGCAGCGAGTGTAAGGCACAGATCAAACGCCTTTACCCACTGTTTGCCAAAGAGTGGTTCTTGCTGGAATTAAGCGATGACTACATCGACAATATTCTTGCTAGCTTTGCCGCTCAAGGCCTGATCCGCGCCGACGGCGAACAACTTGAGGTGCTCAAAGAAGGCGACAACCAAGCTACCCTCGAAATGTTGGGTAAAGTAGTGCACCACACCTTGCTACGTTACGCACTTGTCATTGGCTTGCTGAGTGAAGACAAGAAGCTCAGCCCGTCAGAGCTGGAAAAAGAAAGTACCGCCGTGGCGCAGCGATTAGGCACCTTGCATGGCATTAAGAGCCCAGAGTTTTTCGACAAAAAAGTACTCGCCGCGTTTATCGCCAACCTACGCGAAGAGAAACTGATAAAGAAATGTGATGACAACTCGCTAGTGCACAGCGAGGCACTGCATATTGTTAATGAGGATTTGCATCAGTTGCTGCCAGCACGTATTTGGCAGTCGATTAGTGATACAGTGGCGGCCACGCGATAAGGCGCGTAAGCCTTTGTGAGTCGTCGGGCCGCCGACTATGGCGGTTTGTAGGTCGGTGCTCTGCGCCGACAAAGGTGGTAATTGATAGATTTTGTCGGGCCGCCGACTTCGGATCAGAGGAAATGCGCGCCCATTTCCTCTAACAACTCCTAAGGCGCCCGTGATTCGCAAATGCCTCCGAACTCAGGTGTTTGTTAAACGCTCCGCTTAGCTTTCAACCCGGTTTAACTCGTCATCCTGACTCGATAAACCTAACTCCGCATCCATGCTCCGTTGTTTCAATCACGCTCCACAACAAAAGCCGATTTCTACAGCGCGAATCATAACGGGGAATGCTCACACTTATAGCGTTTCGCACGACTGCTTGTTTGGGGTTGTTGTGAGGGCAAGTAAAGCCTGAACTCTTACCCATTCATTAAATGGTTGTTATACGCTTATGTCATCAAGGAGATCTTCGAAATATTCTTGCTGATGAACACCTTGCTCAGGGTTTTTAAGCTTATTTTTAACTAACGCCATCTTATCTTGTAACTCATTAAAAGTTATGGACTCTTTTCGGTTGTCATCAAGCCTTTGCATTATCTGAAATAAAAGATAAAAATCGACTAAATACCGCTTTCCACCTTCTTTATAGAAAACTTCATTTAGCGAGTTTTTAAGATTACTAGGTGATAATTTAGACTTCAGAATCGAAATTATTTTTTCAATATTTTCGATTGATTCTAGAAATTTATTTTTAAGTTCCATATCAGTTAATATTTTCTCTAGAAGGGCTGAGACATCTTTCTTTTCAGTTATTCTGCAATTAATTTTACTGTCCCTTAAGTAAAAACCTAAACTAGTATATTCAGGTCTATACTTTGAGTTGTACAAGTTATAGGCTAGTAGAGTTATGAGCTCCTCATTCAACATTCTATCTGAAGAATTATTCCCATTTCTTTGCTTTATATAAAACCACTCAATATTGTTATCGGTTATTTCTCTTATATACCTAATAACATCCCTATCCATGAATGAGTTCCACATTTCGAAGGAATTTTCTTTTATAGGATAAGGCTTATTATTAAGCCTTATAAAGAGGTCAACAGGATCAAAATTGTTATTTAAATATGAATCTATCTCAATAACACTAAGCATGAAGTCATAAATTTTATCTTGAAGGTTAAAGTCTAAATCTTCAAACCTAGAACCGTTTAACTCATGCAGTATTTTAAGCCTTGATAATTTAAAGTTGCAGCACTTAGGATATGTTGTAGTTCCATTTTCGTCCTGATAACTTTTTCCTAAAAAACCCAAAACTGAAAGTAATCGTTGTTGGCCATCTATAACCTCTTTAACACCATTTCGGTTTTTATAGATGAATAAAGGGGGCAGGTTAATCCCAAGAAGAATACTTTCAATGATTGCTGAAGCTTTAAATACATTAATCTTTTCAAGCCTTTGATAGCTAGGTCTAATTAAGTATTTGTTTCCATTTAATTCCTCTACAATTTCTTCTATTGGAATTAAGGAAGGTTCTGGTTTTTGCACGCGTAATGACGCTAACTCATCTAATTTTAGTTTGGCTTCCTTTTCACTCTGCCTCATTTTTTTGACAGAGTTTTTGAAATCATCATTCTTAATAAATATAGAAAAGTCAAAAGGCAACAGTGTCGAAATCATTTTACTGATTGACTTATGCCTCCCAATAATTGATTTATAGTGGTGACTATTTTCTGAGAGGAAGTCATCTTGGTGATTTGTCAAATAGTCATTTATTTGGCTAATGCCTGTAGAAGTGTATAGGGGGGAAATATCCACTTCCTCTTCAAGAAGTATGAATATTGCCCAAAGTAGAGCCTCATTTATCAGTTTGTTAGGAGAAACAGTTAAATTTTGTATAAGCTCTATTGTTTTGTTCAGGTTATAAAATAAGCTCTCACATATTTCGTCAGGGTTTTCTGTGTTCTGTGACTTAACGCCGTAGAGAAATCCATTATCTCAGTTCTATTACTACCGCTAGCGTATGTGCTTATAGGGAAAGATGATAGAACTAAATATCTCCTCATAAACTGTAGCACTTTTGACGTATCATCATTCTTAAAAACTTTACCAAGAAAGTGCTTTTCAACCAATGAAACGAATTCTGGATTATTAACAATACGTGCTTTTAATTCGTTTGTTATAGAGTCATCATCATAAGTTGCATTGTCAATTTCTGCGCTGTTTAGTGGGGTGATACCGGAGTTATATCTTCTGAAAATTTCTTTCTTTATTTTGTCTTCTAGGGTTGCATCTAGCCTTGGTTCATTAAATATTTCAAATTCAAAAATACGAATTTTTGCATCATCGAGTAGCCCCTGAATTTCAGGATTTAGAGTACTGAATTGTCTGTTCTGTAGCTGAGTGAGCTTTGTGAGCCCTTTAATGCTTAATTTAAGTTCACCGTTACGAAACTTCTTGATGGTTTCATAACGTTGCCTACCATCAATTACCTCAATTGTAGAGCCTGTATTGAAGAAAATTAATGGAGGAACATCGGTTCCCAACAGAATACTTTCAATGAAGAAAGTTGCTTTACTGTTGTCCCATACATAGTTCCGTTGATAGTAGGGATCATATTTTATCTTTTCGACTCTTCTTTTGCTAAAAAGGGTTTTTAGAGAAAGTGAATAAACTTTTGTTGTTATATGGTTTTTGAAAATGTTTTCAAAATCTTCTTGATTTAAATATAAACTCATTATTGGCTCTCTCTAAACCATGTCTTTATTTAGCTGTAATTTTTTCGGGGAACGTAATTCAAATACTACTGACTTACTCGTTTTTCTGACATCTATGAACCCTGCTAGTTGCTCTGAAGGTACATACATGGCATATATAAACCTATCAAAAAGAATCAACTCTAGATACTTCTGAAAACTCTCTACATCAAACTTTGCGAGGTCAATGTTTTCTAAATCACGAAAAGAAGAAATTTCAATTTTCATTTCATTCAAGTCAGATGATTCAATTGATATCAAAATATCTTCATGGAGGGGGAGAGGAACGGAAATCCGAGATTCGTCAAAGTCATCAGCATAATATTCCCTTTCCAGTCAATCAATAAAACTCTGAATTAAAGTAAAAAGTTCATTATTAAATCGTAATCTAAATGCATTTTTAGTATCAAAATCTTTTTTGTTTGCACCATCTAATATTTTCGGCTTTCCATCACTATTTTTAGGAACTAAAAATTTATAAACTTCTAGTTTTGACATTGAAGGTAGATGTTTTAATAGGTTGTACTTTAAAATTAGCTTGTACGAGTTTTCACTGTAGTAAGAGTGAGAGTTGTAGTATAAAGCAAGTAACTCATTTTCACTTAGCTGAGATCGTAGGATTTTGATATAAATGAACTTTTCTTCATCGTCAATTTCAGAGTCATCAATAGTTTTTATGATCCTATAAACAAGCCTGAAGTAATGAGTTAGCTCTTCTTTTTTTGAATAGAAAACTCCTAGGTATATGTCATTTGAAGTTTTGTAGTCATTAATTGGGTGGGCGTTTCCAAGTGTTTGAGCGTAAAGTTCGCTTCTAAGCTCTTTAAAGTAGTTGCCGCTTGAACAGTTATTATTAAGCTCACTAACCACGGTGTTGTACAAATCAAGTAATGAAAAATAAATAGAATCGAGCCTTTGTTGCATGAGGGTCTTTGATTGCTCTTTAAAAACGTTTCTTGATTGCTTTAATTCTTCTCGTTGCAGCGAAAACTCTTGCCTTTGCAACTTGAACTCTTCTGATTGTGTTTTTAACGCATCTACCTGTTTGTCCAGTGCGGTTCTATTCGTTTGGAAGTCAGCTCGCTGCTCTTTCAGAGCATTGTAAAAAAGTAACACCCCACAAAGAGACCAAACCGATCCCAAAACTCCGCCGACAAAATCTCCAAAAGTACCAAATTTTCCATCATCAATTGGCGCTGAAATAGAGTAATTGTTTTTCCAAAGAAAAAATACAATTAATGGGATTAGTATTACTAAAAGCCACAGAGCAAGCTTATATATTCTTTCTGCTGAACTATTTTCGGACATGTTTTAAATTCATTTTTTCTGGAAGAATGTATAGGGGGCAAAGACAATACAAGAGTCAAGCCTAGCTAACTCCTTTGTCATAATTTAGAGCAACCCACCTAGCCAAGCTAAAACTAATAACAACAATAAGTTACCAGTGGTTTTGATTACAAGCAATTACAGCTGTACTTTGCATGGAAAGTTACGCCAAACTAACAGGTATTGCCCTTTCCGTTTTGATTCGCGCTTTCGATCTCAGATTTTGTTGTGGAGTGTGTTGTTGATAGCAAGGCGCGACGCCGAGCTAGATTTACCAGCACATGAATGTGCTGGTAAATCGCATCAACGACTAAACGAAACGTTTAACAAAAACCTGAGTTCGCAAGCTTTTGCGAATCACGGGGACGGGGGGGATTTCAAAGGGGGAATCGTATCATCCCCTTTCGTGTGCTGTCGCTACCGCGACATGAACCAACAGCGAATAAAAGGTGAGGAGGTGTATTGATTATATTTACCTTGAATTATTTACCTAAAAGCATATTATCAATTGCAAGCGGTTACCCGCGAGGTGTCAGGCAAAATTAGGGCAGAATAATACTTCACTAAGATACCGAAACGAACAAACTAAATTTAAGTTAAAGTGTCGAGCAAACGAAATACAAACGTTTAAGCCAATATTACATAGACTAAAGCTCACCCCATTAATGAAACTCCACGAAAAAGTGCTCACTTTAATTCACGCAGAAAATATAGCTTTCAATATACCAGACAACTAAAAATATACCTGTAAGCCTGATAGTCACTAACCCTCTATAGGTGTTGGCTATGAAAATTCATTTTAGTATTTCCGCAGCATTTCATGCTTGGTTTCTAAAATTTGAATTCGGTTTGGACAAACGTAAATCCAATCGAGTTGATGAAAAAGAAGCTTAAAAAGCTGAGCCTACATTCTTAAATGTGGGCTTTTTTGTCGGTGCGATTCTAGAATCTACTAAAAACGTCGCGAGCGAAGTCAGTACAAGGCAAAAATCGCTGAAAAGCCGCAGTTTACTGGCCGTAAATGAGGACTTTGAAGCGATTTTTAACGCCG
This sequence comes from Pseudoalteromonas sp. GB56, assembly GCF_054923835.1. Classification (NCBI taxonomy): domain Bacteria; kingdom Pseudomonadati; phylum Pseudomonadota; class Gammaproteobacteria; order Alteromonadales; family Pseudoalteromonadaceae; genus Pseudoalteromonas; species Pseudoalteromonas sp. GB56. Next base: position 582,522 of record NZ_JBPCHK010000001.1, on the reverse strand, counting down.
TAATGATGAGCGTAGCAGTTTTAAGCCTACCTTTCGCGCATAACACCTTCTTGAATGGTAGAAGCGACTAACTCCCCCGCGCGGTTAAAGAACTGTCCGCGCACCAAGCCACGACCGCCGCTGGCACTGGGGCTGTCCACACTGTAGAGCATCCATTCATCCATGCGGAATGGGCGGTGAAACCACATTGAGTGATCAATAGTCGCGACTTGCATGTTCGGATGCATAAACGATTTACCGTGTGGTTGCAGAGCCGTAGGTAAAAATTCGAAATCGGATGCGTACGCGAGCAGGTAGTTGTGAATACGCTGGTCGTCTGGCATGTCACCATTGGTCTTAAACCAGATATGCTTCGTTGGTTCGGCCACTTGCGGGGCAAACGGGTTTTGAAATACCACAGGGCGCATATCAATGGCTTTTTCGCTAATAAACTTATTGCGAATAGGCTCGGGGATTTGGTGCGCGTGTTCGCGATAGAAATCCAGCGCGGAACGTAGCCCCTCGGGAGCAGGCACATCCGGCATTGGGCTTTGATGTTCAAGGCCTTGTGACTCACCCGAGAATGACGCCGTCATGTAGAAAATCGGTTTACCGTATTGAATCGCACTGACACGACGCGTGCTGAGGCTTTTGCCGTCGCGGATATTTTCAACATCATACACAATCGGTCTTGAGGCATCGCCTGGGCGTAAAAAGTATGAGTGCAATGAGTGAACCACACGCCCTTCAGGCAAGGTTTCCTTTGCGGCTGACAGCGCTTGCCCCATAACTTGGCCACCAAATACGGCTTTAAAACCGAGGTCTTGGCTGGCACCACGATACAAACCGAGTTCGATTTCTTCTAACTTTAAAAGCGACAGTAAATTATCTAATGCTTGGCTCATTGTGTCCTCATTACCACATTGCAGCTAATACAATGATAATACTATACAATAGCCTTGTTCACATAGTTCAGAGCAGGATAGAAAATGGCTTATTGGTTATTAAAAACAGAACCCGACGCGTTTTCATTGGCCGACTTGCAAGCAGCGCCAAACAGCACCACAGTTTGGGACGGTGTGCGTAATTATCAAGCGCGCAATTTTATTCGTGATGGTATGCAGGTGGGTGACAAAGCCTTTATCTATCACTCCAGTTGTAAAGTGCCTGCTATCGTTGGTGTTGCTACGATTTCTAAAGGGCCTTTTGCAGATCCAGCACAATACGATGCCAGCAGCGATTACTATGATCCAAAAGCAACAGCTGATGCGCCGCGTTGGTTTAGTGTGGATGTAAAATACGCCGAGACATTTGCCAAGCCAATTACCTTGCAGCAGATAAAGGCGGACCCAGCGATTGTGGAGCTGGCACTGAAAAAGTCGGGACGACTCTCTGTGATGCCAGTCACCGAAGAAGAGTGGCAATACCTGTATGGCATTGCCAGCAAGTAAGAGAATACGACGGAAATTAATCGCCGTCGATGAAATCACCTATGCCGCCAAGGATAGAGCCTTCACCTTGGCGTGAGCCACCTGCTCGCGGCGCATGTTCAAGTACACGGTCCGCCAAGCGCGAGAATGGTAGACTTTGAATCCACACGGTGCCGTGGCCACGAAGCGTGGTCAGGAACAACCCTTCACCGCCAAAGAACATAGAACGCAGCCCTTTGACCCGTTCGATATCAAACTCGATACCGCCAGTGAAGCCCACCACACAACCTGTGTCTAGGCGCAGTGTTTCACCGTTGAGCTGCTTCTCTACCACAGTGCCACCTGCATGTGCGAAGGCCATACCGTCACCTTCCAAGCGCTGCAAGATAAAACCTTCACCGCCGAAGAAGCCCGCACCTAATTTACGTTGAAAAGCAATGTTCACTTCCGTGCCCAAAGCGGCACACAAAAACGAGTCTTTTTGCAGGAATACTTGTTCGCCCAATTGCGCCATGTTTAACGGCACTATGGTACCGGGGAAAGGTGCTGCAAAGGCGACGCGTTTCTTGCCCATGCCCTGATTGGTAAAGTGCGTCATAAACAGCGATTCACCGGTGATCATGCGCTTACCCGCACTGAATAGCTTACTCATAAAGCCTTGATTAACCTGTGAACCATCCCCCATTTTGGCTTCAAATTGAATGCCGTCTTCTAGGTAGTTCATCGCCCCAGCTTCAGCTATCACCGCTTCACCTGGGTCTAGTTCCACTTCCACCATCTGCATTGAATGGCCGATAATTTCATAATCCACTTCATGACATCGCATTGTGCTGTCTCCTTTTTCTTGATGAGCTTAGCATGACGGAATTGAACAAAGGTTGCACCGAATAAAATGTAAGCAGCTTTTTCAAAGACACCTGTGCTCTTTGTCAGCGCAATACATTCGTTCATCGTATTCTGAGTTGTTATTTTTTGCGCATCGCGGTTAACTGGTAGGCAAATAAAGCGCATGTAAATCAATCATAAGGAATGTTCATGTCACAATCCCCCCAGTTTAAATTGCGCATGATGGGCGTTATGATATGGGCGGCCTCCCTAAGCGGGTGCGCAAGCAATTCGCGCATCCAGATTGATACGCAAATAACGGCAAACAACCTTTACTACGATGGTCAATTGCAACCCGGCGTGTTGGGGATCAATGATGGTAAAATAGTATTTGTCGGCACACACGCACCTTCGCAATACAGCGCCAGTAATGTATTAGATGCGGGCAATGACTACGTTGTTCCAGGCTTTATTGACCCGCATACCCATGCCTGCGACGACTTCAAAGACACCACTGCCAACACCAACCTCAATTACCTTACACAAGGGGTTACAACGGTGGTGTGCAATGTGGACGGCGGCGGTGAAATAGATGTTGATGCCATGCTTAGCCGTTTGCAAAACCAAGGCATCGGTAGCAATGTGGCCGTACATATTGGTCATGGTGCAGTACGTCGCGCCGTAATGGGCCGGGAAAATCGGGCGCCAAACGCGGCAGAGATGAGCGCCATGAAGGACTTAGTCGAAGAAGCCATGCAGGCAGGGGCATTAGGTTTATCTACAGGCCTTTACTATGTGCCCGGTAATTATGCACAAACCAATGAAGTGATTGAATTAGCAACAGTGGCTGCTCAATATGGCGGTTATTACGATAGCCATATTCGTGATGAAAGCTCCTACTCAATCGGCTTAGTAGCAGCAGTGGATGAAGTTATCGCTATCGCCCAAGGCGCAAAGATTCCTGCGCACATTGCACATATCAAAGCCCTTGGCGTAGATGTGTGGGGCCAAAGCGACGTTATCGTTGAGCGCATCGATGCAGCGCGCGCTAGGGGGTTAGCCGTCACCGCTGATCAATATCCTTGGCGTGCATCAGGCACCAGCATTGCTGGGAGCTTAATACCACGTAAGTTAATGGCGGGCTCACACGCTGACTACATTGCTCGCCTTAACGATACCCAGCAGTGGCCTGCAATTCGCGCCGCAATGGGCGATAATTTACGCCGTCGTGGCGGCGCTGAATCGTTACTCATTACTGACCCTAAACACCCGCAATGGCGCGGCAAAACCTTGGCGCAATTGGCCAGCCAATGGCAGATAGATGCAATTGATGCAGCAAAGAAGATCATCGTTGAAGGTGAAAACGCGCGCGTCGCCAGCTTCAACATGAATCAGCACGATATTGACCAATTCATGCAGCAAGCGTGGGTCATGACTTCCTCCGACGGCAGTGTGGGTCACCCACGCAAGTTCGCAAGCTTTCCTAAAAAATTTGCTGAGTATGTTGTAGAGCGTCCAGTTCTGAGCGTTGAACAATACATTCACAACAGCACCACGCTCACTGCGCAAACTTTGGGATTAATAGGCTATGGAGAAATTAAAGAGGGCAATGTGGCCGATATTGCCATCTTCAATCCCGAGACATTTCGCCCGCATGCCGACTATCTCAACCCTCAGGCACTCAGCTCTGGAGTACAATGGCTATTTGTTAACGGTGAGGTGGCGATTGCTGCTGGCACGCCCACTGAGGTGTTAGCGGGCAAAGCAATTAGAAAAAATCTGTTGTAAAAAAACACCCAGCTATGCCTTGGACTAGCTGGGTGTTTGGTCGTGCAATTTAGGATAAGGCGTTGGCCAAATTGGAACTAAAACTGCATTTCAGGAACCTGATCGGGGCAAACAAGTTTGCCCTGTGTTTTTTCTTTAATTTCTTCCACACTCACACCCGGTGCGCGCTCAAGTAAGTGGAAGGCACCGTCTTTTATTTCTAGCAATGCGAGATCGGTGATCACCTTGTTTATACACCCTACGCCCGTCAGTGGTAGTGAGCATTGGGTCAACAATTTTGAGTCGCCGTGCTTACTTGCATGAGTCATGGTGCAAATAATGTTCTTCGCACCTGCCACCAAATCCATGGCGCCGCCCATCCCTTTGACGAGCTTACCGGGGATCATCCAGCTGGCGATATTGCCGTTTTGGTCCACTTCAAATGCGCCTAATACGGTAAGGTCGACGTGACCACCGCGGATCATGGCAAAGCTCTCTGCTGAGCTAAAAATCGCTGCGCCTGTGCGTGCTGTCACGGTTTCTTTGCCGGCGTTAATCATGTCAGCGTCTACTTCGGCCTCGGTTGGGTATTCACCCATTCCCAGCAAACCGTTTTCAGATTGCAACATCACATCGATGCCTTGCGGCACATAGTTAGCTACCAAAGTAGGAATACCAATGCCTAGGTTAACGTAGTAACCATCATGTAATTCTTGCGCTACGCGCTGAGCCATTTGCTCTCGTGTAAGTGCCATGATTTATGCTCCTCGCACTGTGCGTTTTTCAATGCGCTTTTCAAATTGCCCTTTGATGACGCGCTGCACATAAATACCTGGGGTGTGAATTTGGCTGGGCTCAAGCTCACCCGGTTCAACAATCTCTTCCGCTTCAACCACGGTGATCTTGCCTGCCGTAGCCGCCATGGGGTTGAAGTTCATCGCTGTGTGGCGATACACACAGTTGCCAAAGCGGTCAGCTTTCCATGCTTTAACAATGGCAAAGTCACCCACAATGCTTGGCTCAAGCACATAATCACGACCGTCAAATTGCTTAATGTCTTTGCCATCAGCAACCACAGTACCCACACCTGTTGCGGTATAAAACGCAGGAATACCCGCACCACCAGCACGCATTTTTTCCGCTAAGGTGCCTTGTGGGGTGAGCTCCACTTCCAACTCACCATTCAACAACTGCTGTTCAAATAGCGCGTTCTCACCCACGTAAGACGCCACCATTTTTTTGATTTGCTTGTCTTCAAGCAAAATCCCCAAACCAAAGCCATCTACGCCGCAGTTGTTTGACACTACTGTGAGACCCGTGGTGCCTTTGTGTTTAATTTCTTTGATCAGGCCCTCAGGGATGCCACACAAACCAAACCCACCGGCAATCACGGTCATGTTATCCGCTAATCCCGCCAGCGCCTCTTCGTAGCTGCTTACTACTTTATTAAAACCTGCCATGTTCTCTCCTATTGCGCAGTCCAACCGCCATCAAGGGCGATGGCTTGGGCGGTGATGTTGCGCGCGGCATCCGCCATTAAAAAGTCAACGGTGTGTGCAATTTCATCCAAACCAATAAAGGCTTTTTTCGGCATCGGCGCGAGCATAATGGTGTCGATAACTTGTTGCTCAGAAATACCATGTTGCTTTGCTTGGCTGGCAATTTGCGCCTCCACCAGCGGGGTTTTCACATACGCTGGGCAAATGGTGTTTACGGTGATATCAACATCACCGGTTTCTAACGCCAGCACTTTGCCAAGACCAATCAAACCGTGCTTCGCTGAGACGTACGCTGACTTATATTTCGACGCTACCTGCGCGTGAATAGAGCCAATGTTGATGATGCGACCAAAATTTTGCTCGCGCATCGCAGGAAGTACCGCTTTGGTGAGCATGGCAGGGCCATTGAGCAACACATCTTGCAGTAGCTGCCATTTATCCAAAGGGTACTCATCCAAACGCTCAACGTGTTGAATGCCCGCATTGTTAATAAGCACATCAATGGTGGGCTGGCTTGCCACAAATTCGCCTAGCGAGGCTAAGTCGGCCACATTCAATGCGAATCCTTGAGCACGAATGCCTTGCTCTTTAAGGATGGCGGCTTCGCTAGCTGCACGCTCGCCATCAAGATCAGTTAATAAGATCTCATGGCCTTGCTTGCCAAGGTGCTCAGCCACGTAGCGACCAATGCCACTGGCTGCGCCGGTAATTAAAATACGCTTACTCATGTTTACTCCGCTAAAAACTCTGCAATGACGGGCGCTTTAGTTTGAATTGAGAAGATGCCGTCAAGATGACCCCAAATACCTTGTATTTCCTCGATTTTTACGTTCTTTCCTTGCTCTTTAAGTAGCTTTGCAAACTCGCGAACTGGACCAGGACGCAGCAGTAAATCATTACTTGCCGGCATCAATAGAATGTCCGCTTTAATTTTTTGTGCCGCATCGGCTAAATCTTCTTGCATGCCTGCGCTGTATAGCTGAGATGCACGCACAAGATATAAGATGTGGTTAGCGTCTTGTGTTTGTGCACGAGCTAGCGCGCGCTGCTTAAGCACTTGGTTTATTGCAGGAAGCGTACGAATATCTTTCTTCGCGCCTTCATCCTGTACTTTGAAGTCCGGGAAACTGGCCTTGTAGATTTCAGGGTGCATCGCGTCTTGGGTGATGTTCAGCATGGTCGCAGTCACACCTGCTAGTGGGCGCTCACCTTCGTAGTAGTTACCATTGTTCCAGTTTGCATCTAAGCGAATCGGCATCGCCCACTTCTCTAGTGCAGGCACTGTCCACGCATCCATTTTCGCTGCGCCAATTACATGCACTAAGCGCTCAACCATGTCTGGGTAACGCACTGACCACTCCAATGCTTGGAATGAGCCCATTGACGCACCAATCACTGCATGCAACTTGTCGATACCAAGGCTATCAAGTAAACGCTTTTGCACTTCAACAAAGTCGCCAATGGTCACCACTGGGAAGTCCAAGCCATATGGCTTGCCCGTTTTAGGGTTAATAGATGCAGGACCTGTGGTGATCACGTTTTTGTCATGCCAGTTGGCGTTCACTAAGGTGTCTGAACTGATCACATAATATTTATTGGTATCAATAGCTTTACCCGGGCCAATGATCGCGTCCCAATAACCAGGCAAGGCATCCTCCGTGTTGTACTTACCTGCTGCGTGCGACGTGCCTGAGAAGAAATGCGTAATTAAAATCACATTGTCTTTGGCGTCGTTGAGTTTGCCATAGCTCTCCCAGCCCACTTGTACTTGGGGCAAGGTCACACCGGATTCTGTGGTGTAGTTTTCAAAAGCAAAACGTTGTTTTTCCACCAGCATGGGCTCGCTTTGAGCACACGCCCACTGGCTAACAACAATTAAGACAACACTAAAAACTCGTAACATAGACATGTTGTTCATTCCTTAAAATAAGATAAATAGGGCTAGCGCTAGCGCCACACCAATAAGCGGCACGACAGCGGTTAATGCAGCCATTGACCAATAAGCACGCTGGTGTGTTTCTTTACAGATTGCACGAATCGTGGTGACCACATAACCGTTATGCGGCAAGGTGTCTAATGCGCCGGAGCTGATTGCCACTACACGGTGTAATTGTTCAGGATTTACACCCGCATCAAGGTAGTGCGGTGCAACCAATGGCAGAGCAATTGCCTGGCCGCCTGAAGCCGACCCCGTTAAACCGGCTATCACACTTACTGCAACCGCAGCACCGAGTAATTCGTTGCCCGGCATATTAGTCATCACTTGCACAGCCACTTGGAATGCTTCGGTGTTCTTGGCGACCGCACCAAAACCGACCACCGCACTGGTATTACCGATAGCCACCAACGCGCCAGTTGTGCCTTCGTTAATAGCGCCAGCTAGATTATGGAAATGCTTGAAGTTGATGACCAATAGCGTCAGAACGCCACCTAATAGCGCCACAATCAACGCACTTTGCTGAAATACATCATGCAAAGTGAAAGATAAAAGCAGTACCACCAACAATGGTATAACACCTGTGATTGGGTGCGGGTAATCACGCTCTGGAATTTCTGGGTCATCTTCACGTGCTTCGAAACACTCGCCGTTAGCAACCGCTTTAGTGATCATCTTCTTCAGCCACCAGTAACCCGCAATCGCCATAAACACGGCAACAAACAAACTCACTTCCCACGCTGCGTAAGGTGAAGTGCCTAAGTATTTAATCGGGATCCAGTTTTGAATTTCTGGTGAACCTGCAGAGGTCATGGTGAAGGTTACAGAGCCAAAGGCCAGCGTTGCAGGAATAAAGCGACGCGGTAAATTGGCATCTTTAAACAAGCTCAGCGCCATGGGATACACAGAAAACGCGACGATAAACACACTTACACCGCCGTAGGTCAGCACCGCACACGCAATCACCACCGCCAGAACCGCATGCTTCATGCCCAACTTATTAACGATGGTACGCGCCACACTGTCTGCTGCACCACTGTCTTCCATGAATTTACCGAACAAGGAACCAAGTAAGAACATGAAGAACCACGCACTGAGGAATCCAGCAAAACCATTCATGTAGGTACTTACAAAGTCCAGCGTCACACCCTCACCCGGAAACAATGCCATGTTGCCACTAAGGGCAACGAGCAACGCACAGGCTGGGGCTGCGATAAATAAGTTAACACCACGCAGAGTGAGGATAATGAGTAGTACTAGGCCGCCAATGAGACCAAACATACTGAGCATAGTGTGCTCCTTGAATTATTATTTTTTTAGTTAGCAGGCACAGCATAGCAGCTGTTTCTGTTAACAACACATGCAACCAGTCTGGCTCTGGTTGGCGTTAAAATACATAGTACTAAGGTTATAGAACCGCGCTAAACCCCGTATTTAAAGGGCTTCAGCGACGATAGTACTAAGGTACTAACCCCCTCACTGTGTTTTTGCCCTAAAGTCACAATTAATTAATGTTTTTAAAACAAACCCATACCGTGACACCCTATCGTGACAATCTCTGTGATAGCGTACTCGGATAATGAAAATAACAGGGGATACAGGATGAACACACTAACCTTACGCCGCTCTAGTCTAGCCTTAGCGATTGGTGCGGCACTCACAAGTGCACTTGCAAGCTCAACAGCATTCGCTGAAGAGGCGGTAAAAAAAGCAGAACTAGAGCGTATTGAAGTCACCGCTCGTAAAACCGTAGAAAATTTGCAAGAAGTACCGGTTGCCGTTACCTCAATTGGTGAAGCGCAACTACAAGAAAACGGCATCTCAGTGATGACTGAAGTGCAACAGTTTTCACCTAACACGACGCTACAAGCGAGCCGCGGTACCAACTCAACTATCACAGCGTTTATCCGTGGTGTAGGCCAGCAAGACCCGCTATGGGGTTATGAGCCTGGTGTCGGTATCTACATTGATGATGTATACGTAGCGCGCCCTCAAGGTGCGGTGCTTGACCTACTGGATGTACAACAAATTGAAGTACTTCGTGGTCCACAAGGTACGCTTTACGGTAAAAACACTATCGGTGGTGCGATTAAATACGTTACTAAAGAAATGTCGGGTGACACGACTTTCAACGTTGAAGGCACGGTTGGCAGCTATAACCAACGTGATTTAAAAATCACCGGTCAAATCCCCCTGATTGATGAACAACTTTACGTGGGTTACGGCTTCGCGACGCTCAACCGTGATGGTTTTGGTGATTTCATTACGTCTGATTTAGACAATCAAGACCGCGAAAACTACAACAAAGACCTCACAGCTGCACGCGTTACCCTTGAGTACCGTCCAACAGACAACCTGTTTTTCCGCCTAGGCTGGGATAAAACAGACGATGACTCAAACTCAAAAGGCGGCTATCGCTTGCTACCAAGTTTGCTCACTGACGCACCCGTGCCAGACAGCGTGTATGACTCATACACCAGCTTGCCAACGTGGAACAAAGTTGAACTTGAAGGCTTGAGCCTAACAGCACGCTGGGACATGAGCGATTCAACCTCAGTGAAATATATCGGTGCTAAGCGCGAGAGCTACTCACCGACAAACATCGACTTCGATAACACTTCTATTCGCATCTTCGACGTACCAGCAATCTACGACGATGAACAAACAACTCATGAATTGCAGTTAAACCACCAAGGCGACAACTACAAGTTTGTCTCTGGTTTGTATTACTACGATGGTGAGTCATGTGGTCAGTTCCAAGCTATCTTGGAAGAGCTGGGTAAAGTACTTGGCGCACCGGGCCTCACACGTGAAGTAAGCGGTTGCAGTAACTCAACTAGTAAAGCTGCTTACATTCAAGGTAGTGTGGATTTATCTGAACAGTGGTCAATGACCCTAGGCGCTCGTTATACCCGCGACAGTAAAGAAGCTGTGGTTAATAACGGCCTAATCTTCGACACCGTGTACCCTGAATCAGGTTGGGTACCTGGCTATGTTCGCCCTGAAGGACAGCTTGTTCCTACCGTACTTGATGATGAAAAAGATTGGTCACGCTTCACGCCTCGCGTGGGGGTTGAATACCAACACAGCAACGACCTGATGTTCTTCGCAAGCTACGCGCAGGGCTTCAAGTCAGGTACGTTTAACCCGCGCGCCCAAACAGCTGAGCCAGCAGCCAACCCTGAGATTGTTGACTCGTTTGAATTAGGTATGAAGAGCGAGTGGAACGACAACCTACGTGCGAACGTGACCTTATTCTCACTGGATCACAAAGACCGTCAGTACATTTCTGTATTACCGGGTGACAGCTCTGCGGATTTGAATCAGCGCTTGGGTAACATCGGTAAATCAACAGCAAATGGTGTGGAAGTAGAACTTAATTATGTCGCTACTGACGCATTGAGCTTTGATGCATCCTTAGGTTACATCGATTCAGACTTCGAAGAAGTAATTGATTATGACAGCGCCGGCGTGGCGTTTGATAAATCGGACCGATTCACCATTTCAAATACGCCAGAGCTAACCTTCAACCTAGGTGCGACTTATCGCTTATACACTGACCACGGTGATTGGGTATTCAACGGTAACTACTACTACCGTGGCGACTATGTACTGTTTGAAGAAGACAGCCTGTTAACCCAAGACAGCTATGGCCTACTTAACTTCAGTGCTAACTGGTACAGCACAGACGGCAAATGGCGTGTGGGCGTGCATGCGAAGAACTTAACGGATGAAGAATACATGATTGGTGGTTACCAGTTCGTAACTCCTGATCCTTCAGATCCGAGCGATGTAAGTAAATACACACCGGGCCTAGGTGGTGATAATACGTTGATTGGTTACTACGGTGACCCGCGCACTATCTCACTCACGGTTGGTTACAGCTTCTAACTAGAACGGGAACAAAGGTGGCTTGGCTTCCCCCCGCCATTACGGGCCACCTTTTCTCCTCCTTTACACCGCTTTTTGTGCAACTCAACGCAGACCCTTGCCGCACAAAGCAAAATCCCCTATAACGTGGAGCTAGGAGTTTAATTAGGATGCCAAGTGTGCAAGCAATCATTGCCGACGATCACCCGCTATTCAGAAGTGCCTTGAAACAAGCCGCAGCGCAAGCGATGGCCGATGAACCCATTTTAGAGGCCAGTGATCTGGAGGAACTCTTCAACGCACTTGAACAACACCCTGAAATTGAACTGGTCTTCCTTGATTTAACCATTCCCGGTGCGAAGGGCTTGGAAGGACTTGCAAGGCTGCGAAACCAACACCCTGACATTCTGGTGATCATGGTCTCTGCCAATGAGCACCCCAGCATTATTGAACAATCAATGGCGCTCGGTGCCAGTGCCTATATTCCAAAATCGTCTTCTTTGGATGTGATCAGTGAAGCGATTGCTCAAGTCATTGAAGGTGAAAACTGGTTGCCTCCTCAAACCGACATCTGCACTGACGATGACAGTGAACAAGCACAGTTTGCCCGCAACCTAGAAAAACTCACACCACAGCAATATCGCGTTTTGAGTATGATTGCCGATGGCATGCTCAATAAACAAATTGCCTATGCTATGTCGATTCAAGAAACCACGATTAAACAGCATGTATCAGCAATTTTGAAAAAGCTTAACGTGTATAACCGCACTCAAGCGGGCATTTTATTTAATCAAATGGCCACGGTCGCAGAAAGCGAGCAAAGCTAGTCTCCTAATAACGATAATGTATCAAGCTGCTCTCCTGCATGTAGAGTGCGCTGTCACACTCGCCAGACACTTCCCCTAAAAAGCCCAAAAATGTTTCATAATCTTTCCTTTTACTTATAATATAATAGGAATCATTCTCGTTATCAGTTTCAATATTACTGTTACCCAATAATCAATAGTTCAACCGGAGTTAAACGCCGACATGGGCAAAAAGAAAATATCGAATCGCTTTTGGTTTCAATTGCACGGCTGGTTTTCTCTGCCTGTCTGGGTATTGTTTTGTTTTATTTGTATCACGGGCACATTGGCCGTATTGAGTCATGAACTGACTTGGCTCACCAATGAACACGCACGCGCCGTTAACCCTAATAACGTGCCGCAAAAAAGCATAGACGAATTAGTGGCCCGCTTTGAAACCCAGTATCCCAGCGCCCACGTTACCTCGATAATTAGCCGCGAACCTTACCTCGTGAAAGTGATTAATTTCACCGATACCGACAAGCCCATCGCGCAAGCCTACGTGAACCAATACACAGGCGAAATACAGCAAATCGTTACGGATATGACCTTTATCGACTTTATGCGCGCACTGCATGGCTGGTTACTGTTTCCGTGGCAACAGGGCTACAGTATCGGCTATTACCTAGTCAGTTTGATGTCGATTTTAGTCTTGGGCGCCCTAGTAACCGGCTTAATGGTGTATAAGAAGTTTTGGCAGTCTTTCACTCGCCCTAAATTACGCACTGGCCAAGGTAGCCGAACCACCTTGAGTGACTTGCACAAACTCGGCGGCGTTTGGTCTATCTGGTTTTTAGCGGTGATGGGCATTACCGGAATGTGGTATTTAACTCAGGCGATTTTGTGGCACACAGAAACCGAATTTGAGCCGCACCCCGAGCCCATTGCCATTAGCGATGTGCCTTTGAACAATGCAGGGTCAGTGAAATACTCAGTGGAGTTAAAACAGGCGCTAGACGTAGCCAAACTCACTTACCCAGAGTTCAATCCCAGCTATATTGCGATGCCTGAGCACCACCGCGATACCTATAAATTGGCAGGAAGCGGTGGTGAAGTGTTTTACGACCAATACAGCTACATGGTAGCGGTTAACCCGTGGAATGCTGATGTTGAGGATTCGTTTTCCCCCCAAACCATGGGCACGTTGCAAACCTTTATGCACATTGCTGACCCATTACACTTTGGCACCTTGGGCGGCATTTGGACTAAAGTTATTTGGTTTATCTTTGGCCTCATTCTCAGCGGTATGTCTATCACGGGCTTCTATATGTGGTATTTGCGCGTCATTAAAAAACCGACACGCAACAAAGCAATTAGCACCACCGAAACCACTTTACAGGAGACCTTGTCATGAGCCGTAAAAAAGTCACTGTCGTTAAAAAATACAAGTATGTGATTAACGCCTTAGTGCTGATTTTACCTGTGATTTATTTGTATCAATCATTGAATCCAGTGTTCCCACCTGTGCTTGAAACCAAGACTTTAGGCGAGTACAGCATCACGCCAATGCCTTACACGGAAACTGCGCCTTACCAACACGACGGCGTGTATGTAAAAGACTTCTTATTGATGTTTGAAGAAGGCGATGTTGCCAATATTCGCCAAGCGTACCTGAATATCGCAGCGCAACCTCTGCCACTGAACAAGCTAGAACATGAAGAAATGGGAATTCTTCATGGCACGCCTCATGGCCAGCATGTGCATGCGCTGACGAGTGAATCTTTGCGCGCTAGCGACAAGATCTGGCTTACGCTGCAGCAATGGGATGGCAGTGTCGAGACCATCAGTTGGGATATACCTGAAAACCTACTACCTTAAGTTTTATACTCCTCATTAAACGGAGCTTACACAGTTAAGCTCCTCTTCTAACCATCACACTTCTCGCAACAAAGCACTTGTCTGCATCGTTAACAGTACGTTAATCTGGGCTGTACTAAAAAAATACACAACACCTAATAAATGGAATTAGATCATGACGTTACGGATAAATCTTTTCGTCCCGCTCGCCCTAGTGTGCCTAAGCGGCTGCGCATCGTATGTTGCTGATGAAATTACTCGCCCAAAGGAAATGTCTTCAGTAGATATGTTTTCGGGATTCGCCAACATCACAGCGCTGTGTGGTGAAACTGGCGAATGTATCAACGCTATTGAGTTGGCTCACCCAGTGGACACCCCCACATTTTCATTGTCTTTCGATGGTAAAGTGAACAACAACCATAAGATTTGGCGATACGAATTCAGAGATTCTGGAGATGATGACGCTAAAGAAGCCGATAACAATCTGATTGTGCTATTCCCAGGTTACGGGCACAGTGAAAACATACTGTTTTTCCTGCAAAAATGGCTCCATTTTACAACAGGTGCCAAAGTGTATGTCATCCAAAGTGCAAATAGAGCAGAGCACTTTCAATTTGGTCTCGATAGTGTCTCTCCCATCGTTTCCCTGATTAACCGAGAACAGCCAAAAAATGTAAAACTGATCGGTTTTTCAATGGGGGCCGTGGCTGCACATGCTGTTGCACGTCGGGTAGGGAATGCCGAGCTGCACCTTGTGGCCCCAATGACTAACTTTGAGCAATCGACTTTGGGGATATGGGACTTTTTGGCACGAGACTCGTTATACAGATTCTTTGTTTCGCAAGAGACGTTAAAAGACGCGGTTGGGCTCGTGCATGAAAGAGCACAGTTCTCAGCACAAGACATTGATATCACACGCGCTGCACCGAGCTCATCAACGCCTGCTCATATTTATATATCATCCAGCGATTCAGTCACGCCCGCACAAAATTGGCAGGGCATTGAATCCAACGCTTGGCAGTTTCATGAATATGCAGGGTTGAATCACCTTGAGATGGTCACCCTGTTACAAAAAGATTTGTTTTTGACTTTTGCTGCAAACCTACTAGGTAAAGAACCCGATGCCGCTGACATCGCTACCTTTGGCCTAATTTGTGACGCGAATGATGAAGCCTGTATGAGCCAAGAGTTATAACTCTTGGCTCACTTTTATTACCGTTATTTTGGTTTTAAGCGCTTGAGCATACGCTTGAGGGCAGGCGTTTTAAGTGGCTTATAAAGCAGTGGATAGCCACAATCACTCACGCGCTCACGAATGGCCTCATCGTGATTAGCGGTGTTGATCATAATCGCCATATCCCCGATTTCCAGCGCATCTATAACTTCCAGACCTGTCACGCCATCATCGAGCTGATAGTCAGCAATCAGAATATCAGCCAAGCCCTTTGCTTTGAGCTCCCGCAGTTCATTTTCATTACGGGCAATGTCAATTTGACAGCCCCAGTTCTTAAGCACCTGCGACAGCGCTGAAAGTACATTTTCATCGTTGTCCAACAACCAAATATGAATACCCGCAAGTTGGTTATCTGCATTACGTTGCTCGATTGGCGCAGCCACATCTGCGACCGTTTGCTCAAAATACGGCAGGGTAAGCGTAAATTGAGTGCCTTTACCCAGCTGTGAGCCCAGAGTCATGGTGATGTCGAGGGCATTACAAATACGCTGACTGATGGCTAGGCCCAAGCCCAGGCCCTGCGCTTGCTCTTTGCCATGCAACTGTTTGAACTCTTCAAAGATAAGCTCTTGATCTTGCTTGGCAATACCGGCTCCAGTGTCTTCAACCATGATTGACAATTGATTGTCGTGGCACTCACACAGCACGCGAATTTCACCTTGCTCTGTGTAACGAATAGCATTACTCAGCAGGTTACTCAGCACACGCTTAAGTAAAGCTTTGTCTGTTTTGAGCAATACTTCGCAGCCTTGCATCTTGAAAGCGAGGCCTTTTTCTTGCGCAAGGGCGCCATATTCACTGGCTAATGGTTCTAACAAGCTCGCGAGTGCGAAGTCGCTGCAATTAACTTTAAATGAGCCTGATTCCAGCTTCGTCAGTTGCAAAATACTGGAGAGCAAGTCTTCTGCACTGGCCAGTGAATTGCGAATGTTATTCGCTAACTCGGCTAACTCAGTGCCTTGTGCCTTTTCACTCATCAATGAGCAAAATAAACTCGCCGCATTGAATGGCTGCAACAGGTCGTGGCTGGCGGCAGCGAAAAAACGTGTTTTACTTTCTGTGGCAAATTCAGCTTGGCGTTTAGCCGCCGCAAGAGCATGGTTGGTAGTAACGAGTTCTGAGGTGCGCGCCGCAATTTTCTCTTCAAGGTTCATATTGGCTTGTTCGAGTTCGCGTTGCTGGCGCACAAAGTCGGTGATATCCGTGTAGGTCGTTACGAAACCGCCGCCAGGCAGCGGATTGCCTTGCATTTCAAAGACCCGTCCATCGTTGTGCTCACGGCGATATTTATAGGCTGTACCACGGCGCAAGTGTTCAATCCGTTTGTTCACCTCCACATCGATATCTTGGTGCTCGAACATACCGCGCTGCGCGTTTAAACGAATTAACTCTGCCACGGGCCGGCCCACAGCAAGCACATCTTGCGGGTAGCCAAACATCTCCTGGTAACCTTGATTCCATGCCACCAGTTTAAGGTCGCTGTCCACTACACTGATGCCTTGCTCAATGTTTTCTATGGTGGCTTGCAGCAAGTCGCGGTTAAAGCGCAGAACCTGCGAGGCTTCATCCACAAACTCAGCGACTTGCTCGAACGGTTGACGTTTTTCGTCTTTGGCAACATCGAGAATCAAACGTGCGGATGCACCGCCGATGAGCGCTGACATTTCGCGTTCAACGCGCTCTTCGACACTGACCGGAGCTTGTTCTTTCCAGCGGTTTCGAGCAACTGGAAAGTACTTCTCCACCAGTTCAGTCGCGCGTTCTGGCTCACTAAATCGTTGCAGCAACAATGCAAGGTCCTGATAACTGAGGGCTATATTGGTATCACGCTCTTCAACGCTGCGCAGAATGAACTTGTTACTTTGCAAGCGCTCCGCCAGCTGCGCTGAACTTACAAATGGCACGGCCAAATACACCAAGGTATTCACCCCAAGAGACAGCAACACCGCCTGAGTTAAAGGATCAAGCCCAAGGGCAAAGAGATCGGTGGGTGCCAACCAAGCTATGTGCCATGGACCTTCATGCAACCATGAGACGTCGCCGAGCAACGCAGGCAATAGCAAGGTGTAAAACCAAATAGCAAAACCGCTCAAAATACCGAGCTGTGCACCGCGACAAGATGCTTTTGACCACCACAAGCCGATGATCATCGCTGGCGCGAATTGCGCTACAAGCGTAAACGACATAAGGCCCATGTTGGCGAGCGTGTTGCCTTCTGCAAGTACACGGTGACTGGCATAACTGAGTAGTAAGATAGCAACGATCACGGCGCGACGTGCATTCAACAACTTGAATTTAGACAAGCCGCGGTGCGAAGAACTGAGCTGTGAACGGCGCAATAAAAACTGGTTAATAAAGTCATTGGTGATCATGATCGACAACACGATGGTGGAGACAATCACCATACTGGTGGCTGCTGAAAAGCCACCCAAGAAGGCCAATAAAGACATAGCTGGCGCGTCGGCGGCAATGGGCAGGGCCAGCACAAAGGTGTCGTAGCCCACATCCTGACCTTGAAAATACACCAGGCCCGCATACGCAATTGGTAGAATAAAGAGGTTAATAAGAATCAGGTAGAGCGGAAACAACCAGCGTGCGGTTGCCAGTTGCTTTTCATTGTCGTGCTCGATAAACGCCGTGTGGAATTGGCGCGGTAAACACAAGGTTGCCAGTAGGCCTAACAACACATGCACCCAATAAACGTAAGTGGGGCTGGCAGTTGCTTGTACTTGCGCCGCGATTTCAGGTTGTTGCGCCGCTAAAAAGATTTCTTTGGGGGACTCAAACACACCAAAACAAATGAAGAGTCCCACAGCGATAAAAGCCAGAAGTTTAACCACAGATTCAAATGCGATGGAGGTCATCAAACCCGGATTATGCTCACTGGGACGAACCCTGCGCGCGCCGAACAAAATGGCGAATAACGCCAATGTGAGGGTGATGTAAAACGTACTGTCTTGCCAAAAATAATCACTTTGCCCACGCTGCATATCAGTGAGCATGGTGATGCTGGCACTGGTCGCATTGAGCTGCAGGGCAATGTAAGGAACAATTGCGATAACCGAAATAAACGAAACAAGGCCAGACAAGCGCGAAGACTGCCCATAGCGAGTCGCTATAAAATCCGCTAAAGAGGTGAGTTGCTGTTGGCGACAGACCCGTGCAATGCGCGTGTAAATTTGCCAACCGAAGATAAACAATAAAATGGTACCTGCATAAGTGGGAGCCAGCCACCAACCATTATTCGCGGCCTGCGCTGTGGTTCCATAGAATGCCCAAGAAGTACAATACACCCCCAGCGACAAGCCATACACCCAACCGCTCGAGCGATTTTTACTGAATTTATCGGCATACCATGCGACTGCAAACAAGACCCCAAGATAAGCCAATGCGATAAGACTTATCACTCCAATTGAGAACATAAGCACACGATTTATTGTTATTTTCCTGTTAGCATAACGTGTGGTGGATATAAAAACACCACTGACTTTAGTGTTACCCCGCCCGGGTACTCAGTCACACGGATGTTATAGAGCAATAATTATGATCAAAAATACTCTCTTATTCTTCACAGCACTTTTCCTGTTTGTCTGTCATTCAGCGAGTGCGAGCTACCAAATTGTGCCTACGCCGGCGTGGGTTAAGCCAGTCACCTTAGAGCAATTAGACAAAGAAACAGTTCCTCATGAACAGCTCTCCGACGGTGTGTATTACCGCCTTGTTGACGACCAGTTCAAAGTAAATGATGCTGATAAAGCCAAGCACTATATCCGCTATGCAATGCTGGCAACGAACCAAACGGGTGTGGAGGATATCTCTCAACTCAATTTAAGTTTCGACCCAACGTATGAGCAACTAGAGCTGCACCATCTGCGCATCATTCGCGATGGTCAAGTGATAGACAAACTGCCCACCGCACGCATGCAGGTGATCCAGCGCGAGCAAGAAGCTGAGCAACTCATTTACGATGGCAGCCAAACCCTCAATATTATTCTGGATGACGTGCGCCCCGGTGATTCACTTGATTATGCGTTTACACGAATAGGCAGAAACCCAATTTACCAAGGGTTGTTTGGTTATACGGCCCAGTTTGACTGGAGCGTACCGGTGGGCGAACAGAATGTACGTATGCTGTGGGCAAAGCAAGCACCTTTAAATATTACTCAACTTAACGGCGAGTTAGACGTACGCACGGAACACACACCCGATGGCATAGAGTACACGGTCAATGCGCGCACTTTGCCAACTAAAACCTACGACTCACAAACGCCAACATGGTATGACCCATACCATCTCGTCTTTTTGTCAGAGTTTGATTCATGGCAACAAGTGGTGAATTGGGCATTACCCCTGTACGAAAGTGCCCTATCGAATAGCGCTAACATCCAAGACATCGCGACGCAAATACGCAATGAGCATAACGACATAGATTCACAAATTGGCGCCGCTCTTAAATACACCCAAGACGAAATTCGTTACCTTGGCTTGGAGATGGGCGGCAATTCACACCAACCTACCCCTGCCGATGAAACTTTGCGCTTACGCTATGGCGATTGTAAAGACAAAACGGTGTTATTGATGAGTATCTTATCGGCCTTGGGGATTGAATCGCACCCAGCGTTGGTGAATACCGAAGTCACAAAAGGGCTTATAAATCTAGCGCCTGCATCCAATCGCTTTGATCACGTTTTAGTTACGCTTGAACACGATGGAGAACGTTTTTGGCTCGATCCGACCAACAGTTATCAAACAGGCTCACTCACCAACCTGAGCGAACCTGATTTTGGCTATGCGCTGGTTGTGGAGCAAGGTGAGACATCACTCACTCCCATGTTCAAAGAGGAGCCACTCATTCATCGGGCCATTGTTGAGCGATATAAAATACCCAGCGTCGGAGAAACAGAAGCCACGTTCAGCGTTCACTCCCATTTTCTGGATAAAGACGCCATTGATAAACGCCGTGAGATAGCAAATAAAGGCCTACAAAAAGCGCAGGAAGGCTACACAAATTACTATCAAGACTACTTTGCAGGCACTGAACACACCGGTTTGTTGAGTATTGAAGAAGGCCCTAAAAAAGGGGAGATAATCACCAAAGAAAGTTACGTCATTAAAGACTTTTGGACTGCAAACGAAAAAGAGTTACACGCCTATTTTTACGCAGATGACATTCGCGATGCAGTATACAAACCCGACGTCACGAACCGTATCAGCCCTATGTCTTTGCGCCACCCTTTTAATGTTGATTACACGATTGAGGTAGAGTTAAACGATCGGAACTGGCATTTCAACAACGAGGAATCACAGATAGACAACGACTTTTTTACGCTCGACTACTCGGTGCATTTTGCTGAAAAGTTACTCACGCTGAATTATAAATACCGAAGTAAAACAGACCATATTACCCCAGAGCGTATTGGTGATTACTTAAAAGAACAGGAAGCTCTTCAAGACGCAACAAACTATGGTATTCGCCAAGGAAGTAATGCTGTTACGAATACACAAGAGGTAGATGAAGAGTTTGATTTAGCCACTGCGATTGGCATATACGTATTAGCTGTTATTGGTGCGTTCACTATATTCATCACACTATGGCGCATTGAATCAGGAAAGCGTCCTCACTTTGAGGAGCAGTGCTATTTTCCAGTGACTGTGGTCAAGTTTTACGTGTACTCAATATTGAGTTTTGGCTTTTATCCTTTCTACTGGAGTTACCGAAACTGGCGCGCAATTAAAGAAGCCAATGATGAGTCGATGATGCCTATTGCCAGAGGCTTTTTTGGTGTTATCTGGTTCTATCCCCTGTTCAATCGTTTTGCTAATGAGAGCGAAGAACTTGGGAGTCGCAAACACCTTCCCGCAAAATGGGTCGCTGTGATGTTGGCAATTGCGGTTGTTGCTGCCAATGTTGCTGGCGAGTTTATCGACCAATTCACTCTCATTTTATTGTTGTTGCCGCTGCCTTGGGTACCTTTGGTAAACTACACCGCTTATTTGAACAGGCACAATGACGCACTGCCCTATCACAGCAAATGGCGTGCGCATCAGGTTGCGATCTCAATCGCTTTGGCCCCTCTTTTGGTTTATGTATCGATTTCAGACTTAGGGCTCACACCTCACTACGCCGTTGTTTCTGGCGAAAAAGTCTGGCAGCACGACAAGCGATTTATGATCCGCAAAGGCTTATTGAATCAAAACGAGAAAATTATCTACTTCTATTCCGACGCTACATGGAATATCCGCGAAGATGGTAATGGCATTACCGACAACGGCGTATTTAGCTACTATCGTGAAGACGGTCAACTATTTACCGAACATGCTAATTATGAAGACATTAGCGATATAAAACCCACATTCGACGACAGCGAATCAGGTTACACCTTGGTCGACATAGAACGCACCGATGGCACAAGTTTCCGGTTGATATTATCGGCAGAAGAAGAAGGCGACCACACCTTTGTACAAGAGATGAAGCGCCGCTGGCGAGAGCAACGCTAATGACAAAATTAGGTACGGTTGGCCTTGTGCGCCGTACCTGATAACTGCTCTGGGTATTTCGCCATTGTGGGTGAGAACTTGTGCTGCACCTTGAGCAACGTCTCCTCAATGTCTGTCACCACGATAGCGGGCATCACGATAAACTGCTTTGTGCTGTAGTCCAAAGCCATGGGCACAACTGGCACATTAGCCGCCTTGGCAATGTGTAAAAAGCCACTTTTCCATTGTGGCGTGTATTTGCGTGTTCCTTCAGGAGCCAGCCCAAGAATAAGGCTATCAGAGTTATCAAATAGTTCTTTTACCTGTCCTACCACACCATGCGATGAGCGCCTATCCACAGGTATGCCACCCCACTTGCGCAATAAAATGCTCAGCGGCCAAATGAAGATACTGTGCTTACCGAGATAACGAATACGCACTTGCAAGTGCATTTTCACCGCAATGGCGATAATGAAATCCCAATTCGATGTATGCGGCGCTACCGCAGCAACGAATTTACCCTGCTCAGGAAACTCACCCACCACTTGCCAGCCAAACCAATTTAACACTTTCGTGCCCAGCCATTGGCCGAATCGACTGTGGGTGCGAGGGATGTGTTCTGGGATTATCAGCTTATCCATAAATTAACAGGGGCATAGTTGGTAATCTTGTTAGATTGGCGCTAAGTACCTGTTTAGTCAATTTTATTCAGCTCTTGAGTCTGGCGTACTGGCACGTTCGAGCAAATTAGAATGTCCACTTAAAATTGGAGAGTGACAAAATTTAGATGACATCGCCAATTTAAAAAAGACATTCTAATTTGCTCACCCACTACGTAAAAAATTGGTTTATATACATCCAACTCAAGGCAAACTGTTAAAAATTATAGGGTTAGCTATCAAAAAGTCACGTTAAAAGTGACACTAAACCAATGTCACCTTAATTTATAGAAAGCCACAACTTTAAGCGACAGGCTTTATTTTTAGCAGACATTCAAATTTGCTGTTTTTTGACGACATTTACTGGCAGGGTACATTAAAATCAACATGATAATGCTCATCATCGCGCACCCAGAAGCCTTATAGAGGGCTGAATCTGGGCTGTGTGAATTGGCAAATCAGTGGATAAGTTGAGGGACTTTATTTGTGAGGATGTTCACTAAGGTCGTATCCATATATTCATAGTCGTCCGGTATGCCCAATGAAATCACATTTTTTTGTTGAAGCGCAGAGCCAAACTTATTCATCAGTTTCTTCTTATGCACTTTTTCCATAACGAAGATGTAGTCAGCCCATTCAATGTCCTCAAGGCTCACATGCACTTCGGCATCATTACTGATACCCGCCGAATACACTTCCCACCCATCAACATCGCTGAATACCGCCTCAGCAGTTGGGCTTCTTAATTTGTTTTTGCTACAGAGAAACAGGATTTTGATCATTGTTGAGTTGTCTTGTTGATTCGGGTTTATCATAGCATGGGGGGGGAAGTTATTGAGGTATTGTCGGGTCGCCGACGACTCTAAAAGATATAGTTGGAATAGTCATCCTGAGCACCCTCATGAATTTTTCGGATATTTTCATCTCAAAATTGAAGAGCTTTGAGATAAATGTTATACATTAATTTCAATAAAGATAAATTTTGAGATTAAAATGGTATCTAAACCACCTAAGTTTTTAGGAAGCCCTTTCAAATATATTGCAGAAAATGATCCGTCAAAAATTGATGATTACTTATCACTATTTTCTCCAATAGACTCCAAAGGCAGATATTTGCATTTTGAAGAACTCAAGTATAGGCTGCCAACGGGCCTTGATTCTGGTGTTGCTTGGTCAATAGTCAAAATGGCAAGAGATAGACAGCTACAGGGTATGTATACCCTTGGTGAGCCTAAGCAGCACTTCAAATTCTATTTATCGCCTTCAATACAAAAAGCTATTTCAGAAACAGATAGAAATGCCACCAGCGCTAACTTAGAGTGGATGTGTAGCAAGATTGGAGAACAAAAGCACCTTCAGTACCTACTAAACGACCTCATAGAAGATGAAGCTATAAGCAGCAGCCAATTAGAAGGTGCAGCAACAACAACAAAGGTAGCAAAAGATTTATTAAAGCGAAAAAGAAAGCCCAGGTCACCTGATGAAAAGATGATAATTGGTAACTTCAAAATGATGAAGTTTGCATGGGAAAATAGAGATCAAGATTTGTCAGTCGAGTTAATCTTAAGCCTGCATCAAATTGGTGTTGAAAGCATTGATAACGATAACTACACCCCTGGAGTTTTTAGGAAAACTGACGATGTAGCCGTTGTAGACGCTGAGGGAAATACTGTACACACGCCTCCGCCAGCAGCAGGATTGACTAAAAGGATAAAAGAGTTATCAAAATGGGTTAACATTTGTCATCACGATATTGACAATAAAAATTACCTGCACCCACTTGTCAAAGCAATAGCTCTGCACTTTGCTATTGGTTATGAGCACCCTTTTCGAGATGGTAATGGTCGTGTTGCTAGAGCCTTATTCTACTGGTATATGTTCAAAAGTGACTTTGCTGCCTTTAGGTATATAGCAATTAGTGTCCTCCTTAAGTCCGCACCAATTAAGTATGGCAAGAGCTATCTATATACTGAAACAGATGACATGGACTTGACTTACTTTTTAGACTATCAGTGTAGTGTCATTATTAGAGCCATTAATTCATTCAAAGAGTCATACCTGAAAACACTGGAAGAAACAGAGGCTTTCAATAAATGGCTGTGGGAATCTGGCCTGTATAAAAAGCTTAATGATAAACAACAGACATTATTCCAAGTTGCTAAGAGCGGTGTTGCAAAGCACTTCACAGCAACTAACGTCAAAGAGAATCTTGGGTGCGCTTATAACACTGCTGCAAACGCATTGAATGGGCTTGTAGAGCTAAAGTTATTCGACAAAGCCAAGATAGGAAGGGAGTGGGTGTATAGCATGAGAACACAAAAGAAAATTATTGATTCGTGGAAAAATTGAAATTTGGCAGGTCCGCAGCACTTCCGACTATGCAGGCCCTGACAATCCATACATGCTTTTAATATAGCGAATAACCAATATGCTTTGTACGCATTAATAGCAGTTCAAAGCTAGCAAGTATCACTCTAATTTCTCTTAGTTGCCACCGCTACATATACTAAATCTAAATTGTTGAGGTATCTTATCTCACTTCCCATTTGATTCGCGCTGGAGAAATTGATGCCGACAGGGACACGGCTTCATGGACGAATTTTTTAACGTAGCGGAGAGAATCCTCTTGCGGCCTAAGCGGAGCGTTTAGCAAAAACCTGAGTTCGGGGGCATAAGCAAATTACGGGTTCGCGGAGTTTCCAAAGAGGGAGTCGAATCACCCCCTTTTTGGTTGTCGTCACCAACGAGGCAAGAGCTACCCACATAACTTCAGTCGCTCAACAACACCGCTGTATCAGCCTAATTCCCCTTGCATTGCATCCGAAACGAGATACGAGAAGAGTAATCGTCCGCAGGGATAGCGGGCGAAAACAGGCCCAGTGCAGGGACGCGCTGTGCCTAGTGGTTACGTTCATTTCTCGTGGCGCGTTGAGGAAAAATGCAATGTCGGGGCGCCCTAGGAGTTCTTAGAGGAAATGGGCAAGCATTTCCTCTGACTCGTCGTCGGCGACCCGACAAGAACTTACTCTGGAAAGCTGTGGGGAGTTTTAACGGAAGAAGTAAGTATAGAGACAGATAATAAAAGAAGAGTGTTTAAAAGGCCGCGTAGCGGCCTTTGGTGTCCGAAGTGAGCGAGGTTTTAGTAATACATCCATGTAGGCTGGTTCCTGTCGGCATCCATGCGTCCACCTCAGAACGCTGCGAAGCTAGGCTTCGGTCGTTCTTCGCCCTCGCAGAGCTCGTCACCTTCAAGCGGCGCGAGTATGCCTGCATCACTATAGTGCAAGTAATTCATCCCTGAAGCTGGGTTCCTGTCGGCATCCATGCCTCCACCTCCGAGCGCTGCGAAGCTGGGCTTCGGTCGCTCGTCGCCCTTCACGGCCGTGAAGCTGGCCAACTTTGCTGCTGGCATAAAAAAAGGCCGCCTAAGCGACCTCTTTTTTAGCATTTTAGCTATATCGTTGATTACTCAACGATAGAAGCTACAACACCAGCACCTACAGTTCGGCCACCTTCACGGATTGCGAAACGTAGACCTTCGTCCATCGCGATTGGGCAGATTAGCTCTACTACCATCTTGATGTTGTCACCAGGCATTACCATTTCTACGCCTTCTGGTAACTGGATGTCACCAGTTACGTCAGTTGTACGGAAGTAGAACTGTGGACGGTAACCTTTGAAGAATGGCGTGTGACGACCACCTTCATCTTTTGATAGTACGTATACTTCTGCTTCAAACTTCGTGTGAGGAGTGATTGAACCAGGCTTCGCTAGTACTTGACCACGCTCAACTTCGTCACGCTTAGTACCACGTAGAAGGGCACCGATGTTCTCACCCGCACGACCTTCGTCTAGAAGCTTACGGAACATCTCAACACCTGTACAAGTTGTCTTCGTTGTATCTTTGATACCTACGATTTCAACTTCGTCGTTCACGTTGATGATACCAGCTTCAACACGGCCAGTTACTACTGTACCACGACCCTGGATTGAGAATACGTCTTCGATAGGCATGATGAATGGCTTATCGATGTCACGCTCTGGCTCTGGGATGTATGTGTCTAGCGCGTCTGCTAGTTCAACAATCTTGTCTTCCCACTCTTTCTCGCCTTCAAGCGCTTTAAGAGCTGAACCTTGGATTAGTGGTAGGTCATCACCTGGGAAGTCATACTCAGAAAGAAGTTCACGAACTTCCATCTCTACTAGCTCTAGTAGTTCTTCGTCGTCAACCATGTCACATTTGTTCATGAATACGATGATGTAAGGTACACCAACCTGACGTGAAAGAAGGATGTGCTCACGAGTCTGTGGCATTGGGCCGTCAGTCGCAGCTACTACTAGGATCGCGCCGTCCATCTGTGCAGCACCAGTGATCATGTTTTTAACATAGTCAGCGTGTCCAGGACAGTCTACGTGTGCGTAGTGACGAGTTGGTGTGTCGTACTCAACGTGTGAAGTTGAGATTGTGATACCACGCTCACGCTCTTCTGGAGCGTTATCGATCGATGCGAAATCTTTAGCTGTACCACCGTATACTTTTGCAAGTACGTTTGTGATTGCTGCAGTTAGAGTTGTTTTACCGTGGTCAACGTGGCCGATTGTACCTACGTTTACGTGCGGTTTTACGCGTTCAAACTTTTCTTTTGCCATGACGGAACCTATCAGTTTTTGTGTATCTAGATTACATATCAAACGATCGACAAAAAACGACAATCAATTCAATTCTTCAATTATTGAATATTTTTTAGACAAATCAAAGGAAGTATTTCAGGAAAGTCAGGACTGGTGCTGATAGGCAGATTTGAACTGCCGACCTCACCCTTACCAAGGGTGCGCTCTACCAACTGAGCTATATCAGCACACCAGAAAACTGGAGCGGGCAGCGGGAATCGAACCCGCATCATCAGCTTGGAAGGCTGAGGTAATAGCCATTATACGATGCCCGCTTTAAGGAACCTGTTCTTAACTACCTCTAACCGTCAAGAATAAAGTGGTGGAGGGAGCTGGATTCGAACCAGCGAAGGCAGTGCCGTCAGATTTACAGTCTGATCCCTTTGGCCGCTCGGGAACCCCTCCACGCAAAATTCTTATCTAAAGCTTTCCAAGGGTAAGGAAAATGGTGCCGACTATCCGAGTCGAACGGATGACCTACTGATTACAAGTCAGTTGCTCTACCAACTGAGCTAAGTCGGCACTGCTTTAGTACGGGGCGAGATTCTAAGGCATGGTTTTATGCGATGCAACTATAAAATCAAAAAAAGTGTAGGATTCGCTCACAAACGTTCAATTATCGTGCAATACAGTGTTTTTTTAAGCGATTTCGCCTGCTTCTCGCCATTTTAGTAGCCCTTCCAGTACCAAATGCGGACGATAAATACTGTGAGGTAAATGCATGTGTAACGATAGACCATCACCTCCAGTGATAAGAAGTTTGGCGTCGTGACTCCCACCACATTGGTTCAATGTATATTCAATGGCGCCTAAGGCACCGACAAACGCACCGTTTTTCACAGCTGCTGGCGTTGAATTTCCCGGATGAGGTTTTGCGGATAGCCCATCCACACTAAACACATTCTGCGCTCGGTTGACGATGCTTTGCTCACTGAGTTTCAAACCACTGAGAATGTAACCGCCAATGTGCTGATTATTATCGTTGATCACGTCTATCGTCAGTGCAGTGCCCGCGTCTACGACTACCGTATGGCCGTTTGGATTTTCACTGTATCCGGCAATAACGGCCAGCCAGCGGTCAATACCTAAGGTTTGAAAGTTTGGATACGCACACTCAAGTTCACGCCAATGACTGCTTGTACGCGCACGATGAACCGTTTTCCCATGAGCTGCAGCAATCGCGAGTACTTGAGTCAAACTACTCGAATCAGCGACAGCGGAAATGAGTACCTCATCGACATGCTGCCAAGGCACCTCTTGCAAGCCGACGGCATGCAATTGCCCACTTTCATTCGCCAACAACATTTTCACCGCGGTGTTGCCCGCATCCACTAACAGTTTCATGACTTCACTCGCAGACTAATTTCGCCACCAAAGTATCGTTTGCTCTGACCATCAATGCGAAGCACGACAGCTCCTTGCTCATCGATGCCTTCACAAATCCCGCGCCAACTGCTGGTACCAGAGCTAAGCTCTACACATTGTCCAGCAAAGGCATGGACGTTATTCCATTGCTGATACATGCCCTGCAAGCCATGTTGTTGGTATTGAGCGAGGCGTTTTTGTAAGAAGCAAGTCAACACCGCCACCAGCTGATTCTTGTCAATGTCATCGCTAAACTCACTGAGGTCGCACCAAGGTTGATCAATATTATCGGCGCTGGTTTGTGGCATCGCCACGTTAAGACCAATACCAATTACTAAATGACACGGCCCCTCGGCAGTGCCATCGAGTTCAACCAATACGCCTGCGAGTTTACGGCCATTGACTAGCACATCATTCGGCCATTTGAGCTGCACATCGAGGTCATACAATGCCTTTAAACTATCGTATACCGCCAAACCCACAGCAATGGATAATCCCATCGCTGCGTGCATACCGTCGTCTAATCGCCAGTAATAACTGTAATAAAGGTTTGCCGCAAAAGGCGACTGCCACACCCGACCACGACGCCCTTTTCCCTGCTTTTGCATTTCCGCAACGAGCACAGAATTATTACGCACTTTACCTTGCTGCAAACGGCGCATCAGCTCAGTGTTGGTGGAATCTATAATAGGTTGCACTTCAAATTCACAGCCCGAACCATCAAGCTGCTGATAAGCGGATTCAATATCTGATTGTTCAAGCAAACTTAATGGGCGACTCAAGCGATACCCCTTACCGTTCACTTTGTAGATATCTAAGCCCATTTCTTGCAGTGACGTAATGTGCTTACCCACGGCTGCACGACTAATACCGAGTTGCTCACCCATGACTTGTCCCGAGATGAAGTCGCCCTGGTTAAGTGCATGCAGTATGGCGAGTTTGTTACCGTCAGGCGCTTTCATGATTCGCCCTCACATGGAATTCGCCCTGCTCACCCATCAATCGCACTTCATGTTCTAAATGCACCCCAAATTTCTCATTGATGGTTTGTTGAATGTGCTCAACCATATCGAGCAACTGCTGCGCAGTGCCAGCACCCCGATTCACCAGTACTAATGCTTGCTTGTCATGCACAGCAATATCACCAATAGCAAACCCTTTTAGCCCTGCTTGCTCAATCAACCAACCTGCAGCCACTTTTTTATTGGCTTTATCAACGTCGTA
Organism: Pseudoalteromonas sp. GB56; assembly: GCF_054923835.1. Taxonomy (NCBI): domain Bacteria; kingdom Pseudomonadati; phylum Pseudomonadota; class Gammaproteobacteria; order Alteromonadales; family Pseudoalteromonadaceae; genus Pseudoalteromonas; species Pseudoalteromonas sp. GB56. Next base: position 552,944 of record NZ_JBPCHK010000001.1, on the reverse strand, counting down.
GCTTGGCATAGTAGGGTATTCACTGAGCAGTTTCTCAACGTGAGCGCTACGCAGAATGGGGTTTTTAAAGAAGCTACCGCAATTGGCAAGTATCGCTGGGTCGGGCAATTTGGACTGGCGCACAGCAACAACGGCATCAAACACCTGTTGCGGTGTTGGCTTGTCTAACTGCTGCAATGGGCCATAACTTAAATTCGGTTGCCATACTTTTGGCAAGCGTAAGCCCACGCGGGTGATAATAAATTGCCCTTTGAGTTGGTGTTTAAACACAGAATCACGATAACCAAAACCACATTGCTCGGCACTGAGCTTCTCAAGCTTGCCTGTTGCTAAGTTATACCCTTTAACGTAATTGACGAACTGCGCGAGTTCGACACCATAAGCGCCGATGTTTTGCACAGGGGCAGCTCCCACATTGCCAGGGATTAACGCTAAGTTTTCTAAACCCGGCATGTCTAATACCAAGGTTTTTTTCACCAACTCGTGCCAATTTTCACCTGCCTCACAATGCAGTAACCAGGCGTCTTCACGTTCTTCAACGCGCATACCTTTATTGGCAATAACCAGCACGGTTCCGTGATACGAAGCAGTAAAAATAGTGTTGCTGCCTTCACCTAAAACACAAAACGGTTGTGTAAAATCGACCTGTTTTAATTCTGATGGGTCAGTAATTATCATCATCTTGTCGCAGTGGGTGTCCAACGCAAAAGTGTGATGGCTCTGTAATGCAGGCAAAGTGGTGCTCTCTGAAAATTTTTGAATATGCTCTAAAACCTAAGTGTAACCTAAGCTGAACTTCGGACCTAGTGTCATGATTTTATGACGCATCAACGCAACCGTTCTGCGCCTTTGGTATCAGTTCTCATAGAGATCTGGTATAAAAGCTTCTTCTTATTTCCCCCGTTCTGAGGAAGCTATGAAGTTAAAACCTGTTGCTTTAGCACTCGCACTTAGCGGTATGAGCCTACATGCTGTGGCCGCTAACGATGAGCATACCTATGCCAATCTTGATGAAGTTGTTTCAACTCACTTGTATCTAGACCTTGATGTTGATTTTGATGACAAGCAATTAGAGGGTTTTGTTGAGCACACCCTAGACTGGCAAGATGCCAATGCTCGCACGCTTGTATTAGACACGCGCGACCTAGAAATTGACCGTGTTATTTACCAAGGTAAGAACGGCAAGTGGCATGAAGCAAAATTTGATTTAGCTCCTCGCGACGACGTTAAGGGCGCCAAACTAACGATTAAGTTCAATCAACAAGCGCCTAAAGTTCGTATTTACTACAACAGCTTACCTCAAGCATCTGGCTTGCAATGGTTAACGCCAGAGCAGACAGCAAGCAAGACGCAGCCGTTTATGTACAGCCAATCGCAAGCAATTCATGCGCGTAGCTGGATCCCAGTACAAGACACACCGGCCATGCGTGTAACCTATAATGCCCGCATAGAAACACCAAAAAATGTGCGTGCAGTAATGAGCGCCGACAACACCGGTGCATTCATCAAAGACGGTGACTACTTCTTTGATATGCCACAGGCCATTCCACCTTACCTCATCGCCATTGGTGCGGGTAACTTGGAATACAAGGAAATGTCGCATCAAACAGCGATTTTCGCTGAACCACAAATTCTCGATGCCTCTGTTGCTGAATTCAACGACACCCAAGCAATGATCGACAAAACCAATGCGATGTATGGTGAATATGCATGGGGTCGTTATGACTTGCTTATGCTGCCGCCAAGCTTCCCATTTGGTGGCATGGAAAACCCGCGTTTGAGCTTCATTACCCCCACCGTTGTTGCTGGCGATAAGAGCTTAGTCAACCTGATTGCACATGAACTTGCGCACTCTTGGTCGGGCAACCTTGTAACTAACGCAACATGGGAAGACTTGTGGTTAAACGAAGGTTTCACGTCTTACGTTGAAAACCGCATCATGGAAGAAGTATTCGGCCGCGATCGTGCAGTGATGGAACAATCTTTAGATGCTGCGGGTCTGCGTGCTCAACTTAAAACTATCGATGCGCCAGATACACGTTTGAACTTAAAGCTTAATGGCCGCGACCCAGACGATGCCTTTAGCTCTGTGCCATACACCAAAGGCCAACTGTTCTTAATCTATCTTGAAGAGAAGTATGGTCGTGATGTATTTGATGAGTTCGTCAAAGGCTATTTCAAAGAGTTCTCGTTTAAATCACTGACTACCGCTCAGTTTGTGACTTATTTACAAGCAAACCTAATCGACAAACATCCTGGCGTTGTCAGTATGGATAAAGTCAATGAGTGGATCTTCGCGCCAGGCCTACCAAGTGACGCACCAAACCCAACTTCAGATGCATTTGAGAAAGTAGATACGCTCACTGCAACTTGGTTAAAAGGTGATATGACCGCCGCTGAACTGCCAACTGCGAATTGGACGGTGCACGAGTGGCTACACTTCATCAACAACCTACCGCGCGATTTAGGCAATGACAAAATGGTTGAGCTGGACACGCAATTCAACCTGACAGCTTCAACTAACAAAGAAGTGGCATTTGCTTGGTTCATGTTGGGTGTAGGCAACGGTTACGACGCTATCTACCCTGCGCTTGATAAGCACCTAACGGGTATTGGTCGACGTAAACTGATTGTGCCTTTATACAAATCACTCATTGTTAATGGCAAGCGTGACTGGGCCTATGAAGTTTACCAAGGTGCACGTGCGGGTTATCACCCTCTGGCACAAGGTACGATTGACGCGTTATTTAACTAAGCGGTCATTAGAATCAAAAAAGGGTGCAGTAAGCACCCTTTTTTAATGGCGTTATTTTTTTACTTTTTGCAAAAACGCGTTGCGTTCTTCCACTGTGGCTTGTTGCCACCAAAATTCGAGCATGGCTGCTGCACTCACAGCGCTAGGTGCAGTAGGAGCAGCGGGTGCAACTGCGGGTGCAACTGCGGGAGCAACCGCCGTGACTGCAGGCGCAGCAGGTGTAACAGGGTTCGGCGTATACTGGGTCACGGGTGCAACTGCGGGTGCAACTGCGGGTGCAACTGCGGGCAGAGTCGTTGCCGCTTGCTTGCCTTTAACTTTAACGCTCACAAATGGGCTTTTTGCATAGACTTTTGCTGCGTCTAGGTTTTTAGCGCGAGCAAACACCACTTCATAGTCGTTTCCAGCAACAACCGTGAGAGTGACCCAAAATGGTTCTGATTCAATTACCTCATGAGCATCATAACCAGATTCATATAAATCACTGTATTTCAACTTGAGGTTATAACTGCCCGGCTGTAACTCAAGTTCATCCACGGTGTTAAAGAACGAATGCTCAACGGCCTTATCATTTACCTGTAATGGCAGTATTTCTGCGGGGAATGAAACCATTTCAGCATGCGCTGCACTCATTAAAGCAAACGACAGTGTCGCGACACTGGTGACTTTTTTCCACATTGGATACCTTCCTTCGTTATATGTTTGACACGTCAGATTTTCTTTGTCATTACTTGCTCATAAATAGCATAAACAAGGAGCTCAGTGTGAGCACAGAAACTATTTTTACTAAAATTATCAACCGCGAAATCCCTGCCGACATCGTCTACGAAGACGAAAAAGCCCTCGCATTTCGAGACATCAACCCGCAGGCGCCATTCCATGTGTTAATTATCCCGAAGACCACTATAGCAACGATTAATGACATCGATGATAGTAATGCTGCTTTGGTCGGCCATCTCTATGTCGTTGCAGCAAAGCTCGCTAAAGAGCACGGTTTTGCTGAAGATGGCTATCGTGTGGTAATGAATTGCAACGATCATGGCGGTCAAACGGTTTACCACATTCACTTACACATGCTTGCCGGTAAAGCGATGGGTTGGCCTCCTTACCAAGATAAACTGAAAGTATAGTTCGCCATACTTCTTACCTACCTCTACACACTTTTCCGTGAGCGAAAGTGCCACCTGTGCATCTATCGCTCTTTTTTTCGTAACCATTTATTTACAATTGTATGAAACCCTTAAGAATTAATCTTTTATGACTAATAAAAGCTATTTTTCTAATACAAAAGAAGTGAACAGCGTGTTAGGATGTTGCAAACAGAGATAAAAACTGAGCAAATCATGAGTAAGACTGTATTTTTATTGCTTGAAAAAGAACCAATTAACCAAATTGGCGTGAATGTATTAGAGCCTTTATTACGTACGCAAGGACTTGAAGTGCATAAAGGCACTGATGTATCCCAAGTTCAGCCAGGTACGGCTTACTTATTTATCGAAACACCGAATGATGATGCATGGAATCGCCTTAAAGAGCATTTGACGAACCTTAATGTTGATTGCGACATCGTTCTTTTCAATCTCGACGAAAACCCAGAGCTTGCAAATCGTGCGCTATTGAGCGGCATCCGCGGTGTGTTCTACACCTCAGACAATGCTGATGTAATGGTTAAAGGCATTCGTCTTCTGCAAGAAAACCAACTTTGGTATCGTCGTGATGTGATGTGTAACGTGCTTAACCGTATGCTGCACTTTAACAAAGATTCACTGCACAAATTAACCGAGGGCGACATTGAGCCGGTTAAACTCACTAAACGTGAAAAAGCAATCGTGGCTTTGATGAGTAAAGGCGCAAAAAATAAAGAAATAGCCGACGATTTAAGCATCAGTCCACACACCGTAAAAACACACTTATACAGCGCATTTAGAAAAACCAAATGCCGCAACCGTATCGAGTTGTTATCGTGGGCACAAAACAATATCCCCAACGAACTTCGCTAATTCAAAAGCCAGCTTTAAGCTGGCTTTTTTGTGTCTATTTTTACCCAATGTGCAGACAGTTTCGCATGCTCTAATGTCAAAACTTGCGTATAGTATTGAGTATTACCTGTAAATTCAGATAGCTCTAGGATGCTCGACGCCACCACTCTCTTTATTACCAGTGCCACTGCTATCTTCGTTATGGCCATGCTCAATTGCATCACTTGGCGAGCCAACCGTAACTTTGTCGGCATTGGTTTATATGTGTTTTATCCTGTGTTTCTGCTCATCGGTGCTTGCTTATTTGCAACGTTTCCCACCGAGCAAAACATGATCATTAACGCCTTGGGTTATGCCTGTTTAATCCTCGCTTCTGTGATCCATGTATTGGCACTCAACCGCTTTTTGGACCATAAGGGCCTCATCACATCTGTGTTTATTAGCATCAGTCTAATAATCTTTATGTGCATGATTTATTTCTTGTTTGTGGATAGCAATCTACGCATGCGTATCATGTTGATAGACATCCATCGCGTAGTTGAAGCGTTTTGCTTAATTTTGATCATTGGTTACTACGCCAGAAACAAATACCCTAGCGCCAGCTTGGTTTACCTGATCGCCCTCGTGCTCACCCTCGTCATGTTTGGTGGCCGTGTGGTATTGATGGGGCAAATGGAAAATGCTGAATACCTGCAAAGTGACTGGTTCAGCGTGGCCCTATTAGTAAAAGGCGTAGTTACTCCCATGCTCTTCGCGGCAGGTTTGGCCCTGTTTTGTAACGAACGTCGCGAACTTAACCTCAATCAGTTGACCGCCAAGACCCAAAAAGATTTGGAAATTCGCGGCCTATTTTTATCCACTGTGAGTCATGAAATTCGCACGCCTCTAAACGGTATTCTAGGCAGTGCACAGCTTATTATGAACCAAACAACCACCCCAAAAAATAAACCCTATTGCGAGGCAATTATTAACTCTGCAGAATCACTTACCTTACTTATTGATAAAGTATTGGAATACGCAAGCTTAGACCAAAGCGACGAAGCGCTGTATGAAGAGGACGTTGAACTTCATACGTGGTTGAATAATTTGTGCCTACTTCTGAGTCCATTAGCAGAACAAAAAGGGGTGAAGTTTGAGCTCAAATACCACTTATCTAAACAGGCGTGTTATTACTGCGACCACCAAAAGTTGCGACAAATCCTAATCAATTTAGTAGGCAACGCCATTAAATTTACCGACAAAGGCACGGTCACGCTGCAAGTTGAGCAAATCCGTGAAGGCCAAGAAGCACATACGTTGCGCTTTAGTGTTATTGATTCAGGCCCCGGCATTGAAGAAGATGAAATTCAATTTTTGACCGAGCCATATGTGCAAAGTAGCGCAGGTAAAATCAAAGGAGGATTGGCCTTGGCTTAGCTATAACCAGCCGACTATTGGAACATTTGGACAGCCAGTTGAATATCACCAGTGAGCTCGGCAATGGCAGTACCTTTGGTTTTGACATGCGCTTGACCGTGGGTGAGCTGAGCTTAGTGGAAAAGCGCCCGCAAAGCAGTGAATATCGAACAGGTTTAGACGTGCTGTTAGTTGAGGACTTGGAGCTCAACCAAAAAATAGCGATTGAGTTTATGGCAGAAGACGAGCACCGCGTGAAGCTCGCCGTAGATGGGCAAAGTGCTATTGAGCTGCTACAACAATACCATTTTGATGTGGTGCTGCTAGACATGAACCTCCCAGATTTTAATGGCCAAGAAGTAATGAAGCGCCTCAAAAGCATCGATCATCGTAATCATCGGACGCCATTTTTGGCCTTCACTGCGAGTTTGAGCCCTGATGAAGTGAAGGAATATCTGGCCTTGGGTATTAAAGATATCGTTGCGAAGCCGATAAAACAGGAAAAACTGCGCCAAGCGCTCAGTGACTCACAATCAACCCAAGCGGCCAACCTGAGTGTCGCGTTGAAAGATGTGCTCTACGATGAAACCGCTATTGAGCTGATGACCCATACCTTTGAAGAGCAAGAGCTAAGCTCAATCTACAATGAGTTTGTGCTGTCAGCGCGAAACAAGTTACTGCGTTGCCAACAGCTTATCTCCCAAGATCCTGAACAGTGCATCAAAATACTGCACCGCCAAGCCAGCACCGCTTTGCAGCTAGGCTTTAACCGCTATGGCATGGCCTTGAAAAAATTAGAGCGACGCTTACTTGAGGACAAACCCATCGATGTGCAATTAAGTGATTGTCTTGATTTATGGCAGCAAAGTCTGGAGCAGTACCTTATGTATATGCGCCAGCAAGCGACACGTTAGCGGCCATAATCATCCTCAAAACGGACAATATCATCTTCACCAAGGTATTCTCCGTTTTGCACTTCAATCACCACAGCAATGTCATCAGTGGTATTTGCCAAGCGATGACGTTGACCTGCCTGAATATAGATAGATTGACCACTTTGCAATGTGTGCTGTTGCTCATCGACGGTAACAGTTACCCTACCTTGAACCACTACCCAGTGTTCAGAACGATGCTGATGCGCTTGCAAGGATAACCGCGTGCGCGCATTCAAGGTGATGCGCTTAACCTTGTAATTATGTGCTTCATTGAGCACTTCATATTGCCCCCAGGGGCGAAACGTTCGTTTATGAAACTCTCGTCGCTCGGGATAGCGCGCTGAAACTTGCTCAAGTAATTTTGGCATTTGCTCGAGACCTGTTTTACTGGCAACCAAGGTCGTATCACCACTGTGGATAACCACCGCCCCCTCAATGCCCAAGGTGGTGACCAGATGATTATCTTCTGTGTAGATGAAATTGTCTTTACCATCAACAACTACAGCATCACCCAACACCACATTGTTGTAGTTGTCAGCGCTATAGAAGCGGCTGAGCTGCTCATAACTACCCAAATCAAACCAATGCAACGTACTTAAACACACTAACAGTTTGTCGCTGTTTTCTAATAGTGCATAGTCGAGTGATTCACTGGCGACTTGCTGCCACATATCTTTATCCAAACGGATAAAATCAAGAATCAGCACTGAAATTTGCAGCCTTCTCGACTTGTATATACATCTTTGGCCGGTGGTGTTTAAATTCCGTGAGGAAGGCCTCTACTGCCGCCATTAACATCCCTGAATTCCACACATAACAACCCTGTTCAAGGTATTGTTGCGCACGGACTAGATCTGGCTTTTCCGTAAATGATTCAACATGGTAGACATCATCATCAGGTATTCCTGAGTGTTCGCCGTAATGGATGTAACCAAAGCCCGTTTCGGCATGAGAAGGGGTGATACCAAATACTAAAAGGTTAGTGTGTACGCTCGGCACTAACGCTTGCAGGCGATTTAGCAACCTCTCGAAGTCGGAAATAGCATGATCGGCGGGGGCAAAAAATAATTGCGCATCAGGCTGATGCTGCTGCGCCCATAAAGCCGCTATCAATGCCGCTGGCGCGGTGTTTTTTCCGCTAGGTTCAAGAATTATCGCACTCGCTTCAATGCCAATTTCGAGTAACTGTTGTGCCACCATAAAACGGTGCTGCTCACTGCATACCACCACAGGTGGCAAGCAATTGTTAGCAGCAAAACGCAGCGCGGCCTTTTGAAGCAAGGAGTGCTGTCCAGCTAATTGAATAAATTGCTTGGGTCTATCTTGGCGCGACAGTGGCCATAATCGCGTGCCACTGCCACCAGCGAGCAAAACAGGTAAAATCAAGAGTCAGCTCTAATCAAAAGGTTAGTAGGGCAATTGTAGCATCGTAGAGCTACTGGCTGATATCTAATGTGAAAGGGTCACTGTCTTGCCATGCAGGAAAGGCTTGTCTGTAGGCCTCTAAGTTCGCTTTGTTTAAAGTAACCACCAACACCTCTTGATGATCATCTTGAGAGAACGCCAATGTTTTGCCATCAAATCGATAGACCGCTGTGCCACCGTTGTGAGCAATGTTGTTGCCATCCTTGCCAACACGGTTCACGCCCAACACATAGCTCTGATTTTCAATAGCACGGGCTTTCAACAAGGTATCCCAAGCATCGCGGCGAGCGGCTGGCCAATTGGCGATATTGATCATCACGTCATAATCATTGCGATTGCGTGCAAAGACGGGGAAACGCAGGTCATAACAAATTTGCGGCAGAATTCGAAAGCCATTCAGTTCAAACACCACTCGGTGTCTACCTGCTTGAATGTGTTCACCTTCTTGGCCTAAACAGAATAAATGACGCTTGTCGTAGTGCTGAATGTCACCATTTGGACTGACCCAGTACATGCGGTTAAATTTCTGCAGGTCTTGTTCGACTAACACACTGGCAGCAATGACGGCATTGCTGCGTTTTGCCTGCGCGATTAACCATTGCACAATGGCTGTGGCACTGCTGGTAACGTTTTCGCAATCAACGGCAAATCCGGTGGCGAACGTCTCGGGGAGTAGGATTAAATCAACTGACTTTATGTCGCCCAGCTTTGTTTGCAGACCCGTCAGATTAGCCTGTGCATTTAGCCAAGCAATATCATGTTGGATGAGGGCGACTTTCAACGTACCCATGAGTGATTAATTTAAACCTGCATTGTAAGGCCAAGTACTGAACGTTTTGATGTATAACTGCTCAACTTGGTCTCGCGCCCAAGGGGTGCGACGCAAAAATTTCAACGATGATTTAACCGATGGATCTTTTTTAAAGCAGTTGATATTGACGTGCTCAGAAAGCGTTTGCCAGCCATAGTGCTCCACAAGGCGGTTCACTATTTCCTCTAGTTTTACGCCATGCAGCGGATTTTTGGGTTGTTCATGATGCATGAAATTGCCTCGAAACAATGAGTAGCGAGCATTTTAACTTAGTTAGCTAGCCCGCGTCATGTGCGTCTTACCCCAACTAACCTTTACTTGTACATAGAGTACATTTCGTCCAAGGTTTGCGACAACCCATCTTCTTGCACTACGCGCACGTGTTTGCGGCTTAACCCACGAATATTAGTGACCCCGCATGAATGCGCAATCAACCCCACACCGTAATGGATATACTTATTGTAGTTTGCCACCCGCTGGGTTTTATCGACCACGTCCAATCCTTTCATCAATTTAGGATTATGGGTTGTTATGCCGGTTGGGCAGGTGTCTTTATTGCATTGCAGCGCTTGAATACAGCCTAGCGAGAACATGTGTCCGCGTGCGGAGACGACAAAGTCAGCACCTAACGCCACCGCCCAAGCCACTTTTGAGGGCACAATTAATTTACCGGATGCAACGATACGAATACGCTCTCGCAAACCATGCCTTTCCAATAAATGCACTACCCACGGCAGGCTTTCTTTCAGCGGCAACCCCACTGAATCAAGCAGCGGCTGTGGCGCTGCACCGGTGCCGCCATCGGCACTGTCAATGGTGATGAAGTCCGGGGCGCACTCTTTACCACGCTGATTAATCAGCGCCGCCAGCTCTTCAAGCCACGCAGTTTCACCAATCACTGCTTTAAAACCGGTAGGTTTTCCCGTGATTTCACGTACGTAGTTAATCATGTCCAGCAAGTCAGCTACGCTCTTAATGTCGTGATGGCCATTTGGACTGATGGAATCTTTACCCTCAGGGATACCCCTAATTTTGGCAATTTCAGCATTGACCTTTACGCCTGGTAACATGCCACCTTTGCCTGGTTTGGCACCTTGGCTCATCTTAATTTCAAACATTTTAACTTGGTCGTGCGAGGCGATTTCCATGAGCTTGCTTTCGCTCAATTTACCGTGCTCATCACGCACGCCGTATTTAGCGGTGCCAATTTGAAACACGATATCTGCACCACCTTCCAAGTGATAAGGACTCAAACCACCTTCGCCAGTATTCATCCAGCACCCAGCTTGACGCGCGCCACGAGAGAGCGCTAACACAGCTCTTTTTGATAACGCGCCATAGCTCATGCCAGAGATATTAAAGACTTTGCGTGCTTCATAAGGGTGGCGGCAATTTTCACCTATGGTGACAGGTTCCGGTTCAATCGCATCTTCTTCTAGCGTCGGGAATGCGGTATTCATAAACATGATGGTGCCGGTGGGGTCTAAGCTTTGCGTGGAGCCAAACGCGGAGGTGCGGTCCACATTTTTCGCTGCCTTGTACACCCAACTACGCTCCGCTCTATTAAACGGCATTTCCTCTCGATCCATAGCGAAGAAATATTGCCTAAAGAATTCACCTTGGCGCTCGAAGAAATACCTAAACCGACCGATAACGGGATAGTTGCGCCTGATGGAGTGCTTGTTTTGGTTTACGTCGATGAGGTACATATAGATAACCGCCAACACCACAAAACTAACGGCTAACAAGAAGATACTAGCGAGAAGGTTGATACCGTAAATAAAGAAATCGCTCATGCTCAATCACTTATGTGTCCCTGTTTAAAAGCAGATTTACATAAGATCGGGAATTTAGCCAGAGCAAAGTGATCGCTAAGTAACGGTTATTTTGCGCTCAATCTAATAATACTCGTTATTACCGTACGAGACTTCTAATGTGTTACTGCCTTGACGAATCGGTTGCCCACACATTTCGTCGTACGCACTGTTTTGACGCAATACCATATGGTGATAGGAAATGTGATCAAACAGTTTTTGAATGTGCAACGGGCTGTGCGCTTTCAAACAACTGCCTTCATGGTCTTTGACGTAATATTCAACGTTGTTAATGACCACCGACACTTGGTACAAGGCGCAATCTAAAGAGTGAATAATAACTCTTTGCAGTGGTTGCAGCTCGACAAGCTGCGTGAGTGTAATGCCCATGTTTACCTCCTCAATGTCACTTTGTTTTTTTACGCCAAGCACAAGAAATACGATCATTATCCCGCGCAACTTTCGAAGTGATATACTGCAGCCACCGCAATCACGATCTCCTATTATGAGTGAACCAATTCGCCTCGCTAAATACCTGTCGCATGCTGGAGTGTGCTCTCGCCGTCAAGCGTCTCGACTCATTGATGCTGGCGTGGTCACGGTTAACGGGCGATTAGCTAATCACATCGACCATATCACTGAGCAAGATCAGGTGGAGGTGGAAGGTCAACTGGTTCAGGGCTTGGCGCCGAAATATTACTTTGCCTATCACAAACCCGTTGGCATTGATTGCAAACTCAAAGCAGATGACCCTGCAAGTCTCATTCATCACTTGCCAACTCAAGGGCGTACCTACCCCATTGGCAGGCTCGATAAAGACTCCCGCGGCTTGTTGATCCTTACAAACGATGGTGAGTTATGTAACTTACTCGCTCATCCAGATCACCAGCATGAAAAAGAGTATTGGGTCGAAGTGGATAAACCGCTTGATAATGATTTCTTTGCACAAATGAGCCAAGGCGTGCCCGTTGATGGGCAAATCACCAACTCCTGTGAATGCACGCCTGTGTCAAACACACGATTCAGAATCGTTCTCACCCAAGGCTTAAACAGACAGATCCGCAAAATGGCGCGCCATTGTGGCTACAGGGTCATTGATTTATTTAGGGTACGTGTTGGCGAGTACCAATTAGATACGGGCCGCATTCCACAAGGACAATATCGAGAGCTCACCGCATCAGAAGTAGATTTATTGAAAAAATAACTTGCACATATGGACTACAAGTGTAATCTTAATTTCAAGGATTACATTTGTGAGCAAAGTTATGATCGAATTATCAAAAGCTGAATTTGAAGTCATGGAAGCGCTTTGGCAAGGCTATCCAGCTAAATCGAGCGAAATCATCGAACGCTTAAGCGACGACACCGAGTGGCATGAAAAAACCATCAAAACCCTTCTAGGTAGGCTCGTTAAAAAACAAGCGGTTAGCTTTGAAAAAGAAGGTCGTATATACAACTACCGTCCAACCATAGGCCGTGAAGATTACACTCTGAAACAAAGCCAAAACTTGATTCAACGTTTCTTCAGTGGTCGTATCGCGCCGCTTGTCAGTGGCTTTGCGAAAACGGAACAACTGTCGCAGCAAGACATCAATGAACTCAAAGCCGTAATCAAAGAGTGGGAAGACAAACAAGGAAAGTAATATGTTCGCATGGATCATTTCACAACAAGTTCTGATTTGCGCTGTTTTACTCGCACTCATCGTTGTTGAGCGCTGCGCACTAAAATCACTCAGCGCCCGTTTTATTTATTGTCTGTGGTTGCTAGTGCCAGCAGCACTAGTCGCACAAAGCCTGGAACTGTCGCAAACAATGACCTCACCGATCGCTGTAAGTCAGTATCTTGTCACGCCGCTACAACAAGCCTCCTCGGCACTGACATTAAATTGGGAAGGAGTGTATTGGTTGGTCGTAAGCGTCTTGTTAGTCTCGGTGAGCTACCAACACATGCTATTCCAACGCCGTATCGATGCCAAGTTAACAGTGGCCGCACTGACAACCGCAGATAAAGCAGTGCCAATTTATGAAAGCAACCACATCAATTCCCCTATGCTGGTCGGCTTTATTCGCCCGCGCATCGTATTACCCACTCAGTTGGTCGAGCACAGCTCTGCTGAGGCTATCGCCATGATGATTGAACACGAATATGTGCACTTAAAACGCCACGACAACATCATCAACGCATTGGCCATGATTGCGGTGACGTTAATGTGGTTCAACCCAGTGGCTTGGTTCGGTTACTTGAGCTTAAGACGTACTCAAGAACTCGCCTGTGACGAGCAGGTGTTGGCAAGTAAATCTGCTGGACAGCGCCTGCTGTACGGCAAGTCTATGGTCGAATGTGCGAGTCGTTCACAACTGCACAGCTTGGCTTATTCATACTACGGAGATAAAAACATGATGTTACAACGCTTATATAACATGCAATCAGCCAATAAAGGCCACATTGTCGCAAAAATGCTGAGTGTCTTACTGGCTGTAGGCAGTTTAACCCTGATTGCAACAGTACACGCTGGTGATGGCCACAAGGCACAAAAAGGATCGCAAAGTGATGTATCGCCGATTATTCGCATTGAACCTAAATACCCAATTGAAGCAGCAAAACAAGGTATTTCCGGTTCCGTTGTACTGCGTTTTCAAATTGCCAATGATGGCTCAGTTACCAATGTTGCTGTGGTTCAATCCACACCTGAATCGGTGTTCGACAAAGCGGCCATTCAGGCATTAGAAAAATGGAAGTACAAACCCGTTGCTAACCCAGCACAAGAGCAATTAGTTCAGCTCGATTTCAAATTGAGTGAAGATGTAAAACTACCTGAACTCACAGAGCGCATTAATGTGACATCGCACTAATTCACTGCGCTTAAGAGTACAAAGCAAGCTCCTTTTTTAAGGCGCTTGCTTTGTGTTTTTAAAAAAGTTTAAACCGAATCGACACATGCACACTCTTTATCGTTAATACACAATCATTTTTTGAGCACGGATGCAGCTAAATCTAACAATAATTCGCGCCCAAGCGGGATGTGAAAAAGCCTTTACTCAAGTCTATGAAATCTTCAGCGCAACAACCCTGAGTTATCTTTCTCAATTAGGTGTGCAGCGGCAAGATCTTGATGATGTGCAACAACACATATGGCTGAGTGTGTATAAACAGCTACACACTTTATCCTCACCCTACGCTTTCAAGCGATGGCTACTTCGTATTGCCCATCACTGTGCCTATAAAAAATTTAAAGAGCCTAAAGAGAGTGAAATTACAGAAGACTTAATGGCCACATTCACTTTCCAAGACGAGCACTTAGATAACGAATATAGCCTTGATATGCTCGACGTGTTACCGCGACATTTCAGGGAAGCAATTTACTTATTTTATTGGCTAGACCTGAGCTGTGCTGAAATTGCAATGATCTGCGATTTACCCACGAATACAGTTAAGTCGCGCCTCTTTCATGCCCGAAATAAATTAGCCGATTCGGCACACATCAAACATCTAAAACAGGAGCGTTCTCATGACGAACCAACTCAATCCGTTACTACAACAAATTAATCGCGATAAGAAAATTTACGTCACCATGCTGGGCATTAGCTTCATTGCTTGGCTAAGTACGTTGGGGTGCATGCTATTTATTGGCTACACTGAATACCTTGAATATCTGCGTATACAAAGCGGGTTTAGCGTTGGGATGGCAAAAAAAGCCGACGTTAATGCCGCGCTTGCAAGTTTAGGCTATGTCGCTCTGGGCATTTCAATGATGGTAGCTGCACTGACCACTGTCATCGTGCTAGTTCGCCAGCGCAGCGCGTCTTTGCAAGACATACAACTGCGCTTAGCTCTTGTTGAGGAAATGATTGCCAGCAACAACGGGCGTTAAATACTCAACGCAATCATCGCAATTGGGCAGGCCAGCGACACTGCCCAAATGAGTGAGCGCAGCGCATGCCAGTTATACCAATAACACACACAATACAGCGCTCGAGAGACCAAGTAAGTGATAGCGAGCATATCGATAACACTTCCCTGCGTATTCGTACCGAGCACGACCGCAATAGCCACACCAAATACAATTAACGACTCAAAACTATTTTGGTGCGCAGCTAACGCGCGCGCGCCGAAGCCGGTTAATGCCTGCTGCTGTGCTCGAGGATGACGGTTGTCATAACCTCCTTGAGCATTTTGTGCCCACGCCAAAGGCGCCTTAGCAATGAAGGGGATTAAACACGCAATTAAGGCGCAAATTACCACTGTACTCATTGTTCACTTTCCTTATTGTTTTTGTCATTGTGCGTGCGTTTTTTACCAAGCTCAATGCCCTTATCTTCATTATTTATATTTTCGCCAAAAACCAATGACTTGGTATTAAAAACGACACAAAGGTTAAATATTTGTAAATTATTTCTTGCATTTGTACCTATTTGGTCTATTTTCTGATCGGAGGTCACTCCTCCAACCTGATAGATATAATTACAATCAACAGGAACACACATGAAATTTAAATTACTCTCAACCCTTCTGGCACTAGGCTTAAGTCAAAGTGCGATTGCGGCTCAAGGGGTCGCCTTTGTCCATGGCACTGGCCAACAAACTGACGCCTATAACGACTATTGGACAGGAAGTTTCGTTAATACCGTACGCCAAGGACTGCCCAACACCAGTAACTACACCGTGATTAACTGCGATTTCGAACAATACATGTGGACCAGTGGCGCCGCAGGTTGTTTAGCGAGTCAGCTCACGTCCTTTATCAACAATAAAAATATCACTGAGCTCACATTGATCACCCACTCAAACGGCGGCAACGTGGTGCGTTGGATATTATCTAACCCGACTTGGGATAGCCGTTACCCCAATATCATCAATAAAGTCACTCGCACCATCGCATTAGCACCATCAAGTGGCGGTACCCCTTTGGCTGATGCTGTAGTTGCAGGTAATTCGTTCGAACAAAGCTTGGGCTGGCTTTTGGGCTATGGCAACGACGCGGTAAAACAACAACAAGTATCGTGGATGGCATCCTATAACGCGCAGTGGTTGTATGGCACGCCGAATCGCCCTAGCTTACCTTCTCACTTCGAAACGGTGGTGGGCAGTGACGTAGACTCTGCAATCTGGGATAGCGACAGCTACTGTGGTGGCTATCAAAACCAGGTGGCGCTCGAAGTCACCCAAAATTGGCTAGATAGCTGTTCCGATGGCTTCCTAAATTGCAGCTCGCAATCACTCGCGGGTGTACTGTGGTTTAAAGACAAGTCACGCACTCGTGGTAGTGAACCACTGAGCCACCAGCAAAGCCGCCGCAACTGCTTTGGCTTAGCAGATATGCTGAAGAACCGAATCTAGGAGCCCAATAATGAATAATAAAATAACCACTTTGTGCGCTGCTATGATGCTGACCAGCACAGGCGCACTTGCCAACGTAGATGAACAAACCGTCTATCAATTCCCACAAGTGCAAACGGCACCGGCAACACAATTACAAACATTGGAAAAAGACAGTGTAGAGTATTGGCAGCAGGTATCGGGTAAAGAGCTCAAGCGCGGTGTGCCAGTGTTTGTGCACCAAGCTGACCACCTTATTCGCGTTGCCCCTAAAGCACGCTTTGAAAACGGCGAAGTGATCAAGCCTTATGATCTGCAGCTGGATAAGTTCTCTGTGCGTGATGCGAACAGCCAAAAACAGTTGCCTATGCAAGCGCTTGCGGCTCGTCAGCAGATGCAAGAAGCGGGTTTTAGTGATGGCAGCGTGGGCTTAAAACTTGGGCAAGTGAATGGCAAAGGCAAACCCATGCTGCAAACCAGTCAAGCACTCAATGACAACGATATGTATCTCGTACACGTAATTGAAAAGGGCTCGAGTAACGCCTTGAACGCCAGAACAGCGTTCAAATTGCAGCAGCACCAACAAAAACTAGCGATGCACTTAAGCATGGGACAACAGCGTTTTAAAAACAAAGACGTACAGCTCACGCTGCTTAGCCCTGAAGGTGAACACATTGCGGCTAGCTATCAAAATGGTGAAGCCATCTTTGCACAACCGCTTAGCTATGTTGGCGCAGCCCAAGGCTACTATGAACTCGAAGCCACAGTGGATACCGTTATCAATGGTCAAGCAGTGAAGCGTTCGGTGAAAATGCCCTTTGTGCAATCAGAGCAAACCATCACTATGCAAAACGCCAAGGTGCAGTCGCTCGGCAAAAACCGTTATCAAGCAAGCGTGCCAGTTGTAGTCGAAGATGATGGCCGCTATGCCATCCGCGCAACGCTCACTGGGCGTAGCGATAACGGTGAACGTGTTCGGTTGGCGACAGTGGAAGTGGCAAAAGCAATGAGCGGCAGTGACACATTCGTCATGCCTTTCACCGCCTCAACCGCTGCAAAGGCGCCGTTTGAGCTCGTTGATATCGAATTAACAGACCAAACGCGAATGTTGAAGTTTGCACCTGGGCAATAACATTTCGTGGTTGTGACCAACCTTAAAGCCGGCCTAAATCGCCGGCTTTTTTATTGTAACTCAAGACGCATAAAGCGACTGTTTGGATCGAGTTGATAATCCGCAAACGGCGCGCAGTCGACAAAGCCAAACTTTTTATACAGCTGATGCGCGGGCACAAAATAATCCTGCGTACCCGTTTCCAAACTAATGGTGTTGAACCCTTGCGCTGTTGCGAAGGCATAGATGTGGCGCAATAATAACGAACCTACCCCTTTGTTTCTGTGCTCTGTTGCAGTGCGCATTGATTTGAGTTCCGCTTCAGAATCGCTTAAACGTTTGAGCGCGACACACCCCGCCAGTTCATCACCACTCCACGCACTGAAAAAAGTGATATCCGGCGATTTAAGCGCATCCACATCCAATGCGTGAACACTCTCAGGTGGCGAAGTAGCATGCATATCTGCAAGGTGCTCATGTAATAAGGCGATCACTTCCCCTGTGCTAAGGTCGTCTAGTTTTATTTCCATCATGAACACACACCTTATAAATAAATTGAGCAGTTATCAGTTAGTACCGCATTGTCCAACTGGCGATCTTGTTATCTTTTACCACAATCAGAAAATTGGCGGCACTACTGTAACCATCATTGTTTTCATACACACCTTTTACCACCACGTTATTACCATCAACACTGTATTCAGGCTCAATAACATGGCCTTCAAGGTCGATGATGTCTGACTGCAGCCAACTCCAAAAAGCGTCCCCTGTTTTTTTGCGTGCGTACCAACGTTGATATTCTTGTGTGGCATCGTCAGCGAACACAGCTCTGATCCGTTTGGCATCGTGCACATTCATAGCGCTGATCAGCTCTTTTACCAACTCCTCAGCACTATTTTCTCCAGCTTGCGCTTGCAGGCTAAGTACAACAATACACAGCAAACTGATCATCCGAAATAAGGAATTCTTGAGAGCCATTACGCCTGCATATTTATTACTTTTTCGCATATTCACGTCCATTTTTTATAATACAATCAAAAATATAGTTGCTTAACTGTATTAATATAGGGTACAAATTTAAATGACCGCAAGCTGAACATCAGGTTTTTTTAAAATGGATAAATACGTACTCGGATTTACGGCAGGAGTGTCTGTTGTCCCATTCGCCTACTTAGTGGATAAAATTCATGGTGGTACAGAGTTTTACGTATCCTTACTCGTTATCCCAAGCCTTGTTGTCGCTATTACGGCGTTTATTGCCTTCAAAACAGACACCAACAACGACGATTAATATTTCAAGTGAATAATGAATATGTAAAATCCTCATTCGCCAGTGTTTTACTACCATGGTATGTTGGGATTTTCATTCTTCAAAAACTTATATGGCTTGGATCTTATTCACTTTTTTGGCGGCTTTTAGCCAAAGCTGGCGAAATGCCCTACAAAGTAAATTAAGCCAACACACCGCCAGTCTTGCGGTCACTCTAGCGCGCTTTATCCTGGCTGGCCCTATTGCAGCTGTGTACCTCGCTGCGCTGTATCACTTTAATCCAGCACCTGCTTTACAACCCTCTAACTCCTTTGCTTTTTACATTGTCGGCGCTGCTGTTATGCAAATCATCGCCACCGCTTTGATGGTGAGACTGTTCAAGATGAACAACTATGCCGTCGGCGCCGGACTGGCCAAAAGCGAAGCGCTCGTTGCTGCAATTCTGGGGATGTTGTTTTTTGGTTCTGCCCTGAGTTTACTCGGATGGTTCGGTGTTATCTTGGGTGCAATTGCCGTTATGCTGCTCAGTGGGCCGAGTATTCGTGGTTTGAATTTAAAAACGGTGTTGATGGGTTTGGCCTGTGGTACCAGCTTCGCCCTGACTTCATTGTGGGTGCGCGAGGCAAGCTTATCCTCTGGATTGATGTTTCCGCACAGTGCCGCTTGGGTATTGCTACTGGTGATCAGTTTGCAAACCTTGATGTTGCTTCTTTATCTTGGCATTAAAAACAGAGCAGCTCTTGTGAGCCTGTGGCATCATAAAGGCTTAACCTTGTGGATAAGCCTGACCAGCTGTATTGGCTCGATTGGTTGGTTTAGTGCTATGAGTTTACAGCATGTGGCTTATGTAAAGACGCTGGGGCAAATAGAGGTGTTCTTCACCATAGCCATTTCCTACCTGTGGTTAAAACAACCGGTAAAACGCCGCGACAGCGCAGGCCTAGTGCTTATCGCCTTAGCCGCCATCGCGGTGATGTGGGGATAAGAGCTATTCGCTAGCCAACCAAGCTCGCGCAGCTTCAATATTGTCGAAACGTTTACCAATTAACTGCATAAACACGAGTTGATCACCTACTTGGCTACTCATAAACAAACCTTGGTCTTCTGGTATCTTATCGCTTTCACTACTTGCCTGAAGCCAGTCTTGTTTTTTGATTCTTGTATTTCATATTCGCACTGTAGTGCGCACCATCTTCTGTTGGCATAAAAGTAATTGAGAGCATGTGCTTATCTTGCTCACCAATTTCGATCATTGCCTGCTTACCACCTTCAGTGATGAGCTTAGGTTGGTGCTCCAACTTTGCCCCAGCGAAAGCTTCAATCATATTCGGGGTCGATTGACTTGATTGTGTTCGATATATATCAACCTTAATAGCGACCAGAGGTGCGTCTGCGAACGCCGGTAACGCTATCAAGGTAAAGAGTAGGGTTAACACGTGCTTTTTCATTTTTCATCCTTGTAGGCTTATCAAGTTTCTAATGCTAATGCTATTTACCGCACGCTTTCCACCTAACCATATAATATTCCTAATATTCTTACCTATGAATTTGTATTCCCGTCTATGCATTCATAGGCTACTAGGTCACAATAAAAGAAAAAGTAGGCGCGAACGTGGAACTAGCCAAGCAACTTTTAAAACTACGCAAAGAGCAACAATGGACACAAGCATTTGCTGCACGAGAAATAGGTATTCAACAGTCTTATTTATCCAAGTTGGAAAACGATAAAGTAATACCTTCGCCTGAAGTGTTGGAGAAGTTAGCTCAGGCTTACGGTGTTACAGCGAACACCCTGCTCCCAACAGCTGAGGTCCCTGAGGCAGAATTTCCTACCCTATTATTGATTGTCAGTTTTGTGTTGTTTGTATGCTCTGTTTCAATGTGGGCCTGTGCTAAATTCGAGATTGTTTACCCACAAACCTATTACACATACCAATTCAAAAGTAATCATCAACACCAGACCCTAAGTGGCTATCACCTTACTCAAGAATACTTGGGGGAAGCCGCAATGAGTGAAGACAACAGTACCCACTACCAATTTGTTGGTGAGCGCAACATTAGCCGAGATGAAAACCGCTGGTTATATGCTTTGAGCACAATATTGTTTGTTATCACAGCATGTTTAATCTTAATGATGTTGGTATTAAAAAAGAGAATTTGGCGCCATTAAATGTGTGATGCAAACTTGTATATACAATATCTATTAATGCGCCAGCTTTAGCGTGATCACTCCAGCAATAATAAGTAACACCCCGAAATAACGCATCAGTGAACTGCTATCCCCATAAAAGAATACCCCTACTAAAAAGGTACCTGCGGCGCCGATGCCCGTCCATACTGCATAAGACGTCCCCATAGGAATCGTCTTTTGTGCAAGCCAGAGTAAAAAGCCGCTGATTGCCATGAACACCACCGCCATAACGATGCCCAACCAACGAGTTTGTGGCTCCTGCGCGAGCTTTAAGCCAACCGGCCAACCAATTTCAAATAGGCCAGCGAAAATAAGGTATACCCACGCCATTAGTTCTTCCCTCTAATGAGATTCACACTGTATAAATCGTTGCGGCGATCTTTGAGGTTACGCACCGTCCCCTCACTGTGGAGAATTTTCAATTTATCCATGTCTAAATCAGAAAATAGCAGCATCTCGGTATTCGGTGTTGCTTCATTTAAACAAGCATCATGGGGGAATGAAAAATCCGACGGCGTGAGTACCGCGGCTTGTGAGTACTGCACATCCAAACTTTCCACTTCTGGCAAGTTTCCTACACTGCCAGCAAGCACCACATAACATTCGTTTTCGATGGCACGCGCTTGGGCGCAATGGCGCACACGCAGATAGCTATTCTTGGTGTCAGTCCAAAATGGTACGAATAAAATATCCAACCCCTGCTCAGCGAGAATACGCGACAACTCGGGAAACTCCACATCGTAACAAATCTGAATACCCACGCGCCCAGCATCCGTTTCGAACACAGCGACACTGTCGCCGCCTTGAATAACCCAATCATTGGCTTCATGCGGAGTGATATGTATTTTACGTTGCTCATCCACCTTACCACTGCGGTGGCACAAGTAACTGACGTTATAAATGATGTCGTTTTCGGCTACAGGCATCGATCCAGTAATAATGTTGGCATTGTATTCAATGGCCATACGCGACATCGCCTGCACAAAAGTTTCGGTGTATTCAGCGAGGAAACGAATTGCTTCGGTTTGACTGCGATGCTCTTGCAAGCCCATTAAAGGCGCATTAAAAAACTCTGGGAAAAGAATAAAGTCACTTTGGTAATCAGAGACGGTATCAACAAAATACTCCACCTGCTTTAGCAACTCATCAACACTGTCGACTAGACGCATTTGCCACTGCACGGCACCAACACGCACAATCGATTTAGTGCTTTCTATTACAGTGTCAGTCGGTTCAAAAAGAATGTTGTTCCATTCTAGCAAGGTCGCATAGCCAACCGATTCCTCGTCTTCTGGCAGGTATTTTTTAAGTAGTCGCTTGACCTGAAAATCATTCGATAATTGAAATGTGAGAATAGGGTCATACACTTCCTTACGGTCGACCTTTTCGATGTACTCCATCGGCGACATTTGCTTGCTGTAGTTGTGGTATTGGGGAATACGCCCACCCGCTAAAATGGCGCGCAGATTATACTGGCGACACAACTCCTTACGAGCATCATAAAGACGCCTACCCAAGCGCATGCCTCGGTGTGTTGAGGAAATGGCAACATCCAGTCCATACAATGCATCACCGTTAGGGTCACTGAATACGCGGTCATGCGCATCAACGATGTCATCATAGGTGTGCGGGTTAGAAAATCGACTGTAATCAACTTGCACACTGAGTGCTAAACCAACGAGTTTGCCATCATCAACAATGCCGATTTGCCCTTCGGGGAACTGATCAATGAGCCTGAAAATTGTATGACTCGGCCACGCCCCTCCCAACTCAGGGTAAGCCTCATCCATCAACTGCTTGATTTCTGG
Source organism: Pseudoalteromonas sp. GB56 (assembly GCF_054923835.1). NCBI lineage: Bacteria > Pseudomonadati > Pseudomonadota > Gammaproteobacteria > Alteromonadales > Pseudoalteromonadaceae > Pseudoalteromonas > Pseudoalteromonas sp. GB56. The sequence continues at coordinate 530,133 of NZ_JBPCHK010000001.1, read as the reverse complement.
ATATTGCTCTTTCGATAAATTACATATCGCTAAATGGGTTTTCTCGAGGGACATTCTGACCTCCTAAAATTTGATTCCTTGTCATTGTGGCGATGATCATGACAAAACGAAAGGGGTGTTTAGTTATTCGCGATGAAAGGCATAGCGATTAATATTCGAAAACGCCATCATGATGTCGCGTGCGTAATTCACTCTCGGGTGCGCTAACGCCCCCTTGCGCCAGGCAAGGTAAATATTATTCTCGGGCCCTTCAGGACCTAAACTTACTAAGCGGCCGGTGCGCAAATCTTCATAACACAAATAATCTGGCAATACGGAGTAACCCACGCCCGTGCGCACAATGCCCGCTAGCGCGCGAATATCTGGGCACGTCGCAATAATCTGCGAGCGACAATGTGCTTTAAACACCACATCAAAGTATTCACGAATAAGTGGCAATTGGGTGTTATAGCTCACCACAGGCAAGGTATTGAGAAGGTTAGCATCAACCTCCTTGCTCGGCAGTGAATCAGCTAACAACTTATGTGTTACCAACATAAGCCTCTCACTATCGAGCACTTGGTAATCATACATCGTGCTATCAGGCAGTGACGCGGTGATCGCCAAATCAGCGGTGCCGTTATCCAATGCAGAATAAATCTGCTCTCGGTTGCCAGGCAGAATTACCACATCCACGTGACCCCCTTGCAGTAAATTCGCCAACTGCGCAGAGGCCACATAACTGATGTATTCCGCTGGACCTGCTAAAGTAATGGTGCCTCGAACTTCATTGGAACGACTGCGCGTCGAGGCCATTTTTTGTTCTATAGCATCAAAATGGCCGCCAATTTGCGCCGCCAGTTCATGGGCAAGGTTGGTCGGTTCCACACCACGATGACGACGAGTGAACAGCGCTTTACCAACCGTCGATTCCACACTTTGAATATGCGCGGTCGCTGCGGGCTGTGAAAGGCCAAGATTCTTCGCCGCACGTGAGATGTTCAAACAGCGGTAAACTTCAACGAAGGTTCGTAATTGCACAAAGTAAGACATAAAGTGATATCAGATATATTATACCTAACCCAAATTAAACTGAATTCTACTTATTATAGAGCTTAGCTACACTGTGTACATTGTTTATGCATTGGTATCAACACAGTCAACTAAGGAGCGACCTATGCGCTTTGGAAAATTAACAGTCCTATTAGGGGCAGTACTGGCTTTCGCAAACCCAAGCTTTGCCCAGCAGCAAAAAGAGCAAGTGCTGGTGCTGCTTTCAAGTGAAACTCAGATGCAACTTGCCGACGGCAGCCAATATGAAACCGGCTACTATCTTAACGAGTTCGGCGTGCCAGCTGATGAACTCATTAAAGCAGGATACGAACTGGTACTGGCAACACCCAAAGGCAATGCACCTGCGGTGGACAAAAACTCTGAGCAAGCCATGTATTTTGGTGGTGATGAAGCAGAAATGGCACGCATCAAAAATGTGATTGCCAACATAAAAGGTATTGACGACACTCATACGCTCACAGAAGTCATAGAAAGTGGCTTAGGTAAATTCAGCGGGGTGTTTATCCCTGGCGGTCATGCACCTTTGATTGATTTAGCTAACAACACGGACGTTCGCACCATTTTGCAGCATTTTCATGAGCAGAGTAAGCCAACAGCCGCAATTTGCCACGGTCCTATCGCCTTGTTGTCAGCACAGCAATCACCTGTTGAGTACGAGAAAAATATTGCTCAAGGGGCAGACGCTACGGCCACAAACTGGCTGTATGATGGCTATAAGATGACCATTTTCTCAAACCCTGAAGAAGCCATTTTTGAAGGTTCATTAAACGGCAAGAAGCTACGTTATTACCCAGCAAAAGCCATGAAAACTGCGGGCGGCAATATGGCATTTGCGAGCGAATGGCAACCGAATGTAGTCGTAGACCGCGAACTTATTACAGGTCAAAATCCTTTTTCAGACAAACAATTAGCGAAAGAACTTATTTCAGCGCTGAACCAACGCAGTCAATAATAGGCGGTATAACTATGTTGAATTTTGAATTTAAAAACACCACAGAAATTCTATTTGGCGAAGGCCAAATCAAGCAAATTAAAGAGCGCTTAAAGCCAACTGACACTATTTTATTTTTATATGGCGGCGGCTCAATCAAGAAAAATGGCGTGTACGATGATGTGATCAACGCGCTAGAAGGCTTCAACTATGTTGAATTTGCCGGTGTGGAGCCGAACCCAACATACGAAACACTGAGCGAAGCGCTGAGTGTGGTTAAAGAACGCAATGTTACCTTTATCCTCGCGGTAGGCGGTGGCAGTGTGATCGATGGCGCGAAATATATATCTGCTGCAGCGCATTACGATGGCGATGGTTGGGATATACTAGTTAATGGCGCAGAAGTAAAAAGTGCACTGCCAATTGGTGCCGTCTTGACGCTACCAGCAACAGGCTCTGAAAGTAATGGCAACTCAGTAGTTACCAAGAAAGCAACGCAACAAAAGCGTGCCTTTGGCTCGCCAATTGTGCAACCTGTTTTTGCTGTGCTTGACCCAACTTACACCTATTCACTACCCAAGCGCCAAGTAGCTAACGGTGTAGTCGATGCGTTTGTGCATGTGATTGAGCAATACCTCACCTACCCTGTGAATGCACCTCTGCAAGATAGATTTGCTGAAGGCATTCTCTCAACGCTGATTGAGCAAGGCCCATTAGCGTTAACAGAGCCACAAAACTATGACGTGCGCGCTAATGTGATGTGGTCTGCAACTATGGCGCTGAATGGCTTGATAGGTAAAGGGGTGCCACAAGATTGGGCAACGCATATGATTGGCCACGAACTCACTGCCTTGTATAACTTAGACCACGCACAAACGCTCGCCATCGTACTACCTGCGTTGATGTTCGAGAAAAAAGCGCAAAAACGCGAAAAAATTCTGCAATTAGGTCGTCGCGTGTTTGCCATTGAAAACGCCGACGAAGATGCGCTGGTTGATGCCACAATCAAAGCCGTTCAAGACTTTTTCGAGCAGATGGGTGTTAAAACGCGTTTAGGGGATTACGACTTGGGCGAGCATGCTGTAGACGAAGCGATAGCCAATCTAACGCGCAACGGGTTGCAAGCGTTGGGTGAGCATGGCGACATCACACCGGATGTAGCAAGCAACATCCTCAAGCTAGCACTATAAATCCACATCAATAAGGCCGCATAGCGGCCTTATTACCCTTGCCCATCATTGCCCTCTTTGGTAGCGTGTGGCTACCCAATTTAACTCCCCTACATCATGCACTTTATTACCGTCACAGCAGAACAAAACGATGCGATTGCCTCACTGTTGCATTGCTTTAACGAATGCTCTTCTCAACATCAGCATATCGCGTTGGCGCTGGCGGTGATCTATAAGCCCATTGAGGCACATGCCCTCTCGCGCATGATAGAAAACCTAGATTTGCCTGAATTACAGGGAGTGAATGCCAAAGCGATCAAGCATTTCATAGCCGATTTATGTGAACTCGATTTGGTGCAAAAAAGTCGCCACGGCTTCATCATTAATCGCCTAATCGCCAACACCTTGGTGAAGCGTTGTCTTGCTAAAAACCTCTATGTTGCACTGTTAACCGCAGCAGAAAAAGTCGCGCCTGTGCTCAGTAGTTATCAGTGGGAAGACAACACCGCAGATAAGCGCCGCTTGCTGCGCGATATGTACTTTTTAGGAGAGCAAAAACGTGTCGTTGAGCTGCTCAGTCTGCCTAAAAATCCCATGGCACTTGATTGGCAGCAAACACCCGCGCTATGCAGCGTGTTGTTTTATCCGTTTAACTTGGAGGAATTCGCAGCCCTCGACGCACGCTTACAATATCAAGCGTTTGCTACGCTGCTCGCTGCACACCGGCAAAAAGGCCAAAGCACAGCGCAACTTCTGCATTGGTTACACCAAGCCTGTGATGCGTTGCCACACAATAGGTGGCTGCAGTATTTAAAGGCCGAGCAGTACCTGTTCAGCGGTGAGCTTAGCAAACTTGAACAAACCTTAAATGACCAAGACACCTCGACATATAGCTTATTACTGCAAGGCTGTGCCGCGCTGTTAAACCAACACTTTGCCAAAGCCAAAGGGCTGTTCGAGCAGGCGCTAGATGAAAAAAACCGTTATCAAAAACGCAAAAAGCCCTATTTAGAGGGTGTTTATGGCATTTTCTATCAGCTAACTTTGCTGGCCATGGGCAAAGGACAAGACAAATCCACCTGGCACACGCTGCTACTGGAGCTGGATCACCAACAACAAGATAAACGCCGTGGTGACTTTGCACTGTCTATTGACTTGGTCATGCGCCGCGTATTACTGCACTTGCAAGGGCGCGATACTTACCTATTTCGCCAAGATTATTTGGGCTATTGCGAGCGCGAGGGACTGAATTATTACCTGTACGTGTGTTTTGCACTCGCTGCTTACACATGGACAGTGCGCACACCAGAGCCTTGGCTATTAAACCTCAAAGCCGATGCGGCACGCTTTTTCGAACACATTCAGTGGCCGCTATTTGCAAACTTTTTAAAGCAAATCGAGGGCGATTCGCTGAATTTTACGTTTAATATTACCCAACTTATGCGCGCTCAAGAAAGCTGGGATCTCGCCCTTGAACAACTATTGGCACTGGACTCGCCAGCCAAAACTGCCCACGTGGAACCCTGCCGCGTTGTGTGGCAATTGGAAATTGGCCGCTTTGATGCCAGTCTCAAACCCAAAGAGCAAAAACGCACAAAGCAAGGCTGGAGCAAAGGCAAGGCATTGAGCTTAAAACGCTTATTGTCTGAGCCCGAGGCGTTCTTACTGAGCGACCAAGACCGGGCGATTTGTGCGCATATCGACACCCTCACCGGCAATGATTATTACCGCAGCAAAGAATATCGTCTGAATTTAACTAAAGCCCTACCTGCTGCGGTGGGGGCCGACAACTTGATCGACGCTGATGGCCGAGCACTCGAACTCACGCAGCGTGAACCGAGTATCCGTATTGTCGCTCATGGCGACGATTTAAGCGTGAGCATAGCTAATCTACCGACGCTCAATGGCGAACCTGAGCCCCCTATCGTAAGCATCAAGCTGATACGAGACGGCTTAGCAGAATTCAGCATATTTAATGCAAATCACCTCAAGGTTGCGAAAATTGTCGGCGAATCTGGGCTGGTTATCCCCAAGCACGCGAAGCACAAGGCGGTAGACAGTATTAAGGCAATCGCGCCGCTCATTAACATCGAATCGGATATTGATGGCATAGGTGAAACGCTCAGCCAAACAGATCCTGATAAGCACTTGGTGATTAATATCACCCCATTGAAAGAAGGCCTGAACTTTGAATGTGTGGTGATGCCCTTTGGCGAGCATGGCCCAGCGATGAAACCCGGCTTGGGGAGTCGTCATGTGAGTGCTCACATTAAAGGGAAACGCATCGCGCTAGAGCGTGATTTGGCGTATGAGCAAAGGTTACTAGAACAATTAGACCTACATTGTCATGACTTTCAAGCCATGCAAGATACACGTTTAGCACAAAGCGATTGGCAAGGCGCACTAGCAACGTTAGAGCAGTTACAACTGCTATTAGCAACGCCGCATAGCGAACTGCCTATTAAGCTGCGCTGGCCGCGCGGCAAAACACTGCACATCGCCAAGCAGCTTAAAAGTGAGAACATTCAACTCAGTATCAACCAGCATAATGAATGGTTTGATATTACCGGCAGCGCCACCTTTGACGATGGTAAGGTATTGGAGTTACGACAATTACTGGATGCTCTGGCCACCAGCGGCGGGCGTTTTATCACCTTGGAAGACAACCGCATTGTGGCGTTGAGTAAGCAACTTAAAGAACAACTTGATGTACTCACTGGAGCAGCAGACAAAGGCTTATACCACCCCCTTAGCAGCCGTCTTATCCGCGACCACACCACAGGTATGCGCATGCAAACCGTGCCCGGTTGGGAGCAGCTGCACCAACGCATGAGTGAAGCCAACAGCTTGAATATTAGGGTACCAAGTACCTTGCAAGCACAACTACGCGACTACCAAGCGGATGGCTTTGATTGGGCCATGCGCTTGGCGCACTGGGGAGCTGGCGGCTGTTTGGCTGATGACATGGGCTTAGGGAAAACGCTGCAAGCATTGGCGGTACTCGTTGCCCGCGCAGCCAAGGGGCCAGCACTCATCATTGCGCCAACGTCGGTGTGCTTTAATTGGCAAAACGAGAGCAAAAAATTTGCACCCACTCTCAAAATGCAGTTATTCAGTGAGCTTAAAACCCTTGAGGCGCAACAAGCGGCCATCGAGAGCAGTAACGCCTTTGACTGCTTGGTAATTAGCTACCAACAGATGCAACGCCATATTGAAACGCTTGAGAAAATACGTTGGCACACCATAGTGGCTGACGAGGCCCAAGCGTTAAAAAATCCGCTCGCCAAGCGTACGCGAGCAGCATACGCCCTCAAAGGCAATTTCCGCTTGATCACCACAGGTACGCCAATCGAAAACAACCTCACAGAGCTTTGGAGCTTGTTTAGGTTTGTGAACCCTGGGTTGCTGGGCAATTTAAAACGTTTCGGCCAACGCTTTGTAGTACCTATTGATAATCACGAACAAGAACCCGCTAAAGCACTCAAAGCCAAACGCGCGCTCAAAGAGTTAATCAAACCTTTCATCCTGCGCCGCCTGAAATCAGAAGTACTGACCGAACTGCCGCCACGAACCGACATTGACCAGCTGGTGACACTCAGTGACGACGAACAACATTTGTATGAAGCGCTGCGCCAAAATGCCCTTGAGCAAATGAGCGCGCTACAGGAACTCGATAACCCAGGTGAGCAGCGCATTGCCTTGTTAGCGCAACTCACAAAATTACGTCAAGCATGTTGTCATCCTCAATTAGTGAGCGCCAATAGCCTACTCACCAGCAGCAAGTTACATGCGCTCGGCCATTTGCTCGAAGAGTTACAAGAAAATCAACACAAGGCGCTGATTTTCAGTCAGTTCGTAGGTCATTTACAGCTCATTCGCGCATACCTTGAGGAGCTCGGAATACGCTATCAATACCTCGATGGTTCAACACCCGCAGCAGCGCGACAAGCCCGCATCGATGCCTTTCAAAGCGGTGAGGGTGACGTATTCCTGATCAGTTTAAAAGCGGGTGGCTCGGGTCTAAACCTAACCGCAGCAGACTATGTGATTCACATGGATCCATGGTGGAACCCCGCAGTTGAACAACAAGCCTCCGACCGTGCCCACCGCATCGGCCAAACTCGTCCTGTGACCGTGTATCGCCTCATCGCCAAAGGCACCATCGAAGAGAAAATTCTCGCGCTGCACCAACACAAACGCGAGTTGGCAGACAGCCTACTCAGTGATTACGACACGCCGCAGCAATTGTCGGTCGCAGAAATGATGGCCACCTTAAAAGACGTTTTCTAAGCCATAAAAAAGCCCACAGAAACGTGGGCTTGGGTGGTCGAATCAAATGGTCTATTTGAGTCTTTTAGTAGGATTATTGCGGTATTATCACGGTATCAATGACATGAATAACACCATTGTCTGTTTCAACATCCGCGGCCGAGACCAATGCATCGTCGATGTACAGCATGCCATCTTGTATAGACAAGCTAGCCATCGAACCATTTGCCATCTCCACCATTGGATTAGCTGAGTTGGCAACAGCGATTGCCGCCTCAGACATCACCGTTGTATCGGCAATCACGTGATACAACAGGATGTTAGCAAGCGCATCAGGATCCGCTAGTAAGGCGGCTAAGGTCGCTTGATCTAATTTCGCAAACGCTTCGTCCGTTGGCGCAAACACGGTGAACTGTCTGTCTAAATTCGCAAGTACCTCATCCAAACCAGTTACCTGCAGTGCAGTGACCAAGGTCGTGAAGTTACCAGCACCTACTGCAACGTCCACAATTGATTGCTGCGGCGGCATCAATACCGTATCAAGCACATGAATTACACCGTTTTCCGCTGCCACATTGGCTGCAATAACCTGTGAGTCATCGATGTATAGCATGTTGTCTTGAATTGATAGAGTTGCCATATCGCCATTCGCCATGGTGATCATCGGGTTGTCTGAGTTCGCGACTGCAATAGCGGCATCTGATTGCACTGTTGCATCTGGTAATACGTGGTACAACAGCAAGTCTGACAGCGCTTCGGCATCCGCAAAAAGCGCATCGACCGTCGCTTGGTTTAACTTTTCGAATGCCGCATCGTTCGGCGCAAATACGGTGAATTCACGGTCCATGTCAGCAAGCACCATGTCTAAGCCAGTGGTTTGCAGTGCCGCAACGAGCGACGTGAAGTTACCATCTGCCACAGCGATATCGACGATTGACTGCGCAGGTGCAGGCACTTGTACATCGCCAACGACCACAGTATCGAGCACATGAATGATACCGTTGGTGGTCATGATATCGGTCATGGTCACCGTTGCATCACCAAACTTGAGCGTGTCTGTTTCTGGGTCAATCATGATATCAATCATGTTGCCTGAAAGCGTCTCGGCTTGCATGCCGCTTAAGCTAAAAGCAGTCACCGCATCCACTTTGCCGCTGACCACATGTTGTAATAGGATCTCACTCAACACGTCGGTGTTAGCAAGCAACGTATTTATGGTTTCTTCACCCAAAGCCGCGAACGCATCGTCGGTTGGCGCGAACACGGTGTACATTTGGCTTTCGTCGCTCAAAGCAGTGACTAAATCAGCGGCTTCAAGTGCAGCTGCGAGCGTGGTGAAATTGCCCGCGGCGACAGCCGTTTCGACAATATTCATTGTCGGCATCTCGTCACTTTGCATCGGTGGCATGAGCACGGCATCAATCACGTGAATGACACCGTTAGATGCATAAATATCAACCATGGTGACGGTGGCGGTATTCACCAGCAAGTCATCACCAGACAGTGATAAGCCCACAGACGCACCGTTAACGGTCTCCACAGTTGAACCTGCTGCAGCGATTGCAGCACCGGACTCTACTCGTGACCCCAAAACATGGTAGGTCAGTATAGATGACAGTGTGTCAGGGTCTTCTAACAGCGCATTGAGGGTCTCTTCACCCAGCAGTGCGAACGCATCGTCCGTTGGCGCAAACACGGTGAACTGAGAATCCATGTCACTTAATGTCGCATCTAAGCCTGTCGCTTCAAGCGCTGCCACCAAGGTATCAAAGTCATCTGAGCTAGATGCAACTTCAACGACGGTTGTCAAAGGCAGCGATGGCGGCTCGGTGGGGCTTTTATCATCATCGTCGTCACTACATGCCGAAGTGAGTACCAACAAACTCGGTATTAGCAGTAATTTAAGTAAGTTATTCACGTGTTAATCCCTCATATGTGTAACAAGATAGCCTCGTTACTTACGCAATGGAGGACAAAAAGCGATCAAAAATTTATCTTATTTTTCGATTTATTTTACAAAAAGTCTGATTCGCCAAGCTAATCTCGATGATGGAATCGCCTCAAGGCAACGTTGACAACACCCGTTAGTAATCTGGATGAATCATGAAGAGTGCATTATCTGCGGGAAGACTTTTTGTGCTGCTGAGCATAAAAATGCGTTTGCACGGTCTTGTATGTCAATATTTGACGATTATCGGAAACAATTGATGGCTTTAAACAAAACCTTGTGTGTTGTTCGACTCCTAAGTGCACTCACCTTGTTAGCACTCGGGTTGTCTTTTGTGTTGGGGGCAAACCCTGGTGCGGCTGCGGGCATACTATCCGTATACCTAACGGATGGCCTAATGAGTCCTGAGACTGGATCATGTTTGATTGGTGTTGTGATGTTGCTGGCAGCAGGATCGCTATTCATGCATTATCGACTGCCTCTGTTCAAACGCACTGCATTTTGGCTTCTTGTTATTATCGCCCTTGTGCCATTGCTTACCTTGCTCAGTCACACTCGCTATATCGCCAGTGAAGGTGGGTTTCCGGTGATAGGGTCCGGGCAAGGGATCATTAAATACTTCGCCTTACTGGCACTGACATTATTTCTGTTTTGTCATCATCGTATTAGCAGCAACTTTCTGACTTGGCTAAATATTTTCCCAGTTGCTTTGGTCTTGTTTTGGATTGGTGGAATGAAGTTCGTGCCTCTCGAAGCTGAGGCTATCGTTACACTTGTAGAAAATTCAGTGCTTATGTCTTGGATGTATTTATTTTGGGATGTGCAAACAACGTCAAACCTAATTGGTATTTTTGATATTAGCTTTGCACTGTTATTAATTATATCTGTGGCCTCAAAGAAGCGATTTTTGGCATGGGTTGCCATCGTGTTTTGCGCCAGTGTATTCATCGTCACACAAACCTTTTTGCTGTCAACACCGGGGGCATTTGATAGTGCGACGTTATTAACTGGGCTTAGCCAGTTTATTATTAAAGATATGTGGTTTTTAGCTAATTTACTGGTCGTTGTTTACTACAACCAAACTTGGTTACTGTCTCGCTCGCATGCCACTGGAAACGCAGCTTAAGCAGGAAAAGGCAACGTACCAGCTCATAGATTGCCGGTACGTTGGCCACTATGTGGTTACTTTTCTTTCATATTCCAAAGAATACCTTGGTCAGAACCCATAACCGTAGTTGGCATTTGACCATTCCATTGCTGAGCACGAATGTATTCTACCAAGGTGGCATTGTTCTTAATGGCTTCTGCTTTTTTCTGCATCGCCTCGGCTTCAGCCAAACCTTTTAAGCGAATTGCTTCAGCCTGCGCCTCGGCTTCAACTTTAATGGCATAAGCTAAACCATCCGCTTTTGCTTTTGCTGCATCTCGTTGTGCATTGGCGGTATTTACTTCTTGTTGAGCTTGAAGGTTTTGACGCTCTAGTTTGTGCTTTTCTGCGGCTGCCAAGTTCTTTTCAGTTTGTTTAGTTTCAATCGATTGAATGTATTTAGGAGGTAAAACCAAGTCTTCGATTTGTGCTGAGTCGAGTTTTACAGGATACGTTTTCATTTCCTCTAACAGTAACTCTTCGATACGCGCAATTACTTGAGAACGGTTTTGAATTAATTCTTCTGCTTTGTAACGCGCCAGCGCATCCTTGGTTGCTGAACGTAATTTGGGGTCGAGGATACGACTCTCAAATTGGGTTAAGCCACCGTAACTTTTAAACAACTCAAAGGCTTCTTCGCGGTTTACCGTCCAGTTGATACTGACTTCTGCCTCTAGAGGCATTTGTTCGTGCGTTGCTGCACGCAGTTTTTCAACATTTTTACGGGTGCGGATTTCGAGCATTTCGACGGTATCCACAAAGGGTATTTTCGTATGTAAACCTGGGTTAACTTGCTCTGTCGCTTCTCCGAAGCGCTTGATGATGCCCACATGGCCTTCATCTACCGTATACATACTCTTAAATGCGATTAGCGCTATAACAAGGACGATAAAAAATGTACTTATTAAGCCTTTCTTTTTGCCGACCGTGGCTGAAATATCAGGTAGGTTATTATTGTTATTCATACTCGCTGTGCCTTAAACATATCCATCTAGAAACAGCGAGTATAAATTAAGCAGTAACAAATGTTAATTAATCTCGCCAGTTAGGCTGCGGTAAAACAACGTAGTGACGCGCTCTTTAGGGAGCCAACTAGCATATTCCAATTCAAGCGGAGCTAACGGGTCGGCTTTTAACACAGCGTCCAATGTTTGGTGCTCAGCAATGGCTTTTAGCATGATGCCTTTCGCTTTGCTTACAAGGTCGTGATAGGTCTGCAATCCTGCTTTGTTGCTCATAGGTCCATGGCCCGGAATGACTTGAGTGTCATCACCAATAGCATCCATCACAGTTTGGACTGCCGTGAGAATACCATCCACACTGCCGCCGCCATCGACGTCGACAAATGGCAAACTGCCCAAATTAAAATAGATATCTCCCATATGCACAACATTGGCGTTGTCAAAGAACACCACACTATCACCATCGGTATGGGCGTGCGCAAAGTGCTGTAAGCGCGCATGCTCGCCATTAAAATGCAGTGTCATATCTTCTGAGAAGCTGAGTCTCGGCAGAAAATCTGAATCGTCGCCATGCTTGGCTTGCAAACGCTTATGCACATTGTGATGGGCTATCACATGCGCGCCTGATTTTGCGAACACCTCGTTGCCGCCCGTGTGGTCGCCATGGTAATGAGTGTTAATCACAAATTCCGCAGCATCAGGGTTCAGTTCCTTGAGCTTAGCTTTGATTTGCGGGGCGAGTTTGGCAAATTGGTCATCAATAATGTAAGTGCCTTGTTGGCCTACATGCGCAGCGATATTACCGCCTTGGCCAAATAAGACGTAGAGACTGTCCGTGAGCTTTTGCGCTTTGATTTCGACTTCGTCAGCATGAGCTGTTGCCATTCCAAAGGTTATTGCGGCACTCGCAATTACACTTTTAAGCACGGAGGTTTTGTTCTTTTTCATTGTCGTTACCCTTGTCGATTGAGATTACTTCACTTTTACGCAACGATGCTCAGTGTAGCTCACAATCAAGTGTTACGTTGGCAACTTGCAATATTTCAATGCGTTGGAATTAACATCGTTAAGGAAGCTCGTTCCGCAAACTTCTACGCATGCACTATACTTTTTAACTTGGTGCAATAATGAGAGTGTCGTAGTGCCGCAAGCAAATGATCAGGCAACTGATAACTACATGGCTGAAAGCATCTTTGAGAAAGTCGAAACGCTCAAATTTGCTGTTATCACCAAAGTAGCTTATTTTGCTGGCGTAATACACGCGACGTTAATACCCACATTTTATCTCATCGGTGCCACTGAACTGGCCATACTTAACATTTTTAGTACCCTCGCATGGTTTTTCGGCATCCATTTAATCGCTCAAAAAAAACCCAGTCTGGGACTAAGGCTGTTTAGCGCTGAGGTTATCATTCACTCAGTGGCCTGCTGTTATTTTATGGGCACTGAAGCAGGCTTCCAGTTCTATCTATGGAGCATCTCTTGCATTTTGCTCGTTGATTACAGTATGAAAATGGGCAACGCCATTTTATATAGCGGCTCGCTCATTGTGACTTTCGCGTTGATGTATTTACTCTTTGCGAATAAGCCGTACACCTATGCACTTGCTGATTACGTGCAATTTATTGAGGTCGTAAATATTCTCATCGCGGGAATACCTATGATCTACACGCTGGCACTTATCCGCCGTATAGCTCTAGAACAACGCGGTGTTCTTGCGGAGATGGCAACCAAAGATTACCTCACTAATTTGTATAACCGCCGCTTCGCAAAAGAGTTGATTTACCGAGCGCAAAAGCGCTGCTTAGCGGATAATCAGGATATTTGCATTGCGATTGGGGATGTCGATCACTTCAAAGAAATTAATGATAAATATGGTCATGAGGTGGGTGATGCGGTGTTGCGAGAATTGGGTATGCTCCTTATCACACAAACTCGACCATCTGACATTGTTGCTCGCTGGGGGGAGAAGAGTTCATTATTGTGCTGCCCAATATCGCCATCGAAACTGCGTTAATGCGCATCGAAACCTTACGTTACAGTGTAAAAAACATCCAAATTGATGACCTGCCCGACGTACTTAAAATCTCACTCAGCTTTGGTATTGTGCAGTGGCAACGCAATGATTCACTGAGCACGGCGATAGCAAAAGCAGATGGTGCATTGTATAAAAGCAAGTATAACGGCCGCGACCAAACAACGGTCGCAGCAGCTACCTCTTCATTTACCCAAACTAGTTAGTGGGGCGAATTTCAATACGATGCGTGGCTTCACTTGGTAATAATGGTGCCGCCTGATGCGTTGCATATTGTTCATAACCTTCTCGATAGAACGGCGACAACGGATGTGCAGACTGCCCGCCCGGAACAGCCATGATTGCGTGCTCTAAGCGACCCGGCTGAGCAATAAAGCGCTGCGATGCACCAAATTCAGGTCGCTGCACTGCAGGCATAAAGCTATCACCAAAACCTTCGGTGACTGGCATATTAAGCCACTGACTTAGCTGTGGAATTTGTTTAGCAAATGGATGCTGTAATGCCATGGCATTAACCTTACCCCATCGCCAATTGGCCATATCATCACCGTGCTTTTCACGAATTCTTGCCAACGCTAAGTTAACGCTTTTTGACAGCAACTGCTGTCTCTCTGCAAGACCCCAAACACTTGGTTCTTCTAGGATCTGCCATGTTGCTGGCTCTAAATTACGACGAATAGGACCCAGTGTCAGGTCATGCTCACCGAGTTGCGACTCAATACTCGCGAATACAGTATCAATCACCGCACTGCGGAAATAGCGCACGAGGGTATATCCGACAGAATCAGCGCAGGCACAACCCTGCCACTGCTGCACGAGTTTTATATTGTTTTCACTGCCTTGTGCTTCGAGTGTTGCCTGCAACAAAGCATGCCACTTTGACAGGAATCGTGCTTCGTTGTCCAATTGTAGTGCAAGAAAATCTTGCTCATTAAATTGTGATTTCTCAAACAAGCGGTCTCGAATTTGCTGCTGTCTCGCGCCCAGTGCATAGCCACCATCGCCAAGACGGTCTAATTCTTGTGTCGAAATAACGCGGGCATTGCCAGTCCAAAGGCGACCATCTATTGGATTCATTACTCGCGGGCGTTGTGGCTCATTGTCGAACCAGGCTTGTTGGAAATCGGCTTCACTCATTGCCACATCACTGGGGTTAGTGCGCGCAGCAATGGCCCCCATAGGTTGCCAACCAATTTGCCCTTGGCTATCCACTACTACCAAGTTTTGCACTGGCATTCCAGCTTTATCAGCTATCTTAAATGCCTCAGTCACTGATTTAGCCGTAGCAAGGTTGGCTAACTCAAGGTTAAGTGCGTAGTCATAATGCCCCACCCAACTCAAGGCATAGCGCTGACCATTAATACTACGTACCGGACCATAATCGCTGGTAGGGAACGTATATGAATAAGCTTCCCCACCTTTTATTTTTATTGTTTCTTCCTCAGTGACCACATCGGCGTTGTCGTTTAAACGCACCCAGTCTGAAGTGTCTACATAGGCGTTGGTAAAACCCCACGCGATATGATTGTTACTGCCGACAACAATGGCGGGGGCACCGGGAAGGGAGACGCCAGTGACCTGCATGCCCGCCACATTCAATTGTGCGCGATACCAAATCACCGGCACCGCTAAGCCTAAGTGCATGTCGTCGGACACCATAGGCTGACCACTTGCGGTTAGCTCACCTGAGACGGCCCAGTTGTTGCTGCCCACCTCTTCGTTGGGGATGATTTCTGTGATCTGCGCACTCATTGCTGTGGTCGGTAAAGCTGGGATAGGTAAATCACGTAGCGGCAGTTCACTGCCATCAAGTGCTGCTTGATATTCGCTAGGTTGGGTCAAGAATTCACGCATCTCTACAGAGTAGAGTTGCTCAATTTGCTCCAACACCATATCGCGTTCAAAAGTACCCGCCTGCAAGTCTAAATACATGCTGTAGATTACCAGTAAGCTATCCACGGGTTGCCAAAGCTGCACATCTGCACCCGTGAGCAAATATTCGAAGCTTTTCATGGACTGTGCCTGCAACGCTTCGTTGACCCCTTGCGCATAGCGCTCTAGACGCAATTGCTGCTCAGCTGGCAACTGCGCATACATGCGCTCACTGCGTTTGCGAAGTTGATGAAAGCGCATTTTCTTATCCAGTTTCAACGCCGCTTCACCAAATAATTCGCTCAGCTCACCGGCGGAGTTACGGCGCAATAAATCCATTTGGAAAAAGCGATCTTGGCCATGAACAAAACCCAAACCATAAGCTGCATCAGCCATGCTTTGCGCGTCTATAATGGCCTGTCCCTGCGAATCTCGTTTAATCGTAACGACATTATCAATAGCGCTACTACTACCGCGACCATCTAGGGCTGGTAAACTCAATGACAGAACGCCGTAGATTATAGCTGTAGCAAACAGCAACAAAACGATGGCGGTGATGACTAGGCGCTTTCCCCATTTGAACATGGCTAACTTATCCGTATCTTTATGATTTTATTATTGTGAGCACTATTGTATGACATTTTTTGTGGTTTGTTGGCATTACCTCAGCGCAATTTGTTAACCCAACCAATAGCGTTGGTGCGCTAAGGGCTTTGCCACGATAAGAGACAAGCATCTCATTGCTTAAATAAGTGATGGCAATGACCCAACTATCACCCAATGAAAAGATGAAAATGACGTTCTTTGTTCTCGGAAAATCAGTGAGTAACTCTTTGGAAATTAGACAATAAGGCTTCATAAACTATAGTGTAGAGAGCTGCTTTTTCTGACCAATTACGCATTAATGAGTGCTTCGCCACAAACACGACTTTACATCAGTTCCTTCTATGCCTTAGTGATTGTGATCCTCGGGATTGCTTTTGCGATCGACCAGGTAATTTATCGTCAGGCGGCACAAAACTATCGCCAAGATGTAGGTGTAGAAGCGCAGCAATATAGTTCACAATTACAAGCGCTCATGACCGCCAACATTCAATTGGTGCGAGGTCTCGTGCCCGCAATAGCTGCGCAACCCAACTTGGATCAACATCAGTTTAATTCAATTGCGCGCAGTATTTTTTCTAGCTCTAAGGAGTTAAGAAATATCGCGCTCGCGCCAAATATGGTTATCACCATGATGTATCCACTGCAAGGTAACGAAGCAGCGATTGGGCTCGACTATCTCAAGACCGACGGCCAGCGAGAATTGATATTAAGCGCGAAAGAAAGCGGCGATATTACCATTGCCGGCCCACTTGAGTTAGTGCAAGGAGGCAGCGGCATAATCGCCCGCTTACCGGTATTCATTGATAACGATGACAATCCTTTCTGGGGGCTTATTTCGGCCGTCCTAGATGCTGAAAAAGTGTTTAGAAACAGTGGTGTCACAGAGTTTTCAAACAAGTATGACGTTGCCTTATATCGCGACTTAGCGAATCAGCAAAAACACCACTTACATGGTCAACGCCAAGCTCTGGCTGATGACGCAATCAGCTTGGCAATTACATTGCCTTCGCAAAGATGGCACTTATCGGTGCGACCCAAACATGGGTGGCAACCGCCAAAAAGCCATTACCTGTACCCTCGCATAGGCATCATTGCTGCTACTTGCTTAATTTTACTCTTTTTGTTTTGGGTCAAAAGGTTATTGCAACAGTTGTTAGTCAATGAGCAGCGCCTGCAAGCTCTGTATGATCTATCTCCAATAGGAATCGCGCTATGTGACGCTTCTACAGGTGAATTTATTCATGCCAATAATGCCTTGTACGACAACGTGCAAATCTCCAAGGAAAAGCTCAAGCGTATGACCTTCAGTGACGTATTTTCACCTGAGCGACACGGAGATCTGCGCCTTCATGAGTTTAAACACAAAGAGCGATTAGCGCCTACCGAGACTTTTTGGCATCAAGACGCCAATTATCCGGTACAAATTTCTGGTGTACGTTTTGATAAGTCGTCGCAAAAAGGATATTTCTGGTTACTCGTAGAAGACCAACGAGAGAAAAAGGCGACCCAAGCCTCATTGTTAGAGAAATCACAAAGCCTTGCCTTAGTGATTGATACTATTGGTGTTGCGATTTGGGATTGGGATATTCGTAGCGGCGAATTGCGCGTCAATGAGCGCTGGTGTGAAATTATAGGCTACTCCCTGGCTGAGCTACAGCCAGTCAATGTAGACACTTGGCTTAATCACATGCACACAGATGACTTAAGCCAATGTAATAGCCATTTAGAACAACACTGGCAGGGCAAAGCAAATCTATTTGTGTGTGAAACTCGCCTCAAGCATAAGCAAGGACATTGGGTGTGGGTTCTTGATACTGGTCGGGTAATCGAGTGGGAGAACACCGGTAAACCGAAACGTATGATTGGTACTCACATCGACATCAGCACGAAAAAGGCAACCGAATTAGCGCTTATCCATGCTAAACAAGAAACAGAAAGTTTCTTTGAACTCAACGCAAACTTCATGGCCATTCTAAACCTCCATGGTTTTATCGAGCGTGTAAATAACCGCATGTACTTTGGCCTCGGCTATGTCGCCAGCGAAATGGTCGCGAACCCTTTCTTGGATTTCGTCTGCACGCAAAGCAAAGAAACGGTACAAGGACACATTGATGAACTTGGCGTACTGAGCAATGAGATTGAATTTGAAGCCTACTTACGTCGCCACTCAGGAAAAAGCGTCTTTTGCCGTATCAATTTGGCGCTAGATGGTAATAAAGACAAAATCTATTTGGTGGCCAGCGATATCACGCAACAACAACAAATTAGCGAGCAACTGATCCACCATAAGCATATGCTTGAAGCTATGAGCGAACAAGCAAACATCGGTGCTTGGGAGTTAAATGTACAAACCAAAAAAGCATTTTGGTCGCCTGTAAATCGAGCAATTCACCATGTTGATCAGCGTTTTGAAATCACAGCTGATAACCTGTTTGATTTTTATATCCCTGCATCGAAGAAGAAAATTGAAATTCTCGTCAACAAAGCTATCACTGAACAAGAAAACTTCGACGTCGAGTTAAAAATCAAAACAGGCCAAGATGAAATGAAGTGGGTCCGCGTACGTGGAGAGGCTGAATTTGTAGATCACCAATGTGTTCGCGTTTTTGGTTCCATTCAGGATATTGACCTCGAAAAACGTGCACAGCTCGCGCAACAACAGTTGTCGCAACGCAACAATGCACTGGCTGCACTGACCCTCAATGAATCAGTTATTGCCGGCAATTTGGGCATGGCCAAACACACTATCACTCGGATGATCAGCCAAACTCTGCGTGTCGATAGAGCGAGCATTTGGCTATTCGATCAGAAATCATCGCACCTCCACCTCATTTCTTTGTATGATTTGAAGCTCAATCGCCACAGCGATGGTGCTGTACTGAGAGCTGGTGAACATCCAGCTTACTTTACAGCGATAAAGCGCCGCGCTGTGCTGAGTATTTCACATGCACAACACGACAAAATTACCGCCGATTTTTTACAAGAATATCTCAAGCCCCTGAATATCCATGCCATCCTCGACTGTGCAATTCCCGGCCGTGATGGCATTGTAGGCGTCGTCTGCGCAGAACACTGTAACGAACCACGTATCTGGAGTGAAAGTGACGAGAATTTCTTGCTCGCGGTCGCCAGTATCATTGGGGGAGTGTTCGCTAACCACGAGCGGCAGCTCACTGAATTTGCGCTGCGCAAAGCAAAAGAAGATGCCGAACACGCAGCAAAAGTAAAAAGCGAATTTCTTGCCAGTATGAGCCATGAAATTCGAACGCCTATGAATGGCGTAATTGGTATGATGGAGCTGCTCAGTCACAGCGACCTAAACGATTCGCAGCTACACCAATTAGATTTAGCACGGACGTCAGCAACGGCCTTACTGAGCATTATCGATGACATACTCGACTTTTCGAAAGTAGAAGCTGGCAAAGTTGACCTTGAAGAGGTGGAATTTGACCTGCACCAGCTATTGAGCCAAACCGTTGAATCGATGGCGCTTAAAGCACAGCAAAAAGGCAACCAAGTACTATTGGATACGCAAGCTGCGGGGTATCAGATGGTTTACGGTGACCCTAACAGATTACGTCAGGTGGTTGCCAACCTGCTCTCCAATGCCATTAAGTTTACAGAAAATGGTAGCATTACGGTGGTTGCACGAATAACCCCTGATGCACGCCTTACATGCAGTGTCATTGACACCGGCATTGGCATCAATGAGGCAGCACAATCACAGTTATTTGATGCATTCACTCAGGCTGATAGCTCCACAACCCGCGAATATGGTGGCACAGGGTTGGGATTGGCGATTGTGAAGCAATTATGTGAACTCATGGGTGGTTCAGTGTCCGTCGCGAGTGAGGTCGGCAAAGGGAGTGCATTCACATTCTCTATTGCGCTCAAAGTGAATAAAAACAGCGCAATTTCTACACTGCTCACAAGCCTGCCTGTGTTCATCATTGACAATGACACCGCGCAGCAAAGCCTTACCGCCAAACATTGCCGAGCAATGGGTGCTCAAGTGCACACTTTTGATAACGATGCCAAATTAATAGACGCACTCACTCAGCCTGTAAGATTAATCGTCGATAGCAACAGCTTGTTTGCACACAATAATGCGTTGCAACAAAAGCTTGAACAGCATCTTCCCAAAGGCAGTAAAGTGCTCATAGTCACACACCTAGAAGAGGCCAAAGAAGCGAACAAAAACATTACGATTAGTGACTATCGCTTGGTCTTTTACCCTCTGACAGCGTATGACATTTATAACGAAGCTACCCCAAAGAAAGAAACCAAGGACTCCGACCCCAACTCATTGCGGGGCATGAACTGCTTGCTGGTAGAAGACAACAAAGTGAATCAGATCGTTGCTACCTCCTTGCTTGATAAACAGGGATGTAAATACACTGTCGCGAACAACGGGCAAGAAGCCATCGATCTATTGAAACACCCTGATCATGGCCCGTTTGACGTGATTTTAATGGACTGCCAAATGCCGGTATTGGATGGTTATCAAGCCGCAACTCAAATCCGCCAAGGTGCTGCAGGCGAGTATTACAGCAGCGCTATTATTATCGCGCTCACCGCCAACGCCATGGAAGGAGACAAAGAAAAGTGCCTCGACGCCGGTATGAACGATTACCTGACCAAACCGCTCAAACCAGACACCCTCATTGACAAGTTAATACAGTGGCATGTGGCCAGTTAGGGCCTGACAACAAGACAAGCTTTAACTTTTCCCTAAATACTTACATAATGAGCGCTTACTACTTAGTTCGAATGAGGAAGTTATGCGAGCCGACATCGTTGCCGAAATGAAGGTGCAACCTAGCATTGATACAGACCATGAAATCGCACGCCGAGTGGCATTTATTAAACACACTTTGCAACACGCACATTGCCATTCTTTGGTTTTAGGTATCAGTGGCGGTGTAGATTCCTCAACGTGTGGCCGTTTGTGTCAGCTAGCAATTGATGAACTCAATGCTGAGCATGAAACCACGCAGTACCAATTTATTGCTGTACGCCTTCCATATGGTGTTCAAGCCGATGAAGACGAAGCGCAACTAGCGCTTGAATTTATCAAACCCAGTCAGCGCGTTACCGTGAACATCAAACCAGCCAGCGACCACATGCATGAGCAGGTTCTGGCAGGCCTAGCGCAAACCTCTTTGAGCCTCCCAGCTCAAGCACAAGTGGATTTTGTAAAAGGCAACGTGAAAGCACGCCAACGCATGATTGCCCAGTATGAACTTGCGGGCCTCAACCAAGGCTTAGTTGTGGGCACCGATCACAGTGCCGAGAATATCACGGGCTTTTACACCAAATTTGGTGATGGCGCTTGTGATTTAGCGCCGCTATTTGGCTTGTCAAAACGCCAAGTGCGAGCCCTTGCTGAGGCACTGGGTGCACCGCAAAGCTTGGTGCATAAAACCCCCACGGCTGATTCCGAGTGCGACCGTCCGGGTTTAGCTGATGAAGATGCGTTAGGTCTGAGTTACGACCAAATCGACGACTTCTTAGAAGGCAAACCACTGAGCCAAGAAGTGGAAGAAAAAATCATCGGTATTTACTTGCGCACCCAACACAAACGCAAGCCTATCCCGACCATTTACGATTAAGCTCTGCGGCACTGGTGTCAGCCAGTGCCACATTAATCCCCCTCCCATACTGATCGCCAACGCTTTTATGCTCGTAAACACTGCAATCATTCTGTCATTTGTTTATAGTTAGAGTTAATCACTCTTATTATTAGGAAGTTATGTCCTTTCCTATTTTGATAACAGGTGCAGGTCAACGCATTGGTTTGGCCCTAGCACAGCATTTTATTCAACAAGGCCAAGCGGTCATCATTACCTATCGTACTCGTCATCAGGCTGTTGATGAGCTTGAGGCGTCGGGGGTAACCTGTATTCAAGCTGATTTCAGCTGCGATGACAGCATCATACGCTTCATCCAAGAATTACGCCAAGCTACACCCAAGTTACGGGCTATCATCCACAACGCCTCGAGTTGGGATTGCGAAAAAACCAATAAAGATTATGCCCAACTGTTTGACGCTATGATGCGTATACACGCCAAAGTACCTTATTTAATAAACCAGTATTGCGAGGACATGCTGAAAATAGAAGGTGAGTTCACAGATGTCATCCACCTGACCGATTATGTCGTCGAAACAGGCAGCCCAAAACACCTAGCTTATGCCGCATCGAAAGCAGCGTTGCACAACTTCACGCTATCTTTTGCGGCCAAATGGGCACCGCATATTAAAGTGAATGCCATCGCTCCTTCATTGATTATTTTTAACGAAGATGACGATGAGCAGTACAAAGAAAAGACCTTGCGCAAATCACTCATGGGTATTGAGCCTGGTTGCCAAGATATTATCGCCGCCGTTGAGATGTTACTCAACAGCAACTATATAACTGGACGCAGCCTAGCTATCGACGGCGGCCGCCATTTAAAATAAACGAGAACACTATGCACGACGATTTGAAAAAAAGTTATCGAGAAATCATTTCCGCAGTCGGTGAAGATCCTAAGCGTGAAGGCCTACTAGACACACCTAAACGCGCTGCGAAAGCGATGGAATACCTCACCAAGGGTTATCGCCAAACGTTAGAAGAAATCACCAACAATGCGGTGTTCACTTCTGATGCAGACGACATGGTGCTAGTTCAAGACATCGAGCTTTATTCCATGTGCGAACATCATTTATTACCTTTTGTCGGCAAAGCCCACATTGCTTACATCCCCAATGGCAAGGTGCTGGGGTTATCTAAATTTGCCCGTATCGTTGATATGTACGCGCGTCGCTTCCAAATCCAAGAGCAGTTAACACATCAAATCGCTCATGCAGTTGAAGAAGTCACCGGTGCGAAAGGTGTGGGTGTGATTGTCGAAGCCAAACATATGTGCATGATGATGCGTGGCGTTGAAAAACAAAACTCTAAGATGCGTACGTCAGTGATGCTAGGTAACTTCCGTACCGATCCAAAAACACGTAATGAATTCTTGCAACTGGTTAAAAACTAAGGCGCGCCTATGACTAACGCCATCATAAACGTTACCAATCTTAGATTACGTACTTACATCGGCTTCAACCCTGAAGAGCGCGAAAAAAAACAGGACGTCGTGATTAACATTGAGATTCACTACCCTGCTGATAGAGCATGCGAACAAGATGAAGTGAACGAAGCGCTCAACTACAAAACGGTGACCAAAGCGGTGATCAGCCTTGTTGAACAAGGGCAATTTTTATTATTGGAAAAACTGGTCGCAGAAATACTGGCGCTGTGCCACGTTCATGACAGCGTGCATTACGCTAAAGTGCGCGTAGACAAGCCACATGCACTGCGCTTTGCCGACTCAGTGTCGCTGACGCTCGATTGGCATCGTTCACCCTAAATGACTCATTGTAAGGCACTACTGTAAGAGTGCCTCAAGACCCAGTGTCATGACGATTACGGCTGCATATCGCAGCCCTTTACCCAGTGTGACTAATAGCAAAAATAGCCCGAAAGGCACACGAAATATCCCACCTACAACCGTAAGCGGGTCACCAACGACCGGCAACCACGCAAACAACAAACTAAATGCACCATAACGGTTGAATTGAGTTTGCGCTTTATCCATCGCTTGCTTGGACACCGGGAACCATTTTCTATCTGCGAAACGGGTTACTTGAGTCCCGAGAACATAATTAACGCAACTACCCAGTACATTACCGACCGTGGCACTGAGCCACAGCAAGAATAATGTATGCTCACTTGTTAACAACAAAGTGCTGAGCAGGACTTCGGACGATCCCGGAAGTAAGGTGGCAGAGATGAATGCACTCAACAACAAGCTCAAGTAAGCCATAGAGCTTTATTCACCTCTTTTTTGATATTAAAACTGGGCGTATTCTATAAGAATTTGAAGCTCAGTGGGTACTTAAACTCTTTGCCTTCGTACGCTTTAATTGACGCAACGATTACCATGATAAATGAGAACAGGGCAACGATTGGTAGCAATATCACACCTATTACTGCGAATATAAGGATGAAGCTAACAATGTACGCAATGAGCATAGTCAATTGGAAGTTAAGCGAATCGCGGCCGTGTCGGTCAACAATAGGCATTTCATCTTTCTTTACCAACCACACAACTAAAGGCCCAAGAATTGAGCCAAAGGGCACGATAAATCCGGCCAATGCTGCCAGATGACAAAGCATTGCCATCGTGTTTTCATCACCACCTTTGGTGTTATTTTTATTTTCGGGTAATACCGGCTCCATGCTCACTCCTGTGATTTTTTATAATGTCATAACTTGTACTTCGAAAACGGGGGTTCTCAGCGCACATTCAGTACAAATATATACCATACTCCAGGTAGTGTGAGCTTAGATATATATCAATTGTGAAAATTAGTCGGTTGCGGGGCCAAACTGTGCAGCGTCTTCGCACTTTTGCTGCCACTCACCCTAGTCGAAATATTTCATAACCGTTACACTGCAATGTCAAACAAGCAAAAAGGAGTACCAGTGAACAACGACGTCGTAAATATTCTCACTATGGCGAAGGTCATCCAAACAGCCGTCGCTCCCGTTTTTCTTATTACCGGTATTGCTGCAACGCTTGGTGTTCTTTCGAGCCGTCTAGCGCGCGTCACAGACAGAGCTAGAACGTTGGAGCGCAAACTAAAAATAAGTAGTGATGAGGACTTTAATCGCTCACTGACTACAGAATTACGAGCGTTACTCAAACGCGCGCGTTGCATTCACATAGCCTTTAGTTTGTGTGTCTTAAGTGCGACCTTAGTGAGTGCGGTGGTCATGTTGCTATTCGTGGCCAGCATTCAATCAGTGAATTTAGGCACCACAATCGCACTGTGTTTTATGATTGCGATGCTGCTGTTGATTTTGGCATTTATCTCACTGTTAGCTGAAGTCTTTTTGGCCACTCGAAGCATGCGTAGGGGCATGATCTTCGCTGATATAGACATTGGTGAATAATCCGATGTAAAGCTGTGCTAACAAGTGTTTAGCGCAGTTATTACCGAAGAGAGCTTGTCATTGAGCAGCCCCTTAGGTAAAAAGGAACATCATTTATTATAAGGGGCAAATGGAATGAAACTTCACGCAATTATCGCCGCAGTAGTCTTGGCTGCAGGCTCAACATCAGCACTCGCAAACTCAGTATTTGAAAAACCAGAAGATGCAATTGACTACCGTCAATCGGCATTTTCTTT
Source organism: Pseudoalteromonas sp. GB56 (assembly GCF_054923835.1). Taxonomy (NCBI): domain Bacteria; kingdom Pseudomonadati; phylum Pseudomonadota; class Gammaproteobacteria; order Alteromonadales; family Pseudoalteromonadaceae; genus Pseudoalteromonas; species Pseudoalteromonas sp. GB56. The sequence continues at coordinate 504,918 of NZ_JBPCHK010000001.1, read as the reverse complement.
GATCCGTGTACAAATTGGCGACATGGGCGACATGTTAAAAGGTAAAATACCTTTTGACGCTGAGCGCTTCCAACAACGTGCAAACAATGCAGCTGCACTGTCTCAAATGCCGTGGGAAGCATTTGTAGCGGGTTCCGACAAAGGCGAAACTGATGCACTACCTGCAATCTGGGAAGACCGCGCAACCTTTGATGCTAAAGCAGATGCATTTGCTAAATACGCTCAAGAGCTTGCCGTTGCAGCGCAGACTGGCGACAAAGAGCAAATCGTTCCAGCGTTCCAAAACTGGGCGAAAGGCTGTAAAGATTGCCACAAGTCATTCAAAGATTAATCCTCATTTGGATAATAAAAAACGGCGCTACAAGCGCCGTTTTTTTATACTACAAGCAACAGGATTAGCCGCGACGGCGACGTAACCACAGTGCAGGGGCCATTAGCAGAGTTAACCAACCCCAAGTACCTGAACTTGTGCTTGTTTTTGGTTGAACTTGAGGCGCTGGCTGCTCTGCAGCTTCATCAAGTAAGTTCTTCACTTTAACCACAACGGTTGCTTCGTTTGAGATGTTACCTACTGAGTCAGTAGCAACAACTGTCAAGGTTGCCTGCTCAAGACCCGCGTCGAAGTCCAACAACTCACCCTTAGCAACAACAACATCCCCGTTCGCTGTAACATCAAATACTGTCGATGTTGAACTCGTCACGATGAATTCAGAAATTGCGCCAGCTAACGGGGCATTACGCATCGCAGCTAAGGTACCAATCACTGTGCCATTTGCAGAGTTCTCTGCAACGGTAAACTCAGCATCTGCTAGGCTTGGTGCCACACCCATGTCTGCGCGCGGTGATGTAACAACGGCAGCTGAACCAGACGTTGACAGTACAGTGAAGTTTGCATCAGCGAATAGGAACTGAGCTGTTTCTCCTGGTGCTAGGCTTTCAACCACATCACCCTGTCCATCTACAGCGAGTGCCACGGTTTGTGCTGGCGCAAAGTCATAACTACCCATTACCGAGTCAACCGCGCTAGCACCTGTGCTGTCATAGTATCCTTCACCTACACGGAAACGAACGGTCGCATTCAATGTGCCAAGGTCTGAAGCTGTTAGGCCATAGTCCTCAATACAGTTCTGTAACGTGACAAAGTTAGTACCACTGTCAAAGAATAGGTCGTTCAGTGAGTAAGTCGGTACAGTGTAAGTCACCGCAATCGGTGGTACACCATCAACAAATGAGCGATAGCTCAGCGAGTGTGAACGCACATCCCAACGACCATCATTGTCTAAATCGAACTCCGCTGCGAAGTTACCGATAAAGTTTGATGTAATTGGCTGATCAAGCACGATAGTGGTAAATACACCATAGCCAGATGCACAGAAGTTTGCAGGTACTTGCAAGGTTTCTACGCTACCTGAAACAATGTCTAGGCGCTCAGAGTCACCCACTTCGTCTACTGCCGTATTCTCTAGAATTACTGGAACAAAGTCCGTAGCCCCTTCATTGGTGATTGTATATACAACACCCTCTTCCGTTTTCTCAGCCCCAAAAACTGGCTTAGCAGCTGCGCGTGGTAGAACGTGATACACCAAGTGCAACGCTTCCTCACCACTTTCATTGAAGATCAGTGCACCGTCTAATTCAGACTTAGTTAAAAATTCTCCCGCTTCTGACTTCCAAGCATTGGTGTAATTGATTTTCCACTCAGGCAATTTTGTAGGGTCAACAGTTACGGTCACATCAAATTCAACTGTTTGACCTGCAGGGATGGTAACTGATGCAGGATATTCAGCGCTAATTGCACCTGATTCAGCATCATCAGCAAAGCGCTGCTGCCATGCAAGATCATAGGTTTTCGCTGAGTTAGAGAAGTTCTTCACCTGCACCGTTTTGGTCATTGTCGTAGCTTCAGCAAGACTCTGGAAACCAAATGACAATGCAGCTTGACGAGTGTCTTTTGCCCATGCAGCAACAGGTAGATTTGCGGCTTTTTCAACATCCACAAGACCCGAACCAATTAAGCTGATAGGCGCAAGCTCTGTCTCTGGGTCTACTGCACGCGGGGTCATGGTCACATCTAGGTTAGCCGCATTCATGATCGTTGCTTTAAGCTCATGTGCGTTACGCTCAGGCAAAGCTTCTTTAAGAATACTCATCGCACCCGCTGTGATTGGGCCAGAGAAAGAAGTACCAGATGCACCAGACTCGCCTGTACCTGTGCCAGGATGAGCAGTCATGATGTTCACACCTGGCGCAGTAATTTCTGGCTTAAGTAAACCGCTTACTGATGGACCACGTGAAGAAAAGCTCGCTACTGCGCCATCTGTGGTTACTGTATTCACGCTGACGCTAAAGCTCGCGCCTTCTTTAAGCTGCATGCCTATCGCATAGGTAGTACCTACAGAAGGAATGGTTACGTTCGCATCAAAACCACCCATTGGCGCTGGCGTGCCATCATCATTGTTGTTGGCGATAATAACAAAGGCTGCACCTTTAGCTTGCGCAGCTAATACTTTCTCAGTGAACGCACAACCACCACGGTCAATAAGAACAGCTTTGCCTGTAAAATCAACATCATCTGCAAAGGCTTCACATGCTGTTTGGTTAGCATCTGGGTAGACCAGCTCAATGTCATCGCTACTAAAACTAAAATCAGTAGGTCCAAAGCTTGCACCTTGGAAAATAGCTTCCTCACCAGCCACTGTGCCGGCAGCCACGCTTGCCGTATTGGTCGGGTGTGTCATCGCCCCCACAGATAACGCATTCTCTGATGTACTAGGGCCGCCTACGATATATGGAATGTTGTTATCGTTACCAGCAGAGACAACCACATTTGTGCCTAGCGTTACAGCGCGGTTAATAAATAGACCCACGGCATCTTGAGCCACATCACCAAAATCTCCACCGAGTGACATGTTAACAACGTCTACACGGTCTTCGATATCCAAATCGCCGTTTGGATCCATAGCAGCTTCAAGTGCCATCAGCTGTGCAATACCTGGACAACCACCTGCACACACTGAATACACAAACAAATCAACATTCGGTGCAATACCACTTACAGAATGCGATACATGAGTACCGTGGTTGGTACCATTGTCTATTGGGTCCGGGTCCATGTTGTAGAAATCATAACCACCTTTCACAATACCTTGTGGCCATGTCACGGTTTCATCGGCAATAGCCGCTGCATACGCTTCTGCTGTACCCTCACCGCCGAAGGCAGCATGAGTGTAATCGATACCAGTATCAAGAACGGCTACACGGACACCTTCACCCGTAGCGATTTCATTTTCCACTAGCGGTGTCGCGTTGATGTAATCAGCGCTGTCTGCAACAGCAAGTTCATAGTCGTATACTGGGTAAATTGCTTTAACGTCTTGGTGTTTTTCTAACTGCTTTACTTGCGCTTCTTCACCGTCTACTACCAATGCATTGGCGAGTTTAGAAGTGCGAGTCAGAACGTTAAGGCCCAAATCCATATTTTGCATGTCGCTCATAACACGCTGTTGGATATCAGAAATTTCTGCACTTACAGATGCTTGGTTTGCTTTACTTACACCGTAAAGGTGTTGACCATTTAATTCTACCAACCAGGCAACGGCTTGTTTTTGTTGCTTTAATTCAGCTACTTGACGCTGAACAAGCGGCTTTTTTTGGCCATCAAATAACTTAGGTTGTGCTGTTAGGTTTGCGCTGGCTGCAGAGGCACTGACCAGCGCAGAAGAGATACCGAGAGCGAGTGCACTCAGGCGAATTTTATTATTATTCATAGATGGTTTCCTATTTATAGTTCCGTTACGCTTTATCCAAGCGTCGAACAATATAACTAAAAACAGGTACGTTACAATCCGGCACACTTGTAAACGACTAGTTAACATACAATGTAAGCGTTTACTTGGTGAAAAAACTACTATGAAGCAATAACTTATTAAATTTGTAACAATTCTTTACAATTCTATGTAAAGAGTGCGACGAATGGCTCGTAACCCCACGTCAACATTAGCGACGCTAATGCAAACATGAAAAAAATAAATGCTGGCCAACTCGCTTTCACTTGCACCAGTTCATTAACTTGTTGATTACGACCAGTGATCATAGCAGGAACTAACTTTTTTCCACGAATGGCGTACACAATTATCGCCAAAATGTGTAGCGCAATCGCGATGAGCAGCCAGTCGAAATTTTGATGATGTAATGATGATGCGAGCTCAACCCACTCGTAGGGAACATGTTGAACTAATGGACCATCGGTTAGGATGTCGTCCGTTGTCATCAAGCCTGTGGTCAACTGCAACGCTATCAAGATAAAAAAGGCTAATACCATATAGCCGCCTGCGGCATTGTGGCCAGCTCCTAGACGCTGAGATTTAAACGCCTCAACGACCGCTTTGGGCCCATTTATTAGCGCAGATAATCGCGCAGTATCACTGCCAAACAGCCCCCATACAACACGGGTTAAGAGCAATGCACAGGTTACATAACCGAGCACAAAATGCAGATCCATTGCTCCTTCTTCGGCAGAAAAATACAACCCAGCTAAACAGGCGACTAATGCCCAATGGAAAAACCGAATAAATCCATCCCAAACTTTCATAACTGCTCCACGTCTTTTGCAATGAGGGTGATTATGCCAAACTCTTCGTGCAGAGCGAACTTTACACGATTAGATTTAGATATGACCCGCAATAAAGCACCAATAAACAAGAAAAATTTAAACAAAGCCGCCTTTTTCAAAGGCCAGCTAGATATGATGCCGCTTAACTTAGCGGTGTTACCTTGGGGATATTGTGTGGCTCATTGGCGATGCAGAATGGTTTTAGTGCCATAGAGGCTCAATTGATGTCTCTGCTTGTATTTGCAGGTTCTGCGCAGCTTGTGGCAATAGAGCTCATTGCCAACAACACCTCTTTACTTACCATAGCAATCACCACTTTTATCATTAGCTCCCGCCATTTTCTTTACGGATTGGCAGTTCGGCAAAAAGTTATTGCCCAACCTTTGCGTTGGCGCTTACCTGTGAGTTTTGTTTTGACGGATGAGCTGTTTGCGTTTTCCCACCACCCAAAAGCGTATCAAACGAAGGCGCGTCTAATTTATGCCCTCAGCGCAGGTTTTAGCTTCTACGTATTTTGGAATCTTTGGACGTTAATTGGCATTGTTGCGGGCCAATTGCTTCCTGACTTAACCAATTTAGGTCTCGATTTCGCTATTGCGACAACGTTTATTGCCTTGGTTGTTCCGTCGATTAAAAACCGTGCAACACTACTCTGTGTGATTGTCTCAGGAATCAGTGCGGCAGCACTTAAATCGTGGGGGTTTGATATGTGGCTTGTAGCAAGCGCTTTACTGGGTATGGGCTGCGGATATTTTATGACGCGCGAGGTGAAACAATGATTACCACGCTGTTGGTCATGGCCGCAATTACGTTTTCAAGCAGATATCTATTTTTGCACCGCTCATTGCCGTTCAGAGTAGGCCCTAGGATGCAGCGTTTTTTGAGCTTTAGCGCACCTGCAGTGCTAACCGCTATCTGGGTGCCTATTGTCTTGCTCCCTGATGAGCAATGGCAAGTTAGTTATACCAATCCGTACTTAGTAGCGGCGGTTGTGGCTATTATCACTGCGTATAAAACGCATAGCATCTACGCCACTACATTTTTATCTATGGCGATATTTTTCGTATTACGTTAGTTACAACTAAAAAAGGGGCATAAGGCCCCTTTTTATTTATTCCGTAATGTCGTCGAAATCATCGTAGCCGAGATTCTTTCTGAGCTTTCGCTGCTCTAGATAATCATCAAGCTTCTTTTTCACTTTGCGTTTACGACGATCATTTTGATTGCGTCCAATCGCTTCGTATTCATCTTCAACAAAATCGTCTTCTACCGCATCATAGGAATATGTTTTACCCACAATACACTCCAAAAAAATCAAAACAGTGATCAATGTAGCTAGGTTGCTCATTGAATAAAGGGCGTAGAGCCTTCGAGTGAATAAATAGCTGCTAATCCGAAAACTGAAAAGTGAGATTTTTTTATCGTATCGACAAACATATTTAATTAACAAATTAGTCGAAATTACACACTGTCGTTAACGCCAATGAAATTACATATTTTTTACACCATTAGTTCATTACAAATCAGCTAAATGTTGGTCAAATTAACTAAAAAAGTCAGCCTGCTCTTGATTGGTTAATTTTAACTATTTGATATTAATACAGTTTGTATTTTGGCATCGAATTTGAATTATTCAGTAAGTTACTCTTTCAACAGGTATTTAAAAATGAAAACTACATCACTTGCTATCATCTCAGCTATCGGTCTATCAGGCGCAGCTTATGCTGAAGAAACTAATTCCATTTCGTTCGGTTCAGAGCAGTGCAATATTGAGTTTAAAAATGATGTACGTATTGACCCACAACGCATTGAAATCACTAACGCACAAAATCAGCATTTAGTATTTGAGCACGGCCAACTTAGCATTGACGGAAAATCGGTCGATCTCAACAGTCAACAGCAACAAGCATTGGCAAACTATGCCGATAATGTGCGAACTTACATGCCTGAAGTAGCTCAAATCGCGTTGGATGGCGTAAAAATTGCTGGTGTCGCTATCGAAGAAGTAGGCACAGCGTTTGGGATCCAAAGCAGCGATGCACTCACTGATCTTGTCGATCAAATTGGTGTGAACATCGAGCAGACCTTCTATCAAAACGGCGCTTTTGTGATGGGTAAACAAACGTTTGAGCAATTGGGTGATGATATTGAAAACCAATTTGATGAAGACTTCGAACGCGCAATGGAGCAAGCGGTTCTTCAATCAATTGGGAGCGTTTTCATAGCGCTAGGCTCTGAGCTTATTGGCTCTGGTGGCGATATGGATGAGTTTGAACAGCGCATGGAGCGTTTGGGCAAACAAGTTGAGCAACGAGTAGAACTGCAAGCTGCAAATATTGAAAAGCGCGCAGATGCTCTTTGCGTATCCTTCACTGAACTCGCGGCGCAAGAGCAACAGCTAATTGGCATGGTTCCAGAACTAAAAGATTACCAATTACTCAGTAACTAATCAGTACCCTTGCCGGTTGAGCCAGACCACTGGCTCAACTGCTTCTCCCTTTTTGCACTTGCAGGCAGAGCGCTCCCAACATCGCTACTGCCTTTTCTATTTTTTCATTCCACTCCACACCATAACTCAATCGCATACACTGGCGATATTTATCTGTGGCGCTAAAAACGGCGCCAGGCGTTATACTGATACCGCTGTCTAATGCCCTATGAAAGAGGGCTATCACATCATATTGTGACGGTAGCTGGATCCATAATACGCACCCTCCTTGAGGGTTATTCATGCGGGTTCCTTCAGGAAAATGCCTTTGAACAAGTGCTCGCATACGTTCTTTGTTCAACGCTAAACGTTGGCGCATAACACGTAAGTTTTTGTCGTAATCACCACTGTTCATAAACTCGTATAAAGCCCATTGATTCATCAGTGACGAAGCGCAGCTCATGGCTCGTTTCAGGCGTCTTGCCTGAGGGGCAAACTTCCCCGCGATCATCCAGCCGACTCGATAGCTCGGCGCCGCCGTTTTTGATAATGAAGAGCAGGTGATCACATTGCCCATGGTCGAAAAGTACTGAGCTGGCTTCGCATCATCCGCTTCATAGGCCAGCTCACCGTAGACATCATCCTCAATGAGCACTGCGCCGCGCTGCTCAACCAAGTTCACCAGCTGTTGGCGTCGCTCATTTGGCATTTTTGAGCCTAATGGATTACTGATACACGTTGAAAAAATACAGGCTTTGATGTCATGCTCTGCGAACGCTCGTTCAAGGTCTTCAATACACAACCCCTCTTGCGGACACATGGGTATCTCAATAACTTTCAAGCCCAAGCTTTCTAACATTTCAATGATGCCGAAATAACAGGGCGATTCCACCGCAACTATATCGCCTATTTGCGTAACGCATTGAACGGCAATATGCAGCGCCTCTTGCGCACCATTGGTAATAATCAGCTCATCACCGTTTACGCCAATAGCAAAATCGAGATAACGATTAATGATTTGCTTCTTTAACGCACTGAATCCATCATGGGGGCCGTAATTGATGGCTTTTTTACCAGCAATATTCATCACTCTGCGCATTGTGCGGCTGAGTACTTTGTCCGTAGAACTCACTGATACTGGATTTGCGATACCCAAAGGAATGACCCCTGGTCGATGTAACCCTTCGAAAACCTGCTCGATAAGTTCTTGTTTATTAACCTCAACAGGTTGTCTGGCCAAAGCGATGCGACCCACTTGATTGCAAGGCTTACAGGCTAAGTTTAGATAAAACCCGGACTTCTCACGCGCGCTGATCACCCCTTGGCGCTCAAGCTCTTGGTAAGCTTGTTGGACTGTGGGAATGCTAATAGACAGCTTATTAGCCATACTTCTCAGAGACGGGAGCTTTTCTCCAGCACTCAATGTGCCGTGTGCTTGCATATCTTTTATCAAGTCAATTACTTGTTGATACAAGTAGACTGAACCTTGCTTGTTGACGATCCGTGACATAACAATCTGTATAGGTGCATTTTGTTGTTTTCTGTTTATGTACAGTATACAGAATCAGCTTAAAATACCAGCTTTAAAAATGTCGGAGCCTCACCATGAAAAATGCCATGCTTTACTTTTTTACTGTTCTTATCTGGGGTTCGACTTGGCTCGCTATCGAATTTCAGCTCGGCGATGTTGAGGTTCAAGTATCGTTATTCCTGCGCTTCGCTATTGCTGCCGCTTTGATGTGGTCTTTTGTGCTATTTAAAAAATTGCCAATGCGCTTTTCTCGGCGTGACCACGGCTTCTTCGTGCTCCTAGCGCTGTGTAATTTTGGCGCCAACTACCTTATTCTCTACTGGGCGCAGCACTACCTCACATCAGCTATGAGCTCTATTGCCTTCAGCACGTTATTATTGATGAACATAGTAAACACACGTTTGTTTTTTGGTAAGCCCATCGCCAAACGCATCTATTTCGGCGCGGTGTTAGGTGTAGTGGGTATCGTTATCTTATTCTGGCCAGCCATTGCCACATTAGATTTGAGCAACGACATCCTGTTCGGCCTGCTGTTATGCTTGGGTGGCACGCTGGTCGCCTCAATCGGCAATATGGTGAGTGTGCGTAATTCAAATGCACAAGTGGGTATCATGCAAGGTAATGCATGGGGCATGTTGTACAGTATGATTGGCTTAGCGGTCTTCGTTTTGGTTAGTGGCGCATCACTTGATTTTAGCGCAACCACTGCTGCTTATTGGCTATCACTGCTGTATTTGAGTACCTTTGGGACGGTTATCGCATTCGCCTGCTACTTTGTGTTGTTACGTAATATTGGCCCAGAAAAGGCAAGCTACGTCATTGTTTTGTTCCCACTTGTTGCAGTGATACTGAGCACACTGTTTGAAGGATTTATTTGGCAGTTGAATACCGTGTATGGCTTCATTTTTGTACTGCTGGGTAACGCCATCGTATTGACGCCATTTGAGAAAGTTGCCAATGCATTCAAACTACACAAGCAGCGTAAAGCATTAGTTTAGTTCTTTAGGAACAACAAACCGAAGTGCTGATTTTTGCACTGAAAATGTGGCGGGGGTTGTACCTATGTACTCACCATCCGCCTCGATTCCTATATTTGCTGTATGGACCTGCAGCTGTTCAGTCGCAGATATAGCCACTTGGGGAAGTTGAACATGCTTGCCCTGATAACTCAAGATAAGCGCTTGGCATTGCCGCCAAAACGGCGCCGCACCAATTTGCACACATTGTAAAAAGCCATCATCAATTTTTGCACTCGGTGCCAGGCGCATCCCTCCGCCAAAGAACTGTCCATTTGCTAGGCACATCATAAGCAGTTGTTTTTGATGGCTTTGCTTGGATGAAAAAGCCAACATTGAAGGGGCATAGCGATATAACATTCTGACGCCTTGCCACGCATAACTTAAATGCGCCCAAGGACCGCGTTTACCCGAGCAAGCTTTGACCACCGCAGCATCGTATCCCACACCAGCTATGTTGATAAAGTAACGCTCATTCACCTTGCCTAGGTCAATATAGCTACTTTTCCCAAAGAGCGCGGCTTCAAGCCACTGACGCTCATCACAACGCCACTGCCTTGCGAAATCATTGCCACTCCCGCACGGAACAAGGGCGAGCTCTAGCGTTGAGTTGGCAAACGCATTGACCGCTAAGTTTAGGGTACCATCGCCACCGAGTACGACGACCCGAGAGACGGTTCCGTGATAACTTTGTAAGCTTTGTAAGTCCGCACAAAAATCTCCACTTGTCGCCATTTCGCAATAGTCGAAATCACGCTCATCAAGTTGTTCACAAACATTTTTTAGTTGCGATTTCGTTTGCAAAGGATGATACAGGATTAAAAAGGTATTTGGACGACTCAAAAAGCACACCTAAAACAAATATGATTCATCTGAATAAATATGCACATTATTGCAATCCTATAGACTTAACAAGCTAAAAAACCTTTGTACATGCACAATTAGATAAATTAGCCACGACATATCCATGCATATTTGGCGTAAAATCCAACTTAACAAAACATTAATCGGATTAGAATTACTTATTCGAATGGGCCAAAATAAATCGTTTTATTTTCAACCGCTCTGGTTGCAAAATAGCCTTGTTTTCAACCATAGGCACAACGCGGAGCAGACACCATGAACCCAGTAAATACACTAAATCAAACAGCAGCGAATCACGTAGCAGTTAAACCAAGCAAACGCAGAGCAAAGATGATGGCTAAACTAAACCGTTTCGGTAAAGAGTTAGCATTAAGCGGAGTTGTACGTTACAAGTAATTAATTACTCTAATGTTACTTTGCTCTACCTGTGACGGTGCTAAGAACCAACCAACTTAGCACCCAATCTCGCTAAAATTCGCTTATCCCCCCTGAATTAGCACAAAAATCAAGCAAACGATCCGTTTCCTATTTACACCGCCCTTTTCGCTCAGTATTATCCTACCCCATGGAGAGATGGCTGAGTGGTTGAAAGCACCGGTCTTGAAAACCGGCATACGTTAATAGCGTATCTAGGGTTCAAATCCCTATCTCTCCGCCAAATTAACAAACTGATTCGCGCCGGAGAGGTGGCCGAGTGGCTGAAGGCGCTCCCCTGCTAAGGGAGTATAGGGTTTGTAGCCCTATCGAGGGTTCGAATCCCTCCTTCTCCGCCATTAGTTTTAAAAGAACCGCCTTTATGGCGGTTTTTTTATAACTAAATTTTGAGTAGGCGGTCTTGGTTTGAACCCTTCGTTCGACAAAATGTCTGGAACATTTTGAGCCGCGTACGCGCCCGCAGGGGCGAGTGTAAGGATACACGAGCGCTCATCCCGAATAGAAGCCATTAGTTATGATAAAAAACCGCGCGTTGTCGCGGTTTTTTGCTTTTCGGCGTTCAGTCGCAAGCGTCCAGCCTGCGGCGTCTTAGAACTGCGAAGTTTTACTTCGGTTTCTTCGACCCTTCTCCGCCATTAGTTTTAAAAGAACCGCCTTTATGGCGGTTTTTTTATAACTAAATTTTGAGTAGGTGGACTTGGTTTGAACCCTTCGTTCGACAAAATGTCTGGAACTTTTTGAGCCGCGTACGCGCCCGTAAGGGGCGAGTGAGGTTGCAAGTGCATGAGTACACAAAAACGCAATTAGACACTCCAATCCAAACTCTTTCTGATTAGTTCGCTACGTTTTATACAATGTTAGTTCAACTACTTATCTTTTATAGTTATTTGTGAAATTCCAACAATTTATTGATTTCCATCTTCAAGCTTCTAGAATCGATATATCGAAGACTTACGGACATCTCCAATGAAGGTCATATCACCAGCTCTATTTTTGCTTACGCTTTTGGCCCTACCAGCACACTCTGCTGTTTACAAATGCACTATCAATGGTGTGGTCACTTTCAGCCAATTACCTTGTGGTGATGATGCACAGATCATCAATATTAGAAGTTACAAGTCTTCAGCTGCCGATGAAGATGATGGTGAAAAGAAACAACCTGAAACTAAGCCGAATGAGATCGATGGCTATCTAGCTTCGCAAGATATCGATCGTAAGATTAACGAACACCAACGTAATATTCAGAAGTTTGAACAAGAACAAGTTGAGCAATTGGCTTTAATAAACAATATAAATCAAGCTACGGCAAATTATCTCGGTGCCAACTCTATCGATGAAGCTAAAAAACAGCAAGCAGCCATAATTAATGCCAATTATAGTGCACGCCTAAAATACGAAAGAGAATCCATTAAAAAGCTAGAAAAAGAAAAGGCTAAACTCAATGAAGCAGCTGAATCAAATCAGCCGCTGTAATTCGTGTACTAAATGAAGAGCGTCATTAGCATCGTTGTAAAGATGAAACGACACGCGCGCACCTAAGTGACGCTCATCGACACTTATTCCCGCACTTTGCAAGCGAGGCAAAAGGTGTGCTTGCTGCTCACCTAAGTTCAAAATAAGCGTACCGCTGCGATGTTCTGCCAGTTTAGGTGAAACTATAATCTCTCCCAACGCATCTATCACTATTTGTTGCATCGCCAAGTTATGATTACGCACATTTTCTACACCGAAGTTATTAAACCAAGCAATGCTGTGCGCCGCTAAAATGTATGGTGCAACACTGGGAGTGCCCCCCAAAAGCGCAACGCACTGTCGTGATAAGCGAAATGGTGAATATCAAATTCGAATGGATTTTCGTGCGAAAACCACCCTACATCTTTGGGTTCGCACGCAAGAAGTTGTGCGTCGCTTACCCAAATGTACGCAGCCCCTGGTCCACCACACAGCCACTTGACGCTTGAACCTATCATAAAGTCGGGCTGTAAAGAGGCCAAATCGATAGGGATAATCCCCGCAGCTTGCGCCACGTCAACGAGACTCAGTACTCCGCGTTGCTTGGCAACATCAATGATGTCAGCCACTGGCGCTTGCTTTCCTGAATTGGAGTACACCTGCGAGATAAACACCAAATCAATATCAGGCGTTAAATATTGTTCCCACACATTCGCGTCACACACGTCTTGTGTAGCAGGAATAAACACAATCTCGCTGTCTTCAGATAAAGACTTTTGCAGTGCAAACCCCATACTTGGAAAGTCTTGCTCCGACATCAGTACCTTACTCTTCGCTTTATTCAAACGTGGGTGTGAATGCACTAATTTTGTGAGCGCGCTAGATAGATTGACTTGTGGGCAAAACAACATTGCATCACTGTTGAATAGCTTAGCAAGCTGTTGTGTAAAGTCATTCACACCCGACATCCATTGCTGCCATGGTTCCGTCTGACCCTTTTCCCACGGAGCAAAGAAGGTATCGCTAAAGTGCTGTTGAGCGCTTTTCAGCGGACGACCAACTGAGTGACTCAGCAAGTACGTACTGTCGGGTAAAATAAACTGTTCTTTCATGCCTTAATCCAGTAACTCAGTTAGTCGGTTAATATCATCATAACGAGTGAAAATATCATTTCTGGGTCGCGCAGCGCGGCGGTCACGTAACCTCTCCAACTGCGCTAACAGCACAGGTAATGGCGGTCCACTCGCGGTGACTTTCTCTTGATGCGGCTCTCCCAAGTCTTGGTTTGGAATGCGAATATACTTTTCTACCAGCTGATTATGATGCTGAATTGCTGTTTGCCCATGCAATTTACATACTTTCAAAAATGCTTTTAGGTTGTCTTGGAACCATGGCGCCTTGTGATGCACCTCATCAACGTTTAAAAACTCATCCATAAACGAAGGTAAACGCATGCAATGACGCAACACCTTTTGATCCTCTGGCATCATATACAAAAACTTATCCACCAACATTTGCGAATAGCTGGTTTCGTTTGCTTGGCAAAGACCTAACAACATATCAATCACGTTGATACCAGCAAAATCACCGGCGTTAGCACCACGATACACCTCTTTCCCCACACGGTATGGCTTATAGTAAGGACGTACACAATAGAAAAAGCGGTCAGTGTCCAAGTTCTGGAACAAGTAGTTGTTACTCTGCATTACATCTTTAAGAGCTTGCTCAACTACCGAAAGTAAATCTGCTGCAATCGGGTGTGAAATACCTAAAGGCTGTAAGCGCAACAACGCATCTGCAGCACGTTTGTAGGCAAGAATAGCCTTGGTGTTGTAATCGACAAACAGCTTTTCATCTTCTAAATCTGTGAAACGCTTATATAGGCCATTGACCGCACTGTTGTGGGTACACAAATGCGCAGTTGCAAAACGTGGTGTCACACCAATAGAAGCACCGATGTGCATTGCGAGCGTTGAGGCATCGAGCAATGGAGAATGAGTTTCTCGCGATGGTTCCGTAATTTCATGACGACGACATGCAGCCATAAATAATCCTACATTGCCAAGCAAATCAAAGGCGTTATCAAAACCCTCATCAGTGTTGCCCTCAGCAACAAGGTGTTTAATTAATGCATTGCCTTGCTCCACTAATTGTTGCTTGAGTGCTTCACCCACTCCCTCAACATTGGCTCTATCACCTTGTTGCCAATAGAGGTCTTCAAGCTGATTGTTAATCTCAACGAAATCGGTGCGCATCCAGTTATCGAATGCTCGGCTATGTGTTGTCATTTTCTTGCTCTTTGTAAGCCTGTTAATGGCAATAACATAGCATAGTGTAGTAAGTGGAATTACTTAACTTCCACCTCAAAAAACAGTTATAGTTAGTGAAATGCAGCAATAAATTAAACTTTATGAGTGATGATAGCCAAAAAATAAAAATTGATAGCAAGGATCTGCAACTCCTTGGGCTTTTGCAGCAAGACGGTCGTATGCCTGTGAGTGAACTTGCCCAACACGTTAATCTGTCTGATACTCCGGTGATCCGCCGCATCAATAAGCTGCAGCAAGCAGGGTATATTCAGGGCTATCACGCACGTTTAGATGCTGCTCGCCTCGACTACACCATTTGTGTTTATGCGTTAGTTAAACTCACTCAAAATTCTGCCTCAGCGGCAAACCGCTTTGAAGATCATGTTGCTGGTTTCGTACAAATTCAGGAGTGTTCGGTGATCACTGGCGAATACGATTACTTACTCAAGATCATCGCGCGAGACTTGGCGAGCTATGAGCTATTCGTAAAACATTCACTAGGCTCTTGTGGAGATATTGGTGCGATTGAATCTACCGTAGTACTCAAGCAAACCTTCTCACGCTGGCAAGTACCGCTCGACTAGTCGTCATACACTGTCTTTGCTATTCTGGCGACTATCAACCGTTTGGGGATCAAGATGATGCGTTTGTTTTTAATTACCCTGTTGAGCTGCGTTAGCTCTTTGAGCTTCGCGCAAACCTGCCTGAGTCATATTGATGACATTGATTTTATTATGGCAGCTAAAGAGCAGGGTACTTATCGCTGGGTTAATGACAAAAAAGTACAGGAACTCGACTTAGCGGCCTTACCTGAATTCAGTCGCTATTTACAACATGCACGCGACACAATTTCAACTCGAAATCCAAGGGCTGCATGGCCATGCCCGGTAACGACTAACACGGTGAAATTGCTGCAAGCGCAACAGCAACTGCCAGACACACTGAACGTAGTCGACCTATTGAGCCCGTTTGAGCTGCGCCGTGCAAATTCAAACAAAGTTGCCCTACTGTTTCATGGTCTCACAGATTCCCCTTTCACCTATCATTCCTTGGCTGCATTCTTTTATAACCAAGGTTATAACGTGCGTACCGTGTTATTACCTGGCCACGGCACAGCCGCCAGCGACTTGCGCGAAGTCGACTTTAAGCAATGGCAACAATTCACTGAATACGCCATCGCGCGTACCAGCAAAGACTTTGACAACGTTATTATCGGCGGCTATTCCACAGGCGCAGCCCTTGCAATTGCTCATTTAGCAGAACACCCAGCTCCAAAACAAGTACGTGCAGTGATGCTGTGGTCTCCGGCTACTGAGCCGCATAATAAAAATGGCTGGATGTCGAAATGGGTAGATCGCATCCCATTTGTGAATTGGATTGATGAAGATGCTGACATCGACTTTGCAAAATATGAGTCATTTCCATTCGCTGCCGCAACCCTCGCCCATGAGGCGATGCGTCGAATAAACCCAAAAAAGTTGGCTAAAAAAGCACTGCCAAACCTGCCTTTATTCATAGCCCAAAGCGATGTCGATACCACTATAGATGCACGGGCAACCTTGGCTTTAGCAAAGCTATGGCACAATCCAGAAAAACGCCCAAACACCGCCAATGATATGCTCGTTTATTACGGCGATAAAAGTAGAGCCGTCCAGGCTTTGGGCAAACAACACACCATAGCGAATTACGCATGCCAACAAGGAGTGCCGCCTTGCAACGACGTCATAAGTCTTTCTCATATCAGTGTAGTCAATTCGCCTGAGCAACCGTATTACGGTAAACAAGGCACCTATCGTAACTGCGGCTCATACCTTGAGGACGACACGCTTTATCGCGCTTGTAAAACCAATGATGGCGTACTGATTGGCGAACGTACGGAGCAAAATTTAGCGAAAGGTGTGCTAAAGCGCTTAACTTACAACCCCTTTTTCAGTGAATTAAAACAAGACATGATTCGTTTTATCGAGAGCGTGAAATAACACCATGGCGCAATTGCGTGCTCAGTTTTTCACATCAGCTGACGAAATTGGCAAAGACAATTGGCAATCGTTGTTTTGTGGTGATGACGATCCTTTCTCACGCTATGAGTTTATCCATGCGCTTGAACAAAGTGGCTGTGTGAGTGCGCAAACAGGCTGGCAACCTTTTCATTTGGGCTTGTATCAACAAGACCAACTTGTGGCCCTATGCATCGGCTACCTCAAAAGTCACTCGTATGGCGAATATGTATTCGATTGGTCGATCGCAGAAGCTTACGAAGCCCATGGCTTTGACTACTACCCAAAGTGGATCAGCGCAGTACCTTTTACGCCTGTTACCGGCAAACGAATTGCTATCGCTAAGTGCTTACCCGAGCATGAGGCGCTGCCTGCAATTGAGGCAGCATTGGATCATCAAGCTAAATTGCAGCAATGGTCAGGTTGGCACATCAACTTTTGCCAGCCACACCTTGCTGATGAAATCGAAAAACTGCCTTGTTTACGACGCAAAACCGTGCAGTTTCAGTGGCAAAATCGAGACTATCGAAACTTTGACGCGTTTACCCAAGCACTCAAAGCACGTAAGCGTAAAAACATAATCAAAGAGCGACAAGCAACGAGTGCTGCGGGCTTACGCATAGAGGTGACATCTGGCGAGCATATCACGTTAGAGCAAATGCAGTTACTGAGTCGTTTTTACCAACGCACTTACCTGAAACGCTCTGGTCATATTGGCTACCTTAACCCCTTATTTTTTACCTTACTGTGGCAGCATATGCGTGAGCACTTGGTAGTGATCAGTGCATTCAAAGAGGAAGATGAACCTGTTGCAGCGAGCTTATTTTTGCGAAATAAAGATACTTTGTACGGCCGCTATTGGGGATGCAGCGAACACTTCGATCATCTGCATTTCGAACTGTGCTATTACCAAGGCATTGAGTATTGTATCAACAATAAACTCACCTATTTCAGCGGCGGAGCGCAAGGTGAGCACAAAATTGCTCGAGGTTTTGAGCCCATTTTTACCCACTCTTGCCATCGTTTAGTAGGCAGTCCATTCGCCGCTGCCATTGCCGACTTTTTTGCCCGAGAAAACGCGCAACACGACTTGTATATACAAGACTGTGAGCAGTTATCCCCTTACAAAATGCAGTAAGCGGTTATTTGCTGGCATAGCTACATCGTCTTTAAGTTCGAGCCCAGCAGCGGCAGCCAATTCAACAATCCACTCTTGGTCGCGAATACCGCTTTGTGGGTCACGCGCACGTAAGTGCGCATCAAATTGCGCATTGCTTTCGCTTGTGTATTCTCCCTGGTAATTGAAAGGCCCATAGATACAAAGCACGCCATTTTCCTCAAGGTGCGTGGCAACACCATCAAACAATGCTGCAACTAAATCGCGACTGACGATGTGCAAGGTGTTGGCGGTGAAAATACCGTCGACTTGCCCTACAGGCCATGGTGAAGCTAAATCTAACGCCAATGGTGGTGCGATATTGTCGCTGGCGGCAAAGCCTATCACTTCGTTAATGAGCGCATGGTTGTAGACTAGATCACTGGTTTGCCAGGTTAAATGAGGAAGCCTAGGGGCAAAATGCACAGCATGCTGCCCCGTCCCTGAGCCAATCTCGAGCACCGTGTTTGTTGTTGCAAATAGGCGCTCAAGCTGGGTAACGATCGGTTCCTTATTATTTTCGCAGGCTTGCGACAAGCCACTAATCTTCATAATTCAATGCCGTAAGAAAGAAGTTAAATTCCAGGGCTTTCTCTTCTAGGCTCTTGAAGCGTCCAGATGCCCCGCCATGACCACTTTCTAAGTCAGTTTTAAACAACAATAGGTTGTCATCGGTCTTATGCTCACGCATCTTGGCAACCCATTTCATTGGCTCCCAGTATTGCACTTGAGAGTCATGCAACCCCGTTGTCACTAGGATATGCGGGTATTCTTGCGACTGGATGTTGTCATACGGCGAATAGGCGGCAATGGTGTGATAATCAGGTTCATTATTAGGGTTACCCCATTCGTCATATTCGTTCGTCGTTAACGGAATAGACTCGTCGAGCATGGTCGTTAACACATCCAAAAATGGCACATGACAACCGATTGCACGGTAAAGATGCGGTGTTTGGTTAACGACAGCCCCCATCAGCAGGCCACCGGCGCTACCACCACTGGCACACACTTTGTTCGCGTCGCCGTATCCTTGCTCAATCAGGGCTTCGGTGATATCGATAAAGTCATTAAAGGTATTTTGCTTTTGCGCAAGTTTGCCCGCGTCGTACCACGCACGACCTAGCATTTCACTACCACGAATATGGGCAATGGCATAAACAAAGCCACGGTCTAACAGGCTTAAAATGCCGCTGGAGAAACTCGGGTCGATGGTGATGCCATACGCACCATAACCGTACTGCAGCAGTGGATTGGTGCCATCTTTATTAAAGCTATCGCGACGATAAACAAGTGATACTGGCACATCTACACCATCGCGAGCAGTAATCATTAGGCGCTCACTTTGATAAAAGGTAGGGTCAAAATCCCCCTGTACTTGCTGCTGCTTGAGCAAGGTACGCGCACCACTGGCTAAATCAAATTCATACAAGCTGCCTGGTGTTGTTAAGCTGCTGTAATAGATACGCGCGGTGCTCACATTCGGCTCTGGGTTCATGCCGACACCAGCAAAATAGCACGGATCATCAAATGCGAGTATCTGACTTTCACCTTGCATTTTTCCTTGTTCATGCGAGTAGACTACAAAGCGAATTTGCCCAAGCTCACGCTCAGTCACTAGCCAGTAGGTGTTAAACAACTCGACGCTCTCCAACAGCACTGAATCGCGATGAGCAATCACTTGTTGCCATGCCTCTGGGTTGGAAATTGTTTGCGCTGTGGCCTGCATTAAACGGTAGTTTTTAGCATCAAGATTACTGACGATATAGAACTGCTCGCCCAGTTTATCGACATCATACAGGTGGCCGACTTTTCTGGGCATGAGCTCATGCACCTGCGCATTGGCGTCATTCGCATCAAGCACATAGGTATGACTGGTTTCGGTGGCTTCAAGGTCGATGAAAATCACACTTTCATCGCGACTTTTACCCAACCCCATATAGAAGCTGCGATCTTGTTCTTCATACACAAGCTCATCGTGATCTTGTGTTGTGCCCAAGCGATGACGGAATACTTGGTAACCCAGTAAGGTTTGTGGGTCTTTTCTAACGTAATAAACGGTTCGATTATCGTTCGCCCAAACAACTTGCCCTTCGCAGTCACTTAACTCATCTTCGAGCAACTGACCGGTTGATAAATCTTTAAATCTGACTTGATAGATGCGACGACCGCTATAATCCTCGCAATACGCCAAACATTGCTCATTTGGGCTCACCGCCATGTCAGCTAAGTCATAAAACTCATGTCCGTGCGCAAGCTCATTCACATCAAGCAACAAGGTTTTGCCTTGACCATCAAAGGTGTCAGCGCGGAAATGCTTCGCGTATTCTAAATCGCCCGAGACTTCGCTGTGGTACCAGTATTGACCATCGCGCACAGGTACGGTGTTATCGTCTTTTTTAATGCGCGATTTGAGTTCTTCAAATAAGGCTTTTTGTCTGTGCTGTGTGGGTGCCAACTTAGCTTCGCAGTAGCTATTTTCTGCTCGAAGATGGGCCAGAATCTCTTCATCTTGGCGCTCGTCATCCCGCATCCAATAGTAATTGTCTTGGCGTTGATGACCGTGATTTTCTAATAAAAAGGGGATTTTTTTAGCGATAGGGGCTTGCACAAACAACCTCGAAACTCAAACTCTGAGTCTCCAGTGTATCATTTGCGCTATAGCGCGACTACGAATCTAATTCTTGCCACGCAGTTTGCCAATTCAAACCCACTCCTGGCTCATATTGGTCATGATTTTTTGCACCGAGTCGACACAGTTCTGTGTAAGGCCAAGGTTTGCAGCGGTACACTTTGCCCGTGCTCAAGTGAAGTACTCGATCACCCGCGTGATACGACTCATGATTGACTGGGAATATGTAGTCATACCCCTGATCATTGTGGTTTTCATCCGCTTGCTTTTTAGCAACACAATTGTAATTGATCACCACTTCGTTAATGCCGCTGCGTGAGCACGCGTAAATTTCATTACCACGATAGGCAACGATTAGGCCATGCTCGGTAAACTTACCAGCTTGCATAAGGGGAATATGAGTGTTGATATACTGGGCCACTTCCCGTGACCAGTTTTGCGGCTCACCTTGTTGATCGGAGACGATATCGAGCGTAAAGCTCAACCCCTTAACAAGGCCTTCAGAATCATAAACTTCAACTTCAACGACATCACCACTGAATAGCTGCGTGTGGCTGCTCAAAGAGCCCACACTGATCCAGTCGCTCTTTGGTAGAGTGGCTGCCATGCTCATAAATAAATCTGGTTTGTCAGCTAATTGCACTTAATACCCCTTCCCACGTCATCAGACTAAAAAGGACTCATCAAAGTTGTTGTATAGCTTATTGTAGTGACACCTTAAAAAGGAACGCAACCTATTACGACAAGATGTCACCAAATCCCATACTTTGGCATTAAAAAAACAATTAAACTGACAATGATTTTTCTATGCGTTACTCACTTTGTCCGAGTTTTTCGCTTTCGACGAACCTACTTTGGCAACAGTGCCGCGAATTCGTTGCCACAACCAACGGAATCCTGCTCGTATGTCGCCCAACATGACGTACAAACAAGGTACTAAGATCAACGTCAGTACCGTTGCGTACATCACAGCAAAGCCCAGCGCCACGGCCATCGGAATTACGAACTTAGCCTGCAAGCTTGTCTCAAACATGATAGGCAAAACTCCAGCGAATGTCGTGATCGAGGTCAAAGTAATTGCCCTAAAACGGGCACAACCACCCTCTACCACAGCATCCTTGACGCTATACCCTTCTCTACGTGCTTGGTTAACGTAGTCTGTCATGACCAATGAGTCATTGATGACCACACCCGCAGCCGCAATCAATCCGAAGAATGACATCGTGCTTAAATCCAAGCCAAACCAAAAGTGGCCCCACAAAGCACCGGTTAAACTAAACGGAATCACCGACATGACGATAAGCGGCTGGCTGTAACTCTTAAGCGGCACAGCGAGCAAGATGTAAACAATGATCATACCCGCAAGGAAGAACAAGATTTGCTCATTTGCTTGTGCTTGTTGCTCTTCAATTGACCCACCCAACTCAGTTTTAACTGAAGGATATTGTTCTTTCAGCTGCGGCAGTAAGTCTTCTTTGATGCGTTTGACTACTTCAGTCGGTTCAACCATTTCTTCGTCGATACTGCCGTAGATATACACAGTGCGATAGCCACTTTCGCGACGGATATAACTTACGCCAGGGCGCTCTTCAAGCTCCACGACATCGCCAAGCAGTACTTCTTGACCAGCAGGAGTCATCACAACAGCGTGTTTCAGCGATGCAAATGCTTCACGGGTGAGTTTTGGATAGCGCACCATCACGCGCACTTCTTCACCGTCACGGATAACACGTTGTGCTTCGCCGCCGTAGAAACTCGCACCGACTTGGTTAGCCACATTTTGTAAGTCCAACCCAAGGTCATAAGCCACAGGCTTCAAGCTCATACGCACTTCTTTGCTTGCTGGGTCGATAGTCGAACTGATGTCGAACAGGCCTTTTTGCTGCTGCAACATCGAAATAAACTGTCGACCAGCAGCATTAAGCGTATCTATGTCTGGGCCAAATAACAGATAACCAAATTCACCATCACCACCTGGATTACCATTTACATCATCGTAAATCGTGAGCGACTTCACACCGGCAATTTCTGGCATCGCTTCACGCCAGCGACGCGATAATTCAAACGCATCAAATGGGCGAATTTCTTCATCAACGAGTGGCGCGAGAATTTGTGCTTCGGTACGACCTTGGTTAAACACCAGCAGGCTGCGCACCATTTTTTGCCCAAATTCTTGCTCAATCTTGTTATCGATATCGATAACCATGCTCTCGATTTGCTTTATCGCGTTAATAGTTTGAATGTCAGACGCATTATCGTTCATCTCCACACGAATTTGCGGGAAGTCATGAGGCACTTTTGGCGTCGGTACCATGCGAATATGATTGCTGGCAATCAACATGAAGCTGACGACTAACATACAGCTAAAGCCCAAGAAAACGGTCCAGCGCCATTGAATACACTTCTCTACCGTACGACGGTATGGCCCGTTTACGAACTTAAAGAAGCGGTCATTGAAGCGAGCTCTGAAGCCGCTTGAGCTGATAGGTCCGAACTTAGTGTGAGCAATGTGCGCAGGCAAAATTAACTTGGATTCAATTAAGCTAAATGCCAAACATGCCATCACCACAGCGGCGATACCGAAGAAGAAGGCACGCTCAGGGCCACTCGATAACGTAAACGGCGCAAATACCGCCATCGTCGTTAATACCCCGAAGGTGGCAGGAGTCGCCACGCGACGCGCACCACGCACCACGGTTTCTACGCCACCGCCATGCTTTTCAATTTCGGTGTAGGCGCTCTCCCCTATGACGATGGCATCATCGACCACGATACCCAACACCATAATGAAGGCGAACAAGGACACGATATTGATACTGATACCTAGCAGAGGCATCATCATCAACGCCCCCAAGAAGCACACAGGTAAGCCAATCATTACCCACAGGGCGAGCTTGAAGCGCAAGAATAGGGTCAACATTAAGGCGACTAAAATCGCACCTTGCAGTAGGTTCTTAAGCATCATATCGAGACGCGCATTGAGGTAATACGTCATGTCCATCAATGGCTCAATCGTGACCCCTGCTGGTAGGGTTTTATTCTTCTGCTCAATGTAGGCTTTGACCGATTCCGCTACCGGAATCATGTTTTGCTCTTTGGTGGCTTTAACGCTCAAATAGACAGCGTTCTTACCATTAAACTTAAAGTAACGCTCACCTTCGGTGAAACCATCTTTGATTTCAGCCACGTCTTGAAGCAACACTTTGGCACCGTTATTACCCACTTTCACAGGAATATTTCGGAACTCTTCACCGGTGTAGGACTGCGCTTCAACTCGCACAGAAATAATACCGGCGTCGGTGCGCAACTGCCCTGCCGAGAAGTTTGCGGAATAACGGCGCACCGCACTGGCTACATCGTTCAAGGTTAAGTTGTAACGACGTAGTGTGTCTGGCTTAATCTCAATCGCTATTTCATCAAGCGGCACATCGTTTTGCACTAAAGAAACGTTGTTGAGTTGCAACAGCTCATCTTCAATCTCATTGGCAATCGGTTTTAGTTCTGTCAGTGGAATATCCGCAACCAGTGACATACCGATTACATCTTGGCGGAATTCAACTTGGCTGATGGTTACCGGCTCCATTCCCGCAGGGAATGTGGCGATACCATCAACGCGCAGTTTTACTTTATCGAGAACATCAGTCAGCTCAACATCCGGATCGATTTCTAAAGACGCTCGCCCTGAATTACGAAATGCACGATACACGCCCTTTTCAATCTCAGTGATATCTTTGAGGGATTCTTCAATCTTTATCAGAATACTTTCTTCGATTTCCTGCGGAGATGCGCCCGGATAATAAGCGGAAATGTTGATGTAATTGACTTCAACATTGGGGAACATTTGGCGCTGAATAGTGAAATAACTCACAATACCCATGATGATGATGAACACCATCATTAAGTTGGCAGCAACTGAGTTATTGGCAAAATACGCGATAATGCCGGTTTCCTTTTGCGGTTGCATGGTTCGCGCTCCTACAGCTGATCGTTGCCAGTTGGGCTAGATACTTGACCCGCAATGCGTACTTCCATGCCTTGCTGAGGATACTCAGGTAGGGTCAATACGATACGGTCATCACTATCCAAACCATCGCTAATTAAGAAGAACTCATTCTCTTCACGCACCACTTGCACTTTTCGTGGCTCAAGTAGGTTGTCATTGTTGACCACCCACACGGTTTTGTTATTCACCAGTTCTTGTGGTAAACGGAAAATTTCTTTGAGTGTTTGTCCTGGAAATTGCACCTGAACATAACTACCAAACTTTACCTTAGGCTGTTGATTATGAACGCTATATGGGTCTTCAACACGAATAACCAAGTTACTCATACGCGTGGCACTATCAACGATACCCAAATCTCTATCAACCACGGCAGTGCGCGTGAACCCACCCAAACCTTCTTGCGTGATTGTTGCAGTGATGCCGCTCACATTGTTGGGTAAAAATGCGCTATCAAAACCTGCAATTGGCACAATAATTTCGGCATTTTCGATATTGTTGATTTGCGCCACTTTTGAACCTGGGCTCACGAATTGACCCTTACCTACATCGCGTGACACGATAAGTGCATCGTAAGGAGCACGCACTTCACAATTGTCTAAATCGCGCTGCGCACGTTTCAAGGCAGCCTCTGCAGATTTCACAGCAGCTTGAGCACTCAAAACTTGGGGTTCTCTCAGAAATAGCGCTGAGCGCTTAACTCCCGGAGTGCGTGCAGCTTCGTCTTTAGCGACTTGCTGTTGCGCTTGCTCTTCAATTAACGCAGCTTGCGCACGGGCAAGCTCTGCTTCGGACTGCAAAACAGCCGCTTCATAATTATCTTTTTCAATGGTAAACAGAATCTCACCGCGACCAACAATGCCACCGGCAACAAAACGTTTATTCCAGCTCACGACTTCACCACTGACTTGTGCAGCAAGCATGGTGTTCTCCAGCGGGCGAACCTCACCGTAGCTGGTCAGCAACACCTGATGATCGCTAGCAGACAGTGACTCCACTTCCACTATCGGACGAGTATCAACTTGCTTCGTCTCATCTGGCTTTTTTGCCGTAGCCATAATTCCAGACCCAACAACCCCTGTTGCGACAAGAATCGCGACCACAACCAACGATTTTTTCAATGCTCTATGCATGTCTGTTCACCCTGATAAATCTATATTCAGCCTATATTAACAAGTTGCTGCATTTTGGTAAGAATTCATTTGTAAATAAGTATTAAAATTAGCAACATTGCTTAAATTTTAGACCCAATTTACAAAGCCACTACTGATACTGTTGCGCACACTAAAAAGATCAGCGTGCTGTGGATGGTAAGACAAACGTTGTCAATTACGGACAATGGCTTTTGCCATACTTTGTTACAAAGAAAAAACCGCTATATTTCAGATGATTAAGTCATTTTTACACCGCTTTTCTGACATCTATCTCATCCAGCGTTTATTCCCTGTTAAGTTTAAGTACACTGTTTTGTTAACAATCTAACTCAAAGGAATACAAATGAGATTTTCAACCCTCACGCTCGCATTGAGCCTTGCACTGAGCAGTCAGCTAACCATCGCGAAAGATAAAGAAGAAGAAAAAAAGACTAAAACATTCGCACAGACGACAGCTGATCAGACACTCTTCGATGGCGTTTTTGATTTTTACCAAGATCCAAAAAGCGGCGATAACCTCATGGTTATCACCACTGAGCAATTGAACAAACCTTTTGTGTACTTTGCTCACACTGTTGATGGCGTCACTGATGCGGGCCATTTCCGAGGTGCATACCGTGAAACTAAGCTCATTGAATTCCGTCGTTATTTTGACCGTGTTGATATTGTTAGCAAAACACCTCGTTATCAATTTGACGACGACAGCGCTATTTCTCGTGCCGCGGATGCCAATATTAGCGAAGCGGTACTTGCCAGTTTGCCGATTGAAGTGGAAGAGGATGGCAAAATTGCGTTTAAGGTAGATAAACTCTTCTTGAGCGAAGCACTGCACAAAGTGTCACCGTGGGCGAATCCAGATGACAAAGACGCGAAAAAGCGCTTTAAACTCGGTAAACTTGACGGTAAAAAATCACGCATCATCAAACACCGCCCTTACCCAAATAACATCGATATCGTCGTTGACTATGTATTCGATAATGACAATCCAAGCGTAAGAGGTTCAGAGGCTATCAGTGATCCTCGCTCGGTTTCTATCAAGGTACAGCATTCATTCGTTGCCTTACCCCAAAACAATTACCAGCCTCGCTATGATGATGCCCGCATCGGCTTCTTCACTAACCAATTCGATGACATGACTTCGCCTGATTGGGCACCCTACAAAGACGTGATCAAGCGCTGGAACCTGGTGAAAAAAGATCCGAATGCGGCTGTATCAGAACCCGTTGAACCGATTGTGTGGTGGATTGAAAATACCACCCCTGTTGAGTGGCGCGATACCATCGAAAAAGGAGTATTAGCGTGGAATGCAGCATTTGAAAAAGCAGGTTTCAAAAATGCACTGGTGGTAAAAGTTCAGCCTGATGACGCACAATGGGATGCGGGGGATATCAATTACAACGTATTGCGTTGGACATCATCGCCAACGCCTCCGTTTGGTGGCTACGGCCCGGCACTAGCTAGCCCTGTAACAGGTGAAATCCTCGGCTCTGACATCATGTTGGAATACGTGTTTATGAAAAACCGTTGGATTTATGACACGCTTTACTCACAAGGCGCATCGAGCTTGGGCAATTCTGCGATGCAAACGCAAGATGCTCTCAACTGCTCACTTGGCCATGAATTACAGCAAAACATGATTCTTGCTAATACACTGGCGACAGGCGCTGACATAGATAACAAAGAAATCCTTCACCAAGGCCTGACACAATTAGTGTTGCACGAAGTCGGCCACACTTTGGGTCTGAACCACAATATGAAGTCTTCGATTTTGTGGGATGAAAAACAAGTGCATGACAAGAGCCTGACGAAAGGCGTTGTTACGGGTTCAGTAATGGACTACGCACCAGCGAATATTGCACCTAAGGGCATGACTCAGGGCGATTTCTTCCAAACCAAGCCAGGCCCGTATGATGACTGGGCGATTGAGTTTGGCTATAGCACGGCCTTGACAGACGACGCGGCCGAACAAGCGCGTCTAGAGAAAATCCTAGCACGCTCCACGGAACATCAACTTGCGTTTGGTAACGACGCAGATGATATGCGTGCGCCAGGTCGTCATATTGACCCACGTGTAATGATTGGTGACATGTCTTCAAATCCTGTTGCTTATGGCGCCGACCGCATGGAATTAATCGAAACACTGCTGGCTGATCTGAAGTCTAAGGCACTGGTAGAAGGGAGCAGTTATCAACAACTGGTTATCTCTGCAAACATTTTGGCAGGCCAATACAAACAGCAAGCCAACATCATCTCTCGTCAGATCGGCGGGGTGTACGTTGAGCGCAATGTGGTAGGCAGTAGTAGCGACAAAGCACCGTTTACGCCTGTTCCTATAGAGCGTCAAAAAGAAGCAATGAAAGTACTCGCAGACAAAGTATTTGCGCCTAACGTATTGGCAGATATGAAGCCGCTATATAATTATTTGCAGCAACAACGTCGTGGCTTCAACCACTATGGTAAAAATGAAGACCCCAAAGCGCATGCGATGATCTTAGGTATGCAAACGTCCGTCCTACAACAGCTTCTGCACCCTAATGTTTTGCAACGAATTTCAGACTCAAGCCTATACGGCAATGAGTACGATTTAAACAGCATGATGCAAGATTTGACGGCGGCAATATTTGTAGATTCGGATGAAGCGAGCAGCCTTAGCCACAACCTACAAATTGAATATGTTAAGCAACTCATTAGTATTGCTGGCGTGAAAAAGCCAAGTAGTCATGACAACCTTGCAAAGGCATCTGCTTTGTCACAGTTAACGAGCATTCGCGACAGCAAAGTATCTTGGGGTTCCAGTGATGCCGCTAAAGCGAACAAACAATACATCGATTTGTTAATCGACAAAGCCTTAGAAGCATAAGCGATAAGACATATACAAAAAAGGCCACTACAACAGTGGCCTTTTTATGCGTTATACCAATCCTATTAAACCATAACAGGTCGTTGACGATAGTACTGAATACAGCCTAGCTGCGCAGCATTCGTCAGTAGAATCATAACGAATGTCAAAACATGCGATACGCTCGGTACAGCCATCGATAATTCCGCGGCTAAGCCACATAGGCCTGCGACAAACTGCAACATAAAATAGCGCGCACTGAGGTTTGATACATCGCCACTTCGCAAGGTTTTATAGGTTTGCGGCATCACCCGAATCGAGCTCATCACCAAGCCCACGTATGTGAGTCCACTGAGTAACTGTTCAACGCTGAACATGTCACTAAAGAGCAAAGTGAAAGGCAACATGCTGCATGCTAGCATGCTTATTAACTGGCGCCGCTGTGCCTCACTCGCATTGTAGCGGACAAAATAATATAGAATTAAACCACTTAGCATCCCAGTAACAACAAATGGCAAAACCATATAGTAACGCTCAAAGAAGAGGTTAAACGAGATAAAGTAGGCACTTTGCGCCACACCGAAACTCATCATAAGCAAAGAAAGCCCAGAAACACTGCGGTTCTTACGTATCTTCTTCAGCATCGGCAAAAAGCTAAAAGCTAATATAAAACACGACAAGATGGGCAATAACTCAGCCAAAACAACCTCTTTTAGTAATTAAAACGTTAATGTGTAAACAAACCCGTTAAAAACCAATTTAAAATATGTAAACTATTGATTTTAAAGGCTTAAAATTAGGGCGCGCATTTTATATTTACCCCCTGAAATAGCAAGAGTGAAAAGTGATCAACTTGGTCATCAGCTGTAAATATTCATATACGGAGAACCCAAAATATGTACACTGGGTTACAACGCAACGTTCCACTGTGTGAATAAAGGAAAAGGAGAATATATGCGGTTTCTAGTAATGGTTATGTGCGCTTTGATTGGCGCGTGCACGAGTACCGATAAGAAAGTCGTCGCGGTTAAACTTCCCCCTCCAGCCTCCAACCACAGCTTATTTCAACCTATCGATATTGAGCCTCATGCGCAGTTGTTTGTGTTAAATATGGAGCAACAGACTGCCTTTTATGCCTATGTGCAGCATGCTAAGGAACAGGGCATGCGCGACGACAAAATTGTCTACAACTTCGTAGAGAGTTTATTGAGTGATTTTCGTTATGATGGAGCCACATACACAGCGTCAGAATCACTGCAACACGAGGAAGGTAACTGTATATCATTAGCCCTACTTGTTCAGGCTTACGCCGATTTAATTGATGTTGATACGAGCTACCAAGTCATCACCGAGGAACCTGTTTTTGCAGGACAAAATGATGTCGTGCTACTTGCCAGTCACTTTCGTACCAAGCTGTTTGCACCTAAAGTCGATCTCCCTGAGAATACTTATGCCTTACGTGCCGGCACATTGGTAGATTACTTCCCTTCCAGCTCAGGAATCGTCTCTGGCAGTGCCAGTCGCGATGATTTGATTGCCAAATACTACTCGAATCATGCCGCGCAAGCGTTGATAGCTAACGATCTTAATACCAGCTTCAATTACGTGAACGCAGCACTGCGCTTCACACCTTATAGTCTGGAGGTACTGAACATCGCAGCCGTATTACACAGGCGTGCAGGTGACAACGAAACAGCCCAAGCGCTGTATGAATATATCCTCGGTCAAGACCCAACTCATGCCATCGCCATCAGCAACTATGCGGTACTCGCGAGAAATAGGGGTGATGATGCGTTAGCGGCTAGCTTGCAACGTAGGCTTGACTCTCTTGACTCAAAAGACCCGTTTCACTTGCTGCAATTAGCACGTAATTCAGCGCAAAAAGGTCACTATC
Source organism: Pseudoalteromonas sp. GB56 (assembly GCF_054923835.1). Classification (NCBI taxonomy): domain Bacteria; kingdom Pseudomonadati; phylum Pseudomonadota; class Gammaproteobacteria; order Alteromonadales; family Pseudoalteromonadaceae; genus Pseudoalteromonas; species Pseudoalteromonas sp. GB56. The sequence goes on along the minus strand of NZ_JBPCHK010000001.1, from coordinate 474,602 downwards.
ACAGAGCATCCAACTATATTCTACGGGCACGTGAAATAGCCCCTTATCTGCCACAAACGCACGCAGACATGGCGCTGCTAAAGTATCAACAAGGTAATATCAATAACGCATTGAGGGAAATGGAAGTGGCGATTGAAAAATCAGGAGCGCATGAAACCAGGGAGCGTTATCAAGCTAAATATCAAGCGTTGCAAAAGCTCCAATCTCACTGAGCACACTAACGAAGCTCAGTGAGAGCGAGCGCCGTCACCGGCTAGAACCAAGCCTGCCGGTTGCGCTCTATTTGGTAGATCATGCGGTCAGCCAACAAGGTTGCGTCAGCCAAAGGCACAAAGGGTAAGTGCAAGGATTTTGAAGCCATTTGAATACTGATGGTCGCGACGTTGGCACGCGCCATCAATAGCGTTTGCGTTACGTGCACTTGTTGACCTTTATACAGTTCGCACACGCTGTAGCGACAACCAGCAAGTCCTTGACGATGCCATAAGAATACTCGCCCGTCGTACTCGACTATTTGCCAACCTAAGCGCTTATAAACGTAATAGTGATAGCAACTCAAAGGTACTAAACCAAGTAATATCGCTGCAAATTGCCAGCCATTTATGGTCACTAATACACTCGTAATCACACCAATTGGAAGTAATCCAAGAAGCCAAATTCGATGCCAGAAATAGCGTTTTGACACACCATTGAATGTTAGTTTTTCGAAGTCAAACCAAGGGTATAGTGTATGCATCACATCATCTGCTTGCGCTTGTGTCAGCACAGGTAACAGCAGAGACTGTTTATCTTTACTCGCTTTTTGCGGCACTTTATTGGTCGCTACCTGCGCAATTTCCAAGGTAAAACGTTTGAGTAATACGCCCACCCAGTTTTGCTTGAGAGTAAGGGTTTGTACTTTATTGAAACGCATGGTGAGTTGTTGGCGCTCGAGCAAACCTGCAACACGACGGAAGCGCTCAGCTTCAACATAAAACTCAAAATTGAAAAAGCGCAACAGGGCCATGATTACCGATGCGCCAACTGTGACAAAAATCGCTGCAAAAACAAGTACTGCAATAGTCAGCATGCTGGCTTGAGCAGCTAACGCGGCTTAATCTTTAAAAAATGCTTCAAGGGGTTCTACCATATAGGCGGAAAATACGTCATCCAACATATTGATAATCGGCATCATGGTCGCCAAGGCTAGTAGTGCCATGTTCGACATCAATCCAAATTTAGCGACTTCACTGTTACTTAATGTCAGGTGAGGGCTATTATCAAATTCAGCTGCGTTATCGAGTTCTTGTTCTGGTTCAACGTGGTCATCTTTTGCTGCAAGAATATAACTGCGCATTTGCTGCGCAGTTTCTTTTGCTAGAGCAGGCAACACAATTTCATTGCCGGAGCTGCCCGCCGCGTCTACTTGACAGTTGGTACGGGCAAATGGTGCGAAATAAATCGGCGTGGTTAAGTTAATGTTCTGAATACGACCAAAGGGCAGCACTAAACGCTCTTTTGTGAAGACGCCTTTGTGTACATGCAAACGCCCATCGCTGCTGATACGAAAACGAAACGTGAGATAATAAGCAACACCAAAGCCAACCAAAAAAATGAGTCCTGCAGCAATCGCCAACGACCCCCAAAAAAGCTTACGTTCTACGTTAACAATGAAGACCACCACAACAGGCAATAAATTTAGTAGCCCCTTGAAAATAAAGCGATATCCAAAAATAAGTATAAAATAGACGATCGCCCAAGGGCTCAATCTATGCCAAGTATCTTGGCGCAATTCATTGTTGGTTATGGTCACGATTGGCTTGTCCAATAACATCCCTTAACGACTGACTTTGATCCTGAGTAAAGCCATTTATCGCCAAATCAGCGCCATGACCCCCCGCAGTGAATAACTGCAAAGTGCTCAGTTGCCATAAGCGCTGCAGCGGTCCATGATGAATCTCGCTGTGTTGAATTCGAGAAAACGGCAAGATGGTCGTGGTCTGCCAAAAGACACCTCGACGATAAAGAATATCTTGTTGACGAATCGCAAACCCGGTGCGGCGAAAACTCACGTATTGCCAAAGCACATAGATCACTGCGTAAGCTGGGAACAAAAACGGCAAATAGGGCGCCACATAAGCAAATAACTCGCCATTAAAAAATGCCAATGCCACACAAATTGAGGCCAGTATGAGTAACCAAATGGTGGCACTTGCTAGGCGGTGATAGAGCGCTTCTTTTTCCAAAGACTGAAACACCACGCTTTGATAGTGTGGCATCTCGGTAATTTGTTCATTACTGAATGTATTCACTTCGCGTCTCTAGCCCCAGCGAACAATAGTAGCCAGAGTATGGCTCTCACCTGGCGCAATCGTTACCTTATCATCCAGTACATTAGCGGCTTCAAGACACAACATCGTGTGATACTCGTCATCAGCAAAGTTTGAAAGGCGCTTTGATTTATCAACCCATGGATTCCACAGAACGCATGAACGTGAATTTTCACGGCCTACTTCAATGGTGCCATCGGGCGTGCGTATGCGCTGCAGTTCACTCGCGCCGCTGTATACCATATCTGTCTCTCGGCCAAACTTGACCACGTCAGTTTGCTCAAATGGACCTTCGCCAAATTCGATAAACTGCGCACCTTGTAGGCCATCTACTTCAGTTTGTGTGATATCTGGAGTAGGGAAATAGGTGTGCAATGCCTGTGTCAATTGCACTTCTTGTGCGTCCAGGTTGGTGTTCGTTAGGCGCACTTCAAGTTGCTTAGCCGTCAGCACATATTCTACCTGCAACGACGTTTTGTGCGGCCAGTAGGTGTCATCCACTTGAGCCATAGGCAAGGATAAACTAATGCGGATTTCATCATGTGATTCTTTCACTTCTTGCGCACGCCATAATGATACGCGCGCAACACCATGAATCGGCCACTCTGGATTTTGGTGTACACCAAACCATGGCCAACAAATAGGGATCCCTCCACGAATGCTTTTTCCAACTTGAAAATCTTCTTCTTGAGAAACCCAGATGAGTGGTTTTCCACCAGCAGGAGTGTATTGAGTGAGTTGAGCGCCTTGCAAAAAAATACGCGCCTGACACAGAGACGAATCGACATTGATGTACTCAAGCCCTGAATCACAATGAGCAATAGAAACACTCTCGGAAAGCTGCATGTTTAGATCCTTAACTGATAGAAAAGATGCAGCCTCACCTTACCGAAATTGAGCGGTAAAAGTAAACCTATCACGAAAATAATTCATCTCATTTTCAGCGTGTTACTCAACCGTTTCAGCGTGTTTTAAATCGCCCTACTAACCCTGATAATTGTCTTGATAAACCCTCTAGTTGTTGTCCGCTTGCATCTGTTTGTGTGGCGACTTCATTGACTTCATCCGCTGCATTTTTGATATCCACCACGTTACGATTGATATCTTCTGCTACATGTTGCTGCTCTTCTGCTGCAGTCGCAATTTGTGTGTTTAAGTCACTAATGGTCATGACCGATTGATTAATGCCAACAAACTGTTGTTGCGCCGCATTAGCTTGTGACACGGTTTGTTCACTGCGAGATAAACTCTGATTCATTTCCTGAGCGACTCGCTCACTCATCGCGCGCAGTTTATCCAACTGCTTGGCAATTTCTTCCGTAGACTGAGAAGTTCGCTGAGACAATGCCCTGACCTCATCGGCAACGACAGAAAACCCACGTCCGTGCTCACCCGCTCTAGCTGCCTCGATGGCGGCATTGAGGGCGAGCAAATTTGTTTGCTCTGCAATGGCTCTAATCACATCCAAAATTGACGTGATATTTTCACTTTCATTTGCCAGCTGCGCTATGTCACTCGCTGCTGAAGTAATGGCCTCAGATAACTCTGTGACACTGGCCACCGCTTTTGTCACCACCAGCTCGCCCTGCTCCGAAGCATCTTTTGTTTGCTGCGCGATATCTGCAGCATTTGCACAGCTTTGCGCCACCTCATTGGCTGTGGCGGCCATTTCATTGATGGCAGTTGCAGCCATGCTTAGTGCCTGCTGTTGCTGGTCGGTATTGCTGTTTAAATTGCTAGACAGCGACACTGAGTGTGCCGCTGCTTCATTTACTGAGTTAGCCGTGTCGTTTATTTGATTTACGAGTTCTGAAATGGAGTTTAGAAACTCATTAAAATTGGCTGCGAGCGCCCCCGTTTCATCCTTACCTGTTATCTCTAACCGCTGGGTTAGGTCTCCTTCACCTTGGGCAATATTTTCCAGCCCTTTGCTAACCGTGAGAATCGGTTTACTTATCAACCCTGAAATTGTGTTTCCTAAAAATCCAAATATCGCGGCTAGAATGATGCATACGACGAGGATTATCCATGTCATGCGATTTGCGGAAGCCATCACCTCCTGCTGTGGAACTAGGCCTATAAACTTCCACCCTAGTTGTTCTGACGTGTACAAATGTGCAAAGTAATCTTGGCCATTGACTCGCACTTCAAAGTCGCCATTATTGTTATTTGCTAATTCTTTGAAGGCGCCGTTTGCAATACTGTCGAGCGCTTTAAAGTTGTGACTCGGTTGCTGTGGGTTTACCAACACTGTGCCAGTGTCCTCCACAAGCATCAAATACCCCGACTCTCCGAGCGTAATTTCTTTGACCATATCGGTGAGTGCTTTTAGCGATACATCCATGCCCTGCACCCCAACAACACGTCCGTTGTCCTTTATCGCTTTCACGGTGGACACGATGACGGTATCGTCCGGCTCCCAATAATATGCATTGGTTCTTACAGTACGGCCCTGTGCTTGCACCCCACGCCGATACCATGGCCGCTCTATTGGATTGTAACCAGCGCCCACCTCAGATTGCGGCCACTGAATGTATCCACCTTCCTCATTGCCCATGTACACATACGCCAGGCCGTTATGAGTTTCCCCAAAGTGTTTAAATAGCGAGTAAGCTGCGCGCTCCGTTTCAGAGCCCTGTTCTGCTGCTAACTGGCTGGCCTGAGTGCTATTACGATAAAGCGTGACATCTGTTTGAGCATCAATGACTCGCAGATCTGACGTTAAGAAATCCACATCCTTGCTCACTTCAGCGAAAAAAGTGCTCAACCCCCTATCAATCTGGACAACTTCGCGGTTGGTAAGATTCTGAAAATGATTCAAAGCCTGCTCTCGAGCTTGGCTAATTACAATCACAGCGACAATACCCAAAGGAATAATAATCGCGCTTATTAGCGCCATTAAAAGTTTGCTTCTGATACTCATAGTTTGTCATCGCAAATTATTCATATTCATACATTAGTAATAGCCGCTCTAAATCGGCAAGTTTTCAGGAATATGAATGAGCAAACGGTCATATAAACGTCACGGTTGTGTTTACAGTCAAAATTAGCGATATAATGGCGGGGTAAAAAATGTTGGAGCTTAGAAATGCAAAAATACGATGAATTGTTGATTGCCCTGCGCAAAGTGATCCGTGCGATTGATCTGCATTCAAAGCAGCTCAACAAAACATCAGGTCTCACTGGTCCTCAGCTTCTAATCATGCATGAAGTTGCACAAACGGACGGTATTACCGCAAGCCGCATTGCTCAAAACGTGAATTTAAGCCCCGCAACGGTTACTAACATTCTCGATCGACTAGAAAGTCGCGCACTGGTGAGTCGCGTTCGCAGTGAATTAGATAAACGCCGCGTCAGCTTGTACCTTACCGATCAAGGGCAAGCCTTGTTAGACAAAGCGCCACAACCTCTACAAGAACACTTCATTCATAAATTCAGCAACTTAGATGAATGGGAACAAACTCTTTTACTCTCATCAATGCAGCGCATCGCCGCCATGATGGACGCAGATAATATTGATGCTTCGCCTCTGCTTGAAGTGGGTGCAATCACCAAAGCTGCCGAACCAACCAAAGCCGAATAACGCCACCCAATTCAGGTACACTTACACTAACCTTCTGCTTTTGTTAGACTAAATAACCTTATGTGAACTCGCATCAGACGGCGCGAGCGTGCATGGACCCATGAGCCGTACCTATTTACAGCTCAACATCTTCGAAAAGTTAACACTCTTGGACTAGGCTAAGGGTTAACCCAAGAAACATAAGGTTATTATGACTAAATTAAACAGCATAACGGTTGCGGTGGCTTTAGCTTTGGTTTCAAGCTCAGCACTGGCTAACCCAGAATTGGAGGCGATGAAGAAACAGCTCGAACAGTTGCAACAGCAAATGCAACAGCTTCAGGAGCAACTTGCACAAGCCGAAGTAAAGGCAAAAGAGCAAGACCAACAGCAAGCGAAGCAACAAGAGCAAATCACAAACCGCATTGCCAAACAAGAACAGAAATTTGAAGAAACTGTAGCGAAGCACAGCGAAGAAAAGAAAGAAGGTATTCGAGTCGGCGGTGCTGTTCGCACCAACTTCAGCCACACCTCGTATGATGACGACAGCAAAAACCGTGGCGGTGACTTCGACTTTGATATCTTTCGCGTCAACTTTGCAGGGGAGATTGGCGATGTATCCCTAAACGCAGAAATTCGCTTCTTTGATTACATGACTGCCGTTAAATATGCCTACGTAGGCTATGACTTCGCGCAAGACTGGCAAGTTCAAGCAGGTATCACCAAAGTGCCATTTGGCAACTGGCCTTATAACTCCCATAACTACTTCTTTGGCACAACCTATTATGTTGGCTTGGAAGATGATCATGACATGGGCGTCTTATTCAAACGTGAGCTGGCAGACAACTGGCAGTTAGACCTAGGCTTTTTCAAAAATGATGAGCTTGGCGGCGTTGATGGTTATGTGGATAACCGCAGTGATCGCTATTCATATGACGTGGTCGGTTGGCGCACGGCAGATGAAGGCGTATACGCAGAACCTGAACAGGCAATCGGTGAATACAATACCTTCTCAGGTCGCTATGCGTACCATTTAGAACATGAAGGGGGTAAAACCGAGCTCGGACTCTCTGGACTTGCAGGTGGGTTGCACGATGGCAATGATCGCGCAGGGGATTACCAAGCTTGGGCGGTACACCTAAATAGCACGATTGGCCGCTGGAACTTCCAACTGCAACATGGCGAATACAATTATGACATCGACGACGTAAACCGCATGGCGGTCGGAGCCTATTCATTTTACGACAGTATCGCTGCTGAAGCGACGATGACCAACGCCAACATCGCTTACAGCTTGCCAGTAGAGTGGGGCGCTGTAACAGGCCTGCAGTTCTACAATGACTACGGCATTATTTATGATAAGTCTGATAACAGTGCTGATACCTGGATGAACGTGACTGGATTTTCAGTCGCATCTGGCGGCTTATTTACTTACATTGATTTAGTGCATGCCAAAAGCCAGCCCTTTGTGGGCGGCTCGATTGCTGGCAACAGTGGCGAAACCGAGCGTAGATTCAACATTAATTTGGGATACTACTTCTAGATTCAAAAAAAGGGCCAAACGGCCCTTTTTTCATTCCTGCATGCGCATTACCTCGAACAACAAAAGCGGGTTTAAATTTCATTCGCACTTAGAACTTCTCGCTCCATTTCATAACAAACCTTTATTTGAACAATCATTCAAATGATTCTAACCTTGTTGCCACTAACAGGAGGAACCCATGATAAATTACACTTTACACACACCGGATTCGGCGCCAGAAAAAAGCAAGGCTCTGCTCGATAAATCTCAAAAAGCCTTTGGCAGTATTCCTAATTTGCACGCAGTGATGGCTGAATCTCCAGAGCACTTGCATGGTTATCAAGTGCTGCACGAAGCCTTTCTAAACAGCTCATTCAACAACGAAGAAAAAACGGTTGTTTGGCAAAGCATTAACGTAGAACACGAGTGCCATTATTGTGTGCCAGCTCACTCTGCTATCGCAAAAGCGATGAAAGTTGATGAAGCGCTGAACCAAGCACTGAGGGATGTTGCACCGCTAGGCAATGATAAACTGGAGGTGCTACGCGCAACCACACTCGAAATCGTACGCGAACGCGGGCGCTTAAGTGACGAACAAACCAAAGCATTTTTCAATGCTGGCTACAGTAAGCAAAACTTACTCGAGATCATTCTTGCCCTTAGCCAAAAGGTCATGAGTAATTATGTGAACCACATCGCAAAAACACCGTTGGATGATGCATTCAAGCCATTTGCTTAACCCTTCAATGTATTGGGGCCGCATCGCCGGCCTTTTTAATTCTCACTTAAAAATTAGCGGCTTAGCCTGTCCTTTAGTACACTTAAAAATACCAAGGTTATTAGGGGCGCCCTGTGTCTCAATCTGCTGTTAGTGCATCGTTTTTTCAGCGCTATAAAAGTCTTGCATTGCAAGGTATTGGCCTGCTTTTTGTCGCGCTAGGCATTATTGGCGTGGCACTTCCGGTTATGCCCAGCACCATTTTTTTTATTCTCGCACTGGCTTGTTTTACCCATTCTTCGCCACGTTTAGAATCTTGGCTTCTCAACCACCCTAATGTAGGTCCGAGTTTGGTTGCGTGGCGCGCGCATAAAGTGGTACCGACCCGCGCCAAATGGTTTGCGGCAATCGGTATGAGTATTGGCCTGTACATGATGATGCTGTCATCAGCACCGAGCTTTGCCATTGTCCTTGTTGCGGCAATTGAAGCCTGTGTACTCACTTACCTCATCCGCCGCCCTAGTTGCGCCGTACGCTTATCCACTTGTTCATCCCATGTTACTGTGTATTTGGTGATGGCGTTTGTCATCCCCAACTTACTAATCCTATATATAACAAGATATTAGTGCACATCATTGGCCCCGCGTGCCACTTTTTTCTGTACTCGCCAAACACTGAATCCATTACTAGTCACTAACATTTCGTCGTGTTTTTAACTCACGTTCATGACAATTAGTTAACGCCGCATAGGACTTATTTCCCAGATGATTTGGGACCTTTGATCGATTACATCCGTTTTGCTGCTGATGAATAATCGTTCAGATCTCATTACAACAAGTCATCAACAGGAGTATCTATGCGGTTTCTTCTATCAGCCACGGCACTAGCCGTGAGTATGAGCATGGCAGCACCGGTTGCAGCACAATGGGGGAGTGACACCTCCACATTTGTGACTGCAACAGCAAGTTCTGCATCACATAAAACCATGGTCGATCACCAAGGCAATATCATTATTGGCTACTCAGACCCAAGCACTGGCTATGACTTTATGGTCAACAAGCTTGACCGAAATGGCGACTTTGCGTGGGAGCAAGGTGCTAAAACACTGTACGACCGCCAACAGTCATTCATCCTCACTTGGTCGATGATGCTGGATAACGAAGGGGCTATCTACACAGGATTCGAGGATTTAAGTGTATTTCCTCACGGTACCATGGTGTTCAAAACGAATGCTGACGGCAGTGCGGGGTGGGAAACACCGTTTATTCCAGCACCTGAAGATGCTGGTCGCACACTGCCAATTCACTTAACGAGTGCAGGTGATAAGCTATTCTACGCGTTGGACTACGACACCAAAAGTCGCTCAGCTAAGGTTGCCGTAGGTATGCTAGACAAAGACGGCAATGAGCTTTGGCATACCACAGAGCAAATGCAAACAACGCGTTTCTCATCGTTTACTCCTGTGAAAGATGGCTTAGTTGTGTTGTTCAGCGGCATTCGTGCAGACGGTGAAAACGCCATGTTTGTGCAAAAGTACGACTTCGACGGTCAGCCACAATGGGGTGAATCACCAAAGCCCATCATGTTTGGTGAAGTCAGCCTTCCTGCCCGCTCATCTGGCGGTGCATCCCTTGTTGCAGACGGTCATGGTGGTGTCACCTTGGCTTGGTCACACCCGACGTTATTCAACAGCAACATTTTATTCCAGCACATTGATGCGGATGGCAATTTGCAATTTCCAAACTCAGGTCTGCGCATTTCTCATGGTGATGATTTTGAATTTAATAATGTCGCTTCACCATCATTGGTCGCAACGGATGATGGTTATGTCATCACATGGGCTGCCCAATACTCAAATACGAATTTTGGGAACTATGGCCTGTTCATGCAGCACATCGCACACGACGGTACCCTCACTCTCGGTTCTGAACCTGTCGCTTTGGCGCCTATCCTGTATGGCGACAAACAAGATTCGGGTTATTACTCTGCTGGGTACTTGAGCCGTTATGACGATACGTTCTCGTACGTGTATTTGAAATCTGAAGACTACACGTCGCAGACTGAAAACCTTTATCGTGTCGATTTCAAAGCCGACGGCACCGTTATCGGTGACCAAGTAATAGCGAAAGTTGACCAAGTGATCAACGGCGAAAGCATCGCTCATTCACCGTTTGGTGAAACCATTGCCAGCTTACGCACCACCTTCGATAGAGACGCCGAAGTGCAAGTGCAGAGTATCAAGCAAAGTGGCGATGTAGGCATCGAAGAAGGTTTACGCCTCGCCTGGCCAAATCGCCCATTACACACCAATGAAGATGAAGCGTTCTCACTAAACCTGCCATTTGTAGATGATCAACAAAGCAGTTACAGCATCAATGTAGCCAGTGCAAATGCCGATGATGGTTCTCAATACAGTGCGGAAATTGGCACCGACTCAGTCTCAGTGAACATCACGCCTGCACCAGAGTTTTCAGGAACTCTACCGTTTGTTGTGACGCTTACGGATGACAAAGATAACAACCGTGCGTACAGCATGACCTACACACTCAATGTCGCACAAATCAACGATGCACCCATCATTGCTATGCCTGAACAAGTGCAAGCAGGCGAAGATGAGGTTGTCATTGTGTCAGCCGAAGTAACCGACCCAGACAACACGTCATTAAACATTGAGTGGCAGCAAACGGGCGGGCCTGCGGTTGATTTTGACCCCTCAGCTATGGAGCTTAGCTTCACTAGCCCAGTGGTGAATGAGCAAGTCGACTTGGCCTTCTCATTGATTGTCGCTGATGGCGAGTCGACAACGACAGCGCATACCACAGTATCGGTTACCAACGACAAACAACCGAGCTTATCAGGCACAGCGAATATCAGTGTAGAGGAAGGAAACAACTTCAACATCGACTTATCGCTAAGCGCAGCAAAAGGCCCAGTGTCTATCTCTTGGCAGCAATTAAGTGGCCCAGCTATCACATTAAGCCATCCACAATCCTTGGTGACTCAAGGTAGTGCCCCCTTTGTCGATGGCGAGGAGCAAGCGACGTTGGCTATCAGTGTGACTGATGCTCACGGTGAGACCGCAACGCATCAAGTCGAAGTCACAGTAACGAACAACGAGTCGAGTGGTTCATTTGGCCTGAGCCTAATGGCGCTATTTGGCATGCTGTTATGCCGTCGTCCACGCCGTATGAAGTAACCAGTGAAGAGAATTATTATGAAGAAGTCATTAATTGCCATCAGTATGGCGATGAGTTGTGTTGCCAGCGCATCAACGGCACCCGCTCTTTTCAGTAAGCCATTTTCATTTGAAGACAAGGTCAATACCGTACTCAACAAAGATCATGAAGGCGCAACGAACCGCTATTTTGTGCATCTTCGCGGCCAACCTTTAGCATTTGCGGCGCAAAGCGAGCCAAATTTCAAAGGCAAGCTCGATACGCAAACACAGTTTGCGCAGCAGTTTAAAGCGCAAGTAAAAACCCAGCAGCAAGCGTTTATGCAAGCAGCCCAAAGTGCGTTGGGTGAGAAAAAAGAAATCCTATACAGCTACGACACCGTATTCAACGGTGTGGCGATGGAATTGACCGAGCAGCAAGCAGAAAAGCTATTAAGCCTACCGAATGTATTAAAAGTAGAGCGCCAAATAGCCTATGAAATGCAAACCGATGTGGGCCCAGAATTTATTGGCGCAAAACCCATTTGGAACGCCCAGACCATTCAAGCGGTAGGCGCGAAAGGTGAGGGGGTGGTTGTAGGTATCATCGACTCAGGCGTGAATACCGATCACCCCTCATTTCAAGCAACGGGTGGGGACGGTTACACCCACATCAACCCATTGGGTAGCGGCAATTACCTCGGTGATTGTGTTGAAAATACAAACCTGTGTAACGACAAACTCATCGGTGTATTTAGTTACGACAGCATTACTGATAATTTCGGCGATGTGCGCCCGCACGTGGGTGAAGACTACAATGGTCACGGTAGCCACGTAGCATCCACAGCGGCAGGCAACATTCTTACCAATGTCGCGGTATACAAACCGGGCAACACCGAGATGAGCGACGGCACTCCTATTGCTGGCTCTAACTTTGCACAAGTGTCAGGTGTTGCGCCACACGCCAATATCGTTTCATTCCAAGTCTGTTTGCCTGTGTCAGGCTGTGACATGGGTGCGATGGTCAAAGCGGTTGAAGATGCAATTGACGCGGGTGTTGACGTTATCAACATGTCTATCGGACCAAGTGCTGAAGGCCCACAGCCTTGGAATTCAGCGCTTGATCTGGCATTTTTATCGGCAACGCAGGCCGGTGTGTTCGTATCTTTATCGGCAGGTAACTCGGGACCGGGTAGCAATACCGTAGGTCACCTTGCACCTTGGACAACACAAGTTGCTAACGCCAGCCATGACCGCGTGGTAGAGAAAACCATCAGCGCAGGCGACGCTGTGACTGCGACTTTTACCGACATTACAGGGCTCGGCGGCTTCAGTGAAGCGGTGAGTGCAGAGATGGTGTATGCGGGCGACGTAGATAGCTTACGTAAGCAATGTAATTTCTTCACATGGCGTGACTACCCTGATCTAGAGGGCAAGATAGTGCTTTGTGACCGCGGTGGTATCAGCCTGTACGATAAGGTTGACCGTATCCGCCAGCTAGGCGGTGTGGGTGTGATTATCCGCAACGTGGAAGGCAGCAATACAGAGCAATACTCCATTCCTTACCCAATTGCAGGCATGCAGGTGACGCAATCACAAGGTGAACAGCTGCTAGACTGGGCGCGCGCAGAAACGTCGCCTGTGATCAACATCACCGCTGGTTTAGCAACGCGCCAAAGCAACAAAGGCAACATCGTCAATGCGTCATCGTCACGCGGACCAACAAGCTTCCTGCCTGAACTCTTATCGCCACATGTTGCAGCACCGGGCACGGATATTTACGCAGCGTATTCAGATGAGCAACCATTTAGCGCTAATCCGGCGCCGAGTGATTTTAGTTTCTTATCAGGCACATCGATGGCATCACCGCATGTTGCAGGTGCCGCTGCACTGTTGAAGCAACTTAATCCACAGTGGAGTGCTGCGGAAATTCAATCAGCCTTGATGATGACTGCCAACAGTCAGATGACTCGCGCGGAAGATGGCCAAGTAGCAAATATTTGGGACCGTGGTGCAGGCATGATTCAAGTCGACAAAGCGGCAAACGCAGGGCTCGTGATGCCAGTTACAACGGAAGCCTTCTTAGCTGCAAACCCTGATATTCAGGGCGATGTAAAAGCGTTGAATGTGCCTTACCTTGTTGATAGCAACTGCCCTGGAACCTGTACGTGGGAGCGCACTTTTAAAGCAACCCAAGCGGGTACCTATCGCTTTAGTCAAAAAGGCTCCAACTACTACCTCAGTGACATGACCTTTACACCGGCAGAAGTCACGTTGACAGCTGGTGAAGAGGTGACCGTGACCATCGCTGCGACTATTAGCGAATGGGCTGCTGATGAATGGATTGATGGCAACGTGCGCATCACTTCAGGACAATCACAGCAACCTGAGCTAACACTGCCACTGCGTATCAAACCTCTCGTTGCGCGCGTGCCAGTTTCATATGCTCAAGAGTACTATTGGCAAAATGCTGGTTTCGATATCACGGAATATGCATTTCGTCGTCCTGAGCAAATTTATGTGACTCATAGCCCGCTAGTGAAAGGTATTACTACTGAGCTTTTAATCGCTGCGGATGACAACAACACGCCGTTCGATAGCTTTGAAAAAGGCGCAGGGTTCTTCATGCTCGACGTCACCGAAGGTGAGCCACTGGATATTGTTATTGGTCGTTCACAAGCAATTGATGCCGATTTATTTGTTGGTTTAGATACCAACGGTGATGGCCAACCTCAAGCCGTTGAGCGCGTGTGTGTTGCTGCTTCAACACGCAATGTGGGTGAGCAATGTACGCTTTCGGGTGACGCCCCTGGTCAATACTGGGTAATGGCATGGAACTACGCAGGCTCAGAAAAAGAGCAAGATATTATTGCTATCGACGTAGTGCGTAACACACCTGAAAATCGCGTATCAATGAACGTACTGCCTGACAACAGTAGCAGTGCATTTGGCGACATGCCCTTCAACATTTTGTGGGATAAACGACTCGAGGCCAATACCAACTACTACGGCAGCATCGAAGTATTCGAGCAAGACCAATACGCGGGGACATCGGTGTCGCATGGTACAACTAGCTTGATCATCAATCAGCTAACTGACGCTATGACGCTAGCTGCAGACAGCGCTGACGTAACCACTGCAATGCCAACGAGCTTGGCCTTCACTGTTGCGCCAAACCCGCTTAACGAGGATGTAAGTTATCAAGCGAAGGTGACACTCGCACCAGGCTTTACTGCCAGCTCAGAGGATGCTCAGGTGCAAGTAATGGATAACACCATCACAATAAATGCACTGCAAAGCGCGCAGAGCACCGAATCGCTGACTATCCCTGTGACTGTAACACTCGCCACTCCGTTAGAGGGTAAGTTCACCCATCAGTTTGAACTAACCAACTCCAAAGGTGATAAGCACACAGGTAACTTAGTGCACGTTAATCCGAACCACGCTCCGACAGCGACGATAGCCAATGCGTCTATCAGCGTTGAAGAAGGTCAAAGCTTTACGCTCGATGCGAGCCAAAGCGCTGACCCAGATGGTGACGAGCTGCACATAACATGGCAACAACTGCAAGGCCCATCGGCGTTGGCATCAAGCACTTCAGGTGCCCAGCTTACGGTGGATACACCTGACGTTGAACGCGATGCGACACTGGTATTCCAAGTCACTGTGAGCGATGGCGAATTCACCTCAACATCAACAGTCAATGTTGACGTGGCGAACCGCTCATCGTCAGGTAGTCTCATTTGGTTGCTAATTCTTATGACGCCAGTCATAGTTAGACGAAAGTTTATTTAAACCCTTTCTGGAGCTCCCCGCAGGGGAGCTCATTTGCTTATGTTGTCGCGCCTACTGTTTTTATGTTTATTTTGGGTATGCAATGTTCAAGGAATTGAGCAACTCACTCCCTATGCAACTCATTGGGATTCCACCAAAGGCCTCACCCACAACAGCGTTTACGACATTGAAAAAGACGCCTTTGGACGATTATGGTTAGCGGGTCCAGGAGGGGTAAGCATTGTCGACGGCTTAGGTGTCGTTCAACTCAAAAAAAGTGCTCAAAAAGGACAGGGGATCCGATTTAATCCCGTGACACAAATTCACGCCAGAGATCAATATGTATGGCTATTAGGGCTTGGAGGTATCGAACTCGTTGACCCAAGAAGCCTCAAAGCATCGCCCTTTCCTGATCCAAACGGCATCCTTCAGCGCGTCACGAATATGCTGTTTATTGATGATTCGTTAGCGTATGTCATCAGCAATAGGCAACTTGTAAGGCTAGAACTTTCACATAAAACCGCACGCGTTGTTTCCAGCGAATTGTACGAGGGCGTGCAAGTCAATTCATTCGCGCGATATGACCAAGCCCACATCTTGTTAATGACCACCAACGGCTTGGTTCTTTACAATTGGCAATCAGGTAAACATCGCCTTTTCAACTTAGAAAACTTAGCACGCGGTAAGGAAGATATACGCGCGCTCACCGTTGATTTAACTAACCAAAATGTGTGGATCAGCATTTTTAACAAGGGTATCTATGTTTACGATAAACAAAATCGCCTAAAAACACATTTAAGCGAGCAAACAAACACCCTGCCTTCCAATATGATCTCAAGCCTAGAGGTAAAGGCAGAGCATATTTATGCAGTAACTCAACGTGGTATGGTGATTTTGGACAGCGCCTCAGCAATGCCCATGCAGCATATCCTCCCCACCAGCGTTAATGACAGTTACCGCCAAGCTAGCATGGCTTTATCTGCGCATATTGGCGCGAATAAAGAGTTATTTATTGGCACTACCAACGGCTTTTACCATATATCTCCATTGGCTTATGAGTTTCAATCTCTTGGCGAGCACGTTGCCGAGTTTACGCCACCAATTCTGACGCAATTTATCGACAACAATGAATTGGTCATTTTAACGCCCAACCAGCAACTACGATTTTCCGATACGCTCGGTTGGCGCTCGCAAAAAAGCCACCTTGCAACGCCAAATTTGCGCTATTTTCCTGGGCATGCAAATGCGGTAAAAAACTTTAGTGAAATCGCAATTTTTAATGACGAGTATGCGTCCTATACGCTCAGCTCTCGCCCAGATGACAATGCCCCCCTTACATACTCGGCTTATATACCACCTCTCGACTTGTTCGTGTTGGTTGATGATAAATACCTACACATTGCACGCATGCAAGAGGGTGCACTGCACACTGAGCAAAGTTATCCATTGGAACTTGCTTCCGTCATCGATACAGTCTATGCCAACGGTCAGCTCTATCTTTCCAGTCAACGACACGGCGTGATGAGTCTCTCACTTGCGCAAATAGGCCAAGGTGATGATTCAACACTGCGCCCCCTTGAAGGCGCTCAAGCGGTAACCAGTTTGTTCTTAGACAGCCTTGAACAGCTGTGGATCACCACGCTCGATGAGGGCGTTTATACCTTAGATACCACCGATCCACTGGCACAAATGGCACCACTGCAATTGTCACAGGGTGGATTTATCCCATCAGCGAATTGTATTACCGAAGATGCCAAACAGCGCATTTGGATAAGCTCTCGCCATGGTGTCAGTGCCTATGATCCAACCACGAAAAAGCTGCATAGCTACACTGGCGCCAATGGTTTGGGCGCTATTCCAGCCACAGATTATTGTGGCCGAGTAGGCCAATCAATCTTCTTTGCCAATAGCGAAGACCTGCTGTTGGTGGACCCAGATAGCTTAAATCGTCACAACATACAGTCCGAGTTAACGCTCACCAATCTCAGCATTGATGGTGAGTCATCGCCATTACAAGATGGTATTGAAATCATTGACCCCAGCGTCATCGAATTTGCGATGAGTACATCACTCCCTCCCGCCGAAGGTGATCTGTTGCTGTATCGATTGCAAGGCACGCACTCAAAATCGTCGCAATGGCTACCCAGTCGCTCTCGCTATGTGACATTAATCAAGCCCAAGCCCGGTAAGTACGTGATTCAAGCCAAAGTCATTGGCTATGATGGCGCACAAAAAGCGTACGTTGAATCTTATTTTCACGTACAACCGCCCTTTTACTTGCGCCCGTCAATGATAGCTATCTACGTTACACTGACATTTATTGCCGTGGCGCTTGGGTTTGCCTTTAAACTGCGCTTGAAAAACGCTGAATTAGCGGTTTCAGAGCTCAAACACCAAGAGCAAAAGTCCTACGCGCAAGAACTGGCTCAGCAAGTTGAAGCCAAAACTCAGTTGTACAAAGAACAACAACAAATTGCGGTTAAAGCCAACTTGGACAAGACCCGCTTCATTGCCTCTGCCAGTCACGATTTACGGGCGCCATTGAATGCGATTCGCTTGAAGTTACTCGATACTCTGCCTGCTCACAGCCCTAACAGCGACGCAATCTTAGGCGAAATTACCTTGCTTGATCAGCTCGTTGACTCAATTGTGAGCCTATCCAAGTTTGACGCCAACATGGTGAAGCCTGCGAACTCAGATGTGGAACTGTGCGCTCTCATCACGCAAAGCTTGCAACGCTTTAGCGACATGGCCAATCGCAAAGCACAGAGCTTGGCGCTCAAAACTGATATAGCTGACGCGTGGGTGCATATCGACCCATTTTTACTGGCTCGGGTAATTAATAACCTTATCGACAATGCCATAAAAAACACCCCAGAGAACGGCCACATAGATGTGATTCTCTGTGCGGCTGACGATCACTATACGCTTGCGATTAAAGACTCTGGAACGGGCATTGATGAAGCACTGAAAGAGAAAGTATTTAACAGCTTTGTGCGCGGCACAGGAAGCTATGCAGGAAGCGGCTTAGGACTCACCATAGTGCACCATATTTGCACCATACTGCAGTTGTCTATACAACTAGAAAACTCTTCTTCAGGCTGCACATTTACGCTGACAATACCAAACAATAGCCAGCGCCAAGACAGCGCCGTGGCGGCATTGGCGTCCAGAACCGTGCTGATCATTGATGACGACCCGAATTACGCCAATGATGTCGCCAATATGGTTGAGCGAAGAGGCTTAAAACCCGAAGTTGCACTTAGTAGCGAACAGGCATTGGCTTACAATGGTCCGAAACCAGAACTCATTATCAGTGACTATCACCTCGATAATGGATCATCGGGTAGCGACATCGCAGAGCAACTGGCGGAGCGCTTCTCACTGTCGCAAAATAACATCATCATCATGTCGGAAGACATCCGCGTGAGAGACCAAATAAAACTAAACTTTGGTTATCGATTTTTAAATAAGCCAATAAAATACAGCCGCTTATCATGGCTTATCCAGCAGCTTGGAGACGGACCAAACAATGAATAAAATTCTGATTGCCGATGATCACCCGCTTTTTTTAGCTGGCCTCAAAGGCGCATTGCTTAACCGCCTACACGACACCTACATTGAAAGCGCCGACAGCTATCTCGCGCTCTTTTCCAAACTGCAAGAAGATGATGGTGAGCTTGATTTAGTCATTATGGATCTGAACATGCCTGGTGCCACCGGCGCCAGCGGTATCTACTTCCTACGCCAAACTTATCCGGAGTTGCCCATTGTGGTGTTGAGCGCCCATGATAGCCAAGATGTGCGCCAAGAGTGCTTACAAGCAGGTGCATCCGAGTTTTTGTCAAAGTCGGTAGACATTAATGATTTGGTTTCGAGCCTGACGCGTATTTTTGCGGGTGATTACCAATTCCCAACCCCGTTTAGCGCTGCTTCAATACCTTCATCACAGCAAAAGCATTACGAGCTACTCGCAAGCCTTACCCCGTCACAGTTTAAGGTGCTGCATTTGATGGCGAATGGCGATGCCAACAAACAAATAGCGTCAGCGTTGAATATCTCAGAAAAGACGGTCAAGAATCATATTTCCGCCATTTTTGCGAAATTGGGTGTCAGTAATCGCACACAAGCGAGCAAGATTTTTATCGAGCAAGAAGGCCGGTAACTGCATAGCTGCAACTAAACTCATTCTACAAGGACGACAATCATTACTTATCATTCTTTTTTAGAGAATGATAAGTGCGATTTTTACTAATTTTTATTCTTTTAAATTGATACTACTATTTCCTTGTCAGCGAAACAGCAACCTAATTGAGGAAATGAAAATGAACTTAACTAACGTAATTTCTAGCAACGACACTCTTTCTAACATCAGCGCGCTATTTGCTCGCTTTGGTTTAAGCGCACTGTTTGTACTAACAGGCTTAAGCAAAATTGAATACTACGATGCAACCGCACAATACATGGCGTCGGTTGGCGTACCCAGCATGTTATTACCTTTGGTGATCCTGCTTGAAGTACTCGGCGGCATCATGATTATCGCCGGTTTGTTTACCCGCTTAACGGCGCTTGCTTTTGCTGGATTCAGCGTCGTAAGCGCCCTGGTGTTCCACTTCCAATTGGACGACCAAACTCAGTTTTTAATGTTCTACAAAAACATCGCCATTGCGGGTGGTTTCCTAGCCCTAGCAGCATCAGGCGCAGGCAAGTTTAGCCTTGACCAATGGCTACTAAGCCGTAACAAAGCCTAAGCTATACAAATACATAAAGCGGCCTCAACAATGAGGTCGCTTTTTTGCGTTTCTTTGCCACTCAAGGCGCAAAGAGTACACTGTTGTCATCACATCGATTTGAGGAAGTCCCATGCTACGCATCACGTTAGAACAATGGCGCATGTTCCGTGCCGTTGTTGAATACGGTGGATTTAACCAAGCCGCGCAAGGCGTGCACAAAAGCCAATCCAGTATTCACAGCGCGGTGGCCAAAATTGAATCCTCTTTAGGGGTGAAGTTGTTCCATGTTGAAGGTAGGCGAACTCATCTAACTGAAGCTGGCGAAATGATGTTGCGCCGAGCAGAGTACTTATTAGAAGAAGCCGCAAAAATAGAAGCCATTGGTAACACGCTAGGGGAAGGTGTAGAAACACAACTGCGTATTGCAATAGACCAAACGCTGCCAAAAACGCTTCTTTACGATGTGCTCGATGCCACCAGCGCACAGTATCCTCTGCTGCGCATAGAACTCATTGAGTCTGTGCTCAAAGGCGCTAATGAGTTACTGACTAAAAACCAAGTTGAACTCGCTATTTCGCCCTTTTCAGGAGAAGGATTCAGCGAGCAACTGTGTAGCATAGAGTTTATTGCGGTAGCTCATCCACAGCATGCACTGCATCACATGGGACGCGAACTCACACCAGAGGATTTAAAGGCCCATCGGCAAATTGTCATCCGCGACTCGGCACAACAAGACAAGCAAGATGCAGGCTGGTTAGGGGCTGATCAACGTTGGACAGTGAGCCAAATCAATACCTCCATCGATATGATTGCCAACGGTCTTGGCTTCGCTTGGTTACCCAAACATGCCATTGCTGAGCACGTGAATCTTGGGTCACTCAAACCACTGCCGCTAGTGTCGGGAGGGCAGCGCGCCCATCCGCTTTATTTATTATTTAAAGATGGTGATAACCTTGGTCCAGCGGCGCGTGCTTTATTGGGTGAGCTACGTAGCCGGGTGTAAAAGTACGCAGATTCATTCGTTTCAATGGAATGTTATGTCCTTTTTTTACTCATTTTGTTCTACCTTGCAGGCTATTAAACTTGTTTCATCGATTAATAGGGTCTGTTGACCTTTGCTGTGTGTTTTTGCTGCAGTCATCGGGGTATTTTGGCAAGGCAGAGCCTGCGTCACATAGTCATTCTATGTAAGTCAGGTGATAACGCCGAAAAAATACCCCAATGGCGCTGCCCAAAGGGTTCAACCAAAGGCTTACACTGCGTTGTCATGGGCTATTAACATAGTTCACTATGCAACATAACCCATTCCTTGCATTGAAAGCCTTTGATTTGAACAAAATTCATACTTCAAAGGTCAACAGACCCTAGGAGCTAAATCATGAAATATATTCGCAGAGCAAACGAACGTGGCACCGTGGACTTGGGTTGGTTGCACAGCCAACATAGTTTTTCATTTGGCCATTATTACGACCCCAAACATATGGGTGTGTCGACATTACGTGTGATCAATGAAGACAAAGTACAGCCGGGTAAAGGCTTTGACACCCATGGCCACCGCGATATGGAAATTATCTCGGTCGTGTTAAGCGGCGCGCTGAAACACAAAGACAGCCGCGGCAATGAGTTTGTTGTTAAAGCTGGTGACGTGCAACGCATGAGCGCTGGCAGTGGCATTATGCACAGTGAATACAATGCTTCGACTGAAGAAGCTGCGCATTTTTTGCAAATATGGATTCAGCCGAAGTTCCGTGGTATTACCCCAAGCTATGAACAGCTTTCAATTGCTCAGCGAGGAGTAATAACGCCACTGGTTACGCCATCGGGTGAAGAAGGTACGCTGAGCATCAACCAAGATGCAACGCTCTCGCGCATTGTGCTGGAGCCTGGCCAAACGGTTGATCTTAAAGTGGCACCCGGGACTGGATATTTGCATATCATTTCTGGCTCAGCTGAAGCTGCAGATGCAACGTTTAGCAGTGGCGATGCTTTTGCTATTGACTCAAATGAGGTTGTAACATTGCACGCAAGTGAACCTCTTATCGCATTATGGTTTGAGCTAGCATAATGACGCTTACTACCATTGCAGTAATAGCCCTTGTGGTATTACTTACCGGCATATCCAAGTCGGGATTTGCCGGTGCCTTAGGGGTATTTGCAGTACCCCTGTTACTGCTGGTGATGCCTGCCATTGATGCTATCGCCTTGATGTTACCCATTCTGATTATTGCTGATGTGTTTAGCCTCAGAAGCTATTGGCGCCAATGGCGATCTGAACTGGTACGCTTGCTCATGCCGGGCATTTTTATTGGGGTCGTCGTCGCCCAGTGGTTTATAACGGTTCTCTCGCCCACCATGCTCACCGCGGCAATCGCCACCTTTAGTATCTTATTTGCTGTTCGCAGCTTGTTCTTAGGCAATGCTCAATACCCCTTATTGGCAAGCAATTGGGGCGCCAGAGCGATGGCCTTGCTTTCAGGCATTGCCAGCACCTTAGTGCATGCTGGCGGCCCGCCTCTCATCATGTATTTTAGTGCCAAGCATTTGAAACCATTGCACTATGTTGCAACCGCTGCGGCGTTATTCGCATTTATGAATGCCATTAAGTTGGTAGCATTTGTCTCTCAAGGCTTCTTTACTTTGGATATATTGCTGACCGCCTTGGCATTTACCCCCATCGCTATTGCAGGCAATTGGTTAGGAGTGCGTATTCAGCAGCGCTTTGACACAAAAAAGTTTGTTAAGGTGATGAATTGGCTATTACTTTTGCTCGCTTTTACTTTGTTCACCAAACTATTTATCGCTCTCTAACCATCTTGCGCTTAGCGCTCAAGATAGCGCGCTTGTGTGCACAAGAAAGTGTCATAGGTTTGAATGGGCTCACGTTAGCCCCCCCTGTATTGCCGTGCGGTAATAAACCGATTGCAGTTTTAGTGACAGCACCCACAATTCGTAAAATCTGCCCAGCAACCTCAGGATAAACCCTGTGCTGCCAGCCCCAACACAGCATCAGCCAATGTGTGTAGGTGTGCCAGTAAGTAGATTCCTGCCCAAGCACATGCGCATTTTCATAATGGCTGAATTGTACCGCCGACAACCCTAATTGCCTTGCTTGGCGAGCTTTTACAAGTTCTCGTAGCACTGGGATTTGAATGGCTTGTGTGAAATTCATCGTCGCCTCAAAGAAAGATGTGAATTTCATACAGCATAAACCTTGGAGTTAACTCCAAGGCAAGCCTTTGTAGAAAATTAATTGAGGCAATTAATAAAAATTGCCCCCGAGAAAGCGTTATCGAAGTGCTGAATGCAGTGTATCGAGATGGGTAACGAGGTCGAGACCTGAGATCAGTTAAGTAGCCGCCATCGGGGCTGTCGGTGATGCCTTTTTCAAACAAACGCATGGCCGCTTCACGCATCGCGTCGTCAGCGTCGCTATGCACTTTGATCCCTTGCATGTGGCTGGCTCGTGGAAATTTTGCCAGCAATTCCATTTCATCAACCATTGCTTGATTTATGCGCATATTGTTTTCCTTTTGTTGCTTTTATTTTGGTGTCTCTACTAATGCTAGTAGAAGAAAATGATTTTGCTTTGCGCAGTATCATTAATTCCCTATTTTAAATACTAAATTCGTTTCAACATCAAGTGTTATGGAAAAACCGAGCAGACACTTTGGTACAATTTTTAGGCTTGAGTTAGTGCCGTGTAGTCTTTATGGTTAAGTAACTTGTCACACAAAATAACAAGGAAGTGTATGAAAAAGATTCTATGGTGCGCATTGATGGTGGCAGCCGCCACTGCGCAAGCAAACAATACCGACATCTCTGACAAACGCCCAACTGGCGATATTCAGGCTCAAATTTTAGACCCGCAGGGAAACTGGCTGCGTTTACAGAGTATTCCTAATCGTGCTTACCCGCTAGAGTTATTAAATGTAGAGGGCAAAGGCTGCGCGATAACACGCTTTACGATTTCACAAAGCGGCATGGCCAAAGATTTCGATATCCAAGCTACCGATCCAAAACGCTATTCACGCGCTTTGAGACAAGCGACCAAGCAACTATTACGCGATTGGCAATGGCCTGAACAAGAGCAAGAAATCGAGCTCACTATGCGCCTTGACTACTGCCTTGAAGAGGTGGCCAGTCGCAGTGAAGTGGTAGAAATGTGCTTAAAACAGTCTCAAGCCGAATGCAGTTAATCGTCACCTAGAAGCCTTGTATGCATTGCTAATAATTGGCGATGCATATTCCACCCAAAACGATAAATAATAAAAATAATATGATCAAAAAAGCCCTACTCCTTGGCGCACTCTACGCCTTAAGTGCCTGTCAATCAGTGCCAGATGAACCTTATTATGCCCAACCTATTGTTGATGTGGGTTATATGGCAGCCTTCGATTATTGGCAGCCAATTCCAGAAAGAGTCAGAACTAAAAATGCCGCGAGGCGAATGATACTTCAAAAGTTGGCCGCAGGAGGTCATTTAAACATTGTTGAGTTTGACTATGAAATTGACTCAAATGGTGATGTGTTTAATGTGAGATTGCTGCGAACCGTGCCTGACAACCTCATAACGCAAGAGGAATTTACCACAATTAATCATGCCCATCGAAAGTATCTACCCACGCAAAGTAATCCAGAGCGCACCCCTGTTAGGGTGAAACAACGTCGAATCATGATGTCAAACGGCGACTTTCTTTTACCGCCCGATGATGTGTCAATTGACGAGAAACGACAAGAGCTAATTGATTCAGGCAGATACCCATATCCATTAGAGAACCTAGACGATACAACGCTTGATGCCAGCAGCAATTAACGCAAAAAAATAAAACGAGGCATCTACACGCTTTGCTTCATATATCCAATAAGATGGTAGCAGTCATCATCTCTAATGTGAGTGACTCAAACAGAATTAAATAATACCTTTTCAGCCACAGACTGAGTAGGCATTATAGGGGGTTACATCACCAACCAGACGATGCATCACTATGACTCCACGTACCAAGTTCGTTATTAGAATAAGCTTACTAATTAGCACGGTTATTTCGCTGTTCTTCGTACCATGGATTCTTGTCTTTACCTGGCTTGCACCGCTACCAGAGTCCCTTGATCAGGAGTTAGAAAGCGCCGTTGAGCGGGGTGCAGATGGCATTGTTGTGTATGTAGATTCACCACTTGCAACAACACATTTCTTCACTGCCGGCTACAGTGATAGGGATCTACAAACAAGGGCTAGTGAAAATCTTTTATTTAAGATTGCCAGCATCGAAAAACTATATGTTGCAACAGCAATTGCCCAACTAGCAGCGCAGGAGCGCCTTGACATAAATGCTCCTCTTACTCAATTCTTCCCCGATTTTAAGCATCGCATTGAATTCTCAGACTTAATCACCATTAGAATGTTGGTTCAGCATCGAAGCGGACTACCCAATTACACCGACACACCTGGCTACTGGGAAACACCGATGCATGAGCCGGCAAAAAAGCTTAGCCTTATTTTAGATAGGCCAGCTCGTTTTAAACCTGATTCGAGTTATGAATATTCAAATTCAAATTACTTTTTTCTCAAGAAAGTTATTGAGCAGGTTTCACAGCTAAGCTTTGATCAATACTTACGGCTTAACATTCTGAATCCTTTAGGGTTAACGCACACATTTACCAGCTTGAACGATGTCGAATTAAGCACAGTAATGAGCGGTTATTACGTTGGTTACGAACAAGACATCAAATCTAATAACTATGGTTCAATGCTCGCCTCCGTTAAAGACGTTGCCATCTTCGTGCGTGCGTTGAGTACGGGCCAACTATTAAATGCAAAAGCACAAAACATCTACATTACCCTTTATGAGTTTGAGCATGGCGGCCTGTTGCCGGGGTATCAAAGCTATGTGAAATATCACCAAGATATTGATGCTGTTATTGTGCAGTCGATTAACACCACGGATCTAGCAGGGTACGACTGGAATTTATCGCAAATTACGTATTCACGCGTCACAAAGATTGTAAAGAAGCAAATAAGCCAACAGTAATACGGTTGTCACCTTACTCATTCATCGAGATCCATGTTGGCATACTCTTTTATTCCTAGTTTTTCCTCTGGAAAAATCGCTTTAGCTCATCTTTTTGCACTTGGCCGCAACGCGGTATCTGCACCTACACTTCATTGGTAGTCTCGAAAAAAATGAGGAGACACACATGACTAAACTTTTCCCTGTGCTGAGCGCTTCGCTGATTTTGGCAGCCTGCTCGAATACGCCAGATTCTATTACCGCCGACACACTTATCACCGAGGTCGATATCATTGATGTGCAAAATGGCGAGGTACGCCCAGATCAATACGTCGCTATTCGTGAGCAAGAGATTATTTGGGTTGGCGACAACGCAGAGCATGTCCAAGCGCTCAACACGCTCGATGGCACTGATAAATTTGTTATGCCTGGCTTATGGGACATGCATGTGCACTTTGGTGGTGGCGAAAAACTCATCACAGAGAACCGCGACTTATTGCCATTGTATCTCGCATACGGCGTAACCACAGTGCGCGATGCCGCGGCAGATATCAGTGAGTCAGTGTTACAGTGGCGCGAACAAATCAACAACAACACACTTGTTGGCCCGACTCTGTACACGTCTGGTCCCAAGCTTGAAGGGAAAGGGTCGATTTGGGCTGGTGACCTCGAGGTTGAGACCGAAGAAGAAATGAATGCCGCACTCGATCAGCTGCAAGCAATGAATGTGGATTTTATTAAGATAACAGACAGCGCGCTGACGCCAGAGCTTTATCTTAAAGCCGTGAAAGAAGTGAAAAAGCGCGGCTTACCCATTAGTGGCCATATTCCTTTTGCGCTGTCTGTTACCGATGTTTCAGAAGCTGGGCTAGATGGTATTGAACACATGCCGTACCTACTCAAAGCCGGTGCCAGCAACGAAGCGGAAATTTCCGCTAAAGTGAAAAGCGGAGAGTTAGGTTATTGGAGTGCATTGCCAATAATCCGCGCCAACTTTGATGAGCAAGTCGCGCTCAGTAAATACCGCGTACTGGCCGAAAACGACACCGCCGTTGTGCCCACGCTTATCGGCAGCCAAATCATTGCCCATATCGATGAAGACAACCACCAAAGCGACCCTGAACTTGCACTGCTAGGCCCAGGTTTAAAGGCTACCTACAGCTGGCGAGTGGAACGTGCTGAGCAAAAAGCAGCAGCTGACCCAAATGAAGTGACCGAGCGCAAAGCGCGATTCGCTGCTACCCGCGATTTACTGCCGCTACTGGCTCAAGCCAATGTCACCATCATGGCGGGTACCGACACAGGTTACCTCAACTCTTACATTTACCCGGGTAAAGCACTGCATGACGAACTGGCCATATACGTGCAAGGTGGGTTGACACCACTGCAAGCTTTACAAAGCGCCGTTCTCACTGGGCCGAAATGGTTGGGCAAATCAGCGCAATATGGTGCGGTGGCACCAGGTAAAAAAGCAGACTTGTTACTGTTAAACAGCAATCCGCTGGACGATATCAACAACACCCGCGATATCGCCACAGTATTCAGCCGTGGCAAGGCTTATAACCAACAGCAAATTCAAACCTTGCTAGAACAAGCTAAAGCTAAGGTTGCGGCACAAGAAGCAGAGGAAAAGCACTAAACTTCTGACCTTATAGGCAAAAAAAAAGGCGCGTAATGCGCCTCTTTTTAGACATTTAAAAGCATGACACGATTACAAGGAGGCACTCATAGTAATCGCATTATATTGGATAGGATCTCACGCTCTTAACAGCCGGTGCTTACAACAATTTATTCTTTTTAACCTACAGCATTATTTAATAGTTTAGTAAGCCGATGAAATGTATCATAAAAGTCGATTGTGATTTTTCTAAATTTCCGAGCCGATTATGAAACCACTTTCAAAACGCCTTATCTTGACCCTTATCACGTTGTTACACAGTGCACTATTAATTGGCTGCGATGGCCGTACCGATGTCAAACAAATGACATCAAACTCATCTTATCGAATTGTCGATGCCAGCTTAATCTCAGCATCTTTGTCTGAGGATTCTCAACTTGCCGCCGTTCTAACCTCAAACCAAAAAATCAATATTTGGGATATAAACAAGAAGAAACAATTACAAAGCTGGGATTTTTCAGAGTTCGATTTCGAGATAAATCAACTGGTATTGTCCAAAGACAAACAAGTATTAGTGGTTGGCGGACTTTGGACCGTCACTGTATTGAGTATTCAAGATGGCTCTGTTAAGTATACATGGGACGTTTTGGGGTTTGAAGCGAGTGCAACCATCTCTGCGCTTTATGCCAGCGACAGAGGTAATCAAATTCTTGTTGGTATGACTGACGGGACAGTTCTATCTGGAGATTTTTCATCCGGCAAAGCGCTTAAGCTGGACCACCACTCCTTAATGATTACTAAACTGGCATATACAGATGATGGCGAATATGCAGTATCTGGCTCAACCGACAAAAACTTGGCTTATTGGCGAACGCAAGATGGGCAAATTAGCTATCAGCACAATTTTCGCTCTAGAATAACCGCGTTAATTTTAGATGAAGAATCTCATAAAATGTTTGTTTCTGATGCGTTGCAAACCAATTGGATATTAGATAAACGCAATGGCAACAAACTAGTTGAATTAGACTTTTTTGAACAATTTCGTTTTTTTCGTCATGGACTATTCGTTGAGCAAGGCCAATATCTTTTTACTACTTCCCCAAAAGATGTTGTGACTATGTGGAACACAACGTCAGGCGAAGAAATAGTTTCATGGAAAATCAAACGATACACAGCCAACGCTACCGTAATCAGCCTCGCAGTTAATAAGGAAGGCAATCTTGTAACGCTAAGCTCTGACGGCGTGGTGCAAACTTGGAATTATCAGAATTACCTGAATTAGTTAAACAGAAGAGTTAAACAAGACATCCACTCTAATAGGCTCTATCTAACAGACTATGCCCTTATTTAGCGCTGTAAAATAAACCATGATTTCCGTTTATGGGTCACGTTCAAATAAATTAAGGAGGCTAAATATGAATAGTTTAATACTTGCACTTATCAGCATTATTCTTGTAGTCGTTGTTGTAGCTTATTTGTATATTTTTCAAGATTTAATGAAACAATTAAGGGAAAAGTACAATGCTGATTATGAGCGCATCGAAAGGCCTACTCTGCTCTGGAACAGTACCCCAAGGAACAACATGCTGTTCTTTAAATATCTCTACAATAAAGAATATAAGAAACACAACGATGAAGAATTAACGGAAGCCTGTCAGGCTTCGCTGATATTGTTGGTTACTGCATCAATTTTTTTAACGTTGAATATAGTATTTTTCATAATTAATGTAGCAACAATCAACTAATTAAAAATAGATAAGACCCATTCTAAGCACTCAATGGTAAGTATAAATTTTGACGTAGTGTGCAAAAAAGGATTCCAAATCGCTTGCCTATTGTAATCCTTCTTTGTCAGCATGATCACACATAAAGAAGCCGACTCTAGGTCGGCTTCTTTGATCAATATCGGTATGAAACTTCATTCTTCCCCGACATCTTCTCTATTTTGTGGACTTACTCCACCGTAACCGATTTGGCTAGGTTACGAGGTTGGTCAACGTCCGTGCCTTTAATTACCGCTACATAGTATGAAAGCAGTTGCAATGGGATTGTATATACAACTGGCGCAATCACGTTCTCTACGTGATTAACGTTGATTACACGCATTGTTTCATCAGATGCAAAGTGTGAGTCTTTGTCAGCGAATACATAGATGATACCGCCTCGAGCACGCACTTCTTCAACATTCGATTTGAGCTTTTCTAACAGCTCGTTGTTAGGTGCAACAACGATGATAGGCATGTCTGCGTCAATCAGTGCCAGTGGGCCGTGCTTCAATTCGCCTGCAGCGTATGCTTCAGCGTGAATGTATGAGATTTCTTTAAGTTTCAACGCACCTTCCATTGCGATTGGGTATTGCGAACCGCGTCCAAGGAACAGTGAGTGGTGCTTATCGGCAAACTCTTCCGCTAAGTGCTCGATACCGCTAGCGAGCTGCAAAGCTTCTTCTAGTTTGTTTGGTAACGTCTTAATCGCATTAACAATCTCAGCTTGGTTAAGGCCTTTTTCTTGCGCAATTGAGGCGGTTAGCATCAATAAACCCACAAGTTGCGTGGTGAATGCTTTGGTCGATGCCACACCGATTTCCGCGCCAGCTTTGGTCATAAATGCCAAGTCAGATTCACGTACTAATGACGAACCCGGTACATTACAGATGGTCATTGACGCCATATAACCTTGCTCTTTCGCTAAACGCAGGGCAGCTAAGGTATCCGCAGTTTCACCTGATTGTGAAATGGTCACAAGCAAGCTGTTTTCATGCACGAAAGATTCGCGGTAACGGAATTCAGAGGCAATCTCAACATTACAGCTCACGCCTGCGTATTGCTCAAGCCAGTAGCGCGCTACCATGCCTGAGTGATACGACGTACCACAGGCGATGATTTGCACATGCTTCACATCTTTGAAGATTTGCGTGGCGCTCTCACCAAAGGCATCTACCGCAACGCGGTCATCTTGCAAACGGCCTTCAAGCGTGTTGCGCACCGCCATAGGTTGCTCATAAATTTCTTTAAGCATGTAATGGCGATATTCACCTTTACCCGAGGCATCTTGAGTAATGTTTGATTCAACCACTTCACGTTCAACAGCCTGACCATTTACATCGAAAATTTCGACGCTGTCGCGGGTAATACGTGCCACATCACCTTCTTCTAAGAAAATGAAGCTCCGTGTAACAGGTAAAAGAGCTAATTGGTCAGAAGCAATGAAGTTTTCACCTAAACCCAAGCCGATTACAAGCGGGCTGCCCGAGCGGGCGACCACGATTTCATTGTCGTTCGCTTTATCAAATACAACCGTACCGTAAGCACCCTCAAGCTGCTTCACCGCTGCTTGCACTGCATGTAAAAGCGAGTCATGTTGTTGGCGAAGCTGGTGGATTAGGTGCACCATCACTTCTGTATCGGTTTCTGACAGGAAAGTGTAGCCATCACCTTTGAGCGCTTCACGCAGGCTTGCGTGGTTTTCAATAATACCGTTGTGAACGAGTGCTAATTCGCTGTTTGATAGGTGAGGGTGCGCGTTTGCTTCGGTTACACCACCGTGTGTTGCCCAACGAGTGTGCGCAATGCCTGTTGTGCCCGATACATTTGCTTCATTTAATGCACTTTCAAGCGCCGCCACCTTACCCACAGATTTCACACTGTTTAATGTGCTGCCTTGCAACAGCGCAACACCTGCCGAGTCATAACCACGGTATTCAAGGCGCTTTAAGCCTTCAACTAAAATCTTGTTTACTGGGCGTTCTGCAACGGCCCCTACTATTCCACACATAAAATCTCCATTTGCACAGTATGTGTTCAATCTTAAGTTTTACTCGGTGTTGTCGGCCGAGTGTTATTCGTTAGCCTCAGCACAGATCACTGTAATGCCATGAGCTTCTATCTCTTGACGCAAATGCGCAGCCAAGTTGTTGTCGGTGATAAGCGTGCTCACGCGTTGCCAAGGTAATTCTAAATTAGGGATTCGGCGGCCAATTTTTTCTGATTCAACCAACACCACCACGTCTCGAGCGGCTTCAGCCATTACTTGGCTAAGGCCAATAAGCTCGTTGAAGGTCGTTGTTCCTCGGGCAACATCGATGCCATCAGCGCCGATAAACAAGGTATCGAAGTCATAAGAGCGCAGCACCTGCTCAGCCACTTGCCCTTGAAACGACTCTGAATGGGGATCCCATGTGCCACCGGTCATCAATAATGTTGGTTCATTTTCGAGCGCCAACAAGCGGCTGGCTACATTGATGGCGTTCGTCATAACCACTAGACCACGCTTTGTTGCAAGTTCAGGTATCATCGCCGCGGTGGTTCTACCGCTATCAATGATAATGCGGTGATGATCTTTAATCAGATTTGCTGCCGCTTTGGCGATGGCCACTTTACGCGCTGAATCTTGTGGCTCTTCAGAAGCGACGATTTCGCTCGGCAGTGAAATAGCCCCACCATAACGGCGTAACAAGAGACCACTTTGTTCAAGGGATGCCAAATCCTTTCGAATCGTAACTTCAGATGTTTGCAATTGCTCAGCTAGGGCCTCAACAGACACCTCGCCCTGTTCATTAACCTGAGACAAGATAGTATGGCGGCGTTGTTGGGTATTACGTTTAGTCATCTGAAAGACATAAGTTTCGATTCGAAAGATAAGCAGTATAGTCGAAACTTTATGCGGATCTCAACTACTTGTGTTCCTACTTTATGTAATAACTTGATTGTTTTTACATCAGTGAAGATTTTGGGTACTCTTTTGAATGTAATAAATTAGTATACAAGGACGTAAATACTATGCGCTTTCTATTATTCATCACCCTGATTTTATTTAATTTTCATGCACACGCTGCAATATCCAACTGGGTGCAGTTTAGCCAAGATCGAGGCCATATAAAAATCCCTGTCATTGTAGAAGGTATTGAAACTCAAGCAATCCTCGACACGGGGGCACAAGTGCATGGCATCAACAGCGCCTTTATTTTAAAGAACAAACTCGACTTAGTGGCGGCAGGTAAAACGCGAGTCAAAGGTGTATACGGAATTGAAGACAAGAAGACGTACAACAAGGTCAATGTAAGTTTATTTGGCTTCGAAACTCAAATAGATGGATTAGTTGCTGCACAGCTGGGCTTTCATACTAACGGATTACTACTAGGAGCCGGCTTTTTCGATAAGTTCATTGTGCAACTTGACTATCCCAACAGCCGTATGCGCTTAATTACCCGAGACAGCCTAGATCTTGGGAAAGTCGAAAACATAAAAATGCGTGCACAACGTGGTACAGGAAGACCTGTCGTACGGGTAAAATTAAGTGAAGAACGTAGCGCTTGGTTACTATTAGACACGGGAAGTAGCGGCGGCATAATGATTAAACGTTCGGTCGCGGACAACCTTGGCTGGTTAGACATTAAAGGGATTCAGTACCAACCTCAGTCGTGGGGTCAACTCCTTTGCCACCACACAATCTCTGCGAATAGAGGAATTTACTTTTGGGCCATTTACACTGGAAAATGTGTTGGTGAGCTTTCCCGCAGAGGGACAAATCGCGAACTTAGAAAGTCAATTTTCCACTACTGGCACTCGCATAAAATCAGTGAAGGCAGAAGGTCTACTTGGCTATGATATCCTCAAACATTTTGTGCTGACGATTGACTACAAGTTGGGTCATGCTCACATAGGCCTACCTGAAGAAAGTTAAGGTACACTAATTCTCTCTTTGCACAATCACGTATTAAGGCACCTAGTTTAACGTTTGTGAAGTTGCGATGTGACTGAACTCTTACTAAGTTCAAATACATAGCTATTTTGCTCAAGTGAGGTGCTTCAGTGGTAAAACCGTCCTCGTTAATTTCATCTCTATTAGTCGTTCTTTTAATTGAGTCTGTTGCTCTTGGTTTGTATTACGACAACCTTGCACAGGGCACACTGATTGGCTTGCTCATAGCGTCGCTCCCAATCTACCTACTCAAAACAGCGCCGCAAAGTAGACTCACACACCACATTGGCGCTGCGGCATTGATGATGTTTTCATTTCTGCATATCCATCAAAGTTTTGGGTTAATTGAAGTGCATTTTGAGATCTTTATTCTCATGGCGATGTTGATTGTATTCACTAACTGGAAAATTTTTATCACAGCCCTCGCACTGGTTGCAGCTCATCATTTGAGCTTTTATTTCATGCAAATCAATCAACTTGAAGTCTATGTTTTTGACCCTGATAGACTGGCATTTTCCACGGTACTTATTCATGCCGTATACGCCACTGCGGAAGCTGCCATCGCGGCTTATATTGCGTATATGCTGCAACTGGAGTACCGAGGAGGCAAGGCACTTGAAGACGCAGTGAATGAAATAGCCAAAGACCCCATGAAGTTGAATTTATCCGTACGAGTGAAGGCCAAGAAAAGTCGCGCACTGCAACAGTTCAATGTGCTATTAGATACGGTAAACAGTGCATTACTAACCCTACAAAATGAACACAGTACGCTTCATAACGGCGCTCAAGAACTTGCCCAACTGCAAACAAATCTGACTCAGCGGGTCGCTCATAAACGTGAGCAGAATGAACAAATAGCCCACGCTGGTGAACGCGTTGCCCATGGCTTTACACAAGTTCACGACCAAAGTGACCGCGTTGCCGCACAGCACAATCACATTACTGATGAATTAAGCGGTGCTATGTCGCAAGTACAACAAACGGACTCAGAGAGTCACGCCCTAGGCGATTTGTTGGAACATACCCAACAACAAGTAAAAGAGCTCGATACGAGTTGTGGGCTTATTTCCAATTTGCTCAATGATATTAATGCAATTGCTGAGCAAACCAACTTACTGGCACTCAACGCAGCGATTGAAGCAGCGCGAGCAGGAGAACAGGGCAGAGGGTTTGCGGTCGTTGCAGACGAAGTTCGGGCGCTTGCAAACACCTCTAAACAAGCAACCGACAAAATTGCGACGACGCTAAAAGAGCTAATAAGTAATAGCAATAATTCAGTGAGCTCAATGGGCGAATGTATAGACAAGGTCAGCACGGTGGAATCTCTGAGCTCAAGTGTGCTCAGTGCCATTACGTCGGTAGCAACAACAATGGAGCAAATCCGCACTGACTCTGATGCCGTCAATGATATTGTTGCATTGCAAGCTGAGAATACACAGCACATTGCTACCTACAGTAATCACATGAAGACTGATTTCGAACATGATGCACACAATATTGCGCAGCTTGATGTACAGATCAGCAACATGCTTATTGCGGTCGACAAAATGAAATCACACATCGCTCGCTTTTCAGTTCATGCAGATTAATAAAGCGGCACGGTTGTATATAACTGCCTTTTGGCTACTTGGCTGCGTAGGGGGGTTGTGGTTGGTGACGACACAGCGCGCCATCGAATTTGATCCAGAAAAAACAATTCAAGGCGCAGACTGGCCTCAAAAAATCCATGCAAATTTACCACTAAAACACGGCCGAGCTACTTTGTTACTAATATCTGACCAAAATTGCCGATGCAATGACGTCAGCCAAACGCATAGACGTAAGGTGCTAAATGATGCACGCAATGCGGGACTGGAGGTGATGGAGCTAGATTCCACCTCACGGATATCACGTTTTTTTCCTGCTGTGCCAGCAGCGCTGCTACTCAGTGACGACAGGCAAATTCTCTACGCAGGCCCCCTTTCAGTTGGGCTAGCATGTGCGATAAGCGACGGTATCGTTGACACCGTCATCGCCAATTTTGGTAAAGGCTATAACAGCAAGCTGTTAGTGAGCGACACATTTGGCTGCTATTGTCGCTTACAATGACGGGACATGTGCACGTTAACTCAAGCTACGAATTTCCATATCACAAGTATGATCGACTAACCCATCATGCGGGCCTATCTCTTCGTATGCAGAGTGCATTTTTAGTAGCGCTTGGGTTGCGCCTAAGCTTGCCAAAGCCTGTTCAGCCTCACGTAGGGAATTGAATGGCTTTAAGGGCTGACGCCTATCGCCCAAAATGTGGTAGTTTCCCTGCGGGTCTAACGCGCCAGCCAAGTAATGATTTGCATCTGCATAACTAAGAATAATGGCTCGGTATTGGTCGTCTGCTAGGGCTGCTTTGAGTTCGTTTGCTTGCATGGGTTGGCTCCTCAGTGGCTCACCCATAGATAAACGTAAGAAACAGCCAAATGGATTAAAAAACGAACACATTAGTCACACATGTTACTGATTGAATGGTATGAACATCTCAAAACATGCGCCGCCTAATTCCTCACTTTTACGCACTGAGATTGTGCCGCTATGCCACAGGATAATCTTTTTGGTGATAGCCAAACCCAAACCATAGCCCAGCTGCGTCGTATTTTGCCGAGTGTAGGGCAAGAACAACTCGTCTACTTGATTGGAGTCACATCCTAACCCATCATCCTCAACTCGCAATACAACGCCATTGTCGTTGGAGTAGAGCGTCAGTAATATGCTGGCGTCCCCGTATTTGAAAGCGTTATCAATCAGGTTTTTTATTGCGCGAGATAAAAACGGTAGATCCACATAAACCTCTGGGTCAGCATCAATGGTAAATACGTATGATTTCTCACTGTAAGTACTGAGTTGCTCGAGGTAAGTGTCTATCGTTGGTGACAAACGATGCTGAGCGAAACTTAATTCAGGTTGTTCATGCTCTGCTTTTGCAAAATTTAAGTACTGCTCAACTAAACTTTCTATTTCAACTACATCTTGTTTCAGCAGTTGCTTTGTTTCTTCTGCGTTGTCTGATGATAAACACGCCAAGGTAAACTTCAATCGCGCTAAATTGGTTCTCAATTCATGCGAAAGCGTACCTGAAAGCTCATTTTGCAACGCGAGCAAACGTGCAATCTTGTTGAGCATCCAAGTGATAGTATCTGTTACAGGCTTAAAAAAACGTGAGTCGGGCATACTCAATTGTGATAACTCTTTGCTTCGAGCAAACTGTTCAGTGGCTTCTTTAATACGCCATATATCTTTATACAAAGGCCACAATACGAGTAGAAACGCGAGCCCCAAGAACACATAAAATGTTGTGCTGTACCAATGACTGCTCACTGGCTCATTCGTTTTTAAGGGGCCTATTTCTAGCACCCACTGATTAGTGAGTTGGTGATAAAAGTATTGGTCACCACGCTCGCTCACTAACAACATTTCTCCACGCATAAGTTTATCTTTTTGTGAAGCCGGCAGCGCCAAAGAGGATGCTTCTATCAATATCAATTTGTCTGAAGGTAACTGCGTTTGAGCGTCACAGCCGTCGTTGGCACAATGATGTTTTGCGACATCCAACAGAATACCTACACTTTGTTCCAGCCCTGAATATTGGCTACGCTGGACGGTCTTTTGAAAGATAAAGTCTGCCGCAATAATCAAAGAAAATAATATAACTACGACGAGAAAATAATAGCGGATTAGGCGTGTGAACATAGTTAGCTTTTTACCGACAGTAAGTATCCCTGCCCCCACAAAGTTTCGACTTTGCAGCGCAACTCCTCGAACTGCTCTAATTTTTTACGCAACCGACTCACCCTACCGTCTATCGTACGATCTGAGCCATTGTATTCACGCCCTACGGTATTGAGAAACAAGAACTCTCGACTGACTTCTTTACCTTGCTGTGAGGCCAAAATCCACAATAGTTCAAACTCACATCGGGTAAGTGAAACGGGGTGCTGTGCAACTCTGACTTGGCGGTTGTGCTTATCGATAGTCAGGTTTTCAATTTCAATAACATCGCGACTTTCTTGATAAGGTAAACCTCGGCGTAAACACGCCTTAATGCGTGCTAATAGAAGCTCAGGTTCGACCGGTTTAGTAATGTAGTCATCGGCGCCTAATCTAAAGCCTTTTAACTGATGGTAACTGTCACTTAATGCAGACATGAACAAATAAGGCCCATCAAATTTATCACGTATAGCACGTGCAATTTCAAAACCATTTGTGCCTGGCAACATGACATCACACAATATCAAATCAATACTGCCACAACTCACAAGATTATCGAGGTTATCGCCATTGACGAAGTGTTTAACAATGAATCCGTGCTTCGTCAGAAAATCGCAAATAGAACGTGCAAGCCGCTGATCATCTTCAATTAATAAAATTCGGTACTCAATAGTTCCCACTAAAAGACACTCCAAATATGGCGACGCACTTGTCGAACTTCACTACGCAACTGGCGCACTAAGATTGCTTCACTTTTGTTTTGCTCCAAAGCGCGCAGTTCATACCACTGCGACATTCCAAGTTCTATCTCGCGAACAATTGTAACTTCTGAGGCCGTCTCACAATGTATGGCTACCTCTTTATTTTTTGCAAACAAACATGCTTCTAATGGCTCCCGCAAGCGCCAATAAAAAATAAAGCGACGATGGCATTGCTCGTCTTGCTCAACGATGCACAAGCTAGGTTTGATAGAAAACTCTTCTATTACGTCAGCAGCTAATACTTCTTTGCAAAGCGACAAACTGAGCAAAAAAGTAATGTGGATGAATACCTTACAAAACATACTTTAGCCCCACAAAGAAGCTGTAAGGTGCTGTTGTCCTCAATAACGGACTGTTATTCACACCACTTCCCAACCACTGTTGATGGAACGAGGTTATTGCAGCAAGATTCTCGGTCACTGGGTAGGCAATGTTGACGCCCAGCAAAAAGTCAGTGTTAGCACGCGCTGTAAAATCAAGGTCACTTTCAACCACATCTGAATATTTGACTCCATAGTAGTAGTCAGAAAGACGCTCGCTTTTATGGGTCAATCGCGCTTCAAATGAAAACTTCAAAGACTGAAGTTCCAGATATTTGAGCACTCGAATTTTTGCCTCGTTACCATGATGCACGTTGCTCACATCTGATTGCCATGAAACATAGATATTAGCCCACCGTGAATTGTAATAACGAGCTTCTATACCAGCTAAATACGACATTGAGCGGTGGGATGGTCGAGTCGGCACAGTCGGTGTATCGAATAGATCTAACACCATGCCTGGAAAAGACCCCGTCAAAGCACCGTATTCTCGACGATGCTTACCTGGGAAATAGATCCCATCAATATTCTGTGAACCAACGAGTTCAACAACCCAACCTTTTTTCTCTAACAAAGCATATGAGACATTGAGGTTGTCTATAGATAACCTCTCACCGTAATAGCGAATATCAGGGAGTACATAAAGCGGAATGCCTT
The DNA here is from genome assembly GCF_054923835.1 of Pseudoalteromonas sp. GB56. NCBI lineage: Bacteria > Pseudomonadati > Pseudomonadota > Gammaproteobacteria > Alteromonadales > Pseudoalteromonadaceae > Pseudoalteromonas > Pseudoalteromonas sp. GB56. The sequence continues at coordinate 436,028 of NZ_JBPCHK010000001.1, read as the reverse complement.
CGCGATTCTTAAGGGGACTTGCTAACTTTCCATATCCAAAAGCTGCACCAATGACCCAGCTATTGCTATCTACATATACATAATCTTCTTCTGAGGCATGGGTATTCCATGGGCTCAGCGCCAAAAACATTAGCAGTACAAATAAGCAGCGTTTCATAACATATAGGGTTGTAAATGGTGGCTGTGAACTATACTTAAGCGTGCATATTGGAATCAATACATTCAAAGCCATCTCTATCCCTCATCGAGCAATACATCAAAAATTAACTATTTGAATTTAATGGAATAAAAATATTAAAAATACACTTCGTACAAATTTGCACATTTACAGGCAAACAAAAAATTAACATTTAATATCAAGTGGTTACCATGAAAACAATGCAAAAAAAATGTAGCAAATAAGTCTTTATTTGGACATTTTGCTACAAGTTAAGCAGATCCCCTGTGCTTTTATAAAAATGCTTTCACAAGCAATTCTAATAACAATTAATCAGGAGGATGTGTTTTGAAACTCAAAGCAGTCTCAGCAGCCACGTTAGCTGCGCTATATTCAGCAGGAATAGCTGCATCAGTGTCCCAAGGGTGGCAGCCATTAAACATACCGGCTCACAAACTAGACGCGAGAAAAGATGCTATTGCCAACAAACAACAGCAGTTCGATTTACTCAACCCGAAGATGCGTCAAAGTGCCACCAACAGAGTCATTAAAAAGCGTAAACCGGAAGAAAAGTTTAGCTTTGAGCAAGATGTAGCAGGTCGCAATGTCTATATCATTCAGCTAAAAGATGCTCCGATTGCCACTTATCAAGGTGGAATTAATGGCATAGATGCTACATTCTTACAGCCAACGCGCGCTCGACAAGGCGTCCAAACAGCTAGCCAGCCTCATAGCAATAAGCTGTTCTCTAATTCTATCGCGAACTCAAGTAATATTGCCCAATATCAAAGTTACTTGCGCCAAGAACAAAACGCGTTGGTAAGCGAAGCGCATTCCTTAGGCGTACAGCTTGATATCAGAAAGTCTTTCACCGCCACCCTTAATGCTGTCAGTGCTGAACTGACACAGCAAGAAGCGGCACAGTTGGCAAAGTCTGACCGTGTAATAAGCATTCAACGCTCTATTTTACACTCGATAGACACCGATGTTGGTCCTCAGGTAATCAAGGCTGATCAAGTTTGGAGCGGGCAAGGCTCTCATGATGGTGTTCAATACAAAGGTGAAGGCCAAATTATCGGTATTATCGATACGGGTATAAATACCGATCACGTGTCTTTCGCAGATATCAGTGATGACGGATATGACCACACAAACCCGTTAGGTAGTGGTAATTATTTAGGCCAATGCCAGAAAGAAGAATTTGCATCACGTTGTAATGACAAGCTTATCGGCGTGTATACATGGGATATCATTGCTGACATGTACAGTGCTGATTATTTCCAGCCAGGTTTCCCTAATCACAACCCATGGAACACAGAAGAAATTAGACCTCGTTTTGGCGAGGATTATAACGGCCATGGTTCACACGTCGCGGGGACTGCTGCGGGTAACGTGGTATATGAGGCGCCTCTTCAGCTTCCTAGCTTCGATGCTGATCCGAACACCCTAGGCAACACGGGTGATGGCCGAGATACTGGCTATGTCATGCAGGTTTCAGGTGTTGCGCCACGAGCAAACGTAGTTATGTATCAAGCCTGCTATGGCGGTGATGGCGTTACCAACCCTTACTATGGCTGTCCTACGGAAGCCACATTGGCGTCAATCGAACAGGCTGTATTAGACGGCGTAGATGTTATTAACTACTCAATCAGTGGTGATGGTTTCCCTTGGGAACAAGCCATCGAACAGGCATTTTTCTCCGCTTATGCTGCGGGTATCTCAGTCGCCGCAGCGGCTGGTAATGGCGGCTTTAATTCACCGACTAACCACAATTCACCTTGGTTACTCAATGTAGCTGCAACACACCATGGCCGTGCCTTTGGTGTCGAACCAAAAACTTTATCTGACTTTAGCGGCGGAGACACGAGCGCACCGGATGACATCAATGGCGCAAGCATCTCTGAAGGCTTCACTGGCTTGTTGGTTTCAGCTGAGGAGTATGGTGATCGCAGTTGTGATACTGAATTCGCACCAAATACATTCTCTAGCGATGACATTGTGCTGTGTGAGCGTTCTGATCAACCGCGCATGGCCAAAGCTGAACATGTAAAAGCAGCTGGGGCGGGCGGCTTTATCTTGTATAACCGTGATGCCTATGGCGACAGTGCTTCACTGGTTACCGACATGTATCCACTACCCAGTATTCATATCTCTAAAAATGACGCGGATGAACTACTCTCTTGGATGGCCTCAGGTGAAGACCATATGGCCACTATCTCTTCTGCGCAAGCATTTGCAGCAGTCGATGAAAACCAACAAAATCTGATAGCTTCATTTACTTCGGCGAAAGAAAATGCCAAGTTTGACGGCACTCTTACGCCAAGTATTGCAGCGCCAGGTGTACAAGTATTTGCACCATGGTCAGACGATCAACCATTTACAGCCTATCCATCAGCAGCTGATTGGAATGTAATCGATGGTACATCAATGGCCTCTCCACATGTTGCTGGCGCATTAGCCCTCATTCGCCAAGCGCACCCAGAATGGAGTGTTGTTCAAGTTCAATCTGCGGCACAAATGACCGCTAACAAAAACATGAATGATGGCTCTGGCAGTGATCCATTTTTGCGTGGTGGCTCTGGTCTAATCGATGTTGCAGCAGCGGTTAATGCAGGACTCGTGATGGACGAAACGGCCATCAATATGGCATTGGCAAACCCTCGCAATGGTGGCGACCCTACAACACTGAATTTACCGACTCTAGTAGATACTTCATGTGCACAAACATGTAGTTGGATGCGCACAGTAACGGCAACTAAAGATGGCTCATGGACTGTGACTGGAGCTCCGAACCATGACGCTGTTTCGGTAGAAATTTCGGCCACACCTTCGGCGTTCAGTCTCAAAGCGGGTGAATCACAAACCATTATTGTCACCGCAAAAATCCTCGATGCCGTTACACAAAACAGCAGCCCAGAGAATAGCTACCTATTCGGCAATGTTACGTTAACATCGCAATCTGCGGATATGCCGGACGCGCATTGGCCAATGAAAGTTCGATTCTCACGCAGCGATTTACCGCAAATCCTGAACATCGAAGCGCACCGTGATGCTGGACAATATACGATAAAAGATATGCCGGTTTCTCGCTTAGCGCAGTTCAACGGACGTGCGTTTGCTGCGGTAAAAACACCTGTTGAAACGCTGACATTAGCGCAAGATGATGACACGATTTCTCCTTACTACGACAGTGATCTCAATGGCGCTAACGTACAATGGATTGATGTACCTATGGGCACAAAGCGCCTATTCGCTGACGTCGTGCGACATGTTTCATCGACTTCGAGTGAACCTGTAGACTTCGGTGATCTGGATGTATTTATCGGTCAAGACATCAATAATGATGGTGCTGTCAGCTTCCAAGATGAAACCATTTGTTGGTCTTATTCTGCAACGGAAAACGACTATTGCAGCATCACCAATCCTGTACCAGGTAAGTACTGGGTGATTTTCCATAACTACAAGAATGCGTATTTCGATGACAATGTCTCTGACACCTTCGAAGTAGCTACGGGCATTATTACCGACAATGCAGCAACGAATATTAGTGTATCTTCCGACACGATTGTTGATGCGAACACCCACAGCGTAGATGTTCATGTTGATTGGAATTTCACAGATTGGCAGCAAGGAGAGCGCATCTACAGCATGATTGACCTTGGTTCATCTCCTGATGACGCGGGCAATATGGGATCAATTCCACTTAATATCACGCGTGGACAAGATGATGTCACGGTTACAGCAAGTCAATCGCAAGCCAAACCAGGCGACATTATTGATGTCAATATCGAAGTACTCGCCAACACCACTGGGTTAGATCGCGACTTCACACTTTCAGCTATTTTGCCTGAGGGTGTTCACTACGTAGGTGACAGTGCATCGGTCGATAATGTGCGCTTCACTGAGAGTGCGATTGAGGTCGCTGATAACCAAATCAAGGTTACAGGTGTACAACAGAACTCGGAAAACTGGGCTCGAAAGTACAACATTTCGACTAATGTCACTGACCAAACTTGCCGCATGCCACTGAGCGCTGATGGTGGTTACATTAACCTTGCCGAACAAGGTTTCCAGCCAAGCTTAGGTGGGAACTACCAAGATCAATATCGCTTTAAGTTTTCTGAATTCTTCCAAGGTGAAGACCATGTTTTCGCACCTTATGAAAATGAAGAACAGCAACCTTATCGCAGCATAAACATCAGTCCTCAAGGCTGGGTACAATTTGATTATGGTCCTCAATTCTGGCCTGATCACTTTATGTTCGATGCGAATCTACTTAGCTTCGCAGGTATTCCAGACACCATGATTGCGCCTATGTTACGCGGCAGTGCATTTGATGGCGCGTTGAGCACGCCTCTTGAGTTGGTGCCAGAATGGATCGTTGACCAAGAGTCCAGCGGTATCACCGTGGTATACAACCAATCACCAAAAGCGTTGCTGATTGAGTGGGATGATGCACGCACAGCGACACCGATGTACGACTGGGAAACAGGTGAGACGAACTGGGTTAGCTGGCAAGACTCTTATGATTTCCAAACCTATATCACTCTTGAATACCTCTATGGTGATAACCAACCTGAAGTTGTCATGGCTTACGATAACATCGAGCTTGCAGAACAAAGCAAACTCCCTATTACACCATGGCTAATGGGAATAAACGACGCAAGTATCGGCATGTATGGCTTCCACGGACCGAGGGGTACATACGGGCCAACTTATGGCGGTTTAGATCCAACACAGATTCCACTATGGTGACATGACGGATGTCATCACCGATGGTCTGATTGTGTGTTATGACTATGAAGGCCCAGAATCGACGACCTTCAATGTCAGCTTCCAAGTGCAAATGGACAACGCAATCACAGGTCAAAGTCTGCCAATTCAGATCACCAGTGATGTCTACGGTATGGAATCAATCACTGAAACACTCACTATTACCTCTCCAAGTAATATCAGAGTTGCCGCAATTAGCGACCTGGTCGTCGCAGAAGATGGCGCTATCGAAGGCATTGAAGTGGTGTATCACGACACTGATAAGAACAGTAATGTAATAAGCGTTTCTGGTGAGCACATTAGTGCAACAGTAAACGGCCACCAGTCAGGCGCAACTTTTGACCTAATCCCTTCAGAGAACTTCTCTGGAGAGACTCTGGTCACGGTTACTGTCGCTGATAAATACTTCCCATCCGATGCCCATTCAGCGCAATTTACACTTCGTGTAACACCTGAAAATGATGCGCCGACTCTCGCTATTGCCACAACGGGTCTCTCGGTGACGCAAGGTGCGAATGTGAAATTGGATGCGTCAGCGTCACTCGACGTTGATGGGGATAACTTATCTATCACTTGGTCTGGACCGGGTACCATTAGTTCACCGAACGCCTTGGTGACACAAGTAAGTGGTTTGGCTGTTGGCGATTACACATTCACAGCAACGCTATCGGATGGTCAAGTCTCTGTAGAGCAAGATGTTACCGTTAGTGTGGCTGCTGAAGGTGAAGAAAAGAGTTCTGGTGCATTCCATATCCTTTCATTACTACTGTCGATCACTTTCTTAGCTCGACGCAGAAAACAACGTAACTAAACCCTACGCTCCCAATCAAAACCCGCTGTATGCGGGTTTTTTTATGTTCCGTGAATTGATAAATTCAAGTCAGGGAACTGTTCGATATCGGCATGGTCTATCCCTATAACAAATAAGGCATTGAGTAATTGGTATAATTACAACGTGCCACACTATAAATTAAGGTGTCGCTCATAGACTTAAGCCTGTGCTCATTTTTTGCTCACTTTGTGTTCAGGTGCACTTATTAAGCTCTCACACTTCGTGCTATCACCTTGTAGCAAACACTAGTCGTAAAATTGAGTACCGAATTTCTATGTATCGAGTTTTAATTATTTCTCTCGCTGCCTTGCTTGCGGCTTGCCAAAATACGCCGCAGCCGCCTTCATCAGCAGCCACCGAGACAGCGCAAGAGCAAGAAACCAAGCCAAATGTTAAACAGCAACCTGTTGCCACTAACGAACAAAATTCTGACGTTGCTAAAGAAACGAAATCACCACAACAAGTGGATGATGTGTGGCAACGTGTACGCATGCAGTTAAGCTTCCCTGACAGCCAACATGAAGACGTGCAAAAGCGCGTGGATTGGTATTTGGCGCACCCGAACTACATGGAAGAGATCAGCCGCCGCGCGCAGCCATACCTCTATCATATCGTGACCGAAGTAGAGAAACGCGAACTGCCAATTGAGTTGGCATTAATGCCGCTTATTGAAAGTGACTTTGATGCCAGTGCGTATTCGCATAAACATGCTTCTGGTTTGTGGCAGCTAACTCCCTCGTTGGCACAATACTTTAAAGTAAAGATTAGCCCTTGGTATGACGGTCGACAAGACGTGATCAACAGTACCGATGCAGCTTTAGATTTTCTTGAGTATCTCCACAAACGCTTTGATGGTGACTGGTATCACACCATTGCCGCGTATAATGTCGGCGAAGGCAGGGTCTTAAAAGCCATAGAAAAAAATAAAAAAGCGGGCAAGAGTACTGATTTTTTTGCCTTGGACTTACCTAAACAGACACGTCACTACGTGCCCAAACTCCTTGCCGCAGTGCACTTGTTAAAACATCAAAAAATGGTATTCCCAGCCATTGAAAACAGCCCAGCCATTGCGACGTTACCTGTCAAAGGTGCCGTTATATTGGCCGACCGATCGCAATGGCAGCAACTTGAGAGTTTAAATCATGGGGTTATCCGTTTCCCTGCGGTAATTGATGCGCCACACCTTGTTGTTCCAGCAAATCAAAAAGCACAATGGCAAGGTATTATCGCCCAGCAACAAAGCAGCGATTACAGCCAATGGCATCATTACACCATTGCTAAAGGCGATAGTCTAAGCGTCATAGCTAAGCGTTATGAACTGACCACAAGCCAGCTAAAAGCCTTTAATAACTTGAAATCAGATCGCATTCGAGTAGGTGATAAACTTATTTTACCTGTACTCGCAGATGAACAAATCGAGCACAAGGTGACGTCTGGTGAGAGCCTGTGGAAAATAGCTCGCCGCTATGACGTGACGGTTTCTAAACTCAAGCAGTGGAACAACTTATCTAAAGAGACATTACGCATTGGCGACAAACTAAAAGTCTTTTTATCACGCTCATAATTTACTTTAACCACTTATCCATGGCCGCTTTTAATGCGGCCTGCTTTTTACGTTTGTTACTCACACAAGGTACTTCACCCGCAGGCATATCTGAGTCAGACATCGGTGAGGAATCCTGCATCACGAAACAACGACCATTTTGCTCAAAGCGGTAATTACCTGTAACTACATTACCTTCAAGTACCGTCATACCCTTTGTAGAGTTTACTGTTGACGTCGGCACAGAGGGTAAGTTTTCAGGTAGTTGATCGAGGCGTTGATACTGGCCTATTTGCGCTTGGGATTGCGCATAAGCACTTGCTATGCGTTGTTCTAGGTTAGTGTAAACATCCAGTACCTTAGGCTGCGACGCAGGCAAATCAGGGGCTTTTAGCTCGGATACTACAGCGCCTAGCGACTTTTTCGCAGATTGACGCTCACCCGCGTGAGCCGATGGCGATTTTTGCTGTAATTCAGGAGAATTCACCATAGACATAACGGTCTCAACCTCCACTTCGCTTGGAGGAGCCGCGTTCACTTTAGGCTGTAGCTTAGCGTGTGTGATCATCACCACTTTTAGAGGTTTTGATTTCACATCGACCTTGTTCATGACCGCTGGAGTGGGTGTGCGCAATAATAGCCATAACACAACTAAATGCAGTAAAAGTGAGATTAGAATCGTTCTGAAAAACATGTCCTTATGTCTTCGACACAACGGGTGTACTAAAGACCTTTGTCGGAGCGACTAAGTTCATTAAAACCAGCGCTTTATTTCGCACCTACCCCAGACTCAATGCCGAGATAGGTGCCGGTGAATGAGTTTATTCGTTTGATGCGTACCAATTGAATTTGCGGGTAAGCATCATAATCAAACTCAGTACCACAAATACTAATATCGCGCCCATCAGCAAGGCATAATCTTCTGCCGACAGTAAACTAAACAACACGCAGTACAACACGCTAATACCAATAAAGAATAAACCTCCTTGTTTGGTGCTACGCAGCATACCCGCCACATAAATACTGAGTAATAATCCCGAAGCTAAAGCGGACACAGCGTACGCCAAATTAAAGCCAAAGTGCTCACTGAGCGACACCAACAAGAGATAAAATACCGCTATTGCGAGCCCCACAAAACCATACTGCACGGGATGGATTGCCTCTTTGCGCAAGATTTCCAGCAAGAAAAAGCTGGAAAACACTAAAAACAGCACGAGCATGGCATAGTTAGTAGCACGATGACTTTTTAAGTAATGATCCACACCATCAACCAAATTCACTCCCAAATTCCGTTCACGTAATTCATTGCAAATCCCATTGGTACGAACACAATTGGTGAACAAGTCCTGCATATTGGTCGCAAAAAAACTTGTTTGCCAATTCGCTTCGAAGCTTTTATTTTCAACATGCGACTCAGTTGGTAAGTAATCACCAACAAAGCTCGGATGAGGCCAGTCTGCGCGCATGGTGACCTGAGTTTCTTCACCCACAGGGGAAATGGCAAAACGTGACATTCCCTGCAAATTTAGAGTTACTTTCGTTTTTAAGGTGTCATGCCCCTGCAAAGAGTTGAGCGTCAATGGCACATGTATGCCATCAGATATTTGCTTAATTTGTGTTCCTGGCTCGAAGCTATATTTTTGCCCAGCGATGTGAATATCGCTGCCTACACCAATCCCTCGAATGTCATCAACCGCCATGACTAAATTAAGCATTGTTAGGTCTTTGTCGGCCAAGGCTGCAATAGCGTCACCTGAGAAAATCGCGTCTATGGAATTCATAGAGCGATAAAGGTTTGCTTTATAGATACCGCGGTATTTTTCAAAGGTCGTTAAGTCAGCTTGCCAATTAAGGGTGTCTGGTAATAGCACCTGTTTTTTGACGTATGAGTAACTTTCTCCATTGTCGCTTTTCTTATGCTCTAAATACTCAACGTATAAAAACGGGCCAATCACGGTTTGTTCGCCACTGCTACTGCGCGCTATTTCTTGCTGTACTTCTGTCAGTCGGGCCGAGCGCTCAAAGATAAGTCCTTTGATAAGCATAATCGGCACCAGCAGTACCAAGGTTAACCCTGCGATAATGAGTAATTTATTACCTAGTTTTTGTCTCATTTATTTAACTCCATGTGATGATATAGGCTTAAGCCTATTCATCTAAATTGGAGTTCAGGTGGAGTGTGTGTGGAGACTTTATGGAGTTTTAAAAATAAGTGTTACACATACACCTTCGCTGGTGTTTTCTAACTGCAATTGGCCATGGTGGAGCTGCATGATTTGATCCACAAATGTCAGGCCTAATCCTGTGCTTTTGTGGCCATCGGCTCTGGGTAAAGAGTAAAAACGTTCCCGCACTTTATCTAACGCGTAATCAGGTATGGGTGGGCCTTGATTGCTCACGGAGACTCGAGTTTCCCCGTCGTTTTTATCGACTAAAATGTGCACGTCGCCATCTTCAATGACGAAATCGAGGGCGTTCTCAACTAAATTGTACAGCGCTTGTTGGACTAAAAACGCATCGCCCAGCACATAAATGTGCTGCTCGCAGTCAAGACTCACAGACGCACCCGTTCGCGTCACCCGTGCCAGCATGGAGTCACAAATTTGCGTGATGATAGGTGCCAATAGGACGTGCTCGCGTGTTTGTAATTGCGGCAATTTCTCTAAGCGCGCCAGTTGTAGCAAATTGTCGATTAAGTCCTGCATACGCTCACTTTCTTTCTCAATATTGCCAGCAAAGAGCTGTAACTTATGCTCTGACAACGGCGTTTGCAGCAACTCACTGGCGCCTTTAATCGCACTTAGGGGGCTTTTGAGTTCATGGGTGAGGGTTTGCACATACTGCTCTATGTAGTTTTTACCATCGAGTTTGGCACGCATATCACCGAGCGCATCACTCAGTTGTGCATACTCATAAAAGATACGAAATACCGGCTTTTTGGCCTTTTCTCCGCGGCCCATTTTGGCGGCATAATCAGCCAGTTTTTCCAATGCGCGGTTAATACGCCACGCAATCAACGCCCCCAATAGCAAGGCCACCACGCTCATCACCACCAGCCAGGTTAAGACTCGGTATTTGGCATTGTCGATAAAAGGCTGCACAGAACGATTCGCTTTCGCTACGGTGACGCTGCCGACTATGGTGTCATTGACGATAATCGGTGCGGCCACATGCATGACGGTAGAGTTGGGGTCGTCTTCTGATTGTGCACTTGAACGCGCGCCATACTCGCCGCGCAATGTTAGGTACACATCGTTCCAGCGCGAAAAATCCGCGCCCACATCTTGTTGCCAAGAATCCACCAGCACGGTGCCTTGGGCATCCGTGATGTATATCCGGTGGTTGATGCTGCTTTTATCCATGCCCCAGATTGCAGCTTGTGGGTTACGTTTTCCAAAATGTACAAGCAATTCAGAAAACTCACTGCTGGCTAAATTCCCTTGCAGCATATAAGGCGTTGCCAATGTAGCCAGTAAGTTGGCCATATCAACCAAAGTTTCTTCACTGACTTGGCGTACCGTCGGTTTAATTTCTCGTATAACCGTGGAGCTGACCACATAAGTGGTAAGGATCACGACTACCACATAGAGTAAAAACAACCGGAATCCGAGTGGGATTTTTGGCCATTGGAATAGGGTGTCGATGCGCGAGTTAGTAGGGCTACTTTGGCTCATAGAAATACCCAAAACCTCGTTTGGTGTGGATCACATCCGCTAAATCATGCGCCTTTAACTTTTGCCGAACTGCTTTGATGTGTGAGTCGATATTGCGCTCATAATGGGTGCCGTTGGCCATGTCACTGGCCAGCATTAACTGTTCTCGACTAAAGACTTGCTTTGGGTGACTGAATAACTTGTTAAGCAACTTAAATTCGAGTGCGGTTAGTTGCAGTGCCTGTGCATCGACAAAAAAGTCATACTGCTGCGGGTGGAGCCCCATCTCTGTACTGGCCTCAGCCTGCGTTTGTTGTGGTTTGGCTATACGAAGCTTGATACGCGCGAGCACTTCGCGTGGACTAAATGGCTTAGTCACATAATCATCCGCACCAATTTCAAGCCCAACAACACGGTCAATTTCATCGCTTCTAGCGGTCAGGAAAATAATCGGCACAGCACTAAAAGTGCGTATTTGTTTGCACAGTTCAAAACCATTACCATCGGGCAAACCAATATCCAACAGCACCAAGTCTGTAGATTGACTATTAAGCGTCGCTAAACCTTGCTGCGCCGTTGCACACCAAGTCACGCCAAAACCTGCTTGTTCAATCACATGGATTAAGGTGTCTGCGATGGTGCGCTCGTCTTCAATCACCACGATGTGCTGGCTGGTCATATTTGTGCTTTTTCCCTGTAACTATGCCGAACTATAGTTACAGGCGCGTGCGGTTTTAGCAAGTGAGCTAAAAGACTATTCTCACACAAGCACCATTGAGGGATGTGCTTTTATCTAATTGAATATCCGCTTCATTCCACGCGCATAGCTTACTGACGATGGATAAACCCAAACCGACGCCGGTTTGCTCTCGCTGGGCCACTTGGTGGTTTTTTACGAACGCTTGTAGCAATGTCGGGCTTAACTTTTCGCTGAACCCTGGGCCATCATCCTCAACAACGAGCTCTATTCCGTGTATTTTTTCAGTTAAATGCACATGAATTTTGGTTTTGGCAAAACGTACGGAATTACTCATCAGGTTTTGCAATATACGCAGGAAGCTGCGCCTGTCGACTTCGATGACATCACACTGGCAATGAATCTCTATATCTATATCACTGTAAATTTTGAATTTATCACAAGCTTGCTCAAGCAAATCTTGAGCATTGTGAACGGTTGGGCGGATAGCCGGGCGACATTGGTTGAGCTCAGCGTATGTTAAAAACTCTTCGACAAGCATCTCCAGCTCAGTGATATCTTGAAGTACGCTGTCACCGTCTAAACTGGCTTGAGGCATCTCTCGGTGAATTTCCAAGGCAAATTTGGCGCGGCTTATAGGGGTGAGAAAGTCATGCGATACCGCGTTAATTAACTGCCGCTGGTAATCATTTTGATTCTCAAGTGCTCTGGCCATCTCATCGAAGGCTTCACCAATACCGTAAATAACACTGAATTTGGTCAGCTTTGCTTGTGCAGAAAAATCGCCTTTGGATATGGTTTTACTGGCTTGGCGCAAGCGGTTTAAATCGCGCAGTAACGGCCAACTAACAAGCAATACAGCTAACGCAACGCTGGCATAGAAGAGCATACTAATGAACGCTTGCTGCGGGTCGCGTACATCTCGTGCTAAGGGCCCCAGCACACGCACTTGACCACGGCTAGAATCTAAATGGTAAAAGTAGACTTGTTGCTCTTGGTTAAGCATTGCCACCACTTCGCCGCTGGCTAAGCGCGTTTCAATACCCTCGCTGAAATGAAATGACCCAACCGGTTTAGATGTTATTAAATGAGCCAGCTCATGTTGTTCTCTGCTTGGCTGCAATACAGCGCGGGCCAAGGCGGTTTCCGCAGCAGTGGTGATGGGCGCTTCATTGAGCTGAGTATTGATTACCCATGCACTAGCCCCTAAACAAAGCACCAGTGCACCAAAGAGGTAGGCGTAAACCTTGAACACCTAGCTTAAACCCAAGCATCCGGTGATAAGATATAGCCTTTACCCCAAACTGTTATAATCCGGCTTGGTTGCTCGTCTGCGTCCCCTAACTTTTTACGTAAGCGACTAACACGACCATCAATAGTACGGTTTTGACCATCATATTTACGACCGATTGCAGCCTCAAATAAGTGTTCACGGCTCACCACTTGGCCCGCATTGAATGCCAGCTTCTCAAGGAGGTCAAATTCACCCGTAGTTAACTCTAATCGATCACCATTAAGGCTTGCTTGGCGTTGGTAACGATTAATTACCAAATTGCCAATGGTCAGCGTTTGCGACTGCGCGGCGTTTTTCGCACAGTACTTTAATTCATTGCGACGCAAACAGTGATTAATGCGTGCCAACAATATAGACGGCGTAATCGGCTTGGTTAGATAATCCTCTGCACCTAACTCAAGCGCGTGAATATGATCCACATGGCTTTGTCGTGCAGTGAGGAAAATGACAGGCACTGAATACTGACGTTGTAGTTCTTCAAAGACCTTAAAGCCGTCACTTTCTGGTAAACCGATATCCAGCAATACCAGGTCGTAACGCTTTTTCAGCATTTCAAATGCAGCCACATGAGGTGAACTAATATGCGTAACGGCAAAGCCATTACTATTTAGGAAACTAGCAATTAAGTCGGCGAGTTTCAGATTATCTTCAACGTAAAGAATGGATTTTTGTTGTTCATTCATTAAAAAATACTCCAAGCAACTTTACGACGTTTCTGATTGAGTGAGTGTCTTTGAACATCTATTGGGATGTGTGCGACACGTTGTGCATCCTGTTGACGGACAAGATAAATCATAACGTCGGAAGCTACTTCCAATGACAGTTTGAATTGGTGAGCGCGATTAGGAATATCACAAATTCGTTCTAATTCGGTGGTTTCAATTTCGAGGCAATAGCTGGTAGTCGGTTCACCTTGCCAACTGAGGAATAAGTCAACTTGACACTTATCTTCAATGGTCACGCAGATTTCTGGTTTTGCTTTGATGTAATGTCTTTCAAGGACACCGCTCTCGTTACCGTGAGCCGGTAGCAAGAAGCTTGTCATTAGCAATAGAAATCCTACACGTTGGCTCATCAGTAACTCCAAGCCACCCCAGCGTAGTAAGAAAGCAAGTTTTGCTCGGTTACTAGTGGACTATCTGCGATTTCATCATCCAGTGTTTGCCACTTTACATCTGAGATGAATCGCCACTTTTCATCCAATTGATATTGGTATGTCAGTTGCAAACTGGTGTTGAAAGCATGTTTCGGTTGGTAAACCGAAAAGCCCGCTGCAATTTCAGGGCGATGACTACCATAATAGTATTTGGTCAATTCATTGCTTTGGTATTGCAGCTGCACACTGGCAACAACTAAATGTTTTTTCCACTGTTGATAGCGAGATAAAGCAAGTTCAGCCTGTTGACCGTGGTAGTAATGGGTGAGCTCGTCAAATACACTTGCACTCACGCGCCATTGTTGCCAATCAAATAAATACTGGGCTCCGCCCAAAAATGACAACTCACGATCGCGTATTTTTTGGATATCGCCCACTCGTTTTTGAGCTTTTGATTGCGTCTGCGCGCTCGGAGGGCGAGGTGCACTAGGCAAAGCCGATGTGGTTAATCCCGCGAGAACCGAGCTTCCAGCAAGACTATCAATAAAATACAAACCATCACGGTTCATTTTCGCAACAAAGGAAAGTTGATGGTGGTCGCTGCTCCAAGGTGTCCAGGAGAGCTCAAAATTGGTGAATGCAAAATCACCATAAAATGCTTCGATATTAGGGATGACGTAAAGGGGAATGTCGTCTGAATTATGTACAGGGTTTTCGATTTTTCCATACCCGGTACTAAGCCCAAACTGCCATCCTGATTGTGCAGCGTAGATGCTTTCATCGTCTGCGGATGCTGTACCACTAAATAGTGCAGCAATCAGTAATAGCCTGGCCTTGAACACTGTGTTACCGACTCTCGTTAAAGGAAAAATTCGATTAAATTGAGAAAGCAGCATCCCCCTTGGGGCAAGATCAGTCAAATCAATTAATGTACACTTTTGTAACAATTTGGACACTCTATTAATAAATTTAAATTTATGTTCAAAAGAAAAAAAGCCAACTGTTTCCAATTGGCTTTTATCGTCGTTAGGGAAAATTGTTACGCCTTTTTAGCTTTACGAATAAACGCTAACGGCATGAACAACAATAGCATCCACGCCATTGAACCACTTGAAGATTTAACTTTATCTTCAGGCGTTACTTGGACTGGATAAGTACAGCTACCATCGTCAGTGTTTGCTGATGCATCGTAGTTAGTTGCAGCAGGATCCGTACAACCTAACTCTTCACCATCAGACTCAACCATTAACATGAAGCTTTGTGATGCCATGTCAGTTGCATTAACACTGTCTTTAACCATGACGGTAATTTCTGTCTCACCGTGGAAGTTTGCGACAGGTGTTAACGTCACAGTTGAACCAGACTCATGACCACTGATTTCAACAGCTACGTTGTCACCAGCTACTTCAATTGCATTACTTACACCATTTTTATCTGCGTAAATAACATCGAAGCTGATAGAGCCGTTTTCAGCTACAGTCATATCTTCAAGGTCAAGCAAAGTGATGTTACCAGTCACTTCAAGGTCAACACTTAAGCGCTCTGTATCCGAACCTTCAAGACCATTGTTGATATAAAGAGTGTGCACTTGGTTTGCTGCTTTTTCAGATACGTATGCATCAAAGCTCACACTGAATTTAGAGATTTCAGGACCTGTGTAGTCCATACACACCACTAAACCATCACGTAGCACTTGATCGATGTTGTCATAAGCGAAGCCATCACCAAGGTTCACGTCCATTGGAATGTCACCATTCACTAGGATACGACCGTCGGCCGCTTTAAAGCCGATAGAACCCTGGTTATCAACTAGATTAACGTTGTCATAAGCGAACAGTAGTTCATATTCGCCTGGCTCATAGTTGATACCCATGCGCATGAACATTTCAAAGTCGACACTTTGGCCATCTGTGTACGCACGCTCTACGTTATCCCACTCCAGTACTAACCACTCACGTGAATAAGTAAAGGTAGGTGTGATGCCCGCATTAGGATCGCCTTCAACACGTGAGCTTGCATCGATACGCTCAGGGATCGTGTTATCACCCACCCAGAAAGGTGCAATCATGTATGGTGGCGGAGGCGGCATGCTCGCTGCACGTGGGAATTCAACGTGGAACGGGGTTGTACGACCTGTATCACCAAAGGTTACAAGACCTGCAGGGTTTAACTTGATTGAATCGAAGTGATACTTGTTAAAGAACGGGAACGATACATCCATATCTGTTTGCATCAGCTCTTTAAACGAGTACTTGTATTCGTTGTAATAACGACCTTGAACACCTTCAAGTGTACGCCAACCTAGGTCACGTAAGTCCAAATAGTCAGGGTAAGGTGAATTACCTGCCGTTAATGAACAGCTTTGATCCGTTGCATTAGTCGTGATGATGTAGTTACGTACTACGTCTTTTGTTGTTTCTTGCGTACCAACCAAAGACAACACGTTATCTGTTACTTCAGGTGCAGAAGGTGTCGACGCTGTCGTCACAATACTGTCTGCAATGATTTGAATGCCTTCAGGGAATTCAGTCGTCAAAGCAAAGTTACGTGCTTGTGCTTCATTGTTAGCAATCACATCAACCGTGAAGTTAACAACATCGCCAGGGCTCGCTTTGCGCTTGTCAGAAGTGAATGTAACATCGTCATCGATTTGAGTGATAAGCACTGGCACATAACCTAGGTTACCTGCGTCTTCTGGGTTTGAACCTAAGTCGAAACCACCAAAGTAAATATCACCAATTTCCATTTCTGGCAGGTTGTATTCAAGATTAACGTTGTATTGCTCGTAGCCTGCGATCTGTTGTTCTGCAGTAACCTCGAGACCACCGTTATCTTGGCTCACAACACCCGTAGCAATATTGATGTCACGGCCTTCATCTACTTGTCCGTACTCTATATAAGCTGTGCTCATAAATACAGTGAAGTAGTCACCCGCATTTGGCTCAATGATGTTACAGAAGTTGTTGATGTTGTAGTTTGTAGACATACATAGCACTTCATCCATGCTCGCCATACCATCACCATTTGCATCATGACCAGAGAACACAATCACACGCTCGGTAATGTCGCTACTGACAACACTCGCACTGTACATCTTGCTGCCTTCAGGCACGGCAGTCCACTCGACGTGGTTAACGTTAACCATCTGACCCTCTTCTTCGTGAAAGATCAAATGGGTCGCCAGCAGTTGGGTCTGAGAACAACTTAATAGTTTTGGCGTCACCTTTAACCATACCGTAAGTACGGGCTGTGAAGTCAGTTACTTCAGCTGTGTTAAACGGACCAACTTCGATAGCAGCCGATGTGCGGTGAGCCTCAACTTTAACGTAGTTAGGTAGACCACGGTCACCTGTGAACGTCCATACAGGTAGCTCAAGAACAGGTGATGCGCTGTTGTTTGATACCAGTGTTACTTGGCCTTGGTTACCGCTCATATCGATATAGCTTGCCGCACTTGCATGTGGCTTGCTCGTTGCTGTGATCACGATTTGTTGTGTTTCACCCGCTTTAATATCGAATTGTGCAGGCTCAGCTTTCAGTTCAAATGCACCAATCCATTCTTCTGTATGTACTGTCCAACTCGCATCTTCTGTTGCCGTGAATTCACGTACAAATGTACACGTTGTTGGACACGTATTATCAACAACATACGCAGTGTTCATGTCTTCAGCATGACCACCTGTTGAAGGGTTTGCGTCAGCCATTTCGGCAATGTCTTGATGCAATGTAAGGCCAGCTTTATCCGCTAACTCAACACGCATGCGGCCAGCACCCATATCTTGTAGACCTGAGTCAAACCCTTCATCAACATAATTGTTGAAATACTGTGCATTGCTTAAGTCGTTTCCTGCAGTAAGCATCAATGCAGATTGAATTTGCGATACAGACCATTCCGGGTGAGATTGTTGCAACAATGCCGCCGCACCAGCAACGTGTGGGCTCGCCATCGAAGTACCAGACAAAGTTGTCCAATCTGATGTAGAAGGGTTATTAGTGAATGGCTGGTCATCTGAGCCAGCAGCATAGATATCAACGCCTGGCGCGGCAATATCAACCAACATGGTATCAATACCAAAATATGATGGACCGCGACCAGAGAAGTAAGCTACACGCTCTTTATCTACTGGAATTATCTCACTTTTCGCACTTGTTACCGTGCCCATGTGACCTGACCCTGACTCTAACCAGTTTTGAAGATCAACACTGTCTTCATAAGTGATATGAATCGCTGGGAGAGGGTGAGGCAACACTGGAATAGTGGCATTGTCTTGGAAGCTGTAACGGTTGTGGATAATCACACCTTCAGCGCCGCCAGCGGCCACATTTGCGGCTTTGAAATAAAGTGGGCGGGAACTTCTACGACATACAACAATAACGTCCTGCGCGCTTTCATCGATATCGACCGTCGCTGGGTCATCAGCTAAATCAAAGGTACCTGCAGGAAACTCGCTATCACAATCCATGATGTTGTATGCATTTGTCCCTGGGTTTTCAAAGTCCTCTGCTTTAACAATTAGACCAGTAACCTCTTCAAAGGTCGAAGAGTAACCTTTAATCGTATTTGGTGCAGCTGTATCACCGCCACTGAAGTTTTCCAGTGTTTTCACGCCATAGTCAACGATTGAAGACGGTGAGTGAGCAGCAACAGTAGTAACCCACGGTGATGAATGGTCAGCAGTGCTTAATTCAGGGCCTGAGTTACCCGCAGCAACGGCGACAAATACACCGGCATTTGCAGCATTGAAGAAAGCCTGCTCGATAGGGTCAAGCCAAGGATCTTCTTCAAGACCGCCTAGCGACGCATTCAACACATCAACATTGTCGATAATTGATTGTTCGATCGCTGCAAGGATAGTGGTTGTCGGACAGCCCGCATAAGGGTCGCCTGAACCACCTGGCCAACATACTTGATATGCAATAATGTTAGCGTGCGGTGCCATACCCGATACTTCTTCAAAAACAAGAATCAGTGGTAACACCTGAAGATTGCGGCTCGCCCTGCGATAACTTGAATGGTACATCATAAAGGATGTTACCAGCAGCCGTACCCGCAACGTGTGAGCCGTGATTATTGTAATCTTCACCATACGCTGGACGAGACTCATCAAATACTGGATCTGAATATGCGTTAGTGATTTCAGGGTATGAGTAAATACCGATTAGCTTGTTGTTACACTTATCAGAGAATGACGCCTTCGCACAGTCACCTAGGAATGTGTCACCTAAAGGATTTTCGTGAACATAACCATCACCACCTACTTCAGCAAATGAAGGGTGATCAGAGTTTATACCTGTGTCAATGACGCCAACAACGATGCCTTCGCCCTTGTTAGTTCCACCACCGTAGGCGTTAGCCCACATTTGTTTTGCGCCAGTTTGCTCAATCGTGTTAAACGTCGACAATGAATACACTTTCGAACGAGTGATGCGTTTTACACCTGGCACTTTTGCTAAGCGCTTTGCGTCGTCTTGTGTCATTGTGGTGGTGAACGCGTTAATCGCTACTGAGTAGGTACGCTCAACATTGACACTCAACCCTTGCAATGTGCTGGCTTGTGCAACGAAGTTTTGACGTTGAGAGTTTAAGTAATTGTTGTAACCAGAAAGCTCCTGAGTATTTAAGTTCAGAGGCTGGCCTTGCTGGGTACGCGCGCTCGTTACGACTGATTTTGTTTCAGCCAAACCTTTAATCTGTCCATCGTATGCTGATAGAGGCGCATCTTCTAGCTCAACAATATATGTGTGCTCACCATGCACGCCTTCCTCTGCTCGGAAGATTTTTCCCTGCTTTTTAACAGTTTGAGCTACTTCGCCTGACCAGTGCATCTCTTCGATCATTGGTTTAGGCGCGTAGTCTGATGATGGTGCAACCCACTCATCTGAAGCAACATTTACTGCACTTGCAGCTGAGCTTCCGATATATAAGGCTGAAGCCACCATAAAGGAGACTTTCTTCAAGTTAAACATACTTAACCTTCGGTGTTGTTTTATATTAATAATGAAGCCGGTATTTTGGTTATTAATTGGCTTCCCCGAGCCGATGGTTATGTTTTATGCAACTACGCGCAATTAGGTGGGAACAAATAGGACAATTTGATGCATTTTGTGACAATTGTTATATCAACAGATATGAAAAAGCCGCTAGAAAAGCGGCTCAGATAATTCACCACGAGGGCACTTAACTCTTCTTCACTGGGCGCTGCCAACCATCGAGGTTGCGTTGTTTACCGCGCGCTACAGCGAGCTGGTTGTCACCGACATTCGTGGTTACTACAGAACCTGCGCCAATTGTCGCTGTGTGGCCGATCTCAACAGGCGCAACTAACGATGAGTTAGAACCGATGAAGCTGTTATCACCAATAATGGTTTGCGACTTGTTCACACCATCATAATTACAGGTGATTGTGCCCGCTCCAATGTTTACTTTCTCACCGATTTGCGCATCACCTAAATAGGTTAAGTGATTCGCCTTAGAACCTTTGCCAAGACGTGATTTTTTCATCTCAACGAAGTTACCAATGTGCGAGTCTTCTTCCATGACCGCACCTGGGCGTAAACGTGCGTAAGGACCAAGGGTGCATTTAGCAGCTACAGTGGCATCTTCAATCATAGTATTTGCTTTAATTACCACGCCATCGCCGATTTTACAGTTTTTAAGCACACAGTTGGGGCCAATGATGACATCGTCACCTAGCTCTACGTCACCTTCAAAAATAACGTTCACGTCGATTTGCACGTCTTGGCCTGTGGTGACGGTGCCACGCACATCAATACGGGCAGGGTCAGCAAGACTCGCGCCATTGATCATCAGCTCTTCGGCTTGCCAAGCTTGATAGGCACGCTCTAACTGAGCGAGCTGTACGCGGTTGTTAGCGCCTTCAACTTCCATTGGGTGGTCAGGTTGACTCGAACTTATTTCCACACCTTCAGCGTGAGCCATAGCCACGATATCGGTCAGGTAGTACTCACCTTGCGCATTGTTATTAGAAAGATTGCCAAGCCACTTTTTCAGAAGGCCGCCGTTACACGCCATAATGCCGGTGTTGATTTCAGTGATAGCTAGCTGCTCAGGTGTGGCATCTTTTTGCTCCACGATACCCACAAGCTTGCCGTTTTCACGTAGCATGCGGCCATAACCCGTTGGGTTTGCTAAATCGACGGTCAGTACCGCAAGACCTTGCTGTGGTGTCACCGCTAATAACTTTTCCAGAGTTGATTTTTTTGTCAGCGGTACGTCGCCATAAAGAATGAGTACCGTGTCATTATCGCTAATGTGCTCTTTGGCCACTGCAACAGCATGACCCGTACCCAGCTGCTCGGCTTGTAATACCCAATTAAGCTCATTGCCTGTTAGTTGCTCTTGAAGCATCTCACCGCCGTGGCCAAAGACGAGGTTAGTGTGTTTAGCACCAAGCGCTTTGGCGTTATCGATGACATGCTGCACCATCGGCTTACCTGCAATCGGGTGTAAAACTTTAGGAAGTTTTGAGCGCATGCGAGTGCCTTTACCCGCAGCCAAAATTACGGTGGTTAAATTCATTCTAATAATCCTTTTTTCACATCAACTGCCACTTAGTCTAGTTAGAGGTTTTAAACCCGCACTTCCTGTGTCTTGGTAAAGTGATACTTAATCGTAGACACCAACCTTTTAACTGTACCATTGTGTACAAATTAGCAATATTGTAACTGCAATGACGTGAACATAGAACGAACAGGCATAAAAAAACCCACGCTGGAGGCGTGGGTTTTTACAAACCTTTTCGGTCGATAGCGATTAGCTATTACGCAATTGGCGGATAACACGAAGTTGCGCAAGCGCTTCTTCAAGTTGCACTGCAGCCTGTTGGTAATCCAACTCACCGCTTTGTGCTTTATCCATTTGCTCTTGCGCATCGCGAATAGCTGCTTCTGCTGCTTGCTCGTCTAGCTCTTCAGCACGAACTGCAGTATCAGCCAACACGGTAACGTTGTGAGGTTGAACCTCAAGTGTACCGCCTGCAACGTAGATGAGCTCTTCACCACCTAGTTGCTTAACTAAACGCACCATACCAGGTTTAAGGGCAGTTAGTAGAGGCGCGTGACCTGGGTAAATACCCAATTCACCTTCACTACCTGTCACTTGAAGGGTTTCTACACGTCCAGAGAAAATTTTTCCTTCTGCACTTACCACATCAAGATGTACGGTCATAGCTGCCATACTCCCCTCCTAATTACATGCTTTTAGCTTTTTCTTGCGCTTCTTCGATTGAGCCAACCATGTAGAACGCTTGCTCTGGCATGTCGTCGAACTCACCGTTTAGAATGCCTTTAAAGCCAGCAATGGTGTCTTTTAGTGATACGTATTTACCAGGTGAACCTGTGAATACCTCAGCAACGAAGAACGGCTGAGATAGGAAACGCTGGATTTTACGAGCACGTGATACCACTTGCTTATCTTCATCAGACAGCTCGTCCATACCTAGGATAGCGATGATGTCTTTAAGCTCTTTATAACGCTGTAGTACTGTCTGAACGCCACGAGCTGTGTCGTAGTGCTCTTGACCAATTACTAGCGGATCAAGCTGACGTGAAGTTGAATCTAGTGGGTCAACAGCAGGGTAAATACCTAGTGCTGCGATATCACGAGAAAGTACAACTGTCGCATCTAAGTGAGCAAACGTAGTTGCTGGAGATGGGTCAGTCAAGTCATCCGCAGGTACGTATACCGCTTGGATTGAAGTGATTGAACCAGTCTTAGTAGACGCGATACGCTCCTGAAGTACACCCATCTCTTCTGCAAGAGTTGGCTGGTAACCTACCGCTGAAGGCATACGACCTAGTAGTGCTGATACTTCAGTACCCGCAAGCGTGTAACGATAGATGTTATCTACGAAGAAAAGAACGTCACGACCTTCGTCACGGAACTTCTCAGCCATAGTAAGACCTGTAAGAGCAACACGTAAACGGTTACCCGGTGGCTCGTTCATCTGACCGTATACAAGCGATACTTTATCAAGTACGTTTGAATCGTTCATTTCGTGATAGAAGTCATTACCCTCACGAGTACGCTCACCAACACCTGCGAATACAGAGTAACCGCTGTGCTCGATCGCGATGTTACGGATAAGTTCCATCATGTTTACGGTTTTACCTACACCAGCACCACCGAATAGACCAACTTTACCACCCTTAGCGAATGGACAAACAAGGTCGATTACTTTGATACCAGTCTCTAGTAGTTCTACCGAGCTTGACTGATCTTCGTACGAAGGTGCTTCGCGGTGAATTGACATACGCTCTTCTTCGCCGATTGGGCCAGCTTCGTCAATTGCTTCACCTAGTACGTTCATGATACGACCAAGAGTAGCTTTACCTACTGGAACCTTGATCGCTTCACCTGTGTTTTCTACTGCTGTACCACGACGTAGACCGTCAGTAGTACCAAGTGCGATACCACGTACCACACCGCCACCTAGCTGCTGCTGAACTTCTAGTGTCAGACCTGCTAAGTCGCCATCTGTTACTTTTAGTGCGTCATATACGGCTGGCACGTTTTCTTGTGGAAACTCGATGTCCACAACGGCGCCGATAATTTGGACGACCTTACCTAAACTCATGTCTATTCCTCTCGTTAATCTTTGCCCGAAGCATTAAACTGCTGCTGATCCGCCAACAATCTCACTGATTTCTTGTGTGATTGCGGCCTGACGAGCCTTGTTATAAACAAGCTGTAACTCATCCATTAGGTCGCCTGCGTTATCAGTTGCGGCTTTCATCGCAACCATACGGGCAGCCTGTTCAGAGGCAGCATTTTCAACCACACCTTGGTATACCTGAGATTCCACAAAGCGAACCATTAGTGTTTCCAAAATTGCTTTTGGATCTGGCTCATAAATGTAGTCCCAGCGGTGTGCTAGTTCTTCGCTTTCTGTTTTCGGCAAAGGCAACAATTGATCGATTGTTGGTTCTTGCTTCATGGTGTTTACAAATTTATTGTAAACAACGAACAAGCGGTCTATTTTGCCTTCGTTGTATGCATCAAGCATCACTTTTACTGGACCAATAACGTCCTGTACTGAAGGCGCATCACCTAGACCTGATTTTTTGGCTTGTAGCGAGCCACCAAAACGCTGGAAGAAGCCGGCAGCTTTGCTACCTAGTACAGCGAAATCCGCAGATACGCCTTTTTCTTTCCACGCTTTAACGTCTAAAGCTACTTTCTTAAACTCGTTAGAGTTTAAGCCACCACATAAACCACGGTCGGTAGAGATGACGATATAACCAACGCGCTTGACCTCTCGCTCTTCCAAATAGGCATGGCGATATTCGAGGCTAGCATTAGCAACATGACCGATCACTTTGCGTAAGTTTTCAGCGTATGGACGGCTTGAAGCCACACGGTCTTGCGCCTTCTTCATTTTAGAAGCGGCAACCATTTCCATCGCGCTAGTGATCTTCTGAGTATTCTTGATACTCCCGATCTTGCTTTTTATCTCTTTTCCGCTGGCCATGACTCTTTCTCCGAATCTGGGTGAGTTTTAAATTAAAACTCACCGTTCATAACTAATTACCAAGTTTGCGTAGACTTGAACTTCTCAAGAAGTTCTTTTAGCTGCGCTTCGATCTCGGCGTTGTAGTTACCAGTTTCATTGATTTGAGCCATTAGCTCTGCGTATGTGCTGTTTGCGTAAGAGATTAGAGCATCTTCGAAATCCATGATTTTCGGAATTTCGATGTCTTTTAGATAGCCCTTTTCAGCTGCAAATAGCGACAGAGACATTTCCGCAACAGACATTGGTGCGTACTGTTTCTGCTTCATTAGCTCTGTTACGCGCTCACCGTGCTCAAGCTGTGCACGAGTGGCATCGTCAAGGTCAGAAGCGAACTGAGAGAACGCTGCTAGTTCACGGTACTGAGCTAGCGCTAGACGGATACCACCACCTAGTTTCTTAACGATTTTAGTTTGCGCTGCACCACCTACACGAGATACCGAGATACCAGCGTTAACAGCTGGACGGATACCTGCGTTGAACAAGTCAGTTTCCAAGAAGATCTGACCGTCGGTGATAGAGATAACGTTTGTAGGTACGAACGCAGAAACGTCACCACCTTGAGTTTCAATGATTGGCAATGCCGTCAATGAACCTGTTTTACCTTTCACTTCACCATTAGTGAACTTCTCAACGTAATCAGCGTTTACACGTGATGCACGCTCTAGAAGACGTGAGTGAAGATAGAATACGTCACCTGGGTATGCTTCACGGCCTGGTGGACGCTTAAGTAGTAGTGAGATCTGACGGTAAGCAACAGCTTGCTTAGAAAGATCATCATATACGATTAGTGCGTCTTCACCGCGGTCACGGAAGTATTCACCCATAGTACAACCAGCGAACGGCGCTAGGAATTGTAGCGCTGCTGATTCAGAAGCAGATGCAACAACAACAATCGTGTTCTCTAGTGCACCGTGCTCTTCAAGTTTACGTACTACGTTAGCGATAGTAGATGCTTTTTGACCAACCGCTACGTACACACACTTAACGCCTGTGCCTTTTTGGTTGATGATTGCATCGATAGCTAGTGCAGTTTTACCAGTCTGACGGTCACCGATTACAAGCTCACGCTGACCACGACCAACTGGAATCATCGCATCGATAGATTTATAACCAGTTTGTACTGGCTCATCTACTGATTGACGCTCGATTACGCCTGGTGCGATTTTTTCAACTGGTTCGAAACCGTCGTTATCTAGAGCACCTTTACCATCGATAGGAGCACCCAGTGTGTTAACAACACGACCAAGTAGACCACGACCAACAGGTACTTCAAGGATACGACCAGTAGATTGTACTTTTACGCCTTCTTTAAGGTCTGCGTATGGACCCATTACTACTGCACCTACTGAGTCGCGCTCAAGGTTTAGTGCGATAGCATAACGGTTGCCAGGAAGCTCAATCATCTCACCTTGCATACAGTCAGCTAGACCGTGGATGCGGATGATACCGTCAGTAACAGATACGATAGTACCTTCGTTACGAGCTTCACTTACAACTTCGAACTGCTCAATACGTTTTTTGATCAGATCAGAAATTTCAGTGGAATTAAGTTGCATGCTCTTCTTCCCAATTACGATTGTAGTGTAGTGGCCAGTCGGCTCAGTTTGCCGCTGATACTGCCATCGATTACGGTGTCGCCGGCTCTAATTACCAGACCACCAACAACCGTGTTATCAACACTACAATTCAGCTTAACTTTGCGTGCGAAACGTTTTTCAAGTGCCGCGGCTAATTTCTCTTGCTGCGCTGCAGCAAGTTCGGTTGCAGAAACAACGTCAACGTCGATTTCTTTGTCATAATCCGCTTTAAAATCAGCGAATAATTGTGCAACCGCCGGTAGGGCGACCAAACGTCCATTTTCGGCCATCACCTTTACTAGGTTTTGGCCATATTCGTTGAGTTGCTCTGCACAAATCTGAATCATTGTTTCAGCTTGTTTTTCAGCAGAGGCGCTGCTCGACAGAAACTGAGCAACTTGTTCATTCTTGGCTACTTCACCAACGAAGAACAACATCTCGTTCCATGCGTCTACTGCGCCTTTTTCAACGGCAAATTCAAAAGCCGCTTTAGCGTATGGGCGAGCGATAGTAGTCAGTTCAGACATGCTCATACCCTCCTATTAAAGCTCGGCAACTAGTTTTTCAACTATGTCGCTGTGTGCGGCTTCATTGATTTCGCGCTCTAAGATCTTCTCAGCACCGATAACCGCTAGAGAAGCAACTTGCTTACGCAAATCTTCTTTTGCACGGTTACGCTCGGCTTCAATTTCTGAGTGACCTTGAGCAATGATTTTTTCACGCTCTTCGTGACCACGAGTAGTCTCTTCGTCAACGATTTGCGTCGCACGCTTTTTAGCTTGCTCAATGATATCAGCAGCTTCTGCTTTAGCTTCTTTAAGTTGCTCGGTTGCTTTTTTACGAGCAAGCTCAAGATTTTTTTCAGCTTTATCAGAGGCAGCTAAACCATCTTCGATTTTCTTTTGGCGAGCTTCGATTGCACCGTTTAGTGGTGGCCACACGAACTTCATGCAGAACCATACAAAAACGATGAAAGCGATTAATTCACCAATTAGAGTGGCGTTTAAACTCACGTCCGCTCCTCCTTACAAGTCAATTTATGTTCGCGTTAAATGTCTTATCTAAAATTAAGCAGCGAACAATAGGTATAGACCGATACCTACACCGATCATAGCGATCGCATCGATAAGACCAGCTACGATGAACATTTTAACTTGTAGTTGTGGTGCAAGCTCAGGCTGACGAGCAGCTGATTCTAGGAATTTACCACCTAGGTTACCGAAACCGATAGCAGTACCAAGGGCACCAAAACCGATAAGTAGGGCAACAGCGATATATTTAAGGCCTAGTACGATTTCCATTATTGTCTCCAATATATTTGTAAATGATTAAAGTTAAAGTTAAAAAATCTTTTTGAGCCGGTTCTTAGTGACTGTCTTCAGACGCCATGCTCAGGTATACAATTGTCAGCATCATGAAGATGAATGCTTGCAACACGATTACCAAGATGTGGAATACTGCCCATACAAAATGCAGTGGTAATTGGAATAAGCCAATTGCTGCAATTAGAATGAAGATCAGTTCACCCGCATACAAGTTACCGAATAAACGTAAGCCCAATGAAACCGGCTTTGCGATTAGCGTTACGAACTCTAGTACGAAGTTCACCGGAATAAATAGCGCTTGAACAACCATGTTTTTAGAGCTGAATGGGTGAAGCGTTAGCTCCTTAATAAAGCCCATCAAACCCTTAACACGAATCGAGTAGAAGATAATAAGCATAAACACACCGATACCTAGCGCTAGCGTTAGGTTAAGGTCGGTTGTTGGTACCACCTTCATGTAAACATCGTGAGAACTCTCTACAGCACCTGACAATACGCCGATTTGACCTGCTAATGCAGGAAGGAAATCAACAGGGATCAAGTCCATTAAGTTCATGAGGAAAACCCAAACGAAAATCGTTAGAGCTAAAGGAGCGATTAGTCGACTTTTACCGTGAAAGGTGTCTTTCACGTTTTGATCAACGAATTCTACGACCATCTCGACAAAGCACTGAAATTTCCCTGGAACGCCAAGCGTTGCTTTATTTGCAGCGCGCTTAAAGATCCATAAGAAAATCAGTCCTAGACCGATTGACCATGCGAGGGTGTCTACATTCAGCTTCCAAAACCAACCGTCGCCAATACTAATTTGACCGTTAGTTAAATGGTGCTGGATGTAACCCGTTAAGGTAAGTTCTTCACCTGCAGCCATGTTTTATCCCAAAAGTTAATGATTAAAAAAAATCGGCGCTAACCACTGTGCGAACGTCACTAATATGAAGCTGAAGAAAAACGGCAGTGCAACTACCGGATAAAGCTTAAATATCAGCGCGAACATAAAAATCGTTAGCAAAAATTTTAATCCGTTGCCTCTTTTAAATGAGGCATACACTTGTTTTGCTTTGCTCGCGCCCACATAACGGAACGCATAGACAGCAAACAAAAAATTGGGGAGTACCGCCACCAGTCCACCAGCCAAAGCTGATAACGCGGCATCTACTTCCCAACCAACTAAAACTATTACTGCAGCGATGATTGCTACGCCACCCTGAAAAAGAACGCCTTTTAATGCGGCGCGGCGGTATGGGCCTGCTAACCTTTGCGTCACTTTTTATTAACCTTGATTACGTTAATTTTGATTAGGGTGCTAAAACTGGCGAAATTATACTTATTTCTGGCTGATTTGCAACTTGAGCAAGATGAAATTGTGACAATTTCACCCCCGAAAACACGGGGGCGAGAGGGGAATCGTTAGGACTGATTTAGCTGTGGGTCAATACGCTCTAGAATACCTTCAAGCTCATCTAAATTTGTATAAGAAATCACCAACTTACCTTTACCCTTTTGGTTGTAGTTGATTTCCACCTTAGCACCTAAGTTATCTTGGAGTTTTTGCTCTAACTGTTTGACGTCTGGGTCTTTTTCTTTCTTTTCGGGTTTTTCAGCTGGCTCTAAGATTGAGCGTACTAATTTTTCTGTTTCGCGCACAGTCAATGCTTTAGCAACCGCAGTTCGAGCCGCTTCTGACTGCAATTCACCTGATAAACCAAGTAAACAACGTGCATGACCCATTTCGATATCACCATGTTCTAACATGATTTTTACATCGTCATTGAGGTTGTTCAGACGCAATAAGTTGGTTACTGTAGTACGTGATTTACCGACGGCATCAGCCACTTGTTGGTGTGTAAGTGCAAACTCTTCAATCAGTCGCTCAAGCGCAATAGCTTCTTCCATCGCATTTAAATCTTCACGCTGAATGTTTTCAATCAGTGCAATAGCAACGGCCGCTTCATCAGGCACGTCCTTGATTAAACAAGGCACCACATCTAATTTAGCAATTTGTGCCGCGCGCCAACGACGTTCACCAGCAATTATTTCGTATTTGCTCGTGTCAATCTGGCGAACAACGATTGGCTGGATAATACCTTGCGCTCGGATTGAGCTGGCAAGCTCCTCCAACGCATCTTCCGACATGTCTTTACGCGGCTGGTACTTACCCGGCTGTAAATATTCAATAGGCAGTTTTTGTAATTCGCCTTTTACAGCGCTTTCACTTGGTCCATCTTCGGTGCTCTGGGCAGACGCTTGCACAGCGGGCTTCGATGACGTGAGTAGGGCATCTAGGCCCCGTCCTAATCCACGTTTTTTAGCAGACATTGATTTGCTTACCTCTAAGATTTAGGCGACTGCAGGAGTTTGTTTTTCTTTTCGACGCAGTATTTCTCCAGCCAAAGCAAGGTATGCTTTAGCGCCAGCAGAGGCTCTATCATAATACATGGCCGGTGCACCAAAGCTTGGTGCTTCTGCAAGGCGAACATTGCGAGGAATGACAGTTCGGTAGACCTTATCACCAAAATGCTGTTTGAGTTGTTCAGATACATCGTTGGCAAGGCGGTTACGCGGATCGTACATGGTTCGCAAAATGCCTTCAATCTGTAATTTAGGATTAACCAATGTCGCTAATTGCTCAATGGTTCCCATCAGGGCGGTGATCCCTTCCAGTGCATAGTATTCACATTGCATTGGCACCAGCACAGAGTCGGCTGCTGCCATCGCATTAACAGTGAGCATATTTAGAGATGGCGGACAATCGATGAAAATATATTCGTATTCACCAAGAATTTTTTCGAGTGAATTGCGCAAGCGTACTTCTCGAGCGAATAGCTCCATCAGTTTTACTTCCGCGGCAGTCACGTCACCATTGGCAGCAATCAAGTGATATTCACCTGATGTTTGCTTGATAACGACTTCGTCAAATGGCTTTTCTTCGATGAGTAAGTCATACACAGTGGCTACATCGTCATACTTATCGACGCCGCTTCCCATAGTCGCATTACCCTGAGGGTCAAGGTCGATGAGCAACACTTTACGTTTGGTCGCAGCCATAGAGGCCGCCAAATTCACGGCTGTGGTGGTTTTACCCACGCCTCCTTTTTGATTTGCAATTGCAATGACTTTAGCCACGGTGATCCTCTGCCAATTAATCTTTTTTTAGAATTATAAGATGGCGTTCGCCTTCCAACTCAGGCACTGACAGCTCAATATTTTGCTCAAAACTAAATCCATCAGGCAAATTTGCTAATTCCTGTTCTGGATATTGACCTTTGAGCGCCAAAAAGCGGCCGTCCTGATCAATCAAATGCGCGCACCAATGCAACATATCATCAATTGAGGCAAATGCACGAGATAGCACACCATCTAATTTAACACTTGGCTGATATTCTTCAACTCGACTCTGCACTGGGGTTACATTTTTTAGGCCAAGTTCATGTTTTACTTGCTTTAAGAAAGTGACACGTTTGCCCAAACTATCAAGCAGTACAAACTCAGTATCTGGCAATGCTATCGCCAACACCATGCCTGGTAGACCTGGGCCGGTACCTACGTCGATGTAGTGTTTACCCTTGAGATGTTCTGCGACGACAAGACTATCCATTATGTGCTTAACCAACATGTCTTTAGGGTCACGCACTGAAGTGAGGTTGTAGGCCTTGTTCCATTTGTCTAACAAAGCGACATAAGCGAGCAGTTGTTGAATTTGCTGCTCGCTCAAAGAGATGCTGGCTTGCGCCAGCAGTTGTTTGAATTTGTTTTCTAACACGCTTGCCTTTGGTTACGCAGATTTGCGTAACATACCTTGCTTCTTGAGATACACCAATAATAGCGAAATAGCGGCTGGAGTAATACCAGAAATACGCGAAGCTTGGCCAATTGTATCAGGGCGCGCATCGCTAAGTTTGGCAACGACTTCATTTGATAGACCTGAAACTTGCGAGTAATCAAATTCTTTTGGCAATAGCGTTTGTTCATGACGCATCTGCTTTGAGATCTCGTCTTGCTGGCGCGCAATATAACCCGCATATTTGGTCTGAATCGCGACTTGTTCAAGCGCTTGCTCGTTATCTGATGGTGACTCAAGTCCTTTAATAGCGTAAAGGTCTTTATGGTCAATTTCAGGACGACGGATCAAATCTTCCAAACTAGCTTCGCGAGTTAATGGCGTTTTCAGCAGATCGTTTACTGCATTAAGCGCTGGATGATCTTTATGGATCCATGTAGAGCGGATACGCTGAGATTCTTGTTCCATCACTTCAAGCTTTTCATTGAACGCACTCCAGCGTTCATCACACACTAAACCTAGCTCACGACCTTTAGCCGTTAAACGTAGATCCGCGTTATCTTCACGAAGTAACAAACGATATTCAGCACGCGATGTGAACATACGGTACGGTTCTTTGGTACCTAAAGTAGCGAGATCATCGATTAGTACACCCGTGTAGGCTTCATCACGACGTGGTGTCCACGCATCTTTGCCCTGAACCTGCAGTGCTGCGTTCATACCTGCGATTAGGCCTTGCGCACCGGCTTCTTCATAACCTGTAGTACCGTTGATCTGGCCGGCAAAGAATAAACCATTGATAAACTTAGTTTCTAGTGACGGCTTGAGATCGCGTGGATCGAAAAAGTCATACTCTATGGCATAACCAGGACGACAAATATGTGCATTTTCAAATCCGGTAATGCTGCGCACGATATCCATCTGCACATCAAACGGTAAGCTTGTAGAAATACCGTTAGGGTATAGCTCATAAGACGTTAAGCCTTCAGGCTCAACGAAAATTTGGTGTTTATCTTTATCAGCAAAACGAACAATTTTATCTTCAATCGAAGGGCAGTAGCGTGGACCAATGCCTTCAATCACACCGGAATACATAGGTGAGCGGTGCAAGTTATTGTTGATAATCTCGTGGGTTTTTTCATTGGTGTAGGTGATATAGCACGGGATCTGCTGTGGGTAATCTTCCACTTTGCCCATGAATGAAAATACTGGTGTTGGTGTATCACCTGGTTGAGTTTGCATCTTTGAAAAATCAACCGTACGTGCATCAATACGTGGTGGTGTGCCTGTTTTAAGGCGATCAACACGAAATGGCAATTCACGTAAACGTTGTGCCAATGCAATTGAAGGCGGATCACCTGCGCGACCCCCTTTAAAGTTTTCTAACCCTATATGGATCTGGCCACCTAAGAAAGTTCCAACTGTAAGCACAACACTGTTAGCGCTGAACTTAAGACCCATTTGGGTTACCACACCTTTAACGGTTTCACCTTCAACGATGAGATCATCACACGATTGTTGGAAGATCTTGAGGTTTTCTTGGCGTTGTAAGATAGCTTGAATTTCAGCTTTATACAAAGCGCGATCCGCTTGTGCACGAGTAGCTCGCACAGCTGGGCCTTTCGATGAATTGAGTGTGCGAAATTGAATGCCGCCCTTATCGATCGCTTTTGCCATTGCACCGCCAAGCGCATCGATCTCTTTGACCAAGTGGCCTTTACCAATGCCGCCGATCGCAGGGTTACAAGACATTTGCCCCAAAGTATCCATGTTATGAGTCAACAAAAGGGTATTCATACCCATACGTGCAGAAGCTAATGCCGCTTCAGTTCCAGCATGGCCGCCGCCTACAACAATGACATCAAAATGTTCATGGAAGATCATTAAACGTTTTCCTACAACCGGTGTAATTCAAAAGGGGAGCTATTTTACCTAGAAATTGAGGGAAGGGAAACGGTTAAATAGTACTCAAGATCTAAAAGGTGATCATATATAAAATAAAGGATCTTTAAAGAAATCTTTAATTAGATCTACTATTAAGGTCACCCATATCTGTTGATAACCATAAAAAACATATATTAACCATTAAGTTATCCGATCTAATCACCTGTAGATATGATCGGATCTACGGGCTTAAAACCTCTGATCAACTCGCCCTTTTATTCACAGGCCAAATCGCGTTAGATCTTATCAAGTGCATAATCATATACCAGATCGCAAGATACTAAGATTTTATCCACAATCAGATCTAACTTCTACATATTTTGTGAATAACTTTTGGGTAAGATCTATTTACCTTTTTCAAGCACATTGATTAGCTCAGGCAACCAATTTTCTGCTGTATCCTCCGGCAAATCATCTGCTAATACATCTATTTCTAAATGCGGGAGTAATTCTTTAGCACCTTTGCTTTTTAATAACGCTACTAAGTTCTTAGCTGCATAATTAAAGGTATCGTAACTTGAATCACCGACGCCAATAACTGCGAATTGGATCTGATTTAAGGTTGTGTGTGCTGTAAGCTGATCAATAAACGTCAGTAAATTATCTGGGTAGTCACCAGCGCCGTGAGTGGATGTGCAGATCAACCAAGTCGCATCAATGTTGATGTCATTGAGATCAGGCTGTTCGTGTAATTGGCTAGTAATACCTTGATCTTTTAGTAAGTTATCAAGATGTTCTGCGACATATTCAGTGCCGCCCATTTGGCTTCCAATAATAATTTCCAGCTGACTCATGCTTGTTACGCTCTGTAATAATTGCCGCTCATGATACCTGATCTGTAAATATGCTCAATTGATCTCATAGATTGTGAATTGTTTAATCATCACAATACTGTTCATTAAAATAATAACCATATGATATATATAGTTTTAATTTTAATTTAAGCTGTTGATAAAAAGTCGATAAGCTAAGGTTAAAATGGTAAACCCGTTCATCATATTGGGTGTTTTAAGGACTTTTAGTAGCAGAGGTTGGGGTGTGCATGAAATGCATGTGGATAATGATCATATCCGCAGAAAATCGCGTTTTATTTAAATCTAAAAAGAACTTTATTAGATCTAAAATATCTATAAACACTACGTTTTTTACACGTTTGCTGTTTTTACGTTCAAAAAATTCAGCGGATCATGTGTTTTTGTGGGTAAAAACAATGATCCGCAGTGTCGTTAGGCTGAAATAAAATGGGTTTTGACGGTATTTTCAAATAAAAAGCTGAGGTTTTGTGAGTGATTGATCGTATGAATTCCTAATTCAAGTTGTGTTAGGAGGAAGTCACTCAGGGCGTTTCCCGTTGAAATGCGTTTTATCCCTAGTTGTTTGAACTGATCCAAGTCGCAAAATTGTGGTAGCACCATCACATTAACGGGGATAATCAATGCATGGGTTAATTCTTTAAGGACAGTGGGATCCGTTAATCCCGGTATAAAGAAGCAATCCGCGCCGGCCTCTTGATATGCTTTGGCACGAGTAAGTAATTGTGACTTATGCCAACTTTCTTGGAAACACAGAATCACATCGCGCATTAATAAAAAAATCAGCAAAGCCATGATCGCTTAGCGCATTTTTCAATGTTTTTAATAACCTTGTATGCTCCTCTATATCTCTTAATACGTTATCTTGGCTGGGTTT
This sequence comes from Pseudoalteromonas sp. GB56, assembly GCF_054923835.1. Classification (NCBI taxonomy): domain Bacteria; kingdom Pseudomonadati; phylum Pseudomonadota; class Gammaproteobacteria; order Alteromonadales; family Pseudoalteromonadaceae; genus Pseudoalteromonas; species Pseudoalteromonas sp. GB56. Next base: position 401,135 of record NZ_JBPCHK010000001.1, on the reverse strand, counting down.
ATCTTCGATATTAATACTAGCTACTCCCAACTTCGCCAACGCTAGCACGTTATTAATAATGTCATGGTGATTAAGGCTATAACCCGCTTCAATATCGACGCTCAACGGAATGTTGATCACCTTTAAAATGGCTTTTACGGCATTGAATACCTGCTCGAATGTGAGTTGTTCGCCGTCCACCAGCCCTTGGTGATTGGACATTCCCAGCTTGTTGTAGCCACTGCTTGCGCGCCAGATTGTTCAATCACTAATGCGGATAATGGATCCCAACAGTTAGCTATCAATAACGGCTGAGGTTGTGTATGTAATTCTCTAAATAGATGTGAAGATGACATTTGAAACCCTTACTAATAAATGAGTATTTACTGTAAGAGAATGAGTAAGCGGGAGCTGGCCGTATTCATCACTGAATAGGGATAAAAGGAAATATTTTTGGTCAGTAAAAAAAGCCCACAGTTTGTGGGCTCAGTTTGAGTTTATTATTTTGATCATTTAATTGTTATCAATCGATTTATTACTAATAAAGCGTTTACCAATATCATCTATTGACGCTGCGAGCTTAGACAGTTGAGTCACGGCCAACATTGCTGGATCAGTTGCACCTGCAACCTCCTGTTTTCGCTGGTATTTAGCGGTAATATCTTGCCATCGTAGCCGTTCCTGCTCTGTCATGCGTCCACGTAATTGAGCTAATTTTAGCAAGTTTTCTTGTGCACCTGAGGTCAAGGTTTGCGCTTCTCCAATATAATGGTCGGCAATGAGCTGCATTAACTCATTTTCGTCCATGACTGCCGAGACCTTTTCTGCCATTTTATTCATATTTCGATAGCTGCCTTGCAGCTTGAATGGCGGCTCGGTGCGGTATTCGTCTGCCTGTGCGGCGGATTCTATGTACTGAAGGTTTATTTTTAGCACCACTTTTTGTATTTCCAATAGGCGCTTAAGCACGGCGACCATCTCGCTTATCTCTGCAGTTGAATAACTGTAACTTAGATCCGAGGCACTGACTTCTTGTCCTTTTGCCATCGCCACTAGTTTATAAACATCCTGCATATCTCTAAGTGCTAATTTGGCAAGAACCTCATTTGAGGTCAGTGCATTTTCGATGTAGCTAAGGGCAAACTGTTCTTCTTTACCGCCGAGAATATCGCCGAGGTTGTAGATATCAGCACGGTTGGCCAGCATGTCTGGGATCTTAAATACGTCACCGGATTCCGTATAAGGGTTACCAGCCATACATACGCAGAATTTTTTGCCGCGCATATCGTATGTTTTGCTTTGTCCTTTCCACACACCTTCTATCCGTCTTGTACCATCACACAAGGATATGAATTTTTGCAAGAATTCGGGATCCGTATGTTGGATGTCATCCAAATACAGCATCACGTTATTGCCCATCTCAAGCCCCAGATTAAGTTTCTCTAATTCTTGGCGGGCAGTCGCATTGGGCGCACTTGCTGGGTCGATGGAGGTGACTTCATGGCCCAGTGATGGGCAATTTATCTTCATGAAAATCAATCCTAAACGGTCTGCCACGTATTCCATTAGCGTGGTTTTACCATAACCTGGAGGAGAGATAAGCAACAGTAACCCCATAAGGTCGGTGCGTTTGTTATCGCCTAAGGTGCCCATTTGTTTTGCGAGATTATCGCCAATTATGGGCAGATAGACTTCATCGATTAGACGGTTTCGCACAAAAGAGCTCAGCGGCTTAGGTTTAAATGATTCCAGCTTGAGTGATGATTTAGTGCGTTCGATGACGTTTAAGCGGTTGCGTTGATAGGCTTCAAAGCCTTTGACATCGTGCTCGCAAAAGGTGCTGAGTCTTTGTGTATATTCATCAAGGTGAATGACCATTTTCCCTTGCTTGATGTTGTCGTGATCGCTCAATAAATTATCTAGCTCAATATCCAGATTGGCGCTGCTGCGCTGAATTTCTGTATTGACGTTTTTAAGCAGTAAAGCAATCACTTCGGGAATATAATGTGCAAAGCCTTCAAGTTTTGCTTGTTCAATCAGCGCGCTGACCCAAGATTCTAATAAATGCCATTGTTGTGCCAACCCCCCCGTTGCATCGACGATATCGTCAATAGTGCGGGAATGTTTGGATAACTGTTTTTCCAATACATCTTTGAGCTTTTGCGCCTTGTTACTGGTCACAAATTTGACACAGTCGGCAGTGATTTCTTCACACAAGTAGTGAGCTGCGTCTTTAATGTCTGCCGTAGTCACTTCTAAACCAATATCGCGATAAAACACTGATATTTCAGCGCTTACCAATTCATTTAGGTGCGTAAATCCGTTGCTACTGCCGAGCGTTTCATAGAGTAGTTGGGCACTTCGCGCTTGCTGTTGCCACTGTGTTTTACGCTTAGTTTGGTTACAACCTTTACTCCAAAAGAGCAAAGCAAGTGCGCGCGAAATAGGGGAAAATCGCAGTAGCCCTGCATGTTTATAAACAGGCAATAGGCCTTTTAACAAGGCAATACAATCGGCATCGTGAATACCTTTTTCATACCCCTCTTGATAACGCTGTGAAGCATAGGTTTGCACTACTTTCTTTAAATCTTCCTCAGCATCAGTGGTGGCGATGGCGTTAAACAAAGTTGCCAACGTTAAGCCGCCTATGCCCTGTTCAGCATCTTTCATAATTTGGAACGCGAGGTATTCAAATCGCGCTACCCGAGCGTTCTCGGATTTTAGGTCTTGCTCCCAGAATTCCTTTAACTCCACTAGTTCAGCGCTGTCCAACTCTTCGTAGTAATCAGTGCCGATAAGGTGAGCAAGCATTTTGCCATCTTTAGCGAGTAGCGTTAGATCTAACTGTTGGGTATTAACGCTAAATCGATGTTTACCGAGCTTGATAGCGGCCCCACCAGACTCATAGATGTCTTGTTTATCTCTAAGCGAGCGTATGGCCTGCTCTTTGGCAGCTTTGAGCTGAGCTTCGATATCATCAGCCCTAACTTGGTCATCTAGCTCCCGTAGTTGCTGCGCCAATTGTGCGATTTTGGAGACCATGGGGTCAGATGCAAAATAGGTATTCAGTTGGTCTGCATCAGTGAATGAATTTGTACGTCGTGTTACCCCTTCGACTATGCGCTTCGCAGCATCGCCTAGTTTACTTGCGCGCTTTTGGCGTTGGTCCATTAAAGTTTGTTTACGAGATTCGAATGCTTCGTGCAGCTCCTCGCGTTTAGACATGATGTCGCCGAGGAACTCATCAAATTCGCCAAACTTACTTTCTAGTTCTTCGAGTTGTACCAACAACCGCGATAACTGCTCATCCGTTTTTTCTGGGGTGTCAGCTTGTCCTAAGGCATTGGTGATACTTTGAGAAAATAGCCTAAATTGTGCCGCAAACTCTGCTTTTGCCTCGCTAGAGCCGAGTTCCTTTTGTCTGTTTCGAGCGAGTGCTCTGACTTTGTTTAGTTTGCCGTAGATTTCAGAAATATCATCTAGAATGGCGGTTCGTAGCGTTGCGTCTTCGACTTTAAGAGAATTTAATATTTCACTGAGCAGATCAAGTCCGCTTGATTGCTGTTCTAGTTCTTCAGCGATGGGTTTTATCGAGAGCACTTGCTCGACGGTAGCAATATTTTGCTCGAGCTCATCAATCTTATCCAAGTAGGGCGATAGCGCTTTCTCTTTGGATAAAAATGAGATGGTTTGTTCACTTAAGTCATTAAATGCATCTAAAACCGCATCGTCTAATTGCGCCAGAAGGTCGTTATCAATATACCTTTGTTCTTTGAGCGTAATAAGGTGACCACGAAGCTTTCGCAACTCCCCTAAATGATTGATGTATTGCGCTGGGTCATGCCAATCAGTGGGGCGGATCTGTGCCAGTAATTGCTGCTTTTGCTGCTGGGCATTGCTGAGCGCTTTTGTAGCCTGTGCGCGGATGGATTCAACTTTTTCGAATTCATCAATCACTAATTCGGAGGTTTTAGTGATTGTTTTGAGTATCTCGCCTAAACCATTCAGTTCCTCACTTTGCAGCCAAAAATATGAATCGAATAAGCGCTTACTATCATTGATTAAATCTTCATAGAGGTGGCGACTTGGAGTGGGATCGTTGATTAAGCGGCAAATTCCCAGTAAATCTGCGATACCACGAACAAGTTCTTTGTTGCCTATTTTACTGAAGAACGTCTGGCTTGTAGGCGTTTTTGCTGCGTGCTGTTGGCTAAAATAGGGGGTTTGCCATACTTGCATTGGATGAACACGAGTGGCTTGTGCTTCGGCATTGAAGATAACCGCGCGACCATCATCGAATAGGGTGTAACCGTGACTGTAAATTGGGTTTTGTAATTCTTTGCGGATCAAATTGTATGAATACAAGCCAATGTGACCACCTTCTGGTTCATAAAATACATACAAAACGTCTTCGCCATTGGGAGATCTTATTTCTCGCTTGAACTTTAGGCCGTTGATGTTATCTGGGAAGGACTTCGTTTCTCCGTTTTGTAGATAATAACCCCCTGGAAAAATGATGCCGTGATCTTCTGGTAACTGAATACACGCATCTTTGATTGCATCAATTCTGTTTACTTGGTGATTTCGGGTATTGAAGACATAGTAGCGTGTTTCTAATTCCTTGTAGGGCGTCACTTTCAATATGATCAAAACGCCTACTTGGGTAAATTCAATATTTGCATCAGCGAGGGATTGGTTTTTCTCTGTAACGGGCTCTTGGAAGATACCCAAACCATCCTCAGTGTTGTTTTCGACCTTTATGGTGAAATTACCATTGATAGTTTCCACAAATACGGTATCGAGAATATTGATATGTGGATGCTGCCCAGAGACATGATGTTCACGCCCTACTTTATGCCATTCAAAATCATGTTTATTTGGCTCAGGAAGGTCACGTTCGCCACGATTATCAATGTATTTGGCAGCGCCATCTTTTTCTATGTGCCAGCGAAATACCCGCACGTCGGTGACTTCTCGGCCAATTTGAAACACGGCAAAGAGTTTTTCATTTCGGGTGGTGAGCTGGATGAGTTTGGCATCTTTGTAATAGGTGTAGAGCTCATTAAACTCTTGTCTGAAATTGGTATCATCTAAAAAGGTATTTTGCAGGGATTCCTCTTTAATTTCATACCCTTCATCACTTTGTTCTAGTCGATAAAGACTAAATACATCAGCGATGCTGGTTTCCTTCTTTAAACCAATGAATACGTTGTAACCAAAAACCAAATAATCGCCAACGCGGGCAATATCGCGGGCATTGCAGTTGTTTTCCGTGCGTACTCGAACTCGACCTATGATTTCCATCTGAGTTTGGCCAAATTCGTCAATACGCTTATTGTTTAGTTCATCAACTTTGTCTTTTAGATTGGACGACTGTTGTTGCAGACGCGCACATATGACTTCGTAGGCGCCGCCATCGGTGACTGCTTTATCTATAGCATTATTTGGTTGTTCGGTGGTTGTGTTGTCAGACATGATTTCCCTGCTCACATAACAAGACGAAAAAATACATCAAAAACACTCGCACCAATGACGGGCGAGTGTTTCACATTTTCAGTTAAGCCTTAGTGTCGAGTGTTCCTTTTAGCGTGGCTAAAAGGTTTTGACTTTGTGGACTTGGGTCTTGCATTAATTTAGTGATAAACGCAGTAACTGACATATTTTGTAATTCAGCGCTTGACGTACCTAAGCTTGAGAGCAAGCCTTTTGCGTCTTCTACAAAGCTTTTATCACCGTTGAGGTGCTCTTTGAAGGCGACTTGCAACGTGTCACTCTTATTCACTGTGCCATCGATAGATTTACCAACAGACAATGATTTTACAAAGCTATCGAAGTACGCTGTGTCACCACCGACAATATCGATATTTGCTTGCTTAAGTGCTTCAGACAATACCAGTGCCTGTTCTTTAGCGACATCAACATTTGCCGTAATTGATTCCATGTTTTCGATGTGCGTTTTATCCAGTTTCATGCGGAACTCTTCGTGTGCACGCTGCTCATCAGACATAGAGTCCATGGCTTTAAATTTCTTCGTCATACCATCGGCTTCTGCTGCCATAGTTTCTGAAAGCACTTTCGCCTCAGCCATACCGGTTTTCTCTGTTGCATCCGCTTTTGCTTCCATCACACGAACTTCCGCCATGCCTTCTTGCTCTGTCGCGTATGCTTTTGCTTCCATTACTTTTGCTTCTGCAAGTCCTGGCGCAGCAGAGACGGCTTGAATACCTTCTGCTTCTCGGCGTTTGGCTTCTGCGTCTTTTTCTGCAACATCTAAATCAGCTTGGGCATTAATCGCTTTTTCTTTGGCAATGTGTTCAGCGGCTCTTTCTGCTGCTTCGGCTGCTTTGATGTCTTTAACCAAATCTTCCTCAGCTTGTGCTTCGGCGGCGATAATCTGTGCCTTTTTATTGCGATCTGCTTCAGCAACAACACGTAACTCATTGATTTCTTCTTCACGTTGCGCCACGGTCTTATCAACTTCGACGCGCGCTCTGATGACTTCAGCGATTTCTTTTTTCTCGTGCTCAACTAGCTTTTCATTTTCAATCGTTGTTAGAGTCACTACTTTTTCACGTTCAACGATTTCAAGATCTCTTGCTTTGACTACACGTTCTTGTTCAACTGCAATCGCTCTTTCTTTGTTCTTTTCGGCAACTTCAACTTCACGAAGCTTATTTTGTTCATGAACTTGAATGGCTTCTTCAGCTTTAATGCGCGCTGTTTCAGCCTTTTCGAATTCTTCACTTTGAACGCGTTTGGTTTCAGCTTCTTCTCGCGCTTTAACTGATTCAACTTCGCGCTTTTGTTTTGCTTCAGCATCCGCTTGCTGGCGCTCGAGCGCTAAAATAGCTTCTTTAGTTTCAACATCTTTTTTCTTGATTTTCATTTCTTCATCGCGTTTTAAGATGTTGGTTTGGACGTTTTGTTCAGCCGTTAGTTGCGTGATTTTACGAATACCTTCGGCATCTAAAATATTGTCTGGGTCGAGCTTTTCAACAGGCGTTTGTTCTAGATAATCGATGGCCGCATCTTCTAGGATATAGCCGTTCAGATCGGTGCCAATATTTTTAACAATGCGGTCGCGGAAATCATCGCGCTCGTTATAGAGATCAACGAAATCCATCGACTTACCCACTGTTTTAAGTGCTTCTGAAAATTTAGCACTGAACAAGGCTTCTAATGTCGCTTGATTTGACGCACGTTCACAGCCAATTGCTTGTGCGACCTTCATAACGTCTTCGCGACTTTTGTTTACACGAACGAAGAAGGCGACTTTAATGTCTGCACGAATGTTGTCGTTACAAATCAAACCATCCATACCCTGGCGGTCGATTTCGATGGTTTTGAGGGAGATATCCATAATCTCCATTTTGTGGAAAACCGGAATGACCAACGAGCCGGTAAATGTGACACTTGGCTCAGCTCTCATGGTGTTTACAATCATGGCTTTACCTTGCTCTACTTTGCGATAAAGTTTTGCAATTAACAGCGTGACTACGATAAAAAATATAAATATTCCGGCTACCAGCGCAACCCAGAATTCCCATCCTACGCTACCTACAGACATTCGAATTCTCCTTCAATCTTATTCAAAAATTTGTCTTCCGATATAACATCATAACGGTCTGTTTGTTCGTCATAACCAAGCAATACAAGCCTGGTTCCTTTTTTTAAATTATTGGGCTCGTCTGCTCTAATGTTTAGAATCATCGAACCGTCTTCCAATTCAGCTTGACCAAAGTCTTTTGTCACTTTCGTTGTTGTTAACACGCATACTTTGCCTGTGAGTTCTGATTTATTTGGGCCCAACTGCATTTTAAACATGCGTTTTAGTGGTTTTATAGAAAGGACTGTTAGTGGTATTGCGACGATTAGCGCGACAAGTGCCACGATACTTCCCATTGCAGCACCGGTGAGCGAACCATCAAAAAGATGGGTAATTATCTTTTTACCCGCGAACGTGAATAACCAAGCGTAGAAATCTAAAAACAGCATAGATGCGGCTAGTGGCACACCCTCTAATCCTAAGAATGATAGCCAGTTGCCACCACCGGTAACATCACCCTCGTTGTCTGAAGCATTTAGGTCCAGTAATTCGATATCCAGTAAGCCGAATAGGGCTAGTGCCCAATACATCAGCAAAAATATTAGCGGCAATGTGAAGATGATCATCGGAAACGAAAATACTTCGTTTAAGAAAGACTCCATTTATTCATCCTTATTAATGTAAACACCCTGGTTTGGTGGACTGTTCTTCAGATTTGCCCTTATGTGTAAATAGGAGCAAATAAATCGGGTACAGAATCAAGTAATTTTATTTTGCGGCTTAACGTTATTGGGAAATGGGTGTTGTTGGCTGAGGGCAAGCACAGGGGGTGTTTGCATAGCTTGAACAATCAATTCCTTTTGATTACGTCACACGAGGCTCGATTCGGTCGTCCCTACCGCTTTTAGTTTTATTGTCCACATTAATACTAATACAACAGTTTCACAACAACGAAGTTGTATGTTTATAGGGACTGATAATACGATATTCCTTTTTCACTAGAGCGACTCCGCCTTCCAACTAGAGCTTGTTACTACATTTTATATTATTGCTTTTATTAGGGCGTGTTGACCTCCTAGGTATGAATTTTGTTCAAATCAAAGGCTTTCAATGCTAGGAATGGGTCATGGTGCATGGTGAACTATGTTCATGGCCCATGACAACGCAGTGTACGCCTTTGGTTGAACTCTTTGGGAAGCGCCATTGGGGTATTTTGTCTGCGTTATCGCCTGACTGACATAGAATCTGCGACGCAGGCTCTGCCTTGCCAAAATACCCCCATGACTGCTGCAAAATCAAACAGCAAAGGTCAACACGCCCTAATTATTTGAGAAATAAAAAGGTCAATTAGGCGTTTTCAGTCAAATGCTTGATATCAATGTGAGGAGTTAATGTTGGAAGTCGCATTGGGCCACAATGACCCACTGCGAATTAATAAGTTACTTACCGATACAGAACGAGCTGAATATTTTTCCGAGAAGGTCGTCAGAAGTGAATTCACCTGTGATCTCATTGAGGTATTGCTGAGCTAAGCGTAGTTCTTCTGCCAGTATTTCGCCGGCGATATGTGCTTCTAATTGCTCTTGACCGATAACCAAATGATGAAGCGCACGTTCTAGTGCGTCGAGGTGGCGGCGGCGGGCCATAAAGCTGCCTTCTTGAGTGCCTTCGAAGCCTATACATGCTTTTAAGTGTTCACGAACTAAGTCTATGCCCAAACCTTCTTTGGCGCTCAGACGTAACACTGGCGACTCCCCTGAGTCGTCAAAACCAATTGCTTCACCGCTGATATCTACTTTGTTTCTAATAACCGTGATGCCCATGTTATCTGGTAGCTGTGCAACAAATTCCGGCCAGATTTCTTCAGGTTTACAGGCATCGGTATCTTGGGCATCTACCATGAATAACACGCGGTCAGCTTGGTTTATTTCTTCCCAGGCACGCTCAATACCTATTTGTTCGACTTTGTCTGGGCTTTCACGTAACCCCGCTGTGTCGATAATATGCAATGGCATGCCATCTATGTGAATATGCTCTTTAAGCACATCACGGGTCGTGCCTGCGATGTCAGTTACGATTGCAGCGTCACGACCTGCAAGGGCGTTCAACAGGCTCGATTTACCCGCATTTGGTCGCCCCGCTATCACCACGCGCATCCCGTCGCGAATAATGCTGCCTTGCTTCGCTTGTTGTTGCACGTTGTGGACTTGGTCGAGGATTTTTTGCAGATCACCGGCAACTTTGCCGTCACTCAAGAAATCGATTTCTTCATCTGGAAAATCAATCGCGGCTTCTACATACATGCGTAGGTGAATCACTTGTTCCACTAGTTGGGTGATGTGGTTTGAAAATTCACCTTGAAGCGAGTGCAGGGCGCTTTTAGCGGCTTGCTCGGAGGTGGCATTGATTAAATCAGCAATCGCTTCTGCTTGGGTTAAATCGAGTTTATCGTTTAAAAAAGCACGCTCAGAGAATTCACCCGGCTTGGCCAGACGCACGCCGTCAAGTTCTGCAATTTCTCTCAGTAACATATCGAGAATGATTGGGCCGCCGTGTCCTTGAAGCTCAAGTACATCTTCACCAGTAAACGAATTTGGGCCTTTGAAAAATAGCGCGATGCCTTGGTCTAATTGTGCTTTGTTTAACCCATGAAAAGGCACGTATTCGGCGTAACGGGTTTTAGGGCAGTGGCCAATAATGCGTTCGGCTACCTGAGTTGCTAGGGTGCCAGAAACGCGAATTATACCTACACCACCTCGGCCGGGAGCGGTGGCTTGAGCAACAATAGTATCTTGAGAATGCATGGATAAACTCGTTAAAGCGTTAATGTGTGTATTGTAACCTAATGTGGCAATAAACAATAAAAAAGCGGCTATGAAGCCGCTTTTATTGGTGCATTAAGTGTGGACCGTTAGCCGCGCACTTTAATGCCTTTTTTCTCCATTCCGCGGTAGATGATAAGCATCTGGGCGATAGAGATAAGGTTTGAAACCAACCAGTAAAGTACTAGACCTGATGGGAACCATAGGAAGAATACTGAGAAGAATACCGGCATCCATGTCATCATCTTCTGCTGCATAGGGTCGGTAACTGTCATTGGTTGAAGCTTTTGCATCAAGAACATACTTGCACCGAATAGAATCGGTAGTACGTAGAACGGGTCTTTTGATGATAAGTCTGTTAACCATAAACCAAACTCAGCGTGACGTAGTTCCGGTGACTCTAGGAACACATAGAACAAGGCAAGGAAAATTGGCATTTGTAGTAACAGTGGGAAACAGCCACCCATAGGGTTCACTTTTTCCTTGCGGTACATTTCCATCATTGCTTGACCGAACTTTTGGCGGTCATCACCGTAGCGCTCTTTCAGCGCTTGCATCTTAGGCTGTAATGCACGCATTTTTGCCATTGATGTATATTGCGCTTTGGTTAGCGGGTAAAGGGCTGTTTTCATCAATACTGTGATAGCAATGATTGCTAGACCCCAGTTACCAAGGAAGCTATATAAAAATTTCAATAGCGACAATAGCGGCTGAGAGATAAACCATAACCAACCATAGTCTACGGCTAGGTCAAGGTTCGGGTGAATTGCTTCAAGTGCTGCAGTGTCTTTTGGACCCATGTAGTAGGTCGATTCAAAATTCGCTGAGCTCGCTGGTGCAATATTTACAGGCTCTGATTTGATACCAATTTGCGCGAAGCTGGCAGTTGGCAGACGCATGTAAACCGTGTTGGTTTGGTCTTGTGCTGGCACCCACGCACTTACAAAGTAGTGCTGAAGGAAGGCCACATAGCCGCCTTGTGTGACTTCTTTTAATTCTTTATCTTTGATGTCGTCGAACGAGTATTTCTCGTAGTTCACTTCATCAGTACCGTAAGCACCACCTAAATAACTTTGGTCAATTAAGCTGCCTTTGTCTTGTACGGTACGCTTTACTTGGGTGTAAAGTTGCACTTGTACAGGTGCCGCCGTGTTGTTTTGGATGTCGTAATCCAAAGTCACATCGTAGCGGTTTTTGTAGAAAGTGTAGGTTTTAGTGAAGCTAACACCTTGGCTATCAACGAACGTAAGTGGGACGGCTAGGGTATCACCGGTCATTGTGTAGCTTTGTTGCGCACTTTCGTAAACTGGGCGACCTTCTTTATTCGCGTCTGGGCCATTTAGGCCAATCAATCCGCTTTGTGCGAAGTATTCGTTGTTTTCGAATTTGCCAAGTAGTAGATATGGTTCATCGCTACCATGTGTTTCAGCGTGTTGAAGTAATTTAGCTTCAATGATGTCACCGCCAAGCGTGTCGATTTTAACTGCGAATTCATCCGTCGTTACCGTGATAACTTTTTGGCTCGCAGAGGTCGATGCTAATGGCTCAGCAATATCTGAATTTGGTACATCCGACTGCCCAGCATCATTCTGGGTATTGGTTTGTGTTTGAGCACTTGGACTGTTTGCCGGTTGGTTATAATCATTGTTCCACTCTTGGAACAATAAAAATGACACTAACAACAGACCGATAAATAAAAACGTGCGTTGCGATTCCATAACAGCTCTTATTTCTCGTTATTAAGATTAATGGTGGTTACGTTTGCCTGGAACGGGATCATCCCCTCCGGCGTGTAAAGGGTGGCATTTTACTATTCGTTTCGCTGCCAACCAACTGCCTTTTATTGCACCATGCAGTTTTATAGCTTGCAAGGCGTATGAAGAGCAGCTTGGATTAAAGCGACAATTTGGCCCAAGCATCGGGCTGATCCACTTTTGATAGACTTTTATTACAGCTATGAGGGTATTTTTAGGTATTGCTAAGATGAAAGCTAACATAAATGCCCGCAACACTGAGTCTATGTAATGAATACTCAGTTAGTCGATTAAAAGGTGAGCTAAAGATACCTGAAAACCTAGGTAAATTCTATTATCTACCACGCTTTTGCGAAGTATTGTCGCGCTTTTTGTGATGTCTGCGCGGTGGCGGCTTGTAACCTGGCTTACAACGTTCATTAATTTTGCGCCAAAGTTTATCAAGATCTTTGCGGATTTCCTCGTTTGGTAACTCATCGATGCCGCGCTTCACCATAAGGACGATATCTATGTTATCGAGTTTATGTTGATGCAATCGAAAACTTTCACGAGCAATACGCTTGATGCGATTACGCTGGTTGGCTTTTTTTACGTTCTTTTTAGCAACAGTGAGACCCAAACGTGCATGTTCTACAGAATTAGGTTTAGCTAAAAGAGTAAAGAGAGAAGTTGCAGCCCGAGCAGGCTCATTAAAAATGCGGGAGTAATGCGAGGGAGTTAACAGACGTAACTCCCTGCTAAAGCGAAAGTCTTCCACTAAATATTAAGCAGAAAGAACTTTACGGCCTTTAGCACGACGACGTGCTAGTACTTTACGGCCGTTAGCTGTAGCCATACGTGCACGGAAACCGTGAGTACGCTTACGCTTTAATACGCTTGGTTGAAAAGTTCTTTTCATAACAATTCCATCCGATCGGTTAAGGTTTAAATTCTCTGTGTGGGTCGCGATCCTCACTCAGACGCTAACACAACACAAAATGCCAAGTCTTCTCACCGAGAGATTCCAATGGACATTCAATGGTGCCTTAGCGAGCGCGAGATTCTATAGAGAGAAGGAGGTAAAGTCAATGGTATTCGCACATACCTTGTACGATTTATTGTTCGCCTCTAAGCCAATCTTGTTGCTGCCCAGGAGACGGATCATACCTTTAGATCCAAAAAAGAATCAGCTTTAATATAAAGTTTTCCACAGGGCTTGTTCAAAAAGTGCATAAATCCACTGAATAACCCTTTAAGATCCTCTCTCTTAATCAAGATCAAGCTTTTGTAAAGCGTTAATTTTGATTCTTTTTTTAAAATAAATATCTAATCAAATCAAAGTGTTATTCTTTTTTGGTATGAGGAGCAGATTTTAATTAAAAATCAATATTGAAGTTGTGGATAAATAGGCGTCATAATGGACGACCGGATCGCCAAAAGTGCGAATTTCGGATGATAAGAAGAGCTAATTTTTAGCCAATTCGTGATGAACGAGCATCATAATATTTCTTTTTCGGGAGTACACTGTGTATCTGTCTGTTTGGCAAAGTTGTTTATATGTGTTGCAGGATGAATTGCCATCTCAGCAGTTTAGTATGTGGGTTAGACCCCTTCAGGCTGAAAGCACAGATGATACATTAACTATATATGCTCCAAACCGTTTTGTACTTGATTGGGTCAGAGAGAAATACTTAAACCGAATCAATGAATTACTTATTGAAATCTGTGGTGATGAAGCTCCAGAATTACGTTTCGATGTTGGTAGTAAGCCTATTATTGCTGCGACTAGCCAAGGCGTTTCAAATGGTTCTGCTATAGATAGCAGTGGACATGCAAATGCTGTAAGACCTGCTGCCGCTGCTGTAAAGTCGCCAGTTCAACCCGCTGTGGTCGAACCTGCGCCTAAATCGCAGCATAAGTCTAATATCAAAGAAAATTACACCTTCGATAACTTTGTAGAAGGTAAATCCAACCAGCTTGCGAAGGCTGCGGCCACACAAGTCGCTGACAATCCTGGTTCAGCTTTTAATCCGGTCTTTATATATGGCGGCACAGGTTTAGGTAAAACTCACCTTCTGCACGCTGTAGGTAATGGAATTTTAGCCAAGAAAGAAAACGCTAAAATCGTCTACATGCACTCAGAGCGATTTGTGCAAGATATGGTTAAAGCGTTACAAAACAACGCTATCGAGGAATTTAAACGTTATTATCGCAGTGTTGATGCATTACTTATCGACGACATCCAATTCTTTGCCAATAAAGAACGCTCACAAGAGGAATTTTTTCATACTTTCAATGCCTTACTTGAGGGTAATCAGCAGATTATTTTGACTTCTGACCGTTATCCAAAGGAAATTGAAGGGGTTGAAGATAGACTTAAGTCGCGTTTTGGATGGGGTTTGACGATCGCGATTGAGCCGCCAGAGTTGGAAACGCGAGTTGCCATTCTGATGAAAAAGGCACAACAGAGTAAAATTAATCTACCTCACGAAGTTGCCTTCTTTATTGCTAAGAAGTTGCGTTCAAATGTGCGTGAGTTAGAAGGGGCTTTAAACCGTGTTATCGCCAATGCTAATTTTACTGGGCGCCCAATTTCTATCGATTTCGTAAAAGAAGCGCTTCGTGACTTATTGGCGCTTCAAGATAAGCTCGTGACGATAGACAATATCCAACGCACTGTAGCGGAGTATTACCGTATTCGCGTTTCTGATCTACTGTCTAAGCGTCGTAGCCGCTCTGTTGCTCGTCCTCGCCAAGTAGCCATGGCGCTATCAAAAGAATTAACTAACCATAGCCTGCCGGAAATCGGCGATGCCTTCGGTGGGCGTGATCACACCACGGTTTTACATGCATGCCGTAAAGTAAAATCGCTGCGTGATGAAAGTCATGAAGTAAAAGAAGACTACCAAAATCTAATAAGAACTTTGTCATCTTAAGGTCACCCTAATGCAAATTACTATCGCAAGAGATCAGTTTTTAAAACCGTTAATGCAGGTGTCTGGCGCTATTGAGCGTAAACACACTTTGCCAGTATTGTCTAATGTACTTCTTGAAGTGCGTGACGGGCAGCTGTTCATGACCGGAACTGATTTGGAAATTGAGTTGGTTGCGTCGGTTGTTTTAGAGCAACCTAGTGCAGATACCAAAATCACGTTACCAGCGAAGAAGCTTTTAGACATTTGTAAAAGCTTACCAGATGGCAGTGATATCACGCTCAGCTCCCAAGAACACCAAGTGATTCTCACCTCAGGAAAAAGCCGATTTGCATTGTTGTCACTCGCCGCAGAAGACTTTCCAAATCTGGAACAGTGGGATGGTGAAGTCGAATTCCAGTTGAGCCGTTTAGAATTGAGAAAGCTATTAGAAAGCACACATTTCTCGATGGCCAACCAAGACGTCCGTTATTATCTAAACGGTATGTCTTTTGAATTGGAAAATGATGAAATTAAAACTGTGGCGACAGATGGGCACCGTCTAGCCCTGGCACAAAAGAAATTACCTCAGTCGCTAAACAGTCAGCGCCAACTAATTGTTCCGCGTAAAGGCGTTCAGGAAATCATGCGTTTGATGCCTGCGGACGATCAGCCGGTTACAATTCAATTCGGTGCGAATCATATTCGTATTACAGACGCTGAATTTACATTTACCAGTAAATTGGTAGACGGTCGTTTCCCTGATTATCGTCGTGTTTTACCTAGAGGTGGAGACAAGGTGATTATTGCCAATCGCGAGTGGTTGCGTAACGCCTTGCATCGAGTATCTATATTATCCAATGAAAAGTTTCGTGGTGTTCGTTTAAACTTGCGTTCGGGCATGCTCAAAGTCAGTGCTAACAACCCAGAGCAAGAACAAGCTGAAGAAGTAATTGAAGTCATGTATCAGGGTGATGACCTGGAAATTGGTTTTAACGTGTCATACTTGCTTGATGTGCTTAACACTATTAAGACTGAAGACGTGTCGATTACGCTTGCTGACTCTAATAGCAGTGCGCTTATGGAAGCGGCGGGTGATAGCGAAGCGCTATACGTAGTTATGCCTATGCGCCTGTAGGTTGCGATGAGCATTACTTCTTTTAGTCTCAATAGTTTTAGAAATATTGAGACTGCGTCATTTTCGCCGGAATTTATCAATATCATTTTCGGCGAGAATGGCAGCGGTAAAACCAGTTTACTTGAAGCCATTTATTTTCTTTCCCACGGACGTTCATTTCGAACCAGTAAACATCGTACAGTTATCCGTGACGGCTCGGATAAATTCGTCCTCCACGCAAAAAAACGCGCTAATAATTTAACGATTCCTCTTGGCTTACAAAAAAGTGCGCAAGGTGAAACGCTGATAAAAATTCAGGGAAAACCCAGTCGTCGCATTTCAAATCTAGCACAAGTATTACCTGTGCAGGTTATAACTCCTGACAGTTATTCATTTTTTTTCGGTGGCCCTAAAGAGCGACGAGCATTTGTTGATTTAGGGGTGTTCCACGTGGAACACGAATTTTTCGTGCATTGGCAAAACTTTAATAAAGTCCTTAAGCAACGTAA
Organism: Pseudoalteromonas sp. GB56; assembly: GCF_054923835.1. Taxonomy (NCBI): domain Bacteria; kingdom Pseudomonadati; phylum Pseudomonadota; class Gammaproteobacteria; order Alteromonadales; family Pseudoalteromonadaceae; genus Pseudoalteromonas; species Pseudoalteromonas sp. GB56. The sequence goes on along the minus strand of NZ_JBPCHK010000001.1, from coordinate 384,517 downwards.
CGCATTGTTAAAAAGTAAACCCAGAGATCTACACACCATGCTAAATGTGTGGGATAAAGAGTTTGTTCGACTTGCCGAGAAAATATCGCAGTTAAGGGAGTCTTATATAGAGAGGTTTAAGGCGCTTTTTTTGATAGACTGTGTAAAGAATTAGAGTTACTAACTGACCTCGAGAATCGTCTTTGAACGAGGTTGGAAAACTAGTGAATCCCTGCTTGAAGTATTGAATCAAAATAGGGAAAGTGACTTGATGAGGGGTTACACCTCGAAAGGTCCACATAAGGCCGACCTAACGATAAAAACATCGCTCGGCTTGGTAGAAAATGCCTTCTCACGAGGGCAGTTAAAATTGCTTTTATATGCGCTCAAAGTAGCGCAAAATAGCCTAATAGAACAAGAGACAGGTAAACAGTCTATTTTGCTCATTGACGACTTACCGTCAGAGCTAAGTGAAGATACAAAAGGCAAAGTAGGTAAACTTCTTGCTCATTGCGAATCGCAAATATTCATCACTACGATTGAACCAGAAAGTGTCTCCGCTGTGTTAGATGCCTTGGATAAACCAACCGCATTGTTCCACGTGAAACATGGCGAACTAATAACAAGATAAATGGAAGAACCATGTCTGAAAATTACGATTCATCCAGTATTAAAGTACTAAAAGGACTAGACGCTGTACGAAAAAGACCAGGTATGTATATCGGTGATACCGATGACGGCACTGGCCTACACCACATGGTATTCGAGGTTGTCGACAACTCTATCGATGAGGCGTTAGCGGGATACTGTGACGATATTTTTGTCACGATTCATACCGATGGCTCAGTGTCAGTACGTGACAATGGCCGTGGGATCCCAACAGAATTACACCCTGAGGAAGGTGTATCCGCTGCAGAAGTTATCATGACGGTACTCCATGCAGGAGGTAAGTTTGATGACAACTCATATAAGGTATCAGGTGGTCTTCACGGTGTTGGTGTTTCGGTAGTAAACGCACTGTCAGAAAAACTGGCTCTGGAAATTCGCCGCGGCGGTAAACTTCACAAGCAAACCTACTCAATGGGTGAGCCAGATGCGCCATTAGCAGAGATAGGTGAATCAGACTCAACGGGCACAGAGATTCGTTTCTGGCCAAGCGCTCAGACATTCAGCGACACAAACTTCCATTACGATATTCTAGCTAAACGTTTACGTGAGCTGTCATTCCTAAACTCAGGCGTTTCAATTATTTTGACCGATGAGCGTGAGGAAGATAAGCGTGACCACTTCAAATATGAGGGTGGTATCGAAGCATTTGTTGCATATCTAAACCGTAAGAAAACGCCAGTTCATCAAAATGTATTTAGCTTCACACATGAGCGTGAGGAAGATGGCATTAGCGTTGAAGTATCAATGCAGTGGAACGATGGTTTCCAAGAAAACATCTTTTGCTTTACCAACAATATTCCACAACGTGACGGTGGTACACACCTTGCTGGTTTTAGAGCAGCATTAACTCGTACGCTTAACAACTACATGGAAAAAGAAGGCTTTAACAAAAAAGCAAAAACAACCAGTAATGCCACGGGTGATGACGCTCGTGAAGGTTTGACAGCAGTTGTTAGCGTTAAAGTGCCTGATCCTAAGTTCTCATCGCAGACGAAAGACAAGCTTGTATCGAGTGAAGTTAAGTCTGCAGTTGAACAAGCTATGGCTGAAAAGCTAACTGAGTTCTTACTTGAAAACCCAGTGGATGCAAAAACAGTTGTAGGTAAAATCATTGATGCAGCGCGTGCGCGTGAAGCAGCACGTAAAGCACGTGAAATGACTCGCCGTAAGGGGGCGATGGATTTAGCTGGTTTACCAGGTAAGCTTGCTGATTGTCAGGAAAAAGACCCAGCAGAATCAGAACTATACATAGTGGAGGGTGACTCTGCGGGTGGTTCTGCAAAGCAAGGGCGTAACCGTAAAAACCAAGCAATTTTGCCTTTAAAAGGTAAAATCCTGAACGTAGAAAAAGCGCGTTTCGATAAGATGCTTTCTTCACAAGAAGTTGCAACGCTTATCACTGCACTGGGTTGTGGTATCGGCCGTGATGAATATGATCCTGAAAAGCTTCGCTATCATCGAATCATCATCATGACGGATGCTGACGTCGACGGTTCTCACATTCGTACACTGTTACTGACTTTCTTCTACCGTCAAATGCCTGAAATTATCGAGCGTGGTTATGTGTATATTGCTCAACCACCTCTTTATAAGATTAAGAAAGGTAAGCAAGAGCGTTACATTAAAGATGACAATGCGCTTGTTGAATACCTCACATCATTAGCGCTTAATGGCTCAATGCTTTACGCAAGTGAAGGTGCAAACGCCATTGAAGGTAATGAGTTAGAAAACCTTGTACGTGACTACCAGAGTACGGAAAAGGTAATTGAACGTCTATCTCGTAAATATCCTTCGGCAATGATGCACAGCTTAATCTATCGTTCGTGTATCAATGAAGATCATCTCGGCGATGAATCAACAGTACAGCAATGGACTGAAGAGTTGGTTAAAGATTTGATTGTACGTGATGAAGATGCAGCAATTTATAGCGCTCATACGCACTATGACGACGAGCGTAAGCTTTATTACCCAATGGTCAATATTCGCCAACACGGTGTTGATAAGAAGTACGTGCTAAATCATGACTTCCTGACGTCGAAAGATTATCAACGTATCTGCGTTACGGGTGAAAAAGTCGGTAGTCTTATCGGCGCTGGCGCTTATGTGCAACGCGGTGAGAAGACACAGCCAATTTCGAGCTTTGTTGAAGCGCTAGAATGGTTAATCACGGATTCTAAGAAAGGCTTATATACACAGCGTTATAAAGGATTGGGTGAGATGAACCCTGATCAGTTGTGGGAAACGACAATGGACCCAGGTGCTCGTCGCATGTTACGCGTCACCATTGAAGACGCGATTGCCGCTGACCAATTATTCGCAACTCTAATGGGTGACCAAGTTGAACCTCGTAGAGAATTCATCGAACAAAATGCTCTGCGAGTAGTGAATCTAGACGTATAGTAAGTAATTACTACAAATAAAAAGCCCTCACATAGTGAGGGCTTTTTTTATATCATCAAAGTATAGAAACCTTACAGGTGGATAATGCTATCAGCGTTTCCGTCTGGGTCGTTGATCGCCTTACCATCAGTGCTAGGGTTGCCATTACGCATCATTATTACAGCACACGCAGCCGGTGATGCCATTGAGGTACCTGACATAGTTGTTGTGCCACCGCCAGCACGTAGAGAAAGGATGCTCACACCAGGCGCAGCATAATCAACAGGTGGATTAGCGAAGTTACTGAAGCTAGCAAATCGGTCGCTGCTATCAGTTGCTGAGATTGTATAGACACGTGGGCCATTTGCGCTGGCAGGAGATACATTGTTAGAGTTTTGGCTCTCATTACCTGCTGCTACAACGAAGTATGCACCTGATTGCTGTGAGGCTGCTTCAACAGCATCATTCAGCTCTTGGTTGAAGCCTCCACCCAAACTCATGTTTGCGCAATCGCCAGAAGAAGCATTCGCACCAACATGATCGATACCCGCAAGTACACCTGACCAACTACCTGAGCCGCGAGCATCTAATACTTTAACTGGCACTACAGTGGCGCCAGCTGCTACACCAACTACATCGATACCATTGTTAAGCGCAGCAATAGTTCCTGCAACGTGAGTGCCGTGACCATTGTTGTCATCCATGCCCGCATTACGACCACTGGTAAACGCGCTAAAACCCTTACTTGTATCGACATTGAGGTCAGCATGCTCTAGGTCAATACCTGTATCAAGCACCCAAGCTGTGTAACCAGAACCGTCTACTGGGCCACCGACACGCGTTACGCTCCAAGGAGTTTGTTGTGATTGGCTACCACCGCCACTGCCTGGTTTACCTTTTTTAGCTGAAGGCGAGGCATAGGCAATTCCATCATCTGTAAAACGCATAATATCAGCGTTATCACCAAACGCTGCACGAGCTTTATCGCAGCTCATGTTTACAGCCATACCTTTAATAGAATTAGAGTAGATGTGCTTTGCTTGTGCCTGTGCTTTCATCAGCATGCCACGGGCTTTACCTTCAACGTCGAATTTTGAGATGTCATCATTGAAACGCACGATACAAGTATTAGCCACTTCCATTTCCACGGCCATTCCTGAAAAGTCTGGAGCCGGTTGTGCCTGAGCGAAACCTGTTGAAGCTGCGAGTACAGCAGTTGCGATGAGAGTTTTGTTCATTGGTTTTCCTTTATAATCGTTATTTTTAAACTCAGTGTTTGTTAACACTGAGTTTACAATTTAGGCCAAATGATACAAAAAGCAAATCCTAGAAGATAAAAATACGAACTAAATATTAGATAGCGAAAAAAGAATCCAACTATTTACTATTTACTGTATTAGGCATGCTCGTCAGTAAAAGGGCATAGAAGTCTGTGCTAAACGCAGAAACTGCTTAAAACCAGCTCTAGCAACGGGTATACTGTGAGCAATAAAACCGCACTCTAGCAGCAGAATTTAACGTCATTATGCAAAAATACGACTTACAAACATTCCAGGGATTGATCCTTGCACTTCAAGACTATTGGGCGCAGCAAGGCTGTGTCATTGCCCAACCACTTGACCTTGAGGTGGGCGCCGGGACTTTCCACCCACTGACATTTTTAAAAGCAGTTGGCCCTGAGCCAATGTCGAGCGCTTACGTTCAACCATGCCGACGCCCAACTGATGGTCGTTATGGCGAGAACCCAAACCGTTTGCAACATTACTATCAATTTCAAGTCGTGTTGAAACCTTCTCCAGACAATATTCAAGAGCTCTATTTAGGTTCTTTAGCTGCTATGGGTATCGATACCCTCAAGCACGAAGTTCGCTTCGTAGAAGACAACTGGGAATCACCAACGTTAGGGGCGTGGGGCTTAGGTTGGGAAGTATGGTTAAACGGCATGGAAGTAACACAGTTTACCTACTTCCAACAGGTCGGTGGTTTAGAGTGTTCACCGGTGACTGGCGAGATCACCTATGGTCTTGAGCGTTTAGCCATGTATATCCAAGGCGTAGATAGTATTTATGATCTAGTGTGGACTGATGGCCCAATGGGTAAAGTGACTTATGGCGATGTCTTCCACCAAAATGAAGTAGAGCAATCTAAATATAACTTTGAATATGCAGATGTTGATGCGTTATTCAAACAGTTCGATCAGTGTGAAAAAGAAAGCCAAAAGTTGATTGAGGCAAATTTACCACTGCCTGCTTATGAGCAAGTAATGAAGGCATCACATGCATTCAACTTACTGGATGCTCGCCATGCTATCTCTGTAACAGAGCGTCAGCGTTACATTTTACGTGTACGCGCATTGTCAAAAGCATGTGCTGAAAGTTACTACGCGGCGCGTGAAGCGCTTGGTTTCCCGCTGTGTAAGGATTAAGAATTAAGATGTTAAAGCAAAATCTATTAGTAGAAATTGGTACGGAAGAATTACCACCAAAGTCACTGCGTGCGTTAGCAGAAGCATTTGCGCAAGGGCTGAGAGACCAACTTGAAGAACTGGACTTATCTCACGAAGGCGTGCAGTGGTATGCATCACCACGACGTTTAGGCTTGATGGTATTACAGCTTGACGAAAAGCAAGCCGATAAAGTGGTCGAAAAGCGTGGTCCAGCTATCGCAGCCGCGTTCGATGCTGATGGCAATCCAACTAAAGCAGCAATGGGCTGGGCCCGTGGTTGTGGTATTGACGTAAGTGAAGCGGGTCGCCATGTTACTGACAAAGGCGAGTGGTTAATGCATTCTGCGAATGTACCAGGTCAAAATGTAGAGTCACTGATCATTGGCGCTGTTACAGCTGCTCTTGCAAAGCTTCCTATCCCTAAACCGATGCGCTGGGGTGCAAACAAAACGCAATTTATTCGACCTGTGCATACAGCGACGGTATTTTACGGTGATACGTTGGTGGCAGGTGAAATTCTTGGTAAGCAGGTGAGTAATCAACTGCAAGGCCACCGTTTCCACCACCCTGAAAAGGTAACGGTTAACAATGCAAATGAAGCATTGGAGCAACTGAAAAAGGCGTATGTAATCGCTGATTATGAAACGCGTAAAGCTATGATCCGCAATCAAATCGAAGCTGCAGCAGCGCAATTAGGTGCCGTAGTAGCGATGGATGAAGATTTACTTGAAGAAGTAACATCATTAGTGGAATGGCCAGTAACGCTGACTGCATCTTTTGAAGAAAGCTTCTTAGCCGTGCCTGATGAAGCTTTGATCTACACTATGAAGGATGACCAAAAGTACTTCCCTCTGTTAGACCAAGACGGTAATTTGATTAATAAATTCCTATTCGTTTCCAACATTGAAAGTAAAGATCCAAGCGTAGTTATCGCAGGTAACGAAAAAGTGGTACGTCCTCGTTTAGCGGATGCACAGTTCTTCTTCGAAACCGATAAGAAAAAGACGCTAGAGAGTCGTTTAGAATCACTGGGCACAGTATTGTTCCAGAAGCAGCTTGGTACCCTGAAAGATAAGTCTGAGCGCATCAGTGCATTGTCTGGCTACATTGCTGAGCAACTCGGTGCCGACAAAGCGTTAGCTGAGCGTGCAGGTCTTCTCAGCAAAACTGATCTAATGACCGAAATGGTCATGGAATTCACAGACGTACAAGGTGTGATGGGTATGCACTATGCTCGTTACGACGGTGAAGATGAAGCGGTTGCTGTTGCGATGAACGAGCAATATATGCCACGTTTCTCTGGCGATGCTTTACCTCACTCTTTGATCAGTTGTGCTGTTGCACTTGCCGATAAGTTCGACACACTTGTAGGGATTTTTGGTATTGGTCAGGCGCCAAAAGGTGACAAAGACCCGTTTGCACTTCGTCGTGCTGCTATCGGTGCACTTCGTATTATGGTTGAAAAGCAATTGCCTCTTGATGTGCTCGATGTGGTTGCTAAAGCGCAAACCTTATTCGGCGATAAGCTAAGCAATGAAAAAGTTGCTCAAGACGTCTTCGAGTTCTTACTAGGTCGTTTCCGTACTTGGTATCAAGAGCAGGGGATTGAAGTGGACGTTATTCAAGCGGTACTCGCGCGTCGTCCTTCAAAGCCTTTGGACTTTGATTTACGTGTTAAAGCAGTAAGTCACTTCCGCACACTTGAGCCTGCAGAAGCATTAGCAGCCGCGAACAAACGTGTAGGCAACATCCTTAGTAAGAATGATGTGCGTGAAGCGGGTGAAATCGATCAAAGCATATTGGTGGAAATACCTGAAAAAGCGTTGGCGCAGGAAGTGGCATCTTATCAAGCCAAACTTGCTCCTATGTATGAGCAAGGTGATTACCAGCAAGCGCTAAGTGAACTTGCGAATATTCGTCAAACTGTTGATGACTTTTTCGATAACGTGATGGTTATGGCTGACGATGAAGCGATTAAACGCAACCGTCTAGCACTATTGTCTCAGTTACAAGGGTTATTCCTACAAGTAGCTGATATCTCAGTGCTACAGAAATAGTGAATATTTCTCACGTTTAACGCAAAAGCCAGCATAAAGCTGGCTTTTTCCATTGAAGCGATTGCACTAATTTCTTAGACTGGTGAAAAGTGCGTCAATTTTGGAAACAATAATAATGAAGACAAGAATTTCTCTCGTATTAGCGACCCTGATGTTGGGCGCATGTTCAAGCTCTGTAAGTATCAACGACATTGTGCCTGCAGAGGATGTGCAAAAACCTTTGTTCTTGCGCGGTGATTTTTCGTTGTGGGATGCTCAACCTGAATACCAAATGCAGAAAGTTGCGCCGGCTATCTATGAAACTAAAATCAAGTTATCAACGCCAGGTAAAGCGTACGAATTTAAAATTGCAGATGCTGATTGGAGTGAAAACTACAACTGTGGTTATCTAGATGAAGGGCTAGACAAGCAGTTGGAAGTGGGCTTACCTGTACAAGCAGACTGCAACAGCGTGTATAACTATTTTAGCTTTACTCCAGCGGAAGAAGGTTGGTACAAGGTGTCAATTAACTTTTCACGCTTCAGCAAGCCATTGGTAACGATAAACCAAGTGTTTGAATAACAATATGAATTTAACTTAAAAGGGCTGTTAAAGCCCTTTTTTGATCAAGTATTGATACGGTAGTTGCTCTGTTTGCTGCGCCACTAAGGTGTGGTCCATAAAGCGACAAAAGCTTGGGATATCTCGAGTCGTAGATGGGTCATCTGCGGTGATAAGCAAGGTTTCACCATCGTTCATCTTACGCACTGTACCACGAACCATCATAACGGGCTCAGGGCAGCGCAGACCCATAGCATCTAAAACGTGATCGGCATTATCGAAAGTCATAATGAAAGTTGCTTGCTTAGTAAAACGGCTATTTTACCCAAATTCAGAGTAAGAAAAAAGGCGGGAGCACAGTGTGCGTCCCGCCTTTTTGTCACCAAAAATGGTTTTTAAGGGCGCTCGAAAACCGTCGCGATACCTTGTCCTAAACCAATACACATAGTCGCTAGGCCGTATTTCGCGTCCTTTTCTTCCATGAGATTGATTAGGGTGGTGCTGATGCGTGAACCTGAGCAACCTAGTGGGTGACCGAGTGCGATTGCACCACCGTTTAAGTTCACTTTCTCGTCTACTTTATCAAGCAAGCCAAGATCTTTGAGTACTGGTAGCGACTGCGCTGCGAACGCTTCGTTCAGTTCAGCTACGTCGATGTCATCAATGGTGATACCGGCCATTTGTAGTGCTTTCTTACTCGCTGGTACAGGACCGTATCCCATAATTGAAGGATCGCAACCCGCTACAGCCATCGATTTAACGCGAGCGCGAATTGGTAATCCAAGTTCGTTGGCCTTGTCCTCGCTCATCACTAACATAGCTGATGCGCCGTCTGATAGTGCTGAAGAGGTACCGGCAGTCACACTACCAGAAGCAGGGTTGAACACAGGGCGAAGCTGTGACAAACCTTCTACAGTTGTTTCTGGGCGAATCACTTCATCATCTTCGACCAATGTGAGTGCACCGCTTTCGTCGTGGCCTTCCATCGGTAAGATTTCTTTCTTAAAGCGACCTTCAACGGTTGCCGCGTGAGCGCGTTGATGTGAACGGGCACCAAACTCATCTTGTTGTTGACGGCTAATACCATGCAGTGTTGCAAGGTATTCAGCAGTTAAGCCCATTACGCCAGCTGCTTGCGCTACCGAAGTAGCAAGACCTGGGTGGAAATCATTACCGTGCGTCATCGGCACGTGGCCCATGTGTTCTACACCACCGATGATGTAAGTATCACCTGCACCAGTCATGATTGCACGAGCGGCGTCATGAAGCGCTTGCATCGACGAGCCACACAGGCGGTTTACCGTCACTGCAGGCACTGTGTGTGGAATACCTGCAAGTAAGGCCGCGTTACGACCTACGTTAAAACCTTGTTCTAGTGTTTGCTGTACGCAGCCCCAATAAATATCATCAATCGATGCTGGGTCTACAGCAGGGTTACGATCAAGTAGGCCTTTCATCAAGTGTGCACTTAAATCTTCAGCACGTTTATGACGGAACACGCCGTTTTTAGAGCGGCCCATCGGTGTACGAATGCAATCTACAATAACAGCGTTTTTCATGATTATTGTCCCTCCACTTGATAGAACACTCGGCCTTGTTCAGCCCACTTGCGTGTCTCATCAGACACTTGGTAAATCGCGCCTAGATGCGCGTATTTATCAGCTGCAGCAACAAAGTTAGCTAAACCGATTTGGTCTAGATAACGGAATACACCACCTCTAAATGGAGGGAAGCCGATACCGTATACAAGTGCCATGTCAGCTTCTTGTGGTGATGCAACAATGTTCTCTTGTAGGCAAAGAAGTACTTCATTGATCATTGGCACCATACAGCGGTCAATGATCTCTTGTTTATCCAGCTCTTTTTCACCGTCGAACAATGGTGCCAGTAACTCAAGTGCCTGTGCATCTTGGTTCTTCTTCAAGCGGCCACGGCGATCTGGCGCATAGCTGTAAAAACCTTTACCGTTTTTCTGACCGTAACGCTCAGCGTTCGCCATGATGGTAACAGGGTCTTTCTCTTGGCGCGCCATACGTTCAGGGAAGCCATCAGCCATCACACCTGTGCAATGGAAAGCAGTATCAATACCCACAACATCGAGTAGGTAAGCTGGGCCCATAGGCCAGCCGAAGATGTTTTCCATGACTTTATCGATTTTGCTGAAGCTCACACCTTCGCTAACCATTTTGCTGAAGCCCGCGAAATAAGGGAATAGCACGCGGTTTACGAAGAACCCAGGACAATCGTTCACAACAATTGGTGACTTGCCAAGCTTTAATGCGTAGTCAACAACTGCATTCACGGTTGCTTCCGAAGTCTTTTCACCGCGGATGATTTCCACTAAAGGCATACGCGGAACAGGGTTAAAGAAGTGCATACCACAGAAGTTTTCTGGCTTCTCTAGAGCGGTTGCTAGCTCATCAATACGAATAGTTGAGGTATTTGAAGTAAGCACAGTGCCCGCTGGCATTGATTTTTCAAGGTCGCTTAATACCGCTTTTTTAATGTTTGGATTCTCGACGACTGCTTCAACGATAATATTTGCTGCGGCTATATCTGCATCGTTAAGTGTCGGTTTAATCTTGCCCAGAACGCCTACCATTTTATCCATGCTCATGTGGCCGCGTTGGACTTTTTTACCCAGCAACTTAGCCGCTTCACCCATGCCAAGGTCTAGTGCGCCTTGGTTGATGTCTTTCATGATAATAGGCGTGCCTTTATAGGCTGATTGGTAAGCTATACCGCCACCCATGATACCCGCACCTAGCACTGCGGCTTGTTTGATTTCGGTATCACTGTGTTTCGCAAGCTTCTTAGCTTTGCCTTTGATGTATTGGTCGCTTAAGAAAATACCCGTTAAGGCTGCAGCTTCTTTGGTTTTAGCTAGCTTAGCGAAGTTCGCATTTTCAAGTGCCATTGCCTCGTCACGGCTCATGTTTGCAGCTGCTTTGATGGTTTTAACGGCCATCACTGGAGCAGGGTAATGACCCTTGGTTTTGCCCATGACCAAACCTTCGGCCATAGCAAAGCTCATACCTTGCTCTACTTTATTCATTTTTAGTGGAGCTTGCTTTTGCGCTCGACGTTTTTGCCAATCGATTTTGCCAGCGATAACTTGCTCTAGCATACCGATACAGGCATCGAGTAGTTTGTCACCTGCAACAACCGCATCAACAGCACCGACTTTTAATGCATCATTAGCGCGGTTTTCTTGGCCTGTCGTGATCCACGTCATTGCGTTGTCAGCGCCGATTAAGCGAGGTAGGCGTACTGTGCCACCAAAGCCTGGCATGATACCCAGTTTAGTTTCTGGTAAGCCGATTTTTGCTGTCTCACTGGCAACACGAAAATCTGTTGCTAAAATCCATTCACAGCCACCGCCGAGAGCCATACCATTTACGGCACTCACAGTAGGGAAAGGTAAGTCTTCCAGTGCGTCAAAAACGTCAGTAGCATTTTTGATCCACCCGATTAATTCTTCTTCTGGACGCTGGAAAGTAGGTAAAAATTCGAAAATATCAGCGCCAACGATGAAGTGATCTTTATCACTTGTGAACACCATACCTTTGATGTCTTCACGTTGGGCTAATTCTTTAATTGCCTGGTGGCAATCAGTTAACGTCTGCTGAGATAGCTTGTTTACTGAACCTGGTACAGTGAACTTAAACTCAGCAATTTGGTCCTTTATAAAAGAGACTACAAAGGAATCGCTCTGAAATATCATGGGTATCTCCCTTTGTTTCACATGAAACTGGTACGATGAGTTGGTTGTCAGATCAGTGTCGCGCCTTTAAATGCAAATTGCAATGAAAATTTAAAGTTAAAATTTACATACGGTTAAACTCAATTTGGAAAAAGGATGCGATAAAAACACGTTTATACGCGGTTATTAAAGCTCAAAACATACTCATATATAGTACAGTTAGTAAGGAGTCACAGACTTATTTATGACAGTGCGCCTTTTTAGTCCTTGTTGGCTTTTTCACTGTTGATGTTTCACGAAATACAGTTAGGGATATCATGAAACGAATTCTTCATAGCTTGCTGGCCGTCTCCTTCTTGCATTTGCCTAATGCAGTGTTTGCTAGCAGTGACAATGATGCCTTTTTGGCTGCAGAAAAAGTGGCCCGTTCTGGGAATTACAGAGAATTTTCTAAACTTAATGGGCAGTTAGACCATCCTTTAAAGCCATATGTCGAATTGGCTTTTTATAAATATCACCCGCATATCAAATACCAAAAGGAAATTGAGCAATTTCTTCAAGTTTATCAACATACCCCCTTGGAGTGGCCTGTACGTAAAGCGTGGTTAAATTATTTAGCTGCGACAGGTCGTAAAGCGGAATATGTAGCCAACTATGTAGAGACAGAGAATACAGAACTGACCTGCCGATACTTGGATTATCAATGGCAACTTGGGGCACCTAAAAATGCCATATTGAAGCAGGTGGATGATATTTGGGTAGCCGGTAAATCACAGCCCAAAGAGTGTGATAATCTATTTTCTCACTGGCGCAAAGCGGGTAAGCAAACCCCCGAGCTTGTTTGGAAAAGACTAGGCTTGGCAGCGCAAGGGGGTCAACACCGCCTAGTTGGCTACTTAAAAACACAACTGCCAGCAAAGCAACGCTACTTAGCAGACTTGTACTCTGAAGTAAAAAGAGATCCTAGTGCAGCGGCAGGCTTATATCGCTTCAAAAATAAATCCCCCCAAGAGGCTGAAATAGCTCTATATGGCGTGAAGCGTTTAGTTTGGAAAGACCCTGATTTAGCGATTCGTGCCTGGGTGAAGTTGGTACGCATGTTCGACTTCTCTAGTGAACAGCAAAGCGAAGTTCATTATGCATTTGCTTACACGCTCGCCGTTAAACGCCATGATGAAGCGCGATTTTGGCTGAATAAAGTGTCTCACGACAAGCAAGATGCAAAGTTAGTCCAATGGCATCTCGCAAATATGCTTCGAGAGCAAGACTGGCCGGGTATTATTGCATTCTTCACCCCAAAAGATAAAAGCACTTTGAGCACAGGCCATCAGTACTGGTTAGCTTATAGCTATTACCGTCAGGGCAACATGCAGCTGGCCAATGATATTTGGTTAAAGTTAGCTCAAGAACGTGACTATTATGGTTTCTTGGCTGCTGCTAGATTGGACTTACCTATTAGCTTAAACAATCAAAAATTAACGTTGCCTCCTGGGCTTAAAGAAAAGGTAGAACAAGCGCCAGGGTTTAAACGAGCCCGAGCTTTTTACGAGCTCGAACGTACCACAAGTGCACGCAGAGAGTGGAATTATCTCGTCGATACATCCAGCAATGCAGAGAAGCTTGCTGCATCTGTGTTGGCGAACGAGCAGGGCTGGCATGACAACGCAATTTTTACTTTGGCACGTATGGAAGCGTGGGATTATGTTGATTTACGTTTCCCTGAAGCCTATTTGGATCTATTTGTGCGTTATAGCCGCCGCAATAAGGTTGATCTTGATTGGAGTATTGCCATAGCGCGAAGAGAAAGCTCATTTGCTTCTGATGCGAGGTCAAGCGCCAATGCTCGGGGGTTGATGCAACTGCTTCCGAGTACCGCCAAATACATTAATCGCAACTCTATTTCCTCGAATCGACTCTATGATCCGAGCACCAATATTAATTTAGGAACTAAGTATTTAAATTATTTGGAAGAAAAAAATCGTGGCAATCAAATATTGGCGACCGCTTCTTATAACGCTGGCTACCATAAAGTAAAAAAATGGATACCCGATGAGGCTATGCCCGCCGAGCTGTGGATTGAATTAATTCCTTACAAAGAAACCCGAAATTACGTGAAGAATGTCTTCGCATATCGTCAAGTTTACTTGGCGAAACAAGGCAAAGAGGAGAATATCCTTGCCACGATTTTGGATATGAGCATTGGCGGTTAGCCCCCCGAGTAAGGGCTATGTTAGACTGGTCAGAATAATAAATACCAAAGTGGGTGATACATGAATACATTAGCGGTTTTATACGCTGAACACATTGCGACCCTGCAAAAGCGCACTCGTGACATTATTGAACGTGAGAATTTAGACGGATTGGTTATTCATTCTGGCCAAGCAAAGCGTCAGTTTTTGGATGATATGTATTATCCATTTAAAGTGAACCCACAGTTCAAAGCATGGTTGCCAGTGATTGATAATCCGCACTGCTGGATTGTCGCCAATGGCACGGATAAGCCCAAACTGATTTTTTATCGTCCTGTTGATTTTTGGCACAAAGTGCCTGACGAGCCAAGTGAATATTGGGCTGACTACTTTGATATTGAGTTGTTGGTTAAGCCCGAGCAGGTTGAGAAATTATTACCTTATGACAAGGCGCGTTACGCTTATATCGGCGAATATTTAGAAGTAGCACAAGCGCTGGGTTTTGAATTGATGAATCCAGAGCCAGTCATGAACTACCTGCATTACCATCGAGCATATAAAACCCAATACGAACTAGCGTGCATGCGTGAAGCCAACAAATTGGCAGTGGCTGGGCATAAGGCCGCGCGTGATGCATTTTATGCGGGTAAGTCAGAATTCGAAATTCAGCATGCTTACTTATTGGCAACGCAACATAGTGAAAACGACACACCCTATGGCAATATCGTTGCGCTCAATGAAAATTGTGCGATTTTGCATTACACCCACTTTGACCAGCGTGCGCCTGAGCAACATCGCTCGTTCTTAATTGACGCGGGTGCAAACTTTAATGGCTATGCAGCAGACATTACGCGCACTTATGACTTTGCTCGCCAAGGCGAATTCGCCGAATTGGTTAACGTTATGAATGATCACCAAATTGCGCTGTGCAATTTATTGGCGCCAGGTAAACTTTACGGTGAACTGCATCTAGAATGTCATCAACGTGTTGCCCAAGTATTGAGTGATTTTAATATTGTTAAGTTGCCTGCGGATCAAATTATTGAAAAGGGCATTACGTCAACTTTCTTCCCGCATGGTCTTGGTCACCACATTGGATTGCAGGTGCATGATGTGGGCGGCTTTATGGCAGATGAGTCTGGTACGCATCAAGCGCCACCTGAAGGGCACCCGTTCTTACGTTGCACTCGTAAAATTGAAGCAAATCAAGTGTTCACAATAGAGCCTGGACTTTACTTTATTGATTCACTGCTTGGTGATTTGGCTGCAACAGACAATAAGCAATACCTCAATTGGGATAAAATTGCCGAATTGAAACCTTACGGTGGTATCCGTATTGAAGACAATATTATTGTTCATGCCGACAGTCTAGAAAATATGACCCGCGAGTTATCGCTAGGCTAACCTACTGTTTTTGGCGGAGCTTTTATGCTCCGTCTTTACCAATCAATGCATTATGTCTGAATACGCTTATCCTGCTCAATCCCTGAGCCATGAAGAAGAAATAAAAAAAAGTACTTTTATTGTGCATATTGCACACACCCCTGATGTCGACAGTGCAAAAGCGTTTATTGCCCACATCAATCAGCAATACCCAGACGCTCGACATAATTGTTGGGCCTATGTAGCTGGGGCGCCCGGAGGCAGTCATGTTTATGGCTTTTCTGATGATGGTGAACCAAATGGCACTGCGGGTAAGCCGATGTTAAATGTGCTGCAGGGCAGTGGGCTTGGCGAAATATGTGCTGTGACAACGCGCTATTTTGGCGGTATAAAGTTAGGCACAGGCGGCCTAGTTCGTGCCTATGGTGGCTCGCTCAATAATGCGCTGGCGCAGCTGCAAACATGTATCAAAGTACCGAGTGTGGAGTTAATGGGTGACAGTGACTATGCTCTACAAGGGCAAATAGAACAATGCCTTAACTCCAACTACCAAGTTTTAAAAATTGATAAAGAATATGGCGGTAATATTGCTTGGTGCATCGAGATTGATGAGCGCCAAGCGCAACAAGCAATAAAAGATATTTTTGATTTAAGCCATGGTACTGTTGAGTTAAAAATAAAACAGTAAGACAATAACATGCATATAAAAACTATGATGATGCGCTAAATGCAATACCGCACGATAATAAAGATACTCGGTCAACTTGTTGCCTTATTTAGTATCACTATGGTTCCACCGGCACTCGTCTCATTAATCTACAAAGACGGTGGTGGTTTACCCTTTATTCTTGCGTTTATATTTAGTGTTATCGCTGGTTTATTTGCATACTATCCTAACCGCCGTGAGCACGGGGACTTAAAAGCCCGTGAAGGCTTCTTAATCGTCGTATTGTTCTGGTTGGTACTGGGTGCGTTTGCATCCTTACCTCTTATTTTCTTGGATGCGCCGAAGTTATCGTTGGCAGATGCTGTTTTTGAAGCCTTTTCAGGCTTAACTACCACTGGCGCGACCGTGCTGACAGGGATCGAATACTTACCGAAGTCAGTATTGTTTTACCGCCAACAGCTACAGTGGCTTGGTGGTATGGGTATCATTGTACTTGCTGTTGCCGTCCTGCCCATGCTTGGTGTTGGTGGTATGCAGCTCTATCGTGCGGAAACTCCAGGCCCAGTTAAAGATTCAAAAATGACGCCCCGAATAGCCGATACAGCAAAGCATCTTTGGTATATCTATGTGTCGTTAACCTTAGCGTGTACTTTTGCGTATTGGATTGCAGGAATGAGTTGGTTTGATGCTATTTGTCATGCCTTCTCTACCATCGCTATTGGTGGCTTCTCCACTTACGATGCGTCGATGGGTTATTTCGACAGTCCGGTGATCAACATCATTTGCGTGGTCTTTCTTCTTATAGCGGCAGTTAACTTTTCGCTGCATTACGCTGCGGTGGCCTCACGTAGCCCGAAAATATATTTGCGAGATCCAGAATTTAAAGCGTTCTTACTCATTCAGGCGGCACTGGTTATTGTGTGTTTCGCTGTGCTGTCGTCCAACAACATCTACGCGAATGGCGACGAAACCCTAGACCAAGCTATGTTTCAAGCTGTGTCCATTAGTACGACCGCTGGCTTCGCGACTGATAACTTCTCAGCGTGGCCATTATTCCTGCCTATATTGCTTATCTTCTCAAGCTTTATTGGTGGTTGTGCGGGGTCAACAGGGGGCGGCATGAAGGTAGTGAGGGTGTTTTTACTCTATCTTCAGGGGATTCGTGAGCTCAACCGTTTAGTACACCCGCGCGCAATTTACTCAATTAAGTTGGGCAGAAAAGCATTGCCAGATAAAGTCGTTGAGGCAGTTTGGGGGTTCTTCTCTGCGTATGCTCTTGTATTCGTGATTATTATGATCAGCCTCATGGGCACCGGTCTTGATAATATCACTGCGTTTTCTGCGACCGCAGCATGCTTAAATAACCTAGGTCCAGGCTTAGGAGAAGTCGCTGCTCATTACGGCGATATTAGCGATACCGCTAAATGGATTCTCACATTGGCCATGGTGTTTGGCCGACTCGAGATCTTCACATTACTCGTGCTCTTCACCCCAACATTCTGGCGTGGGTAAGGCACGGTCGCTTATGCGACTAAGAGTGACTTAACCTCACTGTTAGAGTGTCGAACGCGAGGGCGTGGATGCCCGAGCCGGGCTCAAACGTCAGGAAGACTTGTTATCACTAACATCCACTTCGCGTACTACAGAGCTCACTCTTAGAGTGTCGAACTGCTCGTTAAACCTAGGCCCGTGTTTGCAAAATAAATACACTTCAATACACCATGAAAGGATTTCATAGGCTCCTTGTGCCGTTTGTTGCCAAAAAGCAACAGATCAACAAATAACCGGCCTTTTCGCCGAGATAATGCCCCATTAAATTCTAATGTTTTTAATAATGCATTGATTTTAAATGGTTTAATAATTTTTTTTATTTCTCATTGTTGCTCAATATCGGCGGGTGTTCAGTTACTTGTCAGTTACTGACCTAGTTACTCACTTTTGGTTAGTCAGAAACAGCAATCCGCACTCACATAATCACTTGTTTTTTAGTGACTTTTTAATCTTTTCATGGGTTGTGTTGCCAAACAGCAACAAAAATTCCAGGTGAAAATTCAAAATTTGACCGAATTTCAATATAACACATTGTTTTTTATGGTTTTTAAAAATTTGGCACTGCTTTTGTAATAGTGACTGTGACTTAAATATGTGAGGCGAAATGATTCGTCACGAGTTCACACTCATTATTAGGAAGGTAAAAACTATGAAACGTATCACTTCAACTTTAGCTCTTATCACTCTTGCAGCATCAAGCGCAGCATTTGCTGCTGATTTCAGCGCACTAGACGCAGATGGCAACGGTGCAATCTCGATTGAAGAAGCGGCAGCTGACATGACAATCGCAGAGCAGTTCGAACAATTAGACACTGACGGTAACGGTGAGCTTTCACAAGCTGAATTCGAGAAAGCTGAGTAACTATTAGTCCATCCATTGTTAACGAGGAGACTGTTATGAAAAAGGTCAATCACGTAATTACATTTGTCGCATTAACAAGTGCTACAGCGGCATTCGCCTTAGACGCTACTTTTGAGAGTGTCGATTTAGACAGCAATAACAGCATCAGCATGGAAGAGGCGTCAAAGCTTCCAGAGCTTATGAGCCAGTTTAAAGAGCTTGATGTAAACACTGACGGTGAACTTTCTCGCGACGAATTCGCGGCGGCTGAATAAGGAGATGGTAATGAGCAAAACGGCAAAAGCAATTGCATTAGTGGGTCTAGTAAGCGCGTCTTCAGCATTCGCTATGGATTTAGAATTCAATACAGTGGACGTAGACAGTGACGGTGCTATCAGCATGGAAGAAGCTGCAAAATACCCAGAATTGATGCAGCAATTTAAAGACCTAGACACTAACAAAGATGGCGAACTAAGCGAAGAAGAGTTCGCTGGCGCTCAATAATCTTAAAAACCTATTTTTGGAGAACATTATGAAAACAACGAACACTTTATTAGCGATGGCAATCCTTGCTTCTTCTTCAGCAGCTTTTGCAACAGAGGCAACGACTTTTGAAACTTTAGACGTTGATGGCAACGGTAGCATCAGTAAAGAAGAAGCAACAGCACAAGCGTCAGTGCTAACTAAATTTGATGAGCTTGATGTTGACGGCAATGGTGAGCTATCAAAAGAAGAGTTTGCTCACGCTGAATAAGAACCAGACCCATCAGAGCAACGAAAGCAGTTCTTAGTTAATTACTAAGACTGCTTTTTTTATGCTGTTTCCGATGAGTTTTTTTACAGGAACATCGCGCTAACTTGGAACAATTTCTCGACAACATGAATATGTTTCTTGTCGATAAGGAACATGATCACATGGTCGCCACTTTGAATAACCGTATCATCATGAGCAATTAATACGTCGTCATTGCGGACTATCGCACCAATTGTTGCGCCTGGCGGTAGTTTGATGTCCGAAATTGCTCGTCCGACAACTTTTGAGGTGTTTTCATCACCATGTGCAACGGCTTCAATGGCTTCAGCTGCACCTTTACGAAGCGAGTAAACGTTAACAATATCTCCGCGGCGAACGTGGGTCAAAAGCGCCGAAATA
Source organism: Pseudoalteromonas sp. GB56 (assembly GCF_054923835.1). Classification (NCBI taxonomy): domain Bacteria; kingdom Pseudomonadati; phylum Pseudomonadota; class Gammaproteobacteria; order Alteromonadales; family Pseudoalteromonadaceae; genus Pseudoalteromonas; species Pseudoalteromonas sp. GB56. The sequence goes on along the minus strand of NZ_JBPCHK010000001.1, from coordinate 364,959 downwards.
GTTGCTTGTTGCGGCGAAATAGCGATGTCTATCTCACCACCTTGCACTAAGTCTACATAGGCCCCACGCTGGATTAGTACCATTGTTTTTTGTGCGCCCATGCGTTTAGCTAACATGGCCGACATGATGTTTGCTTCATCATCATTCGTTACGGCAATGAACACGTCCACTTGCTCAATATGCTCTTCAGACAGCAGCTCTTGGTCAGAAGCATCACCACAGAACACCACGGTGTCATCAAGCATCTCGGAAAGCTGCTCTGCGCGACTCGGGTTGCGTTCCAGGAGTTTTACGCTGTGGTTTTTCTCCAAAGAACGGGCCAAACCTGCTCCAATGTTACCCCCACCGGCAATCATGATCTTCTTGTAAGAGCGCTCGAGTTTTTGCAGTTCGCTCATCACCGCGCGAATATGCTTTGTTGCTGCGATGAAAAACACTTCATCATCCGCTTCTATCACTGTTGTGCCAAGAGGTTTGATCGCTTTACCTTGGCGGTAAATCGCAGCCACTCGAGTCTCAACATTAGGAATGTGCTCTTTGAGCGCAGACAATGCATAACCCACCAGCATCCCACCGTAGTAGGCCTTTACTGCCACGAGCGACAATTTGCCATCAGCGAACTGTAAAACTTGTAGTGCACCCGGATAATCAATGAGGCGGCGAATATATTTAGTAACCAAAGCCTCAGGAGCGATGTAGTGATCCACTGGTAAGTCGTCATTGTGGAATAACTGTTGGCGGTATCTTAAGTACTGCTCTGAGCGAATTCGGGCGATTTTGGTTGGTGTATTGAAAATACTGTAAGCAACTTGGCACGCGACCATGTTGACTTCGTCGGAGCTGGTTACTGCGATGATCATATCAGCATCTTCGGCGCCAGCCTTGCGCAATACGTCGGGGTGGGCACTGTGGCCGTTAACCCCTTGCAAGTCATACTTGTCTTGCAGTTCCCTTAAGCGATCACCGTCGATATCGACCACGGTGATCTCATTTTGCTCGCCAACTAAGTTTTCTGCCAGCGTGCCGCCCACTTGGCCTGCACCTAAGATGATAATTTTCATGGCAATATCACTGTTTTATTATTTTTGCGTAGTAAAAGCCGTCGGTTAACCCTGGAAGCATTTGCCAGCCTGGTTGCTCTGTTGTGTCAGCATCGTGCAAAGGTACGTGTACTGCGTCAGTGTGGTTTGCAAGAAAAGACCTAATTTGATCCTGATTTTCTTCACTAAGCACTGAGCATGTTGCGTACAACAATACACCTCCTGACTTTACCAATGGCCAAATAGCTTCAAGTATTTGTGCTTGTAGCTTGGCTAATTCGTCAATATCTGATGCACGACGTAACCACTTTATATCAGGGTGACGACGTATAACACCAGTAGCAGAGCACGGAACATCAAGAAGTACACGATCAAATAGTTCGCCGTTGTGCCACGTTTGTGTGTCCTGTGCCTGTGCACAGATGAGTTCCGCATCTAAGTTAATACGGTTCAAGTTGTCACGCACGCGCTCTAAACGTTGTGCATCGGCATCTAAAGCGACAACGTTGGCATCCGCTAATTCTAGGATATGACACGTTTTTCCACCCGGCGCTGCGCAGGCATCCAAAATTCGCTCACCGTCCTTTGGAGCCAAAAGCCTAGCCGCTTGCTGTGCTGCTGCATCTTGTACTGAGCATGCACCATTTTCAAAATCTGGTAGGGCAAATACGTCCATTGCTTTGGTTAAACGGATTGCATCTAAAAATTGCGCTTCGAGAACAAACTCAATATCTTTTTTACTGAGTTTTTCAGCGTAGGTTTCACGGTCATTGAGTCGATTATTGGCACGCAACCACATGGGCGCTTGCTGCTGATTGTTCTCAATAATAGTCTGCCATTGCTCGGGATAATCGCGTTGGAGCTTTTTAATAAACCAACCTGGGTGGTTATATTTGCATGCGTCAATTTCATTCGCTTGCTTTTCGAGCTCATCTTGCTGGCGTTGGAAGTTACGTAAAACAGCGTTGACTAAGCCTTTTAAGCCTGGCGCACGCATCGATTTCAATGCGTTAACAGTTTCTGCTACTGCGGCGTGCTCAGGTACGCGCATGTGTTGTAGCTGGTATAAACCAACGTACAACAGGAATTGATAGACGCGACTTTTACCTTTAAGAGGTTGTTCTAGTAACTGCTGACAGTAAAACTCCAAGCTCGGTAAATAACGCAATACGCCGAAGCACATTTGCTGCATTAACGCTTTATCTTGGGGGCTTAAGTCACGGCTATAGCGCGGCAGTGCCACTGAAAGCGAAATGCCTTTATCGACTACTTGAAACAAGGTGTGCGCCGCTTGGGCGCGCACATTACTCATCGTTGGTGCCTTCGACAGGCACTAAAGATGAACCAACTTCGACCCAGGACGCACGGCCATTGAGAAAATCTTGGCACGACATCGGCTTTTTGCCTTGGGGCTGCAGTTGGGTGATACAAAGCGCATCACGCGCGCAAGCAATGACGATGCCGTTTTTATCTGCTCGCAATATTGTGCCTGGCACACCACTTTCAGCAACAATTTTTGCTTGCCACACTTTGACGGTGTTGCCAGCCATTTCCGTGTAGCTTACTGGCCAAGGATTGAATGCACGAACATTGCGCTCAAGTTGCACTGCATCAAGTTGCCAATCTAACAAAGCTTCTTGTTTGGACAGCTTCTTCGCATAGTTAGCTAATTCGTCGTCTTGCTTTTGCGCTTGAATGCTTGTGATGCTTGCCAGTGTTTCGATAAGCGCTTGAGGCCCAAGCTCAGCGAGCTTCGCGTACAATGAGGCAGATGTCTCATCGCTCGCAATAGGGCAGCGACTAATTGACAGCATATCGCCAGTGTCGAGCCCTTCATCCATTTGCATAATAGTCACACCCGTTTCTTCATCCCCCGCCCAAATTGCACGTTGAATCGGCGCTGCGCCACGCCATCGAGGCAGTATTGAACCGTGAACATTGATACAACCTAGCTTGGGTGTGTCTAAAACGCTTTTAGGTAGCAGCAAGCCATACGCAACCACTACCATGATGTCTGCGTTTAGAGACGCCAGCTCTTGTTGCGCGTCTTCACTTTTCAAGCTTTCTGGTTGGAAAACCGGTAAGCCGTGCTCAAGAGCGAGCTCTTTTACCTCACTGGCTTTGAGTTTTTTCCACGCCCAGCAGGGCGATCTGGTTGGCTATATACACCAACAATTTCATGTTCTGAGTCAATTAAGGCCTGTAAGTGGCGTGCAGCAAAATCCGGAGTACCGGCAAATACGATGCGAAGGGGGTGTGTCACGGTCATTCCTTTTAAGCTTTGGCTGCTAGTCGAGCTTCTTTCTCAAGCTTCTTACGAATGCGCTGGCGTTTTAAAGGCGACAAGTAATCGATGAACAGCGTGCCTTTAAGGTGATCTAATTCGTGCTGAATACAAATAGCAAGTAGGCCATCTGCATCCAAAGAGAATTCTTCGCCGTTTTCGTTTAGCGCTTTTACCGTCACTGTCTCCGCTCGATCCACCTTGGCGTATGAGTGGGGAACAGATAGACAGCCTTCCTCGCTAACCGTGGAGCCATCTTTATGTGTTATTTCAGGGTTTATTAGGATGATTGGTTTATTGCGATCTTCTGATACGTCAATAACCACGATGCGTTGATGAATATCAACTTGGGTCGCAGCTAAGCCAATGCCATTTTCGTCGTACATGGTTTCTAACATGTTTTTCGTGATTTCTTTCACGCTGTCATCAACTTGTTCAACAGGCTCTGCTATTGTGCGTAAACGTTCGTCTGGGAACCTAAGTACTTCTAAAAGTGCCATAATTGCCTTATTAAAAATTGTGCTAAATATCAGGTATTGTGTTATGTTTTTATTTTAGCCATTCGTGTGCACCTTTAACAGGTTATTGGGTAATAATTATAATAAAACAAGCTTTAGGAAGCTCATTACAATGATTAAACAGCTATCAGCTGCCGTATTTGCTCTTGCGGTTGCTTTTCCATCATTAGCAGATGTCTTAGCCGTCAAAGAAGACGCTCCGGAACAGTATGTGGTGAAAAAGGGAGATACACTTTGGGATATCTCTGCTATCTATTTGGATAAGCCTTGGCTGTGGCCAGAGCTTTGGCAAATGAACCCGCAAGTCGACAACCCACACCTTATCTACCCGGGTGATACGCTTTACCTTGTGTACGATGCACAGGGCAGACCGCGTCTTGTAGGTAAACGTCCTGATAACTATCAAAAATTATCTCCTCATGGTCGTAAAACGCTCAAACGTGATGCCGTTCCAACTATCTCACTCGAGCTTTTGCGTCCGTTTTTAACGTACGAGCAAGCGTTAAGTGAAGACGAAATTAATGCGCAACCCTATGTGTTAGGTGCGGATGAGAACGTCAAACGTTCTACTCAGGACCATATTTTATACGTTAAAGGAAACTTAGAGCGCAATCGTAGTTACGCGATATATCACAAAAACAGACCGTACATCGACCCTGAAACGAAAGAAGTATTGGGATATGAAGTGAAGCTGGTTGCGACTGCCAAAGCATTTAGAAGCGGAGACATTGACTCTGGTGTGCCTTCATCCGTCTTTGTTGACGGTGTTAAGCGTGAAATCAATGCTGGTGACTTCCTTATGCCTGTGAGCCAAGGACAAAGTCTACCTGCAAGCTTCACCATGAAACGCCCTGAGTCAGAAGTAGAAGGCGAAATCATCGCTTCTTCTAATGAGATGCGTGAGTTCAGTAAAATGGACATAGTGGTTGTAAACCGCGGATTAGTTGATGAACTTAAAGCTGGTCATATGTTCGATATACGCCGTGAGTCACCAACAGTTGTTGATGGCCGTAATGGACCACAATACAAGGAAGATTCAAGCACATACGAAAAATTTATGTCAAACATGGAAGAAACACTAGGTATGGAAGATGACGCTGAGAATCGTACTTGGCACATGCCAAAGGAAAAAGTCGGCGAACTTATGATTCTGAAAGTCGAAGATCGAGTGAGTTATGCAATTATTACGAAGACAATGCAGCCCATTCGTGTTGGCGATGTAGTAAGCGTTGAGTAAAGCAACGCTTATCACCTAAAGATTTTGGGTTGTGCTCAAGGAGGGAGCATGACGCAGAGGTATCCAGTTCCATCGGCCTCTTCTGAGGCCGATTTACATTATGCAGACATGTGCTTACTTGCGCTGTCTGAAGTGAGAGGTCTCGGCCTCAAGTCCGCAAACAAGCTTCTAAAGCGCTTTTCTATTGCTGAGCTATTTTGTAATGATGCTCAACATCTCAGAGATATTGGATTAGCCACTGATACCATCGAAAAGTTGATTTCAATTTCATTAGATAAAGTGAAGCAACGCCTTTGTCGATATCGAGATTCGGGTATCAATATCATCAGTATGGCTAGTCCATTTTACCCCAGTTTACTGTGTGAATTACCTGACCCACCCCTGCTGCTGTTTTGTCGCGGGGACGTAACTTTGTTAGAGCAACAGCAGGTGGCGATTGTGGGGAGTCGAGGCGCATCAGTAGGGGGTAAACAACAGGCTTTTAGGCTTGCCTCCGAGTTATGCTCTTCTGGGTTGGTAATCACATCAGGGTTGGCAGTAGGAATTGATACTCAGGCCCATTTAGGGGCTCTATCACAATCAGGTGCAACCATTGCGGTGTTGGGTACTGGCGTTGATATCTGTTATCCAAAAAGAAACCAGAGTGTGTGGGAGCGAATCGTTGAGCAAGGATTGTTGGTCAGTGAATTTATGCCATCTACCGCAGCCAAAGCACAAAACTTCCCACGTAGAAATCGCATCATTGCTGGCTTGAGCTTGGCAACTGTCGTTGTTGAAGCGGAGCAAAAGAGTGGTTCCTTGATCACTGCTGAATTGGCAATGGATTACAACAGAGAAGTCATGGCGGTGCCTGGGGCGGTGAATAACCCTTACACCCGTGGATGTCATGCTTTAATCAAGCAAGGAGCTGCTTTGGTAGAAAATAGTGAAGATGTTCTCAATGAATTAGGTTGTTCAGTGCAAAAGGGTCTATATATTAATAAACAAGCTGAACAAAAAGAGGGTGACAAACCATTACTTCGCCATATTGGTTTTGAGCCGACCAGCATCGATGACATTGCTATCAGCTCAAACATTCCAATCGCGCAATTATTAACGCTATTAATAGACTTAGAACTCGAGGGCTTAATTATGAGTACTTCGGGCGGGTATACGAAAATAGGGGGCGGGTGACATGTTTGATATCCTAATGTATTTGTTCGAAAACTATATCCACAGTGAAAGTGAGATATTCGTTGAAGAGAATGCTCTTACAGATGAGCTACTAAAAGCGGGTTTTAATAGCCCCGAAATATACAAAGCATTGGATTGGTTGGAGCAGCTCGCTCAACTTCAATACAGTGACGAAAGTCCCTACCTGCATACATCGCCGACAACGGCCTGTCGCATATACACTGACGAAGAAAACATTAAATTGGACGTACAATGCCAAGGATTCTTGCTGTTCTTGGAACAAGTGGGCGTAGTCGATGCGACCACCCGAGAAATGGTGATTGATAGAGCAATGGCGCTTGATCACATTCAAATAGCGCTGGATGATCTTAAATGGGTAGTGTTGATGGTACTACTGAGTGTACCCGGAAAAGAGCATGCCTACGCGCAAATGGAAGATCTCATCTTTGACGATCCAAACCCAACATTGCATTAAGCTTGATCTTCGCTGCGCTGTCAGTATATTGGCCCACATTGGCCAATAGGTTGTCCTAAAAGGTATCCCATCAGGGGGCGCGCATGACGAAAATAGACCATTCATTATTTAATGCTGATAAGCATGCTTTAGAAAAAGAGTATGAGGTGTGCCCCGAATGTGGCAGTGAACTGGTCATGCGTCATTCAAAGTCGGGCGCGTTCTTGGGTTGCGCAAGCTATCCAACATGTCACTTTATTCGTCCTCTGCATCAGCATGATACCAGCACAATCAAAGTCTTGGATGATAACCCTTGTCCTCAATGCCAAGCCCCATTAGCTGTTAAAAACGGTCGTTTTGGTATGTTCATTGGTTGTACAAACTTCCCTGAGTGCCACTACATTGCCGACCAACGTGAGCAAGAAGAGAATGAAGTCACCTTGCCGACATGTCCGAAGTGCAACAAAGGCACCTTAACGCAGCGCAGTAGTAAGTATGGTAAAGCATTCTATTCGTGCGACGCTTACCCTAAATGCAAATACAGTATTAATTATCCGCCTGTTGCAGTAACTTGCGAGCAGTGCCAATGGCCGGTGATGATGAAGCGCAACTTTGCCGAAGGACCTATGTTACAATGTCCGCAAAAGACCTGTGGGCACAAGCAGCCCGATAATTTGGAGACCTCAGAGTGAGCGACTCAGTGCAAGAAAAAACCGCGCTAAGCAGTTTACAGCAAGGCGACGTAATTCTTTATCCAACCGAAGCTGTGTATGGCTTGGGATGTGATCCAATGAATCAAGCAGCAGTTGAAGCGCTGTTAGCCATTAAGCAACGCCCTATTGAAAAAGGCCTGATTCTTATCGCAGATAACTATGGTCAGTTACTACCGTATGTTGCCGATCACAAAATCCCGATGGATAAGCGTGCAGATATCTTCTCTCAATGGCCTGGTGGCGTAACATGGGTGATGCCCGCAGCTGCTACTACACCAAAATGGTTAACAGGTGCGTTCGATTCAATCGCTGTACGTGTGACTGCCCATCCAACGGTGAAACGTCTATGCCAAGAATTTGGTGGCCCTATTGTCTCAACGAGTGCGAACTTGAGTGGTCAAGACCCAGTAACAAGTATTGCCCAAGGGCAAGAAGTGTTTGGTGAGCAAATTGGATTTTATGTCGACGAGCCACTGGGTGGTGCGCAGCAACCAAGCATTATCAAAGATGCAATGACAGGCCAAATTCTAAGAGGATAACCATGCATTCTGAGTTACTGACTCAAGTCAAAGCATACTTAATGGCGCTACAAGATAAAATTTGCGCTGAGTTAGAAAAAGCAGATGGTGGTGCCAAATTTGTTGAAGATGCGTGGCAGCGTGAAGAAGGCGGCGGTGGTCGTACGCGAGTGATACGTGATGGCAATGTGATTGAACAAGGCGGTGTGAACTATTCTCATGTCTTTGGTACATCCATGCCGGCGTCTGCTACTGCGCATCGTCCAGAGCTCGCAGGGCGTAGTTTTCATGCTTGCGGCGTGTCTTTAGTAATCCACCCTAAAAACCCTCATATCCCTACAAGTCACGCTAATGTACGTTTCTTCATCGCTGAAAAAGAGGGAGAAGAGCCTATTTGGTGGTTTGGTGGCGGTTTCGATTTGACGCCGTTCTACCCTCAGCGTGAAGATGTGGAACATTGGCATCAGGTTGCACATGATCTTTGCGAGCCTTTTGGTGATGATGTGTATCCAAAATATAAAAAGTGGTGCGATGAATATTTCTACCTAAAACACCGGGGTGAAACGCGTGGGGTAGGAGGCTTATTCTTTGACGATCTTAACGAATGGGGTTTTGAGCGCAGTTTTGCGTTTATGCAAGCGGTAGGCAATGGTTACCTTGATGCATATTTACCTATCATCACGAAACGCAAAGATACACCTTATGGTGACGAACAACGCCAATTCCAGCTTTATCGACGTGGTCGCTACGTTGAATTCAATTTAGTATGGGATAGAGGAACCTTATTCGGTTTGCAAACAGGTGGGCGGACTGAGTCTATATTGATGTCGATGCCACCATTAGCGCGTTGGGAGTATGACTTCAACCCAGAGCCTAATTCGCCAGAAGCTGAGCTTTATACGCACTATCTAAAGCCTCAACAGTGGCTATCTTAAATTGATTAAAAAACGCGGCAACTAGCCGCGTTTTTTAATCATCCGAATTAATCATGTGTGTTGCTAACTGGGTCAGTGATTGCCTTAAACCCTCGCGTAATACGGGATTGTCTACTTCGATATCCAATGCTTTATTCATGCAATACATCCACTGGTCTCGCAAAGCAGGTGTGACTGCAAAAGGCATATGGCGTTTTCGAAGCATTGGGTGGCCATACTTTTCTACGAACAAGTCAGGTCCACCTAACCAGCCGGATAGAAACTCAAAGAATACTTGCCTGATTCTATCTAATGGTTGTGGGTGCATATCATATAAGGGTTTAGCGTATTCATCACTGGCCATAATGTCATAGAATCTATTTGCAAGTGCGCGAGCACCTTTTTCGCCGCCCATTATTTCGTAAGGAGTGCGATCCGTTGTCGGGTGTTCACCCTCAGCGGGCTGAGAAATTTTTGCATCTTTATTAAAGATGCGTTTTAGTAACTGCTTCATGACGTGCCTAAGTAAAGGAAAGAACAATGGATAGATACGCGGTGTTTGGCAACCCCATTGCGCACTCAAAATCACCATTGATTCACCAAGCGTTTGCAATGCAACTTGGTGAGCAAATTGAATATGAGCGCATTTTAGCACCGCTAGATGGCTTTGTTGACAGTGTTAAGTCATTTTTTGAGCAAGGCGGCTGTGGTGCAAATGTCACACTGCCATTTAAAGAGCAAGCCTTTGCAATGGCGAACACACTAAGTGAAAGAGCTTGCTTAGCAGGCGCGGTGAACACCTTAGTTATGCTCGAAGATGGAACATTATTGGGCGATAACACCGATGGCATTGGTTTGGTTACTGATTTGCAGCGGATATATGGCAGCATTGCCGGAAAACGAGTCTTGCTCATTGGCGCTGGTGGCGCGGCAAAAGGCGCAGCGCTTCCTTTACTAGAAGCAGGTATTGCACATCTGCATGTTGTAAATAGAACTGCTGAAAAAGCACAGCAATTAGTCGCCAATATTCGCCAGTATCAAAATGTGACTTATGCGGGTTTGGAAGCCAAAAAGGAACAAACATGGGATATTGTCATAAATTCAACAT
>NZ_JBPCHK010000001.1:312500-350000 GCF_054923835.1 Pseudoalteromonas sp. GB56 | reverse complement strand
AGACCAAGGGTTCCTATCCCATGTTAATCAGGGTAGGGTGAGTCGACCCCTAAGGCGAGGCCGAAAGGCGTAGTCGATGGGAAACGGGTTAATATTCCCGTACTTGGTATAAATGCGATGGGGGGACGGAGAAGGCTAGGCAGGCACGGCGTTGGTTGTCCGTGTGAAAGTATGTAGGCTTGAATCTTAGGAAAATCCGGGATTCTTTAAGGCTGAGATACGAGACGACACTCTACGGAGTGGAAGCTGTTGGTGCCATACTTCCAGGAAAAGCCTCTAAGCTTCAGTTTATATCGAATCGTACCCCAAACCGACACAGGTGGTCAGGTAGAGAATACTAAGGCGCTTGAGAGAACTCGGGTGAAGGAACTAGGCAAAATAGTACCGTAACTTCGGGAGAAGGTACGCTCTTGAGTGTGAAGGACTTGCTCCGTAAGCACTTGAGAGTCGCAGTGACCAGGTGGCTGGGACTGTTTATTAAAAACACAGCACTGTGCTAAATCGCGAGATGACGTATACGGTGTGACACCTGCCCGGTGCCGGAAGGTTAATTGATGGGGTTAGTCCTCGGACGAAGCTCTTGATCGAAGCCCCGGTAAACGGCGGCCGTAACTATAACGGTCCTAAGGTAGCGAAATTCCTTGTCGGGTAAGTTCCGACCTGCACGAATGGTGTAACCATGGCCACGCTGTCTCCACCCGAGACTCAGTGAAATTGAAATCGCAGTGAAGATGCTGTGTACCCGCGGCTAGACGGAAAGACCCCGTGAACCTTTACTACAGCTTGGCACTGAACATTGAGCCTACATGTGTAGGATAGGTGGGAGGCTTTGAAGCGGTGACGCCAGTTACCGTGGAGCCATCCTTGAAATACCACCCTTGTATGTTTGATGTTCTAACGTTGGCCCCTGAATCGGGGTTGCGGACAGTGCCTGGTGGGTAGTTTGACTGGGGCGGTCTCCTCCCAAAGAGTAACGGAGGAGCACGAAGGTTGGCTAAGTACGGTCGGACATCGTACGGTTAGTGTAATGGTAGAAGCCAGCTTAACTGCGAGACAGACACGTCGAGCAGGTACGAAAGTAGGTCATAGTGATCCGGTGGTTCTGAATGGAAGGGCCATCGCTCAACGGATAAAAGGTACTCCGGGGATAACAGGCTGATACCGCCCAAGAGTTCATATCGACGGCGGTGTTTGGCACCTCGATGTCGGCTCATCACATCCTGGGGCTGAAGTCGGTCCCAAGGGTATGGCTGTTCGCCATTTAAAGTGGTACGCGAGCTGGGTTTAGAACGTCGTGAGACAGTTCGGTCCCTATCTGCCGTGGGCGTTTGAGAATTGAGAGGGGCTGCTCCTAGTACGAGAGGACCGGAGTGGACGAACCGCTGGTGTTCGGGTTGTCATGCCAATGGCACTGCCCGGTAGCTACGTTCGGAATCGATAACCGCTGAAAGCATCTAAGCGGGAAGCGAGCCTCGAGATGAGTTCTCACTTGGAGTTCGACTCCACTAAAGGGCCGTTGAAGACTACAACGTTGATAGGCAGGATGTGGAAGCGCTGTGAGGCGTTAAGCTAACCTGTACTAATTACCCGTGAGGCTTAACCATACAACGCCAAAATGGTGTGAGACTGTTAAGTTAGAAGTTAGAGATTAAAGACTGAAGTAGACGATTACTTATAAAGCTTTCCGAATTAATACTGATTGCAATAGCGATTAGTAACCAACTTTGCTTGGTGATAATAGCGTTCTGGACCCACCTGACCCCATGCCGAACTCAGAAGTGAAACGGAACTGCGCCGATGATAGTGTGGCATTTGCCATGTGAAAGTAGGTCATCACCAGGCTCCTAATTATACGAAGAACCCAGCTTATTGCTGGGTTTTTTCGTTTAAGGTCTTTGATAACCTACGGGAAAGTAGGGAGAAAGCGGGAATAATGAAGTAAAGAGTTTTACTTCATCCGCTTGAACGCTGGCGGCCTCAGGCCGTAAGCTGGACCATCACCAGGCTAGGCGCCCCCGACTCCGAATTAAAGAAACCCGTTGCAGCAATGCGACGGGTTTTTTGCTTTCTAGTGTTTGGGGGTTAAACTCTTTGTTTTAGATTGAATAACCCTTAGCTTGCTAAGTCTGTAGGTCGGATTTTTGGGCCGTATAGCAAATTTCCGATACATTCGACATTATGGCTGTTTATCAAAACAAGCCGTATGCTTCTGTCTCTTCTGGTTCATGAGCGAGATGTTGAGGTCTAAATATGGCGCTAGGCTCGATAATCAGTGAGTGGCTGTCTTTGAGCTTAATTAAACCCGCCATCATATGCTTTGTTTCTCTATCCACCTCAAAGCCAATAGATGTTAGCTCACTCAAAGATTTCACCTCACTTTGGTCAACACTGATACTATCTTCGACCCGATCAACTAAAAGTCCAATGTACGGTGTAGCGCCATCTTTGGTGGTATACACGATGATAGGTTTGTGGTTAAAGATTAATAACTCCTTGGCTGAGCTAAGCAGGCGATTTATGTGCGCCATGTTATTTCGCTTTTCTCTGCCCAAAATTTCCTTAGCTTGCTCTGCTGGCAGTCCACTGAGAAGCTTAGCTTGTTCCAAGACCTGACGATGAGGCACCGTTAGTCGTTTAAAAAGGTCCTTTAAGTCGGGATCTTGTACGTTGGGATTTTCATACCAAGAAATAAATCGACGCATCTGTTCGTCGAGATCACTGCTCATCGTTTCTTTACTATCAACTGTACGCTCTAACGCACTAAACCACTTATTGTTGAAAGTGATGTATTGCTCTATCGTTTCAGCAAGTGCGGTATTCGCTTGCTTTGTCGATTGCTTATTGAGCATGATCCCTAAATCAAAGATGGGTGTGGGGGTATCCATATAGTCTTTAACACCAAGAAAACTGGGGTTTTCATTGGGCAAGCTAGTGAGGTTGTCGTCATAACGCTCGGTAAAGAGAATATCCAAAATTTTCAGAGAGATAGTTTTGCTGCCAACTCGGAAATTTACAAAATCCATTAGATACGTTCAGAACAGTGACTGGTGATATAAAGCTTAGCTTAGTTGTGTATTTTCACCAGAAATACAATTAATTAAGAAGAACCTGATAGACATTATCTCCGGGTTTATCTTGGAGTTTGAACAAGGTCGCCAACTCGGGGTCACTACTCACTACGTTAGGTCCATAGCTGATAATGCATTGCTGTAAGTTTGTGGAGCGAGTTTTGCAAAACGAGATAATCTTTGTTGTGGCATAAGCATTAAGGTAGCCCTCGAAATGTAATCTGTTAGGCATCTTTACTCCGGCTTGAGAAAAGTCTTCTTTAAACAAGTTACAAAGGCGTTGTTGGCATGTAAGTGGGTCTGCAACTACTTCAGTTACCATTACGTTGTTGTGGTGCTTTATTAGACCCGATAATGAAACCTGTGAAGTGAAAGACATCGCTGTATACAAAGGCGAGTGGCCTTGTTCATACGCTTTGTTAATAAACTCAGCGATAGGGCTGTAGGTTCCTACCATGGCAATCGCATCTACCGGTGTGCTAAACAATACTTTTACAGCCGCCTCAATATCCGTACTATTGCGGCGAAAGCGAGCGGTATTGGCGACTTCAAGACCATGAGTTTGCATGGCCATGATGAGGCTATTACCTGCTTCAAGACCGAATTCATCAGCTTGGACCAACAATGCTATGTGTTTTGCACCCTTGTTTTTTAAATATTTAGCCTGCGCTATCGCTTCATCTTCGTAACTATTGCGTAGATGGATAATGAACTCATTTTTGCTGAGTCTGAATGATTCCGCACCGGTATATGGGAATAGCAAAGGCACTCTCTGCTTTCTAACTAAATCTAAGATTGCTGTGGTTGTGGGTGTACCCATGTAGCCAAACAGTGCATCGACTTCATAAAGCTCGATAAGGCGGCGCGTATTTGCGACGGTATTGAGTGGTTCGTAGCCATCATTGAGATGAACTAGGTTCACCTTAAAAGATTCGCTCTCGCGGTTATGACGGTCAAAATAAAGTTGTGCACCTAAACCTAGCGCTAAGCCTATATCTTTCGCTGGACCTTGAGTTGCACTGGACATACCGAGAGTAAAGCTCTGGGGCTGTTTGGCTGCAACGCTGCAGGTGATGATTAACATCAGCAATAGCGCGCGAATCATAGTACTACTACCTTTGTGCGATAACGGATTGAACTAACGCCATTAATAGCAGGTTGAATTGCTTTTTACTATGCTTGTGTTTAATTTGTGTACAAGTTTCGTTTTGTAGTTGCGTAATCAGACTCCGTTGTTGAACATCGAGTCGTGTCAGTACACTGGGGTTTTTGTTTATAAATCTCATTAACGGAGCATACGCATAAATAAAAGCTAACTCGCCTTGTACAAAGCGCGTGAGTGATTCTAAGTCGTCAATGTCATCGTTTTGATGTGTACTCTCATTTAGCAGCGTAGTTTTTAAATCGGTATCTAGACCATCAAAGAAATGTGCGAGTACGTCGCTAGCATCTCGTTGCCATCGGGAAATGAGAGGCGTCAATTCGCTACCGCCGTTATGGCTTAACGCTTTGGCCATCAAAATACTGTGTTCGCCACTTACGTGATCGCGTTTGAAACCTAGCTTTAAGGTATAAAACCCACACCTTTTCCAAAATTTAACAAGCGCTCCATAAGCACCAAAGCTGGTACCAAGTATGTCAACTCCATCTCGCTGACACGCTAATTCTATGTGTGATATGAGGCTTGTCCCGAGGCCCAGATGTTGTGTTTCGGGGTGAATCGCTATGCGTACGATACGGGCACTGTGCAATTGAGCAACATCACTCTTGCCTGTGAGCTGAGCCAGACTCTGTGCGAGTAGATGCCCTTGTGGGCGTCGTTGCCCCTTAGCTATTTGTACTGCTAGGTCAGATTCAAAACCTCCCTCGTGCATCACCAGTGCGACGCCAACCAATTGCCCATTGTGTAAAGTGATAAAGAGTTGCTGGCCAGGTGCATCCAACAATTGGCGAAAGTCATTTGTTGATGTTTGATAATGAGCCAAAACCAAAAGTGCGAACACTTGTTTTAATAACGTTGGATCCGCCAATAGTTCACTGACGCTTATTTCTTGGTGCACGACTGTTGTATCTTCAATTTTCAGGTCAGTGCAGGCTGAGTCTAGTGCCAGTAGCATATTTATGCCCTGCTCGAGGGGATCTCCGTTAGCAAAGCGAAACGGTATATCTAATGAGCACTCAGTGTGTGACGGGTAATGCTCATCAAGGAATTTTTTAAACCTCAGTGTGTAACCTCGTCCGCTGCCTTCATACCCAATCAATGTGCTTGCAAACACAATGCGAGAATAAATTTTCAGGAGCGCTTTTAAGATAGGGATAGGTAACGTCGCAGCTTCATCTACAAACAAAATATCGCACGCAGGCTGTTCTTTAAGAACACGATCCGGCGGCATGTAAGTGAGGTTAGCTAAGCGCTGAGTAGCGTCATCAGGTGCCAACAAACCCTGCGCTAATGCAAGGTGTTTAAATGCACTTGATACTGCTCTGCGCTGGATTGCACAAAGAATGATATTTTTGCCACGCAGTTGCGCCGCAGCAAGCCCCAGGGCTGATGATTTACCTCTCCCTCTGTCTGCACTTATGAGTAGCGGGGAATTGGCAGGACCGTTAGCAACAGCCATGATGCTCGCGATAGCTCGCTGTTGGTCCAGTTGTGCGGACGCGACGCTTTCGCCACATTCAATAGACCATTGTGGGAGTGCAAAGCTTGTTGGGTCGCTTTGGCATAACCAGATAAAGTCAGTCTCGGGAAGTTGAAGTTCCAACCAAGCCCAAAAGTGGCTGCGAGTTGGCATGTCACAGCCGTGAGACACAAGTTTATTAATACCGGGGTCGATGAAATGAGAGGTGTCTTCGGGCATCAAAATGACCAACAGCCCACCCGCACTGACCGTGCCGCTAAGGGCCGCTAGCTTGTCTGCAAAAAAACCACTGAAACAATCGTAAGCAGCATTAGCATGTTCTTGACCGAGGATTTGGTGCAGGTGCAATGGCCATTGAGAATTGTTAAGTTGCTCGTTGGTGCTAAGCACATACCATGGCTCATTAATGTCGTGTTGCAGGTATGCGAGTTGTTCTGCACACCACGCGTTTTCTCCCCGCAGCAAGATAGCTTGGCGCCATCTGCGCGAGGATAGCTCGCTTTTGAGTTGAGCTAACTCAGATTGCTTGTAAGCGCGCATACGCGGTGACTAACCATTTGCTGCCCACATTATCAAAGTTTACTTGCACGCGTGATTGTGGGCCTGCGCCTTCATAATTGAGAACGGTACCTTCACCAAACTTGGCATGCAATACGCGCTGACCAAGGTTAAAGCCACTGTCTGCAAAGGCCGCTTGGGTGAGTGAGTGGCTAAAGCGACTGGTTTGTTGCGGTGCCGTTACTTTAGTTTTCACTCGAATTTCTTCAATGCAATCGTCTGGTAACTCGCGCAGGAAGCGTGATGGACTGTGGTATTTCTCTTGACCGTATAAGCGTCGGCTCTCAGCGTGAGTGACATAAAGCTTTTCCATTGCGCGCGTCATACCCACGTAGCAAAGGCGACGCTCCTCTTCTAAGCGGCCACTTTCTTCTTGGCTTTGTTGTGAAGGGAACATTCCTTCTTCAACGCCAGCCATAAACACCAATGGGAATTCCAAGCCCTTAGCCGAGTGCAGTGTCATCATTTGCACCGCATCTTCATGTTCTTCTGCTTGGCCTTCACCTGACTCCAATGAGGTATAAGCAAGGAAGCCTTGTAATGGCGAAGAAAACTCTTCATCTACAGGCAGCTCGTATTGCTCGCAGGCGTTGATTAACTCTTCCAAGTTCTCTACGCGAGCACGGCCTTTTTCACCTTTCTCAGCGTGATACATGGCCATAAGGCCCGTATTTTCGATGGCATATTTAGCTTGTTCGGCAAGCGTGAGATCACCAATATGTGCTTCAACACCATCAACCAATTCCAAAAAGCGACTGACCGCTGTTGCCGCACGTCCAGATAAATGCTTTTGTTCAATAATAGTTTTCGCCGCATACCAAAGCGGGAGTGACTCAGCACGGGCACAGTCACGAATGTGGCTCAATGTTTTATCACCGATACCGCGAGTGGGGGTGTTAATCACCCGTTCGAAGGCGGCATCATCTTGGCGATTACTCACCAGGCGCAGGTAGCACAGGGCATCTTTAATTTCTTGGCGTTCGAAGAAGCGCATACCACCGTAAATGCGGTATTTCATGCTTTCTTGCAGTAACGCTTCTTCCAGTACACGCGATTGCGCGTTATTTCGATACAGAATCGCGCTGTCACTTAACGCATTGCCTGCTTCAAGCCAGGTTTTAATTTTGCCGACGATAAAACGCGCTTCATCCAGCTCATTGTAGGCTGCGTAAATTGAGATCGGCTCCCCTTGATTGCCCTCTGTCCAAAGGCTTTTACCCATGCGTTCAGAGTTGTTCTCTATTAGTGAGTTCGCCGCTTTGAGAATGGTTGCGGTAGAACGATAATTTTGTTCGAGGCGGATAGTTTCAGCGTCGAAGTCATCTAAGAAGCGTTTAATGTTTTCAATACGCGCGCCACGCCAGCCGTAAATGCTTTGGTCATCATCGCCGACGATCATCATCGAATTCGTGTCGCCGGCGATCAGTGCTAGCCAGCGATATTGAATGGTGTTGGTATCTTGGAACTCGTCCACCAAAATATGTGCAAAACGCTGTTGATAGTGGCGCAGCAAGGTAGGGTGCTGTTGCAGGACTTCATAACAACGCAACAGAATTTCTGCGAAATCGACTAAGCCAGCTCTGTCACACGCCTCTTGGTAGGCGCTGTATACGCGCAGTAATAGTTGCTCGTTGACATCGTACGCTTGAATATCACCTGGGCGCAGGCCTTCGTCCTTTTTGGCACTGATGTACCAGGCAATGTGTTTTGCCGGCCATTTTTTCTCGTCAATATTCATCGCTTTAAGTAAGCGGCGGATCATGCGTTGCTGATCATCACTGTCGAGAATTTGGAATGATTCTGGCAATTTCGCTTCGCGGTGGTGAGCGCGCAAAATTCGATGAGACAAACCATGGAAAGTGCCAATCCACATCCCGCCAGCGGAGCCTTGAATAGTTTGCTCAACACGAGCACGCATTTCTTTAGCGGCTTTGTTAGTAAACGTAACGGCAAATACGCTGTATGGCGAGGCGTTTTCAACTTGCATCAACCACGCGATACGATGAACGAGAACGCGTGTTTTACCTGAGCCTGCGCCAGCAAGAACCAGCATATTTTGCAACGGTGCTGCTACCGCCTCTCGTTGTTTATCATTCAAGCCATCAAGTAATTCAGATACGTCCATCGTTACGTCCACTTTTAAATAGTTTGGCAAGTATAACAAGAGTTCGCCGTTGGCTAAATAGAATACTGTTTTTATAAACAGTAAATTATTGAATTAGGTTAATTGCGTAAATTACTTAAGTCTTTTACAAAGTGAATTTTACTGTGTTGATTGATGGCATCAGTGGGCGTTGTTTGTGTATACCCTTGCGAGCGTAACATCGTCAGCATGGCATCAAAGCGCAACATGGATTTCACTTCAATGCAGTTAAAGCCATTCTCTAGCGCCCATTGCTCTTGTTTGTGCAGAAGTTGCTTTGCCAGCCCTTGGCCACGATGGTCAGGAACGACGCCACCGAGCCAGCTATAAAAAGTGTCTGTCGATTTTGCATACCCTAGTTTAAAGGCGACGGGTTGCCCTAGGTATACAGCAACAAGCGCGAGGTATGGGTTGTCGCCAATTCGTTCTTGATACATAGCCAAGGTCGCGTCGGTAAGCATTTCAGGGATGTGATTATGGACAGTCAAACAGTCCTGCAAAGCGGCTATTTTTATTGTGTACTGACTCATCGATGTATACTCGGTTATCATTCTGGCCTCAGTGTATCACGGATATTTTTACATGAAGCGTAGCGACATAATTGCGGATAACAGTAATGAACTTAGCGATTGGCTCAAAGATCAAGTAGTGGCATTTAATCAAGCACACTGGCCTGTAGCGCGTAAAAATGTGGGCTTTAGTATTTGCGATGAGCAAGGTAAGCGCATAGGTGGCATAGCAGGGCGCAGTTTTGGCTACTGGCTATTAATAGATTGGCTTTGGGTTCACCCAGAAGCACGAGGTAAAGGATATGCCAGCGAGTTATTAGGCAAATTAGAACACGCAGCAGTCACATTAGGAGCAACAAAGGCGGTACTTGATACTTTGGAGTTTCAAGCACCGGAATTTTATCGTCGACACGGCTATGAAGAAGTATTTGCGCTGTCAGATTACCCTATAAATGGGCGGCGCAGCTATATGGTGAAAACATTCTAAACTAGCAAAACGCGCGCAGCGCCGAAATGTCGCTAATTTCGCAGCAAGGTAGGCCTTTGTAGGCGTAATCAATTCCTTGGTTATTGAGCCACACACTGCGACATCCAGCATTGTTTGCACCCTGTACATCGGTATCTAGGCTATCTCCGATATGAATAATGTCATGGTGAGCAACCTGCAATGTCGACGCAGCGTTATCAAATAATGCGCGGCGCGGTTTGGCATCGCCATCGGGTCCTGCCATGAGCACCTGCTCAAACTGACCTTTAAGGTTAAATTTATTCACATCAACGTTGCCGTTGGTGATAGCAATCAATCTGTACTTGCTTCTCAACGCATCCAACAAAGCTAACACGTCGTCGCTGACAACGATTTGACTGCGCGCCGTGGCGAATGCGTCATACGCATTTTTAGCATGCTGAATGTCTTCTCCTATAATTTTCATAGCGTGTGTAAGTGCTTGCTTACGCAGTTCTGTAACATCATTGATGAGAGTGGGCATCTGCTTTATCACCGCATTTCGGCAGCGCAACCAAAAGCCGTGATCTTGCTCGCGCCAAGCAGGTAAAGTCTGTAAGTAGTTATGTTGAGCCTGCAGCGCCGCTTTGATAATTGGGTGGTTGTTATAAAGCGTGTCATCTAAGTCGAAACTAAGGACTTTAGCTTGGTCAATGGCTCGGTTAAATCGCATCATGTTACTTCTGTTTCTTAGCTCGTGGATGAGCATTATCGTACACCTTAGCAAGGTGTTGAAAATCTAAATGGGTATAGACCTGAGTTGCTGATAGGCTGCTGTGGCCAAGCAGTTCCTGCACGGCACGTAAATCACCGCTGGACTGCAATACGTGCGAGGCAAAAGAATGGCGCAGTTTATGTGGATGAACTTGCGCACTGAGGCCTTGTTTTACTCCCCATTCACGCATCCGTTCACGTACGTGGCGAATCGAGATTCGCGTTTTGCGTTTGGATAAGAATAAGGCCGCGTCGTCAGCGCCAACAAAAGCGATACGTAACTTCAACCATGCGTTAAGTGCTGCAATCGCCTTTGAGCCGACCGGCACGATGCGCTCTTTGTTGCCTTTACCCAATACGCGAATTTCACCGCCTCGTAAGTCGAGATCAGCCAAATTGGCGTTAACCAATTCACTAATACGTAAGCCACTTGAATACATAAGCTCCATCATGGCCTTATCACGTATTGCCAGTGGATCGTCATCATCGATATCCAGGAGTTGATGCATTTGATCAACGTCCAAATTGCGAGGCAAGGGCTTATCGAATTTGGGGCCCTTCACGTACTGAGCTGGGTTTTCTTGAAAGGGGTTGTAGCTTTTTAAATAGCGAAAAAAGGCGCGCAGACAGCTGAGTTTGAGGTTCACTGTGCGTGCACCTAACCCTTTGGCGCGTAGCGACATTGCGAACTTACGGATGTCATCGGCATTGAGTGTCAGCCACCCGTCTTTATCTTCGTAGAAATAGCGGGCAACTTCTAAAAGTTGGCGGTCGTATTGTTCTAAGGTGTGACTCGAATACTGCTTTTCATAACGCAGGTAATCTCGATAACTGGCAACCGGTTCGTTCCACACTTCACTCATTGCTGAAAAGGTCAGTGCTTTGCCGTTATTCATGATAACGTGGCTAAACGCTCTTGCAGTGCTTTTACAAATTCGAAAATAAAGAAGCTGTCTTGGGCAGGTTCAAAATGCAATTCGTCTTCACTGGAAAATGCGAGCAGTGCGATAGGTGCCTCTGGTTCACCGATAAGATACAAGGCTGCACTTTTGCTAGGGTTATTGAAAATTAAAGACTGCTCTTGCTCTGAGAGTCGGCCTAGGTAGTGGCTGTTGTTTAATCGTTTGTCCAGCAGCGGCTGAAGATCTGGAGTGAACTTCAGGAGCTTGCATTCGCTAATATGTAACTGCGCACAAATAAGCTCTTCTAGACCTTGGGCAAGTTCAATAAACTCACAATCACTCATGAGCTTACGATGGCAGGCGCTGAATACTTGATACACCTGTTCGTTTTGTTTGGCTTGGCTAATTAATTGCTGGAGTTGCTGTTGTAAATTGACGTTCTGCTCTCGTAAGAGTTGTTGTTGGCGTAACTGCAAAGAAGCCACACTTTCATGTGTGCCGCCAAAGTTCATCACAGCAAACAGCTGCGGATGCTGTAAAAAGAAGTCTGGGTTTTGTTGCAAATATTCTGCAACTTGCTCTTTGCTCAACTCACTCATAACGCGATTTGTCCATCAAACACATGTTCCGCAGGGCCAGTCATTTTTACCGGGTGACCTTCGCCTTGCCAGCGAATTTGTAGCGCGCCTCCAGGTAATTCCACTTTTACGCTACTGCTTAACTTATTTTGTAGCTGGCCCACGACCGCTGCCGCACATGCACCCGTGCCACATGCTAAGGTTTCACCAGCCCCTCGTTCCCAGACTCTGAGCTTAATGTGGTTCTGGTCAATCACCTGCATAAAACCTACGTTAACCTTCTTGGGGAAGCGTTCATGCTCTTCCACCAATGGCCCTAAGGTTTGTACTTCAGCGGTATTGATGTCTTCCACTTCAATTACACAATGTGGATTCCCCATAGAAGCGGCGCCCACAAACAATGTTTGCTCTTGCTGGCGCAATATATAGGTTAGTTCACGTTTGCTGGCCTTGAGCGGGATTTCTTTCGGCTCCAATATGGGTTGACCCATATTAACGGTAACCTGACCATCTTTTTCTATATATAACACCATGTTCCCACCTTTAGTGGAAACCGCTATTTTATGCTTGTTGGTCAGCCCTTTCATGCGCACAAAGCGAGCAAAACAGCGAGCACCATTGCCGCATTGTTCTACCTCGCTGCCATCAGCATTGAAGATACGATAATGAAAGTCTAAATCTGGAGAATAAGGTGCCTCGACCATTAATAACTGATCAAAACCCACACCAAAATTACGGTCGGCCAGTGTTTTAATTTGGTCGCGAGATAGAAAGATGTTTTGGGTGACGTTATCAACGACCATAAAGTCGTTGCCCAGCCCGTGCATTTTGGAAAAGTTAACTAACATAAGGCTCTTAATTCGTCCGTTCTATGCCACTACTATGCCTGCAAAAGGCAATCAACACTATGCTTATTATTGTGCTTGCTGCGTATCTTGATTTTGCTGTTCATTCTGACCTTGATCATCTTCAACAGGCTGGTTTTGTGGTGCATCTTCTGGAAGATACAGAGGGCCACTTTGACCACATGCACTCAGAAGCGTTAAGCTGGTGGCCGCAAGAATAAGACGCAATCGGTTACTGTTATACATAGCGATTCGATAGATAATTAATATGACTCGTTTTATAATCGCAGAGTAACAGAAAATACCGAAAATGTAGTCGTTGCAGTTGAATTATTTCCCGTATAACGCCACGGCCAGCCTTAGGAGCACAAGCCAAAATGAGTGAAACCACCCTGACAGACACCCAGTATCATCAGTTGGCTGACGCTTTGATGTTAACCATTGAAGAACAGATTGACGACCTTGAAGCCGACCTAGATTACGAGTCAGCGTCAGGCATTCTAGAAATCATCTTCGCGGATCGCTCCAAAATAGTTATTAATAAACAAGCGCCGCTACACCAAGTATGGGTGGCGACTAAGTTTAATGGTCATCATTTTGAGCTGCGCGGTGACCAATGGATTGATAATCGTTCGGGTGCAGAGTTTTGGCAGTTTATGTGTGACGCAGCAACGAAGCAGGCAGGTGAAGAAGTCCGCTGGGAGCATGATTAAGTGACCCAGTTCGACGGTGTAACCTATCAAGGTAGTACGGAGCACAAAGCAACAGTTATATGGTTGCATGGTTTAGGTGATTCTGGTGAAGGGTTTGCTCCTGTTGCTCCTCATTTAGCGCTTCCTGACGAATTAGGCGTGAAGTTTTTATTCCCACATGCGCCTGTTCAAGCTGTCACTATCAACGGCGGCATGGAAATGCGCGCGTGGTATGACATCAAATCACTTGATCTAGATAAACGCGCCGACGCCCAAGGTGTGCAACAATCCTCTGAACGAATCAGTGCCTTGATTGATGAGCAGCTAGCATCCGGTATTCCGGCTGATAAAATTGTGTTGGCTGGTTTTTCGCAAGGTGGCGTAATCGCATTGCATCTTGCTCCGCGGTATCAACATAAATTAGCTGGCGTGATGGCGCTTTCAACCTACATGTCGCAACCCGAGCGACTGGCAGAAGAAGCGAAACACACTGATTTAACGATTTTTATGGCGCATGGCGACTTCGATAACGTAGTACCGTTAGATGCGGGCAAGCAAGCCTACCAATGTTTGCTTAATGTGGGCATGAATGTGTCTTGGCAAAGTTACTCGATGGCGCATCAGGTGTGCGATCAAGAACTCATCGCCATTCGACAATGGCTTATTGAGCGTCTAAGTTAATAGAGATTTAGGAACAAGCGCATGGGACAAAAGATCGTGATCACCGCCAATATGAAGAACAAAACACAGCGCATCGCTCGCAAGGATGTTGTCTATCAGTGGCATTGGCGACGTATTAGTATGGTGGCAGGCGTTGCTCTAGTGGCCTCAAGTGGGCTTTGGTATGTAACGAGTACTCCTGCTATCGCCGAACAAGCAAGCACCGCACAAGGTGTTGTAAACATAGAAAAACCAACTAGCCTAGATGCTCAAGTAACACATGATGCATCAGAAATAGCAGCCACAAGCGTTGAGCACCCGCTGCCAAGTGATAAGGGTACAGTGTTAGCACTGCACAGCCAAACAAACGAAGAGGTTATCGAGCCAGTTATTGCTGCTCAGGAGTCGACAGTTTCAGATGCTGAAGCAATTGTTGCAGACACCGCAACCGAAACCGAAGTTGAAGGTGAATCAGCGTTACTTGACGTAACGGAAGAACCAACAGTTGTGACTTCTTTAAAGGTCGCAGATTCGCAACAACAAGACGGCATGGTCGTTGATGAAGAATCACTGACTGACAACAGCAGTGAATTTGATCAAGAAGCCAAGGTGGCGAACCTTGCTCAAGGCAGCAAAATTGACACAGATAAAGTAAGCCGAGCAGTGCTGACGACCCATGTCGAAGACCGTGAACCAGTGAGCTCGCTGGGTCGTGAAATCTCAATGGGTGACTTTGATAGTCAGTTGGTATTCTTTACAGAATTACGTGGATTGCAGGGGCAAAAAGTTCACCATATTTGGTACTATGAAGGCCAAGCGCTAGCGAATGTAGAGCTGGGTGTGTATACCGCCCGTTATCGCACGTTTTCGTCAAAAAACATTATGCCGAGTCAAGCAGGTCTATGGCGTGTTGAATTAAGAGACAGTAATAATAAATTGTTGGCAACGCGAGAATTCCGTCTCATTGCCAAGCCTTAATACAGAAGTAGGAATTACATGACAACTGCAACCCAGCGGGTACGTATTGCCACCCGTAAAAGTGCTTTAGCTTTATGGCAAGCCGAGTTTGTAAAGGCGGAACTTGAGCGTTTTCACCCACATGTGGAAGTCGAATTAGTGACCATGACAACCAAGGGTGACATTATTCTTGATACGCCATTGGCTAAAGTGGGCGGGAAAGGACTATTCGTAAAAGAACTAGAACAAGCCATGCTTGAAGGACGTGCGGATATCGCTGTGCACTCAATGAAAGATGTGCCGGTTGATTTCCCAGAAGGACTAGAATTGCACACCATTTGCGAGCGTGAAGACCCACGTGATGCGTTTGTCTCGAATCAGTATCAAGATATCGACAGTCTGCCAGCTGGCGCGGTAGTTGGAACATCAAGTTTACGTCGTCAGTGTCAATTGAAGGCACGCCGTCCCGATTTAGATATTCGTGACTTGCGCGGCAATGTGAACACTCGTTTGGCCAAGTTAGATGACGGTCAATATGACGCTATTATACTCGCTGCAGCAGGATTAATTCGCCTAGAAATGAATGATCGTATTCGTAGTTTTATTAGCGCTGAAGAGTCACTGCCGGCGAATGGCCAAGGTGCAGTGGGTATTGAGTGTCGCAGTGATGACGACGTGGTCAAAGCATTACTTGCGCCATTGGAGCATAACGAGACGAGAATTCGTGTGGACGCTGAGCGAGCAATGAATCGCCGTTTGCAAGGTGGCTGTCAGGTGCCGATTGGTGCATATGCGATAGTTGAAAATGAGCAAGTGTATCTTCGTGGACTTGTGGGCTCTTTAGATGGTCAACAAATCCTTCGAGCTGAGAGCTCCGCGCCTATCGCGCAGGCCCAGCAATTGGGAGTGGCATTAGCAGAGGACTTGTTGAGCCAAGGTGCAGACGAAATTTTGGCCAAAGTTTACGGCGAAATTAAATAATATAACGGAAGACAGCCATGGCGCATATTGTTGTTACTCGGCCACAGGGCAAAGGTGAAGAGATAGTAGCAAGGCTTGAACGGCAAGGGTACAAGGCAAGCTTGTGCCCAGTTCTGCGCATTGATTACCTTGCCACACCAGAACAACAATTGGCGACGCTAAATGAAGCGGACATTGCTGTGTTTGTTTCGCAGGATGCAGTCCATGGGCTGCACCAACAGTTGCCAAAACTGTCTAACACCATTCAATGTTTTGCTGTGGGCGACACCACAGCTCACACCCTCAAATCTCTATTCAATATCAACGCGATTACCCCTAGACAACAGGATTCAGAAGGGCTTGTTGCGCTGTCACAATTGCAAAATGTGGACAGCAAAAATGTGGTGTTAGTCAAAGGCCGCGGAGGCCGGACTGTCATAGCTAAAACACTCAAGGAGCGCGGCGCCTTTGTGAATGCTGTCGCAGTGTACGAGCGCGTTGCGCTTTTGCCTGACAGTGAGCAATGGCTGAGTGAATGGCACGCTGCTGAAGTTGACGGCTTGGTGGTGACCAGCAACAGTGGCATTGACGCCATCTTTAACAGTCAAAATAATCAATTATTAGAGTGGCTTAAATCGCGGCACTTCTATATTGTCAGTGATAGAACGCGCGAACACCTTGAAAGTTTGGGTGTCGATAGGGAAAACATCACCGTCGCTGCGGGGGCCAGTAATGAGGCGATCGCCGCAAGCATTAACTGTGAGCAGGAAACCAGTATGAGTGAACAGCCAGAGCAGGCAAACGTATCAGTAAACGACTCTGAAAATGAAGTCGATAAGCCAGCGGCAACAACACACGCGAGCGCTAAACAAATAAAAGCACCTCAGAAAATCAGCAAGGTGGGTTTACTGGCGTTGTTAGTAGCATTGGGAGCGGGTGCAGGAACCAGCTATTTGTACTGGCAACAATATCTTCAAGATCAAAATTCTGCGCAGCAAGAAAGCGCAGCAATGGCGCAACTGCAACAACTACAAAGTGCAAATCAAACGTTGAAAGAGCAGCTTGCAACACTAAGAGCATCGCAACAGCAACAGCAGCAAAAAAGCCAGCAATGGCAGCAGCAATTTAATGACGAAATCACTCGCCAGTTAAGTGCCAATCAGCGTTCGATGATAGCGCACGTTGAGCAAAGTATTGCTGCATCAAAGGACAACACTCAGCCACCACTGGATATGAATGAAGTGCGCCGACTTGTTTCATTGGCTGACTTTAAAATTTGGTCTGAAAATAACTATGCGGGCGCAGCCTCCGTACTGCAGCGCCTTGATGCTCTATTGGCAAGCTATGCAGGTAACGCGGTGCTTCGCCGAGCTATTCACAGCGACTTGCAAACATTAGCGAGTATTGAAGTGGCTGATGTTGAAGCAATCGTGCTGACACTCCATGGTTTAGGTAATCAAGTAGATAAATTGAGCTTCAACATGGTCGACCTTCCAGACGACGTTGAGCCCGCAGCAGACAATGCTTTGTCGGCTGATGTGTCGGATTGGCGCGCTAATTTAGGGCGTACATGGGATCAGCTGGTCGATGACTTTATCAAGGTGCGCAAGCGTGATGCTGCTATTGAACCTCTACTGGATAATGAGCAACAACGACTGATTAGACAACGGATTCATTTCAATATCGATCAAGCTGGGTTTGCAGCAACGCATCAATATGTTGATTTATATCAACAGGCACTGCAAAGTGCCTCGGATCTTATCACCCGTTATTACGATTTATCTGATACGCAAACCGCACAGTTTCTCAGTCAGCTGAAGCAATTACAGTTAAAGCAGCTCACGCCTAATCAGCCCATTTCTTTAGCAACTGTCACCGCGTTAGAGGAGTCTTAATATGGCAAGACTCCTTGTTGTCTTCATTCTCATAGCGTTGGTGGCCGCCATTGCCCCTTGGCTTGTTGATGAGAAAGGGTATGTACTTATTGCGTTTGGTGATTGGACTGTAGAAGGAAGTATTGTTAGTTTCACCATCCTTACATTGTTTACTCTGTTCTTCGGTTATCTGCTGTTTTGCATTGTGCGTTATGCCTTTAATAGCTATCGCAACGTACGCCATGGTTTTTTCGCGCGCAGTAAAGAGCGTAAGCAAGCTGTGTTGGAGCAAGCTATGTGGGCGTTGATCAATGACGATATGCAGCAGTTACAACACACCTTAACCAAAGGCAAAGTCGATGATAAGTGGCGAGACTTTTCGCTGGCGATGCAAGCAAAAGCGCGTCTACATCAAGGCGAGAAAGATTTTGCACTAAACTTGTTAGACGAATTGTCGGATAAAAACCGCAGTGAGCCGGTAAACCTATGGCTTACGGCACACAGTGAAGCGGAAATCCTTGCCACTTTGAGAGATCAATGTGCAAGTAAAAAGGCGTCGCCTCATCAGCTCAAACTCTATGCACAAGTATTGTTAAAGCTGCATAAATATCATGAGTTCGCAAAGTTGGCGCCTCGTTTGGTTAAGGCGCAAAGCTTGGATGAAAACGAGTGGGACTGGGCATTGCGCGTCTATTTCGATAGTGATTCTGTTGATACTTTGCGCAAGCGAGATAGCGAGCTCCCGAAACAGATTCGCACAGGAGGGCATACCCATTATCTACGTGCAATGGTGCGCGCAGGTGAAATTGCTTCAGTGCAAGATGAGTTGAAGAAGTTGCTTAAACGTTCTGAATACTCACAGTTACTCACGATTTTAAGTGAAATTGAGTACGGCAATGTCGAAGAGATGCAAAAGGCATTACAAAGTGAGTTGAAAAAGCAGCCCGATGAACCTGAAATGCTGCTGTGTTTAGCTTATTTGGCACAAAGTCAGGGCGAACATGAGCTCGCTTCACGTATATTTGACAAAGTGTTGGCTCAGCAACAACGTTTGCCTCATCCAACGCGTGCGATGCTTAGCTATCGTGCGACAAGGCAAGCTGAAAAAGCGTTGCTCGTTCTCGACCATAGCCATTAATCAGGAAGGGTAATGAAGAATCTATTCAACTTAACCTTTATTGTTGCTATAGGTTACTTCATTACCGGTTTTTTCAGTAACGCGTTACTTTCCATTGAAGGTTATGCTGTAGCGTCTTGGCCCCCCTCGGGTATCGCATTGGCAGCATTGCTAATAGCTGGGAAACGAGCAGTTTTCGGCGTGATGTTAGGCGCGTTAATTACCAACACTGCGCATCTAGACAATATTGCCGGTATCTTACATTGGCAAGTTGCCGTGCAGGCTGTTGTCGTTTCTACTGCATCGACATTGCAAGCATATTTGGGGTACTGGGTCATAACCCGAGCCCTGAAAATGCCACTAGACCTGTCCGATCTAAAACTCACCATTATTAGTATTATTATTGCCGGCCCTGGTATTTGTGTTATTGCCGCGCTGACTGGCACTGAAATGCTGGTACTCAATAACATCATTCCACCATCAGGGCGGTTAGAAAACTTCGTTACTTGGTGGATAGGCGACAGTATCGGTGTGATGATTTTCACCCCTTTGTTATTAGCAGGTTTTAACTTTACAGTTGCTCGCCATCGCATGCAGGTTATCGTCCCGTCTTTGGTGATTTATGTAGTAATTAGCATTACTTTTTACTTGTTCGCTAATTCTAAATTCGAAGAGCGTAACGAAGTGTATTCGTCGCAAGCGCAAGTTGTGATCGACCAATTTGATGAAGTGCTCACTCGCTTACGTGCCAATACGCAAATTCTCGCATCGTTTATGACTCACAGTGAGCAAGTTCAGCGTAATGAATTTGATGGCTTTACCGCAAAGCAGATGGCATATAACCCAGAGATAAATGCACTCGTCTGGATGCCTAAAGTGGCTCCAAACGGCATTGGCGAACTTGAATTATTGGCCCGCGATGAGGGGATTGAGCAATTTAAGGTTTTTTCTCGATATGATGTAGAGCCTAGGCCATTTCAATTTCCCGTTTATTTCGGTCTCTTTTCACAGGGGTTGCGTACCGTTTACGGTTTAGACATTAGCGCCGAACCCTATTTTTCATCTTTACAAGACTATGATGGTGCCTTGTTTGTTACTCCTGCGTTTCAGCTTGAGAGTAGTCCGCAAGGTGATTTGGGTTTTTTGGTTTTGGCTAGGGTGCCTACAGGAGGCGCAGAGGTTGATGGCTATGTTGCAGCGGTTATTAGTTTACCCTTACTAAAGCAGTCCGCATTAGCAACGTTATCATTTGACGGTATTGGTGTTGAGCTGGTGGATTTAAACACTGCATCAGAGCAAGCAATTATTGCGCTACCACAACGTGAAGCATTAGTTAAATCCCATGAATTTGAGATGGGACCAAGAAAGTGGCGTTTAAATATTTATCGCCAAGGCGCTCGTCCAGCATGGACGGGATATTGGTATGCACAAGTTGTAGGGATGCTTTTTGTTTGGTTGTTGATTACCTTTTTGATTGCTATCACAGGTAGTAACATTCGTGTTCGTGACCAAGTTGCCAAGCAAACCAAAGTATTACGAGAAGAGAAAGCCAAGGCTGATACAGCTAACAGTGCAAAATCTCAGTTTCTTGCCAATATGAGTCACGAAATTCGCACGCCTATCAATGGCATTAAAGGGCTGCACTATTTAGCGCTACAACAAAATGATTGGCAGACAGCGAAGCAATACATTGGTCAGGCTGACAACGCATTGAGTGTGCTATTGCGTGTGCTTAATGATTTGCTCGATTTCTCTAAAATGGAAGCCGGTAAGCTCGAGCTGCACCAAGAGCCCATTGTGATCGAAGAGTTATGTGCGGAAATAAAGCAGCTGATCAGTGTTGAGGCGAGCAATAAAAGTTTGTTGGTCAATTGCGACATCGCCCCTGACGTTGCACCAACCTTCAACACAGATGCCATTCGCTTAAAACAAGTGCTGCTAAACCTCTTGAACAACGCTGTTAAATTTACACAGCATGGAGCAATACGCCTCAAAGTAGCTGATGCCAACGATTCATTGTGTTTCAGTGTTACTGATACAGGCATGGGGATTCGTAAGGATATTCAAAAGCAGTTATTCAAACCGTTTGCACAGGCTGATGGCTCAACGTCACGCCGATTTGGTGGCACAGGCCTGGGGTTAAGTATTTGCCAAAAGCTGGTAACCCTAATGGGTGGGCGCATCGAGCTTGAAAGCGAAGAGGGTTTAGGTTCTTGTTTTAGAGTCTTTCTACCCAAGCGCAGCACCTTGCCAATGCGCAGCGACATCACGCCCAAAGATGCTCAGGTATCGAGTGAAATTGATTTAAGCGGAGTTTCTATTTTACTTGTCGAAGATAACGCATTAAATCAACAAGTCGCTAAAGCCATGCTAGTAGGTAAAGGGGCGTCTCCGGATATCGCGAACGATGGGATTGAAGCAATAGAGATGGTGAGCCATAAGCAGTACGACATTGTGTTAATGGATATACAAATGCCCAATATGGATGGTTTGGAAGCGACAAAAGTAATTCGCAATGAGCTATTGCTCACGGACTTGCCTATAATTGGCTTATCAGCAAATGCCCAAGAGCGTGATCTGAAGCTCGCAGAACATTATGGCATGAACGACTATGTGGTGAAGCCCATAGAAGCAAATATGCTCTTTGCGAGTATCGCGCGCCAAATACCACACAACCGAGGTGACGCAGACGCTGTTTCAAAAACAGATAAAAAAGACCAGCAAATCTCGTAGCCTTGTCTTGAATTTATTGCACAAGTGCGTATGATCCGCGCAATTTTATCTAACACTTGGGGGTCATCATGATCAATCTTCAGCTACCTTTACTCGACTTACACCGCCACTTAGATGGTAATGTTCGCGCCAACACCATACTCGAGCTAGGCCAGCAGTTTAACATTGCACTCCCAGGCTCAGATATCGAATCACTGCGTCCGCATGTACAAGTAGTGGAGATAGCTCCAGATCTGATGGCCTTCCTAGAAAAGCTGGATTGGGGTGTAAAAGTACTGGGTGATTATGATGCATGCCGCCGAATTACCATAGAAAATGTTGAAGATGCTGTTGCACAAGGTATTGATTATACAGAATTGCGTTTTAGCCCTTATTACATGGCTATGAATCACAATTTACATCCACAAGGTGTGGTTGAGGCTGTGGTTGATGGTATTCACAGCGCAGTGAAAGAGCATGATATTCATGTGAATCTGATCGGTATCATGTCGCGCACTTTTGGCCAAGAAAAATGCCAACAGGAGCTCGATGCTATTCTGGCGTTCAAAGAACACATGGTGGCAGTGGACTTGGCAGGGAATGAACTCGGCTTCCCAGGCGAATTGTTTGTAGAGCATTATAAGCAAGTGCACAAAGCGGATTTACGTGCCACGGTTCATGCTGGAGAAGCACAAGATTCAAGCAGTATTTGGCAAGCCATCCAGCAATTAGGTGCGGACCGCATCGGGCACGGTGTGAATGCGATGCATGATGCGAAGCTGATGGACTACTTGCGCGACAATCGTATCGGAATCGAGTCTTGCCTTACCAGTAATATCCTAACTAGCACAGTTGCAGACATTACAGCGCACCCACTAAAGAAATTTCTCGACCACGGCATTCTCGCGTCGATTAATACTGACGACCCAGCGGTGCAGGGCATTGAGCTAGACAACGAATACCAACAAGCGGCATACCAAGCTGGTTTGAGCAAAGAAGATATAGAGCAGGCGCAAGCTAATGCGCTAGCCATTGCCTATCTTAGTGATGGTGATAAAGCCGCATTAAAAGCCAAAGCGGCTGCGCGCGTGGCTTAATTAGGCCGCGCTGCAACGTCGATAACTTTGCGAGAGTGCTTGCAGTACTTGCGAGCGCTCAACCATGCCAACGATTTTTCCCTGCTCGATGACAGGATAACGCTTCGGCTGGTGCCTTCTTTGCATTCTTGCTGCGATGTCCAGCAGTGAATCTTGCAAACCACACGTGAGTACTTCTGTGCTCATCACATCCTTTACTTGAATGCGCCCGTCACAAAAATAGCTGTTAGTCGTCAAAGGGTGTAAACAATCTTGCTCTGATAAATACCCAATCAAAACGCCGGAATCATCCACTACTGGGGCGCCGATCACTTTGTGTTTAATGAGTTGTTCAATGGCGTCGGTGAGCTCTAAGTCAGGACTGATTGATAAAAAGCTGCGACTGAAAATATCTGAAACGTGTAGGTTGAACATGGTCACACTCCTATTGTGTTGTTAGGAGTAGTGTAGGGCGTCTTTTTTGATTCAAAAAATGAATTAAAACTATCGTTGTATTCTGAAAAACAGAAAAGAGGCACTGCCTCTTTTCTCGTTCTGTGTATTAATAACAGCCGTTACTTAATAAAGGCAAATGCATCCGCATACATATGTTCGCGTTGCGCGCCATGGTCAATGAAGTCATCGCGCACAGCGCCAATCATGTCAAAGCGACCCGCCATGTAAATTGAGTATGGCTCTAGCGAAACAATGTCTTTCATGACTGCTTGGTGAACTAGCCCTGTGTGGCCTCGCCACTCGCCCTGCGGCTGTTCAACGACAGGTATGAAGGTGAAGTGTGGGTTACTTGCAGCCCAAGCTTGCATTTCTTCTTTGGCGTACAAGGCATCTTCATGTTTCACACCCCAATAGAAAAACACGGGACGATCGCAACCAACTTCGGCTAGGTGGTCAGCCATCGATTTTACATAACTGAAGCCTGTACCACCGGCTAATAAAATGATTGGACGCGCGCATTCGAGACGTAGTTGTGATACACCTAAGCCGACTTCAAGCGTTGCTTGAGTGCCGTTAGCATGGTGTTCTTTGAGATGATCCAAGGCTTGCATTGCATAAGAATCAGCACCAGAAGCACCAATATGTAGTTCAATTTCATGTGTCTGACTTGGACGGCTGGCAATGGAAAATGCGCGTTTGTCTTTTTCGCCAAGCACCAACTGGCAATAGTGGCCCGCTTCAAATTGTGCAGGCTCGTTGGGTGTTAAAATCACCTTGTAAACAAATTCTGTCAGTGGCGAAATACTTAGCACGTCCGCTTGTAATGTTTGCATTTTAAACCTTACTTCTTACTCTTGTAGGCTAGTTTATCATGACTAGCGCCATTGCCTCACTGTAGTAATTTTCATCAAAGTGAGGTGATATTCATCGAAGTGACTCGCAATAGGTGCGAGTCCTGATGCACTGAGTTGTTAGTTGATACCCAACGAATCCCAAATTTCATCAACGCGTTGCTTAATGGCATCATCCATGACAATGGGCTCGCCCCATTCTCTATCTGTTTCACCTGGCCATTTATTCGTTGCGTCCATTCCCATCTTTGAACCTAGTCCAGATACAGGAGATGCGAAGTCGAGGTAATCGATGGGGGTGTTCTCAATTAAAGTTGTGTCTCGAGCAGGGTCCATACGGGTTGTGATGGCCCAGATCACATCATTCCAATCGCGAGCATTGACGTCATCGTCACATACAATCACAAATTTGGTGTACATAAACTGGCGTAGGAAAGACCATACGCCCATCATTACGCGTTTGGCGTGACCGGCATATTGCTTCTTCATGGTTACCACAGCCATGCGGTATGAACAGCCCTCGGGTGGCAAATAGAAGTCGACAATCTCAGGGAACTGCTTTTGCAAAATAGGCACGAAGACTTCGTTCAATGCCACACCCAATATAGCCGGTTCATCTGGCGGACGACCTGTATAGGTGCTGTGATAAATTGGATTTTCACGGTGAGTCACATGCGTGACTGTCATCACAGGAAAGTCATCAACTTCGTTGTAGTAACCGGTATGATCGCCATATGGACCTTCGGGTGCACGCTCGTCTTGAGCAATATACCCTTCAAGGACAATTTCTGCGCTAGCAGGCACTTGCAAGTCATTGGAAATAGACTTAACCACTTCAGTTTTGCTGCCACGTAATAGACCGGCAAATGCATATTCGCTCAGGGTATCAGGTACGGGGGTGACAGCGCCAAGAATGGTCGCAGGATCTGCACCAAGGGCAACGGAAACTGGATACGGTTCACCGGGGTTTTCTTTACACCATTCTTGGAAGTCCAGTGCGCCGCCGCGATGCGACAGCCAACGCATAATAATTTTATTCTTACCAAGTAGTTGCTGACGATAAATACCTAAATTTTGACGCTTTTTATAAGGGCCTTTAGTGACCGTGAGGCCCCATGTGATAAGTGGAGCCGCATCGCCTGGCCAACAATGTTGGATAGGGAGTTTAGTTAAATCCACGTCGTCACCACTGAGCACAACTTGCTGACAAGGTGCTTTTTTAACTTCCTTGGCTGGCATATTGAGTACCTGTTTAAACACAGGAATTTGCCCTAGCGCCTCTTTTAAACCTTTTGGCGGCTCAGGCTCTTTTAAGAATGCCAGTAGTTTACCGACTTCACGCAATGCCTCGACATTTTCTTGGCCCATGCCAAGTGCAACACGCTCAGGTGTGCCAAACAAGTTAGCGAGTACTGGAATATCAAAACCTATTGGGTTCTCAAACAACAGCGCCGGACCTTTTGCACGCAAGGTGCGGTCGGCAATTTCTGTCATTTCAAGGTGAGTACTGATTGGCTGGCTGATCCGCTTGAGTTCACCACGTTCTTCAAGTAACGCGATAAAGTCTCTCAGGTCTTTATATTTCATTACGCCCCTAATAAGCCTAAAGTGTTTGCAGCATTATACTTGATGGTGACGCAAAAGCGATCAATCACTGCGGTGGCAATGCCAAGTTTCATCATTGATCATTAATATAGCGTCGTTGCCTTTACTCCAAAAACTCATGCTTTCGTGAGTGTATTTTGCACCCGAGGCTGAGTGCTCACCTTCAAGCGTGTAAGTGTCGCTATCAATCTTAATATCTGCGCTATTGTCAGCAAACTTTACCGTGAAAACCGCTCCTGTATTGCACCGAAAAAACATTGCAGGGTTGTTTTGCGCGCTCTCAGTAACTTGCTCGTCACAACCAAACAAGGAAAACAACGGGATTATCACTGTTAACGCGATTATGCGCTTGGTGACCATGTTCATTGCTCCGTATTAATGGACAAGATTAGTGTAGCGTATTAGGTTAACAACAGTGGGAGAATTACAAACTTACAACGAAGGAATAATCGATGGCTGGTGCGAGCTTACTGACTTTACTGGATGACATCACGGCATTACTCGACGACATTGCGACAATGAGTAAGGTCGCTACAAAGAAGACGGCGGGTGTACTAGGTGATGACCTCGCGTTAAATGCACAACAGGTTTCAGGTGTTAATGCTGACAGAGAATTACCCGTTGTGTGGGCGGTAGCTAAAGGCTCGATGCTTAATAAGGCGATATTGGTACCTGCAGCTTTACTCATTAGCGCCTTTATTCCTTGGTTGATCACTCCATTACTTATGTTGGGCGGTCTATTTTTGTGTTTCGAGGGTGCAGAGAAGCTCGTCCATGGAAAAGAGCATCAAGCCGAACAACCCGCAGTGAATGAACCGCTCACTCCTGAAGCTGAGAAGGAAAAGATTAAAGGCGCAATTCGTACTGACTTTATTCTCTCGGCGGAGATTATCGTTATCTCATTAGGCACCGTTGCAGCCGCGAGTTTTATTAATCAAGTGCTAGTTCTATCTGTTATCGCTGTCGTGATGACAGTGGGTGTGTATGGCTTGGTGGCGGGTATTGTTAAGTTGGATGATGCCGGCTTGTATTTGTTGCAACGAGGTGTAGCAACGAAAAGCGCGATTAGCAGAGCGTTAGGCAGATTTCTGCTGGTATTGGCACCTTGGCTAATGAAAGTATTGGCGATTGTCGGCACTGCGGCAATGTTCTTGGTAGGCGGAGGTATTATTGTTCACGGTATTGAGCCCCTACATCACCTTGTCGCACATTGGGGAGAAACAGCTGCGCAATACAGTTCTTGGCTGGAAGGATTGATTGGGATTGCCGCAAATGGTGTAGTTGGGTTAGTATCTGGTTTTGTTACTGTATTGTTAATGGGCTTGGTGAAGCGTATAAAAAAACAATAAGTATTAAAGCGTTATACAAAAACTCAAGGAGAGTACCAATGAAAATCTTAGTCGGCCTGCTACTAGGAGCAATGGCCAGCTTTGCGCATGGCCAAGACGCGAAGGACGCAAAGGAAAATCTCATACCCATCGATACATTTTCTCGTGATGTTAAATACCATTCAATTAAGTTATCGCCCAATGGCGACTATTTAGGGGTGATGACGAAGCAAGAAGGTAAAGACGTCTTAATTATCCTCGATACAAAAGA
Source organism: Pseudoalteromonas sp. GB56 (assembly GCF_054923835.1). Classification (NCBI taxonomy): domain Bacteria; kingdom Pseudomonadati; phylum Pseudomonadota; class Gammaproteobacteria; order Alteromonadales; family Pseudoalteromonadaceae; genus Pseudoalteromonas; species Pseudoalteromonas sp. GB56. The sequence goes on along the minus strand of NZ_JBPCHK010000001.1, from coordinate 322,977 downwards.
ATTTAAGATGCATCATGGTGTTCGCTTTCCAGGGAATGCTCAGGTTGGTGAATATCACTGGGTTAACAACGAACGTGTTGTACTTAGCAAAGAATACCTTCGAGGCTGGCAGGAGCATCCTCAGTATCACGGAGAGTTATTTGGTGTAAATGTAGATGGTTCGAGAGGGAAATACCTTGTTGGTTATCAAGGAGAGCAACAACTAGGTAGTCGAACCAAGAAAGCAACACCACTTTATGGTACTTCATATGTGCTCGATCCTCTTCACAATGATGAAGATAAAATGCTCATCGTGACTTACCCTTGGACCTCGTCAAATGAACCTCATACGATCGTATACGAGGTCGATGTGCACCGTGGTACGCGCAAGCAAATTCTGCGCTCACCTTCGCGCATGGCACAATTTCTGACTGATGAGCAAGGCGAAGTTCGAGTGTCGGTATCCACTGACAGTTCGAGTTACCAAAAAGTGCATATCCGAAACCTAGAGCTTGATGAATGGCAGGAGTTAAAGTCAGACGAAATGAACTTGTCTGATATTCGTCTTCACGGATTCAATCTAAAGGGTGACATTGTCTATGCCAGTGCGTCTACTAATGGCGAACCTGCAGGGCTTTACAAGCTCAATCTAGACACAAAAGAATACCAGTTGGTATACAGTGAAGACAACGTATCGCCCAGCAAGATATGGGTAGACGATGTGCATAAATCGGTATTTGCCATCGAATATGAAGCGCAGTATCCAACGTATGCATTTGTCGATGCGCAGGCTCCGATGAGTAAACGCTTGAAAGGAATGCTAAAGGCTATCCCAGGACACCAAGTACGCATTGTAAGTAGTACAAAAGATGGCAGTATGAGTGTCGTGTGGGCTGGAAGTGACCGCCATCCTAGCAGTTATTATCTCTACAAAGCTGACACGAACAACCTATCCTTTTTGTTCTCTTCTCGTTCGTGGGTAGATGTTGAGCAAATGGCAGAAACGACCCCTATTGAATTCAAAGCGCGCGATGGCTTGGATTTGTATGGTTATTTTACGGTTCCTCATGGTAAAAATTTAAAAGATTTGCCCTTAGTTGTGTTGCCACATGGTGGTCCTCATGGTCCGAGGGATTGGTGGGGGTTTGATCCGGATGTTCAACTTCTTGCTAGCCGTGGAATAGCCGTATTACAAGTTAATTTCCGTGGCTCAGGCGGCTTTGGTGGTAATTTCGAACGTGCTGGCTATAGAAAGTGGGGAAGTGATATTCAGCACGACATTATTGATGGTGTAAATTATGTCGTTGCTCAAGGTTGGGTTAACAAAGACAACATGTGCATCATGGGAGCGAGTTTTGGTGCTTACTCTGCGCTACAAAGTGCCATTATTGAACCTGATCTATTCAAATGTGCTGTAGGGGTTGTTGGTGTATACGACTTACCTTTAATGTTTGAAGAAGGTGATATATCTGAACGCGCCAGTGGTCAAGGTTATCTGAGAAAGGTATTGGGCGAGGATGAGTCTCAGCTTAAAGCATTCTCACCGAGCTACAATATAGATAAGCTCAAAGCCCCTGTGCTGATTGTTCATGGTGGCGAAGATGAGCGAGCGCCAATTGAGCAAGCTGAATCCTTAATAGAAGCAATGAAAAAAGCTGAACACCCTTATCAATATGTTTTACTCGAGGATGAGGGACATGGATTCTATAACGAAGCACACCGACTGCAATATTATAAGCAGGTGATGGCATTTTTAGACCAACACCTCATGTTGTAAATAAACAAAGCCCAGCAGATGCTGGGCTTTTTTATCCTGCAGCGTGACATCAATCACACTGTTCTAGCGCTACGAGTGCTTTGTCGTGACCTTGTTGGGCTGCTTGGTTAAACCAAAAACACGCTTGCTTTTGATTTGCTGTGGCGCCTTGGCCTGCTAGATACATATCGCCTAGGTTGTATTGGGCCCAGCTATCTCCTTGGTCCGCGCCTTCCTGAAAAGCTGCCATAGCCTCTTCAAATGCACCTTGTTGGTACAACTCAATGCCGCGCTGATTGGCCTTGTTGGGAATGGTTCTGGTGTAAATAGGCTTTGGTTTAGGTAGAGGTCGCACTATACCGCCTTGGATGTAGATGTTATTTGGGCGATGAATTGCATAGATAGCACCAGTGCTAAAGTACTTTGCTAGCGCTGTGCGTGGCAAGGTTAGCGGCTTATTTGCAAAGTAACTTTGGTACATTAAATTGTCCATGCTAATTGCTTTCATCACTGCGCCTTTGCGCTTGTAATTCACTGTTCCTACTTTGAGGGCAATTATGTCGTTGTCGACTTTACTCACTTGGAACACCTTATAGCCGAGGCGCTGTGGTTCGTTAAGTGCTTTGTTCAACTTCGCTTGGTCTATCAAAAAGACGTCATAAACCTGTGGTTCTGTAAGTATTGCCAATTGCAGTTCTTGTTGTTCGAGGTGCTGGTGGTAGAGATAGAGTCCGCCTATAAGTGTGAACCAAATCGCAAGGCTGTGAATACTGGCCCATAGAAACCAGCTTTTCACTCCTTGATTGGGTAAGCCCAACGGAATCAAAGGAATGGGACCTAAGCTAAGTAGCGAGTAATTTCGCTGATCGCTCTCACGAGTTGAACCTGGTAAGTGAATTGCCATGATATGTCCCTATACGAAGCGCTTAAAGCCACTTTATAAAAGGTGACTAATGCTGGCAAAAGACATTTGTAAGCGTTTGTTTCTGAATGCTTTTAGATAGAGCAGTGTTTACACTTCCAGGCTACGACAATGGCTCAGTAAGCGTTGGTATTCGGTGTGAATGTCGTTAAAGACAGTGTGGTCACCAGCGCTTTTATCCGGATGGTACTGATTTGCAAGTACTCGCCAGCGCTTTTTGACGTTAGAAATGTGTATAGGCGCCTCGAGTTGCCAGCGCAGATTCAGCGCCTCTAATTGGTCCTGTGTGAGTTTTTTATTTTTGAACAGGGACGTGAATTGCGAAAGTAATTGCGCTACTTCATCATTTGAGAGGTTATAATTCTGCCAATTAAGATAATAGCTTTTTAGCGCATCATCACAACGGGGAAAACTAGGTGAATAGTCGTAAATCAGTTGAATATGCAAGCTAGATATGGATAAATAACAACCATCAGTTAGAAAGTCTTCTTGTAGTTGAAACAGCGCATTCATGATAAGGAAATTTCGTTGCGCAAGTTCACTTAGTTCGCCTGAACATAATGAAGGCAAAGCATTGAGCTCAATAAGGCGTGCTGCTAATTCATGGACTTTCCATACTTTACTGTCCAACAGTAAAGGCAGTATGTCATTTGCTAATGGGTTAGCGTGGGTATTGTTAGTCGGTATGGTCATCATCATGTCAAAGTGTAGCTGATATACATTAATTGAAAAGACAACGTGGATTTAAATGATGTCGCAAAGGAAGCCGTATTTTTTAATAGTTGTAAGTCTTGTAATCACAGCGGCTTTTTTACCTTGTCACGCTTTCAACCACGATGATGCTTTAGCCAAAATCCTTGCAGAGCCCGAGGAGAAGCGATTAGAAAGTGCATTAGCAATCCAGCAAGGAAGTCTTCCCCAACCCCAACAGTTGTCCGTCATCGAGTTTATAGCTGAACAGTATTTCGCGCGTAATGAATACCAAAAAGCAATTCGTCACTTCTTAAAAGCTGAGCAGTTAGCTGCTGATCTTAAGCTCATTTCAAAACAAGCCAAATACGCGAAAATGCAAGGTGTAGCGACCTACTATCGTGGTTACTATATCAGTGCGGTTGAAAGTTATGAGCGCGCACTCCACCTTTTTGAGCAGGCTGAAGAGCCACTGCAACAAGCGCATTTGTTCAACAATATTGGTTTGGCATATTCGCGTGCAGAGCGATTTGAAAAAGCAATTGAAAATTATGAAATGGCTAAGGCGCTCTATGCACTCCATGGAACCGATCAAGACAGAGCGGATATCAATCACAATATTGCAGCCATTTACATCGAAAGCGACCGCTATGAAGCTGCGTTAGAACTGTATAACAATGTTTCCGAGACTTTTGAGCGTTTGGGTGATGTGACGGGCCTCGCGCAAATGCACTCAAATTTGGGGGTGATTTATCGGAACCTAGGTCGTACTGAAGAAGCGGCTCAGGCTTACAATCACGCGCTGAAGCTACTTTCTCAGACCAATGACACGATGAGTTTAAATCACACCACCATGAATTTGGCAAACCTGTACTTTATGAGTGGCAAGTATGAGCAAGCGTTAGAATTACTTGAGCAAGCAAGTACTCACAGTGAGCAAATAGAATATCAACGGGGGCGCGTTACGGCTCATGAAATTAAAGCCAAAGTGTTGTTTGCGCAAGGGGACTATCAGGCGGCCGAGAACGCACTGCAACGTGCATATATGTTGGCAAAAGAAGCCGATTCCGAGCAAGCAAAGGCTGAATTACTCCCTCAGCAAACGTATCTCATCGAGCTTCTATTGGCAGCCGCGCAAGGAGAAAATGAGCGGGCAGTTGAGTTATATTCAAAGTATGAGCGCGAGCGTGATGAAGAACTTAATAAGGCGGTATCAAGTCGCTTAAATGATTTCTATGCCAAGTACAATAATAATCAACTACAGCAACAAGTTGACTCATTGAAGCAACAGCAAAAAATAGACCGTTTGGCTGCTCAGCAGCGTAATGTTTTCACTTGGCTCGTGACTGGACTTCTTCTTCTCAGTGGTATTATTGGGGTGTTGATGTATCGTCGAGCTGCAGAACGTCGAGCAAGTGCAGAGCTTGAACAAAAAGTGCAACAACGCACGCAAGAGCTTGAAGAACTGGCTCACCAGCTGCGTTCTGCCAACGAAATTAAAAGCCAGTTTTTAGCCAACATTAGTCACGAAATTCGTACTCCGTTGACCTCTATCATGGGACAAGCAGAGGCGATTATTCAAGGTGATGTGCCAGAAAAAGAAGTACCGAAAGAACTGCGTGTTATTTACAACAATAGCCAGCACCTAGGGGAATTAATCAATGATGTTTTGGACCTAAGTAAAATTGAGGCGAATAAACTAGAGCTGGCAATTACGCCGGTAAGTCTTGCGTCTTTGCTAGCGGATATTGATGCTATGTTTTCGCCGAGCGCTCTGCAAAAGGGTATTGTGTTTGACATAACTAACGACCTGAAAGCTCGTGCAGGTGCAAACTTGGACTATATTCGTGTGAAGCAAGTGCTCGTGAACTTGTGCTCGAACGCTGTGAAGTTTACGGAGCAAGGCCATGTGAGTTTACGTGTGTCACAGAACGAAAAAGGGTTGATGTTCTGCATTGAGGACACCGGAATAGGTATCGCTCCCGATAAATTAGACGCGATATTTACCAATTTTAGTCAAGGTGACAACTCCATTACTCGTCGATTCGGTGGCACGGGGCTTGGGCTTAGCTTGTCGCAACAACTGGCCCATATTATGGACGGCAAGATTAGTGTAACGTCAACTTTAGGCGAGGGAAGTCGTTTTTGCTTTATGCTGCCGTGTGAACTGTTTGAGTTAGCATCAGAGCAGTTCAATAAATTGGTTCCTTACTATGCTTCTAGCTTTAGTGGCAATGTCTTGCTCGCTGAAGATCACCCTGACAATCGACGTTTAATTGAACGGATTCTGCGCAATTTAGGCGTAACGGTGATCAGTGCAGAACATGGTGAGCAAGCAGTTGAACTTGCACTGGCACATAATCCAGATCTCGTGTTGATGGATATTCAAATGCCAGTGATGGATGGCCTCGGAGCGCTGGCATTACTTAAAGAGTGTGGTTTTAGTAATCCTATAATTGCCTTGACGGCTAACGCCATGACACATGAAATTGAGCACTATAAACAAGCCGGTTTTTCAGGACATTTGGCCAAGCCCATCGATAAAATGCAGTTTTGTGAAGTGCTGGAACGCTACCTACAAATCGACTATCAAGATGTTGAGTTATCACAAGTGGATATGAGTGATTTACGCCTCAGCTTCGAACAGAGCTTGCCCGATGAAATTGCTCTATTAATTGAAGCTCATGAACACGAAGATATAGAGAAATTTAAACGAATAGCTCACCGCTTATCCGGTGCAGCGAAAATGTTTGCCAGTGAACACTTATCACACCTTATCGATGATATTGAACGCGCTGCAAAATTTGAAGACCGTGAACACATTGCATTGTTGTTGAACGATTTTAAAGCGGTTCAATCAGAATAATTCGATCGAGCTTGCATCATCCTTATCAGCACTTTCAGGATGACCGCTATCCTCAGAGTTAATATGTTTTCGCGACGGGTCGTAGCGCTTGGTAGTGTCATTGTGTTGTTCAGATGTGACGAATAAATGCACCTTTTCATCAATGGAATGAGCGAGGTTTAATAAGTCCTTGGAAGATACAGATTGTATGCGTGAACTAGATAGGGCATCGCTATTTAATTCTTGCATTGCATCCACATAATCCTGAGCTTGGTTAGACACTTGGTGCTGCTGGCCAAGTTGCCCTTGAATCTGTTGTGACCTAGAGCTGATAGCGGCCATAGACTCTTCAATTTGGTCCACTTCGGACGTTGTCTGAGCAGACAACTCAGCGGTGCTCTGAGTGAGTTCAATACTTTGCTGCATTAACTCAGTTACACTCGAAGTTCCTTGTTGAATGCGCTGAACCATCTCACGCACTTCTCCCGTCGATTTTGTTGTGCGGGCTGCCAGGTGGCGAACTTCATCTGCTACAACTGCAAATCCTCGACCCATTTCACCGGCGCGAGCGGCTTCTATTGCGGCATTTAATGCCAGTAAGTTAGTTTGCTCGGCAATAGAATTAATAACGTCAATGACAGAACTTATTTGGTCGCTGTCTTTACGAAGTTCAGCAAGTTCCTCGCTGGTTCTGGTAATGCGTTCTGACAGTTGGTTTTGACTGCGTTGGCTGTTATCTGCGTCGAGCTTGGCTTTCTTTATTGAGTTAGTTGCAGAGTTTAAAGAGCTAAAAATGTCGTCTAAACCTTCACTGACTTGAGAAGTGATCGCCAGCATATCATTGAATGCTTGCGCCATGCTCTCACCATGCGCGCTCTGCATGGTCGCTTTTTGGGTGACGGAAGTGTAAGTATCTTTGAGTTCATCGGCCATTGGCGTTAATCGAGCGGCACTTGCGTGAATTTCTAAAATGAGGTGCTCGATGGTTGCTAGGCAGGTGTTTAAAATTAGGTAGTAGCTCGGAGCATGCTTGGCTTCTTCAAATCGAAAACTCACATTGACACGTTCACCGTCGATCAAATTACTAATCAACTGGTTCATTGCTTCTTGTTCTTGGTTTGTCACCACTTTATGGCTGTAGATAAATGCGGCTGCGACTAAAACCGTTGGAATCAGTAACAAAAAAATGTGAAAAAGTGAGTCGGTAAAGTAGCTTGCAAGCACCACTTGCAACACGCAGCATATACCTGAAATCGCCAGAAGTTTTCCAAGTGTCATTATTATATTCAATTAGTTAGGGGCTAAATTAAGGTATAGACTAGGTTTGATGTCTTTTCCAAGACTGGGAGATGATTTGCTTTGAAAGTGTGGATATTTCAGAAATAAAAAAAGCCACTGAATCTAAAGACACAGTGGCTTTTTATACGAAACGTATTGTTACTTACGTTTCATCGAATCGAAGAACTCGTCATTGGTCTTACACATCGCCAATTTGTCGATTAAGAACTCCATAGCATCGATTTCAGACATGTCATGCACAATCTTACGCAAGATCCACATTTTTTGTAGCTCATCTGTTTTCGTAAGTAACTCTTCACGACGCGTACCTGATCGGTTGAAATCAATTGCTGGGAATACACGTTTTTCTGCAATCTTACGGTTTAGGTGCAGTTCCATGTTACCTGTACCTTTAAACTCTTCGTAGATTACTTCGTCCATCTTCGAACCCGTGTCGATAAGCGCGGTTGCGATGATGGTCAAGCTGCCACCTTCCTCAACATTACGAGCTGCACCGAAGAAGCGCTTTGGTTTGTGCAATGCGTTAGCGTCTACACCACCAGTGAGTACTTTACCTGATGAAGGAATAACGGTGTTGTATGCACGAGCTAGACGGGTAATTGAATCGAGGAGAATAATTACGTCCTTTTTGTGCTCAACGAGGCGTTTTGCTTTCTCGATGACCATTTCAGCAACTTGTACGTGACGGCTTGCAGGCTCATCGAACGTTGATGCAACCACTTCACCTTTTACAAGGCGTTGCATTTCCGTTACTTCTTCAGGACGCTCATCGATAAGCAATACCATTAATTCACAATCTGGGTGATTGTAGCTGATAGACTGTGCGATGTTTTGTAACAACATGGTTTTACCGGCTTTAGGCGGTGCAACCAATAGACCACGTTGACCTTTACCGATCGGTGCTGCAAGGTCAATTACTCGAGCTGTAATATCTTCCGTACTACCATTACCACGTTCCATGCGCAGACGTTCATTTGCATGAAGTGGCGTCAAGTTTTCAAACAAGATTTTAGTGCGCGAGTTTTCTGGCTTGTCGAAGTTGACTTCGTTCACTTTTAACAGTGCGAAGTAACGTTCACCATCTTTAGGTGGACGAATTAGACCAGCAATACTGTCACCTGTGCGCAAACTGAAGCGACGGATCTGGCTTGGCGATACATAAATATCATCTGGGCCAGCTAAGTACGAAGCTTCAGAGCTTCGTAAGAATCCGAAACCATCTTGCAGGATCTCTAATACACCGCCACCGAAAATATTTTCGCCGCTTTTCGCGTGCGCTTTTAGGATGGCAAAGATAATGTCTTGTTTTCTAAGGCGGGCTACGTTTTCTAAGCCCATAGACTCGGCTAGGTTTACAAGCTCTTTAATAGACTTGTCTTTCAGTTCGCGTAAATGCATATTGGTGGGTTCTTTAACTATTTATCGTCTCGAAATGGAACTATTCCGAGTGAGGTTTTTGGATAAACTTGGAATTGTTGGGGTAATAAACTAGCAGCTCAGTGGCGCATCGTCCAGTCTTTAAACGTAATTGATGTATAAAAAAAGGGCATTAGCCCTTTTTTTATTGTGTCTATTTAGATGTTGTTCTCTAGGAACTCAACTAATTGCGCTTTAGAAAGTGCACCCACTTTCGTCGCAGCTACTTGGCCATCTTTAAATAGTAGTAGTGTAGGAATGCCGCGAATACCAAACTTTGGTGGTGTGCCAGCATTCTGGTCAATGTTCAATTTACCGATAGTTACACGGCCTTCAAACTCGCCAGCTACGTCGTCAAGGATTGGGGCAATCATTTTACAAGGTCCGCACCATTCAGCCCAAAAGTCGACTAGTACAGGCTTGTCAGATTGCATTACGTCAGCATCAAAGCTGTCGTCAGTTAATTGGATAATTTTATCGCTCATCACGTTCTCCGAAAAATTTGGCGAATTTATTTAGTGCGTATTTAAACACTCTTGTTTCTTATTGCAAGTTTAAGCGTTATGCTTTATCGCTATGAATAAGACACATTTAACCGATAAAAAATTTGCAGACTTTGCTTTAGCACCGGAAGTGGTTGCCGGATTGCAAGCAAGTGGCTTTGAATACTGCACGCCAATTCAGGCGCAGTGTATGCCTTATGTTGTTGAAGGCCGCGATATTGCGGGCCAAGCACAAACCGGCACAGGCAAAACACTGGCGTTTCTAACCGCCACTTGCCATCACTTATTGCAGAGTCAAAAGCCGTCGGGTCAGCAACCAAGAGCCCTGATCATGGCCCCCACGAGGGAGCTTGCGATTCAGATACACAAAGATGCAAAAATCTTGGCACCGCACTGCAACCTTAAACTAGGTTTAGTATATGGTGGCGAAGATTACGAAAAACAACGGGCACAACTAGAAAAAGGTGTTGATATTTTAATTGGCACCACGGGTCGTCTTATCGATCTGTATAAACAAGGTTGTTACACCCTGAATGAAATCGAAGTTGTGGTACTAGATGAAGCTGACCGCATGTTCGATCTCGGCTTTATTAAAGACATCCGTTACATGTATCGACGCATGCCGGAAGCACACGAGCGCTTGAACTTATTATTTTCGGCGACCTTGTCTTATCGTGTGCAAGAATTAGCATTTGAACACATGACCAATCCTGAGCATGTGCAAATTGAACCAGACGTAAAAACCGGTAAACGTATACAAGAAGAACTGTTTCATCCAGCACAAAGCGACAAAATGAAGCTGCTTCTGACGCTTATTGAAGAAGAGTGGCCGGAAAAAGCGATTGTGTTCGCCAACACCAAACATGTGTGTGAACAGATCTACGCTTGGTTACAAGCAGATGGTCACCGTGTTGGTTTGTTAACCGGTGATGTGAATCAGAAGAAACGTCAGTCTACGTTGGCACAATTTGCTAAAGGCAGTTTAGATTTACTGGTTGCAACTGACGTTGCTGCTCGTGGTCTACACATTCCAGAAGTGAGTCATGTTTTTAACTATGATTTGCCAG
>NZ_JBPCHK010000001.1:207500-307500 GCF_054923835.1 Pseudoalteromonas sp. GB56 | reverse complement strand
TACCATTGGGGGTAGAGCACTGTTTGGGCTAGGGGGTCATCCCGACTTACCAACCCCATGCAAACTCCGAATACCAATGAGTACTATCCGGGAGACACACGGCGGGTGCTAACGTCCGTCGTGGAGAGGGAAACAACCCAGACCGCCAGCTAAGGTCCCAAAGTGTATGTTAAGTGGGAAACGATGTGGGAAGGCTAAAACAGCTAGGAGGTTGGCTTAGAAGCAGCCACCCTTTAAAGAAAGCGTAATAGCTCACTAGTCGAGTCGGCCTGCGCGGAAGATGTAACGGGGCTAAACATACCACCGAAGCTGCGGCTGCGAGCTTTGCTCGCGGGGTAGGGGAGCGTTGTGTAAGTGGCTGAAGGTGTGCCGGGAGGCATGCTGGACATATCACAAGTGCGAATGCTGACATGAGTAACGACAATGCGGGTGAAAAACCCGCACGCCGGAAGACCAAGGGTTCCTATCCCATGTTAATCAGGGTAGGGTGAGTCGACCCCTAAGGCGAGGCCGAAAGGCGTAGTCGATGGGAAACGGGTTAATATTCCCGTACTTGGTATAAATGCGATGGGGGGACGGAGAAGGCTAGGCAGGCACGGCGTTGGTTGTCCGTGTGAAAGTATGTAGGCTTGAATCTTAGGAAAATCCGGGATTCTTTAAGGCTGAGATACGAGACGACACTCTACGGAGTGGAAGCTGTTGGTGCCATACTTCCAGGAAAAGCCTCTAAGCTTCAGTTTATACCGAATCGTACCCCAAACCGACACAGGTGGTCAGGTAGAGAATACTAAGGCGCTTGAGAGAACTCGGGTGAAGGAACTAGGCAAAATAGTACCGTAACTTCGGGAGAAGGTACGCTCTTGAGTGTGAAGGACTTGCTCCGTAAGCACTTGAGAGTCGCAGTGACCAGGTGGCTGGGACTGTTTATTAAAAACACAGCACTGTGCTAAATCGCGAGATGACGTATACGGTGTGACACCTGCCCGGTGCCGGAAGGTTAATTGATGGGGTTAGTCTTCGGACGAAGCTCTTGATCGAAGCCCCGGTAAACGGCGGCCGTAACTATAACGGTCCTAAGGTAGCGAAATTCCTTGTCGGGTAAGTTCCGACCTGCACGAATGGTGTAACCATGGCCACGCTGTCTCCACCCGAGACTCAGTGAAATTGAAATCGCAGTGAAGATGCTGTGTACCCGCGGCTAGACGGAAAGACCCCGTGAACCTTTACTACAGCTTGGCACTGAACATTGAGCCTACATGTGTAGGATAGGTGGGAGGCTTTGAAGCGGTGACGCCAGTTACCGTGGAGCCATCCTTGAAATACCACCCTTGTATGTTTGATGTTCTAACGTTGGCCCCTGAATCGGGGTTGCGGACAGTGCCTGGTGGGTAGTTTGACTGGGGCGGTCTCCTCCCAAAGAGTAACGGAGGAGCACGAAGGTTGGCTAAGTACGGTCGGACATCGTACGGTTAGTGTAATGGTAGAAGCCAGCTTAACTGCGAGACAGACACGTCGAGCAGGTACGAAAGTAGGTCATAGTGATCCGGTGGTTCTGAATGGAAGGGCCATCGCTCAACGGATAAAAGGTACTCCGGGGATAACAGGCTGATACCGCCCAAGAGTTCATATCGACGGCGGTGTTTGGCACCTCGATGTCGGCTCATCACATCCTGGGGCTGAAGTCGGTCCCAAGGGTATGGCTGTTCGCCATTTAAAGTGGTACGCGAGCTGGGTTTAGAACGTCGTGAGACAGTTCGGTCCCTATCTGCCGTGGGCGTTTGAGAATTGAGAGGGGCTGCTCCTAGTACGAGAGGACCGGAGTGGACGAACCGCTGGTGTTCGGGTTGTCATGCCAATGGCACTGCCCGGTAGCTACGTTCGGAATCGATAACCGCTGAAAGCATCTAAGCGGGAAGCGAGCCTCGAGATGAGTTCTCACTTGGAGTTCGACTCCACTAAAGGGCCGTTGAAGACTACAACGTTGATAGGCAGGATGTGGAAGCGCTGTGAGGCGTTAAGCTAACCTGTACTAATTACCCGTGAGGCTTAACCATACAACGCCAAAATGGTGTGAGACTGTTAAGTTAGAAGTTAGAGATTAAAGACTGAAGTAGACGATTTACTTATAAAGCTTTCCGAATTAATACTGATTGCAATAGCGATTAGTAACCAACTTTGCTTGGTGATAATAGCGTTCTGGACCCACCTGACCCCATGCCGAACTCAGAAGTGAAACGGAACTGCGCCGATGATAGTGTGGCATTTGCCATGTGAAAGTAGGTCATCACCAGGCTCCTAATTAAAGAAACCCGTTGCAGCAATGCAGCGGGTTTTTTGCGTTCAGGCGTTTTAAAATTATCAGTCAGAGTACAATCAATTCATCCATGAAGTATCTCTCCCTCGCGCATCCATGTAGTATTGAATACTTCCTGTATTCACCCCTTCGGGCCAGCTAACGCTGTTCAAATCTGTTCCAGACAGATTTGTCACTTCCTCGAACTGCGAAGCGAGGTTTCGGTTTCTCGTCACCCAAACTCAGAAGTGAAACGGAACTGCCGGAAGGCCGGCCCCGACTAGGCGTCCCCGACCGATGATAGTGTGGCATTTGCCATGTGAAAGTAGGGAGAAAGCGGGAATAATGAAGTAAAGAGTTTTACTTCATCCGCTTGAACGCTGGCGGCCTCAGGCCGTAAGCCGGGCCATCACCAGGCTAGGCGCCCCCGACTCCTAATTAAAGAAACCCGTTGCAGCAATGCAGCGGGTTTTTTGCTTTGTGGCATTCTTTCTGGCATTAAGTCCTTTAATACCCATCTCATTTGTTGGATCAAGCTTATTAAATCTTGTTAAACAGTATTTGCGCTATAAATAGCACCTGAGACTTGGGTGTAAATACGTTAGAATAACTAGAAGATTTGTTTAGATGCTTTGTGGCAGTTGAAGTAGAGGTTGATTTGTTTGTACTAGCGGCATACGTATTAGTGTTTGCACTCTTTGGAGTAGCTGGAACTTACTTTGCAAAGTTTCTTTACTTTCAATGGTATCGTCAGGAAATGAGGCCAAAATACATTATTAAAGCGCTAATATGCATCTTGGCTATTGTCTTTATTTCATCTGGCTTAAGTTTACTCGGATACTAATTAGTAAACTGAATTTGAAGAGCCTGATACCTTCACGCATTGAGACTCTTGGCATTGGGTTGCCGGACGAACCAAATGCTGGCAAATGCTCATCATGCCAGAAGTTAAATTGTATTGATGCTCCTGTGCAGTGAGTTTTTGTGCTAATTGCTCTACTTGAGCAGCTTCGGTTGTCTTTGTTGAATACACGACATATTCGTTTGCTCCGCCACAGGCCCGACTGCCTACAGCAAGTACTTTACATTGCTCACTCGTGTCACAGGACTTATCTTGAGTTAATTCGTGGATATTTTTGTAGCCAGCACGGATGGACTCAGCTGTAACTTCAATGTTGCCAATATTACCAACTTTATCTCGGGTAATTTTTTGTGCTTCAACAGCTTTAGGCACAGATTTGGTACTACCAACTTCGGCCTTTTTCGGCTCTGTGTATTGCGTAGTTTCAGTGTTGGTTTCTTCTGTGTTGTTGCATGCGCTCAAAGCGAGTGTAGCAACGGCAATTAATGTTAAACGCATAATTGTTATAATCTAGTTGATGTTATCCACCATCATACAAACATTTCATCAATGCGCCAATTTCATTACGAGTAAAGTGTGTTAGCTGTTAATACCACCTTGGGTTAATAGTGTTGGGTCTAGAAGCTCCTTGAGTTCTTGATAATCAATCTCGGTCTCAGCAGCGGCAACATCCAAAATAGACCTTTGCTCAGCATATGCCTTTTTCGCGATTGCTGCGGCTTTCTCGTAGCCAATAACTGGATTTAACGCTGTTACAAGGATTGGATTTTTAGCCAGTGACTGTGTGATATTCTGGTCGTTGATTTTAAAACTAGCGATTGCTTTATCTGCCAATGCGACGCATGTGTTCGCTAGTATTTCAATACTTTGAAGCAAGTTGTAGGCTACAACAGGAAGCATTACGTTCAACTCAAAATTGCCAGATTGCCCTGCGACAGTGATAGTCGCATCGTTGCCAATGACTTGAGCAGCGGCCATGGCCGTTGCCTCTGGGATCACTGGGTTCACTTTGCCGGGCATAATGGATGATCCTGGTTGTAACGCCTCTAACTCAATTTCGCCAAGCCCAGCGAGAGGCCCTGAATTCATCCATCTTAGGTCGTTTGCAACTTTCATTAATGCGACGGCTAATGTTTTTAACTGTCCTGATACGGCAACGGCGGTATCTTGTGTAGCTATCTGGAAAAACAAATTGTCCGCTGGTACAAATTCGACATGCGTTTGTTGAGATAGCTCACTTGCAAACAGCTCAGCGAAATGGGGATCAGCATTTATTCCAGTGCCTACGGCAGTTCCGCCTTGTGCCAATTGCCGCAACTGTGATGCACTAGATTGAATGTGGTACTTGGCTTGAGAGATTTGCGCTTGCCAGCCAGACATACTTTGAGCAAAAGTAACGGGCATTGCATCCATTAAATGTGTTCGTCCTGTTTTGACATGTCCACCAACTTGCTCCATTTTGGCGCCGATGACACTAATAAGATGCTCAATAGCAGGTAGCAATGTGTGTTCTATGGCTATCGACGCACTTACGTGGATTGTGGTTGGAATAACATCATTTGAGCTTTGCCCCATATTTACATGGTCATTAGGGTGCACTTTCTCACCAATAATATCACTGGCTCGGGTGGCAATTACTTCGTTGGCATTCATGTTTGAGCTGGTGCCAGAGCCCGTTTGAAATACATCCACCGGAAATTGTTCGAGATGCTGGCCATTAATAATTTCACTACACGCCTTGCTGATTGCAACAAATTGCTTGCTGTCCAAATGTCCCAGTTCGTGATTTGCCTTTGCAGATGCGCGCTTGACGTGGGCAAGTGCAGTGATAAATGAAGCGGGCATAACCAATGAACTGATTGTGAAATTATTTACAGCACGCTGAGTTTGAGCTTGATACAGCGCGTCTGTGGGTACGTGTAAATCTCCCATGCTGTCGTGTTCAGTTCTGTATGTGTTGGTCATGGACTTCTTCCTTTAGAATGTGCAAGGGGGGATGCTGCAGGCTAGCCTGCAGCTTGGTGGGGGTACTAGTCGATGTATGCTTTTAACATCCAAACCAGTTTCTCTTGCTCTTTGATGTAGTCACTCATTAACGCAGCGGTGCCCTCATCCGCATTGTCGCTGGCATCATTCAGGATGATACGTTGCATTCTGATAAGTGTACTGTATCCATCTAATAGGTTTTGGACCGCTTGAGTCCCATCACTGATATTTTTCGCTTCATTGATTTGACTCAATTCGATGTAGTCTGAAAATGCATGCAGCGGTTCGCCACCTAAAGTCAAAATTCGTTCTGCTATCTCATCGACTTTAAGCAGCAGAAGGTTGTATATCTCTTCAAATTTGACATGTAACTCAAAAAAGTCGCGGCCTTTTATGTTCCAGTGAAAGCCTCGAGCATTCATGTACTGGATTTGATAGCAGCTGAGTAGACGGTTCAGTTCTTCAATGATGTTTTGTGTTTCACTCGTATCCAATCCAATTGCATTTACTTGCGACATAGCTGTCTCCTTTGCGTTTGTTTATGTTCACCAGTATGGCTCATAGCTCACTGATAACAAGCGGATAAAATCGATGTTGGTTATCACTTAAACCGATTTACGTTGTAGATAACAGTAACTACATGGGCATGATGTATGCCAAAAACAACCATGGAATGATTAAATCTTGATCTATCGCAAAAGTGAAATCGGTGTATTGTATTTGCACTAAGAAAATTGATTTAGCGCAAAGTTTAACCAATTGTGAGCGCCATAATCTTCCTATCAACACGAGGAGATGTGGTTATGAATAAATCTAAAAAAGCTGAAATCACTGTTTGCATTATCGCTGTTTTAACGTTTGTCATCGGCTTGGTTGGTCACCTTGCGGGAGCGAGTTATGCAAACTCAGATGCCTTTGGCATTATTGCAGCGCCAATTCCTTTGATCGTCGGCATAATTGCTTTCGTGTCATATAAAATTGCCGCTTCAGCTGAGAACTAATCAGTCTCTAGCTCGCTGAGTATGTAATCGACAACCTTACGGGAATAAATCAGACTGGTGTGGCTCAAATGAAACACTTTGTGCTGCGCCATACCTTGAAGCTTGGTTTCGTCGACCATAACAGTCCCATCGGATGGCTTGCCATGCTCTAGTAGAGGCAAAATGCCAATGGGAAGGTCCCCAGCAATGCTGTATAGCTTGGCGTTGAAGGGCCAGTCATGATTATCACTCACCAAGTATTCAAGGCTGTTTTTGAGCAACCCTTTCATACCTTTTTGTTCCATATGACGGGCAATTTGAGCGCCTTTGTGTGGTGTACCTAAGGTAAAGACCTTTTTAACATTGGCGACTTGAGGGGCATCATGACTGAGATATCGCCTCGCAATGAGCCCGCCCATTGAATGACATACGAACGCACATTTATCTTCGCCGATGAATTCATTTATGCGCCCGAAGATTAAGTCGGTATTTGGATTTAAGGTGTTGTAGGACAGATTGAGGATTTCATAGCCGTGCTTTTGTAAACGAGCGCACAAGGGGTGCATCACAAACCCTGACATGTACAAACCATGTAATACCACGACCTTTTTGATCATTGCTGTCCTTAGAGACTTATGTTCCCGTATCAGGCTATTTAGCCTTGAGTGAGTAGGGAGGTCAAGGTAATTTGCAGTGTTTGTTCGTTATTACTTACCCACACTTCATTATCTTCAATAGTGATCGTCAGGTCGACACTGCGTGAAGCCATAGCCGCAAGCTGCTGAGTTTCTTCGTAGGCAAGGCTTATAATTGTGAGATTCTTAAATTGACTCAACTTTTGTTGATTTTTTTGCCACCAAACTGACTGGTTATTCTCGCCATAGGTATACAGAATTACATGCTTGGCTTGCGTGCAGGCTTTTTTTATACGCTTTTCTTCTGGTAGACCCAAATCTATCCATAGACTGATACTGTCATCAAGTTCGCGCACCCACAATTCAGGTTCATCTTCAGCACATAGACCTTTGGTAAACTGTAATTCCTCACTGGCATTAAGTGCGAATGCCAATAAGCGGATCATCAGGCGCTGTTCTGTTTCCGAAGGATGTTGTGCAACTGTCATAGGGTATTCTTGATAATGATGACGGTTCATATCACTAATATTAAGACGCGCTTTTATAATGGTGGCCTTCAGTGCCATAACAACTCCGGATAGGGTAGGTAAAGCGGGCAGTATACACATTTACGTGTTGGAGTGCGCGATTACTCATAATTTGAGTCACAAAGTAAAGTCAGTGAAACAGGCGCCTAGCATGGTGTACAATATCAAGTCTGGCTGTGGTATTTCATACTTCAGTCTTGTCGAATATCACCGGTGCGAAACTAAACAAAGGCTATCAATCAAATGAGTAGAGCAGGAATTCAATGGTTCCCAGGCCATATGAACAAGGCGCGTAACGAAATCAAAGAAATCATGCCACAAATGGATGTGATTATTGAGGTGTTAGATGCGCGTATTCCTTATAGCAGTGAAAACCCGATGGTTGGCGCTTTGCGCGCAGACAAGCCGGTCATAAAGATCCTCAATAAAGCAGACTTAGCTGACTCGAGTATGACGACTCAATGGATGCAATACCTTGAGCAAGAAACGGGTGTTAAGGCATTGGCTCTAGAGCATGACAAAGCGGGTCAAGTAAGCAAGATAGTTGATTTGTGTAAGAAGTTGGTACCGCATAAAGTGGGTGCGGATAAGCAAATCAAAGCCATGATCATGGGAATCCCAAATGTGGGTAAATCGACATTGATCAATACGCTTGCGGGACGTATTGTTGCTAAAACCGGAAATGAACCTGCCGTTACAAAAGCTCAGCAACGTATCAAAATTGATGAAGGTATCATGCTCTATGATACTCCAGGTATGTTGTGGCCAAAGGTTGAAAATGAAAATTCTGGCTACCGTTTAGCAGCAACGGGTGCTATCCGAGACACAGCCATTGAGTATGAAGATGTGGCCAGTTACACCGCTGAATACTTGCTACAAGCATACCCTCAGTTACTGGTGGAACGTTATAAAGTCGACCCGCTGCCAGAACATGACTATGACTTTATGTTGGCTGCGGGCAAAAAACGCGGATGTATCCGTGGCGGTAATCAAGTGGATTTACATAAGTTTTCGGAGATTTTAATCAATGAACTCCGAGATGCTGTAATAGGCCGCATTACTATGGAAACACCGCAAATGCGTGAGCAAGAAGAAGAAATGGTTGCAGAATTGCGCGCTGCTGCGGAAGCGAAAAAAGCAGCGAAAGAGGAAGAAAAGCGTCAACGTCGTGCACGTGCGCGCAAAAATCGCCGCTGATCCACTGATTTTTAAATAAATAACAGATATAAAAAAAGCCCGTTAGGGCTTTTTTGTTTTCATATCTACCGTCACCGATATGAGCAATGTAGCAAGTAAAGTGTATTCGGTTGGCAGCGCGACCAAATCAAGGGGCGTTGAGGAGTTTTGCCACCAACTAAGCGTCTTACGGACGCCAATCGTGTTTCAGGGTCATGAAACAAATATGTGTTAACAAAACAATGAGGAAACAGATTCATTCGCCTTGTTGAGATTGATTATCAATTAGATTTGGGCGTTCGTCAATATCTTTTTGAGAATAATTCTCAATAAAAAGGATGTACCTGTAATGGGTTGAAATTAATGGGCGTTTTGTTTTTACTTAAGCTATGGTTATAAAAAAGAAAAATGGGTTTACGATCATGGCAAATGCTAACTATCCACAAGGGCACTTTTGCTGGGCGGAATTATGCTCAACAGATTGGCAAGGCGGAAAATCTTTTTACAGCGACTTATTTACTTGGACCGCAGAGGATCAACCCATCGGTGATGGACTGTTTTACACCATGCTGCAAAAACAAAAGCTTGATATCGCAGCTATGTATCAAATGCCTGCTGATCAGCAAGCCCAAGGAGTTCCTAGCTATTGGCTGAGCTATATTGCTGTGGATGATGTTAAAGCGAAGGCTGCTGAAGCCAAGGAGCTAGGTGCAACCATTGTTCATGGCCCGCATGACATTCCTGGTGCGGGTGAAATGGTCCTGCTTTGTGATCCTGCGGGTGCCATGATTGCTTTGTGGCAAGGTAAAGGTCACAAGGGCTCGCAAAGAAAGGACGAAGAGAGTACACCTTGTTGGTTTGAGTTAGCGACACGTGATCCCGCTGCCTGTGCTGACTTCTATTGCGCATTACTCGGTTTACAAACCGAGGATAAACCTATGGATGGGATGCAGTACACCTTATTCAAAGCCCAAGACCAAGTTGTTGGCGGTATGCTGGCGATGAATGAACAGTGGCCAGATGACATTCCTTCTCACTGGATGGTGTACTTTGCTGTTGATGACTGCGATAAGCGCACGGAGCAAGCAGCTTCTTTAGGGGGTGAAGTATGTGTTCAACCCATGGATGTGCCGGAAGTTGGGCGCTTTAGTGTGATAACGGATCCGCAAGGTGCAGTGTTTTCAATAATTAAACTCAACAATTAGTTTAATTTTTAAATTTAATCCCCAACTCTTGGTGTAAATACAGTAAGAGTTGGGGGAATAATATGACACAGCATGTTGTGATCACTGGTGCAAACCGTGGTATTGGCCTTGAATTGGCAAAGCACTATCTTGATCAAGGCTACCAAGTGACCGCCGTTGTGCGTAACAGCAGTGAGGAG
This sequence comes from Pseudoalteromonas sp. GB56, assembly GCF_054923835.1. Taxonomy (NCBI): domain Bacteria; kingdom Pseudomonadati; phylum Pseudomonadota; class Gammaproteobacteria; order Alteromonadales; family Pseudoalteromonadaceae; genus Pseudoalteromonas; species Pseudoalteromonas sp. GB56. Next base: position 297,657 of record NZ_JBPCHK010000001.1, on the reverse strand, counting down.
TTGAACTCGCTAAATGTTAATTTGGTCGCCGGTATTGATGTGAGTAATCCAACAGATGTGCAACGGCTCGTAGAGGAACTGACCGCGCCTATCGATCTGCTTATCAATAACGCGGGTGTTTTCCATAACGAGACGCTTACTCACATGGATTTTGCAGCCATTGAACAGCAATTCGCAATCAATGCTCTTGCCCCCATTCGCGTAACACATGCGCTTCAACATCAATTAAATCCTCATGCAAAAGTTGCCATGATCACTTCAAGAATGGGCTCTATCGCAGATAATGGCTCTGGCGGCTACATCGGTTATCGTATGTCTAAAGCTGCGCTCAATGCCGCCTCTGTCAGTCTTGCTCACGAGTTAAAAGGGAAGCATATTGCTGTAGGCTTGTTCCATCCTGGGTTTGTGCAAACCCGTATGGTTGGGTTTGCAGGAGATGTTACACCAGCCGAAGCAGCTCAAGGCATCAGTCAAAGGATCAGTGAATTAACGCTAGAAAATACAGGCGGATTTTGGCACGCCAATGGTGAAAAATTACCTTGGTGATGATTTAAACACCTGATAATCAACATCTAAACAGACGGCAAGTGTATGTAAGAGCACTTGTTCGTCTTCATTCACCTCGCCATCGTGGGTCACACATATCTGGCATGCCTCCAGTAATGCTTGCTTTTTCACGCTTGGCAAAGACTTTAGAATCAACAAGGCGCGATGAAGCCTGATGAGCTGACATTGTGCTTGGTCCGAGTAGGTTATTGATAATTGCAACGTATCCGCTGCCGCATGCAATGCGGCACGCTGTTTGTCTTGATCTTGATGACCAAAACTAGCTAATGCGCCAAGTAGTTGCCCACACGCTGAGATAATCAGCGGTTTACTCAAGGCAACAGTTTTTTTCTGGCTCAGACCAATCAATGCATGTGCGGTTAATTCATAAAATGCCCAGGCATGAAGTTGCCATTCGTCATGAGACTTAACAAACTCCTCAAGTGAAGTAACAAACCGCTTTTGCTCAACCTTCGGTAAACAGCGTAATGCACCGATGGCGACTTCTAACAACATAAATTTTTTCTTGAGCGCTAAAGAATGGAGTGCCGATTCAGCTTGATCGAACTTGTACGTATCAACGTTAGGCATCCCAATAACTTGTCGCAGTTGTTTCTCTCGATCTCCCAATTGTCATGTAAGCACAACAACATGACTAACCATTTAGCATCAATCGGTTCATGAGCAAGATAGCCAAGTACATCATCTATACCTTCGAGCTTTAATTTGTTTTCAGGGTTTGTGGCATGATATTGGGCTTGCAAATGTGAATGTGCATGTGCTGTCATCGCTTCAGGAATAACAGCAGTGCGCGGGCGCTCAATAATCGTGCCGTCCCAAGATGGATCGAGTGCTTTGATTCGCTTTGCCAAAGGCGGGTGGGTACTAAACCATGAAAACCAAGGGCTGAGGGCGTTGGAAAAAAACAAATGGCTGTATGTATGTGCGTTATTTTGACGTAAATTATTTTTCCTTGGGCTCCCAGCAATCACCAGCAGCGCTTCCGCCAGTTCATAAGGAGAGCGAGTCAGCTCTGCAGAGCCCGCATCAGCTAAAAACTCGCGCTGACGACATACCATGGCTTTAATTAAGTCTCCCAATTGGGTGCCGAGCCAACCAAAAATAGTCAGTACCAGCCCTAATACGATGGTAAACCCAGCGCCGTCTCCTTTGGTTCTCGCCCTTTTAGACGCGTTCATAGCGCTGTAGAGAAGGGCTTCACCACTTTGGCCAATGAAAGTGATGCCGAATAACAAGGCGCTCATGCGCACATTCAAGCGTACATCACCATGACGTATATGGCTAAATTCATGGGCGACAACCGCTTGCAGTTGATCTCTACTTAGTTGCGTCAATGCTCCTTGAGTGACAGCGATGATGCTATCGTGGCTGTGGTACCCCGCAGCAAACGCGTTGATACTGGGCTGTTGCCTGAGAATGTATACACCCGGCACTGGCATGCGAGCAGCAATTGCCACTTCTTCAACCACATTAAGGAGTTGCCTTTCTAAAGGGTCATAGCAATTACTTTGTACTTGCTCACCGCCAAGTTGAACAGCAACCACATGCCCACCACGTCGCAGCTGAAAATATTTATACAGAACAGCGACGCCTATGACACTTCCGATAGTCAGCGCAATGCCTAGATGAAAGCCATAAACTGTTTGGCTGTGTTGTCTTCCTTGATAAAACAAGGTGTGAGGATCGGTGCCATAGATTTCCATGAACCACAAAATGGGCCAGTGAGCTAAAGCAATGAGTGTTGTGACGGCAAGCACAAACAGAGTCACCAGCAACCAAGTTTTACGCCGTGCTTGTCGCTGGTGGGCTAGGAAGTTCTGCACCTTAGTTGAAAGACACTTTTGGCGCCTGACGCTGAGTTTGAGGATCGTCTAATTCAAGTAAAGGTGCGTCAGTAAGGTGGCCTGTCATTTTGGCTACTAACAAAGGTGGGAAACTTTGTTTGTAACTGTTGTATTGCATGACTGAATCATTGTAGGCCTGTCGCGAGAAGGCGATACGGTTTTCTGTACTGGTTAAATCTTCACTCAAGCTAGCCATGGTGCTATCTGCTTTCAATTCCGGGTAATCTTCGATACTGATTTGCAAAGCGCCGAGAGCACTTGTTAGCGCACCTTCTGAGCTAGCAAGGTTTGCAAGTGCTGCGGCATTGATGCCATCACCTTTGAGAGCTTTTAATGCGCTCACGGCTTGATTTCTCGCTTCAATAACCGCAGTGAGTGTTTTTTGCTCATGGTCTAGATAGGCTTTCGCGGTGGCGACAAGATTAGGGATCAAATCATGGCGGCGATGCAATTGCACATCTATTTGAGCAAACGCATTTTGGTATTCATTTTTGTATTGAACTAAGGTATTGAAGATAATTATTGCGCCAATGGCGATGATTACCAATATGATCAAAAACACAGTCATGGAGTTATTCCTTCCCTATTTACGCAGACATAAAACATTTCATGCTCTGCTTGCCAAGTGCATAACATCTTGATTTGACGACACACGCTTCACTAAATATACCTTATCTAGACACAATATCAGCCAAATTAACAACAAATTTTGTTATGATTAAATCAAGTTAACGATCATTTTTGAGGTGTTGAGTGGAACTATCACAAGGTGCTGTACTGAGTTTGCCACTGTTTGTGCTCGATGAGAATTTGTACACAAGAGACATGAGTGAACCCGATTTATTGCTCGAAGTAGAGCTAGATGAAAATTTACTGGCGCACTTGTGTCAAAATCCACCCGAAGACCAATCGGTGAGCTTGCAATTACCTGCATATCAACTGTGCGCGCAATCTGTACCGGTGCCAGAGCAAGCCCATCATGCGATGCTCACTTTAACGCGAGGTCCGTTGCTTGCAGCCGTTGTCGAATGTGAAGATGGTCAAAGCTTTGTGTCACCACAATTAGAAATGATGCCAACATTCGATTTAGGGGATGAGGATGAATAAACTTGGTTGGGTCTTTGCGCTCTTGCTATGTACAGGGTGCGCCGTGTTTGGCGCACAAAAGTACGATAGCTTATTTGGACAAGAGCAGGTGCATAATCGACAAGTCGATGCCTCTGCTGAGCAGCAAAGTTTTTTCCATGACCAAGTTAAACCCGTGATAGACAACCGCTGTGTTGTTTGTCACGGCTGTTATGATGCACCTTGCCAACTTAAGTTATCCTCAGCACAGGGCATTGAACGAGGCCTTTCTAAAGAACTGGTTTATGATGGTACTCGTTTGTTGGCGAGTGATCCCAGTCGATTATTTATTGACGCACAGACGACTGAGCAATGGCGGAGCAGGGGATTCACACCCATTTTAAATGAGCGTGAACAATCCGCCCATGCCAATTTGGTGGCGAGCGTGATGTACCAATCTTTGGCGTTAAAGCAAGCGCACCCATTACCAGAGCAAGCAATTTTGCCTGACGACTTTGACTTTAGTCTCGATAGAGATCAACGTTGCCCGACGATTGCTGAATTTGACGATTTTGCCCAAGACAACCCGCTGGCGGGAATGCCTTATGGTTTACCTGCTATCAGCAATCAAGAAATGGCATTGCTGACCCAGTGGTTACAGCAAGGTGCGCAGATGCCACAGGATCAACCTATCAGTGCGGCGCTGCAAAATGAGGTGGACAAGTGGGAGTCGTTCTTAAATCAAGACAATCTCAAAACTCGTCTAAGTGCACGCTATATCTATGAGCATTGGTATCTGGCCAATATTTATTTTGATAATGTCGACGAAGGCCAATTTTTTAAGCTTGTACGTTCAGCTACACCGCCAGGAAAGCCAATCAAAGTTATCGCAACGCGCAGGCCCTATGAAGACCCAAAAGTGGCGCGAGTGTATTACCGCTTATGGCCAAGCCACAGTACCGTGCTGGCGAAAACCAATATTCCTTTGGCGCTGAACAACGACAAACTTTCGCGGCTAACGCAGCAATTTATTGCCCCTGAATTCAACGTCAAATCACTGCCTGGATACAATATTGAAGTAGCTTCAAACCCCTTTAAAGTGTTTGCGCAGCTCCCCGCGCAATCGCGATATCAATTCATGCTGGATGAAGCCGAGCTCATTATTCGAGGCTTTATTCAAGGGCCTGTGTGTCGCGGGCAAATTGCACTTAATGTGATTAACGATCAATTTTGGGTGGCCTTTGTTGATCCAAAATATGTAGGTAATGAACAGTTCGAGAATTTCCTCATTCGCCATGAAGACATGTTAGACATGCCTGCGCAGGAAGATTCGAATGCTTTGCCCATCTCAAGTTGGGTTAAATATGCGACCAAACAAAGTGAATTTCTTGAGGCCAAAGCACAGCTCGCAAACAAAGTTTTTGCAGGTGGTGAAGGGTTGACTGAAGATATTCTTTGGCAAGGTGAAGGCTATAACAACAACGCTGCACTCACTATCTTCCGCCATTTTAATAGCGCCACCGTCGTCAAAGGTTGGGTGGGCGAACAGCCAAAAACTGCGTGGATCCTTGATTACTCCTTATTTGAACGCATTCATTATCTATTGGTAGCGGGGTTTGATGTCTACGGTAATGTAGGGCATCAGCTCATAACGCGCCTTTACATGGACTTCTTGCGGATGGAAGGGGAAGACAACTTCTTATCGTTATTGCCAAAAGAAGAACGCGCAGCGTTGCGAGCTCACTGGTATCGAAAATCACCAACGAGTTTGGTTGAATTCTTAAAAGACTCAGAAATCCGCTTCAACCAACCTACGGGTATTCAATATCAAACGGATAATCGCAAACGCGAGTTACTCGATAAACTGGCAAGCAAGCTCGAACCTGTTATGAGCCACCGCTATGACTATAAAAATGTGCCTGATTCTCTGCAGCAGCTTAATCAGCTACCTAGTGCAGCTGTCAATTTGCTGCCCCAAGTAAGTTATATTTTGGTGAAAAGCATGGACGAGCAATCAGCACCGCAGGCATACACCTTGGTGCACCATAATGCCCACTTTAATATCAGCAGCCTGTTGCGAGAGGAAGCTCAAAGGGCATACAAAGAAGATAAGGCGCTGGTGGTCCCGGGTTTTATCGGTGATTATCCAGAAGCGCTGTGGGTTATGGATGCTTCAAAGCTAGATACATTTGTTAGCGCAATGAAAAAGATGCGCTCAGAAGACGATTATCGAGCGCTCAAAAATGAATTTGCAATTAGGCGTACACACGTTGACTTTTGGCGTTATAGTGATTTGCTACACAAAGTTGCTAAAGATTACAAAGGCATAGAATATGGCTTGTTTGACTATAATCGTCTAGAAAATCGCTAGAATTTAGCCATAAAAGTGTAACATTTTAACAACACTTGTGTACTTGTGTCTGTTTTGGCAAAATTGCCGCTGTGCCTAATATAAAGAGAATAACGATGCACTATTGGATTGTGATTTTTGTAGCTGTGATTTCAGCTTTCAGTGCTAATGCGAATGAAAAGAAACTGAGCAGGTGTATTAGTCCTGCAGGGCAAGTGACGTTGACAACGCAATCGTGCCCAGCTGGCTATCGAGAGCAACTCGTGCAAGAGCAATTATCGCTTGCGCAGTTTGCTCAAAAAGCAAGACAAGCACCTGCGGTGGGTCCGAAAGAAGTTGATGACACCGATCTTACTTTTTATCTGCGCAATAACTTCGGCCACACTGACTGGGCTGAAAATATCCAGCGCAGTTATTTGGAGCAAGGTAATGCTGTTGTTGTGGTAGATACTTTCCGCCTGCATAAACTTGAAGGGATTTGTCGCGCGACACACCGCTGGATTCAAGAGCATCCGCATCCTATCTTCAATCTTGAAGATATGCGTTTTGAGTTTACAACGGGCTCGCCGTTTAACACCCGTTATGTAACCGAAGACGTGTGTGATTATCGCCTCAGATAACCACTACATTTTGTAGTAAAAAGGAGCTGTGGCTCCTTTTTTATTGCACTGAATCTGCTGCCGCAAGCAATAGCTGCTCACTTAAACGCACTTTGTAATTCGGGTTCGCATATTGAAAATGCACGCGACCTTGCGTATCGAGCACGAATACAGCAGGAACTGGCAGCGCTACTTTCTCTTCACCATCTAAGGTCACGAAGTTGACGCCAAGTTTGTTTCGATAAATTTCAGCCACTTTATCTTCCAAATAAAATGCCAGACCTAGGCTTTGTGTAAAGCTCAATTGATCATCGGACAATAACTGGTAATTCGTCGACGAAATTGTACTTTCACTGAGCTTTTCAGGGCTGTCTGGTGAAACAGCGATGATTTGGAAGCCTTTGGCAACAAGTTGCTGCTCAATCTTTTGAATATTCGCCAGTTGCTTTGAGCAATATGGGCACCATCCACCGCGATACACCACCAAAATAGTGGGCTTTTTGCTGACTATGTTTTTAATTGAAACAGGTTTACCTTCGGTATTTTTCAAGGTGCTATCTGGAATAATTAATCCAGGCAGAATAGGACTCACCTGTTCAGCTGAATCGCTAATTTTGGTGATGGTTGCGGCTTGGCTAATTTGGCTGCTAAGTATAAGCGCAGCGCCTAGGAGGAGTGATTTTAGAAAAGTTTTGAGCATATAAATCTCTGCATATTATTAGGGTTACGAACAACAAGAACGGGCGAGCGCGGATTATCTTTCAATCCCAGCTCAGATAACGGTATGATAGTCAGTATTGAGCACAAAAAAGAGAAAAAACATGTCCAGCGCAGCTAAAAAAATCGCCATCATGCTAGAAATGCAGCATGCAATGAATACTAAGGTCCATGAGCAGTGGTTTGAACAAGGCTTTGAATGGTACCGAGCTATTTGGGTTGAGTGTGCAGAGATGCTTGACCACTACGGTTGGAAATGGTGGAAAAAACAAACACCAGATACCGAACAAGTGATCTTAGAGCTGGTGGATATTTTTCACTTTGGTTTGAGCCTACGTATCGATGGTGAAACATCATTTTCAGATTTGGCGGCTCAGTTAGAGCAAGAAATGCTCGCGCCGGTGACAGCAGAAGACTTTAAGGCGACGCTTGAAGTACTGGCTGCAAGTGCAGTCAATGACAAAGTGTTTAATGCCGCAGCATTTGCAGGTTGTATGCAGCAAATTGGTATGGACGTTGATGACTTATACCGTGGTTACGTTGGTAAAAACACCTTGAACTTCTTCCGCCAAGATAACGGTTATAAAGAGGGTACCTACATCAAAGTGTGGAACGGCCAAGAAGATAATGAACATCTGGTTGAAGTGGTAAAAAGCCTAGATACTGAAAATCCAGACTTCGCCCACCTTGTTTATCAGGGTCTGCAACAGCGTTACCCTGCCTAAATAACCGCTCGGTTAAGCAGGTAAAATGTCACGGTAATCCGTGATGTTCTCATACCCAGATAGTATGCGCGTTGGCTGCTTGCTGTCTGGGTTTGCTACCGCCAGTAAATGACCAATGCCAAATTCTTTGGCGGCAGCGAGCACCGCTGCACTGTCATCAACAAATAGCGTTCGCGCTTTATCAAACTTCAGATCGGCTTCAACATGTTGCCACAAGCTCTGTTGTTCTTTGCTCACCCCGTAGTCATGTGTTGAAACTAGCTTGTCCAGATACATGTCTAGCTCTGTCAGCTCAACTTTTAAGCTCAAGCTATCTCTGTGTGCATTGGTTAAGAGAATCAACTCCTTGCCCGCAGATTTAAGCGCTTTCAAGAAGACAATAGCGTCTTCTCGAATTGAAATAAGATGCTGAATTTCCCTTTTGAGTTCCATAATCGGTAATTGTAACTCGTGCTGCCAGTAATCGAGACAATACCACTGTAATTGTCCTTGCACCGCTTCGTACTTTTGATGCATCTGGGTGTTTGCGTCTTCTAAGCTGAGTTGATGTTTGTGCGCATAGGCTTGGGGAATGACGTTAAGCCAAAAGTGATTGTCAAAATGCAGGTCTAGCAAGGTGCCATCCATGTCTAGTAATACAGTATCGATATTGGCCCAATTCGGCATAGGATTTTCCTGATAAAACAATTATGATGAGTACAAGGTGATAATAACAAAGTCGTGACCATGACACAGAAAAAGCAGCAAACTCCACCAGAAATTCTTGAAAGTAAGGTCACAGCGCAAAGTCGGTTGTTCACAGTAGAAGCACTCGATTTGCAATTTTCCAATGGCGAACAGAGGCAGTACGAGCGTATTCGTGGTGGTGGCCGCGGTGCCGTAATGATAGTGCCAGTCACTGAAAACGATGAGTTGGTCTTGGTAAGAGAATACTGTGCAGGCACTCACGACTATCAACTTGGTTTTCCAAAAGGGCTGATCGACCCAGGTGAAAGCCCAGAGCAAGCCGCTAATCGCGAGCTTAAAGAGGAAGTCGGTTTTGGTGCTAATCGCATGGACGTGCTCAAACAAGTGTCACTGGCGCCAAGCTATTTTAATGCGCACATGCACATAATTGCTGCCAAAGACTTGTATCCCGAGCGTTTGGATGGCGATGAGCCAGAACCGTTGGAAGTGGTGTATTGGCCGATGTCGCAATGGTCACAATTATTGCAAGAGCCAGATTTTACAGAAGCGCGAAGTGTGGCAGCTTTGCTATTATTAATTACAACATTCAGTTAGATACCACGTCGGTATAGCGCAAAGTATTCATTCAGTAGTTGGGGCTAGGAAGTAAGGGGGCGAAGTTGCAAGAATTCTTACAGCCATGCATTGAACTGGCAGAGCAAGCCGGAATGGCAATTATGGCCATTTATCAGAAGCCTGATATTGGCCGCCAAGTTAAATCAGATGATACACCCGTCACCAAAGCAGATCTGGCATCGAACGAGGTCTTAGTTGCGGGCTTGCAAAGGCTTGCGCCAGACATTCCTATCATGTCAGAAGAAACCCCTATCCCAGCGTTGGCAGACAGGCAAGATTGGCAGCGCTATTGGTTGTTAGATCCGATGGATGGTACCGGTGAATTTATTCTTGAAAGCGGTGACTTTGCCGTGAATATTGCGTTGGTCGAAAACAATCGTCCTGTGCTAGGGGTGATTCACTGGCCTTCAAAAAACATCACCTATTACGCCACATTCCAACAAGGTGCGTTTAAAAAGACCGAAGAGGGCACGCAGCAAATCAGTGTTGCGCAGCCTGGAGGGCTAACACTCGCCGTTAGCCGCAGGCAAAAGCTTGAAGCGGTGAGTCAGTACCTTAATACGACCTTTGATACCGTCCCTTTGGGCTCGTGTTCACTTAAAGCCTGTATTATTGCTGAGGGTAAAGCAGATTGCTTTATGCGCATTGGCCCTACCGGGGAATGGGACACAGGAGCATCGCAAATTATTGTCGAAGAGGCAGGTGGCTGTATTACCGATGCGGAGTTTAATCCACTGACATACAATCAAAGGGAATCAACAGAAAACCCTGATTTTATCGTCATGGGTCACCCCGATTGGGAATGGCAAAAGATGATTAATCCGCATCAACGTTCTCATCACGACTAATGTTGATTGAAAATCCAGCAACTGAACGCGATGTTGGTTTTTAAACTTGCATTTTAAATCTTTTGCTATATTATGGCGCTCTCGTTGAAACAGGGGTCCCCTGTAACTCAGCGACAAGACGTTTAAAGTCTACTGGCGCGGGATGGAGCAGCCTGGTAGCTCGTCGGGCTCATAACCCGAAGGTCGTCGGTTCAAATCCGGCTCCCGCAACCAACTTCTTTTTGTTCGGTTAGAAGTAAAAAACAAACCTTCAGTCTACTGGCGCGGGATGGAGCAGCCTGGTAGCTCGTCGGGCTCATAACCCGAAGGTCGTCGGTTCAAATCCGGCTCCCGCAACCAATTTTTAATTGGATACGCCACTTCTTTCGAAAGCAGAAGCAAAATAACTTTCAAGTCTACTGGCGCGGGATGGAGCAGCCTGGTAGCTCGTCGGGCTCATAACCCGAAGGTCGTCGGTTCAAATCCGGCTCCCGCAACCAATTCTTTAGTAGATTACCCTATTACTTTCCAATTGAATGTTATTATATCGACCTCCGGTCGTCGCCACGGCGTGTCGCGTTCACATCCGGCTCCCGCAACCAACTCTCATTGATTTCTCACAAAATTCTCAAGAAAAAGATAGTTCGACTTAAAGTCATCGCTACGCTGAGCCCAAATACGTTTGTAATTCTTGTGTGTCCTGTGTCCTGTGTCCTGTGTCCTAATTGTGGCAAGTAAATGGCCAGATTTGCCACGAAGGCTGCTCTACAGATAGGCTGCTTTGAGGACTGTTATTACAACATACAAATTAGGTCTTCATGCGTTCGAGAGGAAAATAAAATAAAGGATCGCGTTAGGTTAAGTCTTGGATCGCCGCTAATTTGCAGTGCGTAGGCCTCTTAGGAACTAATATGTTGGCCTAAAACATCTCCCGTTCTCGATATTTCTAAATTTGATTGCATTTTAAGCGGTTTCTATGATGATGTTCGCCACAAGAGGTGATATACTCCGGCCGAATAATTTTTCGACCAATCAGAGTATAGAAATGGCAGATTTATCCAAATACAGAAACATTGGTATTTTCGCGCACGTTGATGCGGGTAAAACTACCACCACTGAGCGTATCCTAAAGCTTACCGGTAAAATCCACAAAACTGGTGAAGTACACGACGGTGAGTCAACAACTGACTTCATGGAACAGGAAGCTGAGCGTGGTATTACAATCCAGTCAGCTGCTGTAACGTGTGAGTGGAAAGGTCACCGTTTAAACGTAATCGACACTCCTGGACACGTTGACTTCACAGTAGAAGTATACCGTTCATTGAAAGTACTTGACGGTGGTATCGGTGTATTCTGTGGTTCTGGTGGTGTTGAGCCGCAGTCAGAAACAAACTGGCGTTATGCGAACGAATCAGAAGTAGCACGTGTTATCTTCGTAAACAAACTAGACCGTATGGGTGCAGACTTCTACCGCGTAGTAGGTCAAGTAGAGAAAGTACTTGGTGCTAACCCACTAGTTATGACTCTTCCTATCGGTATCGAAGATCAGTTCTGTGGTGTTGTAGACGTACTAGAGAAGAAAGCGTACGTTTGGGACGAGACAGGTCTTCCTGAGAACTACGAAGTACAAGACGTTCCTGCAGACATGGTAGACAAAGTTGAAGAATACCATGAGATGCTAATCGAGACTGCTGTTGAGCAAGACGATGACCTAATGGAAGCGTACATGGAAGGTGAAATGCCTTCACTAGAGCAAATCAAAGCGTGTATCCGTAAAGGTACTCGTGATCTTGCTTTCTTCCCAACGTTTTGTGGTTCTGCATTCAAAAACAAAGGTATGCAGCTAGTACTAGACGCTGTTGTAGATTACCTACCAGCTCCTACAGAAGTTGATCCACAGCCGCTAACTGATCCTGAAACAGGTGAGCCTACTGGTGAAGTAGCAACTGTTTCTGCAGATGAGCCACTTAAAGCGCTAGCGTTCAAAATCATGGACGACCGTTTCGGTGCACTTACGTTCATCCGTATTTACTCAGGCCGCATGAAGAAGGGTGACACCATCCTTAACTCTGCTACGGGTAAAACTGAGCGTATCGGCCGTATGGTTGAGATGCAAGCAGACGAGCGTACTGAACTTACTGAAGCACAAGCGGGTGACATCATCGCTGTTGTAGGTATGAAGAACGTTCAAACTGGTCACACTCTTTGTGATCCTAAGCACGAATGTACGCTTGAAGCGATGATCTTCCCTGATCCAGTAATCTCAATCGCTGTTGCTCCTAAGGACAAAGGCGGTAACGAGAAGATGGGTGTTGCTATCGGTAAAATGGTTGCAGAAGATCCTTCTTTCCAAGTTGAAACTGACGAAGATTCAGGCGAAACCATCCTTAAAGGTATGGGTGAGCTACACCTAGATATCAAAGTTGATATCCTTAAGCGTACTTACGGCGTAGACCTAATCGTTGGTCAGCCTCAGGTTGCTTACCGTGAAACTATCACTCAAGAAGTTGAAGATAGCTACACGCACAAGAAGCAATCAGGTGGTTCTGGTCAGTTCGGTAGATCGATTACCGCATCAAGCCAGGTGAGCAAAACTCAGGCTTCACGTTCACTTCATCAGTAGTTGGCGGTAACGTTCCTAAGGAATTCTGGCCAGCAGTTGAGAAAGGTTTCGCGTCAATGATGCAGGAAGGTGTACTTGCAGGCTTCCCAGTACTAGACGTTGAAGTTGAACTATTCGACGGTGGTTTCCACGCAGTTGACTCATCAGCTATCGCGTTTGAAATCGCAGCGAAAGGTGCATTCCGTCAGTCTATCCCTAAAGCGGGCCCGCAGCTTCTTGAGCCAATCATGAAAGTTGACGTGTTCACTCCGGAAGACAACGTGGGTGACGTAATCGGTGACCTTAACCGTCGTCGTGGTATGATCAAAGACCAAGAAGCAGGCGCTATGGGCGTTCGCATCAAGGGTGAAGTACCACTATCAGAAATGTTCGGTTACATCGGCCACCTACGTACAATTACTTCAGGTCGTGGTCAGTTCTCTATGGAGTTCTCGCACTACTCACCTTGTCCGAACAATGTAGCGGAAGAAGTAATTGCAGCTGAAAAAGCGAAAAAAGCAGCTAAGTAATTAGTTCTTTTTTAAAGAAAAACCCAAGCTATTAGCTTGGGTTTTTTTATGCCTGAAATTCACGAAACCTCAAGTACCAAGTCTTAAAGCTGTCATATTTCTATCACCGCATAGTCAACAAATATTTATTTTTTGGAAACATTACTCGCCTAAAGTAACCCTGCAGCAGGGATGCAACCTTGCTAATACAGCAGCCTTCAACCTAATGCGTTGACGTGCTCACCAACTACTACTCGGGAACAAATCATGAAAGTGACAAAGTTAGCTCTTGCTACGTCAGTGGCTCTGGCACTATCAAGCCAAGCTTTTGCGGGTGTTTTACCTGCGGCGCAAGTTAATAGTCAGTGGTACCAAGCAGACCAAGATAAAGTGACTGCAAAGCAACAACTGGCAAGTGCACAGAAAAGCACGAAAGCAAAGAATGTAATCTTATTCGTCGGTGATGGTATGGGCGTATCCACGCTTACTGCTGCACGTATTCTTCAAGGCCAAAATAATGGCCAGCTAGGAGAAGAGGGATTACTGAGCTTTGAGCAATTTCCATATTCAGCACAAGTAAAAACCTACAACGTAGATGCGCAAACACCAGACTCAGCAGGCACCATGACGGCGATGGCGTCGGGTGTAAAAACAGATGTAGGTGTGATTGGCGTTGACGAAAATGTGGAGCGTGGTGATTGCTCAACTGTTGCTGGTAATGAACTAGTCACGGCATTGGAATTGGCTGAAATTCGCGGACTGAGCACGGGTGTAATTTCAACCGCACGTATCACCCATGCTACACCAGCGGCGACATACGCTAAATCAGCTGACCGTAACTGGGAAGATGTATCGGATATGCCAGCTGCAGCGGTAGAAGCGGGCTGCCAAGACATCGCTAGCCAGCTGGTTAATTTCGAAGCTAACCTAGAAGCTCGTTTCCTAGGTACTGATGTTGATGGTATCGAAGTCGTTATGGGCGGTGGCCGTCGTCACTTCTTACCGAAAGATGCTGCATTTAATAGTGCTGATGCAGTGAGTAGCACTGAGGGTGACCGTACGGATGGCATCGACTTAACAGCAAAATGGCAGCAACAGTACGAAAACGGCGTATATGTGTGGGATAGAGCGGGTTTTGAAGCGATAGACGCTAATGCAGAGCGCGTATTTGCCTTATTCAATGAATCGCACATGCAATACGAAGCAGACCGTGGCAATGATATTGCGGGTGAGCCTTCGCTTTCTGAAATGACACAAAAGGCCATCGACATCCTCGACAACAACGACAAAGGCTTCTTCCTAACTGTTGAATCGGGCCGTATTGACCACGCACACCACGCAGGTAACGCATACAACGCCTTAAACGACACCATTGAGCTGGCAAAAGCAGTGCAAATGGCGGTTGATAACACTGACCCTGAAGAAACACTGATCCTTGTTACGGCGGACCACAGCCACGTATTTACGATTGCTGGTTATCCAAAACGCGGTAACCCAATTCTTGGTCAAGTGGTTGCCGTTGGCAGCACAACACCTTCGCTTGCAGCGGATGGTCAGCCATACACGACCGTGGGTTATGCCAACGGTCTTGGTTTCCGTAACCTTGGTGCACAAACTGATGCCGATGCCAGTTACAGCGAAGGCGCACTGGCGGGTCGTCAAAATATTACGGGTATTGATACAACCGCACCTGGCTTCCACCAAGAAGCAACCATTCCACTTAGCTCAGAAACGCACGCGGGTGAAGATATTTCGCTCCATGCAATGGGCCCAAGCGCACACCTTGCGCAAGGCGTGGTAGAGCAGAGCATGGTTTTCCACATCATAGATTCAGCACTTGAGCTAACTAAGCAATAGGAATAAGTTCGATGAAAAAGTTAAGTTTACTTTCTCTAGCAGTGGTTGCTGCACTCGCTGGTTGCTCAGATGACGATGCACCAACAACACTGACGTTAGAAACGGCGATTGCCGTGGGTGATAGCCAATGTATTAATGGTGGTCTATTAGTGCAAGTTGGTGCTGATGACAACGGCAATGGTCAGCTTGAAAGCTCAGAAGTGGATGCATCAAAAACAACGTGTAACGCTATCAAAACGACGTTAGACGAATCAGAATTAGCACACCTAACACAAAACCCGTGGTTTGCAGATGCACAAGAAAAAGTCACTGCGGCTCAGGCTCGTTCAGAAGCGGTGATGACCACCGCACCCAAAGCGAAAAACGTGATTTTATTTGTGGGTGACGGTATGGGTATTTCCACGGTCACAGCTGCGCGTATTCTGGCTGGTCAGCTTGAAGGCAAAGCAGGTGAGGAGCATCAGTTAAGCTTTGAAAAAATGCCATTCTCTGGATTTTCAAAAACTTACAACGTTGATGCACAAACGCCAGACTCAGCAGGTACGATGACGGCGATGGCGTCAGGGGTAAAAACTGACGTAGGTGTGATTGGTGTCGCGGAAGGGGTAGAGCGCGGTAACTGTGCATCTGTCTCTGGTAATGAACTCGTTACGGCCTTGGAGCTTGCAGAAATCGCAGGTAAATCAACGGGTGTAGTGTCTACAGCACGTATCACTCACGCAACCCCTGCGGCGACTTATGCAAAATCTGCGGATCGTAACTGGGAAGATGTATCTGATATGCCAAGCGACGCGGTAACACAGGGTTGTGAAGACATTGCAATGCAATTGGTGAATTTCGAGCAGAATCTTGAAGCACGTTTCGACGTTGACGTAGATGGGATTGAAGTCGTTATGGGTGGCGGTCGTCGTCACTTCTTACCGAAAGATGCTGCATTTAACAGTGCAGATGCAGTAAGTAGCACCGAAGGTGACCGTACGGATGGCATCGACTTAACGGCAAAATGGCAAGAAGCTTACCCAACGGGACAATACGTTATGGACCAAGCGGGCTTTGATGCCATCGACGCGGCAACGACTGAGCGCGTATTCGGTTTGTTTAACGAGTCACATATGCAATACGAGCAAGACCGCGCAAACGATGTAGCAGGCGAACCTTCATTGGCTGAAATGACGACCAAAGCAATCGACATTCTTGATAACAACAGCGAAGGCTTCTTCCTCACTGTGGAAGCGGGTCGTATTGACCACGGTCATCACGCAGGTAATGCGTATAACGCACTGCACGACACTGTTGCCTTTGCTGATGCAGTACAAGCGGCCATTGATAACACCAGCAGTGAAGACACGTTAATCATTGTTACAGCAGACCACAGCCACGTGTTTACGATTGCGGGCTATCCAAAACGTGGTAACCCAATCTTAGGTAAAGTGGTTGCAGTGGGCAGTGAAACGCCAACACTCGCTGCTGATGGCATGCCGTACACCACAGTGGGTTACACCAATGGTAATGGCTTCAAAGACCTAGGTGCCGAAACGGATGCTGATGCAGGCTACAACGGCGCTATCGTGACAGGTCGTGTGGATTTAACCAATGTTGACACCACAACACCGGGCTTCCACCAAGAAGCATTAGTACCGATGAGCTCAGAGACACACGCCGGTGAAGACGTGGGCATTTATGCTCAAGGCCCTGGCGCCCACCTGGTGACAGGCACCAACGAGCAAAGCTACATTTTCCATGTAATGAACTATGCAGCCGACCTCGTGACCAAAGCTGAAGCGAAGTTAGCGAAGTAAGGTAACAACGGGCCGAGTGCGTGTCGCTTGGCCCTCTTTTTGTAAGGATGAATGATGAAGTATCTGGCACTTACAGCGGTGGCTGCCTTGTTGTCGACCTCTACTTTCTCACAGCAGCAATCGCTAGCACAGTGTGATGTCAACGCGCACATTATCAAAGCGAATTACCAACAACAGCAAAAACAAGGTGATGGCCAACAATTCGGCTTGTGGCGTTTGCACGAAGAAGTGGCACATCAATCACTTCACTCAGGTATCGTGGATAAATGGCAACATCTCAGCACAGGGCAGGTGCGACCAGTACGCTATTTTGAACAATACCAACGTGCCATTGAGTATCAGCCGGGTGAGTTGCGCAATCACAATGGCAACATCGAGTGGGCGCAAAAATACCAGTTAGTC
This sequence comes from Pseudoalteromonas sp. GB56, assembly GCF_054923835.1. NCBI lineage: Bacteria > Pseudomonadati > Pseudomonadota > Gammaproteobacteria > Alteromonadales > Pseudoalteromonadaceae > Pseudoalteromonas > Pseudoalteromonas sp. GB56. Next base: position 280,492 of record NZ_JBPCHK010000001.1, on the reverse strand, counting down.
AGTGCTAACTTGCTACAAACACCTGTGCGAGAGCAGGGCCAAGGATGTGAGCGCGAACAATATTTTGAACACACGTCGGGCACACAAAAACTTTCGGTTACTTGGTTACCAGAGCTTGAGTTAGTTAAAACGATGGTGATCAGTGCGCAAAATGAGGCCGGCGAGTGGCAGGTGCTAAGTACATTGACGCTGCAAAGTTATCAATTAACACCGCAACTAATAGAGCAGCAATTTGCGCTGTGGGACCGTTACCAAAGCACCGATTACGCGGATGTAGGTGACAATGAACAAGATGCCTTCTTGTCGAAAATGATCAATCAAGGGTTCATCGAACACAGTGCGTCAGGATTCTATAGCAGTGATGGTCAGGCCTTAGGTGGTCATCACCACTAGTTCAAAGAATAACGCGTGTAGTTTGTTAAATTACACGCCGCCTTCCTATACTCATTACTCGACCTATTTATAGAGCGCGTAATGACTAAAGTCTCATTTCCTACACTGTTATTTCTTGTATTCAGTGTGTTTAGCTATGGCGAGCCTGAACATGTGGTGATTGCTGCTGAAGATGCATGGACACCTTATGCCAATGAAGATGGTACGGGGATGGCTAATGACGTCATTAAGGCGGCCTTTGATGCCGTTGATGTTACGGTAGAGTTCCACGTATATCCGTATGCCCGCGTGCTGCGGTATCTAGATGCAGGGAGCTATGTGGCCGGATTCAATGTGCCGATAGATAGTGAATCCCAGAGTAAGTATTTGCTAGGCAACACGCCCTTATATAAGGCGTATTCCGCGTATTATCACAATACTCGATGGCCGCTTGGGGCACTCAATCGCGATCAGCTCAATGGCGAGCTAATCGGTGTGGTACGAGAATACGGCTATGGCGAGCATTACCTCGAGATGTTGGAAAGCGGAAAGGTTGTCGCCGCAGAAGCTAATTCTGATTTACCCAACGTGAAGCGATTGGAGCTAGGGCGACTTGACGGTGCCATTATCTTCATTAAAGCGGCCAACTATTTACGTCGAGCCGATGAAATACCCGATAACATTCAAATCGCTTTTCTCAATGAGGGCACAGATATTTATTTAGCGTTTTCGCCAGATCATCCCGATGGCAAGCGGATGCAAAAGCTATTCGAGAAAGGATTACGGGAGATTATTGCCAATGGGGTGAGGGATAAGATTTTGGAGCGATATTAGATTTGTCGGGCCGCCGACATTGGCGGTCATGTAGGTCGGTGCTTTGCGCCGACGAAGGGAGTTACTGTCATATATTGTCACCTTGAGCCAGCGAAAGGCTGGGGGCGGCAATCAAGCTTCAGGGATGAATTGCTAGCAATGATTTTCAAATTAAGATTTTGTCGCGTTGGCGACGACAACCAAAGAGGGAGTGATTCGACTCCCTCTTTGGAAACTCCGCGAACCCGTGATTCGCTAATGCTTGCGAACTCAGGTTTTTGTTAAACGTTCCGCTTAGTTGCTGATACGATTTAACAGCACGTCCATGTGCTGATAAATCTAGCTCGGCGTCGTGCCTCGCTATCAACAACATGCTCCACAACAAAAGCCGATTTCTCCAGCGCGAGTCAAAACGGGGAGATCTATACCTGTGAGCTGGGTGTGTACTTGTAAAGGAATAAACTCACTGTTGTACTCCGTGTCATTAAGATCCCCTTACATTGCATCCGAAATGGGATACGAGAAGAGTAATCGTCCGTAGGGATAGCGGGCGAAAACATACTCAGGGCACGGATGTCCTGTGCATGTTGGTTACGTTCATTTCGAGTATCACGTTAAGGAAATTATGCAATGTTGGGGCGCCCTAGGAGTTGTTAGAGGAAATGGGCGCGCATTTCCTCTAACTTGTTGTCGCCAACGCGACAAAATGCCGATTTGAAAAGCGACCCTCTTCATCCATAAACATGGTAAGTTCAAGAAAAATCGAATTTTTAAAAAATAAAAAAGGGCAGATATGAAATCTGCCCTTTTTAGTACTTAGCGTATTACGTGATTAGAATTTCACAGCGCGGTAGCTGAGTGTTACGTCACCGTAAGGAGTAGTGCCTAGTAGGCGGATTTTCCATTTACCCCCTTCAGGTTTTTCAAACTGACAGATTTCATCTGCACCGTCGTTCGTTGATGCGCAGTCATTTTTGAAAATAGTAGGGCGGCGCTGGTGGCTGACATACAAGTTGGCATCACCCCAACCGCCTGTTAGTTCGATGTCGAGGTAGTCGAAACCTTCAGGAATGTCGATGGTGTAGTTCTTCGGCCAGAACCAGCCAGTGATATTAGCGTATTCACCTGACTTTTCAGCAATCGGTTTTGCAGCATTGATAGCAACGACCACAGGGTCGTGGTCTGATGCGCGATACGCGTTGTCTGCGTACCAGCTTGCTTGTTGCGTTTGTGACTTAAATTCAACGTTGTAATCAAGCACGCGAGGCTCGTCGGCGTTGATGTGCCAGTCTGTGGCCGCTGCAACTTTGTCCATAAGTGGCGCTGATGCAATGGCGTGGTCCAAGCTACCCATACGACCTTGGAAGTTGTATGAATAACCTAAAGTATCACCGTCTAATGTTGGGATCACATTAGCGAAACCTGCGTTAGCGAATGCCGCAATGGGGTCTTCCATCGCGTAGGCATTCATGTCACCCACGATGATGATGTCGTCGTCATTAACGCCTGTTGGTTTGCTAGATAGCCAGCCTGCAAACTCAGTGGCGCCGGCAACACGGGTCGCGTTGTAACACGCTTGGCCGTCATTTTGGTCGGCATCCATTCCCTGTGCACTGCCGCAACCGCCTTTCGATTTAAGGTGGGCTACTGCAACGGTCAGGATTTCCTTAGTGTCTTTGTGTTGGAAGCTTTGTGCAATACCTGCGCGGTTGCCGTAAGACAATGCACCTTGGTCGTTAATGCTAGCCGTGCCTTTTTCTATAACGCGGTCACTGCGGTAAATAAGCGCAGTGGTGATTTCATCTGTGCCTACTTGTGCGCTACCAAAATTAACGAATGCATATTCGCCTTCGGCACTTGCATCATTAAGCGCAGCCACCAACGATGCGACGGCACTGAACTCACCAAAACCGTCGTTTTCGATTTCCATTAAGCCAATGATGTCAGCATCAAGCGCAGTGATGGCACTGACGATTTTTTGCTCTTGGCGAATGAATTCTTCTAGGCTATCTGCGCCACGAGAGGTTGGGAAGCCGCCTTGTTGGCCATCACCGTTGAAGTAGTTCAATACGTTGAAGCTAGCTACCTTGATATCCCCCTGTTCTGCGAGCTCAGGAGCGTCAGTACGTGGGTTATCAGCAATAAATTGTGGTGTTTGCGTTGGGTGTAAACGGTATTGATTGAAGCTGTAACCCAGTACACCTGTTAGACCTGATACACTGTCGCCAAGGCGAAGCGTATTGTATGCATCCAAGCCGCCTGCTGGGTATGGCACGACTTCTGGGTTTTGTTGTGTTGAGCCATCATCAATAAGTAGCTGTTTAAGCTGATTTTCTTGCTCAAGTGCGTTGGCAGCATCACCTGGCAAAGCAACTTGTGTACCTTGGTAAAGGCGCTCAGTTGCCACACCCACTTCGCCGTAGCGTGCCATGTTGTAGCTATCAACAACATACAAAGGCTGAGTCACGTGCACTAGCATGCCTTCGTAGGCTTCTAAGTCATTGTTGTTCGCAAGTGGCAGAGTTAGCTCCGTGCTAGTCACGCTGTCTGTGCCACAATGAACCAGTGCAGACACGTTTTTCAGTTGCGTTGCGTCGTAGTATTCATCCACAGTGGCTGTTAAACGCACCACGTCGCCTACGTTCACATCAAAGCTGGTGTTATAAACAAAAACACCTTCAGATGTCAGTGGATCGGCATCCGCTACTAAAGACGATAAGAAGAAACCTTTTAGTTGGTCAGCATTTTGGAAATCTGCACTGACCACAGCTTCAACAACCACGGTTTGGTCGTTCAGAGGGCTTTGTGCACCAGTTCCTTGGATGGCGTTGATTGCAGTGGCGTCTGCGCCACAGGTCATGTCTAATTCTGGTTCAGGATTTGGATCAACCGGGCCTGTACCACCTAGGTATTTACCTAAGTCGCTGGCATCATCTTTGGCTGCACCAGTGAAGTATTCGCTTGGGTCGTAGCTTGCAAAAATATCGGTGCGTGCTGCACTGGTACTGATACGGCGAAGTGTTTTATCTTGTGTTGCAATGTCACCTGAGCCCCAGCGCGAGCCAGGATCAAAACCCACTTGGCCAATGCTGTCGATGATTGTGCCTTGCTTGCTTAAAACAATCGCGTCATCGCCGTTATACCAGCTGCTGCCATTGGTTTGGTTAGCTGCATTCAAGGTGACAGCATAGGCAAGTTTTTGCGCAACAACATGTGTTGATTTTGGTGCAATTGACCCTTCAAGGTTAAATTGCGTACCAACAGTGGTTTTACCATTGAAGTAAAAAGCAACGTTGTAATCGCTTAAGTCAATCGTGTTGTCTGTTGGATTATAAAATTCCAGCGCTTTGTTATTGCTGCCGCCTTCCATGTATTCAGAAATGAAAATGTCAGCATACGCAGGCACTGCGGCCATAGCTGATGCCATAGCGAGTGCTATGGGAGAGAGTGTTTTCTTCATGCGTAAGAATCCCGTGTTTCTAGTTAGTCTAACCCTTTAAGGGGTACTTATTGTACGGGCGCAAGGTTACACAAAAGTTTCAATTTGTTAACTAAAAACTTTTATATGTACCAAAAAAAAATGGCGATACAGTGTGTATCGCCATTGATATTACTTTTCGTTGAGCCAAATAGCGGCCTTTTTCGCAAAGTAGGTCAAAATGCCATCAGCACCGGCACGTTTAAAGGCTAACAAGGATTCCATCACCGTTTCACGTTCAGCTAGCCAACCATTGTTGATAGCCGCCATATGCATCGCATATTCACCACTGACTTGGTACGCGAATGTCGGTACCGCAAATTCGTCTTTAACACGACGCACAATGTCCAAATAGGGCATGCCAGGCTTAACCATCACCATGTCTGCACCTTCTTGTAGATCCAGCGCAACTTCACGTAATGCTTCATCTGAGTTGGCGGGGTTCATTTGGTAGGTTTTCTTATCCGCACCTTTGAGGTTGCCAGCAGAGCCCACAGCGTCACGGAAAGGGCCATAGTAACTTGATGCGTATTTAGCTGAGTACGCCATGATTTGTGTGTGAATAAATCCGCATTCTTCTAATGCATCACGGATCGCGCCAATACGGCCATCCATCATATCGGACGGAGCAACAACATCTGCACCTGCTTCTGCATGAGATAGCGCTTGTTTTACGAGAATTTCGGTTGTTACATCATTCATGACGTAGCCATTGTCATCGATGATGCCGTCTTGGCCGTGCACAGTGAATGGATCTAAAGCCACATCTGTGATTACACCAAGCTCAGGCACTTCCGCTTTTATTGCACGCACTGTGCGTTGCGCTAAACCTTCTGGGCTGTACGCTTCTTCTGCGAGTAGGGATTTCTTGTCAGCTGGAGTCACTGGGAATAGGGCAATAGCAGGCACGCCTAATGCAGCCAGCTCTTTGGCCTCTTCTACCAGTAAATCAATCGACAAGCGTTCAACACCAGGCATAGATTCTACCGCTTCACGACGATTTTTACCTTCAAGCACAAACACAGGGTAAATTAGGTCGTTGACACTTAATTCATGCTCTTGCGTTAAGCGGCGAGAGAAATCGTTTTTGCGTAATCGACGCATACGTGTGTATGGAAACAGATCCAAACCTGACTGAGGCATAGTGTTCTCCTGAAACTAAGATTATGTGCTTGTGAACGCACAAATATTACCAGTTAATAGATCTGGATGCTCAGAGAAATGCGAATTTGTTGATACCGCGCAACCCATTGAGAGAGTTAGAGGATGAAGAGTGATTGAAAATTTTCGGTGGTAATTCTGCTTATCTCTTGTTCACTGACACCATAGTGTGCACTGAGGTGTGCAACTACATAGGTAAGGTGCATAGGTTCACAGCGACGCGATTTGGGCTTTGGGCGAATAGTGCGCGGCAGCAAGTAGGGTGCATCTGTCTCTATAAGTACACGCTCGATGCTTATTACGCTCAAAGCGTCGTTTAAATCTTGTGAGCGGCGTTCGTCGCACACCCAACCGGTTACGCCGAGATACAAACCTAAATCGAGGTAGTTTTCGGCGTGTGCTTTAGTGCCAGTAAAACAGTGCAACACACCCTTTGGCTGATATTCTTTGAGAATGGCCAGCATGTCGTCATGGGCATCTCGTTCGTGCAAATACACAGGAAGGTTGAGCTCGTTGGCGAGTGCTAATTGGCGTGCGAAAACTTCGCGCTGTTGTGGCCTTGGTGAAAAGTCACGGTTGTAGTCTAGCCCGCACTCGCCGATGGCGACGACCTCGCTTGCGCTGGCAAGCTGACGTAAGTTGGCTTCAAAATCGACACTGGCATCTTTGGCATTGTGCGGGTGAATGCCCGCACAACTTACATATTGATACTGTTTTGCGAGCGCGAGTGCTTCGATGCTGTCTTGCTCATCACAGCCAATCACCATCATAGACGTGATGCCAGCTTCGCGCGCACGGGCGACTACGTCATCGGCATCACTATGGAATTGGCTGCTAGTAAGGTTTACGCCCGCGTCGATCATCGCAATTAGTTGGTGCGTTTTACGCGAATTGTTTTGTTGGTGCCTGACTTTTTCAACAAGAATGAGTTAAACATCGCGCGGCTGATCACCACTTCGTCATTTTTACTTAGTTTGAAAGATTCAGTGCCAATCTGGCGCCAAACCTGACCATTATCTAGGGTGATAATCAATTCGCCGTAAGGTGCTTCACTGATTTTAGTCACGCCAGCGACAAGATCTTTTGCTTCTTCTTCAGCTTTTATTTTATGCTCTAAGCCGAACTCTTCTTTGCTTTTAGCGCTTTGAGTTGCAACTGTTGCTGCACTTGCGCCGGCTGCTGCAGCGGCAGGAGCATTAGATGTAGTCACTTTCTCACGAGCGGCATCAATTGGTTTACCCGCCACAACGTTGTCGTAGCACATTAGGCGTCGGAAATCGTTTTCGATAAAACTACAGGCTTTTAACGCTTGCTCGTTTATTCCTTCAGATGCCACCGCGGGTGTTATTAGGGTAGTGCTCAACAATGCGAGTGAGGCAGGCACGAGATATTTCTTCATTGTTTTTCTTCCTGTGATGGTTTCGCGCTATAAAATGCGGCCATGATGAGTCCAAGCTCAAATAATAACAGCATTGGTAATGCGAGCAAGGTTTGCGAGAGTACGTCCGGTGGTGTTAGGAACATCGCAACCACAAACGCACCGACAACGATATAAGGGCGTTTTTGCTTCAAGCTCTCTGTGCTTGTTGCACCACTCCAGCATAACAACATGATGGCTACAGGGATTTCAAATGCCACACCGAATGCAAAAAACAACTTTAAGGCAAAGCCAAGATAGCTGCTGATATCCGGTGTCAATGTCATGACTTCTGGGCCAATGCCAGTGAAAAAGCCAAGCACAATCGGCAACACTACGAAGTAACAAAATGCGATACCGCCGTAGAATAAAATCACACTTGAGAGTAGCACTGGCACGAGCATGCGTTTTTCATGCTTGTACAAACCTGGTGCCACAAACGACCAAACTTGATGCAAAATAAATGGAATGGCTGCGAACAACGCCACGAACATGGTGAGTTTGAAAGGCGTGAAGAACGGTGCGGTGACGTCTGTGGCAATCATTTGACTGTTTTCAGGCAGATGGTCCAGCAGCGGCGCAGCAACAAAGGCGTAAATGTCATTGGCAAAGTAAACCAGTGCGATAAAAATCACCAAGACCGATAAAAGGGCGCGAACTAGGCGGTTGCGTAGTTCAACCAAATGGGCAATAAAGCCACTTGTTTGTGCTTCACTCATCTTTATTATTACTGCTTTGCTGCGTTGACTTCTCGTAACTGCGAGTCACGGACTGCGCGGCCTTTTCAAGCTCTTTGACTGAGTCTTGAAGGTCGCTTGGCAAGTTGTCCATATTTTGTTGTTCAGCTTTTTTGAGGTTTTGGTGTAGTTCGTGAATACGAAGTTCTTCACTGACCTCAGCGGAAATGTGGTTGGCCATGCTTTTTATGTTTTTTATCCAGCCACTCACTGTGCGTACTGCGACCGGTAGTCTTTCTGGGCCAAGAACAATCAACCCGACAATCAAAACGACTACTAATTCCCACATTCCCATTAGGGTTATACCTTGTCTTTGGTTTGCTCAGGAGACTTCTCTTCAGCTTGCTCTTTCGCCTGAGTTAGCTTCTGATCTTCTTCAGGTTTTTCTTTAGTTTCGTCGTCAGAAACAGCGTTCTTAAAACCTTTTACAGCGCTACCTAAATCGCCACCAAGGTTGCGAAGTTTTTTTGTGCCAAAAATCAATACAATGATTGCTAGGATAATAAGTAACTGCCAAATACTAATACCACCGATCATAACCTTCTCCGAAATATTGCGTTAAGTAGTTGCGCAGTATAGCGCGCAAACAGTGTTTGTCATAGAGGGCCTAAGCGCCTTTGCGCCAAGCCCAAACTAATGCTGCAAAGCCAGTAATTGCAGCGCCTGCGGCGGCTATTGTATGCCCAGATAAGGCGCACAAACTGGCAATGATCAGACCACTGCAACCTGCTAATGCGAGGATCAGCGGTCGCTGGTTTACAGGCGTTGGGGCAACAGGGTGCTGTTGCCTCTTTAAGCTGTGGTAGATAAGGTCTGGCAATTCAGGCATTTTCTCTGCCCAAAATGGCAAGTTGGCGTACATTTGCTTAGCGACCGCCCAAGGGCCTACCTGATCTTTGACCCAGTCTTCTAAAAATGGTTTCGCGGTTTTCCACAAGTCTAATTGTGGATACAGTTGTCTGCCTAACCCTTCAACATACAGCAAGGTTTTTTGCAGTAGAACTAGCTGTGGCTGTACTTCCATATTGAATCGGCGTGCGGTGTTAAATAAATTCACCAACACATGACCAAATGAGATCTCCGCCAGCGGCTTGTTGAAAATAGGCTCACACACGGTGCGAATCGCAAACTCAAATTCTTCAATGCTGGTATCCGCCGGAACCCAACCCGAATCCACGTGTAACTCTGCCACTTTGCGGTAATCACGGTTGAAAAATGCGATGAAATTCTCAGCGAGGTAACGTTTGTCTTCTTTATTTAGGGTACCGACGATGCCACAGTCGATACCAATATACTGTGGGTTGTGCGGATTGTCGTAGGAAACAAAGATGTTTCCTGGATGCATATCGGCATGAAAGAAGCTGTCGCGGAATACTTGGGTAAAGAATACCTCTACGCCTCGCTCGGCCAGCAGTTTCATATTGGTGCCTTGCTTTAATAAGGCGTCAGTATCTGAAACAGGGATCCCATAGATACGTTCCATAACTAACACATTGCTGCGGCTAAAGTCGCTGTAAACGTATGGAATATAAAGCGCTGGGGAGCCCTCAAAGTTTCGGCGCAACTGAATAGCATTGGCGCCTTCACGCATTAAATCGAGTTCATCAAGCAGTGTCTTTTTGTATTCTTTAACCACTTCCACTGGGCGTAGGCGACGACCTTCACGCAGTAACTTGGCTACCACCTTCGCACATTGCTGCATCAAGGTCAGGTCGGCATCAATTTGCTTTTTGATGTTCGGGCGAATGACCTTCACGACTACATCATGGGTTTTGCCATGGTCATCACACAGTTTTGCAGTGTGTACTTGCGCGATGGACGCGGAAGCGAGAGGGTTCACGTCGAACTCACTAAAGGCATCATTAATGTCATCAAGTTCAAGTGCTTTTTCGATAATCGATTTGGCTTGATCGCCTGAGAAGGGTGGCACTTGGTCCTGTAACAGTGCGAGCTCATCAGCAATATCTGCTGGCAGTAAGTCACGTCGTGTTGATAGCATCTGGCCAAATTTAATCCACACAGGGCCAAGAGTTTGCAGCGCTAAGCGCAGACGCATGCCGGCGGGCTTGTCTTTGTGTTGATTGCGCAGCCAAAACAAACTGCTGCGCGCTAGCTTTGCGAACCAAGGGAGCTTTTGCTTGGGCAGAAGCTCATCCAGTCCATGCTGGAGTAGGGTTTTAGTTATGAAATACAGTCGCGAAGCTGACACTATTAACCTCTGTCCTGTTGGTTGGCAGCGAGCAAGGCATCAATGCGTTGCTCTAACATTTGCATATCGCTCTTGAGTTGTCTGTTTTGGCGGGTAAATTGCTCAACTTCCAGTGGATGTATGGCTACTTTGAGCTCATCTTGCAATAAAGTGATAACAATATGATCCACTTTGCCTTGGTTTTGTAGGAAAAGCTGTTTGCCTTTACCCAGTTGTTGCCACAACAATTGAGCGGGTGCGTCGCCAATATAGTTTGACCAATGTTCAGGCCAGTCAATATCGAGGTCACTGAAGGCTTGGCTGAATGCTTGCGCGAGATGAATATCACCTTCAATGTCTAGCTTGTGTTGGCGAATGAGTTGGGTGAGCAACGAAGGGTCCTTGAGTTTCAACAAGGTATCTGTGTCGGCGCTTATAAAGCAATCGCTGTGCTCCGGCTGTTGCTCATGTGCTTGTAACATAAGACCTTCAGTCGCATATACAACACTGATGTATTGTTGCCAGTCGCGCACATGAATCACTAAATTTTGCGATTGCACCTTTGCCAAGCGCGCTTGAGCGCTGGGGTCTAATGCAAGCAAGCGATTGGCTATTGTCTCAATGGCCGCTAGAGCGAAATGTGCGAGCATAGCTGCTCCTTAAAATTTGAAGCCGCGATGCAATGCGACGATACCGCCGGTCATATTTTGGTAGCTCGTTTGTTCAAAACCCACTTCTTGCATCATGTTTTCAAGGGTTACTTGGTCTGGATGCATACGAATAGACTCTGCAAGGTACTTGTATGATTCGCTGTCGTTCAGTACCACTTCGCCGACTTTTGGTAGAATGTTGAACGAATACACGTCATATAGCTTAGTCAGCACTTCATGCTCAGGCTTTGAGAATTCAAGAATCAATAAACGGCCGCCTGGTTTTAGCACTCGGTACATAGATGCCAGCGCCTTGCTTTGATCGGTTACATTACGCAGGCCGAAAGCGATGGTGATAACGTCAATACTGTTATCAGGGAATGGCAGTTCTTCGGCGTTCATTTGCACGTATTCGATGTTGCTCACCAAGCCTCGGTCACGCAACTTGTCTCGGCCGACTTTGAGCATTGAGTCGTTAATATCACCTAGGATGACTTTGCCAGATTCACCGACAAGTTGGCTAAACTTTGCTGTTAAATCCCCTGTTCCGCCCGCTAGATCCAGAATAGTTTGGCCTCGACGCGCGCCAGAGCTGGCAATCGTCACGCGCTTCCATAGGCGGTGAATACCAAACGAGAGCAAATCGTTCATCAAATCATACTTTGCAGCAACTGAGTGGAATACATCAGCAACGTGCGCTGCTTTTTCATTTGCAGCCACTGTTTTATAGCCAAAATGCGTTGTTTTTTGCTCTGCTTCTTTCATGGTAATTCAAGCCTAGAGGGGAAGTTTGCCATAGTGTACTTGAGCCCCTTTAACAGCTCAAGGATTAAGCCATCAAAGGGCTCAGAAACAAACTTCTTTAATCAAGATGTTAGCTAAGTGGAGACTGCTGGTCATGCTTGCTCAGTAAGGCACTGAGGTTTTGTTCATCATCACGGTGGGTAATATGGCAGTTAAAGGCAACGCCGGGTAAGGAGTTACCACTGCGTGAACTTACAAAACGCAGTTTAGAAATACCTGTGCGCACTTTATCGGCGATAAGCGCTGTGGTTTCGGCATCGACGTCAGCAAGTAAAATAGTAAACTCATTACTTTGCGTACGACCGCTACAACCGCTTTCTTGCGTGTAAGTTTGAATCTTTGATGCCACTTTCTCGAGCATTAAATTGCCGATTAAGTCACCGTAGTCTTGGCAGAAGGTATGGTAGTTCTCGATTTCAATGCTGATGATGGAGATATTTTTGCCTTTCTCAATCCACAACTGGGTTTGTTTATCGAGATAATGGCGATGGTATAAGCCTGTGAGCGGGTCGATACTTTGCTTGCGCTTGATTTGTTGTAACTGCGATTTAGTCGATTGATATTGGCTTTTTATGCGTTCGACAATCAATTTGAAGCTCTGTGTTTGTCGTCGCAGTCGCAGCGTATGCTCAGCTAATTTTTGCAGGTATTGTCGCGTTCGCTCAGGATTGTCGTCATTGAGCGCTTGCGTACATTTATCGATTTCAAGGTGGTAGTCGTCGAGGTGCTTTTGATTTGTTTGCGAATGATTTTGTAAGCTGCCCAGCATGTCACCGACGCGCTCAACCAAATCTGTTTGTTGTTGCTGATCATTCGATAAGAAACGAATGTACAACTCTTCCATCAACACGGAATCAACGACACGCTTACTCGCAACCGCTGTATCAAAACTGGTATTGAGCTCTGTGTGCGAATCACTCACATAGATGTATAGCACCTGATAATTCAATGGCGTAGGCGGCAACGCATGTAATTCAAGTAAATGACACACTTGGGTCATTTTCTCTTGGGCATTGGCCATGGAGTCATGGAACATCATAATTGCACTTACCACCACTTCAACAATAAAAGTTCACTAAAACAGGTACATATGTAACATCACTACCCATTAAAGAACAAAAATTGCGAATTTGGAATAGCCCAAGAGCATTATTAACCTTAATCGAATAAAGATTGTTCAATTGCATCGAAAACGTATGAAATTGCGACTAGTCGCAATGACTTTGAATGTCTTGCTCGGTACGCTAAAGTGAGTCTTTAGGGTCTGTTGACCTTTGAAGTATGAATTTTGTTCAAATCAAAGGCTTTCAATGCAAGGAATGGGTTATGTTGCATAGTGAGCTATGTTAATTGCCCATGACAAGGCAGTGTAAGCCTTTGGTTGAACCCTTTGGGCAGCGCCATTGGGGTATTTTTTCGGCGTTATCGCCTGACTTACATAGAATAACTATGCGACGCAGGCTCTGCCTTGCCAAAATACCCCAATGACTGCTGCAAAAACAAACAGCAAAGGTCAACAGACCCTAAGCATTGCAACATTGAGAATTGAAGGTATGCAACCGAGCATAAAACTAAAAAAATTAGCCATAGTAACCGCCCTCACGCTTGGTTTAAGTGCGTGTGCAACCACATCAAGCCAACAAGGCGATGCAAACCTTGTGTTCACCGATGTGGCAGAGCAAATTGTTAACTACCGTGACAGCATCAACCCATATAAACAGGAAATCGATGGCTATTTGCTACCTAATCTGAGTGCTGACAACTTGCGTGCCGAGTTTGAACAAAGACAAGCACTTTTGGCGCAGTTAGACAGCATCAATGTTGATTCCCTGAATGATGAAAACAAAATTAACCTGCAAATTATTCGCGCGCAGGTGCAAAACCAAGTCGATGAGTACCGCTTTAACGCACATTACATGCCACTTACATCAGAATACGGGTTCCATTCATCATTGTCGTTTATGGTGTCCCGTGGTGACTACACCTCCAAAGCAGGCTTCGAAACCTATCTAAAGCGCTTGAACCAAGTGCCACGCTTTTTCGAGCAAAACATCAATTGGATGAAAAAAGGCTTAGAAACGGGTCTGACGCAACCAAAAGCAGTGTTACAAGGTTATGAAGAGTCAATCAGTGCTTACATTGTCGACGACGTGACAACATCTGAATTCTATGCGCCGTTTAAGCAAAATACTGCGGGCATTTCCGATGAAGAGTTTGCTTCACTGCAACAGCAAGCCAAAGACGTGTTGAGTAATGCAGTGATCCCGGCGTACCAACATTATTTCGACTTCTTCGTCTCAACATATCAGCCGGGCGCACGCGACAGCATTGGTATCTCTAATGTACCGAATGGCGAAGCGTATTACGCGAATCGTGCTAAGCACTACACCACCACGGAGATGACCCCGAAAGAAATTCATGAACTGGGTTTGCAAGAAGTAAAGCGCATCCGTGGGGAAATGCAGGCGATCATTGATGAGCTGGGCTTTAAGGGTGATTTCGCTGATTTTGTAGAGTTTTTGCGTACAGATCCACAATTTTACGCTACAACTCCTGAAGAATTACTCAAAGAAGCCTCATTTATCGCCAAAAAGATGGACGCGCAGTTGCCTAAGTTGTTTAAACAACTGCCACGTAAACCATACGGTGTTGCACCAGTACCAGCGAGTATCGCGCCGAAATACACTACGGGTCGCTATTCTGGTGCCAGCCGAGATGATGAAGCAGGTTATTACTGGGTAAACACTTACGCTTTGGATAAGCGCCCTTTGTATGTACTTGAAGCACTGACCCTTCATGAGGCCGTGCCGGGGCACCACTTACAGATTTCCCTTAATGCGGAGCTGGATTATTTGCCTAGTTATCGCCGTAATGCTTACCTCTCAGCCTTCGGTGAAGGCTGGGGCTTATACAGTGAATACCTTGGTATTGAAGCCGGTTTCTACCAAGACCCGTACAGTGACTTCGGCCGCCTGACCTATGAAATGTGGCGTGCTGCGCGTTTGGTGGTGGATACAGGTATGCACATGTTTGGTTGGACGCGCCAACAAGCATTGGACTTTATGAGTCAAAATACCGCGTTGTCACTGCATAACGTGAAAACTGAGACTGACCGCTATATTTCTTGGCCAGCGCAGGCGCTGTCTTACAAAATTGGTGAATTAACCATCAAACGCCTGCGTGCTAAGGCCGAAAAGGCTCTAGGGCATGATTTTGATGTGCGTGAGTTCCATTATCAGGTCTTGCGTCACGGCTCTATTCCACTTAATGTACTAGAGCAGCAAATTGACCAATACATTGCTGAGGCGTTGGCTCAGAAATAGATCATTGGTTAAACATAAAAAGTAATAATATGGGCGCTTAATGCGCCCAATTTGCAGGGAAAAGGCGGGATATGCCGATTTTTTTAAAGCGCATCTTATTGACGATCCGCAATCATATCGACCAACTGAGTTGGCAGGCTGTGGTGATTGCAATTGCTGCGCACATGATGATCACGTGGTTGCTGCTTGCTATTGCCGGTGAACAAAACCTCCTCGATTTTGGCACCTTCTTTTACTACTACGTGGTAACGACTTCTACAGTCGGCTACGGCGACCTAAGTCCATCAACAGAAATGGGGCGTCTATTGGTCGCGTTGGTGCAAATTCCATTTGGTTTGGCGCTGTTCGGTATGTTACTCGGTAAAGCCGGACAAACCATCACACATATAATAAGGCGTGCTATGACAGGTGAAAAAGACGTAACGCATTTTGCCAATCACATCATTATTTTTGGCTGGCATCCAGTGCGCACCCGTAAAATGGTGCGCTACATTCTTGCTGATGAAAAACGAGTTCGCAGAGACATCGTACTGGCGGTGATTGAGGACATTGAACATCCTTTTTTCTCCGAGCCCAATGTTAGCTTTGTTAAACTCAGCAGCTACACCGATGAAGAGCAATTGAATCGTGTCGGCATTACCACGGCCGACAGAATCATCGTGGAAGGGGTCGATGATAACCAAAGTTTCACCACGGCACTGAAAATCAGTAAGCTGGTGAAGGAGTCTGCCCATATTTGTGCTTACTTCGATGATGAGAGTAAAGCGCAGATGCTGTCTGAGCACTGTGCTAACGTAGAGTGCAGCTCAAACCGCACTGCGGAAGTGTTAGTGCGCTCGATGGAAGACCCTGGTGCAAGCCGAGTACAGCAAGAAATTATGTCGAGCTTACATGGCGATACGCATTTCTCGATGACGATTCCAAACGAGGTGGCGCAGTTTACCTTTGCGGATATTTTCGAAGTGTTTAAACGTCAATATGACGCCACTATTCTCGGTATTGCACACAACCGCAGTGCGCTCGATATGGATTTGAATCCACCGTTGGATTACACCATTCAAGGTGGCGACATTATTCATTACATTGCTCCAGAGCGAGTGTTGGCATCAGAGGTCAAGTGGCCGAAGTAAGGCTTTAACTACTCCCGCATTAGCCAATCCAAACCTTGGATGGCTGATGTCGGGAACGCCGTCGCATGGCGAGCATCATCAATGACCTTCATCTTTAACGCAGTGTGGCTTTTCGGCAAAGTGCGCAGCAAAGCTTCGAGTTTTTTCGCTTCCTCCACCATGTTTTCGCCTTCGCCGTGCTCTGGGGTTTCCAAACTACCAACAGAGAGATAAATCTTGGGTGGATTTTTACTCGGTTTGAAAGGCAAGGTAAGTACAGCTCTTTTGTTGAACCAAATCGATGGGCTGCTAAGCACAAACCCCGTGAACATATCCGGCTCGTGCAACGCCATATAGGCGCCAAACAATCCGCCTAATGAATGCCCTACATACAGGCGTTGCGAATGTTCAGTGCGATATTGGCTTTCTATATAGGGAAATACATGTTCACGAATAAACCGAGCATGAACACCCGCTTCTCCCGTTTGCAACTTCCAGCTTGAATCCCGAGATGGTGTGTAATCTCTCACCCGACTTGCAGGCCCCTTGGCCTCGTTGCTGTAACCAATGGCGACAATAATGGCTTCTGGCAGAGTGCCTGAATTCATGGCAAAACGAGTGGCGCCAGAAACCGTTTGGAAGCTGTAATGAGCATCCGTTAAATAAATCACAGGATAACGGCTGTCGCTGTTTTTACCGTAGGAATGAGGGAGCTTAATGTATAGCGGGTAGGTGCGCTTTGTTTGTGTGTCTTGCAGGTCAATAATTTCACTGTGCGCTATGGTGTAGGGGGCGTTTTGGGCGTAAACAAGCCCACTAAAGCACAATAAAAAGAAGCGCAGTAATCGCATAAAAGCACCTAAAATCAGATATTTCGACCATACTAACAAGGCAACTTCGCGTTAATCTATAAAAATACGATTTATTCGGCCAACCTTTTTCTTGCTTGCTACGTCTTGTAATAAAGATTCAGTGTGATTTATGACGCAAACCTCTACAGCATTACTCGTAATCGCCGCTCAGCAAGGTGACAAGCAAGCGTTTGTGGCGTTATGCGAACATTATTATCAAGCCAGTTTTCGCTTTGCTTTTAAACTTAGCCAGAGTGAGCACGATGCGGCAGATATTGCTCAGGAAGTGTGGAGTAAAGTCGCGAAAGATATTCGTGCGTTACTTGAACCCAGTGCGTTTAAAGCATGGTTGTTTCGCGCGGTGTATCGACGTTTTATCGATTTAACGCGACGGCAGAAAAAGGAGTTACTAATGGAGGTAGTTCCCGAGCAAACAATAGAGCAAACGCCCAACATCGAGGCTGGTTTGGATGTATTAACGCTGATTGCTTGTTTGCCCGAGGTTGAGCGCCACACTGTGTACTTGTTTTATTTAGAAGAGCTAACGATTGGCGACATTGCCGCTATCCTAGAGACGCCAGTAGGCACGATTAAATCGCGGCTTCATTCAGCACGAAATAAGCTCAGTGAAGCGGCACAAAATAACGGGTGTAGTGATGAATATAGATGAACAAATCAAAGCTTCTTTGCAACAAGAGCAGCAGCACATAGACACGATTTTGAGTCATGATGAGGGATTGTTTAAACGCTTGGGAAATACTTATCAAGGCGCTATGCAGCGGTGGATGTGGTTTAGTACGATTTTGGCGGTGTTGTTATCCGTTGGCTTTATTTACGCGGGCTATCGCTTCTTTGTCGCGGATACCGTGAGCGATCAAATTTTCTGGGCGGTGTGGTTTATCGTTGGCTTGATGATGCAAATTGCCGTGAAGCTTTGGATGTTTATGGAGATGAATCGCACTTCCATCATTCGTGAGTTAAAGCGCACGGAAAGTCTCATCATGGCTACTCATAAAAAAGCCACCGATTAAGGTGGCTTTTCCTATCTTAATTGAGTGCTTTAAAGCGAATAGCTGTACCGCCGCTTGGCGCAAGTTTCAGCGTAAGGCTGTCGTTAGCGCTCACAACTTGGTTACTAATGGCCATGCTGTATGGGTTGTTGATCCATTCCGCGTTTTCACCGTCAGCGTAGATTTGCGCTTCAAAACGTTGGTCTGGTTCTAAGAAGTCAAGCTTGATGGTGACCTCGCGGGCATCACCATCAGTGATTGCACCGAGATACCAGTCGTTACCAGAGTAATGGTCGCGCTTACGCTCTTTGCGGGCGAACACCACGTACTCACCCATTTCACCAGCGATTGCTTTACTTGTTTCCCAGTCTGTCGGAACATCTTGGATAAACTGGAACGCGTCAGGTTTCGCTAAATAATTACGTGGTAAATCTGCCGCCATTTGGATTGGGCTGTACAGCACCACATACAGGGCTAGCTGTTTTGCCAGCGTCGTTTGTGGGCGGTTAGTATCCGCACCTAAACCATTAAAGCCCATATCAAAAATACCTGGAGTAAAGTCCATTGGCCCAGCTAGCATGCGTGTGTAGGCTAGGTTAGTGGTGTGTTCAGGTGGGTTAGGCGGTGTGCCCCATGCATTAAATTCTTGCCCACGCGCACCTTCGCGCGCTAACCAGTTCGGGTAGGTGCGGCGCAGACCTGTGTCCTTAATTGGCTCATGGGTATTAATCGAGAGCTTATATTTCGCTGCCAGCTCAATGTTGTACAGGTACTCGTTGGCCATAAACTGACCATCGTGCCATTCATAGCGTGCGATACCTTTATCATCGATGCGCTTGATGTTGCCGCCATCGGCTACATAACCTGTTTTGATTTGGCTCACCCCATTTTTGGCATACAGTTTAAACGCATCTTCCATTTGGTTGCGATAATTGCTGACATTGCCAGAGGTTTCGTGGTGACCGATTAATTTTGCACCGACTTTCTCACCATGTTTGGCAATGGCTTCGATGTCAAAGTCGTCATAGCTTTTGGTGAAGCTAAATACGTCGCCATTGAAGAACCAGTCGCCATCCCAGCCTTCGTTCCAGCCCTCTACTAACACGCCGTCAAAGCCGTATTTTGCAGCAAAATCGAGGTATTTAATGGTGTTTTCTGTGGTTGCACCGTGTTTTTCACCGCTGCCCCAGGTATTTTCATTGATGTGCATACTCCACCAAATACCCACGTATTTACCTGGTTTTACCCAAGATACATCGCCCAGTTTATTTGGCTCATTCAGGTTTAGAATCAGGTGTGAGTTAAGCAAACCTGTCGCTTGCTCTGCAATTTGAATGGTACGCCACGGAGTGGTAAAGCCGTTCTCGGTTTTTACAGCAATGCCGTCAGACCAAGGCGTTAAATCGGCTTTGAAAGTGCCTGGACGACGTTGGTTGAGCGTCATACCTGCATAATCAACCAATGCAGCTTCGTGAATACTGACATGCACTCCGCTGTCCATTTTTAAGGTAAAAGGCGTGTGTACATGAGCGGCATCGCTTGCATTTGTGCGGTTATACACATATTCATAACGGTTCCAGCCGCGCGCAGGGATCCATAAGGCTTCGTTGTTTTGCCCAGCGAGCGCAAATTCAGTTAGCTCGTCAGTGATTTGATAATCAGGGCGGTCTTTGCCTTCAAGTTCATAGCGAAAACCTAAGCCGTCATTAAATGCGCGAACACGCACTGTGTAGTTGCGGCTTGCGTCCTGCTCGTCACTAAAGGTAACCGCGATTTCATTGTGTTGGTCGCGAATTTCGCGTTGCTCACCCCAAGGCTGTTGCCACGTATTATCAACGCTGTGGGTCTGTGTGTTGCTTATTACTAGGCCATCACGCAGAGGCGCAGCATCTTTGAAGTAGAAGCCTAGTTTGGAAGAATTAATAACAGGTTTGCCTGCGAAGCTGACTTGGTAGCTTGGCGCACCATCATCACTGAGTGACACTTGAATTTGGCCATCAGGCGAGCTGACGCTCACTGTTTTTGCTAGAGCCAGTGGCGAGGCCAGTAGCAGAGGAATGAATACTCGCATAGATTTTTCCTAATAATGCGCGCTTATGCTCACTAGTGTGTTGCAACATGAACATCGGCGTTAGCCCAAAGGTAAACCTTAGAGTAAGGTGAACACCCTTCATTTACATAGGGATTGCATACGTATTCAGCATTAAGGGGAAAGAGACTGGCAATAAAAAAGCGAGCCTAAGCTCGCCTTTTTATGATGTGCTGATTATTGTCCAGCAGCTTCGAATGCGCGTGCCATAAATGGTGGCTCGCACAGTGCGCCTTGGTGAATACCCGGCGTGTAGTATTCTGTTTGCATTGAGACTGGGTCACATGCACGGAAGCCATCAAAGCCCATGCCTTTGCGCGCTAGCGTTACTGACCACAAACCTGAAGGGTAAATTGGCTGTGGGAATGGTAATGTTTGCAATGCACCAAAACCAACTTGCTTCATTGCACCTCGCATGTCTACTAACAGTGGCATGTGCATAAGTGGGCTTTCGCTCTGCTGCACAAGTACGCCACCAGGGCGAAGTGCTTTTAAGCAGCTCTCGTAGAATGCGTGGTTGAATAAACCTTCACCAGGGCCGACTGGATCCGTACCATCGACAATCACAACGTCGATAGATTCAGGAGCCGCTTCGCGCATGTACTTGATGCCATCATCAAATAACAGCGTTGCGCGTGGGTCTTCATTTGAACTGCATAGCTCAGGGAAGTATTTAAGCGACATTTCAGTAACAACTTGGTCGATATCGATTTGTGTGACTGTTTCTACAGAGTCGTGCTTCAACACTTCGCGTAACGTACCACAGTCACCACCACCAATAATCACCACGTTTTTAGGATTTGGATGACTGAATAGGGCAGGGTGGGCGATCATTTCATGGTAGAAGAAGTTTTCGCGGGTACTTACCATGGTACAACCATCAATAATCATCAGGTTGCCAAAGTCAGTCGTTTCATACATGGCTACATGCTGAAATGGAGACTGTTTTTCTTCAAGTAATTTGTTGATACGCAGTGAAAATGCACTGCCATCACGGTCACTGATTTCTGTAAACCAGTGGTTTTTATCTAAACTTGTCATGTGCTAAATAATCGCCAGTTGTTGAGATGGGCAATTTTGCCAGTGAGTAATCCAATGCTCAATCAAATTTTAGCGTTATTTATACGATTTTCTATTCGCTAGTCGTCATAAGAGGTATTAAAATAGCGGCAAAATACGTGGTTAATTTTTGAGAGTTCAATATGCAAAGGGGTCCCCTAACGGTGCCAGCAGAAGGTTACCAAGCTGCTCAGGCTGTATACAATGTCAGTCATTGGAGCGATGGTTACTTTGATATTAACGAGCGCGGCGAGCTAGTTGCTTATCCTGATGGTGATAACAGCAAAGAAGGTTTGGCGTTGAATGCGTTAGTTGAGCGCTTTAAAGAGCAGGGGCTTACTTTACCTGTATTGGTGCGTTTTACGGATATTCTCCAGCACAGAGCATCCCGTTTGATTGCCGCATTCTCACAAGCCAAAGAAAGCAAAGAGTACCGCGGCGAATACACGTGTGTATACCCTATCAAGGTGAACCAACAACGCTCAGTAGTAAATAAGCTGTTGGCCCATTGCAGTGGTCAAGTTGGCCTAGAAGCTGGCTCAAAACCAGAATTGATGGCTATTTTAGGTCTTGCTGACAAAGACATTACCATCGTCTGTAATGGTTACAAAGACAGTGAATTTATGCGCCTAGCGTTAATTGGTCAGGCAACTGGGCACAAGGTCAATATTGTTATTGAAAAGCTCTCAGAACTCGATGCATTGCTTCGCGAAATGGAAGCGATGAACCTCGAAGCACCCATCGGTATTCGAATTCGCCTCAACTCTGTTGGTAAAGGCAAGTGGCAAAACACCGGTGGTGAGCGCGGCAAGTTTGGCTTAACCGCATCGCAAGTATTGCAAGCCGTTGAAAAGTTAAAAGCGCACAACAAGCTGCATTTGATGGAGCTGGTGCACTTTCATATCGGCTCGCAAATCGCCAATATTCGTGACATCCAGCGTGCATTGACCGAGTGTGCCAGACACTATGCGCAGCTCTACAAAATGGGCGTACCATTGAAAACGGTCGACGTTGGCGGCGGTTTGGGTGTGGACTATGAAGGTTCTGGCTCACGTAGCAGTTGCTCAATGAACTACACCGTAGAAGAGTATGCAAAGAATGTGGTGGCTGCATTTGCGGAAGTAAGCGATGCGAACGAGATCCCACATCCTGCGATTATTACTGAATCAGGTCGTGCTTTAACGGCGCACCATGCGGTGTTGATCACCGATGTGGTGGATGTAGAACGTGCGCCCAATAATGAAGTCAGCATTGAGCAATACGCAGATTTGCCTAAAGTTGTGCTGGAAATGCACCAGACCTGTCAATCGGTTAGTCCACGTATGGCAATTGAAAGTTACCACGATGCCATGCACCTGTTCAGTGAAGCGCACAGTCAATACGTACACGGCATGTTAGGCATTGAGCAATGGGCGCTGGTGGAGCAGCTGTACTTTGCAACGTTACATAAAGTGCGCGCGTGCTTGAATGAATCGGCACGTGCCCACCGTGAAGTGATTGATGAGCTTAATGAGAAACTTGCTGACAAACTGTTTGTAAACTTTTCCTTGTTTCAATCTTTGCCTGACGTATGGGGTATTGGTCAGCTATTCCCAGTGATGCCAATTGAGCACCTTGATAGACCATTAGATCAACGCGTGATTATCCAAGATATTACCTGTGACTCAGACGGCCAGATCCGTGATTACGTAGACGGTGCAGGGGTTGAGGCGAGTTTGCCGATTCCGCGATATGAATTTGGTCAGCAGTATCACATTGCTATGTTTATGGTGGGTGCTTATCAAGAAATTCTCGGTGATTTACACAACTTGTTTGGTGATACCGATTCAGTTCACGTGGAAATGCGTGACAGTGAATTCGTACTCACCAACAAGATTAAGGGTGATAGCGTTCAGGATGTATTGAAGTTCGTTCATTACGATAGTGCGGCGCTTGAGGCATGCTACAACAAGCGTATTTCGCAAATGAGCATCAGTGACGAGCAAAAACAGTCTTACCTCGAAGTGCTCACCCATGGTTTAGAAGGTTACACCTACTTCGAAGATTAACCTTAAATGTGGGTGTAAAGCCCACACATTGGTTTACTGTTGCCCAGATTGAACAAATTTAAATCCTTAAAGGTCAACAGACTCTAAAAAAAGCGCTATCATTGGCGCTTGTTTTTTATACCCAAATAGGAAATTCGCTTTGCATTGTGTGGTCGCTGTTGTTCGGCAAATTATTAGTATTGGCTTGTACACCCTGAATACCTTGTTCTGGTTCTTCCCAATTGTATTGTGTGGCGTGTTAAAACTGCTGCCAATTAAGCCTTGGCAAAAGTTAATGAGTGCGACAGCAAAAGCGATGGCTAGCTTATGGGTGGCGTGTAATTCACTGAATCAAAAGCTGGTGACACCATACAAACTTTCAGTGACGGGTCTTGAGCAGTTGCGTAAAAGAGACTGGTACTTGGTCATTGCCAATCACCAGAGCTGGGTTGATATCTTAGTGATGCAGCGTATTTTCCGCGGCCGTATTCCGTTTCTAAACTTCTTTTTGAAAAAAGAGCTGCTTTACGTGCCGTTTCTCGGGCTTGCGTGGTGGGCACTGGATTTCCCCTTTATGAAGCGCACCAGCAAATCACAGCTCAAAAAGAATCCGAAGTTGCGCGGTAAAGACATTGAAACAACGCGTAAAGCCTGTGAAAAATTCAAAGAAATGCCGGTATCTATCGTGAACTTCGTTGAAGGTACACGCTATACCGAAGACAAGCATGCGCGTCAAAATAGCCCATTTGAACACCTGTTAAAACCGAAAGCGGGTGGTATCGCTTTTGTGTTGCAAGCCATGGGTGAGCAGATAAGCAAGATAGTCAATGTCACTATTTACTACCCGAGTGGGGTGCCGACTTTTATGGATTTTGCCGCCGGTAAAGTGAAAGAAGTCGCGATACATGTTGACGTGATGCCGCTGGATCAGCAGCTAATCGGCGACTATAGCAACGACAGTGCATTTCGCGTAGAGTTTCAGCAAAGCTTGAACACACTGTGGCAAGAAAAAGAAGCCACTTACAAGCAAATGGCAGAGCATAGCGGGAGTTAAGTATGCTAAAACGATTATTACCCAACTGGTTAGTAGGCATGCTGGCAACAAGTTTGTTGTTAGCAAACACCCTAGTGTGGGGAATAATCGTCTTCTTACTCGGATTGGTGAAACTCATTTTGCCAATGAGGGCAACCACAGTCGTACTGCATTGGGCCTACAATGGTTGGCGCACTGGCAACCGCGTTGCTTTGATACTCGGATGCGAACAAATTAATGTTGATTTTAACGGTCAAGTTGACAGCAATGCGTGGTATTTATTGATTTCTAACCACTTAAGCTGGTTGGATATCGTAGTGTTAAGTGCTATCACTGACTTGCCCGCGCCAAAATTCTTCCTAAAGGATGAACTTAAGTATGTGCCTCTTATTGGCAGTGGTGCATGGGCCATGGGCATGCCATTTATGAAGCGTGCCAGCAAAGAGCAAATAGCCAAAAATCCAAAGTTAAAAGGCATGGATGTAGAGCGCACAAAGCGCAGCTGCCACAACTTTAAACAATACCCTTCTTGTATCGTTAATTTCGTTGAAGGTTCTCGTTTTACTGAGCATAAACATCAACGCCAAGAGAGCCCATTTAGTTACTTGTTAAGACCAAAAGCGGGTGGAATAGCGTTTGCTTTACAAGTACTTGGTGAACAGTTTGATGGTCTGCTAGATGCTACACTGTGTTATAAATCAAAGAGCTCGCATATATGTCGCGATTTTATGGTGGGACAGTTGTCGCAAATTGATTTAGTCGTCGATGTGCGGGAAATTGCTCCCGAAATGCTGGGCGATTACCAACAGGACAAAGCGTTTAGAGTTGAATTTCAACAGCAATTAAATGACATTTGGCACACCAAAGATGGGATCATCGCGAAACAGATCAGACCGGTTGCAACAACGGACTGCACTGAAGTCGCAAACAATACAGGAAAGGTATGACTCAAGGGCATTTACACAGCTTAATAAGCCCGCTATTTGCGGGAACTGAGAGGGCGGAATTTCTAACAGCGATGACCGCGACAGGCATTGGTGTGTTAGCAATCATCCTGATGTACTTTTTTCTCACCAGCTTGATGTTACCTGGATTGCAAAATCTGGTGATGCGCGTTGCGCCTTCGACAACATCTGCGCTCAAGCCATTGCTGGTGAAATTGAATCGCCGCTTGGCGGGGTTTATCTGCAGCGTTGCCTTTTTAGCCACTTTCCATAATGTCTTTCTTGCATCGGACGTCACCATTGATGTCATCCGTTCTTGTGTCAAAATCATCTTAATTATCTATGGCGGCTTTATTGTTAGCAGTGTAGTCAGTATCGGTGGTGCAATTTATAACCAATTCGCATTTTCTCGCGAAGTGCCCATTCAGGGATTAATTCAATTAGTTAAGTTGATCACCTTCATCATTTGCGGCATTTTAATCGTGGCGTTGTTGCTGGAGCGTTCACCGACTTACATTATTTCGGGCTTTGGTGCGATTGCAGCCGTAACCATGTTAGTGTTTAAAGATACCATCCTTGGTTTTGTTGCCAGTATTCAAATCGCTGCTAACCGCCTAGTTACCTATGGTGATTGGATACAAGTGGACAGCTATGGTGCAGACGGGGAGGTCATTGATCTTGGTTTGAATACCGTAAAGGTTAGAAACTGGGATAACACCATCACCACACTGCCAACCTACACCTTGGTATCTGGGTCGTTTAAAAACTGGCGCGGTATGCAGGAATCAGGTGGTCGACGTATTAAACGCTCGCTCAATATTGATATGAACAGTATTCGTATTGCTGATGAAGAGTTGCAGCAGCAATTAGAGCAAACACTAGGATTGTCAGAGTTAATCAATAAGGCTTCTTTACCAGAAAAAGTAACGAACTTGGGTTTGTTCCGTCGTTACGCCGAAGGGTACTTGAAACAAAATGAGCGTATTAATCGCGATCTTACCTTAATGGTGCGCGAGCTTCAGCCTCTCAATCATGGCTTACCCATTGAATTCTATTGTTTTAGTGCAGATAAACGGTGGATTTCGTATGAACACCTGCAAGCGGAAATCATGGACCATCTGTTGGCGGTATTGCCGATATTTGAGCTCAGACCGTATCAGAGCGTGACGGGGCAGTTTAACGGCGGTGCACAGTAGCACCGCAGTTTTGGTTTAGCTAAATTGCACCAGCAATAGGCCCAGAGCTACAAACACCGCGATAAGCATCAAGATAGGCGGCTTAAATTGGCGCAGTATCCATAGCCCAATAACCGCAAAAACCACATACCACCACTGCGTCAGCCCAGCTGGAATAATGGGGTTATAAAGCGCAGCCAAAATAAAGCCTACCACTGTGGCGTTAATCGCCGTGCTAATACCCGCGATTGCTGGGTTTGCCATCAATGCATGCCAATGCTTGTGAAAAGCGAGTACGAGTAAGAATCCCGGAGCGAAAATCCCTAAAGTAGCCACGAGCGCTCCAGCCAGTGGAGCTGATGGCACTAATACGGCCCCTAAGTAGGTGGCAAAGGTAAACATCGGCCCAGGAATGGCTTGTGCTGCAGCATAACCCGACAAGAAGGAATCAGCATCGACATCGCTCAAGATGGTATCTAATAAGGGTAAAACAACATGACCACCGCCAAATACTAAAGAACCCGCCTGATAAAATTGGGCACTGAGCAACCAAAAACCTGAGCTTGCCAAAAAGCTCAATGCGAAGAGTATAAGAAAGAGACTTAATGGCAATAGACTGATTTTCGATGAAGCCTTTTGTGCAACATGATCCTCAAATGGCTTTAAGAATGTAACCCCTATCAACGCCGCTAAAGTTAATACTGCAAGTTGTGTATATAAGTTTGGCAGTAATATGAGCGCCAAGGCACTAAGCGCTGCAAGAGCCCTCAGCGTCCAATTGTTGCAAAAGCTTTTTGTCATAGATATCAGCGCGTCACACACAATTACAACGGCAAAGAGTTTCAGACCGGTAATCACACCAGATGTAGCCCATTGCACTTGGCTAGCACCGACAGCAAGCATTGTCATAATGAGCACAGATGGTAGCGTAAAGCCAAGAAAAGCAGCCACTCCTCCCCAAAATCCGGCTCGTTCGAGACCTATAGCAAAGCCGACTTGGGAGCTGCCGGGTCCTGGAAGTAACTGGCTAAGCGAAATCAAATGACCATATTGCTGTTGGCTGAGCCATTTCTTATTGTCCACGAAATGACGTTGGAAATAGCCAAGATGTGCGGCTGGTCCACCAAAACTGGTACAGCCGAGCAAGAAGAACTGATAAAATAGTGATAACAACTTCATTGTTAAATTATACTGGTACTGTGTGTAACATATGTGACACTACAGGAAGGTATGGGCGAGTTGCAATATAATCGAGGCAGTTACTTAATGTGTATTAGGATCTTCGCTGGGCTTTTTCTCTTATTACAGTGCTCTTTCGCCGTCGCTGAAGTAACCAAAGTGACGGTGGCTATAGATCACGCCCCTCCTTATAGTTACACCAATGATGTCGCTCAACCAAGTGGATTAATTCTCGATATATTACGTCCTATCTCACAAGAGCTAGGTATTGAAATTAAGACCGTAACTTGCCCGTTCTCACGTTGCATTCACATGCTCGAGCAGGGTGAAGCCGATGTGATGGGGGCTAATTCGCACACCGCAAAGAGAGCAGCAACTCACGTTCGTCACCCCAGCCTACATGGCGCTGCATTCTTCTTTTCGCTTCTATTCATTGCGTGCAACAGAGTTAGTCGTGCGCGAATATGACGATTTATACGGTAAACGTATTGCTGTGATGCGCGGTGCAGCCCACTTTTTGCGATTTGATAAAGACGCTAAGTTAATGAAGGTGCCCGTCACATCCGAGCAATTAGCGGTCGAGATGCTTTTGAAACATCGTGTCGACTTGTTTATTGGTGTTGAAGACACAGCCGATCATGCAATGAGTGTGTTACAGCAACCGGCTGAGCAATTGATTAAACAGCCGTATCACTTCGAAGATTCTATTTTTGGTCACATGGCCTTTAGCGATGACTTCGCAAAAACAGAGATGGCGAAAGAGATTACCAACAGATATCGACAGATGGCAAACCAAGGTGAACTCACTGAGTTGGTTGCGCCATATGCCCTTCCTCCCGTACCCAGCTATTCGCTATAAAAACAATTTAAAACCGCCCGCGTAAGATGAACAATCTTAACCGCAAGTTCATTAAGCGTTGATAACATCAGCCCCTAAGGAAATAAATAGGACAACAAATCATGGCCAAACTAGCAAAATCTTTTACTCCCGTTATTGCCGCAGCATCAGTCGCATTATTGCTAACAGGCTGTCAGGCTACCAACACGCAAAAAGGAGCAGGGATTGGCGCAGGGATTGGAGCCGTTTTAGGTAAAGCCACAGGTGACCACGATGATAAGCGTATTTTCATCGGTGCCGCAATCGGTGCTCTCGCTGGAGCAGCTGTGGGTGACTACATGGATAAACAAGAGCAAGCATTTAGAGATGAGCTTGCGGGTTCAGGTGTTGAGGTTGTGCGTGAAGGTGACAATATTCGCCTCGTTATGCCTTCAAACATCACGTTTGCAACGGATCAATCGTATATTTCAAGCGGGTTCCACAACACCCTTGATGCGATTGCCAGCGTAATGAACAAATACGAGAAAACCTACCTCAGTGTTGAAGGTCACACTGACAGCACAGGTAAAGACTCTTACAACCAAAGCTTGTCAGAGCAGCGAGCCCTGAGTGTTAAAAACTACTTAGTAAACAGCAACATTCTTGCTGCACGTATCAGCACTCGTGGTTACGGTGAAAGTCGCCCAATTGCAGACAATGGCACAGCAAACGGTCGTGCGTTAAACCGCCGCGTAGAGATTCAAATCGTACCTAACGTACAAAACTAAGCGCTTTGTGTGGGTTGATTAAACTGCAACTCACATAAACGCTGATAAAGCGGTGATTGCTGCAACAAGGTTGCGTGATTGCCGCTTGCTACTACCTTTCCTTGGTCCATCACCACTATTCTATCCGCATGCATGACCGTACTGAGACGATGCGCAATAATCAGTGTCGTACGGGTTTTCATTAATTCAGTCAGTGCAGCTTGCACATGATGCTCACTTTCGGCATCCAGTGCGCTGGTCGCTTCATCGAGTAGTAATATTTCTGGGTCTTTTAAGATTGCACGGGCAATGGCGACACGTTGTTTTTGACCGCCTGATAAACGCACGCCACGTTCACCTAGAAAACTTTGGTACTTGTCAGGCAGTTGCTGCACAAACTCATCGGCGTGAGCTTGTTTTGCTGCTGAAATCACCTCTTGTTCGTCTGCATTTTGTTTGCCGTAAGCGATGTTGTGATAAACATCCGCGCTGAATAACACCGGTTGTTGTGCGACGATGGCCATTTTGTCGCGTAAGTCGAAAAGAGAAAGCTCTTTTATATTTACACCCTGAAGCTCAATGGCGCCTTCACTGACATCGTAAAAGCGTTGCAGTAGTTCGAACAGGGTACTTTTACCCGCACCGGATGGCCCGACGATGGCGAGAGTTTCACCCTCGGCAATGGTTAAATTAAAATGACTGAGTGCCGCTTGATTGGGTCTTGATGGGTAATGGAACGACACATCGTGGAACTGAATTAAGGTTTGCTGTACAGCAAATTGTAATACTTGAGGCTGCTCGGGATCGATAATGTCACTGTTCACCTCCAATAACTCAACTAAACGCTTCGCTGCGCCTGCCGCGCGTTGTAGCTCACCATAGATTTCTGCCACAGTGCCTACCGACATGGCGACCACAATGGCATAAAACACAAAGGCTGCTAATTCACCACCAGACATGGCCCCGCTGAGCACATCCACACCGCCACTGTAGAGCATTAGACTGATACCTGAGAAGGAGATGAAAATAACAAAGGCAATCAAAAAAGAGCGCTGAATAATACGCTTTTTGGCGACGGCAAATGCTTTGTCTACCTCGGCGCTAAAGGCATTAAGCTCATTGCTTTGGCGGTTAAAGCTGTGCACCGTTTTGATATTTTGCATCACTTCGCCAGCGTAGGTACTGATATCAGCAATCGCATCTTGTGAGCTACTTGCTAATTTACGCACGCGGCGACCGAACAACTTCATTGGCAGCAGCACCGCAGGCACGCACAATAGAACAATTAGGGTGAGTTTTACGTTGGTGATAAATAGCATGATGATGCCACCGATCAGCATCAAGCTGCTGCGCAGTGCCATGGACAATGAAGAACCGACGATGCTTTGAAGTAAAGTGGTATCAGTCGTCAGGCGCGACATTATTTCACCGCTGCGATTTTCCTCAAAATAACTAGGGTGTAGTGCCACAATGCGTGCGAAGACCGCTTTACGAATGTCGCTACTTACCCGCTCTCCAAGCCATGACATTAAATAGAATCGGCAAAATATACCGACTGCCATCACCGCTATTAAAGCAATAAGCATGAACACAGAGCTGCGTAATTGCTCCATAGAGCCAGCAATAAATCCTTGGTCAATTACCTGCTTCAAGCCTTGCCCAAGCGATAAGTTGATACCTGCGGTAATGACGAGCGCGAGCAGTGCCCCAGCAACCACCCATTTATAAGGGATAAGAAAACGAAAAATGGGACGCAAATGGCGCAATGCGCTTTTTTCTGTTGCTGTGTTGGTCATGCTGGAACCTAGTTAGGGACTGACGATTACAGTGTAACAGAGCATTTTACGGGT
The DNA here is from genome assembly GCF_054923835.1 of Pseudoalteromonas sp. GB56. Lineage (NCBI taxonomy): Bacteria > Pseudomonadati > Pseudomonadota > Gammaproteobacteria > Alteromonadales > Pseudoalteromonadaceae > Pseudoalteromonas > Pseudoalteromonas sp. GB56. The sequence continues at coordinate 249,639 of NZ_JBPCHK010000001.1, read as the reverse complement.
GAATATACATCAATACTTCTTTAACTCGGGTTTATATCGTAAGCAGATGTAATATCAATTTTAAAATAATTAACTGTTATTTAACTAATAATTAACCTTGTGGTTTCTAAGGTTGTCTGTGGCGTTGTGACTTAAAGAAAGGAATAAAGATGAAACTAAGTGAAGATTATCACACTATCAAGCGTGTATGCGCCGCTATAGCGATGATTGCGAGTCTATCGGCTCACGCCGATTGGCAAAAAGAATCCATGTACAAAGACCAGTACAGCACATTGAATACGTGCTCAGGGCAATTTCCGAGTTATTGGCAAGATCCAAAATTCAGTGACATGTGGCCGGGGCAGGTCATGTCTAATGTGCCCACCCAAGTATATTCGGGGCCCGTTTTTCAGTTATCCGATTTATATCCAACGCAACCTGTCGATGACGCCAAAGCGCAAAAATGGCGAGATAAACGCTTTGATGCCTTGTTTGATGAAAACACCGATGCGAAAAAGAAATACAAACTCGCACTCGAGTATTCGCAGGCGGTAATGGACTACGTCTTGGCAGGCAATACTCAGCGAGCGGGAATGGAAGACTTTAATGTGTGTGAAAACGAGATAAGGCCTTGGTTCCACATGCCATTTCAAACATACGACCCGATGTCAGGGCGTGAATTTACACACGGCTTAACACGTGAAGCGCCAGTGACCTTTTCTGTACAGGGCGGCACAGGCACTGACCAATCAACCATGTGGGCAGTGGGCATTTATAATGCCACAGCGGCCTACACTCTTGGTACAGTGTGGCAGAATGGGTCAGCGAAGGTGCCACAAAGCAACATCACTTTCGATGAAGGGGCGGTCATTGCTAAGCCTTTATTTAACACCTCAACTGTCACGCAGCTACCAATATTGACCAATATGCCGAGCTGGAATGCCAACATTTCTGATCCCGATTTTTGTAACTGTAAACCAAAGTCAGGCAACGAGTGTACCTTGCAAGAGGAAGCACAACAGTGCCCACGTAGCTATGCCCAGTGGGATGACGTAAAACTGCTGCAATTCGACTTTGCCGTCAAAGACAGTCGCGCACCCGATACCAGCTGGGTCTACGGTACCTTTGTCGCGGATGGACTTCGCAAAGCCAAGGAAAAAAATCCGTGGCGTCGTATGTCATTGCTAGGCGTGATGTGGGGTAACGATACGCCAGCACAAGGCCACTACGCCATTAACTACCCAGAATCACCACGAGAAAACGGTTTTAAAGAAGCGGTGATCATCTGGGATACAGTGGATGAGCTAAACAAATATGCGGGTTCAGGGCGCACTCGAGCACCGGGGCATTTGGGTTGTAATGAGCGATTGAATGGCCCCGCAGACAATAGCAATAGTTCGTGTATGTCGTGCCATGGTACGGCATCAGTTCCCGATGACGAATTCACCACACCACCATTAATTTCTCAGTTCTCTGGCGACCAAACCCATCAATGTGTATCGCCACTGATCAGCAATACACAGCAGGGCATGGATCGCGCTGGCGATAGCGCTGAGGTACTTAGTAGCATCGCATTTGCGACGGTAGACCAAACGTATTTCACCAATACGGGAGCAGGACAACCGTTCAATATGATGGTGCCGAATGAGCAAGGTGAAACGGTCAACTTGATGGTCGCTAGCAATGCGCCCAATTATTCGGGCAGTTCAGACAAGCAATGGCGTTCATTGGATTATTCGTTGCAGATGTCCATCGCGCTTACCCAGTGGATGCAATATCAAGCGAATAAGAAGGTTGCACCCGAACAACAAGTTCACAAAAAAGAACTGCGTCGAAATATCGAATAGGTAACCACTCCAAGCTCACCGACCTAGGTGAGCTTTTTATCTCGAGTAGACGGCTTGTAACTTCAACCCTTTTGGGTATAAATAGGGTAAACAGCTTATTTTTAAGGCGTCTATTTATGAAAGCAACAGGTACGTTTAATGTCACTTTGAATCCTCAAGATGCGTATGCCACAGGTGTGGACAATATAAACTTAGGGCGCATGTCGATAGACAAAACCTTCAGTGGTGACTTACATGGAATTAGTCAGGGTGAAATGCTCAGCGCCATGACCGCTGTTAAAGGTTCGGCGGGGTATGTTGCGATTGAACAAGTAACGGGCACGCTGGTAGATAAAAAGGGAAGCTTTGTATTACAACATTTTGGCACCATGAACAAAGGTAAAGATGCCCTGACTCTTGAAGTAGTGCCAGATTCAGGCAGTGGTGAGTTAACAGGATTGTCTGGAAAAATGAGCATCAAAATTGAAGATGGCCAACACGTTTATGAGTTTGATTTTGAGCTGGAGTCTAATGCATGAGTGCGCAAGAAAAGGTGCTTGCGAGTGCGCAATTTGACCCCAAGGTAAAACAGTATTGGTTAGTCATTTGGCTACTAGTATGTTGTTTGACCTTATTTGGGATTGTGTTGATCCCCGTTATAGCCTTGATTGTGTGGGTAGTCAGTGGGCGCATCTTGGCAGCCATGTCAGCGACTTTAAGCGAAAAGAAGCTGGTGGTAAAACGTGGCATCTTGGTGCGCGTCGAAAAATCGATTCCGCTGGATAAAATCACCGACGTTGCCTTAAGTCAGGGGCCAATCATGCGTATGTTTGGTATTCACCGTCTGAGTTTTGAAACAGCAGGACAATCAGGCACCGGCGCTTTGGTATCTTTGCTCGGTGTCATAGAAGCCGCGCAGTTTCGTGAAGCCATTCTCACCCAAAAAGAAAAATTAGCAGACAACCAACAGCACACCTCTGAATCAGTATCTTCAACACAAGGTTTGCGCCAGTCAGATTGCGGTTCACAGCAGCGAGAACTCATAGAGCGCTTAGTTGAGGCTGTGGAGCGCATTGATGCACGCCTAGCCAGCATTGAAAAGCGCGATCATTAATCGCGCTTTTAATTGACTGCGTCGTTTTGGGTCGAATCATCTGCATTTTTCGACATGTTTTTGCGCATAATTGATTGAGTGGCTTGTTTCGCCAGCACTTTTTCTATTGCGATTATCGGGATTTTTGGTTATTCGCCGCTCTAGCACGTTTGTATGACTGTTTTTTAACCTTCACTCCTCGCTGTACCCCGTACCCCACATATTGCATACGTATTCATCACATGTAATTCACCTATTAGTTACAATTTATTAGTTGGTTTTTGACAACAACAATACAACAGGTGCAAAGCCTCCAACGATAACAGGGTGGAATTCCAATGGGGAAATTCAAGCTAAGTGCATTAATGCTTGCGATGTTCGCAACGCAGGGTGCCATAGCCGCGACGGACGAAGAAAGTACAACAGCAAAGGAGCAAGATCCTGAGCTTGAAGTAATCGAAGTACGTGGATTTAGTCGCAGCTTAATTCAATCACTAAACCAAAAACGTTTTACCGACACCGTATCAGAGCAGCTATCTGCGGATGATCTTGGTGCCTTACCTGATGTATCGATGGCCGATGCATTAACGCGACTACCCGGTATCTCGGCGGTGCGTACGGGCGGACAAGCGGCGGAAATTAACATTCGTGGTCTCTCAGGTGGGTTTGTATTTTCGACCCTTAATGGTCGCGAGCAAGTATCAACCAGCGGCAGTCGCAGCATTGAGTTCGACCAATACCCGTCAGAGCTAATTAGCTCTGCGGCGGTTTATAAATCGCCTAAAGCATCTTTGATAGAAGGCGGCGTAGCCGGCACCGTTGAGCTGCAAACAGCTAGCCCATTGGACAACGACCAACAACATTCATTTACGGCGAATGTGCGCGGCATGTATAACGACCGAGCTTCTGAGGTATTTGACGCCACAGAATATGGGGATCGTATTAGTTTCTCATACCAAGGTAAATTTCTTGATGAAACGCTTGGCGTTGCGTTAGGTTATGCACGTTTGTTTCAGCCGAGTGTCGCGACGCAATTCATAGGTTTGCACTACAACGGCAATAAAGATGTCGATGGTCTTGAAAATGACACGAACGGTCCGGCGGATAACCCTGCTAATGAGTACATCAGTGAAGGTTTTGAGCTGCAACATTTAGGCGGTGAAGAAACCCGAAATGGTTATTTAACTTCAATTGAGTGGGTGCCAACCGATAACTTCAAACTCAAAGGCGATGCGTTTTTGTCGCGTTTTGACAGTGAATCGTTTGCCCGTGGCTTCCGAGTGAAGTTTGGTGGCCCTTCAGCTGTGTATGCGAATCCTGTTTTAGATGGCAATGCGGTGATTGGCGGCGCTATCAACCGCACGTCGAACAGTTTTACTCGTGTTGAAATTGTGAATGATGACAACCAAGATTTCGATGAAGTTGATAGCTATGGCATTAATGCTGATTGGCAAGTCACAGAACGCTTAAACGTTAACGCCGATGTGTCGCTATCGCGCGCGAAAAGCAATTTCCGCAATGGTTTGCTGTGGGCGCTGGTGGCGGAAGATGCAACCGTAGAAAATCCAGTGTTTGATACCAATGTATCGATTAACTACCAGTTAAATGGTTTGGATCTGCCTGATATTGGCTTTAATCAAGCCGCTGCGTTTAGTGATATCGATCGCGTCATGGTGAGTAAGTACGGTATTTATCCGTACGAAAACGAAGACGAAGTGAAAGCATTTCGTCTCGATTTCAAATATGAACTGGAAAATGACTGGTTTAGCTCAATTGAATTTGGCGCACGTTATTCAGATCGTGAATACAGTAACGATCGCTCAGTGTTTGAATACGGCAATGACGGCGCATTTTCTGCTACTCAGCCGCCACTGCGCTTAACAGATGACATGGCAACCGTAGTGGATTGGCAAGGTGAGTTCAGTTACTTCCCATCGTATCTTGCCATTGACCTTAACAAAGCGCTCAATGCTTGGTTCCCAAATGGCATCCCACAACCAGTACAAACTTGGGGTAATGCCGATGGCGTAGTGGATTTGGATGGTGACGGTCAACCAGATGCTCAAGGCTATACCACTAACTACTCATGGACCATGTTGCAAAGCGGTTCGGTTTATGAAGAGGTGGTGTCGGCGTATGTGATGCTCAATATCGACACTGAAATTGGTTCTTTACCAGTCACAGGTAATATCGGTATTCGCCGTGTTGATACTGACCAGTCTGCGACGGTTTTAGAAAATGTCGGTGGCGATCCGCAGTTAGGGGCGCAGTACATTGTCGACGAAAATGGCATTGTGAACAGCCTGTATGCACCCAGCGTACTGGGGATTGATTTCACCGATTACTTACCATCTCTCAACCTTAACTTCAAGGTAAACGACGCAACGCAAGTGCGTTTTGCTGCCGCTAAAGTGATGGCACGAGCACCCATCAACCGTTTAGCAGGTGATGCCAGTGCATCAGTTAACAATGACGGTGAAATCAACGGTTCAAGTACCAATAACCCATTCCTAAAACCTTTCTATGCCGATCAATACGATATTTCTTATGAGCGCTACTTTGAAGACACTGACGGTGCGTTTATCGTGGCGGGTTTCTACAAGAATATCGACTCATTTATCGATACCGTAGCGCTTGAAAACTTTGACTTCAAAGGCAACGGATTCAACGTACCTGACTTCATTGTTGACCCTGTGAGCGGTGAGCAGATAGAGACCACCAATGGTGTTTATACGACAGCTGTGAACAATGCCGAAGGTGGTTATATTCGCGGTATCGAACTTGCTTATACGCAAGTATTCTCGTTCTTACCCGCACCATTTGATGGCTTGGGTGTCAATGCCAGCTACTCCTACACCGAGAGTGAAGTGCAATCAATCACTGATTTAGGTGGTGAAACGGTCGCTCAAGACCTACCTGGACTGTCAAATAACGTATTTAACACCACGTTGTTCTACAGCTATGAAAACTTTGAAACGCGTTTAAACGTGCGCTACCGCGATGACTTCGTATCGGAGCAAGTGGCGGTAAATGAGCAGGTGGTTAACTTTGACGCAGAGACCGTCGTGGATTTCCAAACCTCGTATCAGTTCTCAGACTCGTTTGGCATGTTGTTGCAAGTGAATAACCTCACTGATGAGCCAACACAAAGCTATTTTGGCACAACCAGTAAAACCGGTACGACGCAGTTCTTCGGTCGCCAGTTTTATTTAGGTTTTACCTATAATCACTGAGCAGCAAGTTGGAGATAACATAATGAAAATAATAGCAAATTTAAACCGCTTGCTGATCACTCTAAGCCTAGTTCTACTGAGCGCATGTGGTGGTGGCAGCAGTGATATAGAGCCAGGGCAAGTATTATTAACCTGTAACGTACCACAAGTACCTAATGCAGCGGGTACTGACTGTGTCGACCCGCCGCCTATAAATTGTCCACCCCCTACAGTACCGGATGACAAGAATGAACAGTGTATCGTTGGTGCAGACCCGACACTGCCAGATCCCATCGTATTCCCTGCGGATGATGAAGCAATCTTGTTTTATAACCGCATCAATGATGGTGCGTATGAAGGCTACCGTTTGCATACGTGGAACAACGAGGAATGTGATGCCTATGCACCGCCATTTGATGCAACGGATTGGGCTAACGGCCATGAGTATGATGGCATTGACCCCAACTATGGCGCTTACTGGATTGTAAAACTCAAAGAGGGTTACAACGAGTGCGCTAACTTTATTGTGCATATAGGCACCGAAGGGTCGGGTAAAGCATTTGGTGACATCGACTTAAAAATGCCGCTGATGCAAGATGACGAAAAATTTCAACGCATGAACTTCACCATTCACGGTGAGGCATCAGTGTTTGAATACCCGATTATGAGTTTGGGCGAACGTCCAGTGAGTATCTCGGGTGCGTCTGCACATTGGCTTGATCTCTCTACATTTGTTTATCAACCGAGTGATGAGCTTACCAGTATCATCAAACTTCACGCTTCTAGCGCCGCTGACCTTGCCGTTGATGCAGACAGTGGTGAACTAAACGGTCAAGCCGTAGAGCTTATGGAAACATCGCTCAGTGATGAGCAAGCTGCAAAGGTACCGCACCTGAGTGGCTGGAACGCCTACGAAGGCAATTGGGATGCCGCTACGGCGAAAGAGCTAATTAAACAACAGCTCGTTGTGGCAGGCTATGACGCTGATGGCAAACTCATCGAAGCTACCTACGTGCAAACTGCGAAAGCATTGGATGACCTATACACCAGCGCTGAGGACGATGCGAATGAAGCACAATTAGGCGTTCATTACACCACGAACGGTATTGATGTATCAGTGTGGGCACCCACTGCAAGCAACATGAAGTTGGCCCTGTATGATGCCAACAAAGCTGAGCTTGAACAGCTTGATATGAGCTTTGATATGGACACGGGTATTTGGTCAAGTAACGTCGATTTGGCGCATGATCGTCACTACTATCGATTTGTGTTTGATGTATACCATCCAACGACTAAGAAAATAGAAAATTTGTGGAGCACCGACCCTTACTCTCTGAATGTTTCAACCAATGGTTTATATAGCCAACTTATTAACTTGGACGATGAAGACACAAAACCAAGCGGTTGGGATGAGCGTATAGTTCCTACCATAGATTACCCTGAAAAAGCGGTTATTTACGAAGGTCATGTGCGTGATTTCAGTGCGCGAGATGAAACTGTGAGCGCTGAGAATCGCGGTAAGTACTTAGCCTTTACCGAGCTTAATAGTGCGCCAATGCAGCATCTGAAAAAACTGGCAGATAGTGGCTTAACACACTTCCATTTACTGCCGTTGACCGACATTGGCACCATTGACGAAGATGCCAGCCAGCGTATTGATGTGACAGCAACTTTGGGTGAGTTGTGTACACGTATCAATGACGACGCAGATGCCTGTAAAACTGAAGATAAAAGCGCATTAATCATTGATCTCATGGCATCTTACTTACCGGGTTCAGATGAGGCCCAAGCGCTTGCCAATGCGATGCGCGGTGTTGATAGCTTTAACTGGGGTTACGATCCACACCACTTTATTGCACCGGAAGGTTCGTATGCGTCTTCACCAGAAGGTGTGGCCCGCGTACAAGAAACGCGTGCGATGATCCAATCGTTACAAGAAATTGGCTTACGTGTGGTGTTGGATGTTGTTTACAACCACACTACGTCCTCGGGTATTTGGGATAAATCAGTTTTCGATAAATTGGTCCCTGGTTATTACCACAGATACAACGAAACCTCAGGCGATATCGAACGTTCGACTTGCTGTGAAAATACAGCGACAGAGCACGTGATGATGGACAAGTTTGTCGCTGACTCAATGGTGATTCTAGCCCGTGACTTTGGCTACGATAGCTTCCGCTTTGATGTGATGGGCCACATGCCGAAAGCCTCTATAATGGCAGCACTTGAAGCGGTACAAGCGGTAGACCCAGACACCTATTTTTACGGCGAAGGTTGGAACTTCGGGGAAGTAGCTGATAACCGTTTGTTCGTGCAAGCGAAGCAAATGGATATGGCTGGCACTGAGGTAGGTACATTTAATGACCGTATTCGCGAAGCAATTCGCGGCGGCGCATTCTTTAGCAACAATGCCACTGACGGTAACTTGTCTGAGCAAGACACTTTACGTTTGTCATTGGCAGGTAACTTGCAAAATTACGTCTTAAAAGATTTCAAGGGCAACTCGTCAAAAGGCAGTAGTTTCAGTTGGGGTGGTCAGCCAGCAGCGTATGCGCTAGACCCTGCCGACAGCATTAACTATGTCTCTAAACACGACAATGAGACGCTGTGGGACCAGTTGCAATATAAAAACGGCACTAACTTAAGCATTAGCGACCGCGTACGTGTTCATAACATGGCGTTGGCCATGCCACTGATGAGCCAAGGTATCCCATTTATGCAAATGGGTTCGGATATGCTGCGTTCTAAATCAATGGACCGCAACAGCTATGATTCGGGCGACTGGTTCAACTACGTCGATTTCAGTAAAGACAGTAATAACTGGAACGTTGGCTTGCCTCTTGCGCAAGATAACCAAGGTAAATGGGGTGAAATTGCGCCGATTTCAGCCAATACCAATGCTCAAGCGATGGCCAGTGACATCCAATACGCAAGCGATGTATTCGCTGAGTTCCTAGCTGTTCGTAGTACCAGTCCACTGTTTAGCCTGACCTCTGAACAAGCTATCTTAGACCGAGTTGGTTTCCACAATGTTGGTAAGCGTCAACAACACGGTTTGGTGGTGATGAGTATTGATGATGGTGTGGGTCTGACAGATTTAGATAGCCAGTTTGATGCCATCCTTATGGTGATGAATGGTACCGAACAAACGTTATCGCACACTGTACCAACAGCGGCAGGTTTTGAATTACACCCATTACTAAAAGCAAGTGTCGATGCCTCTATGTCATCGTCTTATTTTGCTCAAGGTGAAGGTGAAGGCACGTTCAGTGTTCCTGCTTACACCATTGCTGTTTTTGTTAAGCCGCAAGGTGACGCCCAAGGTGAAGGTTTAAGCGCGAATGCTACAGTAGGCGCACCAGACATCGTGCCATTTGGCAGTACAACAGTGTATGTGCGCGGCTCATTGAATGGCTGGGGTACAGCAGATGCCTTTGAGTATGTGGGTAATGGCGAATACCGAATTGCGATTGCACTGACTGCGGGCAGTTATGAATTCAAAGTAGCTTCTGAGGATTGGTCTACCGTTGATTTCGGTGCACTTTCAGGGGACGTAGCGGAAGTCATTGAGGGCGAAGCTGAGCAACTCACTCGCAGTGGTGCAAACCTCACCTTTAATGCCGCCATGAATGCAACCTACGTGTTCTCGTTTGATGCGACAAATACGGATAATCCAGTTCTGACAGTGTATAACGAAGAGCCATTTGTGGGCACGCCTGTCTATCTGCGTGGCAGCTTGAATGGTTGGGGGACCAGCGATGAGCTAAGTTACCAAGGTAAAGGTATTTACGCCTTCACTAAGCAATTAACAGCAGGCAGCTATGAATTTAAAGTGGCTTCTGAGGATTGGAGTACGGTTGATTATGGCTCTGGCGAGAGCAGTAATTCGGTCATTATTGGCACCGAAAAGCTCCTCGCGGCAAAAGGTTCCAACATGACGATTGATATCCCAGCAGATGGCCAATATCAGTTTGTATTTGACGCCAGTAATCTTGATGAGCCGCTAATGACCGTGTTTAATGCACAAATGTTTGGCGACACACAAGTTTACTTGCGCGGTAGTGTGAATGGTTGGGGGACAGACAACCCACTGATCTATGACGGCGATGCTATGTACAGCACAACCGTGACACTCGAGGCGGGTGACTACGAGTTCAAAGTTGCTTCTGAAGACTGGAGTACAGTGGACTTTGGCGGCAGTGGTGACGCGCCAGTTGCTGTGCTTGGTGAAGCAACGCCGCTTGAAGCTGTGGGGGCCAATATTGCGCTGAGTATCGCTGATGCAGGCAATTATCGCTTTACTGTGAAAGGGCCAGACTTGAGTAAACTAACGGTGACGGTATCAGCAGTGCAATAGCCAGTATGTTAGTGAGTTAAACGCAAAAAAGCGTCACTTATCGAAAGAGAGTGACGCTTTTTATTGGCAAATAGAAGTATGAAGACCTCTATTGTTGGCTGAAGTGCTTAAAATGCACTACACACATCATCCGCTTTGCAGCTGATCACAGTGACATTTTCATAGCCAACGCGAGTTAACTGCTCTGCTGCGAGTGTGGCGCGCACGCTACTCGCACAGTGCAAATAAATCGGACGTGCAGCGTCTTTTTCGATTTCCATCAATTTCATTTCTAACACCCCGCGAGGGATGTTGATAGCGCCCGTCGCCGATCGTGTTGCATGCTCTGCGGGTTCGCGAACATCGATGAGTAAGCCGTGATTTTCAGCGAGCTCGGCTTTTGCTTGATGAGCATCAATACGGCGTTGGTTTGGGGTGATAGTCTTAAGTAAATCTGGGATTGGCGTGAGCATATTACTCCTCCATGCCTAATTTGCGAAGAATAGAAATCATCGGACACCAGCCACTGAACGCAGATTGTATTAGGTTCAAGGCGATGAAGCCGGTAAACCATAGCCACATTGGGCCACCTAGGTAGGTTAACAATAGCGACAATAAAATCATGATGCCAGCGATCAACCGTAAAGCTGCGTTAATTTTCATTTTGCACCCAATGCAGTTAGTGAATTTATAATTAAGTATATTAGTAGAATCTAATTTAGCAACAATTAATATTAGACTTCCCTAATGTTAATTTCTATACTCATTACCAAAGTAGAAGGGGAGACGTATGGACCTCATGAAAATGGCAGACAATGCCGAACAAGCACAGGCCTTGTTAAAGCTATTAGCGAATAAAAATCGTCTGATGATTTTATGTTGTTTACAGCAAGGTGAAATGAGTGTTTCGCAGCTTAATGAGCGTGTGCCTTTAAGTCAGTCTGCATTATCGCAGCACCTCGCTGCATTGCGCCAAGAAGACATAGTTACGACACGCCGTGAAAGCCAGACTATCTTTTACAGTCTGTGCAATGATCATGCACGCGCAATTCTTTCAACGCTCTATGAGATATTTTGTCAGGAATAACAAATGCGATGGTTAAATCAGGGAGTTAAAGCAAGCCTCAGTGGTCCACTGCCACTGTTTATATTTATTCTCGCTTTGGTTGTAGGCAGCTTCGCGATGGTGAATACCCCTCGTGAAGAAGAGCCACAAATTGTCGTGCCGATGCTCGATATTATGGTGTCTGCGCCGAATATTGAGGCACCTGAAGTGGAGCGCTTAGTAACCGTTGAGCTAGAGAAGCTGTTGGCGCAAATCAAAGGGGTAGAGCACATCTACTCGATGACGCAAAACGGCCAACTTGTGAGTACCTTACGTTTTGAGGTCGGGCACTCTCGAGAACAAGCACTGATCGATACCTACGCAAAACTCTACGCTTATCAAGACACTATGTCGCCAGTTGTTCAGCAGTGGCAAATTAAACCCATCGAAGTGGATGATGTGGCGATAGTCATGCTCGGCTTGTATAGCGAAGACGAGCAAAAATACGATGATTATCAATTAACGCGTTTAGCGCAAGAACTCGCAACACACTTGCAGCAGATAGAAGATACCAGCGAAGTAAAAGTGATTGCTGGTCGCACGCGCAGTGCCAATGTGTATCTTGATAGCGCCGCGTTGAGTGCGCATAAAACGACGATTCAAGACGTGCTATATGCACTTAACGCGTCCAATCAATTGCGCGATGTTGGCACTGTGAAAGAGGCAAACAGTCGATGGCGTGTTCAGGTTCAAGCAGGAGATGCGCTGCGTAACGTCGAGCAGCTAGGCGCGCTGGTTGTGAATGTGGTTAATGGCCAGGCTGTGCGTTTAGACAGCGTTGCCGCTATTGTAGACGGACCCAGTGAGCCGTCGCACTATCAATGGTTACAAACTAACAGCGGTAACACTGACAGCATGCCCATGGTGACGTTAAGCGTGGCCAAACAGTCCGGCGCTAATGCGGTCAGTGTTGCGCGCGCTGTGCATGCACAAATGCAGCAGCTGCAACAGCAGTTGCTACCAGCCGAAGTAAAGGTGGTTACGCTGCGAGACTATGGCCAAACAGCAAATGAGAAGGTTAACAATCTAGGTGCCAGTTTAGTATTTGCGGTGATCACCGTAGTGCTATTTATCGGAGTGTTCCTCGGCTGGCGTCCAGCTATTGTTATCGCTTTGGCGCTGCCTATTTGTTACGGTCTCACGCTCAGTTTTGACTGGGCCTTTGGTTACACCATCAACCGAGTCACCCTATTTGCACTTATTTTGGCGCTGGGCCTGCTGGTGGACGACCCGATCACAGGTATTGATAACATCACCCGTTACTTGGGCAGGTCAGGTACAGTTCAAGAGCGCATTGTTGCAGCCATGGCTGAAATCCGCACGCCACTGTTAATGTCGACATTGACTATTATGGTGGCGTTTTTTCCGCTCGCTTTCATCACAGGAATGATGGGACCTTACATGGCTCCCATGGCGTTTAACGTGCCCATTAGTGTGGCGATTTCGACAGTTGTTGCTTTCTTCGTAACGCCTTGGTTGGCGATGAAGCTACTTAAGCCGCAAGCACAAGAAAGTCATACAAACGAGGCACAAGCGAACAGCTATACACGTTTGCTTGATTACTTCCTACAAAGTCATCGTCGCGCTAAATGGGTGCTCTACGCCGTACTCGGCTTGTTTGTTCTCAGCGCCAGCTTACCTGTGTTGCGTTTGGTACCACTCAAATTACTCCCTTATGACAACAAGAGCGAAGTACAAGTACTCATCGATATGCCCGAGGGCACATCATTGGAAGACACTGCGGCCATGGCTGCCAAGGTACAAGCTAAAGTTTGGCAGCTCAATGAAGTTAATACAGTCGCTGCATTTGTAGGTCAGCCTTCGAGTATGGATTTTAATGGCATGGTTCGCGGTTACTATCGACGTTACGGCGAGCACATGGGTGAGCTGCGAATATTGCTCAGTGATAAAAGTGAACGTCAGCATCAATCTCACGCTGTGGTGTTGCGAATGCGCCAGCAGTTGTTAGACCTTGCAACGGATGGGGTCAGCATCAAAGTCATTGAAGTACCACCAGGTCCACCAGTGTTGAGTACCTTAGTGGCGGAAGTGTACGCAGAGCCTTTTGTCAGTCAAGACGTACATCGCCAAGGTGCGGCATTGTTGGTTGAGCGCTTGCGAAAAGAGCCGCATGTGGTCGAAGTTGATACTACGATGGAGCGCATACAACAGCAAGCTCGTTTTGTGACCGACAAAACGAAGGCTGCACTGTCTGGGCTGAGCACGCAAGATGTTGCCGATGCGCTCGAAGTCGCAGTGAGTGGCAAGAATGTTGGGGCATTGTACGTGCCTGAAGAGGCGAAAGTTTTACCTATTCATGTGGCATTGCCCTACGAGCAGCGAAATGAAGCACAAATACTGGCACTGCAAATCAAAGGTCAGCGTCAACTCAGTCAAACTAGTAATGAGTTGGGTTTAACATCCGCACCACAACCTTTAGTACCGTTATCGGAAGTTGGGCAGTTTGTTGATTCTGAACGTCCACAAGTTATTGTGCGCAAAGACTTGAGGCGCGTCATTTACGTGATGGCTGAACTAAACGGTCGCACACCCGCTGAAATTATTTCAGATGTGAGCGCTGACTTCGGGGCTCACGATGTGGATGTGAGCCAATGGCAGTCACGTACCTTCCTAAGTGCTGGTGGTACAAGTGCATGGCAACTACCGCCAGGTGTAGAGGCGTCGTTCAGCGGAGAGGGAGAATGGCGCATCACCATTGATGTGTTTAGGGACATGGGCATTGCCTTTGCCTTTGCGTTAACTGCGATTCTGGTAGTGTTGCGTATTCAAACCAGCTCAATGAGTTTGTCGTTAATTATTATGTCAGCGATTCCGCTCACTGTGATTGGCATTATGCCGGGCTTTTTACTGCTTAATCAGTTCGGGGAGCGTCAGGTTGCGGGAGCGCCAGAGCCCGTACTGTTCACCGCTACAGCGATGATAGGCATGATTGCATTAGCGGGGATTGTGGTTCGTAACTCGCTGATACTGGTTGAGTTTATTAATCAAGCTAGAGCGCAAGGCATGGCGATAAAAGAAGCCTTGGTCACGGCGGGCCGAGTGCGCATGAGACCGGTGCTATTAACCGCAGGCACCACCTTGTTAGGTAACATTGTTATCGTGTTTGACCCTGTGTTTAGCGGTCTCGCAATTGCCATTATCTTTGGCATTATTGCCTCAACATTATTCACATTATTGGTAGTGCCTCTAGTGTACTACCTTGTTTTTGCAAATGAGGAGCATGCCCATGAAGGCTAAGCTTACAATGATTTTAGTGGTTTGCTTTTTAGGTGTGGCAATCGTGTGGTTTTCGGGCGTGTTTAACCAGCACATTGAGCCCGGACAAAAAGACGCCGCCCATCAGTATGCTGGCGCAACACACCGTGTTGGATATCAGGAATTAATTGAATTTGAAACTGTGCCTGGGCGCGTGATTGCGCAACAAAATACCACAGTAGCGGCACGCGTATTGGCACAAATTGAAGAAATGGCCGTACGAGCAGGGGATGTTGTCACCCAAGGTCAAGTTTTGGTGCGTTTGGATCAGCAGGAACTCAATGCACAGTTTCAGCAGGCGAAAGCGCAGGTAAAAGCGCTGGAAGCTTCTTACTTGCAGGCACAAAAACAGTTAAAGCGCGCTCAAGATCTTTATGCGCAAGGCTTAGTATCCCAAAGTGATATCGACGCAGCAGTAGCGAGTCACGACAATCTATCAGCGAGTTTAATGCAGGCAAAACAGCGTCAACAGCAAGCTAATGTGGCTTTGGGGTATGCGACAATCAAGGCGCCTATTGCTGGGCGTGTGGTGGAGCGATTTGCGAAAGCGGGGGATACTGCCTCACCCGGACAAGCCTTGCTTGCCATTTACAATCCACAGCAAATGCAGCTTGAGTTTGCGGTACGTGAACAACAGGCGGTAAATCTGCAGCTTGCTGATGTACGCCAAGTGACCATCCCCGCATTGGCAATTGAAGCGTCCACCGAGCTTGTGGAAATTGTGCCAGCGGCAGACAGTGCTTCTCGTTCGTTGTTAATGCGCTTTGGTGCGCCCAATTCAACTCAGTTATTACCAGGCTTATTCGCAGAGCTTGAGTTGCCGTTGCCAACTCGCCAAGCGGTGTTAATCGAGCCCGCTTTGGTACATAGCTTCGGCCAATTAGATATGGTGTATGTGGTTGAAAATAAGGAAGCGAAACGCCGCTATGTGCGTTTAGGCCAGCCCCAAGGGGACAAAATAGAAGTGATCAGTGGCTTGCAGCCAGGCGATGAGCTCGCCTTGGATGCACAGCCTAACTTACTCTAAAAAAGTAGCTATTTCATCGAGCGTCTTTTTCTGTAAAGCGTGTGCGGGTACTGTGGCATCTTCCGCTGGATAACCCGCTATGATAAGCATATAGGGGCGCTCGTTATCTCTGTCTCGACCACATATTTCGGTTAGAAAACTCATTGGTTTTGGCGTGTGGGTTAAGGTGGCCAACCCACTTCGATGCAAAGCTTGTATTAAAAAACCCGTTGCTAAGCCCACCGACTCATGAACGTAGTAGTTAGTGTTTTTATCTTCCGTATGTAAGCCGCCTTTTTTCTGACTAAATACCGCAATAAGCCATGGCGCGTGCTCTAGATAGGGTTTTTGCGCATCGGTACCCAAAGGCTTTAATGCGTCCAACCATTCCTGTCCCGCTCGGCCCTCATAAAACGAGCGTTCGAGTTGTTCGGCCTGCTCACGAATTTGCTTTTTCACATCCGCAGAATTAATGGCGACAAAATGCCATGGCTGATGATTAGCGCCACTGGGTGCTGTTCCTGCCGCTTTAATACAGGTTTTAATGAGCTCAGCACTAACAGGACGGTCGCTAAATTTACGAATGCTGTGGCGGCGTTTCGCGGTCTCTAGAAATTCATCTGCTCGTGCTTGCATCTCTTGCTCTGGGTACTCGATGAAATCACACAGTGGTTGGTGTTCATGAGGTTGCATGCTTGCTCCTATGTGTACGCGACAACTGAATTGGTAAGTTACTATTTTTTATACCCATTTGAATCGGGGGCAGCAAGCTTGTTTGTTATAAATTTTTACATTATTAATGTCTCATTCACCTTTGTGCCACTGTACCCCTATGGTATAACCAGCATAGATAATAAAAGCTAATTTAAGGATAAACAGGTGCTAACAATTCAAGGTCTTACCAAAACCTATAGCAATGGTGTTCAGGCTCTCAAAGGAGTGGACTTGGAAATACCCAAGGGTATGTTTGGTCTATTGGGTCCCAATGGGGCGGGCAAATCGTCGCTGATGCGTACTATCGCAACGTTGCAAAGTGCCGACAGCGGCAGCATTACCTTCGATGGCATTGACGTATTAACACAACCACAAGAAACGCGTCGTCGCTTAGGCTATTTACCTCAAGACTTTGGTGTTTATCCGCGTATTAGTGCCTTTGAGTTACTTGATCATATGGCTGTGCTCAAAGGGCTCAACAATGCCAAAGAGCGTAAAGAAGTTGTTGAAGGTTTGCTTGCACATACCAACTTATATCAACACAAGTCTAAATCTGTGAGTGGCTTTTCTGGCGGTATGCGCCAGCGATTTGGTATCGCGCAAGCCTTGTTAGGCGACCCAGACTTATTGATTGTAGATGAACCAACTGCGGGTCTAGACCCTGAAGAACGTAACCGTTTCCACAATTTGCTGGTGAGTTTAGGGGAACAAAAAGTCGTTATTCTCTCAACCCATATCGTAGATGATGTTAGTGAACTGTGCCCTAATATGGCGGTTCTAGCAGGCGGCGAAATCCTCTTAAAAGGCAATCCAATAGACCTAACGCATCAATTAAATGGCCGTATTTGGCGCAAAGAAGTGGTGACGCAGCAAGAAGTACAAGAACTTGAGCAAGCACTGCCTGTGATCTCGAAGCGATTGTTTGCGGGTAACACCATCTTGCATGTGTTCGCTGATCAAGCACCTGAAGGTTTTGAGTCGGTAACCAGTAGTTTAGAAGACGTGTACTTCTCGACGTTGCATCAGCAACGCCAAGCAGTCTCTGCCTAAGGAGGGGTCATGCTGTTAAAAATGTTAGCCTTTGAGCTGCGCTACTTCGTTCGCCAGCCCTCTTTCTACGTATGTAGTTTGCTGTTTTTCTTACTTTCATTCTTGGCGACTGTTTCTGACAATGTGCAAATAGGCGGTAGCAATGTTAATGCAAATAGCCCCTACACCATATTGATGGTTACTACGGTGATGTTGATTTTCGCCTTGTTCGCCGTGGTGAATTTTGTTGCCTCCTCCACCATACGAAATGACAGTGAGAGAATGGCCGAGCTTGTTTACTCTAAGCCAATCGCTCACAAAAGCTACCATGCGGGACGCTTTTTGGGCTCATTCTTGGTGACGTTAGTCGTGTTCGCTTTTGTGCCATTGGGCATATTCTTGGGCACATGGTTTGGTTCCATCATAGGTTGGTTAGACCCAGAACTGTTGGCACCTAATAAATTCTCATATTATTCACAGCCTTTCTTAATCTTAGCGGTGCCTACCTTGTTTGTGATGGCGGTAAGTTGTCATGTGGCCGCACTGCGTTTTCGTACCATGATGGCGGTGTACATTGCAGCGGTGATGCTTTTCATCGGCTACAACACCGTATCTGTGTATTTCGATCAGCCAGAGTTTCGTTTATGGGCGGCCTTGTTTGATCCTTTCGGTTATGGTGCATTTGCAGAAGCGACGCGCTATTGGACTGTGGCCGAAAAGGAAACGCAAACACTCGTTCTTGAGGGAAATGTGCTCTACAACCGTTTGATCTGGTTGGCAGTTGGCATGGTAATGTTTGCGTTATTTGGCCTCAGAGGTGGATTCAAAAACGGTGGTAAGGACAAAAAGCAACAGCAACCTTCAGCGTCAATGCTTAAACGTGCTCAGCAAGCTTTGGAAAATAAGATTGCTGTAAGACCTCAGAATATCAGTATTAAAAGCCAATTTTTATTGCGTACGCGCTTTGAAATTGTGCAAGTGGTGTTCAGTGCACCCTTTATGATTTTGGCAGCGCTCACCTTGTTCATGCTTATTTCGCCGCTGCTAGTACCTGGACAATGGTACGGCACCTCGAACTGGCCGCTAACCCAAGCCATGATCCCACTTATTAAAGGGGTGATGGGCATCTTCATGATTATCATTTTGGTGTACTACAGCGCTGAAGTGGTTTGGCGTGAACGCAATTCGAACTTTGGTGACATCATCGATTCATACCCAACACATAACTTGGTGTTTTGGGCATCAAAATTACTGGCAATCACCACGGTTCTTTTACTGCTTTATACAGCAGGCATGATGTTCACCATCACATATCAGCTGATTAAGGGGCAATTTAACATTGAGTTAGGGCAATACTTGTTCCGCTTAGGTTATATGACCATGGTTCCGCTCATCATGACCACGATTTTGGCATTCTTCTTCCAAGTGATCAGCCCGAATAAATACGTGGGTATGCTGCTGTTTATCGTTTACTACGCGGTAAATATGGTCCTGAGCAACTATGGTTTTAGCCACAATATGTATCGTTTTGCTCAATCACCGTCTGCACCCTATTCAGATTTAAACACTTATGGTCATTTTTTAACGGGTGTACATTGGTATAACTTGTATTGGTTAGGGTTAACCTTGGTGCTTGGCGCTTTAGGTTATGCACTATGGCATCGCGGCCCTGACCAGAGTTTAGCGTCACGCTTACGTTTATTGGGTTATCACTTAGGCAGCAAAGGAAAGAGTGTTGTTGCAGTGGGTTTGGTGATTTTTGTGGCCAGCGGTACGTGGATTTACCACAACACCCGAGTATTGAATGACTATCAAACAAATGACCAAAGCGAAGATCTGCGTACACAGTACGAGCAACAGTTGGTCCAGTATAAAGAGTCACCGATCCCTGTAGTGACTAAAGTAGATGTCACTGCGGATATTTATCCAAAGGAACGACGCTTAGTGGCTAAGGCTGAGATTGAATTTACTAACACCAGCGATGAGGCTATCTCTCGTTTCTTAGTGAGTAAACCGCGTTTTTCATCACAATGGCAGCTTAATCTTGAAGGTGGCCAGTTAGGTGAAGAGTTGCCTGACTTTAAATCATGGTGGTACGAGTTTGATACGCCATTGCAGCCTAATGAAGTCCGTAAAGGTGAAATGTCAGTCGTACGTGAACATCACGGCTTCAAGAACAATGGCTTTGATACGCAGTTGGTCGAAAATGGCACCTTTATCAATAACTACGAGTTGTTCCCTGTGTTCGGTTATCGTGAAGATTATCAACTGTTCGATCGAAACGAGCGTCGCAAGCGAGGCTTGCCTGAACTAGAGCGCGCGCACAAACTCGAAGACAGTCGCTACTATAACCAAAGCTTTTTCGGTCAAGGAGTGGGCTTCATCGACTTTAGCGCCACAATCACCACCGACATTGATCAGTTTGCAATTGCGCCTGGTTATCTGCAGCGTGAAGAAGTGGATAAAGACAAAGGTCGTCGCAGCTTCCAATATAAAATGGATGCGCCCATGGTGCACTTCTACAACATTATGTCTGCTCAGCTTGAAGTGAAAAAAGAGCGACATAAAGGCATTAATATCGAAGTGTATTATCACCGAGACCATGCGTGGAACGTGGATACCATGATTCAAGCAACGAAGGACTCGATTGACTATTTCACTGCGGTGTTTGGCCCTTATCAGCACAAACAATTGCGTATTTTGGAGTTCCCAGGTTACCGTTCTTTTGCACAAAGCTTTGCCAATACTGTACCGTACTCTGAAAATATCGGCTTCATTACCGATTTGCGTGACCCTGATGACATCAACGCACCATACTATGTAACAGCTCATGAAGTCGCTCACCAATGGTGGGGGCACCAGGTTGGTGCGGCAGATGTACAAGGTTCCGCTGTAATTTCAGAGACCCTATCGCAATACAGCGCGATTCAAGTGTTGCGTGAAAAGTACGGTGAGCAAAAGCTGCGTAAGTTCTTGAAGTACGAGCTGGATCGCTACTTGATGGGGCGTACTAATGAAAGCTATGAAGAAATGCCGCTTTATCGTTCTGAGAGCCAGCAGTATCTGCACTATCAGAAAGGCTCGATTGTGATGATGGCAATTGCCGACCGTATTGGTGTTGAACGCACTAACGCAGCGCTTAGAGCTTTCTTAAATAAATACCAATACAGCGATACGCCATATCCTACTACGCTGGATTTGTTGACGTTTTTAAAGGCTGATGCCGATGATATGGAACAAGCGTTTATTGACGACCAATTCAAACGTATCACCTTGTTTGAATTGGAAATGAAAGATGCGCAAGTTGCCCAAGAAGCAAACGAGCAGGGTAAATACAAGGTCACCTTAACCATTGCTGCGAGCAAGGCATTTGCAGATGGTGAGGGGAATGAAACGGAGCAACCGATGGAGCAACTCATCGATATCGGCTTGTTTAGTGAAGACCCTGAAAAACTCAGCGCAAATAACGCGGTGATTTATTTGCAAAAGCATTCGCTGAAGTCGGGCGAAAATGTGATTGAGTTGTTGGTGGATGAGAAGCCAAGTTATGCCGGTGTTGACCCTCTGGTGAAACTGGTCGATAGAGACAGTGCCAATAACATCAAGAAGTTCTAAGGCTAGTATCACCACCGAGCTAATCGGTGGTGATATACACCGATACCAATAATGGGTTGTGATCAGAGCTGGTGCGCTCGAGTGTTTGTGCATCTGTGACGATCACACCTCTTACCCATACATGATCTAACGCCAGCCCAAATGCGGTCGTGCGATGGTCCGGTGAAAAACTCACTCTTTGCATACCTAAACCAATCAGTGCATCGTGTACTAGCTGCCACCGTTGGTCACTCCAAGTATTAAAGTCTCCGGCAAAAATGATTGGGCCAGTGTGCAAGGTGGCCAAATCCGTTAGACGCGTAAGTTGCTCTTCATAATCTGACGTCCCAAGTGTGAAGTTAATGCCATGCATATTAATGACGAGTAGCGAATTGCCATTTGCGGTGGCGTAGCTACTTACACTGGATGCTTTTGGTGTGCGTAACCAGGGTTCACGTTGATAGAAGCGACAATTAAATTGCGTTGGCCAATCACTTAATACCGTTAGGCCCGTCTGTTGGCGATAACTGCGATAGCCAGGGGCGAATTGCGAATAGGGTTTGAGTACGGCAAATTGAGGGTCGTCATACGCCTCTTGTAACAATAAGAAGTTAGCTTGATGAGCAAAATTTTGTAAATCGGGGAGCAGCTGTGGGTGGCTGGCCTTGTAAATATTCCAGCTTAATACGCTAAAATGTTCGGGCACTGGAGCTGCGCTGATCTTGGTAGGTTGGGTGATAAGTTGTGCGCAATGTTCAGGTGTGTTCGCACTTACTTGGTTGTTTTCGAGCTGTTCTGGGAGAACCGACTGTTGCCAATGGGCGAAAATAAGTAATAAAAGCATGTAAAAGCTTGGCAATGTAGGTACGTCCTTGAAGTGCATTGGATGGGCCGTGTTATAGTGGCAAAAAATGTTTAGGATGCAAAGTATGACTACACGAATCATTTCTCCTTTGGTCATGGGTTTTTGGCGAATGCTGGATTGGCAACGTTCCGATCAAGAAAGCCTTTCTTTCTTACAACAATGCATCGAGCTTGGGATCACAGACACTGATCACGCGGATATCTATGGCCAATATCAGTGTGAAGAAGCTTTCGGCAAAGTGCTTAAGTTACAGCCTGAAATCCGTGAGAAAATTAAGATAATCACTAAGTGTGGTATTGTGTTACAGCAAGGTGAGAAGGCGGTTCCAGGCCATGTTAATCACTACAATTCAACGCACGAACACATTATAGCCAGTGCACAGCAATCGTTGCGAAATTTTGGCACTGATAGACTTGATTGTTTATTAATTCACCGCCCAGATTATTTGATGGACGCTGACGAAGTGGCACACGCTTTCACGAAACTGAAAGAGCAAGGAGATGTGTTGCACTTTGGCGTGTCTAATTTTACCACTAGTCAGCTAGCCTTATTGCAATCACGTCTTGATTTCCCTTTGGTGACCAATCAAATCGAATTTTCACCATACAACATGCAGGCGTTGGATGATGGCACCTTAGATCAGTGTCAGCAATTACGCCAAAACCCAATGTTGTGGTCGCCGCTTGCTGGTGGACGCTTATTCGCACAAGACGATGAAAAAGCACGTCGATTACAGCAATGTTTAACCACAATTGCTCAAGAGATTGGTGCTGCGAGCATGGACCAAGTGGTATACGCATGGTTGTTGAAACACCCGAGTAATCCAGCTGTGGTACTGGGAACAGGTAATATCGAACGCGTGCAAAGTGCTGTTGACGCGCAACAGTTGGCACTAACTCGTGAGCAATGGTATCGAATTTGGGAAGCCTCGAAAGGGCATTCAGTCCCTTAACAGCGGCAAAAAGATAAAGGGCCTTTCGGCCCTGGTTTTGCAGCAACAATAAGAAGGTTCAACGTCGAGCGAGAGGTTATAGCTCGAAGTCTAAGCTGTACGAAACATACGCTTTTAAATCGTCATCCGCGTCTAAGTCAGTTTGCAATAGACCGAATGTAAAGCCTGATTTGCTAATGCTGACGCCATAGTCCAAATAGCTGTCATCTTCACCGTACCATTCTTCAACGGTATCGCCACTAGAGTGGCCTAGGTGTAAGGCAAGCTCAGTGTCGTTTAAGATGGTGAAGCTGGCATTAAGCTCAAGATAAAGCATGTCTTCTTCACTGGTGGCATCATCTTCGGCGTTAAGCAGATAGCTTGCACCCGCACTTAGCCACTCCCAGCTGACTGAACCGTAGACTTCGCCAAAGCCGATGTCGCCAGCAGCGTCTGGGTACGCGTAATAGATGTAACCCACGTCATAGCCCATATCACCAGCAGAGCCAGCGAAACCACCGTATAGGTCAAGTTCATAGCTAGTACTTGCTTCATCCCCAAAATCGATATTTGATAACCAAGTCCCCGCATAGAAGCCGCTCTCAGAAGAAAAATCGATGCCACCTGATACTGCCGCTTTATCTGCTGACTGGGTGATACCACGCCAGTAATAATTTGAGCTGGCTGCAATGTTGGCCGTGACTTCTGCTTGGCTCGCTAAAGGAGTAAGCGTCAAAGCCGCCAAGGCAATGACTTTCGCTAAGTTATTTTTTTTCATCGTTTCATTCCTGTTAATTTTAGCGCTGTGTTACTCGCTCTCTTTCGCAAAGCATGTGCCAATGTCTGATTTTTGACCGAAAAAAATAAAAAACTTTTTATTTATCAGATTATTAATTGATGAAGTTAGGAATTTTATCTGATAGTGATAAACCCCTGCATGCACCTTGGTGGTGCATATTTTATGCTTGTGCACCGAGTTAAATCAGTCTAAATGCATAACTCTATCGGGCTGAACGATCGCGGAGTCATGATTGTTAGCTTTACGGCTCTATAAATAAAATTGGCCATGAACGTACGCGTTTTGAGTGCTTTGCGCTAAGATGGCACGCATGAATACCGAATTTGAAAACATCCATGTCTGGTGACCGCTTTATCCCTTTTCGTAAAAAAGACATCATTAGTATGTGTACCGAGGTGCTTCCTGTTCATGTTAATAAAGAAGAATTTGCCTCGTTTTGCTCACTGCTGGTTAATCGCATTCATTATGAGTACCACCAACAATTAGAAAGCCTAAAAGATAACTACGCCGCATTTGATCCTCAACGCGATACCCGCACGTTATTAACTGCGTCACAAGCGCAGCAGGCACAGAGTAAGAACCAGTTTGCCAAAGAGTTTGCTGCGTTACTGGATTCTGCCAATTTTGAAAAGGTGACAGACCAAGACTTACAACATGCGCTGAGTGAGGAATCCTTGTTTAAGGTTCGTCTTGAAGTCACCTTCGATGATTTCGAAGAGGTGGTGTTCTATCGTCGCGGGGAATCGCAAAAAACAGAAACGATACGCAGTTTTTGGGGTCTTCGTAAAAAGCAGGTGCAATTTACCAACTATGATCGCGTTGCTATCTACATCACTTTTAAAGATGAAACGCACTTTGCCAACAAACGAAAAACGCCTTTGGGGTTCACGCCCGGCTCGACCATCATCAAGTTATTTCAAAATGTGCCGAAAGCAGACTTAGAAATGTTATTTCCAAACAGCGAAGTACGTATGCGCCCCATCGACAAGGTGGTTATCGGTGGCTCTGCTGCGATCGGTGGCGCGGTGGTGCTGGTGACCAAGCTCGGCGCGTCTATCGTGTTGCTCGCCTCTTTTTTAGCTTTTTGGTTTGGTTGGCAAGATCAAGAAGTGGAAGTGACAAAAAAACATTTGATCACGTTTGGTATCGGCATGGGGGTATTTGGAAGTTTTGTATTCAAGGAGTGGACGAAATTCAAAAACCGCAAAATTCGTTTTATGAAGGCGCTATCCGATAACCTCTATTTTAAAAACCTCGATAATAACGCTGGGGTATTTCATACCCTTGTAGATGCAGCCGAAGAGGAAGATTGCAAAGAAGCCTTGTTGGCTTACTCGTTTCTGTTGATAAGAGGTGATCAGGGAGCAACAGAAGCGCAACTTGATCAGGATATCGAGCAGTGGTTTGCTCAGCAACATAGCTGCATTTTAGATTTTGACGTCACCGATGCACTGAGAAAACTGCTTAATATGGGTCTAGTTATTCACGATGAAGCGCGTTACCTTGCGAAGCCGTTGGCTGAAGGAATACGCATATTGGATGATTATTGGGATAACCTCTATCAATAGACTCAGACTTCAATGGTGCTGGTCGAGTAACGCCGTTGTTTTGCCAGCATCGCGGCGCGCCATGAGGTCGTTAACTTTATAGTGTTTCATTCGGTCCTTCCATAAACCCCGCCTTATCAAGAGTTTGTAATCTATAGTAAATAGATAGTTGAAGTTGTATGCACAACAATTTTAAACGGAGAGGCCGTTGAATCACTCTAACTCGAAAATGCATCGAACCAAGAGAGAATCATTCATTAAACGAAAAGTGTTGGTATTGGTATCGATACTGATAGTTGCGCTATTTGTTTTGTCATTGGCCTCCTACCTACAAACAAGTGTCCTGAATGCCGTGCGTGGTTATGTGCGCGGAGAAGGTCTGTATGCAAAAGCGCAAAAGGACGCGGTGGGACATTTGTTGGCTTACGCCCACA
The DNA here is from genome assembly GCF_054923835.1 of Pseudoalteromonas sp. GB56. Lineage (NCBI taxonomy): Bacteria > Pseudomonadati > Pseudomonadota > Gammaproteobacteria > Alteromonadales > Pseudoalteromonadaceae > Pseudoalteromonas > Pseudoalteromonas sp. GB56. The sequence continues at coordinate 223,893 of NZ_JBPCHK010000001.1, read as the reverse complement.
GTGAGGATGTGCGGCAGTACCAGTCATTCATAGCTGCATTAGAGGTTAACCTTGGGGATAGTCAGGCGCGTGTTGCGTTGCAAACAGACAAGCCTGACTATGACAGGGCGTTTCAAGGGTTTGTACAAGGCGGCAATGACCCTGAAGACATAAATGATTCTGATCACCTTCTTTATACACTTTCAAAGCTTTCCGTATATGAAAGACGCCATAGTCATATGGGAAGAAGCGGATGTACTCATCCAAGAGCTACTGACATTAGGCGTAAAGTTAAAAAACGCGATTGAAACAAATGATCAAAGTGCTATCGAAAATCATGTCGATGCGCTTCATAACTTGAACCACCAGTTGCACGATAAAGAGTATCAATTTTCGGCAGTCCTAAGTGAAGGTGCACGGTGGATTAAGAAAGTGACAGTGATTGCGGGTTCATGCATGCTGCTGTTGATTATTTTGCTGATCGTATGGATCACACGCCGCGCGTTGATGAGTATAGTTGAAGCTGAAGAGGAACTGATAGTCAGTGAAAATCGGTTTGAAAGCTTATATCGTACAGAGCTATTGGGAATCATCGATTGGGATAAAGATGGCGCCATCACAGATGCAAACAATGTCTTTTTAACAATGCTTGGATTTAGCGAAGAGGATGTTGCTAGGGGGCAAGTGAATTGGCGCAATATTACTCCCGAGCAGTATCATCAACAAGATGATGAAAAGCTACGTGAAGTGTTGGAGGTTGGACACTGTAAGCCATTCGAAAAAGTATTTGTCAGTGACACGGGGGAAGCAATTCCCGTATTGGTGGGCCCTGCGTTACTCGGTGGCGAAACAAACAAAGGGATTGCCTTTACCTTGGACCTGTCTGAATCAAAAAGAGCGCAGAATGAAATCCGCTTAGCAGCAACCGTATTTAACTCCGCGAACAACGGTATCCTCATCACTGACAGAAATCTTCACGTTGCATCTGTAAATCACACTTATATAGAGATGACGGCCTTTAGCGAAAACGAACTGCTTGGCGCAGTGCCATCATTTCTCGTCAACGCCCATGCAGAGGGATTAAATATCGAGGCGGAGTTGGCGCAGAAAAATACCTGGCAAGGAGAGCTGACGGCATACACCAAAAGCGGATTCGAAATTCCTGTTGTGATTACCATTAATGGTGTGCGTGATGAAGCCGGTTCAGTAAACAATTATGTGATTGTACTAACGGATATTTCTGAGCGCGTTGCTGCCGAAGAGCAATTGCGCATGTTGGCCCATTACGACTACCTAACAGGTTTGGCGAACCGTTCACTCTTTGTTGACCGTTTTAATCAAGCGCTATCGCGGGCCAAGCGCTACGACAGTTTGCTCGGTTTGTTGTTCATTGATTTAGACAAGTTCAAACCCGTGAACGATGAGCTAGGTCATAATGTTGGCGATCAACTACTAAAAACAATCGCTACACGAATTTGTCAGCAAATTCGTGAGTGTGACACCGTCGCAAGGTATGGCGGTGATGAATTTGTGGTGTTGCTTGAGGATATGGAGGAGGGTGATTCCGCTGAGGGTGTTGCTAGTAAAATAATGATGGCGATCAATGAGTCCGTGTTCATTAGCGACCATCAACTCAGTGTCGGTTGCAGTATCGGTGTGGCGATATATCCGCAAGATGCACAGCGCACGGGCGATCTGCTTAAATTGGCTGATGCCGCTATGTACGACGCTAAGCAAGCCGGTACGAATTTAATACGTAGGGTCATTAATGCGAACGGTTGAGTGTCTCTCGAGTGTGCTAACCCAATTCGCTTAATCCTACATTAACTTTATTAGGCTCACATTGTGAGTTGTTTCAGGCCTTTGAGGAAACAGTCATGGTGAAAAGGATTTTATGGTTAGCACTATTGAGCGCAAGTTCTGTGTGGGCGAATAATGACGTGATCATGGTTGATCGGGTCGTTGTCGACAGCGTGAAATTGGCCTTTCCCAATGATGAGAAAATTCAGCCGGATTTAAGTGAATTCGTGGTGGATAGCGTTGTATTAATGAGTAATGAAGAAGGTGAGCGATGGGCAGTCGTCACCGTATCTAATCAGGCCAATGGTCTACGTACTATGACTCAGAAGCACTTGAATGCTGTAGTTGCAAATGGTCAGCGCATCAGTCCTATTGAATTTTCTCAGGTATTTAAAGCCAATGAGACTTTATCGCTGACTGTATATTTCGGGCATAGCAAGTTCCCGCTACTGGACGTGCATACGCGGACAGAATGAATCGTTGAACTTTGGTACTAGGGTACAAAGCGCCTTACGGCGCTTTGAAATCGGGTGTTTATCCAAAAATCGCGCGCATCAAACTGATGGTGTCCGCGACGCTGCGCCCTTTTTCCACTTCTTGCACAATTGAATCGCGTTTGTCACGAATGTGCTGAGGAATATCGTCTTGCGCTAATGCTCGGTCAACGATTTGCTCTGCTGACTCTTTCGAGCGTTTACGGCCCGATGTATTTACATTGCTCGTGCTGCGCTTGGGTTTGTGTAACAGCTTGTAGTAGTTCGACTGCTCATTAGCATCTTCGTCAAAGTAGAAAAATAGGCATGGCAGTAAGGCTTTGATATCTGCTAGTTGTTGTTCTTGCTCGTCTTGCGCGTGCGCCATGGAAAACCAAGGCAATTTAGCGATCGTTAACACCATATCTTGCCAATAACGTTCGAAGTCGCGATTGTTCAACTTGGCAATATTGAGCGCAGAACACAATGCGTCCATTTTTGAACTAGTAAGTGGAGTGAAAACATCGGGGCGACGCATTGCCAGTAATCGTGTTGCCGGTGCGAGTGTTGGTTTGTCATCACTTCCAACAAACAATTGTAGGTAAGCCATTACAAAGGCTTGGTAGTGTTCAATCGTCACGTCACCCGTTAGGGGAATGAGAGCGAGCGCATCATTCACAGCATGAGGCTGTTCATCTACTTGTTGGTGAAACGCTTTTGCACTTTTTGTGCTGGCAAAGTGTTCAACATCAAAACGATATACCGCAGGGTCATGATTTGCTGTGTGTTTACCGGTGAGTGTCAGCCTATCCTCGGCGGTTAATTCTTGGAACGGTGTTGCTAGAATCTGTTTGATATGAGCACATAGTGCCAGATGTTCACCCAGTAACACGCGGTCGCTATTGTGCTTTAAGTATTCACATATTACAGGCCATGGAGCTACACGCAGGGTCTTTAATTGTAAAAAGCTAATCGCGTCTTTTAGTAAAGTCTGTAACTTTTTAACCGTTGGTAGTTGCGATGGCTCCAGCAAATCGAAATTAAGACGAGTTGTTACAATATCAAGAAGTTCATAGCACCAACCAAGAAAGTCCTCGGGATGATTGTCGACTTTTACAGCCATTAAATTAAGACTGATGTCTGTCGCTTGTTTTAGGATATTTTGATAAATCAGGCTTTCTTGTTCGGCCAACGCCATTTTTGATGGGGAAATCAGCAACTTCTTCATGCTCGGTACTTCTCGCTTCACTAGATACAACACAGCCCCGACATTAGCGGGGCTGTGCATCATACTGAGATTGAGTTTTGTTGCAATATTGACTTTTCAATTTACTCCGCTGGTTCACGAGGTAACTGTGTATTCATAGCGAAGCAGAGGGTGCCCCCATTTTTCGTATTTATCGCACAGAGTGAAGCCTAAATTTTCAATAATCTTAATGGACCCTAGATTAGCGGTGTCAGCTTCAGCAATGATGTGCGTTAGTTTTAAAGTTTCAAGGCCATAATCGAACGCCGCTTTTGCCGCTTCATAGCCTAGTCCTTGCCCCCAATATTCCGGCAGCATGCGATAACCCAAGTCGGTGCCTGGTAGTTCAGGGTCATATTTTAATCCACAGAAGCCAATTATCTTGTTATCCGCTTTGTGTATCAGGGCATAGCGCCCATAGCCGTATTTACTGTAGTCACTTAGCCAAATTTCAGAGATGACCTTTTTAGCATCTTCAAGTGTTTTAACGAGTCCTGCATCACCTGTGTAGCGTGTGACTTCTTCATTTGCATTAAACGCTAATACCGCTTCGGCGTCTTCCATGCAAAACTCTCGCATTTGTAGCCGCGGAGTATCTATTAAGATATTCATCTATTCCCCTTTTTGTATCTTGTAACTAGCAACTAAGCTATGCTTGTTCACAGAATAACTACTTCAATACAGGATGTTAAGAAGCCTTATGCCTACCGCTGTAATGAAACCTGCGTCGATGAAAACACTCATAACAACTTTTTTATTCCTGTTTGTCTTACTTGGCTCAATAATAAGTTCACGAGCAATTGCAGATGAAATTGCGCTTTATGCAGGGTACACATTAGGCGCCAATGACGATGATCGTATCACGGCTCTTTCATACAGCATCGATACGTCGTCTTCTTTTGATTGGGCAGACGGCTTTGTCTTTACGTTCGGTGAATTCAATGGACTAGACAAAAAATACAGTTGGAATGACTTTGAAGATGTCTTCTATTTCTCAGCTGGGGCTTACTGGCAGTTGTTTGCAGGTGACGACACTCGCTTTACCTTTGAATTTTCCCCAACTTACATTGATGGTAACTATTATTATGCTCACTATGTAGGCAGCCGCTGGCATTTTATGTCGAGCTTGAATTATACCTACTTTATTGTCGGCAGTGATGTTTTCACAAGCCTACGTTATCAACACACTTCCAATGGTGGCCTAGCACCACCCAATCCCGGAGTAGATGGTCTTGGATTACAAATTGGCTATCGTTGGTAACGGAGATACATACGACTATCATCATATATTCATTAAGATTTACTACAATGACAGGACACTAACCGATCGGTTAAGCTACTCGCTATGTTGTCTTAAAAGGAACGAGGTTAAACATGAAAACCCTTGCTAAGGTATTTGGTGTTATTCTAATTGTGATTATCGGTTTGTTGATTGCAATTCCATTTTTCATCCCTGTGGATGCGATATTCTCTAAGGTTTCAGAGCAAGTCGAAAAAACGACTGGGCGTACCCTCACTATCGCCGGTGATAAAGACTTGGCCATATTTCCATCCCTACGACTAGAGCTTAACGATGTTAGCTTCTCTAACATGGACAGTGGCTCCCGTGACAATATGGCAACGATGAAGCAGCTCGATATTCATATTCCATGGAGCACCGTATTTTCTGGAGAAATCAAACTGAATAAGTTTGTGATCCGTGAGCCAAACATTTTGTTGGAAACAGACAAGCAAGGTAAAGGTAACTGGCAATTATTTGACAACGTAGCTGAACAGCCAACAGAGCAACAAAAAAGCGCAGGGCAAATCACCTTACCTGAAAACTTTGACATCGAGCTGGGTGAAGTGGCTATCTATGGTGGTCAGTTCACATATCTGGACGGTCAAACGGGTGCTCAACAACAAATCACCGATTCTTGATTTAGCTGTCTTACTTAAATCGTTACGTAAACCGTTAGAGCTTAAAGGTGGCATTACTTACATGGATCAACGTTTTGATTTGGACGTGATAGTTGATAACCCGGTCAAAGCAATTGAAGGTCGTACTTTCTCAGTTGAAAATCGTGTTGAGTCAAAGCTGCTTAATCTCGATTTTAAGGGGCAAATTGCTGAGCAAGGCGGGAATATTACCGGTGAACTTCATGTAGATGGCGACTCGGTTAAAGACATTGCTAAATGGCAGGGCGTCACTCTTGAAGCAAAAGATGAAGCATTCAATGCATTTAGCCTTGATGGCTCTATGCAGTTTAAAGGACAAACGTTCACTGTATCTAAGCTCACTGCCAAGCTTGATGCGTTAGCGATCGAAGGTTCAAGTACGCTGAATTTAGGTGAGCGTCTATCGGTCTCGGCGAATGTTGACTTGGGTATGTTAGATTTAAATCCATATTTACCAGAGCCTGTCGAGGCGCCAACTCAAGCACCTGAGGCTGAGCAAGGCGAAGCGCAGCCTATTGTGTGGGATGACACGAAGCTTGATTTAGCTGCACTTAATAGCCTTGATGCGAATGTTGTCGTGCGCTCAAGTGGCTTGAAAGCGCGAGACATCCAATTAGGAGAAAACCAATTCACGGTTAAACTGCAAAATGCGTTGTTGAACTTGAGCATGGACAAATTTGTCGCGTATGAAGGTCAAGGCCTAGGCAAAGTCACGCTTAATGCTAAGCAAACTCCCTACAAAATTACCACTGGCTTCGAGCTTAAAGGCATTGATGCGGAACCACTGCTAACGGATGCGGTTAAATTCGACAAGCTAATGGGTAAAGGGTCTATGCAATGGCAGCTCAGTACTCAAGGTCAAAGTCAAAAAGACTTTGTGAATGCGTTGGCGGGGACATTGGGCTTCAACTTTGCGGATGGTGCAATTAAAGGTGCCAATGTCGCCGAATTGGTCCGCAAAGCAAAAGAACTGCTTTCAGGCAATACTGGTGCGTTAACTGAAGGTCTAAACACAGGCTACGACGAGTCGCAAAAAACGGACTTCACCGAGTTAACGGGAACCATGACGTTCGACAAAGGCGTAGGCACTAACTCTGACTTATCTCTTAAGAGCCCACTTATTCGCGTATCTGGCGGCGGCACAGTAGACCTACCAGCGACTAATGTGAATTACCGCTTGGTCACGGGCATTGTGAGCTCAATTGAAGGTCAGGGCACGGCAGATGAAAGTACTGGGTTCAAGATTCCTATGCGTATAAAAGGGCCATTCCACGATGTGGGTATCAGTCTGGATGTCAGCGAAGCAGCGAAAGAAGAAGCTAAAGAAAAAGTAAAAGATAAGGTAAAAGATAAATTGAAAGGCTTGTTTGGTGGTTAATTGACCCCATATAAACGGTTAAGAGCAGGGCGCATTGAGCGCCCTGTTTGTTTTATAACCAATTGAGCAGTAGTAACTTTCAGCACATTGGCTGCAAACACAGATTAAGACTAGGTCGGTTCACTAGGTAAATATGTAAGTACATACAGCCTGTTGGCTCTCAAATTAATTAAAAATTAGCCTACCTTTTGCTCGTCATTACTGATACAATTGCCCGCCCTCAGACGTCATGTGACATAAAAATTGCCTGATAATTGAGCGGAAAAGATATTTAATGCCTTAATTTTTATACAAATTATGGCGAGTTGAAACTACACCGGAGCATCTAAAATGATCCAAATGCAAACTCAGCTGGACGTTGCTGATAACAGCGGCGCTCGCAAAGTGCAGTGTATTAAAGTCCTTGGCGGCTCACACCGTCGTTACGCATCGGTTGGTGACATCATTAAGGTTTCTGTTAAAGAAGCTATTCCTCGCGGTAAAGTGAAGAAAGGTGATGTTAAAAACGCAGTAGTTGTGCGTACCAAAAAAGGCGTTCGTCGTCCAGACGGTTCTTTGATCCGTTTCGATAGCAATGCTGCAGTTATCCTTAACGATAACCTACAGCCAATCGGAACTCGTATCTTCGGCCCTGTGACTCGTGAACTTCGTACTGAAAAGTTCATGAAGATCGTTTCACTAGCACCAGAAGTACTATAAGGAGTCGATCATGGCAGCAAAAATCCGTCGTGATGACGAAGTAATCGTACTAGCCGGTAAAGACAAAGGTAAGCGCGGTAAAGTGCTTTCAGTTGTAACTGAAACTGGTCGAGTATTTGTTGAAGGCGTAAACCTTATCAAGAAGCACCAAAAGCCTGTTCCTCAGTTGAACCAGCCTGGCGGTATTGTTGAGAAAGAAGCGTCTATCGACGTATCAAACGTTGCGATCTACAACTCGGAAACGGGTAAAGCAGATCGTGTGGGTTTCAAGTTTGAAGATGGCAAGAAAGTGCGTATCTTCAAATCTACTGGTAAAACTATCTAATAGTTGGAGTAGAAGATGGCGAAACTGCATGAAGTATACAAAGACAAAGTAGTAGCAGAACTTCAAGAGAAGTTTGGTTATAGCTCTGTCATGCAAGTCCCTCAGATCGAAAAGATCACATTAAACATGGGTGTGGGCGAAGCCCTAGCTGACAAGAAAATTCTAGAAAACGCTGTTGCGGACCTAGAAGCAATCTCTGGTCAGAAGCCTCTAATCACTAAAGCTCGCAAGTCAGTTGCAGGCTTTAAGATTCGTGAAGGTTACCCAATTGGTTGTAAAGTAACCCTACGTGGCGAGCGTATGTGGGACTTTTTTGAGCGTTTGGTTTCAATCGCTATCCCGCGTATTCGCGATTTCCGTGGTGTAAGCGCTAAGTCTTTTGACGGTCGCGGTAACTACAGCATGGGCGTACGTGAGCAAATCATCTTCCCAGAAATTGATTATGATAAAGTAGACCGCGTTCGCGGTATGGATATCACAATCACTACTTCTGCGAAAACGAATGATGAAGGCCGTGCGTTGTTAGAAGCGTTTAACTTCCCATTCAAGAAATAAGGGTAGGGTTATGGCAAAGAATTCAATGAAAGCGCGCGAAGCAAAGCGCACTAAATTAGTAGCACAGTACGCTGAAAAGCGTGCGGCACTTAAAGCTATCATCAGCGATGTTAATACATCAGATGAAGAGCGTTGGGACGCGGTTCTGAAGCTTCAGAGTCTTCCGCGTGATTCAAGCCCTGCACGTCAACGTAATCGTTGTAACATCACGGGCCGCCCACATGGTTTCCTTCGTAAGTTCGGCCTTAGCCGTATCAAACTACGCGAAGCAGCTATGCGCGGTGAAGTTCCTGGCCTTAAAAAGGCTTCTTGGTAATAGAATCACGGGAGTAAGACAATGAGCTTGCAAGATCCTATTGCGGATTTGTTCACACGTATCCGTAACGGCCAGACTGCGAAGAAGGTTTCTGTTTCAATGCCATCTTCAAAGCTGAAAATAGCAGTTGCTAAAGTGCTAACTGACGAAGGTTATGTATCTGGTTACTCTGTAACTGAAGGTGCTAAGCCTGAGCTTGCTATCGAACTTAAGTACTTCGAAGGCAAAGCTGTAATCGAAAACATCCAGCGTGTTAGCCGCCCAGGTCTACGTATCTATAAGAAACGTGACGAATTACCAAAGGTAATGGGTGGTCTAGGTATCGCTATCGTATCAACTTCTAAAGGCCTAATGACTGACCGTGCTGCACGTAGTGCTGGCGTTGGCGGTGAAATCATTGGCTTTGTAGCGTAATCGGAGGGGACTATGTCGCGTATAGCAAAGGCACCTATTAATGTTCCTGCCGGTGTAGAAGTTACGCTAAAAGGCCAGGAGATCTCAGTTAAGGGTAAGAACGGCGAACTAAGCCGTACTATCCACGAGGCTGTTGAAGTTTCAATCGAAGAGAACGTAATCAAAACGAACCCAGTTGAAGGCGTTGCTAACGCTTGGGCTCAAGCTGGTACTGCTCGTGCACTTATCAACAACATGATTGTTGGTGTAAACGACGGTTACGAGAAGAAGCTACAACTTGTTGGTGTTGGTTACCGTGCTGCGGTAAAAGGTAATGTTCTAGATTTAACTCTAGGCTTCTCACACCCAGTAAACTTCGAGATCCCAGCGGGCGTCACTATTGAAGCTCCTAGTCAGACTGAGATCGTTGTTAAGGGCGCAGATAAGCAGCTAGTTGGTCAAACTGCTGCGAACATTCGTTCATACCGTGAGCCAGAGCCTTATAAAGGTAAAGGTGTACGTTATGCTGACGAACACGTGCGTCGTAAAGAGGCTAAGAAGAAGTAAGGTAAGACGATGGATAAGAAAACAGCTCGTCTACGTCGTGCTAAACGCACTCGTAGAAATTTTATTGAACAAGGCAAAATCCGCCTTGTTATCCACCGCACGCCACGTCACATCTACGCTCAAGTTATTAGCGCAGAAGGTAGTGTACTGGCTGCTGCTTCTACTGTTGAAAAAGCAATTGCTGAAACAGTTAAAGGCACAGGCAACATCGAAGCTGCACAAGCAGTGGGTAAAGCAGTTGCTGAACGTGCGGCTGAAAAAGGCGTTAACGAAAGTATCGCTTTTGACCGCAGTGGCTTTAAATATCACGGCCGTGTGAAGGCGCTTGCTGATGCAGCGCGTGAAGCCGGTTTGCAATTCTAGGAGTAGACAATGGCTAACGTAGAAGCAAAGCAACAACAGCCTGATTTGGCTGAAAAGCTAATCGCGGTAAACCGTGTGTCTAAAGTGGTTAAAGGTGGTCGTATCTTTAGCTTCACTGCACTAACAGTAGTTGGTGACGGCGCAGGTAAAGTAGGTTTTGGTTATGGTAAAGCACGTGAAGTTCCTGCTGCTATTCAAAAAGCAATGGAAAAAGCACGTCGTAACATGATCAACGTAGACCTTAAAGGTAATACACTTCAGCACCCTATCAAGGGTCGTCACGCTGGTTCTAAAGTGTACATGCAGCCTGCATCTGAAGGTACAGGTATCATCGCCGGTGGTGCGATGCGTGCAGTACTAGAAGTAGCTGGTGTACAGAACGTATTATCAAAGGCTTACGGTTCGACTAACCCGATCAACGTTGTTCGCGCAACAATCGCTGCTCTTGAGAACATGAAATCTCCAGAAGCAGTGGCTGCGAAACGTGGTCTTAGCGTTGATGAGATTTTGGGGTAAGACACCATGGCAAACACAGTAAAAGTAACTCAAGTACGTAGCTCTATCGGTCGTTTACCGAAGCATAAAGCTACATTACGTGGCCTTGGTTTACGTCGCATCAACCACACTGTAGAGCTAGAAGATACGCCTTCAGTACGTGGTATGATCAACCAAGTTTCTTACATGGTTAAGGTTGAGGGGTAATTCGATGAACTTGAATACACTTTCTCCTGCTGCGGGTTCTAAAACACCTAAGAAACGTCTTGGTCGTGGTATTGGTTCTGGTCTAGGTAAAACTGGTGGCCGTGGTCACAAAGGTCAGAAATCACGTTCAGGCGGTAAAGTACGCGTTGGTTTTGAAGGCGGTCAAATGCCTATGCAACGTCGTCTACCTAAGTTTGGTTTTACTTCACGTAAGTCGCTTGCGTCTGCTGAAGTAAATCTATTCGAAATCGCTAAAGTTGAAGGCGATGTGGTAGATTTGAACGCGTTACAAGCAGCTGGTCTGATTAAAAAGAACGTCCAGTTCGTAAAAGTAGTAAAATCTGGTGAAGTTTCTCGCGCAGTTACCGTTAAAGGTCTTAAAGTGACTAAAGGTGCTCTTGAAGCGATTGAAGCTGCCGGAGGCAAGGTAGAAGAGTAAGGAAGTACTTTATGGCTAAACCAGGTCACGATATGCAAAGTGCACAAAGCGGGCTTGCGGAATTGAAGCGTCGTTTACTATTTGTTCTCGGTGCTATCATCATTTACCGTCTAGGTTCATTCGTGCCGATCCCTGGGATTGACGCCGCTGTACTTGCCGAATTCTTCGAGCAACAAAAGGGCACCATTGTTGAAATGTTCAACATGTTCAGCGGTGGTGCGCTTGAGCGTGCTTCAGTGCTAGCACTGGGTATTATGCCTTACATCTCGGCCTCGATTATTATGCAACTATTAACGCACATACATCCTGCGATGATAGAGCTTAAGAAAGAGGGTGAGCAAGGGCGTAAGAAAATTAGCCAGTACACGCGCTACGGTACGCTCGTGCTTGCTACATTCCAATCAATCGGTATTGCCACTGGCTTACCGAACATGATGGAAGGGTTAGTTGTTAACCCTGGCTTTGGTTTCTATTTCACTGCTGTAGTGAGCTTAGTAACCGGCTGTATGTTCCTCATGTGGTTGGGCGAACAAATTACAGAACGTGGTATCGGTAACGGTATCTCAGTGCTGATTTTTGTTGGTATCGTAGCTAACCTGCCGTCTGCTATTGGTTCGACAGCCGAAATGGCGCGCCAAGGTGAATTGAACATTTTGGTACTGGTATTGATTGCGGTAATCGTATTTGCCGTAACTTACTTGGTGGTATTCTTTGAACGTGGTCAACGTCGTATCGTTGTTAACTACGCGAAGCGCCAGCAAGGTCGTCAAGTATATGCTGCTCAAAGCACACACTTGCCGTTAAAAGTTAATATGGCTGGGGTTATTCCACCAATCTTTGCTAGTAGTATCATTCTGTTCCCTGGTACAATTGCAAGCTGGTTCGGCCAGGGTGAAGGTCCGTTAGCTGATGTGTTACAAGCTATTTCGACAGCGTTGACTCCAGGTCAGCCGCTGTATGCGATGGTCTTGGCTGCAGCTATTATCTTTTTCTGCTTTTTCTACACAGCGTTGGTGTTTAACCCACGTGAAACAGCAGATAACCTGAAAAAATCTGGTGCATTTATCCCAGGTATTCGTCCAGGTGAGCAGACATCGAAATACATTGATAAAGTGATGACACGCCTGACATTGGCAGGTGCATTGTATATTACCTTTATCTGTCTGGTGCCCGAGTTTATGACCATGGCATGGCAAACGCCATTCTACTTCGGCGGTACATCAATTTTGATTATCGTTGTTGTGATCATGGACTTTATGGCACAAGTACAGACCCATCTGATGTCTCATCAGTATGATTCTGTGCTGAAAAAAGCAAACCTTAAAGGCTATGGCCGATAAGGTCGGTTTACGGAGTTGAGTAATGAAAGTACGTGCTTCCGTTAAGAAAATCTGCCGTAACTGCAAAGTAATCAAACGTGCTGGTGTAGTACGTGTGATCTGCAGTGAGCCTAAGCACAAGCAAAGGCAAGGCTAATTAAACAGTCATGCAGGCTGAGTATCCTACTCGGCCTGTGTTTTTCATTATAGTTTGGTTATCGCTTGAGTATCCTTACGGGCTTTTCAAGAAGATGATTACCAAACTTAAAATAGGAGATGTGTTAGTGGCCCGTATAGCTGGCATTAACGTTCCTGACCATAAGCATGCAGTTATTGGTTTAACAAGCATCTATGGTGTAGGTAAAACTCGCGCTAAGGCGATCTTAGCTGCGACTGGTATCGCCGAAACCACAAAAATCGGTGAACTTTCAGACGAAACACTTGACGTACTTCGTGAAGAAGTTGGCAAGTACACTGTAGAAGGTGATCTTCGTCGTGAAGTTACTTTGAACATCAAGCGTCTTATGGACCTTGGTTGCTTCCGTGGCTTACGTCACCGTCGTTCGCTTCCACTACGTGGTCAGCGTACTAAGACTAACGCGCGTACTCGTAAGGGTCCTCGCAAGCCTATCAAGAAATAAGGTGGGGTAAGTTATGGCTAAAGCACCAATTCGTCGTAAGAAGGTAAAAAAGCAAGTTGCTGATGGTATGGCTCACGTCCATGCTTCTTTCAACAACACTATTGTTACTATTACAGACCGTCAAGGTAATGCACTTTCATGGGCAACAGCAGGTGGTTCAGGTTTCCGTGGTTCACGTAAATCTACTCCGTTCGCTGCTCAGGTAGCTGCAGAGCGTGCAGGTACTGCTGCTCAAGAATACGGTTTAAAGAACCTAGAAGTTTTCATTAAAGGTCCAGGTCCAGGCCGTGAGTCTGCTGTACGTGCATTGAACGCTGCTGGTTTCCGTATTACCAACATCACTGACGTGACGCCAATTCCACACAATGGTTGTCGTCCACCGAAGAAACGTCGCGTATAACAATAGGTTAGGAGAAAGAACATGGCAAGATATTTGGGCCCTAAGCTCAAGCTAAGTCGTCGTGAAGGTACTGACCTGTTCCTTAAGAGCGGCGTACGAGCTATCGACTCTAAGTGTAAACTTGAGACTGCACCAGGTCAGCACGGCGCTCGTAAGGGTCGTCTATCTGACTACGGTCTACAGCTACGTGAAAAGCAAAAGGTTCGTCGTATGTACGGCATCCTTGAGAAGCAATTCCGTAACTACTACAAAGAAGCTGCTCGCCTTAAAGGCAATACAGGTGAAAACCTACTTCAGCTTCTAGAGCAACGTCTAGACAATGTTGTATATCGCATGGGTTTTGCAAGCACACGTGCTGAAGCACGTCAGCTAGTAAGCCACAAAGCGATTATGGTTAATGGTCGTGTTGTTAACATTCCTTCTTTCAACGTTTCTCCTGAAAGATCAGGTAGAAATCCGTGAGAAGTCTAAGAAACAAGCGCGTATCGTAGCAGCTCTAGAATTGGCTGAGCAACGTGAAAAGCCAACTTGGGTTGAAGTTGACGGTAAGAAAATGGAAGGTACTTTCAAGCGCCTACCTGAGCGTTCTGATTCTGTCTGCGGACATTAACGAACAACTAATCGTCGAACTTTACTCGAAGTAAAGTTAAGAGTTAAGAGAGGATAAAATGCAGGGTTCTGTAACCGAATTCCTAAAACCAAGGTTAGTCGATATCGACGCTATCAACCCGACTCGTTCAAAAGTGGTTCTTGAGCCGCTCGAGCGTGGTTTTGGTCACACTCTAGGAAACGCACTACGTCGTATTCTGTTGTCATCTATGCCTGGATGTGCAGTTACTGAGGTAGAAATTGATGGCGTTTTACATGAGTACAGCGCGAAAGAAGGCGTACAAGAAGACATCATTGAAATCTTGCTTAATCTGAAAGGATTGGCAGTAAACATTGAAGGCAAAGATGAAGTTTTTCTGACCCTGACTAAATCTGGTGTAGGCCCTGTGACTGCGGCAGATATTCAGCACGATGGCGACGTAACAATCGCTAACCCTGATCACGTAATTTGTCACTTAACGACAAATAACAGCGAGATCAGCATGCGTATTCGTGTTGAGCGTGGTCGTGGTTATGTACCAGCGTCTAGCCGCGTATCCTCTGAAGACGATGAGCGTCCAATCGGCCGTCTGTTGCTTGATGCATCATTCAGTCCGGTTGAGCGTATTGCGTACTCGGTTGAATCAGCACGTGTTGAACAACGTACTGACTTAGACAAGTTAATCATTGATATGGAAACGAACGGCACTTTAGATCCTGAAGAAGCGATCCGCCGTGCGTCGACTATTCTTGCTGAGCAATTAGAAGCATTCGTAGATTTACGTGATGTTTCTGAGCCAGAAGAGAAAGAAGAGAAGCCAGAATTCGATCCTATTCTGCTTCGTCCAGTTGATGATTCTGAGCTAACAGTTCGTTCAGCAAACTGCTTGAAAGCCGAGCAAATTCAATATATCGGTGATTTAGTACAGCGTACCGAAGTTGAGCTTCTTAAAACACCTAACTTAGGTAAGAAGTCTCTAACTGAGATCAAAGACGTGCTTGCATCACGTGGTCTTTCTCTAGGCATGCGCCTAGAAAACTGGCCGCCAGCAAGCTTAGCTGAGTAATCTAAATCACTATATTTAGTTTAGTTAGAAGGATAGGGTCATGCGCCATCGTAAGAGTGGTCGTCAATTAAACCGTAACAGCAGCCATCGCAAAGCGATGTTCAGCAATATGGCTGGTTCTTTGGTGAAGCACGAAATCATCAAAACAACATTGCCTAAAGCGAAAGAGTTGCGCCGTGTAATTGAACCTTTAATCACACTGGCTAAGACTGATAGCGTTGCAAACCGCCGTTTAGCGTTTGCTCGCACGCGTGATAAAGAAGTTGTTGGTAAGTTGTTCAGCGAGATTGGTCCTCGCTACGAAAGCCGTCCTGGTGGCTACACTCGTATTTTGAAGTGTGGTTTCCGTGCTGGCGACAACGCACCAATGGCTTACATTGAACTAGTAGATCGCCCAGTTGCGACTGAAGAAGTTCAAGAAGACGCGCAGTCTGCAGAGTAAGTCTTAAAAAGACACAAAAAGCCGAGCTTATGCTCGGCTTTTTCTTTATATGGCCAAAATAAAACATCTCACATCTATATATACATCTATATAAGTATTCCTTTCCTACTAGTTTCACAGTTTAAATGTAACAATTTAGATCTAAATTAGATCGTTAACTGTTAATTAGAGCGGTTTTCGTTTTATTTTTGTGCAAACGATCCATTTTTAGCAATTTTCTTTAAAAAAGGGGTTGCGTCAAAATCGAATCTCCCTATAATGCGCATCCACCGACACGGCGGACTGCTTACAAACAAGCGATACGACGAGTTGGTTGAGTCAAGTAAAACTGGGTTTTGAAAAACTTTAAAGATTCTCAAAATTAAGTGTTGACAACAAATCAGGGTTGAGTAGAATGCACAGCCCTCGAGACGCGAAAGAGTCTCGAAACGTTCTTTAAAAATATGAAGCAATCATCTGTGTGGGCACTCGTACAGGTTGAGTTCTAACAGCAGATTCTAGTTCGCTAGATGACGCAAACAAATTTAGAGTCTCAATTGAACTGAGTGACCAACGGAAACAAGTTTACTTGTTTCAGCACAGTCAATTCGATTCGAAAGAATCAAAATCAGAATTCAATGAGCGCCGAATCTTCGGATTCAAAAAACTTTTAATTGAAGAGTTTGATCATGGCTCAGATTGAACGCTGGCGGCAGGCCTAACACATGCAAGTCGAGCGGTAACATTTCTAGCTTGCTAGAAGATGACGAGCGGCGGACGGGTG
>NZ_JBPCHK010000001.1:0-205000 GCF_054923835.1 Pseudoalteromonas sp. GB56 | reverse complement strand
CGGACGAATACCATTGGGGGTAGAGCACTGTTTGGGCTAGGGGGTCATCCCGACTTACCAACCCCATGCAAACTCCGAATACCAATGAGTACTATCCGGGAGACACACGGCGGGTGCTAACGTCCGTCGTGGAGAGGGAAACAACCCAGACCGCCAGCTAAGGTCCCAAAGTGTATGTTAAGTGGGAAACGATGTGGGAAGGCTAAAACAGCTAGGAGGTTGGCTTAGAAGCAGCCACCCTTTAAAGAAAGCGTAATAGCTCACTAGTCGAGTCGGCCTGCGCGGAAGATGTAACGGGGCTAAACATACCACCGAAGCTGCGGCTGCGAGCTTTGCTCGCGGGGTAGGGGAGCGTTGTGTAAGTGGCTGAAGGTGTGCCGGGAGGCATGCTGGACATATCACAAGTGCGAATGCTGACATGAGTAACGACAATGCGGGTGAAAAACCCGCACGCCGGAAGACCAAGGGTTCCTATCCCATGTTAATCAGGGTAGGGTGAGTCGACCCCTAAGGCGAGGCCGAAAGGCGTAGTCGATGGGAAACGGGTTAATATTCCCGTACTTGGTATAAATGCGATGGGGGGACGGAGAAGGCTAGGCAGGCACGGCGTTGGTTGTCCGTGTGAAAGTATGTAGGCTTGAATCTTAGGAAAATCCGGGATTCTTTAAGGCTGAGATACGAGACGACACTCTACGGAGTGGAAGCTGTTGGTGCCATACTTCCAGGAAAAGCCTCTAAGCTTCAGTTTATACCGAATCGTACCCCAAACCGACACAGGTGGTCAGGTAGAGAATACTAAGGCGCTTGAGAGAACTCGGGTGAAGGAACTAGGCAAAATAGTACCGTAACTTCGGGAGAAGGTACGCTCTTGAGTGTGAAGGACTTGCTCCGTAAGCACTTGAGAGTCGCAGTGACCAGGTGGCTGGGACTGTTTATTAAAAACACAGCACTGTGCTAAATCGCGAGATGACGTATACGGTGTGACACCTGCCCGGTGCCGGAAGGTTAATTGATGGGGTTAGTCTTCGGACGAAGCTCTTGATCGAAGCCCCGGTAAACGGCGGCCGTAACTATAACGGTCCTAAGGTAGCGAAATTCCTTGTCGGGTAAGTTCCGACCTGCACGAATGGTGTAACCATGGCCACGCTGTCTCCACCCGAGACTCAGTGAAATTGAAATCGCAGTGAAGATGCTGTGTACCCGCGGCTAGACGGAAAGACCCCGTGAACCTTTACTACAGCTTGGCACTGAACATTGAGCCTACATGTGTAGGATAGGTGGGAGGCTTTGAAGCGGTGACGCCAGTTACCGTGGAGCCATCCTTGAAATACCACCCTTGTATGTTTGATGTTCTAACGTTGGCCCCTGAATCGGGGTTGCGGACAGTGCCTGGTGGGTAGTTTGACTGGGGCGGTCTCCTCCCAAAGAGTAACGGAGGAGCACGAAGGTTGGCTAAGTACGGTCGGACATCGTACGGTTAGTGTAATGGTAGAAGCCAGCTTAACTGCGAGACAGACACGTCGAGCAGGTACGAAAGTAGGTCATAGTGATCCGGTGGTTCTGAATGGAAGGGCCATCGCTCAACGGATAAAAGGTACTCCGGGGATAACAGGCTGATACCGCCCAAGAGTTCATATCGACGGCGGTGTTTGGCACCTCGATGTCGGCTCATCACATCCTGGGGCTGAAGTCGGTCCCAAGGGTATGGCTGTTCGCCATTTAAAGTGGTACGCGAGCTGGGTTTAGAACGTCGTGAGACAGTTCGGTCCCTATCTGCCGTGGGCGTTTGAGAATTGAGAGGGGCTGCTCCTAGTACGAGAGGACCGGAGTGGACGAACCGCTGGTGTTCGGGTTGTCATGCCAATGGCACTGCCCGGTAGCTACGTTCGGAATCGATAACCGCTGAAAGCATCTAAGCGGGAAGCGAGCCTCGAGATGAGTTCTCACTTGGAGTTCGACTCCACTAAAGGGCCGTTGAAGACTACAACGTTGATAGGCAGGATGTGGAAGCGCTGTGAGGCGTTAAGCTAACCTGTACTAATTACCCGTGAGGCTTAACCATACAACGCCAAAATGGTGTGAGACTGTTAAGTTAGAAGTTAGAGATTAAAGACTGAAGTAGACGATTACTTATAAAGCTTTCCGAATTAATACTGATTGCAATAGCGATTAGTAACCAACTTTGCTTGGTGATAATAGCGTTCTGGACCCACCTGACCCCATGCCGAACTCAGAAGTGAAACGGAACTGCGCCGATGATAGTGTGGCATTTGCCATGTGAAAGTAGGTCATCACCAGGCTCCTAATTATACGAAGAACCCAGCTTATTGCTGGGTTTTTTCGTTTAAGGCTTTGATGACCTACGAGAAAGTAGGGAGAAAGCGGGAATAATGAAGTAAAGAGTTTTACTTCATCCGCTTGAACGCTGGCGGCCTCAGGCCGTAAGCCGGATCATCACCAGGTTAGGCGCCCCCGACTAGGCGCCCTGACTCCGAATTAAAGAAACCCGTTGCAGCGATGCGACGGGCTTTTTGTGTTTGGGGGTTAAGCTCTTTGTTGTAGATTGAATAACTTCGAGCTTGCTGCACCTGTAGGTCGGTCTTTAGGCCGACATGACTGCATGCCAAACCACTGTCGGGGTAAACCCCAACCTACAAATATGACGCTCAAAGTCTCATACCCGATTTATCAAGTCCCTGATTAAACGTGGTTTCAATAATACGTCCCTGCAGTTTGGTTACCTCGGTTGTCCCCTCCTCGCAGAGTTCGTCACCTTCAAGTGGCATGAGTGAAACTGTGCACTCACTTAATTCCACTTTCAGCCATGACCTCACCTCAGTAAGCTGCGAAGCGATGCTTCGATCTTACTTCGCCTTCACTTTTGCTATTCAAGTGTTTATTTATTAAGCTGGATTTCACTATTACGCAGCTAATTTAATTAGATGCGCAATCCACTTCTAACAAAACCTTACAAACATTTTATTGCCATACTTATTGAAGAAAAGGTACAACTAGTAATTAGTTAGGATGTGCTATGAACCGAATTCGAGTTGTCTATCTGAATATGAAACTAACGTCCACTGCGCTGATTCTTGCTGTTCTTTGCAGCTTCACTCTTTGCCGAGCAACCACCTCAAGGCTCTTTGGGTGTGGCTTATGACTGCACGGGAGTTGAAATCGCCGAAGTTGATCCTGCTATGTTGACTAAAGCAGAGCAAATCAAGTTGATGGAAAATGCATTATTGGATTCTGTGAACCGTTACAGTACGTGCCTTGATAAAGTCCAAAAAGGTATGACCCAATCCCAGTCACAAGGCGCTAGTTCGGGAGGAGACAACGCTCAAAATGCGCAGCAAAGTGATGCTAACGCGAATCAGCAAACTGCTTCCTCAACGGAACAAAACTCGCAAACTCCTCTGTCTACCATGGATGAACAAGTGACAACTGATACAGAAAAGAATAAGGCGGGTGGAGGCCGCGAGCAGCAAATTGTGAAGCCCAAGGACAACGACTCAATCATTTGCACTATGCTCTATGAAGAGATTCAAAAAGAAACCAACGAAACGACGCGCGAAGCGTTAGTGCAGCAATACAAAGACTATAAGTGCACAAAGTAGGCAGAGGTAATCAGAGATGAAATTTAAGCAATCACTCCAGTTAGTCACCCTTATCGTGGTGCTTTTCCTTACTCTCACTGCCTGCAAATCAACCACGACTCAGCGTGATGAGCCTTTGGCGGTTGGACCTTCTATGAGCGGTCCTACTGTGGTTCGAGAACAGCAGACTAAGCAAAAGCAGTATAGCGGGATCTATTTGGATGTTGCTGTGCCTGTTTTTAATCCTGGATTTCCAATAAATAAACGCAATGGCCAAGTTGATTACGAAGAGCTGGATGAAATGGATATTTGGCCACAACTACGCCGTGCTGAGGCGAAGCGTTTTGCTGTAGAAACAAAAAGAGCAATTGCACAAACAAAAGCTTTTGGCTCTGTGTCTGCAGTGCCAGATGCCAATACCAGCGCTGATTTATATGTCCTTGGCACAATTCTACATTCCGACTCGGAAGTGGTTCGATTAGAAGTAACCGTTGTTGATAGTACCGGTGAACCTCTAGATACAGAAACGTTTGAGCATCAGGTGTCTAAGAGCTTTTTTCGCGATTCTATGAATGCAGGGAAAGATCCCTATGAGCCTGTCTTTGATGCGGTTGCAGACTATGTATATAACCTTCTAACTACTATGCCAGAGCAACGAAAACAACAAATTAAAGACACAACCTTAGTTCGTTATGCCAACTACTATTCACCAGAAGCGTTCGGTGAATTCCTTAAAGTGTCAATCGATAAGAAAGATGGCACTCGCTTTTACAAATACGAGTTAGAGGGTTTGCCAGCGCAAGATGATGCGATGTTGCAGCGCGTCGAAATGTTGCGTAATCAGGAGATGTTATTCGTCGACCGTTTACAAGATCAGTTTGATGCATTTCAAAAGCAGACCGATAACCCTTATCGCGATTGGCAAGAGGAAACATTGCCAGAAGTTATCCGCGCACGGGAAGCCGAGATGGAACGTAATGCGAAAACAGTGATTGGTACCATTGGCCTTATTGCTGCGATTGCACTTGGCAATAACAGTTCTTCCACGTCTACATCGGTTGCAAAAACCGCTGGTGCACTTGGCAGTGCATGGCTTCTCAAAGATGCTTATAAAGCTAATCAAAACTTACGTATGGCATCAGCGGTGATTGATGAGATGGGGCAAGGCTTGGATTTAACTGTTGGCCCACAAGTAATGGAATTCAACGATCAAGAAGTCGAGTTAACAGGCACTGCTGCTGAGCAGTATATGCAGTGGAAAGTGCACTTGAAGAAGATTTACCAACTAGAAACAAGCGCAAACTAGCCGCATCAGCATTGATGGGATAGACAAGGTAGGTCAAGGTTGTGTCAGAACAAAAACAAGCATCATTGGATGAACAGCTAAAGCAACAACAAGCGAATCAAGGAGCACGTGTAAGTCATGTCGCTATTGTTGGCGGTGCTATCGTTATTGTTTTACTCGTTGCAGCAGCTTTTTTATTCTCTACCAGCAAAGAGGTGACCTTACCCAAGGATGACAGTGCCGCAACGGTCGCTCCTGTCATTGAAACAGCCAGCGAACACACGCGCCAGCAAGTTCAAGATGCTATCTTGGCATTTGAACAGGGTTATCAAGCCTTACTGGATAATCAACAGTTGTCATATTTTGCTCCACAGCTGATTGAGCAAGCGAAGTTTGCGTATGATTCATCTTTACAAGCGTTCGCACAAAGTGACTTTATGACAGCGCAACAGCAGTTAACATCCAGCGCGAAACTCATTGATGATGCGCAAAGTCAGTGGCGCCAAGCGATAGACAGTTGGTATACGCAAGCGCTGGACTCGATGATGCAGCAGCGTCCACAAGAAGCGCAATTGTACTTAGACAGAATGCGCTCACTTGATGAACAGGATGTGCGTATTGATGCCTTACAACAGCGTATTGTTCAATTTGACGCTCAGCGCACCTTGCTCAAGGATTACGATACGGCGGTGATTGAGCGCAATCTTGATAAGCAAATTGACCTGCTTTCTCAACTTGTAGTGTTGAACCCAGATAACAGCGAATTGCAGCGCAACCTAAGCGCCGCTCAGGCACAGCTGAGGGAGAATAGCATTAGCCGAGCAGTGGAGCTTGCTCAGCAGGCATTACAACAGCAAAATCTTGGCGAAGCACACTCTTCAATTAGCACTCTTAAGCAGCTACAAGCCGCCCCTGAAACAATCAAGCTTTTACAGCAACAGCTCAGCAAACAGCACAGGCAGTTGAGTACCGAGCGCACACGAGAACTCGCTCTCGCTGCCAGTGAGCAACAGCAATGGCAACAAGTGCTCACATTAACGCAGCAGTACCTTAATAGTGCGCCGGGCGACACTGCAATAACACAATTACAACAGCGAGCGACCGCTATTTTAGCTGCGCAAAATAATTTGGGTGCTTTTCAGGCTCGCCCAGAGCGGTTAATCGACTCAGGAATTCGAGCTCAAGCACAACAAGCAATTACAAAAGCCAAACCTCTCGAGCAGTATTCGCGTGCTTTGGCAGCAACAGTCACCGATCTTGAGACTTACATCGAGCAATTTACAACACCAATTACTGTTACATTGCTATCAGATGAGCAGACCCAGATACACATTTACGGAGTTGAAAAGCTCGAGCCATTTGCGCAAAAGCAAATTGAGTTATTACCAGGGACGTATACAGTTGAAGGGCGCAGAGCTGGTTTCGTGAGCGTTAAACTCACTTTGGACGTGCGCGCCCATGGTGATGTACCTAGGTTAACCATTGCCTGTACACAAAGGATTTAGTGTCTATGTCAGATTTAGACTCGCAGTTAAAACAGCGACAAAAAAACTCGTTACTCCCTTTGCTTATAGGGGCTGTGTTAACCATCAGTGTCGCGCTTATTATCATTGTTTATTTGTTCGTAGTGAAAGGTCACGCCATCAAAGTGGTGCCTTTAGCATTGCAAGACAGCATGGTCGTTGAAGTGCAAAGTGGCGTGGGCTTTGTGTCAGATGATGTAGTGTATCGCTTTGGTGGCGATGTGACGATTGTAGTCTCAGCACCGACCTATTTCGAATCGCAAAAGCTCATTACTGATGCCAGTGCCAGTGTTGTTGAAGTTGAACTTAAGCCTAAACCAGGGATCCTCAAAGGCAGTGTAGCCCACGCTTACGGCGACAGCACACTGTGGGTTGTCAATGGTCGCTTGCTTGCTAAGGGGGCGCAAATTGAAGAGCCGCTAGAAGCCGGTTCATATCAGCTGAGCCTTGAAAATCCTTACTATGAACCTGTGCAACTGCCCCTTACTGTTGAACGCGATAAGGAAGTGATACTCGCGCCTGAACTGACCGCCGTGAATGGCAATATGACTCTGGACTCTAACCCTCAAGGCGCCGATGTGTATATCGATGGTGCTGCCAAAGGGAAGACTCCTGTGAGCTTTGCATCCCTAGGGGGAAGCTTTAAGGTGGAGTTACACAAAGCGGGGTTTGAACCGACCATCGAGCAGGTGCAAATAACTTACGCTGACGCACATGCTCAGCGCCAATATAACTTAAAGCCACAACAGGCTTATCTAGATATAACAACCTCTCCCGCTGGCGGTTCCCTATTTATCGATGGCAACCAAGTGGAACCAGGGCAGATATCTGTAGATGCGAATGCCATTCATACCGTTCGTTATGTTAAGCCGGGCTTTTACAGCTTTAATTCCAAGGTGATTTTGCCACCCAAAGAACACAAAGCGTATCCGATTTCCCTTAAACCAGAGCAAGGCAAGGTAACCGTTAAAAGTAACATTGCAGCTGATGTCTATATCAATGGCAATTTGGTTGGTAAAACACCGCTTACAAAAACACTTCCTGCAACGGAGCAAGAAGTAAAAGTGGTGAAGCAGGGCTATCGCAGTGTGGTGAAAAAGCTGATTCCGAGCGCCAAACACACCTCAACCGTTGATGTTACGCTATTGACTGAATTCGATGCACGCCGCAAAGAAGGGCGCCCCTTGTTTATCTCGACCTTGGGGATGCAGATGCAGTTATTCAATATGACTGCATTCACTATGGGCTCACCTGCCAATGAAATTGGTCGCCAGCGAAACGAATTTGCAGTGTCTGTGGATTTCACGCGCCCAGTTTGGGTGGGCAAGCATGAGGTAACACAAGCGCAATATCACGCGTTCGACAATAGCGTAGCGAAATCCCAGTTGCCCGTAAGTAATATCAGCTGGATTGAAGCCGCCAAGTATTGCAACTGGCTGAGTGAGCAAGAAGCGCTAACGCCTTACTACCGCATCAACAATGATCAGCTTGTGGGTGTAAACACCCAAGCCAGAGGATATAGATTACTGAGCGAAGCAGAATGGGAATGGCTTGCGAAAAAGGCCAAGCGTGCAAGTTCAACTAAATATGTATGGGGTGACAGTGAGCGCATACCACGTGACGCAGGTAACTTTGCAGACCAGACTTTGAAGTCCAAACAAGCGTTTTATTTTGATGACTATAAAGATGGCTTCACAGACAAAGCGCCGGTGGGCAGCTTCCGTGCAGATAAAGCTGGGCTTTATGATTCTGCTGGTAACGTCAGTGAGTGGGTGTTTGATGTTAGTTCTTATGTCACGCCAGACCTTTCTGTGGTTCACAACGATTATACAGGCCCAATTCAAGGCGGTAGCCGATTGGCCAAAGGCAGTAATTATCAATCGGGAAGAATGCAAAGCTTGCGTTCTGCGTTAAAAATAGTATCTGACGGGCCGAGTGAAACCATCGGGTTTAGAATCGCTCGCTATGAGAGGTAAATATGAGGCGTAAACATCTATTAATTGCTGCTTGTGTAGTGATTGGTTGCTCTATTGGTGGGGTTGCCATTGCTGCAAAAATCAGTTTGGACTCGCCTGCAACCTTTCCAGTCGACATTTAAGGATGATGTAAATGGCAACTGATAATACACGTATGAACTTGCCACCTTTAGTTTCTCTAGGGGTGTTTATTGCCACTGTGGTGATTGTGCACCTTATCTATCAAGGTCTTATTCGCCCAGCTGCGGATGCCGCCATTGCTGCCTATGGTGCTGGCGCTACAGCCAATGTATGGGTGATCCTCAAAGATGCTGAGCAGCAAGCGTGCGTTACTTTAGGTTTGTTTTGTTTAATTCTGATGGGCTACAAATATTATCGCATCGTATCCAAAGAGGAGCCGGTCTTTACCTATGATTACCTCAAATCATTCCCTAAAGATGAGTCCTTAGATGTTGAAGGCGCGTTGGCTTATTTGGAAGAAGGTGAAAGTGCTAAAAATAGCTCGGTTGCAACGTGGATCAACTGCTTACGTCGATACAAAAATACCAACAATGTGCAGCACGCAGCAGATGCCATACGTGACAGCGTGGAATCTCTCGCTGCGCAGCTTGAAGCAGGCAATGCCACCATTCGTTATTTTATTTGGGCCATTCCCAGTATTGGTTTCGTGGGTACCGTAAGAGGAATAGGTTCTGCACTGGCTAAAGCCGAAGAAGCGGTAGCCGGTGATATCGCCGGTATGGTTGATAAACTCGGGGTCGCGTTTAATTCGACCTTGGTTTCTTTGCTGCTCTCTATCTTATTGATGTATGTGTTGTTTCACCTCAATAATCGCCAAGATGAGATGGTACTGAAAACCAAGAACAACTGTGAAACGCATCTACTCACGCACTTGCACAAGTAATTAAGCATGTTTAAGCGCCGCACGGAAGAGGGTTTTAACTTATCATTTCTAGACGTCATGGCCTGTGGCTTAGGCGCGGTATTGTTGATCCTTATCGTGGTGAAATTTCAAGCCAGTACTTCTGTGCCCAGTAATGAAATTGAACGCCTGCAACAAGAACTCGCGGCCACTTTGCAACAAGCACAAAACCTGCAGCAGCAGGTAACAAGCACTGAACAAGCCGTGACTCAGGCTGATGCTCAAAACAACGAAATAGCGCAGAAAATCGCTGCGCTTGAACTCGTGCAGCAAGCTACACAACAAGCGTTAAAAGATGAGCAAGCTGTCGTCGCTGAGTTAGAAAACGCCGTCGCTGCGGCGGCGCCGAAGCAAGTGGATGATCCAATTCAACTGCAAGGTACGGGGGAAGAAAACTACCTGCTAGGGCTCAAAGTTGAAGGGCAGCGTATTGGTATCATGATTGATACCAGCGCGTCGATGACTGATGAGCAACTAATTCAGATAATCCGCCGTAAAATAGGTCCTACGGCACAAAAACAACAAGGCCCGAAATGGCTGCGTACTAAACGGGTTGCCAAATGGATGCTGGCACGGTTACCGAAAAACTCACAAGTCAGTGTGATAAGTTTTAATTCCACTGCCAAGGTATTGGGCGCGCGCACCATCAGTTCAGCCAAAGTAGAGTCAAGCCTGCAAGCAATCGTCAAAGACATTGATGCCTTGGTGCCGGAAAATGGCACGGATTTATATGGGGCGTTGCAGGTAATGCGTAACACCTTTGCTGATATGGATGCGCTCTACATTATCACCGACGGCTTGCCGACCATGATGACGGGGGCTCAGGGTTTTAGGGAAACAAAGACCTGCAAACCGATTACGGGTAATATGAAAACCATAGATGGTGATTGTCGGGCGCGTATTCATCAATTTAGCATCGCGCAGATGGCACCGAAAATCCCCACCCATGTCGTGCTACTGCCACTAGAAGGCGACCCGTTATCGCCTGCGCTTTATTGGAATTGGGCCAATAACACAGGTGGGACCATGATCAGCCCCGCAAGGAGTTGGCCATGAAGCGCAGGGAGCCTATCCAAATATTTAGTTTATCGTTTTTAGATATCATCTCATGCGCATTCGGTGCGGTGGTGATGCTTATATTGCTGGCGAAAAATGGTGAGCAAGGTGAATACCAAGATGCGAGCCAAGTGGCGACCTTAATTCGCGATGTTAATTCGGCTGAGCAAAGTGTCAGTGTTTTACAACAAGCACTTAGCGCGGCGCAAGAACAACTCAAAGCGGCGCAAGCCTTGGGGGCAAGTAATGCCGATCAAGAAAAGGCATTAGAAACGCAAGTTGCCCGAGCTAAAGATAACGTACAGCAACTCACAGATACGGCCACGGGGCTTGAGCAAACCTTGATAGAGCGCGAGCGCGCCGCTATCAATGCTGGAAGTGCCTTGTCCCGTGATGATGAAGTTGGCGGCATCCCGGTAGACAGTGATTATGTGGTGTTTATCATCGACACCTCAGGTTCAATGAAAACCATGTGGCCGCGCGTGCTTAGAACGCTGGATGAAGTGCTTAACAACCACCCTAAAGTGGAAGGTTTTCAGGTGCTGTCAGACAACGGAGATGTGTTAGGGGGAAGCCGATTGGGCACCTGGCGTAAAGATTCTAAGGCGCAGCGAAATGGCGTGTTACGTGGTTTGCAAGGGTGGAATGGCAGCTCGAATAGCTCTCCCGTTGAAGGTATTGAAGCAGCTCTGCGTGCGTATAGCCGCACTCAAGGGAATTTGGCGTTGTATGTGTTTGGCGATGATTTCACAGGCAGTAGTTACGATTCGGCATTGGCACAAATTAATAATCTCAATCGCGCATCTTCGGGAGCATTGATTGCCCGTATTCACGGGATTGCCTTTAAACGCAATATGGGCGCCTCTCCTGATATGGTGAAATTCTCGACCTTGATGCGCGAGGTGGCACGGCAAAACAATGGCACCTTTATGGGGCTGTAGTGTGATCCTCTCGTCTGATAGCAAGGTATAACCCTTTTTGTCCTCACCCAAAGCGTGGTTTAATGTGCTTCTCGCACGAATAAGACGCAACAGTAGTTTATGGAAAAATATCAATCGATTTATGAACGCGCGCTCGCGCGAAAGGGCTCTAAAACGCAGCTTGAATCATTACTTAGCAAACCATTAAGTACGTCCCAACTCAAGCAATACAGCGACGATGATTGGCTTGAAGAATTTACCCGAAAAATATTCCAAAGTGGTTTTTACTGGTCGGTGATCAATGCCAAATGGCCTGGTTTCCGAGAGGTGTTTTGGGACTTTAGCGTGGAAAAATTACTCATGATGCCCCCTGAAATGCTGGAGCAAAAGGCCAGCGATGAGCGCATTGTTCGTAACTTTAAAAAAGTACAAACCATCCCTGAAAACTGTTTGATGATACATGAAGCCGCGCAGCAACACGGCAGCTTTAAAGACTTTGTCGCCGATTGGCCGAGTGAGGATATCACTGGCTTGTGGCTATACTTGAAAAAACACGGTGCACGTTTGGGTGGCAATACCGGTTCGTTTGCACTACGCGCTTTAGGTAAAGATACGTTTGTATTGTCGCGCGATGTCGAGTCGTACTGCCGAGCTAATGAAATTATCGATGGTGGGCTACACTCAAAACGTTCGTTGGATGCAATTCAATCTATGTTTAACGACTTGCAACAGCAAAGTGGACGCTCGCTGCAAGAACTGAGTCAGCTAGTTGCCTACAGTGTAGGTGATAACTATGTGGGTTTTGAGTCTAACCAAGGCCAATAAGGTAACTATGAAGCTAGATAATCCCTACCTAGGCGTGAATCAACTAAGTCACGAAGCAAAAGTCCAAGATTTCAGTGGCACTAAAGTACTGCTTTGGAATGGTGTCCTCGCTCAGCAGTTAGGATTGCCTGACGACGAGCAGACCAAGGCGCAACTCGCCACGGGGCAAGCGCATCCGCAAGCTTACGCACTTGCCTATGCTGGGCACCAATTCGGTAACTATGTGCCATTACTGGGTGATGGTCGCGCGCATTTACTGGGTGCAGTAACCGATGAACACGGGAAAAGCTGGGATATTCAATTAAAAGGCTCAGGCGCTACGCAATTTTCACGCGGTGGCGATGGCTTGTGCGGCATCGGTCCTGCGGTGCGAGAGTTCATCATGAGTGAAGCATTGGCAGGGTTGAACATTCCAACCACGCGTTGTTTGAGCGTGGCGTTGAGTGGCGACACCGTAATGCGACAAAAACCCAGTGCGGGCGCTATCGTCAGCCGTGTTGCGAGTAGCCATATACGCGTTGGCAGTTATCAGTTTTTGGCGGCGCAGCAAGATACGCAGGCGTTGCAGCAGTTGGTGGGCTTAACCATCGCTCGTCATTATCCCGAGCTTGCGACACTCAATGGTGATGAGCAGCTTATCGCCTTTTTTAACGCGGTTATGGATAAGCAAATTGATTTGGTGGTGAGCTGGATGCGCGTTGGTTTTATTCATGGTGTGATGAATACAGACAACACACTCGTAAGTGGCGAGACCATCGACTATGGCCCGTGTGCGATGATGAATCAGTTTGATTTCAATCGCGCTTTTAGCTCTATCGACCGACATGGTCGTTACGCTTATGGTAACCAAGCGCAAATTGCCAGCTGGAATCTGGCGCGTTTCGCTGAAACCTTGATTGATTCTTTTCTCCTTTGAACAAGATGAAGCAGTTGAGTTACTCACCGAACAGCTGAATCTATTTGGAGAGAAGTTTAACGGCAAACTCAAAACCATGTGGATGAGCAAGCTTGGTTTGTTGGCAAGCGATGAAAGCGCGGATGAACTGGTGAACGAATTACTCATAGCCATGCAAGAGCAGCAGCTTGATTTCACTAATACCTTTGTGGAACTCACAGGTTATTGTCTGCGTCGTAAAGACTCGCTCGTTGAGGTGCAAGCGCCGCTGGTGGAGTGGTTGGTGAAGTGGCAGGCGGCGGTCGATAATCATTTGGAACAAAGTGCGGTGATGATGTGTGAAGCAAACCCTTTAGTGATCCCTCGCAATCATCAAGTCGAAGCGGTGATTGAAGACTTTGAACAACAAGGCTACAGCGACAAATTAGCTCCTTTATTGAGTGCGCTGCGCAACCCTTATCAGTTAGACGAGGCGCATAGATACTTGCAACAGCCGCCAGCCTCAAACGATGAAGACTACCAAACCTTTTGCGGCACCTAACTTGCCAACAGTGTGAAAGAATAAAGCCCGAGACATGCTCGGGCTTTTTAGTATTCCTAAATACTGTGCTTTAGTTCGCTTTGGCGTAGGCTTCTGCTTCGCGCCAAACACGTAGCATGTTTTCACCTAGGACTTTTTTGATGTCGCCATCGCTGTATCCGCGATCCAATAAGCCTTGAACCAGGTTTGGATATGTTGATACGTCTTTTAGGCCTAATGGCAATGAGTCGCCAACACCGTCATAGTCTGAGCCAATCCCCACGTGTTCAATACCGATGAGCTTTACTACATGATCAAATATGATCAAGCACTTGCTCTAGGCTAGCAAAAGGGAAAGGGTTCTTTTTCAAATAAGCGGCTTTAAAGTCTGTGGTGTCTTTTCCGTCTTCTTTAGCTTTGTCTTGAGCTTCATCACGTTGGGTATACCAGTTGTTCGCGCTGCTGGTTACAAAACTCGAGCCAAAGTTTATCTGAATTACACCACCGTTTTTCTTCAGTGCCAGTAACATGTCATCGTCCATGTTACGCTCAAAGCCCGGCGTGTATTTGCGCAGTGACGAGTGCGACGCAATCACAGGTACTTTTGATAGCTCCATCACTTGATAGAATGCAGCGTCAGAGATGTGTGAGACATCGATCAGCATACCAATGTTGTTCATTTCCACAACCAGCTCTTTACCAAACGGGCTTAGGCCTTTCCATTTGCGACGCACATCATAGCTTGAGTCGGAAATATGGTTGCTTTGAGAGTGCGCAAGAGTGATATAACGCACACCGCGTTCGAAGAAATGGTGTAGGTTTTTGATTTCACCTTCGATTGGTGATCCATTCTCCATGCCCATCGCAAGCGACATGATGCCATCGTTGAATTGTTTTTCGACGTCAGCCACAGAGTCCGCAATCGCAAATTTATCAGGAGCGCGGTAGGCGAGGGCTTCCATCATATCAATTAACTGGTTGGCTAATTCGTAGCTTTTACCCTTGCCCTCAAATTCCAAGTTAGCTGGGATATAAATAGACATAAACGGCGCATTCAACCCCCCTTCAATGGCGCGAGGGTAATCAAAGTCACCACGTTCAGTCGCTTTACTCACATCGTCCCAATTGTTGTGAATACGATATGGGACGTCGATGTGGGTATCGATTAAGATGTTCTCTTTTGCCAGTTTGATTGCTTTTTCTGATGCTTGGTAGTCATCCTGCGCTGCAACACCTGTGCTGCCGAGTGCAATTGCCAGTGCTGCACCAAGGGTGGTGAATTTCATAGTAGCCACTCATTGTTATTATCGAATTAGACCCCCATTGTGGCGGCATTTTAGGGGTAAGACAAGGATATGAGATTAAAGGAAATTAATATGAATGACCGCAATGGAACAGCATTTGTTATCGGCAACGTATTGATTTATCTTGGAATGAAAGGGCACTGTTTTTTGCGCTTTTGATAACAGCATTTAGCTTGGATGAAAAACGGAGTTTACATGAAAAATATTTTAGTCGGGATTACTGCACTTTTGTTGTCTATGTCAGCATTGGCACAAGAAGCACAAATCGATTTAAAAGCCTTTGCACAATTGTATTTTGAAAAAATGACGGCGACGCAGGCACCGGATGCGACAGTCAAAGAGCTGGAGGAATACCTTTCGTTGCTTAACGAAGACGTGGGTCATGCGCATTTACCTTGGGTCACCGATGATTCGCGTACACCATCAGGCAAAGCTGAAATGCGCAAAGGTATGACGTTTTATTTAGGCGCACACACTGATTACAGTGCAGAGTTGTTAGATGTATTCACTTTCAACCACTCTGCAATTGCCATTCGCTACAAAAATCATGCAAAAGGGATTCACCCCCAAAACAACCAGCCTATCGAATACTCGCAGGTCATGATGGAAGTGCTCGAAATGGAAGGTAATAAAGTGGCGGTGATCCGTAAGTATCATGAATAGTTCAAATAGTGCTTTGTTTGTATTCGAGCAAATCGTTAGGTGCTGTTGATGCGTAAAACTTCTGTATCGATTCAACACATTGATGTCACCGCGTGTATATATGAACAAAATAAACCCAGCGAAACTATCGCAAAGTAAATGGACGGCAGTCCAACCTCGTAACAAAGAAAAGCACTTTTTAGTCACCGAAGTGGAATACGACGAGGACGGCACTGTCCTCGGTTGTACTTTGGAAGCTGTTTTATCTCGCAATGAATATGCAATAAATTGGATTGAGTTAAAGGACGGCTCTAAATGGTTACAAGGTTGGAAATGAGGCTAGAGATTCATCCCATAATCCCGCTCGACTTTGGCGATCCGCAATTTAAACGAGGCATACCATTTTTCGCGTCCAAGCTTTTGCGCTGCTAGATGTTCCATGTTCGCTTTCCAATTCTTTATTGCGGCTAAATCAGCCCAATAAGACACGGTAATACCAACCTCTTCACGAGCGGATTCAATGCCCAAAAAGCCGGGTTGTTCTTTGGCAAGCTCAACCATACTTGTGGCTGTATCGCCATAGCCTTCGTCCACGTCTGAGCGCAGCGAAGTGAAAATAACGCTGTAGTAGGGTGGGTTAGGTGTTTGTGCAATGAGTGACATGTGTTTCCTTACGTGCGCTAGGTTGTGTTAACGAGCATATCAATAAACAGTCTGTAGGGCACAGAAATAAAAAAGCCACTTGCGTGGCTTTTCTTTAAAATTCGTCTCTATCGATTTGATAGTCGCCTTCTTCGGCTTGCATTTGCTTGAATTGCTGCGCGCTCATGATATTCACTTCTTCGTGAAGTTCTGAGTAAACGATCACGGCTTCGCCACGTTTTATTTGCCCAAGCACTTGTTCAATTTTAGTCGTGTTATCAATTTCACTTTCACCGTAATCAGTGCCTTCACGCAGAATAAACTGCTCGATAAGGTTGGTAAGTGCTTCTTTACTTAGCTCTTGGTAAGGAATAATCATACTTTTGCAAATTGCTCCGAAAAGTAGTGTGGGATGGTTTTTTCTAACCAGAACTCCGGCTTAAACCAGCCACTGCAGCTAATAAAGCCAACGTGGCCGCCTTTGTTTGATACTTTTAATTCCACGGCATCCGAAACATCTTCAGGGCGAGGCACAGCTTGTATGGCAAGCATGGGGTCATCTTCTGCGTGAATTAATAAAGTGGGCGTTGCGATATGTTTTAAATAGGGCTTGGCACTGCTTTTTGCATAGTAATCTTCGGCACCGTCAAAACCGTGCAATGGTGCGGTGATACGATTGTCGAATTCCCATAGGTCATCAATCGCGTTTAGTTGCTCCGCGGTAATATCCAACGCGCCTTCAAGCTGAGGCAATTTTCGCGTCATGGACTTTTTCATGCGTCCGAGTAGGTAGTGCTGATAAATCTTTCCAAGGCTCTTGCGAATCACCTGGCATGAGCTTGATAAGTCATGAGGCGCGCTGACCACGCTGGCAGCAACTAGACCACTTTGTTCACCTTGCTCACCGAGGTATTTGGCCAGTACATTACCACCGAGAGAAAAGCCTACTGCAGCAAGGGGTCTATTGGGAAACTTGTTTTGAAGGTAACGAACAAAAAAGCCAAGGTCTTGCGTTTCACCACTGTGATAAGCGCGAGCTTGGCGGTTTGGTACACCAGAGCAGTTGCGAAAATGCATGAGTACAGCATCAAGCCCTGCATTTTGCAGCGCTTTCATCATGCCTTTGGCATAGAAGCTATCAATATTCCCCTCTAAACCATGCAAAATAATAACGAGTGGCTTATCTGGCTGTGCTGGCTGAGCCCATGCTAAATCAAGAAAATCGTCATCTTCTGTGGCGATAATTTCGCGCTCAACAGCAACTTTGAATCCAGGACGGAAAAAGCGCGGCAAAATGGTTTGCAGGTGACGGCCTGGCATCCACCAAGCTGGGGTAAAGTGGTTACTCACTGAAAATTTACCAACAAGTTCAGAATACATCGCGCACTATAGTAACAAAGTTTAACGGTGTGCTCATTTATATCGCACAAAAATAAAGCCTTCGCTAATACAGAGATTAGAGAAGGCTTTGTGCGTCGTGCTTAATTTGGTTGGTTGTTGCTATTTATCAGCTTCAACTGAAAATTATTGTCCTTCAGGAACCTCAGCATCCATTACTTTCTTGATGAAAAAGCCGACATAAAACAAGCAAAGTAGAACTACCACACTGAGAATACCGAATGATAAAAACAGTACTGGGTCTGAGAAAAAGTCTCTAAAGAATACTTGCATGATGGCGTCTCCTGTTCCTTTGATGCGTTAAGGATAGGGCAGTTGTTCCATCGCAGATATGACCTAGATCAAGGTTGTCATGGGGTTAGTATTGAATCGTGTGCAGTGCTTGATCCAGATCAGCTTTTAACGGTAATTCACTCTGTGGAAGATAAAGCTGAAGGTTATTTGGTTGTGTATTTGACGCGAGTGAGAGTGTTTGGCATGTGGCTATAAGTTGCTGTTGCTGTTGTTGCTCAAAGGCTAATTCTAAATCGAGCATTTGCCTGCGTAACTGAGGGTAGTGCGAAATCTCTGTTTGATGTTGTTTCAAATAACGACGAACGTCCCGCAAAGGTTTTAAAGCTTGACTATCAAAGTCAGCAAGACAGGTTTGTAACTCAGCAAGTACCGCAGGCGAGATTGCCAACTTATGGCAATCTAAATAGGCAAGTAAAAGGCACAGATTCACGTTTAAACCGTGCTCATTTTGCCAATGAAGCAAGCTTGATTGCACTTGTTCATTGGCATAAATGGACAGGCTAAACTGCCAAAATTGCTCAGCGCTAATCTTGGTCTTCATAAAAAAGTTGCTCTTGCTCTTCTAGTTCGGCCATGAGTTCAAGGAGTTGTTCTTCCACTTGTTCCTGCTTTTGCGCAAGGTCGCTTCGTTTCGCCAATAACTGTTTTAATTTCTCTTTGTTGCTATCGTCGTACAAGCTGTTATCCCCCAATTGACTTTCTATGTCTTCCAGTTCAGGGGTAAGTACATCAAGCTGCTTTTCGAGCTTGGTGATGTCTTTTTTCAAAGGCTGCACCAATTTACGAAACTCAGCTTCCTTGCGTTTTTGCTCTTTACGGTTAGCGCTTGAATGCGATTTTTCATCGTTGTTTTGCGCCGGCCTTTCACTTTGGTTTGCTTTAACTAGCCATTGGTAATAGGCGTCCAAGTCGTAACCAAACTGGCTTACTTCGCCGTTATCAACCAAGTAAAACTCATCTGCCGTATTTTTTAGTAAATGGCGATCGTGCGACACCGTCACCATGGCACCTTCAAATCCTTGCAATGCCATGACAAGTGCGTGACGCATCTCCAAGTCTAAGTGGTTGGTAGGTTCATCTAACAGCAGCAAGTTTGGCTTCTGATATACAAGCATTGCCAATACTAAACGGGCCTTTTCACCGCCCGAGAAAGGCGCTACCGCTTCAAGCGCTTTATCACCGATGAAGTCAAAGCCCCCTAGAAAGTCGCGCAGCGATTGTTCACTTGCCTGCGGGTTAATACGTTGCAGGTGAGTCACTGGGCTTGCTTGAAGATCTAGAGCTTCCAGCTGGTGCTGGGCAAAGTAGCCGACTTTGAGGCCTTGATGGTAAAACACTTCGCCCGCTTGTGGGTGAAGGTCTTGTGCTAGTAACTTGATGAGTGTTGATTTACCTGCACCATTGCGGCCAAGTAGAGCAATACGGCTACCGGGCACTAGGTTTAGTTTGATGCTGTGTAAAATGGTAATATCACCGTAACCCGCCTGTGCACCATCTAAGGCAATCAGTGGGTTAGGCAGTGCATCCGGTTCAGCAAAGTTAAAGTCGAACGGTGAATCAACATGAGCTGGCGCGAGTTTTTCCATGCGCTCCAATGCCTTTACACGACTTTGTGCTTGCTTTGCTTTACTGGCTTTGGCCTTAAAGCGTGTAATAAACTTCTCTAAATGCGCAATTTGCTCTTGCTGCTTTTCAAACTGGGCTTGGTGCTGCGCTAAACGCTCAGCTTTTTGGCGCTCAAACTGCGAGTAATTGCCTTTGTATACGTTGATTAGCTGATTATCGACGTGCCAAATTTCACCCACTACGGCGTCAAGAAATTCGCGGTCGTGAGAGATTAACACCAAGGTGCCTGGATATGCGCGCAAGAATCTTTCCAGCCAATACACCGCATCCAAATCTAGGTGGTTCGTCGGTTCATCCAGAAGCAGTAAGTCTGCGTCACGGATCAGCGCTTGAGCGAGGTTCAGGCGCATTCGCCACCCCCCAGAAAAGTCGCTCACAGCAAAGCCAATTTTCTCATTAGAAAAGCCGAGACCATGTAGTAACTCACCTGCCTTGGCCTCAATGCTATAGCCTTTCATGAGCTCCAATTGCTGGTGGACTTTTGCTTGCGTGTCGCCATCACCATGTTGTTCGGCAGTTTTCAACTCTGTGCGTAACGCGTAATACTCAGGGTGGCCTTGCAACACGTATTCGAGTGCGCTGATATCCAGAGCCGGAGTTTCTTGCTTTACAGAGGCAATCGACCACTCTTTAGGTATTTTGGCTTCACCGGCATCCAGTTGAAGCTCGCCTTGGAGTAATGCGAATAAGCTCGACTTACCACAACCATTACTGCCAACTAAGCCCACTTTATGCTGCGGGAATAGTGTCGCATTGGCATTTTTTAATAGGCATTTGGGGCCACGTAATAGCTCGATGTCACTGATTTGAATCATAGTTACTGCACAGAGTTTAAATTGGCCATAATCATAACATGGAGTGGGCATCCAAGCGGGAAAGTTTTTGTGTTAAACTGGCGCTTTCATAAGCCATGTTGTGTTGGCTGTAGGGGTTGATGAAATGAAACAGAAAAAGCGTTTTATCGCTGGGGCAAGCTGCCCTGAGTGTCAGCAAATGGATACTATGATGCTTTATAAAGAACATGATGTGGAAAAAGTGCAATGTGTTGAGTGTGGTCACATCATGACTCAGCCAGAAAACGCTGTACAAGCTTCAACGCGCCAGTTTGAGCAAGTCATTGGCGTCTTCAAGCCAGAGTGATGAGCCACAGGTATCAATAATGCGGTGGGGGCGGCTCTTGCTCCTGCGGCATCAATGATGAACCACCTTGCACTTCTTTTAATTTTTCGCCTAGTAATTCCATCTGACGGCGCATTTTCGCCATTTGTTGTTGGTGTGCTTTGAGCTCGTCATTAAGAATATCAATCGTTTCATCTTGAAATGACACCTTAGCTTCAAGGCTCTCAATACGTGCTTCTAGGTTATTCATTTGCTTCTCTTAATCTCAAAATACTCAGACAGACCACTTGAACTTTCAGTGATCAACTGATTGTTACCTGCAAACGCAACAGCGAACACCACCGCAGACTTTGGTTGGCTGTGTTCTCTTGCTGCTACAAGGTAGTCTAAAACACGCTCGCCAGTGTCGATGTTCCACAATGCTAGCTCACGGCTGGGCGATCCAGTGGCAAGCCATTTGGCGTCATCTGAAAAACGTACGGCACTGAAAATTTTCTGACGGGCAATATACTGCAAATTACTGTGTTGCGCACCTGTTGTAAGGTCCCAAATAATGGCTTGTTTCTTACTCCCAGCAGTGAATGCGAAGCGAGCTTGTGGATCCAAGGCCACTTGCGTTACACGGCTGGCATGGTTAAAGCGATACACAACTTGGCCTGTGCGGGTATCCCACAAATAAGCACTGTAGTCGTTGCCGCCTGTGAGGGCATAAAATCCGTTAGGGGACAGTGCAACAGCGTTTATTTTCTCTTGATGACCTAAAAACTCAATTCGTCTACCCGTTTCTAAATCTACGTGTACGGCGACGCCGTCGGCACGGCCATACAGCACGTATCTGCCTTCTTTACTGATGGCAATATCGCGAATGTGGGATTTATCTATTTGGTAATAACCGCGATTTTCGCCACTGGCCAAATCCCAAACCGCAAATTGGTCTTTGGTTGCTGTTACAGCGGCGCTACTGTCAGGGGCGATATCCAGCGCAATAACCAGATTCTGTTCATCTTCGCTGAGATACCATTGAAATTTTAGTGCATTGACTTGATTGTCCCACACGGCGACACCATGTTCTACTGTAGACACGAGGCTGTAATGACCATCGCTAGAAAGTGCCGCATCATACGCGCCGCTTGCGGCATGAGGGTATTGTTTTATGGCGTCAGACTGCTGTGGCTGGCATGCAATTGTGAGGCTTATCAAAGATGTAACGATCAGTGTGCGAATAATTCTCATAAATTTGCAGGTGTCCCTTAACTCTGCCGTCTCAAGCAGTTAGACTAGGTGTCGTGATTCAAATGAATCAAGGATATTTTTCTAATTATTTCATTAAAGTAATTAGAAAAACAGCCTCATGCTGGAGTTGGAATATTAGCTCAAATCTGTTTTGATGCTGTTATTCAAAATTTAGTTTTGTAACCCAAAATTGGCAACCTATTGTTGCTGGAGATAAGTATGAAGAAAACAATCAAGCTATCGCTTGTTGCGGCCTCAGTGTTGGCCCTAACAGCGTGTAATCAAGAAGCTGCTAAGCAAGAAGTAAAAGAAGTAAAACTAGAAACTGAAGCACAGCAGCAAGCATACGGCATCGGTGCCTCTGTTGGTACTTACCTTAACCAAGATATGGCTGACAAAAAAGAGCTAGGAATTGCACTTGACCAAGAGCTAATGATCCGTGGCTTCCAAGATGCCCTAGCTGGCCAGAGCAAACTGGACGAAGAGAAAATCCGTGAAGTGCTAACTGCACTTGATGCATCTGTTCGTACTAAGCAACAAGAAGCTGCTACAGCCGCCGCTGAACAGAACAAAGCAGAAGGTGAAAAATTCCTAGCTGAAAACGCGCAAAAAGAAGGCGTTACAGTGACTGAGTCAGGCCTTCAATACGAAGTACTAACTGCAGGCGAAGGTGAAAAGCCAGCTGAAACTGATACAGTAAAAGTACACTACAAAGGTACGCTTCTAGACGGTTCTGAGTTCGACAGCTCATACTCTCGTAACGAACCTACAAGCTTCCCACTTAACCGTGTTATCCCTGGTTGGACTGAAGGTCTTCAGTTAATGCCAGTGGGTGCTAAGTACAAGTTTACTATTCCTTCTGATTCTTGCTTACGGTGAGCGTGATCTAGGTAAGATTCCAGCAAATTCAACGCTTGTTTTTGAAGTTGAGTTGCTTGAAATCGTTAAGCCGCAAACTGAAGCTGCTGATTCTGAGTAATCGGTAGTTAAAAAAAGCCCCGCTCGTGAGCGGGGCTTTTTTGTGCGTATTGAATTATGTGTGATTTGTATAGAGGTTGTGAATGAGTTCATCCTCTAATTCAAAACGAGTGCTGAGCGCTTCACCTAATTTAGATAGGTCGTTATCAAAATTCTCCAACAAATCATCGCTCTTAGTTTCCGCGTAACTATCATTAAAGTCTAAAGCGATGTCTGTAGTCGCTGAAATTTGTGGGTATAAAGATTGAGCTAATTTCAGGCTGTCTTCGCCCCGACTTTCGCATTGTTTGACAATGTCATCGTAAATTTCGAAATGCCCAGCTGAGAGGTAATCCATTAGCAACTGACAAAAACATTGGATGCTTGCTTGCTCTGGTAGTGCTTGATCATGCTTAGTGTTATGAGGTGTACCCGCTAAGCCACAAAATTGCACGAGTAGCTCTTGGCGATCCGCTAACCACTTGTCTATGACGCTGTGGCTGCCGCCCCATTTTTCTTGTGCCTGTTCCAACTGTGATAACATCTTTTTCTCCTACCCCCCGGTTGGCTATACCCCTATAAAAAGGAAATATCGCTCAAAGGTCAACCTATTTTTGCTAAATAATTGTTTCAATTGATAACATGTAATGTTAATAGGAACAGGGGTGAGATCGGTTATCAGAAAAAGAAAAAGCCACCGCAATGGGTGGCCGAATTTCTTTAGCAGTCTCGTCAAGCGAGCTTCTTTTTATTTTTTTGTTCTAACTTTTTATTGTTATTCTCTAGAACGGCATTAGTTATACCAAGGTCGTATAAGGCTTGCAAGTTTTTTAACAAAAAAATTTACATTTTTTTATAATTAATAGGTGGTCGTTCTGCTCAAAATGGCTGTAAGGGCCGTAATAACTGGTTTTTTAAGCTCTCGGTAGTTGTATGTAAGGTGTTGTTAAATATTAACAAATGAGTGCGACCAGCAATTTCTCATATCCGCTGTTCCGTGCTTTGCAGAGCATTTTCGCCATACGAAGTGCTTTGCTTGATATATATACTCGATGTGTGTGTCTTTTTTATTTCGCGAATGTACATTTCAATGATTTATTTCATCATCGTGAACTTTGGTTGTGGTAGAATTATCGACAATTGAGTTTGAATCGAAGAGTTACGCCATGAGCGAATTAAAAAATGATCTCTACTTACGCGCTTTAGCGAAGCAGCCAGTTGATAAAACACCGGTATGGATGATGCGTCAAGCAGGGCGTTATTTACCTGAATATCGTGCGACACGAAGCCAGGCTGGTGACTTTATGAGTTTGTGTAAGAACGCTGAACTTGCCTGTGAAGTAACCTTGCAACCTTTGCGTCGTTATCCACTAGACGCAGCCATTTTGTTTAGCGACATATTAACGATTCCAGATGCAATGGGCTTGGGTTTATATTTTGAAACGGGTGAGGGCCCTAAATTTGAGCGTCCTGTTTCAAGCTATGAAGACGTAGCAAAAATTGCTATCCCAGATCCGGAAGATGAGCTCGGTTACGTTATGAACGCCGTGCGTACGATTCGCCGCGAACTTAAGGGTGAAGTGCCGTTAATTGGTTTTTCGGGTTCTCCTTGGACTCTAGCAACTTATATGGTTGAAGGCGGCAGCAGCAAGACTTTTGGCAAGATTAAAAAGATGGCGTTTGCTGAGCCAAAAACTCTGCACCTATTGCTCGACAAACTTGCTGACTCAGTTACTAGCTATCTAAACGCGCAAGTGAAAGCGGGTGCGCAATCATTGATGATCTTCGACTCATGGGGTGGGGTACTAAGCCCTCGCGATTACGAAGAGTTCTCGCTGCGTTACATGCATAAGATTGTTGATGGTTTAATTCGTGAAAATGATGGCCGTAAAGTGCCTGTGACTTTATTCACTAAGAGTGGTGGTCAGTGGATTGAGAAAATTGCAGCGACTGGCTGTGATGCAATCGGCCTAGATTGGACTATCGATATTGCTGACGCTAAACGCCGTGTGGGCGATAAAGTTGCGTTACAAGGCAATATGGACCCTTCAATGTTGCACGCTTCGCCTGAACGCATTCGTGAAGAAGTGGCATCAATCTTAGCGGGTTTTGGTAACGGCAGTGGCCACGTATTCAACCTTGGCCATGGTATAACTCCTGATGTAGACCCTGAACATGCTGGTGCGTTTATTAACGCTGTGCACGAATTAAGTGCTCAATACCACAAGTAAAAATAAAAAAGCCCGCATCAGCGGGCTTTTTTAATATCATATAATTCTTAATAGATTAGGCTAGTGCCATTGGCCATCATGGATGCGCGGCCTTCCATTAATTCTAAGTAATTCTGCGTTGGCCAGTTACGACGCTTTGCTTCATCATACGCTTGCTTAAGGTACTTTTCACCTTGTTGCATGTGACCGAGCTCGCTGTAAGCAACACCTAATACCGATAATAACACTGGGTTGTTCGGCGCTTCGGCACGAGCTAACTCTGCGTATTTGACTGCTTCTTCGTAATCACGAATCGATTCTTTGTCAGCAAAGGCAAGTAATTTTGCGTAGGCAATCATTGCAGGAAGATACTGATTGTGCGTTGCAGCTTTTAGGATCTCAGCGGCTTTTTCTAAGTTGTAGTGAACCGTCTCATAGTCAAGCAGCTTGTTGGCTAGCTGGTATTGCGCGCGCTCATTACCACTGTCGCTCGCTACTTCTAGCCAATTAAATGCCTTCTTCTTATCAGCCTTACAGGCTGTACCGTATTCAAAGCAACGCACTAACCATAATTGTGCATCATAGTTGCCGTTGACCGCTGCACGGTAATACCAATCTAGGTAATCTTCAGTACTGCCTTCAATTAAGTCAGCCTCTAGCATCATGGCATAACGCGCTTGAGCGTAGTTATTGCCTTTGTCTGCAAGAGCTTTTAGTTTGCCAGCGTATTCTAACTTTTGATCTTCATATTCACGACGGTAGTTACCCTTAGACGCCTTGTGCTCAAATGTATGAGTCAAATCAAAGACAGCTTGCGGTTCACCGCTGTAGTCATTGGGCACATTGAATTGCCATTGTGCAATGGCTTCTAGAGCGGCTTCATCAATGACGTCTTTCGGGAATGAGGCAATCACGCGTGCGTTAATTACTTTGCCTTGTTGATTTACGTCGAAACTGACTGTTGACCATGCACTCAAAGAAGAAGAGTTTTCACCGTAACTAGGAGCTTCTTTACTTTTTACAGTGATATAGCGAGCATCATGCCCTGATTTATCACGCACGGGCGCTAACAAGTTTTGATGTTTGTCATAGCCATATTCAAACGCCAATGCTTTGTAGCGATCTTTGCCGTCTTTGCGAGAAGGGATTTGGCTACGGATGGTTTTATAGTTTTCTTTAGCGGCTTCATTTCCATAGTCGATCGCTAACATGTACCAAGAAAAAGCATCGTAAATATTTTGTTCCGTTCCTAAGCCTTGCTCATACATCTTTGCTAGCTCATACATAGCATCTGCATGACCTTGGTGGGCAAGTTTTTTAAATTCAGAAAATGCTTGATCATATTCTGATTTATTTAAGTCTTTCATCGCGCTGGAGTAATCAGCTAATGTGGCAAAACTTGCTAGACTAAGCGCTGCGCATAGACCAAAAGTACGAATTTTCATTCCCTTTACCTACTTTTTCTTCTTATATCACCGAGTTTACAAGAATTTTACAGTTGAACAAGGGATGAATAATAAAAAATGAGCGATAAGCTCATTTTTTAAAGTATATGAATTCGTTATTTAATCTATATCAAACAAGGCGATTTAGGCCGTTAAGTGCCGCAACCCGGTACGCCTCGGCCATTGTGGGGTAATTGAACGTAGTGTTCACAAAATACTCAACGTTGTTGCCGCCATTCTTTTGTTCCATGATTGCTTGCCCGATGTGAACAATCTCAGAGGCGCGTTCGCCAAAACAATGTACGCCAAGCACTTCTTTCGTTTCACTGTGGAACAAAATCTTCAGACTTCCCACGTCTGTACCTGCAATTTGAGCGCGAGCAAGGTGCTTAAACTGAGCACGACCTACTTCATAAGGTATTCTTGCGGCGGTAAGCTGTTGTTCGGTTTTGCCCACTGAACTCATTTCCGGAATAGTGTAAATACCGGCTGGAATATCAATGATCAGCTTTTCACTGCATTGACCATGAACAATTGCGTCGGCGCAAATACGGCCTTGGTCAAAGGCAGCGCTGGCTAGGCTCGGGTAGCCAATAACGTCACCCACGGCGTAAATGTTCTCAACTTCGGTCTGATAACTTTCGTTAACGCGCAGTTGGCCACGACTATCAGACTTCAAACCAACAGCATCAAGATTTAATGTGTCCGTGTTACCTGTGCGGCCGTTAGCAAATAACAAACAATCAGCTTTGACGCGCTTTCCTGACTTCATATGCATGATGATGCCATCATCACGTGTTTCAACACGTTCAAACTCTTCATTATGGCGAATAAAAATCCCGCTATTCCAAAAGTGGTAACTCAACGCATCGGAGATTTCATCATCCATAAACGCCAGAAGTTTGTCACGCGTGTTGACCAAATCTACTTTAGTGCCTAACCCTTTAAAAATGGAGGCATATTCACAACCGATGACGCCCGCGCCATAAATAAGAATACGTTGCGGATCATGCTGTAAGTTTAATATGGTGTCGCTGTCGTACACACGAGAGTGTGTAAAGTCAATTTCCGCTGGACGGTATGGACGTGAACCGGTAGCGATAACTATGGTTGGTGCTGTAAGTTGTTCAAAGGAACCATCTTGATGGCGCACATTAATCGTGTGTTTATCGACAAAGCTCGCATCACCTTGGAATAGATCAATGCGATTACGCTCATAAAAGCTACTGCGCAAACTCGACTGTTTAGAAATCACAGCACTACTGTGCTTCAAGATATCAGGAAATGTTAGTCTTCCTGGGCGCTCATTGATATGAAACAACGGGTTTGCTTTGTACTCAATGTAACGACTCACGGAGTGGCGCAGGGCTTTTGACGGAATCGTTCCCCAATGCACGCAGCCGCCCCCTACATCTCGTTGACGCTCAATAACAGCGACTTTCTTGTTACTTTTAGCTAGGTTCATGGCGGTACCTTCACCGCCAGGACCCGTACCAATGATGATAGCGTCGTAGTTGTATGACGCTTCAGGCTCGACATGCTTGCTTGCTTTTTGCTTTGCCACGGTGACTCCTTGGGGCATTAACAATGTGCCTTACGCAAGCGCGAGTTGAGTTCTAACCAAGCTTGCTTTTGTAATTGCCAGGCACTTTCTAATTCATGGTATTGCTTCATTAAAGCGGATTTTTCACATTGTTGCAGCATTGAATTCTTTTTAGCTTCAATAACCTGCTTTTGTACATAGCAGAAGTGTTGCAACTTCTTCAGCAACATATCATATTCGCTTTGTAAAAGAGCAAGTTTGTCTTGCGCACTTTCAATGGCAGCCAACTTCACTTGTGTTTTTGCCATCAAGGTTTGTGCTTTGGCTTGCTCAATGCGCTCAATGGGTGTGCGCTTCAGCTTTTTCGCAAGACCAAAAAATGCAAAAGAGCGAATCATCCACTTTGTAGGATCGTAGTGCCACCAACGAATGC
The DNA here is from genome assembly GCF_054923835.1 of Pseudoalteromonas sp. GB56. Taxonomy (NCBI): domain Bacteria; kingdom Pseudomonadati; phylum Pseudomonadota; class Gammaproteobacteria; order Alteromonadales; family Pseudoalteromonadaceae; genus Pseudoalteromonas; species Pseudoalteromonas sp. GB56. Next base: position 176,636 of record NZ_JBPCHK010000001.1, on the reverse strand, counting down.
CATTACGATAATCACTCGCAAAAATGTGGTGGAAATTGTGATAACCCTCGCCGTAAGTTAAGAAGGCTAAAAATGCATTGTCACGAGCGGTGTTCTTTTCCGTGTATGGACGAGTGCCCCAAATATGCGCCAGTGAGTTGATAAAGAAAGTGAAGTGTTGCGAAAGCACTAGGCGCAATAAGCCCGCGAGTAACAACATGCCGATAACATCACCGAAAATCATCCCTAATATTAGTGGCAGGCCAATGTTCATTAGCGCCACAAGCTTCATATAGTGACGGTGTTGCCACATGACGACCTTGTTTTTTTGTAAGTCGCGGGCGTTACTGTAATCACTGTATTTCTCACCTTGATAGTCTCTTAGCATCCAGCCAATGTGGCTATACCAAAAGCCTCGGGTCGCGGCATAGGGATCGGCGATAGGGTCATCGACTTTGCCGTGGTGAACGCGGTGGTCACTACTCCAATGCAGTGCGCTATTTTGCAGTGCAAACGCACCACCCAGAGCAAAAATGACTTCGATAGCAGGATGTGCCTCATAAGTCTTGTGCGCCCACAAACGGTGGTAACCTGCGGTAATCGAAAGCCCCGCGTAAAACATACAGGCAATAAATGCTATCCAATGCGAACTAGTGAATCCATAGGTCATCCCATACCAAGGAACAAGGGTGATAGCGGCCAAAAAAGAAAGGCTGAAGAACAGCACATTGACCCATAAAATAGGAGCTTTTTTCATGATAATTTAATCTCAGCGTACAACTGTACGCTAAAATAGAGGTTCAATCTCTTAGCGTCAAGTATTAGACTTGAGTTTTTAATCGCTTAGGTGGCAATCATGGCCGGAGTTCGAGCCCAGCAAAAATTGAAAACACGTCAAGCTTTGATCGAAGCGGCATTTAATCAGCTTAGTGCTGAGCATAGCTTCTCAAACTTGAGTCTGCGTGAAGTCGCTCGCGAAGCTGGCATTGCACCCACTTCCTTTTATCGACATTTCAAAGATATGAATGAGTTGGGTTTAACTATGGTTGATGAAGCAGGCTTAACGTTACGCCAGTTAATGCGCCAAGCGAGAAGACGAATCGCCAGCGGGGGCAGTGTTATTTCGACGTCTGTATTGACCTTCATGGAGTTCATCGACAATCAACCAAACCAATTTAGGCTGTTGCTGCGTGAACGCTCTGGCACATCAAAAGCATTTCGTTCAGCCGTTGCCCGAGAAATTAAACACTTCATTCTCGAACTTGCCCACTACCTAGAAAATGAAACGGGTTGTGACAGTCATCATGCTTACATGCAAGCAGAAGCGATGGTGACAATTGTATTTACATCCGGTGCTGAAGCGTTGGATATTGAGGGGCATTCCCGCGAAGAGTTGGTTGAACGCTTGATTTGGCAACTGCGTTATATTTCCTTCGGTGGCAACCATTACGCGCAAAAAACCAACAGTTAGTTGCTAGCTCGAAAATAAAATAGTCTTCACCATTTTCCATCAACACAGAGCTAGTCTCTGTGTTTTGCTTGCTTGTTCTGCATTAAAAATTCATATTCATTCTTATTTGGGAATTATAAGCCCTACAAAATTCCTGTTTTAACCGTTTGTTGGGAATTTTTATGCTTGCCAGTGTGCTCGGGTTAATGATAAAAATTAGCCAGCTTTACAAATAAAGAACACACATGATGCATTTTACTCAGCTAATTACACTTCTACTTAACCTGCTGCTCATTGAGCATCACCGCGGGGCGTAGTGTTATAGCTGTGTAAAAACACACAACGATAAGACCCCGCACTGAGCGGGGTTTTTTTATTTGTGCATCTGGCACTGAGAATGAGGACAAACAATGCAAGACAAGGTATGGATCTTCGACACCACATTACGAGACGGTGAGCAGGCGTTAAAAGCCAGTTTAACGGAAGATGACAAACTGCAACTCGCGCATGCAATTAGCCGTCTGAATGTGGATGTCATGGAGGTGGGTTTTCCTGTCTCCAGTCCTGCTGATTTCCGTGCGGTGCAGCGAATTGCAACCGAAGTACGCAAACCAGTCATTTGTGGTTTAGCTCGCGCGGTTGCAAAAGATATTGAAGCGTGTGGTGAAGCGCTTAAACCCGCTGAACGCGGTCGCATTCATACCTTTATTGCCACTTCTCCTTTGCATCTAGAGCATAAATTAAGAATGTCGTTAGACGATGCTACGGCTATGGCGGTTAAAGCGATTAAACAAGCCCGCAACTATACAGACGATGTTGAATTCTCTTGTGAAGATGCCGGTCGAACCCCTCATGCTGACTTATGCCGCATTGTTGAACGTGCGATTGATGCGGGTGCGAGCACCATCAACTTACCAGACACCGTCGGTTATGTAACGCCAGACGAATATGCGGCGATGATTCATCACTTAATGAACAATGTGCCAAATATTGATAAGGCACGCTTAAGTGTGCATTGCCACAACGATTTGGGTTTGGCGGTAGCTAACTCGATTGCTGCAGTCCAAGCGGGTGCGCGCCAAATTGAATGTACAGTCAATGGCATCGGTGAACGCGCTGGTAACTGTTCATTGGAAGAAGTGGCGATGATTATGAAAATGCGCCACGACCACCTAAAAGTGCATACCGATATTCGTAGCGAAGAAATCTATCGTGCTTCTCGTCAAGTAGCGAAGATTTGTAATATGCCTGTGCAGCCTAATAAAGCCATTGTTGGTGAGAATGCCTTCGCACACAGCTCGGGTATTCACCAAGACGGTGTGCTTAAGGCGCAAAACACCTATGAAATTATGTCGCCGGAAAGTGTGGGTGTTCCAAATAATCAATTAAATATGACGTCGCGCTCTGGTCGTCACGTTATTGAGCACCGTTTAAGAGAGCTAGGCTATCAAACTGATGACTATGATATGGATAGCCTGTATGAGAGCTTCTTAGAGTTGGCAGACCAAAAAGGCACAGTCTATGACTATGACCTTGAAGCCATGATCTACTTCAATCAAATCCGCGATAAAGACGACCACTATCAACTTAATTTTGTTAACTCTGCGTCGAATTCCCAGTCGGTAGCGAGCGCCACGATTGGTTTAAGTATCGCTGATGAGCAAAAACAAGAAGCGGCAACAGGTAATGGCCCTGTTGAAGCCTCTTTTGCTGCTTTGGCTCGGTTAACGGGGATGGAAGTTGAAGTGATTGAATATAACCTTGATGCAACAGGGCAGGGTGCCAGCTCACTCGGCCAAGTTGACATCATTGCCAAATACCAAGGGCGCACATACCACGGGGCAGGTTTAGCAGCAGACATCGTCGAAGCATCTGTTCATGCCATGGTGCGCGTTTACAACATTATTCATCGGGCACAACAGGTGTCTAGCTTAAAGCAACAAAGGAAAGCAGGATGAGTCAAAAGAATTACAGCATCGCCGTACTAGCAGGTGATGGTATTGGTCCAGAAGTTATGGCAGCCGCAGAGCAAGTATTAGCGGCAACGAGTAAAGAATTCGGTTTTTCTTTGAGTCTGCATCACCATAGCGTAGGCGGTTGTGCAATTGATGAGTTTGGTGAAGCGCTACCAGCAACAACATTAGCGGCTTGCGAGCAAGCCGACGCGATTTTGTTTGGTGCTGTTGGTGGCCCTAAGTGGGAAAACCTACCACCAGATCAACAACCTGAGCGTGCCTCTTTACTGCCGCTTCGTAAACATTTTGGATTGTTCTGCAATTTGCGCCCTGCGCAATTATTACCAGCGTTAAGCAGTTCATCACCACTGCGCCAAGATATCAGCGCGAATGGGTTCGATATTCTGTGTGTACGTGAATTAACAGGCGGTATCTACTTCGGTGAAAAAGGCCGCAGTGGAGAGGGTGAGCAAGAAACAGCATTTGATACGCAAACGTATTCACGTAAAGAAATCGAGCGCATCGCACGTTTCGCTTTTGAAGCCGCGCGTTTACGCCATAATCACGTTACCTCGGTTGATAAAGCAAACGTGCTGGCGACCAGCGTATTGTGGCGTGAAGTTGTGAATGAAGTGAGTAAAGAGTATCCGGATGTGACCTTAGATCATATTTACATCGATAATGCCGCGATGCAGCTAGTGAAACAGCCTAGCCAGTTTGATGTGTTGCTATGTGACAACTTGTTCGGCGACATACTTTCTGATGAGTGTGCGATGATCACCGGCTCAATGGGATTATTGCCATCGGCGAGTCTTAATCAGTCAGGTTTTGGTTTATATGAACCAGCTGGTGGCTCGGCGCCAGACATCGCAGGCAAAGGAGTGGCCAATCCAATCGCACAGATCTTAAGTGCCGCGCTGATGCTTCGTTACTCATTGGGTCAAGATGAAGCAGCAAGACGTATTGAAAAGGCTGTTGCCGAAGCGGTAGCCGCGGGTGTAGGAACGCCTGATATCTTCCCGAATGCAGGGTATACCACGCGTGACGTGGCTAATGCCATTGTTGAGCGTATTTAGAGGAGCGGGTCGTGGCAAATACTCTATATGACAAAATTTGGCATGCGCATACGGTTGCCAAAATCAATGAGCAGACAGACTTGCTTTATATTGACCGTCACCTTGTTCATGAGGTGACCTCTCCGCAAGCGTTTGCGGGCTTACGTGAAAAGAATCGCCCAGTGCGTTGCCCAGAAAAAACGTTCGCGACGATGGACCATAACGTTTCTACCAAAAGCCGCTCACTGGATGCAGCCAGTGAAGTTTCACGCAATCAGCTAATGGCCTTGGCGAAAAACTGTGAAGACTTCGGTATCGTTTTATATGATTTAAACTCGATTAATCAAGGTATTGTCCATGTAATGGGCCCTGAGCAAGGGATCACCTTACCGGGCACTACAATCGTGTGTGGTGACAGCCATACCTCCACGCACGGTGCTTTTGGTGCGTTAGCGCATGGTATCGGTACCTCTGAAGTGGAGCATGTACTTGCGACGCAAACATTGCAGCAGAAAAAAGCCAAGTCGTTAAAAATCCAAGTCAATGGTGTGTTACGTCCAACTGTTACTGCTAAAGATCTTATTATGGCGGTGATCGGTAAGTTGGGCACGGCAGGCGGCACGGGGTATGTTGCTGAGTTCTGTGGCACGGGCATAGAGGCGTTGTCGATGGAAGCGCGCATGACCCTGTGCAACATGAGCATTGAAATGGGGGCAAAAGCGGGTCTTATCGCGCCGGATGAGAAAACCTATGCCTACCTAGAGGGGCGTCCATTTGCGCCTAAAGGTCAGGATTTTATTAACGCAGTTGCCTACTGGCAAACCTTGCGCAGCGATGACGGTGCGGTCTTTGATAAAGTAGTTGAGCTAGATGCATCAGAAATCCAGCCGCAGATCACTTGGGGTACTAGCCCTGAGCAGGTCATTGGCGTGAATGATGTGATCCCAGACCCTGATAAAGAAAGCGACTTAATTAAAGCCGATGCGATTCGCAGCGCGTTGAAATACATGGACTTGCAACCTGGGCAAAGAATCAGTGATGTGAGTGTAGATACTGTGTTTATTGGTTCGTGCACCAACAGTCGTATTGAAGACTTGCGTGCCGCGGCGCACATTGTTCAAGGTAAACATGTCGCCTTAGGCATTGAAGCCTTAATCGTGCCGGGCTCAGGCTTGGTGAAGAAGCAAGCGGAAGACGAAGGTTTGGCAGACATATTCAAAGCTGCGGGTTTTGAATGGCGTGAACCGGGTTGCTCTATGTGTTTGGCGATGAATGATGACCGCCTAGAACCAGGTAAACGTTGCGCATCAACTTCAAACCGCAATTTTGAAGGTCGCCAAGGTCGAGGTGGGCGCACCCACTTAGTAAGCCCCGCTATGGCTGCAGCAGCAGCGATTGCAGGTCGTTTTGTAGATATTCAAGGAGAAGCCTAATGAGTAGTTATCATAGCGGCTTAGTGGCGCCATTGGATAAAAACAATGTCGACACAGACCAAATTATTCCAAAACAATTTTTAACGTCGACCAGTCGTGATGGCTTTGATAAAGCACTATTTTTCGACTGGCGTTACCTTGAAAATGGTGAACCGAATCCAGAGTTTGTGTTGAACTTTGAGCGCTATCAAGGTGCCACGATTTTGCTCAGCCGCGACAATTTTGGCTGTGGTTCATCACGTGAGCATGCACCTTGGGCACTAAAGCAATACGGTTTTGACATCATCATAGCCGAAAGTTTTGCCGATATCTTTTTTAATAACTGTGCCAATAACCAAATGTTGGCGATTGCGTTATCTAGTGAGCAACTCGATGCATTGTTTGCGTTGGCACAAGGGGATGCACCGTTAAACATTGATATCGACCTGCAAAACCAAGTGCTCCATAGCGACGCGTTCGAGCCGATTAGCTTCGATGTGCGTGCTGATATCAAAGAGCGTTTGTTAAGTGGTCTCGATTTTATTGGGGTGACTGAGCAGTACAACCCGCAAATTGATGCCTTTGAAAAACAACTGAACGAAGCGCGCCCTTGGCAATAGCGTCTGCAGGCCTCATCGCAATTGTTCGCAAATTTGATATATAAAGCGCTACTATAGCGCTTTATTTTTTATGGATGAACATCATGAAATTAGTTTTTGCTACCAGCGTTGCGCTTCTATGCCTCAGCGCCAGTGCTTTTGCACGTCCTGCACCTTTAGTTTCTATCCCCAGCCACGATGCATTTTTTAACAACATCAAAACACATTGCGGCAAAGCCTTTGAGGGTAAAGTAACGGTTGATAATGCCGGACCAAGCAGTTTTAGCGAGGCTAAATTGGTGATGCATGTTCGCCGTTGTAACGACCGCGAGCTACAAATCCCATTTCATGTCGGTGACGATGCATCGCGCACATGGATCATCACTAAAACAGGCAGCGGTTTAAGTTTGAAGCATGACCATCGTCATGAAGATGGCAGTGATGATGTATCGACTATGTATGGTGGCCACACGCTCGATGCAGGCTTTGCTAACGTACAATCATTTCCTGCAGACCAATATTCGAAAGAGTTATTTGTAAGCCAAGGAATTCCGCAGTCAATCGGCAACACCTGGCAAATGTATATTTACCCAGAGAAGTTTACCTATCGCTTGGTCAGAGAAGGGCGCGAATTTCGCGTGGACTTTGATTTAACTAAACCCATTACGCCACCCACTGCGCCTTGGGGTTACAGCGATTAGTCGCAGGTAATTTCGGTTAGTAGGTTAGGTTCGTATTTACGAGGTGTGGTAGGGAAACGGTCGTACTCCTGCACACCTTTTATGACCTTCATTGTGAAGGTTTTCCCTTTGCATAATTCATAGGCGTGCCGCAGTATAAAAACGCTTTGTTTTTGAAAGTGTTGGTAACCATCTTCAACCACTTCAACCCGGTACTGTGTGGCTGATAACTGGGTTTGGTAGTAATTCACACGCTCGTCGAAGTCATAAAGTTTTTCTTGCTCACCAATGGGCGGAGCGGTGTAGGAGCAGGCAGCCAAGAAAACGCAGGGGATGAGCAACAAGTTCGAATTGCGCATTGTTCGTTCCTCTAGTTGTATGCCAACGGTGTATCCTTTAGAGTGATTGTAACACTTAACGAGGTCACTTCCATGCTCCAGAACTTAAAGCGTCTATTTCAGTCTTTTAATGATCCCATCTCTGAAAATGAAGTTCCTGACTTTAAAACTGCTGTTGCTGCCTTATTGGTGGAAGTCATGCGTGCAGACAGTGAGTTACAGCCTCAAGAACAGGAGATGATCCTCTCGTTGCTACAAAAGCATTTTGCACTCAGTGTTGACGAAGCGAACACTTTGGTGGCTGAGGCTAGTTCAAGCCTAGATGAAGCGATTGACTATTATCGATTCTCCAAGCAAATAAACGACAACACCAGCGCCGAACAACGAATTGAGATACTTGAGCTGTTATGGCAACTCGCCTATGCCGATGGCAAGTTAGATAGGTATGAAGAACATGTGATTAGAAAGGTCGCTGATTTGCTCTACGTGACCCACAATGATTTCATCAGAGCGAAGCTCGCAGCCCAACCAGAGTAGGCGCCCGGGATTATTCTCCGAGCGCTTTGTGAATTAGCTATTAAGCTTTTTGGTTACTTCAACTAGTTGGCTGGTTAGGCCGCCAATTTTCTCGCTTGCACCTGCGTCGCTGATTTTACCGTTCTCATCGAGTAACGTATGAATCGCAGGAACTGCAAGTTGATCACCTAGTACCAGTGCGCCAATACCACTTAAGATATCGCGAACGTGGTTTAATCCACGTAAACCACCTAAGCCACCAGGTGAGGCTGCGAAAAGTGCAACAACCTTGTTGCGAAATGCAGGCAAAGCGCCGGCTTCTGTTCGAGATGCCCAATCGATGGCGTTTTTCAGAACAGCAGTGATAGAGCCGTTGTATTCTGGACTTGCTAATAAAATAGCATCTGCACTGCGCAGTTTGTCTTTGAATATTTGTACGTTAGCAGGTACGCCTTGCGCTTCAACGTCTTCATTGAACATTGGCAGGTCAAGTTCAGCCAGCGACAGAATTTCAACTTCTGCGCCTTGTTGCTTTGCGAGCTCTGCTGCGTGTTCAATCACAGCGTGGTTAAAACTATTTTTACGAAGGCTGCCTGCTAGGGCGATAATTTTTGCGTTTGCCATGATAGTGATCCTTATTCAATGCAATGATGACTGTTTGCTTATGAGTAACTTTAATAGAAAACTCACTTGCAAAAAAGCGCAAAAAACGCAAAGCTTATGTGCATATACACACAATTGGTGCAAGTTATGGCGATTGAGTTTAATGATTGGCAGGATATCAAAGTGGCGTTTGAAGTCGCCCGCAGGGGAACGCTTACTTCTGCGGCTGAAGCATTAGGGGTGCACCATAGCACGGTGCTTCGGCGTATCAATCATCTCGAACAGAGTCTCAATGCTCGGTTATTTCATCGCCATGCCCGTGGTTACACTGTCACCGAAACGGGTCATAAGTTATTTAGTACGGCTGAACAAATTAACGAGCAGCTCGAATCTTTGCACAATAGCATAATGGCGGCGGATACCACCTTGTCAGGTTCCTTGTTACTGACAACGGTCAGCGGCTTTATCGATTTGCTTGCGCCTGTGTGCGAACAATTCCAGCAGCAGCATCCTAATGTTCAGCTAGAGATACTGCTCGATCAAAAGCGCTTACGTCTCGATCATGGACAAGCACACATTGCTGTACGAGCAGGTCCGCGCCCAGACGAAGGTGATTATATTGCACAACATTTATGTAGCAATGAAGCGGGTCTCTATGCTCATGAGCGTTATCTTGCCAGAATGGGGGAGCCTAAATCGTTGGCCGAATTACGTGAGCATCACTTTATATCTGGTGTTTCGGGTTATAACAGTCGCGTGCCGTATTTTGCGTGGGTTGATGAGCATATGCCTGCATCGCAAATTTCTCTAAGAGTATCGGAAACGTCAGACGCTAATCGTGCAATAGCGAGTGGTTTGGGTATCGGAGGTATGCAAAAAGAGGCCGCTAAATTGTATCCAGAGTTGCATCCTATTTTGGAAAGTGAGCTCAGTTGGCGCAGTGATATCTGGCTGGTGACCCATCATCAAATGCATCGTAGTGCGAAAGTGCAGGCTTTTGCGCAACTATTAAAACAACATTTTCGTGCTTAGCTCTCTCGTGTTGGAGTGAGTAGACGTGGGTGCGCCCTTGTTATTCATGGTCAATGTGACACAATGGCGCAGTCTTAATTAATTTTTACGCAATTGCGTTGATTGGAGTAATACCGTACATGGCAGATATTCAATTTCTTAATGTTGATCTTGAGTTAGAATCTAAACATGACATCAGCGCGCTGGTGGCAGATTTAGATAAACGTGCTGTAGTGCTCCATTACGACAAAGATGACACGCGTCAGTTAGCGCGAATTGAAGCGCAAAGTGATGCTATTAGCCCAGACAAGGCAATTAATGAATTGTGCGAAATCATTGAATCTTGCTCTAAAGCGGGCTTGAAACAGTGGCTCAGTTGTTCACGTCGTACCTTTGATTTGGGTTTCAATTCAGGTCACTCTCCCAAGTGTTTCAATGAAGCCATCAATGCTGACACATTATTACGTATCTCAGCTATCGGTGCGGGAATGGAAGTCACCATTTACCCAGTCCAAGAATCTTAATTCCCTTATCAACCTTATCTCACTGTTTGATGCAGCGCCCATGGGCGTTGTTATCATCAGTGCTTATTCCAAACCTTTCTCCCGCCGATAGACTATAAACTGTTTTATTTGGAAAAAATCCAAATTAATAACCAAATGGAATATCAAAGCATATTCTATTCTTTTTTTATAACGCGCCATCTAGGTATTCTTCATGCTCACAATAGCCTAGTCGTGACTCTTCACTGACCTAGGTACGAATTTATTTTCACTGTGTTGAGACGAACGACACAGCTATGGGTTAGAGGAAAGAAGATGTTGTTAAACCAGCTGAATGCGGCAGCCAGTCCGTTATCGCCCGAACAGGTGCAAAAGCTTCAAGGTTTGGTGGCCGAATTAAATCCAATTCAGCAAGCGTGGGTGAGTGGTTACCTAGCTGCCAATGCAAATACCGCAGCTCTTGCTGGTGGTTTAACAACAGCAACTGCTGCGCAAGCGAGCGAAGCTGCGACCTTGACTATTCTATACGGTTCACAAACTGGGAATGCAAAAAGTGTTGCTACCAAGTTACAACAACAAGCGCAATCACGTGGTTTAGCCGTGAAGTTAGTTAGCATGGCTGATTACAAACCTACGGCACTCAAAAAAGAGCAGTTTATCAGTATTGTTGTCTCAACTTATGGTGAAGGTGAGCCGCCTGAAGATGCAGAAACCTTGCATGAGTTCTTAACAACTAAAAAAGCTCCGAAACTGGACGGCGTAAAAATTGCCGTACTTGGTTTAGGTGACTCTAGCTATGAATTCTTCTGCCAAACAGCTAAGGACTTTGAAGAGCGCTTAGTGAAACTGGGTGCCGAAGTGATTCACCAGCGCGCTGACCTTGATGTGGATTACGAAGATCACAGCGAAGCATGGATCGCAGGTGCGTTGGATGCATTTGAACCAGACCTTAAAGCGCAACAAAGTGATGCGAACGTTGTCAGTATGCCATTGACGACGGGTGGCGCCAGTCACAGTCAATTTAACAAGCAAAATCCGTTCGCTGCTGAACTGGCGACGGTACAAAAGGTTACTGGCCGTGATTCGACTAAAGACGTACGCCACATTGAGATCTCTTTGGAAGGCTCTGATATTCAGTATCAGCCAGGCGATTCATTGGGTGTTTACTTCCTCAATGATGAAAGCAAAGTTGATAGTGTATTGCGTGCGCTGGCACTGGATGGCGAGACGCAAATCAAATTAGGCGATGACACCTTGAGCCTGCGCGAAGCACTGATCGAAAAACTTGAGTTGACTCAGTCTTACCCAGGTTTTGTAGAGAAATACGCGCAATTAACACAAGCGCCAGAGCTGTTAGCCTTAGTGGATGACAAAGCGGCGATGCGTGAGTACATCGAAGCACGTCAAACTTACGACGTCATCTTACAGAATCCTGCAAAAGTAAGCGCCCAAGAGCTAGTGGATAGCCTGCGCAAAGTACAACCTCGTCTTTATTCGATCGCGTCAAGCCAAGCTGAAGTGGAAGAAGAAGTGCACCTGACAGTTGGGGTAGTTGAATTCGAAAGTTTTGGAGAGCAGCACTTAGGTGGTTGTTCGGGTTATTTATGCCGATTTGCAGAAGAAGGAACACAGATCAAGGTGTTCACTGAGCACAATGATAACTTCCGCTTACCAGTAAATGACAATACACCCATTATTATGGTCGGTCCGGGTACGGGAATTGCACCGTTTAGAGCATTCTTGCAAGAGCGTGATGCACGTGAAGCTGAAGGTAAAAACTGGTTGTTCTTTGGTAATCCCCACTTTACTCAAGATTTCTTATATCAAACAGAAATCCAGGGTTACCTGAAATCAGGTTTACTCAATCGTGTTGATGTCGCGTGGAGTCGTGATCAGGCACAAAAAGTGTATGTACAAGATCGTATCCGTGAACAAGGCGAACAGGTATTTGCATGGTTAGAGCAAGGCGCACACTTTTATATCTGTGGCGATGCGAATCACATGGCCAAAGATGTTCATCAAGCATTGGTTGATGTAGTGAAAGAGTTTGGCAATAAAGATGATGAAGGCGCACAGCAATACCTAAAAGATTTACGTAGTGCAAACCGTTATCAAAAAGATGTTTATTAAGCGCCCGTCAGCGCAGTTAATGTAGGAATTGATATGAGCGATTACAAGCCAAATAGCAAGCACGATCCACAAGCGAAACTTGCTGACAATGAGCGTCTGAAAACACAGAGCAATTTTTTACGCGGTACTATTGAAGCGGATTTGAAAGATCAAATCACAGGTGGCTTTACTGCGGATAACTTCCAGTTAATTCGTTTCCACGGTATGTATCAACAAGATGACCGTGACATTCGTCCTGAGCGAGCGAAACAAAAACTTGAGCCACTGCATAACGTAATGCTCCGCGCACGTATGCCGGGCGGCATCATTAAGCCAGAACAGTGGTTGGCGATTGATAAATTTGCTGACGAGAAGACCATGTATGGATCAATTCGTTTGACTACACGTCAAACCTTCCAATTTCATGGGGTGTTAAAGCCAAATATTAAAGATATGCACCAAATGCTAAACAGTGTGGGCATCGATTCGATAGCGACCGCAGGTGACGTAAATCGAAATGTTTTATGTACCACGAACCCTGTTGAGTCAGAGCTGCATCAAGAAGCATATGAATGGGCTGCAAAAATTTCGGAGCACTTGTTACCAAAAACGCGCGCCTATGCAGAGATTTGGTTGAACGGTGAAAAGTCTGAAACAACGGATGAAGAACCAATTTTAGGTTCGACCTATTTGCCACGTAAGTTCAAAACGACTGTGACTATTCCACCTAATAATGAAGTCGATGTACATGCCAACGATCTTAACTTTGTCGCTATTGCTGAAAATGGCAAGCTTGTTGGTTTTAACGTACTCGTTGGTGGCGGCTTGGCAATGACACACGGTGACGTCAATACCTACCCACGTAAAGCTGATGATTTTGGCTTTGTGCCACTAGAACATACATTGGCAATTGCTGAACATGTTGTTTCTGTGCAGCGTGATTGGGGTAACCGTGTAAATCGTAAGAACGCGAAGACTAAATATACACTTGATACCTTCGGCAGCGATGCATTTAAAGCTGAAGTAGAAAAGCGTGCGGGCGTTACCTTCGAAGACAGTCGTCCTTATGAGTTCACGCATCGCGGTGACCGTTTTGGGTGGGTAGAAGGTATTGATGGCAAGCATCACCTTACCGTCTTCATTCAAAATGGCCGCATTCTAGACTTCCCAGATAAATCATTAAAAACGGGCTGTCGCAAAATTGCTGAAATTCACCAAGGTGATTTCCGCATGACAGCGAACCAAAATTTGATCATCGCCGGTGTACCTGCTGACCAAAAAGGGACCATTGAACAACTTGCTCGTGAGCATGGCTTGATTGATGACGCGTATACCGAACAACGAAAAGCGTCTATGGCGTGTGTTTCTCTGCCAACATGCCCATTAGCAATGGCGGAAGCAGAACGCTACTTACCAGAACTCATTGAGAAAACAGAAGCACTATTAGTGAAACATGATGTTGCACAAGAACACATTATCTTGCGTGTTGTAGGTTGCCCGAATGGTTGTGGTCGCGCAATGCTTGCTGAAGCAGGGTTAGTTGGCAAAGGCCCTGGTAAATACAACCTTTATCTTGGTGGTAACCGAGAGGGTACTCGTATCCCGAAACTATATCTAGAAAACGTGGGTGAAGATGTTTACCTCGAAGCACTTGATGAGTTAATCGGTCGTTGGGCAAAAGAGCGCAATGAAGATGAAGGGTTCGGAGATTATGTGATCCGTCGGGGATCGTTGCAGAAGTTAAAGTCTCTAAAACAGACTTTCACGTATAAATAGTGAAGAGGGCAGGTTAATGAGCGAGTTTAGAGATATTTTGACGCTCGATGACAATGCACAGAAGGCAAAGTTAGCTGATGTAAACGCGGTTTTGGCAGACAAATCAGCAGTTGAACGTGTTGAATGGGCCATGGAGCACCTACCGGGAAGCCATATCTTGTCCTCAAGTTTTGGTATCCAATCAGCAGTGATGCTGCATATGGTTACTAGCGTGAAAAAAGATACACCGGTGATTTTAACCGACACTGGCTATTTGTTCCCTGAAACTTACCAGTTTATTGAGCAAATGACTCAAAGGTTAAACCTTAATCTCAAGGTGTATAAAGCCAAGTACAGTCCTGCTTGGCAAGAAGCTAAATATGGCAAGTTGTGGGAACAAGGCGAAGGCGGCATTAAGTTATACAACCAGATGAATAAAGTTGAACCGATGACTGAGGCCCTAAGGGAATTGAAGGTAGGCACATGGTTTAGTGGTTTGCGCAGGCAACAATCAAGCACTCGTCAAGACAAGAATATCGTGGAAGTGAGCCGAGGTACTGTAAAGGTATATCCAATAATCGAATGGCATAACCGTGATATATATCAATACCTCACTCAACACGACTTACCTTACCATCCATTGTGGGAGCAAGGTTATGTGTCAATGGGCGATGTACACACGACTAGAAAATTAGAGCCGGGGATGACGGAAGAAGAAACTCGTTTCTTTGGTTTAAGTAGAGAGTGTGGACTCCATATTGATGGTGATGGCATCTAGGTGTAGGTATAAAGGCAAAAAAAAGAGGGCGTTAGCCCTCTTTTTTATTCGTCATTGCTATCTTGCTTTTGCTTCGCTTCTCGCACCTTCAGGGTGCGTTCTTGGTATTCATTGTCGTTTAATTTAGAAATCATTGCATTCGCATCATTCATTGCGACTTCAACAAAACCGAAACCTCGACGTTTTCCTGTGTGCTTATCCTTTAGAAGGCGCACACTAAAAACAGTTCCATACTGCTCAAATAGTTCTTTTACCATGTGCTCATTTGCACGGTAAGGTAAATTACCTACATAAAGCGTTTTGGTATCTGCATCGACCGTATCACTAGAAGAACTGCTGCCAGCATTATTGCTATTAGTTAATACTAGAGCGATCCCTGTGATCAACGCGCCTAACGCGAAAGCAAGAGAAGAAGATAAAGCAGAAGCTGACAAAGCGAAAGCTAAGACTAAATAGCCTAATACCGCGATACAAACTGTAATTATAATTGTTTTTAGATTGGGTGATGTCATTGTGATCTACCAGATATACATGAAATAAACATTAAGTTAACAAAATGCAAAGTCTTATCTTAACGAGATTCCTTCACATAGCAACAGATAAAGCATGTAACTTCGCTTATATTGGTTGATCTAGCGCTATTTTTGAGCGAAAAAACATCAAAAAAAGTGTATCTATCGTCTGCTTTTTGCGCGAACAAATCATTTTTAGCAATTTTCTTTAAAAAAGGGGTTGCGTCGAAATCGAATCTCCCTATAATGCGCATCCACCGACACGGCGGACTGCTTACAAACAAGCGATACGACGAGTGAAGGTTGAGTCAAGTAAAACTGGGTTTTGAAAAACTTTAAAGATTCTCAAAATTAAGTGTTGACAACAAATCAGGGTTGAGTAGAATGCACAGCCCTCGAGACGCGAAAGAGTCTCGAAACGTTCTTTAAAAATATGAAGCAATCATCTGTGTGGGCACTCGTACAGGTTGAGTTCTAACAGCAGATTCTAGTTCGCTAGATGACGCAAACAAATTTAGAGTCTCAATTGAACTGAGTGACCAACGGAAACAAGTTTACTTGTTTCAGCACAGTCAATTCGATTCGAAAGAATCAAAATCAGAATTCAATGAGCGCCGAATCTTCGGATTCAAAAAACTTTTAATTGAAGAGTTTGATCATGGCTCAGATTGAACGCTGGCGGCAGGCCTAACACATGCAAGTCGAGCGGTAACATTTCTAGCTTGCTAGAAGATGACGAGCGGCGGACGGGTGAGTAATGCTTGGGAACATGCCTTGAGGTGGGGGACAACCGTTGGAAACGACGGCTAATACCGCATAATGTCTACGGACCAAAGGGGGCTTCGGCTCTCGCCTTTAGATTGGCCCAAGTGGGATTAGCTAGTTGGTGAGGTAATGGCTCACCAAGGCGACGATCCCTAGCTGGTTTGAGAGGATGATCAGCCACACTGGAACTGAGACACGGTCCAGACTCCTACGGGAGGCAGCAGTGGGGAATATTGCACAATGGGCGCAAGCCTGATGCAGCCATGCCGCGTGTGTGAAGAAGGCCTTCGGGTTGTAAAGCACTTTCAGTAAGGAGGAAAGGTTAGTAGTTAATACCTGCTAGCTGTGACGTTACTTACAGAAGAAGCACCGGCTAACTCCGTGCCAGCAGCCGCGGTAATACGGAGGGTGCGAGCGTTAATCGGAATTACTGGGCGTAAAGCGTACGCAGGCGGTTTGTTAAGCGAGATGTGAAAGCCCCGGGCTTAACCTGGGAACTGCATTTCGAACTGGCAAACTAGAGTGTGATAGAGGGTGGTAGAATTTCAGGTGTAGCGGTGAAATGCGTAGAGATCTGAAGGAATACCGATGGCGAAGGCAGCCACCTGGGTCAACACTGACGCTCATGTACGAAAGCGTGGGGAGCAAACAGGATTAGATACCCTGGTAGTCCACGCCGTAAACGATGTCTACTAGAAGCTCGACTTTTCGGAGTTGTTTTTCAAAGCTAACGCATTAAGTAGACCGCCTGGGGAGTACGGCCGCAAGGTTAAAACTCAAATGAATTGACGGGGGCCCGCACAAGCGGTGGAGCATGTGGTTTAATTCGATGCAACGCGAAGAACCTTACCTACACTTGACATACAGAGAACTTACCAGAGATGGTTTGGTGCCTTCGGGAACTCTGATACAGGTGCTGCATGGCTGTCGTCAGCTCGTGTTGTGAGATGTTGGGTTAAGTCCCGCAACGAGCGCAACCCCTATCCTTAGTTGCCAGCGATTCGGTCGGGAACTCTAAGGAGACTGCCGGTGATAAACCGGAGGAAGGTGGGGACGACGTCAAGTCATCATGGCCCTTACGTGTAGGGCTACACACGTGCTACAATGGCGCATACAGAGTGCTGCGAACCTGCGAGGGTAAGCGAATCACTTAAAGTGCGTCGTAGTCCGGATTGGAGTCTGCAACTCGACTCCATGAAGTCGGAATCGCTAGTAATCGCGAATCAGAATGTCGCGGTGAATACGTTCCCGGGCCTTGTACACACCGCCCGTCACACCATGGGAGTGGGTTGCTCCAGAAGTGGATAGTCTAACCTTCGGGAGGACGTTCACCACGGAGTGATTCATGACTGGGGTGAAGTCGTAACAAGGTAGCCCTAGGGGAACCTGGGGCTGGATCACCTCCTTATACGATTTAGAACTAATTTGTTCGCAGTGTCCACACAGATGATTGTTACTTACTGGCTAGGCCGGTAGGTAATATTTTGCTCTTTAAAAATTTGGAAAGCTGATAAAAACTTTGAATTGTTCAATTTGAATGATTTAGAGTTCTCAATAAGTAAAGAAATATGCCAGTCAACGAAAGTTGATTGTGCGTCTACTTTAGTATTCTAACTTCTGGCGAAGTTAAACAGTCCTTGAAATACACACCCTTTTGGGTTGTATGGTTAAGTGACTAAGCGTACACGGTGGATGCCTTGGCAGTTGGAGGCGATGAAGGACGTATTAACTTGCGATAAGCCTGGTCAAGCTAGTAAAAAGCGCTTGAGGCCAGGATTTCCGAATGGGGAAACCCACCTGTTTACAGGTATCTTGCACTGAATACATAGGTGTAAGAGGCGAACGCGGAGAACTGAAACATCTAAGTACCCGTAGGAAAAGAAATCAACCGAGATTCCGAAAGTAGCGGCGAGCGAAATCGGACCAGCCCTTAAGCTTATTTGGTGTTAGTGGAAGCCTCTGGAAAGTGGCACGATACAGGGTGATAGTCCCGTACACGACAATGTCTTATAAGTGAAATCGAGTAGGTCGGAGCACGTGAAACTTTGACTGAATATGGGGGGACCATCCTCCAAGGCTAAATACTCCCAACTGACCGATAGTGAACCAGTACCGTGAGGGAAAGGCGAAAAGAACCCCTGTGAGGGGAGTGAAATAGAACCTGAAACCGTGTACGTACAAGCAGTAGGAGCCCTTCGAGGGTGACTGCGTACCTTTTGTATAATGGGTCAGCGACTTATATTTTGTAGCGAGGTTAACCGATTAGGGTAGCCGTAGTGAAAGCGAGCGTTAACTGCGCGTTGAGTTGCAAGGTATAGACCCGAAACCCGGTGATCTAGCCATGGGCAGGTTGAAGGTTGAGTAACATCAACTGGAGGACCGAACCCACTAACGTTGAAAAGTTAGGGGATGACCTGTGGCTAGGAGTGAAAGGCTAATCAAACCGGGAGATAGCTGGTTCTCCCCGAAATCTATTTAGGTAGAGCCTCGGACGAATACCATTGGGGGTAGAGCACTGTTTGGGCTAGGGGGTCATCCCGACTTACCAACCCCATGCAAACTCCGAATACCAATGAGTACTATCCGGGAGACACACGGCGGGTGCTAACGTCCGTCGTGGAGAGGGAAACAACCCAGACCGCCAGCTAAGGTCCCAAAGTGTATGTTAAGTGGGAAACGATGTGGGAAGGCTAAAACAGCTAGGAGGTTGGCTTAGAAGCAGCCACCCTTTAAAGAAAGCGTAATAGCTCACTAGTCGAGTCGGCCTGCGCGGAAGATGTAACGGGGCTAAACATACCACCGAAGCTGCGGCTGCGAGCTTTGCTCGCGGGGTAGGGGAGCGTTGTGTAAGTGGCTGAAGGTGTGCCGGGAGGCATGCTGGACATATCACAAGTGCGAATGCTGACATGAGTAACGACAATGCGGGTGAAAAACCCGCACGCCGGAAGACCAAGGGTTCCTATCCCATGTTAATCAGGGTAGGGTGAGTCGACCCCTAAGGCGAGGCCGAAAGGCGTAGTCGATGGGAAACGGGTTAATATTCCCGTACTTGGTATAAATGCGATGGGGGGACGGAGAAGGCTAGGCAGGCACGGCGTTGGTTGTCCGTGTGAAAGTATGTAGGCTTGAATCTTAGGAAAATCCGGGATTCTTTAAGGCTGAGATACGAGACGACACTCTACGGAGTGGAAGCTGTTGGTGCCATACTTCCAGGAAAAGCCTCTAAGCTTCAGTTTATATCGAATCGTACCCCAAACCGACACAGGTGGTCAGGTAGAGAATACTAAGGCGCTTGAGAGAACTCGGGTGAAGGAACTAGGCAAAATAGTACCGTAACTTCGGGAGAAGGTACGCTCTTGAGTGTGAAGGACTTGCTCCGTAAGCACTTGAGAGTCGCAGTGACCAGGTGGCTGGGACTGTTTATTAAAAACACAGCACTGTGCTAAATCGCGAGATGACGTATACGGTGTGACACCTGCCCGGTGCCGGAAGGTTAATTGATGGGGTTAGTCTTCGGACGAAGCTCTTGATCGAAGCCCCGGTAAACGGCGGCCGTAACTATAACGGTCCTAAGGTAGCGAAATTCCTTGTCGGGTAAGTTCCGACCTGCACGAATGGTGTAACCATGGCCACGCTGTCTCCACCCGAGACTCAGTGAAATTGAAATCGCAGTGAAGATGCTGTGTACCCGCGGCTAGACGGAAAGACCCCGTGAACCTTTACTACAGCTTGGCACTGAACATTGAGCCTACATGTGTAGGATAGGTGGGAGGCTTTGAAGCGGTGACGCCAGTTACCGTGGAGCCATCCTTGAAATACCACCCTTGTATGTTTGATGTTCTAACGTTGGCCCCTGAATCGGGGTTGCGGACAGTGCCTGGTGGGTAGTTTGACTGGGGCGGTCTCCTCCCAAAGAGTAACGGAGGAGCACGAAGGTTGGCTAAGTACGGTCGGACATCGTACGGTTAGTGTAATGGTAGAAGCCAGCTTAACTGCGAGACAGACACGTCGAGCAGGTACGAAAGTAGGTCATAGTGATCCGGTGGTTCTGAATGGAAGGGCCATCGCTCAACGGATAAAAGGTACTCCGGGGATAACAGGCTGATACCGCCCAAGAGTTCATATCGACGGCGGTGTTTGGCACCTCGATGTCGGCTCATCACATCCTGGGGCTGAAGTCGGTCCCAAGGGTATGGCTGTTCGCCATTTAAAGTGGTACGCGAGCTGGGTTTAGAACGTCGTGAGACAGTTCGGTCCCTATCTGCCGTGGGCGTTTGAGAATTGAGAGGGGCTGCTCCTAGTACGAGAGGACCGGAGTGGACGAACCGCTGGTGTTCGGGTTGTCATGCCAATGGCACTGCCCGGTAGCTACGTTCGGAATCGATAACCGCTGAAAGCATCTAAGCGGGAAGCGAGCCTCGAGATGAGTTCTCACTTGGAGTTCGACTCCACTAAAGGGCCGTTGAAGACTACAACGTTGATAGGCAGGATGTGGAAGCGCTGTGAGGCGTTAAGCTAACCTGTACTAATTACCCGTGAGGCTTAACCATACAACGCCAAAATGGTGTGAGACTGTTAAGTTAGAAGTTAGAGATTAAAGACTGAAGTAGACGATTTACTTATAAAGCTTTCCGAATTAATACTGATTGCAATAGCGATTAGTAACCAACTTTGCTTGGTGATAATAGCGTTCTGGACCCACCTGACCCCATGCCGAACTCAGAAGTGAAACGGAACTGCGCCGATGATAGTGTGGCATTTGCCATGTGAAAGTAGGTCATCACCAGGCTCCTAATTAAAGAAACCCGTTGCAGCAATGCAGCGGGTTTTTTGCGTTTGGGGGTTAAGCTCTATTGAATAACCTCGAGCTTGCTGCAACTGCAGGTCGGTCTTTAGGCCGACATGACAGACGGTAGTAGCGCACTGCAGGAGCACATTGCCGATAAAGGCCCAAAATACATCATACTCACGCCACTGTCATGGTAACCCCCGACCTACAAAATTTGCCGTTCAAATCCCATACCTGATGTAACATGCGTTCTGAATCTAGTTAAAATTTCTGGATTTGTGGGTGGTTTGCGGTTATTGCGTGTAGTATCAGGCTAACAAACGATTGTAATTAAAAGAATCAGGTTGCAAATATATGTTTGATCTCTATCACTTGTTCGACTTACTGGGTGTCGCGGTATTTGCAATTTCAGGCACTTTGTTAGCTCATGAAAGAGAAGATGGATGGATTTGGTGTCATCGTTTTGGCGGCTGTGACCGCCATTGGTGGTGGTACACTACGGGATATGATTTTAGATGTACCAGTGTTTTGGGTTCATGACACAAGCTATTTTATTACTATTATAGTCACCGTGTTGGTCACTATAATTTGGCTAAATTACACACAAAGATTTCCACATTACTTATTACAGTTGGCCGATGCTTTGGGAATCGCATTCTTCGCAATTATGGGGGCACAAAAAGCGTTATATATTGGCGTACCACCAATGACGGCAGTGATCATGCGGGTACTTACAGGTTGCTTAACCCGGCGCGCAACCGCAACGTGAACGTGCAGCAAAGGGAAGTACCGATGACGACGCCGAGGTCTCCCTGCTATGCACCGTTGCATGCTTACTCGGAAGATCATCGGCTGTGTATCAGTTGCTGCTGTCTGGGGTAATTTTAGTGAATCTCTTGACTGCTGCCATCACAGCGTAATGTGGCTAGAAGGAGGCTTCGCGCTATGCTAGTGAGACGCAATTGCTACTCAGATGGGACGTCTGATGCTTGGACGCTCGAATTTCGATATCCCAACTGAATATATGTATTGTAATAGGCACATCGAGACACAAGGGTTGACCTTTAGCCGCTGTTATAACTCGAGAGCAGGTTGGGATAGAAGCTTGTCAGTGAGTGTCGAAGTTTATTTAGGTGCGGGTCTGCCTAGCTTTAATATTGTGGGTCTTCCAGAAACATCGGTCAAAGAAGCTAAAGACCGTGTGCCGCAGTGCCATTGAGAAACAGCCACTTTATTTTTCCTAGTCAACGAATTGTTGTTAATCTTGCTCCAGCCGACTTACCCAAGGAGGGGGGCGGTATGATTTGGCGATTGCGGTTGGCATCCTAATCGCCTCAGAGCAGTTAAAATTCTCAGGCCTTGATAAAGTAGAGTTAATAGCAGAGCTGGGTCTTGATGGTCGATTGCGACCAATAAAAGGTGTGATTCCCAGTGTGCTTGCAGCACAGCGCGATGAGGCGAGTTATTTACTTAAGTGGCCATAATCGAAAAGAAGCGCAACTCGTCGATGAGGCCGACGTCAAATGTGCACAGTCATTAGTTGAGGTATGGCACGATCTTTCAGGGCAACAAAGTTTAGATTTAATTGCTGTTGGTGAGAGCCAAAATGAACAGCAGCACAGTAGTTTTTTAGATTTTGCCGATGTGAAAGGGCAGCATCTTGCAAAACGAGTATTGGAAATTGCGGCAGCCGGCGGGCACAACGTATTATTTAGTGGCCCTCCAGGGACAGGTAAATCAATGTTGGCGCAGCGGTTCGCCACCATTTTACCTCCACTCACCACTGAGCAAGCTTTAGAAACTGCCGCCGTTTACTCAATATGTGGTAAGCCAGTTGATGGCACTCATTGGCGTTCACGACCTTTTAGAAGCCCGCATCATACCTGTTCAGCAGTTGCGCTTGTAGGTGGTTCATCAAAGCCAAAGCCCGGTGAAATTTCACTGGCACACAATGGCGTATTGTTTCTAGATGAACTTCCAGAGTTCGAAACGCAAAGTCATTGATAGCTTGCGTGAACCGATGGAGACAGGAGTGGTGACTATTTCTCGAGCTGCTCAACAAGTCGATTTTCCAGCTCGCTTTCAATTGATCGCCGCATTAAATCCTAGCCCCACAGGCCATCACACAGATAAGCGGGCTACACCTGAACAAGTGCTTAGGTATTTAGCGCGGATCTCAGGCCCTTTTATTGACCGAATCGATTTGCAGATTGAGCTTCCTCGTTTATCCAGTGAGCAATTGATGAGTACGCATAAGGCCGAATCGAGTAATGAAATTCGACGTCGTGTACTGCAAGCCTATGACACTCAAATTACACGCCAAGGCAAAGTTAATGCTCAGCTGATGCCCAGTGAGGTAGATATTCACTGTGCGTTAGATGAAGCAAGTAAACAATATCTATGTACTGCCAGTGAGAAGCTATGCTTATCACCACGCTCTCATCAACGAGTTATTAAGGTTGCTCGTACGATTGCTGACTTATCTCAACTCCCAAATATCCAGAGAGAATCTATCCAAGAGGCGCTAAGTTATCGCGCCTTTGAGCGTATGGTCGCGACACTCGGGCATTAGACATTGCACGCTTATTTACCACCTGTTAACATTGTTTGATAAGCTTTATGGGAGTATTCAATGAAAAAGTGGATTTTGGCAGCGTCACTCATTCCGCAACTGTGTTTGGCAAACGCCAGTGATGCAATGAGTCTTTATCTTGATCAACAGTATGAAGAAGCGTTTACGCTTTTTGCAGCAAACTGCTGAGTTGGGAGATGGTCGCAGCCAATTCAATCTCGCTGTTCAGTACTTACGAGGACAGGGAGTGCCAGCTGACCCAATAAAAGCTTATGCATATTTTACCGTTGCGATAGCCAATGAATTTAAAATGGCTGAGCAGGCGAGGCGCTCAGTAGAGCGTCGCCTTAAGGGGGCGCAACTAACCCAAGCGAAGGAGCTCGCTGAACAGCTCATCTCCCGTTTTGGGCCAAGTGGCTCGCAAAGTATTCAATATGAATTGAGTCGCACGTTAAGCTATAACCCTACTCGAGAAAAAGTAGTTAATCCTCCCACTGAGTACCCAGCTTCATTGCAAAGTGAAGGCGCACCAGGGGTCGCGAGTTTGGTATTTGATATAGACAAAAATGGTATCCCCCGTGACATCATGTTGTTGAATTCTTACCCCGCACCTGAATTTGCAGAAAGTATTTCAAAGAAGCTGCAAGAAACACGATTTATTAGCGCAGAAAAGCCCTTTAAGAATGGGATTATTCGAGGAGTGTTTGCTGGACTAGCTGACAGTGAAGTAAGCAAACGTCTGCACGCTCGTGCCCAGCAGTTACTAAAACTAGCTCAGCGAGATGATGTCTCAGCACAGGCAGAATTAGCAACACTACTGCGATTACTTGACGATGCATCTGAGCACTTTTCGGTTAGCTCAGAGTTGATGAATATTGTAGGCGTAGCACCTGAGGTTAATTTTTCGAGCCATTGCACAGCCAGAGTTTAGTAAGCAGGATACCTCAGAGAGCAACTTCTTCAAGGTCATTCGGCTACGGTTGGTTAACATTACCGGCGAAGGAAAAGTAGAGCAATGGCAAGCATTCGAACATGCCAATGGATATTCCCACAGAGCTGACTAAGCATGCTGAGAGTGTAATGCGTAGCTGGCAACTGAGTGCGAAAGGCGCAAAGTTTAGAGACGATAATTGGTATTATGCTCAGTTCTTCTACAACAATAAATCGCCAAGAGCCTCAATATCTAAATCATGACATCACAGCATACGTACGATTTGCAGCCTGTAGTCACTAAAGAACCTGAACAGCAATGGCGTTATTGGGCAGTACAAGGCAGCCGTCGGTGGACACAGTGATACTCTTTTCCAACTGGGAGTGTCAATCGTAACTAGCGTTTGCTCAGGTATTGCTGGGCACAACAATTGACATGATCGCGCGCAATTACAATTAGGGAAATGTGAACTAGACAGGCCAATGGGTCAGCTATCTTACACGGTTAACAAGGGCAAAAGGTTGCATCGCAAACAGCCACTGACGCGGGATAATCGAATTGCTGCTGCGACCAGTGGCTGGTTCGTATGCAAATCGATTCTGACTAATGCTGCAGACCTTAACTATGCTTATTGAGCTTGCTCAGCGAGTGGCGGACGCCAATGATGCATCCTAATGGCTGACGCTTATTTAGCAGCTGCACATGCGAAGTTGGGTAATTTTGAGGAGGCTGTAAGCTATCAGCAACAAGCGGTCGAAGAAGCAGACGATCAGGCTTTTGATCAAATACCCTTGCGACAAACGCTTGCTGCTTATAAAGACGGCAGATTGGTTTTTTAACCTAGAGAGAGCATATAACCTTTACCGCGTACGGTAACGATACGTTTTTGCTCTTTTTCGTCGCCCAGCTTTTTACGTAAACGGCCAATTAACACGTCCACAGTCCGATCTGTAGGGCTCCAGTCGGGTTGGCCTATTTCTTCTGATACTTTTTCTCTTGAAGTTGCCTTGCCAGCATTAGCGATCAAGCATATCAGTACCTTATGCTCAGCTTCAGTCAGTCTGATCTCTTCTTGAGCAGGTGTGATTAGGGTTCTATTGTCTGGGTGGAGCTTAAAATCAGCGTATTCGATATACTCTGTTGAGTCGTCATGTTGTACAGAGGCACTGTGGATACGCTTATAAACTGCACGCATTCTTAATTCTAACTCAAGTAAATCCACAGGCTTGCATATGTAGTCATCCGCACCTTGTGCGAGCCCCGCGATTCTATCTGATTGGGAGTCACGACTGGATAACATAATGACGCCGATTTCCGTCAGTGTAGAAAGTTCTTTTGCGAGCATAAGCCCGTCTTTTTGAGGTAATACGATATCTACTACTGCCAGCTCAATCGTTTCATTAGCAGTTACTTGAGAAGCCTGAACCATTGCTAAAGCGTCGGCGCCGGTGCTATCAACGCAAAAGCTAAACTCAGTATTAGCAAAGTGGTTTTTTATACGTTTGACTAGCAAGTCGTCATCTTCAACAAGTAACACGTTAATTGGCATGCAAGATTTACCCAGAGAAATACTATCTAACTGAATGTGTAATTATACCCAGTTCCATGCAATGCAAACCTTTGCATTGCGTTAATGTGTGCATTCTACGATAAAGAATTAGATATTTCATTATTAGGTACAAAATATCTATTATTATTATGTACCCTTATGTAGCATGGGCATCAAATCAACGTGTTTACTGTTTTAGTGATGCAGCCATATAAACCTTATCCTAGCTTGTTACGCGTTCTTTTTGTCTTTGTTCTAGCCAGGAAATCATATCATCTCGCTTCAGTGCAGGGCAGATAAATGAGCCCTGAGCTTGAATCGCAGGAAATCTAGATTCTAAATATTCCAACTCTTCAGCCCTGCTTACACCAACAGCAACCAGTTTTATCCCACGGTCATTGGCGACATCATCAAGTGAATGTAATACCGATTGAGAAAAATAGTCCTGTTCTATTTCTGTAACCAAAGGTTCGCATACTTTAATTTCATCCACTGGAAGGCTATACAATTGCTGTCCTTCAGTAAAACCACTGCCATAATCATCGAGTGACAATTCGAATCCTCTCATTTTCAATCGATTGATTGTCTCAAGTACATGTTTGTCGTTTAAAGGTTGATGCTCACTTATTTCTATTAGTACATCACTGGGGGTCAAATTGTTTAAGGACAAAATCAGAGAAAATTTGTCTGGGCAATTAAGATCTGCCAACTGTGTTGGATGCAGATTAATAGCAAGCTTTAAGTTTGAGGAGTAGGCTTTTCGGAAATAGACCAAGTCTTTTGATGATTTTTCGATTAATTGAAAAGTAAGAAGGTTGAGTAATTCATTTGATCGGGCAACGCCGACAAAGTAGCCGTTATCATTTTGTGCCATGCTCGTTCGTGGCAGGATATAAGACATCACCTCTAAACTGTTGACCTTGCCTGAAGCCACACTAATTTTTGGTTGATACAATGGCGTAACGCGATTGTGGCTGATCGCATCAAGTAAAGAAAGTTCTGAGATATTCGCTAGAGGGTCATCACCAAACGAACATAAACAGTCAAGTTTGTGCAGTAAATGTTGTACATCTTCCATATGTACTGGCTTGGGGATATTACCGAGTAAATGCACATTATGCTGACGTGCTAGTTGGCTAGCAAGATTGATAACTTCAGGCTGCATTTCTGAAACGATAACGACAACACCAGGGTACTTTATCCGACCTAGTCGACGAATGAGCTCCATACCATCCATACCTGGCATGTTCAAATCAGTGAGAATGAGGTCGTATAGACATGGCGACTTTTCGATGTCCTGAAAAGCTTTCAGCGCGTCGTCATAATGTGACACATCTTTGATGCCTAATTGGTTAAACATTGCTTGTAGAACAATAGAAACCGCGGGCGAGTCATCGACTGTGACTACCCTATATTTTGCCGTTACTTTGCCATGCCTTTGGTTACTCATTCTTCCCTCCATTGTGACTATTTAAAATCTAGAATGGCTGTGGAAAGTATGCAAACTTGTACCTGCAAAAAGCTAATAGTTTTTGCTTATATTAATACTTTACTATTGGTTTTGTGAGTGTGCTAGTGACTGAACGCGGCTAACACCATGATGATGTATAGGCCACTAATAAGTAACTGTAGTAAGCAAAAGCCCATAATGTCTTTTGCTTTAAGCCCTGCAATTGCAAGCACCGGAATTGCCCAAAAGGGCTGAATTAAATTTGTCCACGCATCTCCCCAAGCTACCGCCAATGCAACAACTTCAGTCTGCACACTCAACGCGCTTGCTGCAGGAAGAAGTAGCGGTGCCTGAACAGCCCACTGTCCACCACCTGAAGGGACAAAAATATTCACTAACCCTGCGCTGAGAAAGCTCCATATGGGGAGTGTTTGTGCATTGGCTAGATCAATAAACAAACTGGATATGTGTTGAGCAAGGCCGCTTTGACTCATTAAAGCCATTAATCCAGCATAAAATGGAAATTGAATGATAATGCCACTACCGTTGCTAACGGCGCGAGTTAACTGTGTGATGAAGGTTGCCGCATTAGGCTGTAACAGCAGGGCAAAGAATAAAAATAAGGCAATGATTGAATTAAGATTTAATCCCTGTTGACCCGTGTAGAATGTGTAACTTAGATACGTAATACCCAGAGCTCCAATAATTAGGGTTGGCCATCGTTTGTTTTCGAGATAATTATTGTGAATGTCGTCAGTGAGCGGCTGTTGTTCATTGAGTACCTCTTTATTTACATATACAGCGTCATGTTGCTTTGGCAGCAACCAATAGTTAATGATAGGGAGCAACACTGCTAAACCGATTACTAAAGTGAGATTCATCGCAGAGAACAGCGTTTGCGATGTATCGATAATGCCGATTTGTTCTTCGGCAAAATGACCTTTGGTCGCAATAGTCAAAGGTATCGAACCGGACAACCCTCCGTGCCAAATGATAAACCCAGAGTAAGCACTGGCCACAAGTACCCGGTAATCTACACGACAGTGGCGAGCAACTGCTTTGGCAAATAGCGCGCCAACCACCAGTCCAAATCCCCAAATTGATCCAACTAGACAACAAGGCAACTAAAGTGGTGACTATGATTGCTTTACCTGGTGTATTTAATCGTTTGGCTAGCGTATTAAGAATTTTTTCCACAAGTGGTGTTGTAGCGAGTAAATACCCGCATACCAGGACGAGTAGCATTTGCATCGCAAATGTGAATAAGTTACTCAGGCCATCCCCCCACATGGAGATAAGTGTAATTGGCGAATGTTCGGTGCTGAAGCCCGCGAGGATAAAACTCAATAGTGTAAGTATGAATACGATCACCAAAGGGTCGGGCATATACTTATCGGTCAATTGAGCGATGGGTTTGGAGATTTTTGCGAGCATATCGAGCAACTATTTATTATTAACTATTATTTTCTTAACACAGATAAGGTAATGTTAAAAACACCAATCTTTAGCATGATAGGCTAAAGTTAACGGAATTACAAAACAGGCATAAATTTAAGTTGTTGAAAATTAATGATAAAAAATTGGCCTGGATATTGTAGATAGTGAAGTAAGAAACAAAAAGTAAATGACTAACGAGGGTTATATGTCAGGACAAGGCTCTGGCGGTAATGTTATCGCCGCATTATGTAATGTATTTTTCCCAGGACTGGGGCAATTAGTACAAGGGCGTATTCTTGCAGCCTTACTATTTGCAATTTTCTTCTTCGGCGGCGCCGCACTTTGGTGGTTAATCGTTCCGGGGATCATCGCAGCTATTACCTACGTTTGGGCAATAATCGACGCTGCAAAATATCGCTCGTATGATTGATTTGATTAGTAAAAAAGCGTGCAGTTAAGCACGCTTTTTTTACACCCAATTAAGCCATAAAATGTAACTTAGCATACTGAATACAGTGCTGAGCACGACACTGCTGGCAAGAATATCATTGTGGGTATTTAATTCTTTGGCGACTAAATAGGCGTTTACGCCAAGGGGAGCTGAGCTAATGAGTACCAGTAGTAAAGTTTGCTCTTGTGTTAACTCAAATACATAGGTTGCGCCTAACCATACTACGCCAGGAAGCACTAAAATCTTGATTGCGGTTAGAACCAGCGCTAGCTTCAACCCAGTTTTAATTCGGTAGTGATGTAAATTCGCACCGAGCACAAATAATGCCCCTGCTATAGCTGGTTCGCCAAGAAGTTGTAAACCGTGTTCTATAGGCGCGAATAAGCGGATCCCCACCACGTTAGCCACAACACCAAGACTAATAGGTAAAATGACAGGGTTGATAATTAATTGACGAGCAGTCGCGAGCCAATTCAAGTTCTGTGATTTTCCGCAAAAAGCATAAGTTAGCAAAAATAGAAGGGCACTGTGAAAGGTAATGATGACAAACACTGTGGCGGCGACTTCCTTACCAAGTGCTTGAATCGCAATAGGAAGGCCAATGAGTACTGTATTTGAATAACTCGCTCCTAAAGCTAATACAGCGCTTTTTGCCCACTGCTTGTTTATCAGTCTAAATACCAGTAACACACAAAGATAAACGCTAACTACAGGTAGATAAAAGCTCGCAAGTAACCCAGCACTGACAACTTCTGTTAGTTCCGCGGCTTGCATATTAAGGAACAAAAACGCTGGAATGCACACATAGAAAATGAATCGACTCACACCCGCCAAATTGTCTTGATTTAAAAACTTTAGGCGCGCGCAGCTAAAACCAATCATAACAATAAATATGAGGGGAAAGATGAGTGTGAAAGTGTCCAACATAACTTCAGTGCAAAAGATAAAGTATCACTATTCTAACATCGCCCAGCATGTTGTGTGTAAGGCAATAGTGAGATTTAAACGTGGTGCTTATACTGATATCATGCGCGGCCAGAATGACAGGTGCAGATACAATGGAATATCAGATTTACTCAGACCCAATGTGGGGCAAGCGTATTAAACTAACCGACGAACACAAGTTGATTGCCCGTTGGTTTAATGACGAACTGTATGATAATGATGACCTATTGCAGCGTTTCATTCATGCTCTTGGCCAAGACGTAGAACAAGTACTGCAAGGTAAAGAAATGCGAATTTTACTTGGCCACGGAGAAGCAGTATTTGAAAGCCATGGTTTATATCATGACGCAGATGATCTTAGTGACTATGCAGAAGATGACTTGTCGTTGGATGAATCTGAGCTGGCAGCTGCATGTGGAGTGGAGGACTTAATCGCCTTAGTTGAGTCTTGGATGGCTTTTCGTTAAGCCATCTCAGTTTCTGAACTCAGTTTGGCAATGCGCTCACTCATACCAATAATTAACTGATCTTTAATTTTTTCCCGCACCACTACAGGTAATTTCACAAGTGCATTGGGTGCTATCGCAAGCAGGATAGTGTCAGCTGCAGCTCTGGCGTTGATGCTGCGTTCACGATGACTGATAAATGCGCCTTCCCCGACAAATTCCCCAGGATGTATATGCCCTAAATGCTTTTTATCATGTTGCCTAAACACTGTGAGTTCGCCACTTAAAATAATGTATAAGTGATGACTTTGTTCATATTGCTTAAAGACATAGTGGCCCTGTTTAATAGCATATAAAGACGAAAATGACTCGAGCAGCATTTGCCGTTCTGCGAGCTCAAAGTGTTGAAAAAAGGGCACACGATTAAGTATTTCCATGCGTTTAAATAGCGCGATATTTTCCAGTAATCTCATCAAGATAAATACACCTGTATTTTTTAAGGCCAACAGGGCTATCTGCCCACTCTCGATGCTATAGGACGAGTGAGTAAATTTCTACACGCTAATGTTTAAACGCCATCAGTTTCATGGGAAGGCAGCTTTTTTATCGAAATAAAGCCCCTTGTGAAGGGGCTATTTAATAACTCAGTTAAGAAGGAGTTATGTTTCGCTCTTTAAGCTTGCGAGTGAGTGTATTTCGACCCCAGCCTATACGCAGCGCTGCCTCTTGTTTGTGGCCGCCACAACTTGCTAATGCCGACTTGATCAAGCGTGTTTCCAGTTGTGCTTGAATATCAGGCCAGACATTATCTTTACCCTGTTTGAATTCGTTATTAAGCCATTGTTGGAATAGATCCAGCCAGTCGGCATCGACATCTTGTGGGTGCGCCGCGATAATTTCTGGTGGTAAGTCTTCAGCGGCCACGTATTCTCCTGGCGCCATCACGGTAAGCCAGCGACAGGTGTTTTCCAATTGGCGAACGTTGCCAGGCCAATTGAATAATTTCATTTGATCACATGCTTGTGGGCTCAGGATCTTGGTGTCTATCTTCAGTTCCTGAGCACTTTTATTTAAGAAGTATTCGGCAAGTTGCTCAATATCTTCTGGGCGCTCACGAAGTGGCGGTAGTTTAAGTCTGACCACATTTAGACGGTGGAATAAATCTTCGCGGAATTTGCCTTGCTGCGCTAGGCGCTCCAAATCTTGGTGTGTTGCTGCGATAATTCGTACATCCACCTTAATACTCTGATGGCCACCTACACGATAAAATTCGCCATCTGCTAAAACACGCAATAAGCGTGTTTGCACATCAAGGGGCATATCGCCAATTTCATCTAAAAACAGAGTGCCGCCATTGGCTTGTTCGAAGCGACCTTTACGCACACTGTCCGCACCGGTAAATGCCCCCTTTTCGTGGCCAAACAGTTCCGATTCCACCAAATCTTTTGGAATGGCAGCCATATTCAGGGCAATAAAAGGATTATCTTTACGTGGGCTATGTTGGTGCAGTGCGCTGGCAACAAGCTCTTTACCCGTGCCCGACTCACCGTTAATCAAAACACTCATACTCGAAGCGCTCAGTTTACCAATGGCGCGAAATACTTCCTGCATTGCTGGTGCTTCACCAATGATCACAGAACGTTTTTGTTCGCTGGCAGTTTTTTTGGATTTCTTTTGTGAGTGCGCTCTCACGGCACGGTCGACAACGCCAACCGCTTCCTCTAAATCAAACGGCTTGGCAAGGTACTCAAATGCACCTTTTTGGAAAGCTTGTACTGCAGAGTCAAGATCCGAGTGCGCGGTCATAATGATCACGGGCAGGCTTGGATTTTCTTCGCTGATTTGTTCTAGCAGTGCCATGCCGTCCATACCTGGCATGCGCACATCGGAGAGTAACACTGCGGGTTGAGAGTAGGTCAGCGCACTGAGCACGTCCTGAGCGTTGTCAAAACTCTCAACGTGATAACCACCGCGAGTTAGTGCTTTTTGCAGTACAAAGCGAATGGATGCATCATCATCTACCAACCAAACAGATTTCATCGTATACCTCTTAGGGGCCTACAAAGGCAAGTATAATGTAAACTCAGTATGGCCCGGCCAGCTATCACACTCGATAAAGCCTTGATGCTGATCTATCAGGGTTTGCGCAATTGATAACCCTAACCCAGTGCCACCTTCTTTGTTAGTGACCATAGGATAAAACAGCGTTTCTCTTACTTCGGGAGCAATGCCCGGACCATTATCACAAATTTTAATCTGCAGGGCTTTTTTAAGCGTAGTGTCATAGCGACGCACGTGATACCGCACACGCGTAGTCACTCTAATTTCTCCTCCTTCACTGAGCGCTTGCATAGCATTGCGCACAATGTTGAGAAGTACTTGCTGAATTTTATCGCCATCAACCACAACATCCGGAATACTCGGATCGTAATCTTTGTTGAGCGTTATTGCTTTATTGTTATCCAGTACGCACAGCTTCAATACATTCTCAAGCGTTTGGTGAATGTTGGTAGCTTGTTTGTGAAGGCGTTGGTTCGGTCCCAATAACCTATCAACAAGCTGCCGCAATCGGTCCGCTTCATGAATAATAAGCTGGGCACACTCATCGCGCTCCTGCTGATCAACCTCATACTGCAATAATTGCGCCGCTCCGCGAATTCCACCTAAAGGGTTTTTGATTTCATGGGCTAAGTTGCGAATTAAGGTACGAGCTGCTTGATGCTGGTGCATTTGATTTGAGGCCTGATCGAGTCGAATTTCTTCGTCGGTTTGGCGAATTTCAAATAATAGATAGGCGTCGTTTTGATAATTAATTCTGCGACTATTGAGTGCAAGATTGGCATGGCGAGTATCGACGAACACCACGTCAGCTCTATGCTGGTGGCAATCTACCCCTTGCTTCAATGTGTAATTAGCAATACGTTCAAGTTCAATTGAATGGTAATTAAATAGGGATTCAAAAGGTTGGCCAATGATTCTTTTTAGTCCTTGACCAAGTAGTTCAGTGCAACTTGTGTTGGCGTACACAAGATTAAAATCTTTGTCCAAAATTAGGATCGCAGTATGTAGGTTTTCCCACATCTGTTGGAAGAAATCGAGGTGGAGTTTCATTTTAAGTCATCAATTGCACCATAGTGGTGCATTTATATTATCAGGTTATCATCATACTGCTGAGATATAATTATTATTATCCGTTAAGGTCCCGTAATCATGGAGCGGCGGTGTAGGAAAAAGACTACTGGCTCCGAGTTAGCCAATACTTTGCCCTCAGAGTCGAGTAGCTTCAAAACAATGTTGTGCTCCCCTCTGTCAATGTCACGCATCACAAACAACAGTGACTTTTGCGGTTTTTCATACGCCTTGCCGTCAAGGTAGAGTTGGACTTGATGTCCTTGTAAAAAGCGTGGCTTGATTATGCCAGACACGTGCACAGAACCGGTGTTGTCGCGAATAGTTTCTTCTTGTGCAGGAGAACTGATTGAGATAGAAAATTTAACCTTCTCTAAATCATTGGTTGCTTCGTTGAAGATACTGGTATCAGTGGAAGGCATGTTCATCACAGGTTTGTTCAGCGTCACTTTTTCCGCGCCTTTGCGAGGTGTATCGGAAAACACCAAATTGCCGTTCTCATCCTTATAAACATAGATGTTTTTGTTTGGCTCTGCGGATACGGGTGTTGTTATAAATAACGCCAATAACACGCTTAAAATCATCACCTTTACGTTCACATGCTTTCCTAATTTAGTTTGTTATTCTTATAGTTAGCCGCAATTGAAGTGCTCAAGCACCCTTCATTAACTGTAGTTCATTTACAACTTTTTTACCATAAAAAAAGCCTGCAGAGCAGGCTTTGAGAACACACATGATATAACTAAAAAATAGTTATCAGGTTATACGCTGTAGTACATTTCGAACTCAACTGGGTGAGTTGTCATGTTAAGTTTTTCAACTTCTTTAGACTTCAGCGCGATATAAGCGTCGATTAGGTCGTTTGTGAATACGCCACCTTGGATTAAGAACTCGCGGTCTGCGTCTAGAGATGCAAGTGCTTCATCTAGCGAAGATGCAACTGTTGGGATTTCAGCAGCTTCTTCTGCAGGTAGGTCGTATAAGTCTTTGTCCATTGCATCGCCAGGGTGGATCTTGTTCTTGATACCGTCAAGGCCAGCCATAAGCATTGCAGAGAACGCAAGGTATGGGTTAGCTGTTGGGTCAGGGAAACGCACTTCGATACGGCGTGCTTTCTCTGAAGGAACAACTGGAATACGGATAGATGCAGAACGGTTACGTGCTGAGTAAGCAAGCATTACCGGCGCTTCGAAACCTGGTACTAGACGCTTGTAAGAGTTAGTCGATGCGTTTGCGAATGCATTGATTGCTTTAGCGTGCTTGATGATACCACCGATGTAGTAAAGAGCTTCTTCAGAAAGACCGCCGTACTTGTCACCTGCGAAAAGGTTTTTACCGTCTTTCGCTAGAGACTGGTGACAGTGCATACCAGAACCGTTATCACCAACGATAGGCTTAGGCATGAACGTAGCTGTTTTGCCGTATGCGTGCGCCATGTTGTGGATAACATACTTCATTTCTTGAATTTCGTCTGCTTTCAATACCATAGTGTTGAAGCGAGTCGCGATTTCGTTCTGACCAGCAGTTGCTACTTCGTGGTGGTGAGCTTCAACAACTTGACCCATTTCTTCTAGAACTAGACAAGTCGCGCTA
The DNA here is from genome assembly GCF_054923835.1 of Pseudoalteromonas sp. GB56. Lineage (NCBI taxonomy): Bacteria > Pseudomonadati > Pseudomonadota > Gammaproteobacteria > Alteromonadales > Pseudoalteromonadaceae > Pseudoalteromonas > Pseudoalteromonas sp. GB56. The sequence goes on along the minus strand of NZ_JBPCHK010000001.1, from coordinate 141,324 downwards.
CGCCAATCTTGTGATGAATCAACAGGAGCAACCGGGAAGTAACCGCCTTTAACGCCTGGGCGGTGACCTGTGTTACCACCTTCGTAATCTTTATCAGAGTTCCAACATGCTTCTTCAGCATCAATTTTGTACATTGAACCAGACATGTCTGATTTGTACTTCACGTCGTCGAATAGGAAAAATTCTGGTTCTGGACCGAATAATACGGTGTCAGCGATACCAGTAGAGCGCATGTACTCTTCAGCGCGCTTAGCTACAGAACGTGGATCACGCTCGTAACCTTGTAAAGTTGAAGGCTCAACTACGTCACAACGAACGATAAGTGTTGTTTCTTCTGCGAATGGGTCAAGTTTAGCGCTTTCAGCATCTGGCATTAGCACCATGTCTGATTCGTTAATGCCTTTCCAACCTGCAATAGAAGAACCATCGAACATTTTACCGTCTTCAAAGAAGTCTTCATCAGCTTGGTGATGAGGGATAGAAACGTGCTGCTCTTTACCTTTGGTGTCGGTAAAACGTAAATCTACGAATTTTACGTCATGTTCTTTAATGAAATCTAAAACCGATTGTGACATGTGTCCTCCAACTGTGGAATTTTATGTGTGCTGCATGTTACTGCAATTGTGCAGTGGTAAGCTTAAATCGTGCCAGTTTCGTAACGTGTTATTTATAAATGAATTTTTTAAAAATACATTCTTGATATCATGTGTTTTGCACCTCATTGGTGCGCACTTGCTACATTCTAGTGCATCTTTGTGAAATTGCTATTACGGCGAGTTGTCATCATATTTTGCCTTTTTATCGAAAATATACACAATGTTTATTGGTTGTTTTTTAATCGCTTAATACATTTTGCGTCGTTATCGCACCACAGTCACAGAAAAATAATGTTGGATAAACTTTCATCTAGTGACTTTATAAGGGATAATACGCGCCCTTTTAAACCCAACGCAGGTAGCTGTTGCCGAGCGTGGATCATCTAGGAACAATGAGGCTTGCCTCTTAAGTAGATATATGAGCATCGAAAAGTTAAGAAATATCGCGATCATCGCGCACGTTGACCATGGTAAAACAACTCTGGTTGATAAATTGCTTGAGCAATCGGGCACACTACAAACTCGTGGTGGTAACGAAGAGCGAGTGATGGATTCTAACGACATTGAAAAAGAGCGTGGAATTACCATCTTAGCTAAAAATACGGCAATCAACTGGAACGATTACCATATCAACATCGTAGATACTCCTGGACACGCTGACTTCGGTGGTGAAGTAGAGCGCGTTCTTTCGATGGCTGATTCAGTACTTCTTCTTGTAGATGCTCAAGAAGGTCCAATGCCGCAAACGCGTTTCGTAACGCAAAAAGCATTCGCACAGGGTTTGAAACCGATCGTGGTTATTAACAAAATCGACAAGCCAGGTGCTCGTCCTGATTGGGTTATGGACCAAGTTTTCGATCTATTCGATAACCTAGGTGCAACTGACGAACAGTTAGACTTTAAAGTTATCTACGCGTCAGCTATCAACGGTTGGGCAACACTCGATCTAGATGAGCCTTCAGAAAACATGGAACCTATGTTCCAAGCGATCGTTAACGAAGTTGAAGCGCCAGATGCAGATCCAGCGGGTGCATTGCAGATGCAGATCTCTCAGCTTGACTACAACTCATACGTAGGTGTAATCGGTGTTGGTCGTATCAAGCGCGGTACTGTTAAAGTGAACCAACAAGTAACTGTTATCGGTGCTGATGGTAAAACACGTAATGGTAAAGTAGGTCAGGTATTGACGTACTTGGGCCTAGATCGTCACGAAGCACAAGAAGCAACTGCTGGTGATATCATCGCTATCACAGGTCTTGGCGAGCTGAAAATCTCTGACACTATCTGTGACGTAAACAATGTTGAAGCACTTCCTGCATTGAGCGTTGACGAGCCGACAGTAACCATGACGTTCTCAGTAAACACGTCACCGTTTGCTGGCCAAGAAGGTAAATACGTGACTTCACGTAATATCCGCGAGCGTCTTGATGCTGAGCTTGTTCACAACGTTGCACTACGTGTAGAAGACACTGACAACCCAGATAGCTTCCGTGTATCAGGTCGTGGTGAACTTCACTTAGGCGTATTGATCGAAAATATGCGTCGTGAAGGTTACGAGCTTGCAGTTTCACGCCCTGAAGTAATCCTTCGTGAAGTGGATGGTGTTCTTGAAGAACCGTATGAAACAGTAACAATCGACTGTGAAGAAGAGCACCAAGGTTCAATCATGGAACAGCTTGGTTTGCGTAAAGCAGAAATGACCGACATGGCTCCAGATGGCAAAGGCCGTATCCGTATGGATTTCATGGTTCCTAGCCGTGGTCTAATCGGTTTCCAAACTGACTTTATGACGTTGACGTCTGGTTCAGGTCTGATGTATCACACATTCGATCACTACGGTCCTCATAAAGGCGGTAAAATTGGTCAACGTAAAAACGGTGTATTGATTGCAAATGCACAAGGTAAAGCGTTAACTAACGCACTATTCAACCTACAAGAGCGTGGTAAGCTATTTATCGGCCACGGTGTTGAAGTGTACGAAGGTATGGTTATCGGTATCCACAGCCGCGACAATGACCTAACTGTAAACGCTCTAAAAGGTAAGCAGTTAACGAACGTTCGTGCATCAGGTACTGATGAAGCACAAACACTTGTACCGCCTATCAAGATGACACTAGAGCAAGCGCTTGAGTTCATCGATGATGACGAATTAGTAGAAGTAACGCCTGAAAGCATTCGTATTCGTAAGCGTTTCCTTACTGAAAACGAACGTAAGCGCGCTTCACGCGAAAGCAAAAAGAGCTAATTACGGTTCATGACGAAAAGCCCGCACATTGATGCGGGCTTTTTTGTTTCAAAACAAAAAATGTCCGAATAAATCAAGCACAAGACCTTTTCGCAAAATGAGTAGCGATATACCCTAATTGGGTACGTAAAAGGAGGTGCATATGCGGCGTATTGGCTTTTTTATATATGAAGGTTTTAAAGCCACAGATCTGTCAGCGCCTATGGATATTTTTGCTGAAGCGAATGTACAGGCTCAAAAACGTGGGCAGCCGCTTCCTTACACGTTGCATGTGTGTGCTCCTGAACAAGCCGCTATTGAAGCGACCAATGGCTTAATTGTGCAAATCGCCGATGATTTATCGCGGGCGCCTGAACTGGATACGCTGATAGTGGTCGGTGGTTCGGGGGCGCAACGGGTGAGTGAATTAAGCAATGTAATTCACTGGTTAGCACAAATGCAGCCAAAGTTGCGTCGTCTCGTCTCTATTGGAGCAGGGTGCCTAATATTGTCAGCATCGGGTGTGTTAAATGGTAAAACGGTCACCACAGACTGGCAAACAGCTCAATATTTGCAAAAAGTGAATACGCGGGTGCATATCGATGCCTCTCGCAGTCTTATTGAAGACGGCAATGTGTATTCAGCTGCAGGCATGACTGCCAGCATTGAGCTCGCCCTAACTTTGCTTGAGCAAGATTTTGGTGGGGAATTTGCGCACAGTGTGGCGCAACAAGCCCTCATTTATAATACGTGTCTGAATGACATGAAGGTGATAGGAAGCAGCCCAGTAGCCTCACAAAAAGGCAGTGAACGCTTCTTGAAGCTAAGCGACTTTCTGCTTAATAATCTACATAAACCCATCAACATCGACACCATGGCGTCGAGTATTAATGTTAGCCCTCGCCATTTTCGTCGCTTATTCAAACAACAATTTGCTGTTGCGCCCATGGTGTATGTGGAGCAACTAAGAATCAACAAAGCCAAGGCACTGCTAACCGGCACGGACTTTGCGATCTCGTTAGTGGCCCAGCAATGTGGTTACGCAAGCCATGAAGTGTTTAGCGCCGTTTTAAAGCACACATGGGAGTGTCGCCTAGTGAGTTTAGAGCACAGTTTTAAAGTTGGTGTGTGAAAAATCATGCAATAAAATCGCAGCTAACCATTGATATTCCAAATTATTCTCTGTTATTCATGTTTATATTCTTCAAGTAATTCTTAAAACTTGAGCTGACTATAAACATGGAGTGTCACAATGAGTTTAGGTAATGCTATTAAAAATTTGCGTCAGAATTATCAGTTAAGTCAGCCTGAATTAGCAGTAAGAGCAGGTATTGAGCAAAGTTATTTATCCAAAATTGAGAATGATAAATCGATGCCATCGGAGGATATCTTTGAGCGCTTACTGAGCGCGTTAGATTTAACTGTTGAGCAGTTTATGGAGTCTGTTGGCCATCACATTGATTCATCACAGCTGTTACAAATTACTCAAACGAAAAGGTATGTAGGGCAGCAACATCGTTTGGTGCAACAACGTCAAAATCTCTTGCAGATATTCGCTATTGTGCTTATTGCATTTGGGTGTGCGCTTTTTTACTGTGCTCACACGACTTTGTTATTTCCTGAGCGGCAATATGTTTATGAATCAGAAGGTGTAATTAAAGATTCAGAGCCAGATAATTTCTTTTCAATACGGCGACTAAGTAGCACAGATACAAAAATATTTGATGAGCTGGTTGCGAAAATGCATCAGCGCACCAAAAAAGAATACATTTACAGCTATGACATGCTGGGCTTACAGTTCGAACGACAGGAGGAAGGAGGTCGTCGAATATACGTTTACAACACCAATATCGAACACCCTAGGGTGATCAATGGCGTGCTTACTTTTGTCGCAATATTCGCACTTGTCATAGGCAGTTTGTTGCTTGTGAGAAGTTTTCCTTGGCTGCGCTCTAGAAAGAAACCTACTAACTAACATCGGTCATTAGCATGTGAATATCACATGCTAAATCTCTGTTTACACAATTAACCATCGCGTCCGTCAATTCGAGCACTAAAAACTATTTTGGCATAGCCTATGACGAACAAGGCGTATGAAACAGCCCAAAGTGTGGCTGAGAGCAGAATTAATGACGCATAATGCGTGTCGGTGAGTGGAGCAATCAATCGGATCAGGAGCGTCACGACCATGAGCCAGAACACACAGTTCATTGGCTTACTGGCTTTGATCATGCGACCTGTATGGCCAAGTGATACGCGCGAAATCATTGCCAATATCATCAGGCCCATGCCACCTACCGTAATTGCATGGATGGGTACGGAAATGGTGGTGAGCCAACCGAAATGAAACAAACCCATCAACATCAAGCCTAAGCAGATCGCCCAATAACTTATGTGCAGTGGCCATACCAGAGCGGTGTTAAAGGTAACCCAAATACGCCATCGTAATGCACGGATAAAGTTGAGCACACCAGCGATTAAAAAGAGTGACCCTGTGAGCTGCCTAGGTAAACTAGCGCCAACAACGGTTACGGCAATACACAACATCACACTGGCGATGGAGGCTTTATCGAGCCAAGGAATATTCGTAACGCGGGGTGTGTTTGTACCGTTGGCGGTAAACATTGGAAACACTCGCCCGCCCATAATGACCATCACCAGAGAAATCAACATCACCATAATATGGCTAATCTCTATGAAGGAGAGAGTTAAATGGCCATACAGTGCTGCGTACATGAGGGCATTAACACCTGACATCGCTAGCAAAATAGGGATAAAGAACAGGTTGCGCCAAAGCACCGCCTTGATGATCGGTAATGCTAAGAAAAAAGCAGCAAGAGGCAAATAAGCTAGGTCGAGAGCGATAATAAGCCAAGTAGGCGCCAAATTTGGAAATGCCAATAGCACTCGGGCGCAAAGCCACAGCAATACTAAGGCTAAGAGTGAGTTACCTTTTACACTTGCTAACCCAGACCAATTCTGTACCGCTGTGAGCAAAAAACCAGTAATTATAGCGACTGCAAATCCAAAGAGCATTTCATGTATATGCCAAAAATAACCGCTGCCAAAGGGATTAAAAGCAAGTTTTCCAGTGTTGGTTAAAGCCCAGATAGGGATGCTCAGCATCGCAAACAGGGCACCGAACCAAAACAATGGTCGAAAGGCTAAGCGCATAAAAGGCCAACCGCGCGCTTGTTCACTGGGTTCTGCTATTTGACCGCTGGGAAGTAGTATCGCCATAACAACCTCGATTCTATTATTTGGGATTAAGCGTCTGAACTTTCTATGTTTAACAGCTGCTTCAATTCATTGCCTTGTGAGTTGCCAATGAGATCGGCCAAGGTGAATTGATCTAGGTGTATAAAAAAGCACTCCATGGCATCAGCCAATATTTTCTTAAGTTGGCATGAGGGTGTTATCACACATTGATTATTGTCACCGAAACACTCGACTAGCACCGAGTTTTGCTCGTTTAGGCGTACAACTTTCCCCAAATTAATGTGCTCAGCTGTGCGTTGCAGGCGAATACCACCATTTTTGCCTCGCGAGGAAGCCAAGTAACCTTGAGCACTGAGTGTATGCACCACTTTCATCAAGTGATTCTTAGATATTCCGTACTGCTCAGCAATTTGCCCAATAGTCACGAGCTTGTCGTGGTGCAATGCCGCAAAGATGAGTACGCGTAATGAGTAGTCTGTAAAACGGGTTATATTCATAACATAAGGCGCTTTTTAAAGATGTATATAAAATACATCTTTATGTGCATCGAGTAAATTGACCTCGCGCATATTAGCGCACGCTAACTACTAAGTTATTGAAGTACAGGAAAAGAAAAAGGAGCTATTCGCTCCTTTTGACATGTCTATTGAGTAAGAATGTTAGCCCTGATTCATCTGTTCAATAAATCGGTTTGAATCGGCAATCGACTTATTCATGTCGTCGATTAACACCTTAATATCTCGTTGTAGGTTGGTAAATTCTCCCTTAATTGCTGCAATGGCTTGCGCATTAAGGTTATGTTTTAAATACAAAACATTGTCTTGAAGGGAGTCTAGTACCGGTTGCATTTTCGCTTCACTTGCGCGCATTGAGCGAAGTAACTGGTCAAATTGGCGTTGGGTGGCGCGTAGTTTATTGCTACTTTCACGTTTCAATGATGCGCTCGAATATTCCTCAAGCTCGTCTGCCCACTCCTCGAAAAGCGCTTCCGCCACGTCTTCTACATCATCTATATTCGCTGATACATCCTGTGCAGCCGCTAAACTGGATTCGTAGTCGTCGTTGAGTTGCTCGTAGGCATCTTGTAGATCGCCACCATCAAAATTAATGAGGGTACTTAATCGCTCCAATGCCGATTGAAACTCTTCTTGTGATTCCTCTTGCGATTCCTTGGTCTCTTCAACTCGGTCGACCAAAATATCGCGCTTGTGCACACCCACAGATTCCATTGCCGAGTAATAAGCTGATTGGCATGCAGTAAGCGATGCAAACGCTGCCACAAGGGCGAGTTTTTTCATCATCATGATGTCCTGTCTCGAAAGTTGATACTGTAAATTATGTGGCTGATTGCTATGATAAGCAAAAGATTTTTATTTCTGAGTAGATGATGAAGTGGGATAGCGAGAAAATAAAAACAACGCTGACGATTTGGGCCAAAGCACAGCCACGCTGGTGGCGGTATTTCTTTACTCGTTGCTTAGAAGACCAAATTACCGTCAATGCGGGCTATCTCGCCTATGTTACCTTACTTTCATTGATTCCGTTGATTGCGGTTGGTGTGGCTATTTTTTCCGCCTTTCCGGGATTTGCCGATACGCGCCAAGAAATAGAGACTTTCTTATTTACTAATTTATTGCCGACAACGTCAGTGGTGCTCGAAGAACATATCGGGGCATTTACAGGTAATGCCAATAAGATGACCGCGGTCGGGGTGAGTTTTTTGGCAGTTGTTGCGCTGTTTCTTATTCGTAATATCGATGCCACACTTAACCGAATTTGGCGTATTAAACAAAAGCGCCCAGGTATTATTTCATTTGCTATCTACTGGATGGTGTTAAGTCTTGGCCCCGTGTTGCTTGGGTTAAGCATCGGTGTGACTTCATACATAGTGTCACTAGTCTCATTCGCTGATGAAGGAATTCCCGGCTTTAGTGGCTTTGTTTTAAAATCTTTGCCCTACGCAATTTCTACAGTGAGCTTTTGGATGCTCTATACTTTAGTACCTAACACGCGCGTGCCACTAAGAGCAGCGTTGCCGGGTGCTATTTTTGCTGCGTTGCTGTTCGAATTAACCAAGAAGGGCTTTGCATTGTATATCAGCCACTTTCCCTCATATGAAGTCATTTATGGGGCGTTGGCGACTATACCTATCTTATTTATGTGGGTATACCTGTCTTGGATAGTGGTGTTGCTTGGCGCGGAATTTACGGTGTGTATCAGCGTTAGCAGGCCGCCGATTGACGACATCGTTAAAGAGGAACTCGCCAATAAGGAGTAATCATGTCTTTAAGCTACCCGATAACTGAACCAAACAATGTGCATCACGTTGCTGTGGGCCAAGGACATCAGTTAGAGCTTGAAGAGCATGGAAATCCAGATGGACTGCCAGTCATTATTTGTCATGGCGGTCCCGGTGCCGGATTAAGCCGGTTTGAATGTGCCCATTTTAATCCAAAGAATTACCGAATCTTGTTATATAGCCAACGTGGCTGCGGTAATTCAACTCCTCACAGTTGTGAAAACAATACCCTTGAGTTGTTAATCAGTGACCTAGAAGCTATTCGTCAACATTTGGGGATCGCGCGCTGGGTGCTGTGCGGAGAGTCATTTGGTGCTGCGCTGGTACTGTGTTATGCCTTGGCGCATTCAGAAAAAGTGGCGGCGTTGATGTTATGGGCGACATTTTTAGCAAGCGCTGAGGATTATCATTGGTATTTAGGAAGTGGGGGGGCAGGAGCCCAGTTTTACCCTGAACAATATGCACGCTTTAATCCTAAAAATAGTGACATTGATGACCTCATTGCGTCTTATCATAGCCGCATATTTTCCAACAGTGAGCTAGTACAACTTGAAGCGGCAAAAGCATGGTGCCAATGGGAGGAAATGCTATGCGATGGTGGTGGTGTTAACCCTCGACTTCATACCCCAGAGGCATTGATAAACAGTGCCCAATTACAGCTTCACTATCTTTATAATCAGTTTTTTTTGCCGGAAAATTATCTACTCGAGAATGCTCACCAACTTGCCAATGTACCTATTTGGATGGTCCATGGCCGTCATGATTTGGTGAGTGTATTTGCACGGGCACAACGGTTTGCTTGTGCCGTGGATGCACATCTTGATATCGTTCCTGGTCTTGGTCACTCATTGGCAAATGAGGTATATTGCCAAGCTCAATGTCGGGCCACCGACCATATGTATCTGAAGTTAAAGAGGTTGCAGTGCAAGGGCTAATACAGCGAGTAAGTGAAGCGAAAGTTGAGGTAGAGGGCAAAGTGGTAGGGGAAATTAAACAAGGCATATTGCTGCTCCTAGGCGTCGAAAAAGCCGATACTGAAGATCATGTTGACAAGCTACTGCATAAAGTCAGCAATTACCGTATTTTCACCGACGAACAGGGTAAAATGAACCAAAGTTTGCGTGATATAAACGGTGAGCTTTTAGTGGTGTCGCAATTTACTTTGGCCGCAGACACAAAAAAGGGCATGCGACCTAGTTTCTCAAGTGCTGCAACGCCTCAGCAGGCGACTAATCTGTATGAGTCTTTTGTAGAGAAAGCGAAAGCATCTGGTTTAAGCGTTGCCACTGGGCAATTTGCTGCGGATATGCAAGTCAGCTTGGTAAACGATGGACCAGTGACCTTTAATCTATGCGTTTAAGGTGAAAGAAACACTAGGCGGTTGGCGTACCCCTTTACATCAACAACATTGGGGGTGCGACCAAAACAGGTAATCAGCAAATGAGTGAGCTGCTGCAATTGTGATTCGTGATGCGCCAAAAAGTTAATGAACACATGGCCATCTTTATTTAGTGCATTGCGAACTTTGTCATAAAAGCTGTGCTTGTACAGAAACATTGGGGCATCTAATTCACTGAATAAATCAATAATTATCCAATCATATTTTTCTTTTTCACACAGCACTTGCTCAGCTTCTGCGCATCTTAACGTGGTGTCGTGCGCACCGCCAAAGTAACGTTTGTAACAGTGTATTATATCGGCATTACGTTCTACAGAGACCAGCTCTGTGTCGGGATAAGTGTGATGCAAATAGTTGCGGATGGCGCCTCCCCCAAGACCAAGCTCCAATACTTTTTTTGGAGGAGTAAGGGTTTGCCAGTACTGAGCAAAAATTTGTAAATGTGGAAACAATAGGTGGTTGGGCCGGCTGCGCTCGATAATGGACTGTAAAGTCTGATTTATCAGCAACCAGCGAAACTGTTTATGTTGGCGAACTTGAATACTGTTACCGCCAAAGCGATGCCAATATAGAAGTTGTCCGATCTTCGTACAATCAGCAACGAAGTGTTCGGATACTGCGCCACTGTGTTCAATGACTGTTTCCATATCAACAGCATAGACACGGGATAGCGATTTTCCTAGTTGTGCAAATATTTTTACGAAAAAATGCCTATTGTTCTTTGGTGTTATTTGCCTGAATCGTTAAATCTTGTAAGGTGAAGAAAAAATAATTGGAGTACCTATGTTCCAAGTTACCACCCCACAAAGTAGTGACGATTGGCAGGATTATTATGCGTTGCGCTGGCAGGTCTTGCGCGCTCCTTGGGATCAGCCGCGCGGCAGTGAACAAGATGACTTAGAGCAAGAGTCTGAACACCGTTTTATCAAGAACAAAGAGGGTGAAGTGCTTGCTGTTGCTCGTTTGCATTTCAATAATTCAGATCAAGCTCAAGTAAGGTATATGGCCGTAGGAGAAGCGCACCGTGGCCAGCATTTAGGTAGTCGCTTGCTGCATGAATTGGAAAAAATAGCATGGAATCAAGATGCCAACGAGTTGGTATTATTTGCTCGCGAGCGCGCACTGGATTTCTATAAACGTCATGGTTATGAATTAAAAGAAAAAGCGCATTTGGCATTTGGTGACGTCCAGCATTGGCGTATGGTCAAGCAGCGCCCGAGTGAGCCAGGTTGGTTTCGCCATCCGGCGTGGACGGAAGTTTTGCAAAATACGTGGCGTGAATCAATTCCCATTAGTGACAAAATGGGTATTAAAGTAGAGTCTTACACGGATTGGGAATTCAGTGTTGTAGCTGACTTAGAAGCGAATATTAATGTTCACAACACCATGTTCGCTGGTTCAGTTTACTCTATGGCGACACTGGCTGGTTGGGGGGCTACTTATTTAGCGCTACGTGAAGCGGGTAAAGAGGGGGATATTGTTCTTGCTGATGCAACAATCAAGTATGCTAAGCCGATTAAATCTCAGCCCCGTGCGCATGTAAATCAAGTCGTCTGTGAAGGTTGTTTTGATAAACTCGAAGAAGAAGGTAAAGCGAGTTACAAGGTGCCTGTACAGATCTATGATGGTGATACCTTAGTCGGTGAATTCGAAGGACGGTTTGTCGTCGTTGCCAACTAGTTACTCATAAAATTGCATTCAATTAATACAAAAGCCAGCATGATGCTGGCTTTTTTGCACTGTGATGAAATTACAGTAAATCAGTTAAAAGAATACCCACGCCAAAGCGTTCAATATCAGCGTTGTAATCAATCATGCTTTCACCGTAACCATTGAAGTACTGTGCATAGCCACGCAATCTTCCCCACAGTGGAAAAGACCAGTCTAGTTGAATAGCGCCTCGGTTATCTGAGTTGAGGTTGTTTCTGAACATAAAGCTGACTTCATGCTCATTAAATCGACGTACGCCAGTAAACTCAAAGTAACCCATGTATTTATAGATGTCGGGGTTATCGTCGCCCTTGGCTTGCAGTTCATCATCCTTCTCATCTTCAGGGATCCGGTACCAAGGTTTAAAACTAAATACGTAGCCGTTTTGTTCCCAAATGAAGTTGGCGTAAATACGGTTCCAAGAACGCGAATATGGCTGGCTGCGACCATTTGATTGGTGTGAAATACCTAACGCCACGGCCAGCTCATCACCCCACCAAACGTTTTCTTCATCTAGGTAGTTAATCCAGAAGATTTCTGGCTCATAATTGGTTTCACGAAAAGGTGAAGAAATATCATTATTGTAAAACTGCCAGTATGATTGCAGAGTTACGGCGAAGTAGATTGCCTGGTCTTGATCGCTAAAATCGTCGAAAACAGGCACTTTGAGCGATAACTGATATTTAATTTCGACGTTATCTAGATTTTCACCGTCACTCTCTTCTGAAATTTTATCTAAGCTGCCAAAAGGATCCTGATTTGGGTGCTTCATGTAGGTGACGGGCAGAATATAGTTACGGTTGTGCGGGGTAATCACATTACGATTTTTCTCTGTAACCTTTTCCCGAGCAATGCGTTTATCTATCGCTGTTAGCTTTTTACTTTCTTCAAGATCCGAGCATTTTTTTCGAAGTTCTGCGAGTGTTTGATTGCCATCACCAGCAATGGCTTCGTTTAAAATACACTGCTTTACGATGTTAATCGTATCACTTTGCTCATTCGTTTCGGGTGTTTGTGGCTCTGCAGCCCAAGCTTGAGAGCTAGCTACCAGTCCAAAGGTAAGAAATCGCCAATCCATTACTTTCCACTCGTTAGTTCAATTAAGGTACAAGGAATTATACGTATGAAGGCGCTTTTTAGCAGCAATTAGGTGAATTTAGCCTGAAAAAATGGGCGGCTAGGCCGCCCATGCGCAGTGAGTTAGACTCACTGACTCTCACGCAATCGGTTATAAATCGAAAGTATTGGTAAAGAACTTATAGAGTTCAGTACCTTGGTTCACACTTGCTGATGCGAAGTGCAAAATAGCGATAGCATCTTGCTCAAGATAAAGAGTGTGCAGCGGTTTTTCACTGAGGTAGCGCTCCATTCGCAGCACGTTCGCAATAGCATCACCTGCTTTTATGTGTTCTCCCAAACCTGCCATGTATTCAATCATGCCGCCCATTGGCGCATAATAAGTGACATAGTCTTTAAGCATACAAGCGTGGCGTTTCATGGTTTTCGCCTGATAAGGCGCATCAACGAACACGCCTTGGTAATTTAAGTAGCTCAATATACTTTGGGCATCTTCCAATGCGTCGGTTAAGTCGATACGTTCTTGTGAGCCCAGCTCGACTGTGAACGCCTCAACAGGAATGCTAAACGTGCGCCCTTGTTGCTTTAATTCAGTGTGCAGTTGCCACCAAGGACAAAAGGAGGCTTCATCCATGGCTCCGTCAAACTCGTTGGGAATTAGCAACACGTGTTCAATATTGAAATGCTTCGCACTTTCTCGGGCGTATTCCGCACAATATAAATGTTTCGCAGAAATAGGCCCTGTATGTAAATCCAAAACGATATCGGCTTCATGCGCCAAGCGTTGCAGATTTAGGGCGATACGTTTACCTGTAGATAGGCTGTGTTGAGGCCCAGTGAGCTTTTGCTCAATATCGTCAATCAGCGCTGCTTTGAATTCAGTCGTCAGTTGCTCATCTGATAATGTATGGCTGCGATCTGCGAATCGATTTATCAACTCACTATTGTAGTGATACATGCGGTTCCAATTGACACCTGTAATGGGGTCAAAACGTCCAAGCGTGAATTCACCAGACTTTTGGTTGCAACCAATTGGGTTTGCGTATGGTACCAATGTGATATCTCCGCGCAGCCCAAGGCCTTTCAATTGCTCTAATAATTGGTAAATAACTGCGTTGCCTTGCACTTCTGCGCCGTGCATATTGGCTTGGATATACACACTTTTGCCGCTGCCATCGCCTTTTAGGCGATATACAGGAATGGTCAGAGGTAAGCCATTGGCAATTTCACCAACCTGAATATTCTGCTGCTCAATTTTGTTCATTTTGCCTATCTCAAATAGCTGTTTGGCGCCGCGCTTTCACGCAATAAGTGCAATGCGTTATTTTCAATGATGTATTCCGCAGCCATTGGGTGGCACAGGAAAAATGGCATGCTCTCAGTGAAGCCGTATGCGCCTGTTTGCGAGAACACCAGCCAATCGGTTTCATTCACATCTTGCGCCAAGGTATGCGTGCCTAAGCTATCGAGCGCAGTGCACAAGGGGCCGTGGATAGTAAACTGGCGAGGTTGCGCTTGGCTTTCTCTCAACAAGGTGCATGGGAACGCTTGGCCTGCAACCGCGGGGCGTAATATATGATTAATCCCCCCGCTGACGATTAATTGATGCTCACCATAGTTTTCCTTTTGCTCGACGACTGGATTGAGGTAGTAGCCGCATTCAGCAACCGCATAGCGACCTAGCTCCATCCACAATTCTTGCACACCGCTTTCGCGCTTGATTTGTGCCAGTGCATGAAGCACGTCTTGCCACGCCAAAGGTGTGCTTTGGTCATCATAGGGAACACCCAGACCGCCACCTAAATCAAGCACTTGCATCGCGAATCCGAGTTGTTCACTGAGCGCTTTTAACGGTGGCAGCATTTGCTGCCACAATGAGAGCAGTTTGTCTGCGCTGAGCATGTTGCCCCATTGGAAGATATGTACACCAATGCATTGCAATGCAGGGTAGTCAGCTAAATAAAGCCCACGCCATTGCTGTGGATCCAGACCAAATGGCGTCAGGGAGTCGCCGCCAAGTGGATTCTTCTCACCTTTAGGCCAGCGTAATTGCACGCGCAGCAACAGTTGAAGTTGTACATCGTGAGCAAGAGCAGCTTCATTTAGCCAACGTACTTGATTCAAGCTTTCAGCGACGAAAGTGCGCACGCCCAAAGCGATGAATTTGTCGATCTGACGGCGTGATTTCGCCGGACCTGTGTTAAGAACCTGTGATGCAGGAACTTCTTGTGCGAGTACTTGCTGCAACTCACCTTCACTGGCCACGTCAAAACGAAAACCCGTCTCGGCGAGTGTACGAACGATAGCTGACAATGGGTTTGCTTTTACCGCATACCATAACTTAACGACATCTTGGTCCATTAAGGTGCTGAGATGGTCGCGTAAGAAATCCAAGTCATAGACAAAACAAGGTTCAAATTGCTCTTGAGCAACCGTGTTAAGGTGTTGCGCCGTGGTACTCGCAATGGGCATTAGCGTAATACCTCTTCGAGTTCCAAAGATGCGTCACTTTGCTCGTCACGGTATTTGACGATAAGTGCGCAGCTCATCGAAAGTCCTTGCTCACGGCCCCATGCGCTTGAGCTTGGGCGTGAACCAGGGATCACAATTGCGTACTCAGGAATGGGCTCGCCCTTGTCTAATTGGCGCTCATTCACACAGTCATAAACAGGGATCGTTGCACTCAAACGTACGCCTGGTGCTAGTACCGCACCTTTTTTAACCACCACGCCTTCAACGATGATACAACCCGCGCCGATGAACGCGTCGTCTTCAACCACCACTGGGTTAGCACCAATAGGCTCAAGTACACCACCGAGTTGTACCGCTGCGCTAAGGTGAACATTTTTACCTACTTGCGCGCATGAGCCTACAAGCACGTGGCTATCAACCATAGTGCCAGTATCAACGAAGGCACCAATGTTTACGTATGCTGGTGGCATGATGATAGTGCCTGACGCAACGTGTGCACCGCGACGCACTGATGTACCACCTGGTACCATACGCACGTTATCTTGTGCACTAAAACCGCGAGGGGCAAGGTTATCTTTATCAACAAAGCCACCTGGAAATTCAGTGTTAGCGCCATTTTTAAATGCTTCAAGAATGCCTTGTTTTACTTCAACATTTGCATGCCATTGGCCATTTTCGTCTTGTGATGCTGCGCGAACAGCGCCTGTTTCTAAGTTGTTAAGTAGTTCTAACCAGCTCATGGGAAATTTTTAAACCTGTGTTGAATGCCAAGAAATAATTGTGTCGTGTGCGCTTAAAAGTGGTTGTAGATCATCTACTTCCGTATGAGTAAGTGGAGCGCGTAAGATTGGCGATGAAATTTGACCAAGTGCGTGCAGCAAGCACTTGCTTGGAATTGGATTGCTCACATGAAACAGGGCTGCAACAGCGCCTCGCCAATGGATAAAAGCGTTGTGGCTTTGGCCTTGAAGACTCAAACGCACAAATTGCTGTGTTGCCTCGGGCCACACATTGGCCGCAACAGACACTAGGCCCGCTGCGCCGGCTTGCGCGTAGTAAGGGATAAGCGCGTCGTCGCCGCTGTAAATAGCCAGCTCAGGTGCGGCCACACGGTATTGTTCAAAGCAATTGATGTCGCCACTGGCTTCTTTGAGTGCCCAACAATTTGGGTGTGATTGCAGCTGAGCTAAAGCCTGAGCCGACAGGCTAACGCCTGCGCGACCAGGAACATTGTAAAGCATGCAAGGCACACGGCTAGCGTCAAGAAGTGCTTGAAACCACTGCTGTTGCCCTTTGGGGCCTGGCTTTGCATACAGCGGCGCGCCTAGCAAATAGGCATCGATGGCTTGGGTATTACAAAATTCTATCCATTGGCATTGCGCTTCAAGATTAAAGCCACCAACTCCCACCATGATGGGAGTATTCAGTGCCAACGAACAGATATGCGAAACAATGGCCTGCTGGTCTTCTAGGTCCAACGCCAATGCTTCACCGGTTGAGCCTAAGATTAAAAGGCCATTACCAGCTGCAGCTTGCTGTTGAGCGAGCCGAGTTAGGCTGTCAAAGTCGATGCTGCCATCATCATGCATAGGCGTGATCAGCGCAGTCCACAAAACTGTGTCTGTTAACGAGTGAGTAGTTGTCATCTCATCCGAACTTAGTGCGAGTTCGACTTGGAGTATGGGGAGAAGTGATCCCGCATTCGCCATTTCGAACAGGTTAAATTCGAAGAGCGAATGGGCTTATAAATAACGAGGCCTAATGGCCTGTTACTCTAAGACCAGAAGCTCTCCACCAAATTCATAGCAGCGTTACCTGCTATTGGTGACAGTCGCTGGGATTCAACCCGAGCGCCCGAGGGAGTGTTAAGCAAATTACCTCACCTCTCGGCGTACATTCCCCTCGTTATGAATCAATGGAGTTTGCTCTCCTCATCATAACTACCTGAATGACGCACCTCTTCTAGCCCTTGCAGCCGTTTAGATGGCTGACTGAATAGGGTGCTTTTTTATTCAAACACTTTAGCCCCCATGCTGTCAACGATAACTCGAGGACAAATTTTACAATCTGATTTTTTGTGCAACGCTTAGTAGATAGCTAAGCGCATGAGAATAGGGAATGTACCATCTGACAAATCATTTAAGAAAACGTTATTTGTGGGCCGCTTCTGTGTTATTGCTGACAATTTCGTTATCTGTCGGATATGTAATTCATGTCTCTAAAATGCAAGAAAGTGATGCTAAAGTTATAAATATTGCAGGTATGCAGAGAATGCTGTCACAAAAAATTGCTCTGCATCGACAACTTCTTAGTTACGCTCCCACACCATTTGAAGAAGTGCAACTGAATGTAGCAGTAGACAAGCTCATCGAGAATCATGAGTTTCTGCTCGCCAGCGATATGGTCAAGCATCCAGAAGTGAGCCCGTTGCTTGCACACAACAGTGCGCTGGACAAACGTGTCCGAGCGTATGCAGAAAATGCGCTATCAGGTGAGGATTTATCCCAATTTTCCGGGCGTTCACTTGCAAGTTTGTTGCAAGAGTTGAATTTAGTCGTCAGTGCATTAGAGCAACGTTCGCAAGAGAAGGTGTTATACCTGCAGCGTGTATTGCCGCTGCTAATTCTAATCGTGATGTTAACGATTTGGAGTGAATGGTTTTTAATCTTCAAACCGTTGTCGCATCGTGTCTCTAAGATGCTGTCAAAGCTGCGGGAGCAAAGGCGAATTGCTGTACGAGCCAGTCGAGTAAAAGATGATTTCCTAGCGAACGTCAGTCATGAATTATTCACGCCAATCAACGGCATCTTGGGGCTTCTCAAAGCGCCCGCAAAAGTGGCGTCTCACGATATTGAGGTGATCACTCATTGCACACAGAATTTGCGCTCTATTGTGCAAGAAATGTTGGATATGCAACAACTTAAATCAGGGCGCTTTCTACTGGGTAAATCTACACAAACGCTAAACACGACCATAAAATCAACGTTGGCCCCGCACCGACTAAATTCATACTTTGCGCATCGTATTAAGCTTCATTGTGACGATATCGATCGGGTTCGAATAACAACGGATCATGTGCGCCTAATTCAAGTTTTAAATCAGGTAATTACCAATGCGCTGATACACACACAAAAGGAGGTCATAATTGAAGCGCACTATCATCCTATCGATGAATGCATTTGCGTCGATGTCAGAGATTTTGGCGATGGTATTGATACTCGTGATCTTGAGGCTGCACAGCGCAACTCATTGCATTACGACAATCAGAAAGTACATGACTTCAAAGGGGTGAAGTTAGGGCTGTCTTTAGCGTTTGCAATCACGCGTTTAGCGCAAGGGCAATTGCATTTTGAACATCTTAAAAATGGTACATTAGTGCAGTTGGTTTGGCCTGCGGTTAACGCCAATTTTGAAAGTGCTACATCAAAATATGGGCATAGTCGGGAGCTAAAAGCATTGATTGTGGATGACAATGACATCAACCAGATGGTGTTACGCAACATCATAGAAATGTTTGATTTTTCAGTGGACAGCGCCAGAGATGGCCAAGAAGCCTTGAACCTCGTGAGGCAACAGCATTACGACTGCATTTTTATGGATATAAACATGCCCAACATGGATGGCATAGAGGCAACCAAACGGATCCGTTCACAGCTCAAATGTGACACTCCCATTTTATTGGTGACGGCGAGCCAGGATGAATTACGCATTAAGCAAGGGCTGCGCGCGGGAGCAAACATCGCTATTCACAAGCCTATTGAGATTGATCATATCAAAGCTGCACTTGAAGAAGTGCAGCTATTGGGGGAAGTCCCTTAGATTCGGGTGACTTTGAAACCTTGTTTTTTCAATAGCGCAATTAACCCATTTTGCTCTGGTAAATGCAGGGCACCAACAGCTATAAATAACGATTTCTCTGTTAATGGACTCGCTAATTTTTTTACCCAATTTTGATTACGCTCGATGAGCAAAACGTGTTCGTTTAGTTGGCCAAATTCAGAGTCGTCAAATGTGTCTTGGTAAATTTCTGTGAATGCTGCCATATCACCCGTTTTCCATGACTTTGCGATACCTAAAAAATAGCGGTCAAAGTCTTCAAGTTGTCTAAATGTATCGGCCACCATGAGGTCTGAGTATTCTTCAAAGGCACTGAACATCTCAAGTTGCTGCTCTAAAGATTCTAGCTCAATTATTGGTTTGTTGAGGCTGTTGGCAGTTTGAATAACCTGCTTATCGATACCATTTTGCTCCAAAAATCCAGCATTTTGCATTTCGATTTGCATCACTGTCATGAGCACAGCCCAGGGCTTTAGTGCAGAGAATAATTCGATATTGATGCCTTTGTCGGCGAAATAGCTTCCCAGCTGCTTGTAGTTCTTTTCGCTCAGTTCTGTATTGAGCGTACGGCCATTTTCCAAACGTAAAAATGGCAAGGAGCGCTGTTGCATTTGCAGTGCGGGAATAGCTTCGAGGTTCACTTCAACAACAATCGCCTCACTGCTATCGATTGCTTTGTGTATGATGTCAGGGAGCGTACCCATACTCTCATCACCTACGTGCATCGTGCCCAGTAAATAGGAAGTCACACCTTGTTTTTCAATCTGCCAAAGTGCAGGGGTGATTTTCGCTAAAGAGGGAAAGGTGGCGAGCGCTACGATGCACCATAGCCACAGGGAAAGTACTTTTTTCATCGTGTCATCCTGATACAAATTTTCTTGAGTGTAACGAAGAACCTTTAAGTTGCCTATTGGAACCAAATTAATTACTAAAAATTAATCAGCTAGAGTCAAATCGTACAGAGACTAAGTTATTTGCAATATATCTGTATCTGATAATAAATCTTCAATAGTTATTTTTTATTGGTTTATTTATGCTTTTAATGGCAGAAAGTAATGATATTTTGCATTGTTTTTGTGGTTGACTTGAGGGCTCTGTCGGGGTACTAATAGAAAAAGAGCGACGGTATAGCCGTCTATAAAGATTTTTAGATTAACTTATAACGAAGAAATTCATGTTAAACAGCCTACTAAGCCTAGTCCTAATTATTAACGTCGTGGTGATTATTATTACCGCGGGGGCTTCGTAGTGCGTTAAGAAAGTTAACACGTATTAAGCCCCGCACTGAAAAGTTCGGGGGGCTTTTTCGTTTTAGGGCCAACACATTGAGGAATGAGGAACAATGACCGGCGCAGAATTAGTTGTGGAGATACTCGCCAGAGAAGGCGTAAAGGAGGTATTTGGTTACCCAGGTGGTGCCATAATGCCGATTTACGATGCTCTGTACGACTCTGATTTAAAACACTATCTCACTCGACACGAACAAGGTGCAGGGTTCGCAGCCGTCGGCTATGCACGCAGTAGCGCCAAGCTTGGAGTGTGTTTTGCGACCAGTGGTCCTGGTGCGACAAACTTAATCACTGCCCTTGCGGATGCAATGATGGACTCTGTGCCCTTGTTGGCTATCACCGGACAAGTACCTACAGCTGCAATCGGTTCAGATGCGTTTCAAGAAATCGACATTTTGGGAATGTCGCTGTCATGCACAAAGCATAGCTTTATGGTTGAGCGCAGCGAAAATCTGGCACCGGTTTTACAGCAAGCGATTCACTTAGCGCAAAGTGGTCGTCCCGGCCCTGTGTTAGTGGATATCCCAAAAGATATTCAAATGGCACCCGCCAGCTATCATCCTTGGTTGGCTGAAAGTGATGAAAGTCCGCAACCCTGCCCAGAGCAAGTCAATATTGCCAATCAACTACTTAGCGAATGCCAGCGTCCAATCGCGTATGTCGGTGGAGGGGTGCAATCTGCTGACGCACAATCTCAGCTGATGCAGTTTCTGTATAAAACCAACATGCCCGCAGTACAAACACTTAAGGCGTTGGGCAGTGTGACACCTGACTACGATTTAAACTTAGGTATGCTTGGTATGCATGGTGGTGAAGCTGCTAATTTAGCGGTGCAAGAATGCGACTTGTTGTTGTGTATAGGTGCGCGATTTGATGACCGTGTTACTGGCCATCTGACAAAGTTCGCACCAAAAGCCAAGGTCGTTCATCTTGATATCGACCCTGCAGAAGTGGGCAAACGAAAACCTGCTGCGGCGTCGCTGGTATCAGACTTAAAAGTATCGCTACCACAATTACATTGTTTCGTGTGTGAGCCGCAGTGGACGGATCATATCAGTGCGCTTAAGCATACCCATGCATGGCGTTACGACTATCCTGGAGACACAGTTTATGCGCCAGCGTTATTAAATAAGCTGTCGCAGCGATTGGATGATAATGCGGTTGTATGTTGTGACGTGGGCCAACACCAAATGTGGGTGGCACAGCACATGCAGTTTTCCCACCCCAGTAATCATTTAAGCAGTGGTGGTGCAGGCACGATGGGCTTTGGTCTACCCGCAGCGATAGGCGCAAAAATTGCGCGCCCTGATGACATGGTGTTAACCGTTTCTGGTGATGGTTCAATCATGATGAATATTCAAGAGCTTGCCACCATCCGCCGTAACAATCTTGATGTGAAAATTGTGGTTATCGACAACCAACGTTTGGGCATGGTGCGTCAATGGCAGCAGCTGTTCTTTGAAGAGCGTTATAGCGAAACTAATTTGTCAGATAACCCGGACTTTGTCGCTCTCGCTAAAGTATTTGGTATTGACGGCCAGTGCATAACTCACCATGCACAAGTTGATGATGCCTTAGAGGCGATGCTCAATAGCAAAGGACCGTACCTTTTGCATGTGTGCATTGATGACAAAGACAATGTATGGCCGTTGGTTCCACCTGGTGCTGCGAACGACCAAATGTTAACGCAAGTAACTACGCCAAAACAGCCTTAGGAGCAACTATGAAACACCGTCTAACTCTAAACTTAGCGAATCAAACCGTTGCCGTAGAGCGCTTTTTGCGCGTTGCTCGTCATCGTGGCTTCAAATTAACAGCACTGGAATTGGCCAGTGATAATGACCAATTTGCGGTCAACATCACGGTAGATAGTGATAAGCCTATCTATCTTTTAACTCAACAACTGAATAAGCTGGTAGATGTGCACAGTGTCACTATGCAACAACTACAACAACAAGCGAGCTAATATTGGCAGTATATACGCCCTTATTACTTACGCAGCAACACGGATTTAAAGAAGGTAATTATAACATGACACAAACATCTGAACTGATTTGGCACAATGGCGAAATGATCCCTTATCAGCAAGCCACGACCCACGTTTTAAGCCACGCATTACATTATGGCAGCTCGGTCTTTGAGGGAATTCGCGCATACGACACGCCAAACGGTCCGGCTATTTTCCGTCTTACCGACCACATGAAGCGCTTGTTCGATTCAGCGAAAATTTATCGCATGGAAATACCTTACACATTGGAAGAATTGAATCAGGCCTGTAAGGAAGCCGTTAAGCAAAATGGCTTTACTAACGCTTATCTACGTCCTTTTGCATTTTTGGGGCATGTTGGCTTAGGGTTAAACCCGAAGTCACACTTAGCTGACGTTACTGTTGCAGCGATGGAATGGGGAGCATACCTTGGTGATGACAGTCTTGCTCAAGGTGTAGATGTATGTATTTCATCCTGGAATCGCTTAGCGCCTAATACCATGCCAACTGCGGCAAAAGCGGGTGGTAACTACTTATCTTCTCAATTGATTTCAGGTGAAGCGAAACGCAATGGTTATGTGGAAGGTATTGCCTTAGATACCAACGGCTATTTGAGCGAAGGTGCAGGTGAAAACCTTTTTGTTATCAAAAATGGTGTACTTTTCACACCACCAACTACAGCGTGTATCTTGCCTGGTTTAACGCGAGACACCATCATGACTCTTGCTAAAGAGCGTGGCTATGAAGTACGCGAAGAGCCTATCGCGCGCGAAGCACTTTATCTGGCTGATGAATTTTTTATGACGGGAACCGCCGCTGAAGTTGTTCCGGTACGCAGCGTCGACCAAATTAAAGTAGGGAAAGGTGAGCGAGGACCTATCACTGAAGAGCTACAAAAAGCGTATTTTGACTTGGTTAAAGGCCAAAGTGAAGACACGCGTGGCTGGTTAGAGTACGTAAACGACTAATAGTGAAGGCAGCGCATGGACGCTGCCATCTTTTTTTTGGGAATGAGGAAAGTCGACACACATTGGTGTTCGCAAAATTATCGAGGTAAACATGGCTAAACTACGTAGTGCAACAACAACTGAAGGACGTAAACGAGCGGGTGCGAGAGCACTTTGGCGAGCAACGGGTATGACAGACAGCGATTTCAAAAAGCCAATTATCGCTGTAGTTAATTCCTATACGCAATTTGTACCGGGGCATGTGCATCTCAATCAATTGAGCGACTTAATGGCACAAACTATTCGCGATGCGGGTGGTGTGCCTCGAGAATTCAACACCATTGCCATCGATGATGGTATCGCCATGGGGCATGGAGGCATGCTTTACTCACTGCCGTCACGAGATTTGATTGCTGACTCGGTAGAATACATGGTAAACGCGCACTGCGCAGACGCGATGGTGTGTATCTCGAACTGCGACAAAATTACTCCAGGAATGATGCTGGCTGCATTGCGTTTGAACATCCCCGTTATCTTTGTATCGGGTGGTCCAATGGAAGCAGGTAAAACTCGCTTAGCAGAAATTGATATTAAACTCGATTTAGTTGACGCCATGGTTAAAGGCGCTGACCCAACAGTCAGTGACGAAGACTCAGAGCAGGTTGAGCGCTCAGCGTGTCCAACATGTGGTTCGTGCTCAGGTATGTTTACTGCGAACTCAATGAATTGCTTGTTAGAAGCGCTTGGCCTAGCGCTGCCAGGTAACGGTACCACGCTTGCGACCCATAAAGATCGGATGCAATTGTACGTTGAAGCGGGTCAACGCATTGTTGATTTATGTAATCGATTCTATGGCGAAGACGACGAATCTGTATTGCCTCGCAATATTGCCAACCAAGCGGCATTCATGAACTCAATGACGCTTGATATTGCCATGGGTGGCTCGTCTAACACCGTTTTGCATTTGTTAGCAGCAGCCCAAGAAGCAGGTGTAGATTTTGATATGGAGGATATCGATCGTCTGTCTCGCAGTACGCCATTCCTATGCAAAGTGGCGCCAGCTACGCAGCAGTATCACATTGAAGATGTGCATCGTGCAGGTGGCATTATGGCCATACTAAATGAATTAGCAAAAGCCGATAAACTCGATTTGTCGGTTGGTCACGTGGCTGGCGAGAATCTTGGTGAGGTTATCGCTCGTTATGACGCGATGGACCCTGAAAATGCCGATGCCCAGAAGTTTTATCGTGCTGGCCCCGCAGGGATTCGCACAACCAAAGCGATGAGCCAAGATTATCGCTGGCCTGAACTTGATTTAGACCGTGAGCAAGGTTGTATTCGCAGCGTTGAACATGCCTTCAGTCAAGACGGCGGACTTGCCGTGCTCTATGGCAACCTTGCACCAAATGGTTGTATCGTAAAAAGTGCAGGCGTATCTGAAGACATGTTGGTGTTCAAAGGTACTGCACGAGTATACGAATCCCAAGATGATGCGGTAGATGGCATTTTGGAAGGTAAAGTACAAAAAGGGGACGTAGTGATCATTCGCTACGAAGGACCTAAAGGTGGACCGGGCATGCAGGAGATGCTTTATCCAACGAGTTACTTGAAGTCTATGGCATTGGATAAAGAGTGTGCCTTGATCACGGACGGCCGATTCTCGGGAGGCACATCAGGCCTATCAATCGGTCACGTATCCCCGGAAGCAGCAAGTGGTGGTGCGATTGCACTTGTTGAAGACGGTGATGAAATCATCATTGATATTCCTAATCGTGGTATTAACTTATCACTTAGCGCTGAGCAACTTGCGCTACGTGAAGAGTTGCAACAAGCACGAGGCAAATTTGCATTTAAACCACTAAATCGTGAACGCGTAGTGACACCTGCTCTTAAGGCTTATGCACTACTTGCTACCAGTGCGGACAAAGGCGCAGTGCGCGACTTACAAAAGCTAGAGGAATTAAGCTGATGGCAGCAACCGAACTTGATTATTTTCGGGCCATCATCCAAGCCAATATGGAGCCATTGGTTAAGGTCACTGAAGTCAGTGAACTAACGTCTTTGGAAGCTAAACTTGGCTCAAAAATCTGGCTCAAACGAGAAGACCAACAACCGGTCTATTCGTTTAAATTACGCGGCGCCTATAACAAGTTAAGCAAGCTGCCAACAGGCTCAAAAGTGATAACCGCATCTGCTGGGAATCATGCTCAAGGCGTTGCTTTGAGCGCAACCGAGCTAGGTCATCAAGCAACCATTGTTATGCCGCTTACTACGCCACAAATTAAAGTCGATGCGGTACGTAATTTTGGTGGGGAAGTGGTGCTGCATGGCCATCATTTTGATGCTGCAAAAGAGCATGCATTGACGTTGGCAGAGCAGCAAAACGCTGTCTTTGTGCCACCGTTTGATGACCCCGATGTGATTGTTGGCCAAGGTACCATCGCTCGTGAATTAATGCAGCAATTGCCTGAGTTGGATGTTGTTTTCGTGCCCGTTGGGGGCGGCGGATTGCTGGCCGGTATGGCGGTGTATATTAAATCATTGCGCCCTGATATTCGTGTAATCGGTGTTGAAGCTGAGGAAAGTGCATGCTTACAAGCGGCGATTGCTGCAGGGAAGCCTGTAGAACTTGAGCGTGTAGGCAGCTTTGCCGATGGCGTGGCCGTGAAAATTATCGGCACCGAAACATTCCGTCTAGCTCAGCAGTTTTGTGATGATGTCATTACGGTCAGTGGCGATGAAATCTGTGCCGCTGTGCAGGACATCTTCATTAGTACCCGAGCGGTGGCTGAGCCTTCGGGAGCCTTGTCACTAGCAGGTTTGAAAAAGTGGGTGCAGCAAACTGGCGAAAAGGGCCTAAACTTGGCTGCTGTATTGTCAGGAGCCAACCTTAATTTTGATCGTTTGCGTCATGTTGCTGAGCGCACTGCGCTCGGTGAAAAAAATGAAGCCTTGTTAGCGGTGACAATCAAAGAAGAGAAAGGTAGCTTTAAGCGTTTTTGCCAGTCTTTGGGTGGTCGCGCTATTACTGAATTCAACTACCGATATGCAGGTCCAGGTGAGGCTCAGATTTTTGTTGGTATTGGCCTACGTCAGGGAGCGAGCGAATTAACAGAATTACTCGCAGAGCTGGATCAGCAAGGCTACGAGTATGTTGACATGTCAGATAACGAGCTTGCTAAGTTGCACGTGCGCTATATGGTTGGCGGTAAACCGAGTGAACAGCTTCAAGAGCGATTACTTCGTTTCGAATTTCCCGAGTATCCAGGCGCTTTAGCGCGCTTTTTGGACACCTTAGGAAGCAAATGGAATATTAGTTTATTTCACTATCGCAATCACGGTGCAGCAACCGGAAATGTGCTTGCAGCCTTTGAGGTGTCAGCAGAAGATGAGCCGGCATTTAGTCAACATCTGGAGCGGCTTGGATATCAATATATTGATGAAACAGCGAATCCTTGTTACCAACAATTTTTGGCACATGGACAAGCTGGTGATACTCGGGTTGAAACTGGCAAAATGAGGGAAGCTTGCATATAGTGGAGTAGTCAATTAATTCAAGGAAGACATGTGAGCAGGCGGGCAGCTCTTTCAACATGTGTGGCCTCAATACTGTTTTGGATATCGCAGGCGATTTGTGCAAACGAGTCGACTGCGGTGACCTTGCAGCTTAAGTGGCAACATCAATTTCAATTCGCGGGATACTACGTAGCCAAAGAGCTTGGTTATTATCAAGACGTTGGTCTGGCCGTGAATATCATACCTGCCACACCGAGTGACACCGACACCATGTCCAAAGTCCTCAGCGGTAAAGCTGATTTTGGCATAACCCATTCCGGCATTATTAAACAGCGACTCCAAGGTCAGCCTTTAGTGGCACTTGCTGCTTTATTGCAATCCTCACCTTACTGTTGGTTGGTACGCAAAGACTCGTCAATCTATGCCCCAGAAGACTTTAATGGCCAGCGTATTAGTATTTTAAGTAAAGGCGAGAACGCTGAGCTTATGAGTTTGCTCGACCATCGTAATGTTGAAGTAAAGGTGATCTCGCACACTAGCAAAACAAACTTACAGGCGTGGCTAGATAACGAAATTGATGCGATGCAAGTGTATGTTACTAACGAGCCCTATATTTTGAGCCAGCGGGGTATAGATTATCGTACCGTTTGTCCAAAACGGTATGGCCTTAATGTGTATGGTGATGTGCTTTTTACCTCCGAGCAGTTATTAGATACTTCCCCCGACGTCGTTGCTCGGTTTTATCAAGCGAGTTTGCGAGGATGGCGCTATGCACTATTGCACTTAGATGAAGCAATTTCGTTGACGCAAACACGCTATGCTCCATACAAAAGTCTTGAACAGCTCGCATTCGAAGCGGATCAAATTAAAGCCCTTAATGATGCAATCTGGTAATTCTATTGGGGCGATGTCGGATGCAAGATGGCGAGTTATTACTGAACTGTATGAACTTAATTCTGATAATTTCGCAGCTCATTTTGAAGGCTTTATTTACCGGCCACCCCCAACTACGGCCAAAAGGCGAGTGTCGTGGATGGTTATCCTGGCTATCGCTATTTTGATTGTGGCAATACCCGCGTACTTGCGCTTGTTTTACTCTGGTGGTGAAACATCTTCAGCAATCGATTCATAACACTTCAAGACGTTAACTCTGATATAATTTGCAGCAACTAGCTCCAATGTCTTTTGTTTATGTCTTCTTTGCTCGCACAGTTCGAAGCACTTGATCAATTTTTGCATCAAACCCGTCAATATTGGCAATGTGTTGCTTTCTCATGTGAGCATTATCCGTGGCAGGAATTAGCGCCTGTACTGGAGCAGCTGAATGATGAGCAAGTTTCGGCGTTGGATCAGTATCCCGCTAAGCTGGTCGATTTTTTCAAAACTTACATTCCCGATTTGCAGCGCCTTGACGAGTTAAGCCAACTACCTAAAGCCTACTTAAGCAGTAACCATGAACTGCCTTTTTGGTTAACGAATGGCATAAAGGGTCGGAAATTAACTCAGTTGCAGGCATTTGTTGAGCATCTAGCTCCGCATCAGCATAAAGAAAGTGTTCTCGAGTGGTGTGCGGGGAAGGGCCATTTAGGAAGGTTACTAGCACATCAGTATGATGTGACGGTGCACAGTGTTGAAATTCAACCACACTTATGTGCTCAAGGGGAGCACCTAGCACAGCGATTTTCTTTACCAATCACCTTTAATGAAGCGAATGTATTACAAGATGATTGCGCCCCTTGGATAGCCAAGTGTGATCACGCAGTAGCGCTTCATGCATGCGGTGGTTTACACCAGTCGCTAATGCGCCAAGCCAGTGCTATAGGGACGCAAAGGCTGTCCATTTCTCCATGTTGTTATCATCTGTTTTTGGAACACGATGATTATAAGCCGATGAGTGATGCTGCAAAGCAAAGCTCGTTACACATGAAAAGCAGTGATTTGAAATTGGCATTACAGCAAACGGTAACCGCTGGCCAGCGAGTACAGAGGCTAAGGCAAACTGAAGTGCAGTGGCGACTCGGCTTTGATCAGTTGGTCAGAGATGCGTTTTCTCGAGACTACTACACGCCTGTCCCTTCAGTTGGGAAACAGGTATTCAGCGGTGAGTTTTCAGAATTTTGCCAGTGGGCTGCTCGTAAGAAAGGCTTAGAATTGCCAGAAGGCATTGATTATGAACATTATTTAAAACGTGGTGTACAAAGAAAACACATGACGGACCGTATCGAACTGGTAAGACATGTGTTCAGAAGAGCCATAGAAGTTTGGCTCGTGCTTGATCGTGCTTTATATTTGCAACAAGCAAATTATCAGGTGGATATTTTTGAATTTTGTGAGCCGAGCCTCACACCGCGAAATATCTTAATTGACGCAAAATTAAATAGAGAGTTGCAGTGAAAAATTTACGCCATCTTTTTGAAAACAATAAACAGTGGGCTAAACGCACCACAGAACAAGATCCTGAATTCTTTAAAAAACTCTCTGAGCAACAAAGCCCTGAGTACTTGTGGATTGGTTGTTCTGACTCTCGCGTGCCAGCAAACCAAATCGTCGATTTGATGCCGGGCGAACTGTTCGTGCACCGCAATGTAGCTAACGTCGTTGTGCATACTGACCACAACTGTTTATCAGTGATGCAATATGCTGTTGAAGTATTAAAAGTAAAACACATCATGGTCGTTGGTCACTATGGTTGCGGTGGTATCAAGGCGGTATTAGAAGAAGCTAAATTTGGTCTTATCGACAACTGGCTGCGCCATGTAGGTGACATTAAAGAGCGTCACTTAGAATTACTAGACCAAGCACCAGAGCAAGAGCGCTTAGCACGTTTAATCGAGCTTAACGTGATCGAGCAAGTGCGCAACGTATGCCGTACTAATATCGTCCAAGATGCGTGGGCGAGAGGCCAAGATCTAACAGTTCATGGTTGGGTTTACAGTCTTGAAAATGGTCATATTCACGATATGGATGCAGTCGTACGTTGTCAGCAAGAGTTGGGTGAAAGCTACAAAGAAGCATTGGAAAATGTTGCTAAACGTGTTCGTGGTGAACACGTTGAATAATTGATTGACTATCTTTTGCGACTAAAGGGGATGCCAATAAGCATCCCTTTTTTGTATATTTACCATCCTGCTCAAAAGTTTTCAGAAAGGATAAAGTGTGCACATTCCACGGAAGTTTAAGCAAGAGAATATCAAAGAGTTAATTGCTTTGATGAAAAGCTACTCGTTTGCAAATTTGTGTGTACAAGGAAGTGGGGGGCTCGAAGTGCATCATTTACCGATGGCCGTGAGTGAAATTGGCGATCAACTTTATTTGAACGCGCATATAGCGAAGGCCAACCCACTTTGGAAAAACGTATGCGATGGTGACCCGTGTCTAGTCGTATTTAATGGCCCGCACAGTTATATTTCTCCCAATTATTACCCTACTAAGGCGGAAAATGGCAAAGCGGTTCCTACTTGGAATTACGTTGCCGTCCACGCTAAAGGCCTGATGCAGTTTGTGCATGAGCCAGAGTGGATTTTCAATACCATAGACTTACTCACTACAGAGCAAGAAAAGTCACAGCTACAGCCTTGGTCGATTGCAGATGCGCCTCGAGAGTATATCGACAAAATGTTACCCGCTTTAGTCGGTATTAAAATTGAAGTCACTCATTTGGAAGGACAGTGGAAGCTTAGTCAGAATCAGCCACAAATAAATCAAGTTGGAGTCGTCGCTGGGTTAAATGAACAGTCTCATGACGGCGCACAGGCCGTTGCAAACTTAGTGCAAAGTCTTGCAACGTTGAGTGAAAGGTAGCGCATTAGCGAAGTCACTTTCTCAGTATCTGTAAATCTTCTTGAGCGTATTTAATACCTCTGCTTCGTGAACACGTGCTGGCATGATAAAACCCTTCCTGATCTGGGCCTTGCAAGTATAAAAGATAGGTTTCGCCTTGTGTAAAAGACATCCCACAAATACAGCACACAGTATCAATTTGTGTCTGCAATTCGCTCATTTCCTGTCCTTTAAACACTTCCAACACCGTAAAAAATGTTTTTTTAGTTTGCGGATCAAAACGCTCATTGGGTGATAGGACGTGCTCAATGTTCACTGCGGTGGCGATAACCACGGCATCTGCGTACTCAGTTGCTTCTTGTACAGTGACATCTCGGCAAGAGCACGCAAACGTGTAAAATGCACTCATACTCAACGTGGCAAGTAGCAGTGTTATCGCCAATCTATTTTTAAACGACATCAGTGTTTTTCTCTATTTTCTAATTAGTTCACTGGCGCTGTTTTTAGGGCGTCAATCCAAGCGTGAGGTTGGGATACAATGAATTCGAAGTGTTGCTCACTTTTTAGAGTAATGCGCATGGCATCATGTGTAATGGGGATAAACCCGCCGCCTTTAGCCGTACATTTTTCGGCACTGACAATATCATTCTTATTGATTACATAGGGGCCCAACCCTAATTGTTTATTGTAGGGTGAGAAAGCCAATTCTGAGGCTGTTAATGAGAGCGTACCATCTGCCTTAGCGACCCCTGACTGCACACTTGCAACAGATGATCTGATGAGAGTTTTAGACATAGTGTATCCCTACTGATGGTTGTTGATTTAGTACCATGTAAGTGTAGGGCAAAGTGAAAAATATGTCTAAAAATCAGACACTAAAAAATAGATGCTTTGTACGGGCGTGTGTTTTAAGTAGATTGACTAGGGCTGCCCAAGTAGACAACCCTTAGTGGGTCTGATTACTCAGCGTCAGAGTTTTGCTCTTGCTGAGCAAGTAGCGCTTCGAGTGCTGCGACTTTTTGTTCTAGCGCCGTGAGTTTTTCACGGGTACGCACCAACACTTGGCTTTGAATATCAAACTCTTCACGGCTTACAAAGTCCATTTCTGATAGCTTGTTTTGTAACACTTGCTTTGTTTTCGATTCAAAATTTTCGGCGATGTCACGCATGCCTTTAGGCATGTTATTGCCAATTTGGCGGGCGATTTCTTCAATCTTGCTAGGGTTAATCATCATTGGCTCCTATCTTGGTATGCCCTAAGTGTAACTAATTTACTGTCACCTCGGGAAAAGAAATTCGTTCGGCGGGTGAAGTTTTTACGCTTTTTTTGCTATGTGCTACGTATGACGGAGTAATCCAAGATGCCTAGAAATTAGTTTGGAGTCAGCGGCTGAAACAAATCAGCAGATAAGTTAAACTACGCCGTTCCAACTGTCTCAGATTAGTGTTTATGAAGCTCAACCCACAGCAAAATGAAGCGGTAAAATACATCAGTGGTCCATGCCTTGTGCTGGCTGGCGCAGGTTCTGGTAAAACGCGTGTTATTACCAATAAAATTGCTCATTTAGTGCAAAATTGTCAGTATCAAGCTCGAAATATTGCTGCGGTGACTTTTACCAACAAAGCTGCGCGGGAGATGCGTGAGCGTGTTGCACAAACCTTAGGTAAGCATGAAGCGAAAGGATTGTGGGTATCCACGTTTCACACTCTAGGATTGGAGATCATAAAAAAAGAATTGAAAACCCTTGGTTTTAAAGCGGGTTTTTCTTTATTTGATGACCAAGATACGAATCAGCTTCTCAATGAATTAACTGATGATGAGCTAAAAGGCGATAAAGACTTACTTAACGCCCTAAAAACACAAATCAGCGATTGGAAGAATGAACTGATCTTGCCACAGCAAGCTATTGCCGCAGCGCGAGAACAGCAAAAAGTCGTGTTTGCACAGCTTTATGCGCGCTATCAAACACAATTGCGCGCTTATAACGCGCTCGATTTTGACGATCTGATTATGATCCCAACCCTGTTATTGGGTGCTAATGCCGATGTGCGTGAACGTTGGCAAGACCGATTCCGCTATTTGCTGGTGGATGAATATCAAGATACCAATACGAGCCAATATCAGTTGGTGAAATTGCTTGTTGGTCAGCGTGCTCGTTTTACTGTAGTGGGAGACGATGACCAGTCTATTTACTCATGGCGTGGTGCGAAGCCACAAAACCTAGTGTTGCTGAGTAAAGATTTTCCTGGGTTGCGATTGATCAAGCTTGAGCAAAACTACCGCAGTGCTGGGCGTATATTGAAAGCGGCGAATATTCTTATCGCCAACAACCCTCACGTATTCGATAAAAAGCTCTTCAGTGAGCTTGGTTATGGCGAGCCGATTAAAGTCATCGCTACACGCGACGAAGAGCATGAAGCTGAGCGCGTGGTCGCTGAAATCATTTCTCACAAGTTTACCAAACGTACCAGTTTTAAAGATTACGCTATTCTCTATCGCGGCAACCACCAAGCACGCGTGTTTGAAAAAGCGCTGATGAGTAACCGTATTCCCTACAAAATCAGTGGTGGTATGTCGTTCTTCTCGCGTGCAGAAATCAAAGACATGATGGCGTATTTGCGTTTGCTGGTGAATCAAGATGACGATAATGCATTTTTGCGTATCGTGAACACACCGAAACGAGAAATCGGCCCAGTAACCCTTGAGAAGTTGGGCTCGCTCGCAAATGAAAAACACATCAGTTTATTTGCCGCGTGCTTTGAACCTGAATTAACAGGAAGATTGCAAGGTCGTGGTTACAATGCCCTGATGGGCTTTGCCCGTTGGGTAGTGGAATTAGCTGATAACGCACAACGTAGTGACACTCTCGAAGCGGTCAAAGATTTGGTTCGTCAAATAAACTATGAGGCATACTTATACGAAACATCGACCAGTGCCAAAGCTGCTGAGATGCGCATGAAAAATGTATCTGAGCTGTATCGTTGGATCACCGATATGCTTACCGGGGATGCGGACAATCCGGCCTTAACTTTGCCAGAAGTCGTAATGAAGCTGACACTGCGTGACATGATGGAACGTAACGAAGACGAAGATGAAAGTGATGCCGTGCAATTACTGACATTACACGCTTCAAAAGGTCTGGAATACCCCTATGTGTTTATGGTGGGAATGGAAGAGGGCTTATTACCGCACCAAAGCAGCATCGATGAGGATAACGTTGATGAAGAGCGTCGTCTTGCCTACGTGGGGATCACCCGAGCGCAACAAGAGCTGGTCATGACTTACGCCAAAAACAGGCGCCAATTTGGTGAGATGATCACCCCAGAAATAAGTCGTTTTGTGGAAGAATTACCGCAGCAAGACTTAGCTTTTGAGGCGAGAAAACCACCACAAAATCAAGAGCAGCGCATGCAACAAGGGCAAGCAAGAGTGGCAAATCTACGCGCAATGCTGAAAAAAGAGTAGTCTTACCCCAAGCTGAGATTGCTAAGTGGCATTTGTTCATCTAAAACAGACTGTTGGCCAATGAAATGGACAATTCCATGCTCTTCCAATAAGGCGCGGTAGTTTAAAATACACGGACCTTTAGCAATCACTTTGCAGTTATTGAGTTTGGTGATGGCCAGTACCCCTTGCAGCATTTGGTCGTAACGCGGGTCTTGCAGAACTCTGCGACTAAACGTTGCGCTGAGTAACACGCAGAAAAAGGGGAGCTGCGTAAGGGTGCCGAGATCGCATTTATCTTTGGCAAAATCATTTAAGCCAATGTTGAGCCCCTTATTAAATAAGGCTTCAAGGTTGTGTAATTGTTGGATACTGCAATATCTGAGATCAGACTCGTCGAACAACAAACACAAATCTTCTTTGTTCGTTAGGCTATTAGCCCAAGAATAGAGCTCGGTGAAGTGCTTTTCATCCAGCAGCAGTGTTGAGCAATTTAGTAAAGATAAACTGTCGTTGTGATGTTGTTCGAAACCATACTTCAATAATTTTAATTCCACTTCGGCTAACTCATAATTATCGTTAGCAAAGCGTTTTAACTGTTCAAAACTGGTGCTGCCGAGTACGGGATGTTCGCCAAAGGCATCGAGCAATTGCAGAGGTTGCTGCTCACCAAAATGGACAATCTCACTCACGCGGAAATGTGTGTGCAAGTCCATAAGGTGATGTTTGATCTCTTGCACGGACTCTTCACCACCATAGCTCAAAAGTGGATGATAGAATTCATAACGTCCTTTGCCTGTTTGCTTGGCATAATACATGGCTGCGTCAGCGTCACGAATGACTTCATCTGTGTGGCTATAGCCTTGATGACTGTATGTAATTCCGATGCTCGCGCCACTTTGGATACACGTGCCTTGGTGGCAAAATGGTTGTTGCATGACAGCGATAATGCGTTCAGCCACATCTTGTGCTTGTTGCTGGTCAGAGAGCTGAGAGAGGAGTACCACGAACTCATCACCACCTAATCGCGCAATCAGGTCATGCTCACGGATACACTGTTTGAGTTTACTCGCCACTTGAATGAGGAATTGGTCCCCAAATTGATGGCCGAGTTTGTCGTTGATATCTTTGAATTTATCCAGATCAATAAACAATACAGCAAAGTCTTGCTCTGGAAAGCGCTGATAATGTTGCATCGTTCTCTCAAGTTGAGAGATAAAACAAACTTCTGTTCGGTAACCCCGTAAGAGAGTCGTGGTGCGCATCATGATAAAGCTGCTGTTCTATTTTTCTGCGCTCATCAATTTGTAACTGCAAATGCATGTTTGCTTGACGAAGCTCTCTGGTCTTCTCAGCTACACGTAATTCCAATTCTTGATGACTCTGGCGCAATGCTTGTTGTGTTAATTGATTTTGTAAGACGTTGGCAATTTGGTTAGAGACGTAGCCGATTAGCTCAACATCTTCTTTCACAAACTCATATTTATTGCCGTAAGCCTGACACACGATTAGGCCAATCACACCCTGTGCAGTCTTCAGTGGTGCCCCTAGCCAGCTGCTACAGCGGCACGACTCATCCATATCACCACGGCGCTCAACGGCGCCTTGTGCAATGAGTTCTTCACCTCGTTTGCGGTTAATTAGCTGGCATTGCTTAGTCGTGAGTACAAATTCGCTGTAGCCTTTTGCGAATGGACAGAGGCCAAAGTCTCCGCCACATTCATCCACAGAATAGGGGAAGGTGAGCCAGTTATTCTCTTTGTCATACAAGGCAATGTAGAGATTTTCTGCGTACGTGATGGACTTCATGATTTGATGAACATGAAAATAAACATCATCAATATTGATAGATTGACTGGCTAGCTCAGCAATTTGAAACAGGGTTTGTTGACGCTCTAACGCTTTTTTCCGCTGCGCGATTTCGTCGTTGAGCGCTTTGTTGCTTTGTGTCAGAGCATGCGTACGTTGTTTTACTTGGCTTTCAAGAAGCTCACGCTTTTTCACACGTTCTATCGCGGTCGCAAGGTACAAAGCAATCACTTCAAACAACTCTATTTGTTCTTGGCTATACCCTTCGTGTAGGTCATAACTTTGCGAGACCATGACACCGATAACATCGGTATCTTGATAGATGGGTACGCCCAACCAATGTTCGGAGGGAGTACCTAACAATTTGAATTTACCCTGAGCAGCACTTTGAGCCATGGTTTCACTATTAAAGTACGCTGTGGCTTTAGAACGAAACACGTAGCCTGTCACACTTTGCTCAAAGTGTTGATCCGCTAATTCAGGGTGACTTGTAGAGTCCTTTTGATCAACAAAATAGGACAATTCTAATAGCCCAGTGTTTGCATCTTGTAGAACAACATAGAAGTTTTTACTCGGAACGTAATCTGCGAGTAACTGACGGATAGCCGGATAGAACGAGTTTAAATCTGGGTGGGTACTGGCTTGTTCAGAGAGTCTAATTAGCGCGTGCTGAAAATGATGCTGCTGCTTGTACTTGAGCAGCAACTGCTTTAAGCGTTTATTCCGCTTGCGCAATTTTATTTCCGAACACTCATCCACTGAACGTGCCATTTTTTATTTTTGTTTAATTATTAACCGCCAAATATTCCATTTTTTTCATTTTTGGTCAAGCACTATCGAGCGCTAATCTGGGAACGAAAAAAGGAGGCAAAGCCTCCTTTTTATCAAGATATTATAGGTAAGTTGCTACTTACTTAGTCATGAACTCAATGGCAGCTTTGATTTCATCATCAGAACAATCCATACACGTACCACGTGGAGGCATTGCATTGAAGCCGTTGATTGCATGATCTAAAAGTGTGTCAAAGCCTTTCGCTAGACGAGGTTCCCAGTCTGCAGCTGTCTTAGGAGCACCCAGTGCACCTGAACCATGACAAGCAAAACAAGAAGCTTGATATACTTGCTCGCCACTGCGAGGACCTGCAGGCACTGCGTCCGCAGCAGCTGTTTGGCCAGCTAGATAAACCTCACCAATTGGTTGAAGACGCGCTTTGATCGCTTCATCAGTCATCGCGCCGTCAAAAGGCGCTGCGCTTACAGCGGTTGATAACAATAACAATACGGCAGATAGTTTCTTCATGTTTCTTTGCTCATTCGGATGCTAATGGTCAAGATGACCTGGTGACGAAATATCGGCAAATTATAACCTCGCCGAACAATTTATAAAATGCCTAGCCAATATTAATGTGTTAAAAAGTAGACATTTTATGTTTTAGCGCAATATTTTTGCTGCGCTAGTCTCCGCAAACGGTAATTCTATATCAGACTCACCAGTTTATTGATGGCTTTTTCGATGCCACTTGCCGCTTCTTTCACTGAGCCTGCCAACATATATGCTGGCGTTGATATGACTTTTGCTTGCTCATCTACCACTATGTCATCAACAGTACATTCAACGTGCTGAGCGCCGAGTCTTTCCATTGCCGCCGCGGTATCGGCATCATTACCTATCGTTGCTTTAGTCCCTTGCGGATATATATGAGCAATGATGGCCGGGGCAATACAGATATAGGCTGCAGGCTTTGTTTGCTGAGCGAACTCACGACAAACTCGTTCAACATCACTATTTAGTTCACTTTCAGGGCCTTTTAGTGCGAAATCGCATAAGTTTTTCGCTGCACCGAAGCCGCCAGGTAATACCAGTGCATCATAATCACCTACATTGAGTTCTTTGAGATCGAGGATCTTCTCCTCGGGCAATGCGAGCTGCTTCCACGAGCACATTTCGGGTTTGCGCTTGCTCTTCCCCTGTGAGGTGATTGATCACATGAAGCTGATCTATGTTAGGAGCAAAGCATTGATATTGCGCTCCAGCTTGCTCGAGATACAGTAGCGTGAGCACCGATTCGTGAATTTCTGCGCCGTCAAACACACCACAGCCACTGAGAATAATTGCTACCTTGGTCATACCCTTATTCCTTTGAGAAAAACTAAAATGTAAAGGTACAGATCTCGGACAGCTCCCGTCAATCCTGATATATACCTTCATACTATTTCATTATGATAAAAAAGTTATAAAGGATCGCTATGATCTTTGATCCATTGTGCTAGAATGCTTAGCTGGTTAATTAGATAGGAAGCTCTAATGGCTTTGTACTAATAACCACTTTCCACAATGGATTATTAAAATAATAAGAAAATAAGATACGGAGTTTCTTCTTTTTTCTAATAAAAACAGCACCTTAAATTAACTCTAAATTCTTTTTTAAGTATTTGGAGGTTTTCTCATGTATTTTATCTACAAAGTTATCCACAGCTTGTTGTTGCTTTCATAGTATTAAAAATAATCACGACTAGTCTGTCGTGAGTATTTTCTAAGCTAAATTTTTTAAAGCGTATTAGCGAGTCGTTTCAGGCTCACGATTTTGAAATCTCACTCGTTTTCTTAAGCGCCTTATGGCATCCTTTGTTTATTAAAAATAAATAGACTTTGAGTGCTGAAAAATGGCGCAAATCCCAGAAAATCCGCTTGTCCTAGTTGATGGTTCTTCTTATTTATTCCGTGCGTACCATGCTCCACCGCACCTTACCAATTCGAAAGGTGAAGCAACCGGTGCAATATACGGTGTGGTTAACATGTTAAAAAGCTTGGTTAAGCAATATGATCCTTCACACATGGTGGTGATTTTCGACGCCAAGGGAAAAACCTTCCGTAATGATATGTACAGTGACTACAAGGCAAATCGACCGCCGATGCCTGATGATCTGCGCACGCAAATTGAGCCACTGCATAACATTATTCGTGCTATGGGATTCCCTTTGATCAGTATTGAGGGTGTTGAAGCCGATGATGTTATTGGTACTTATGCGCGAATTGCCAGCGAGCAAAAACGGCATGTGCTTATCTCAACCGGCGATAAAGACATGGCGCAGCTTGTTAATGAGCACGTCACCTTGATCAACACCATGACCGACAGTATTTCTGATCCTGATGCGGTCAAAGAGAAGTTTGGTGTAGGTCCTGATCGCATCATTGATTACCTTGCCCTAATGGGTGACAAGGTCGATAACATTCCTGGCGTTGAGGGTTGTGGTCCGAAAACAGCCGTAAAATGGCTCGACAAATATGAATCATTGCAAGGTGTAATCGACCATGCTGATGAAGTGTCAGGGAAAATTGGTGAAAAGCTTCGCAATGCGTTGTCACACCTGCCGTTGAGTTATGAATTAGCGACAATCAAACTTGATGTTGAAGTGGAGCAAGATCTGGAAAAGCTCAAGTTACTTGAACCTAATACAGACGAGCTTATTAAGCTTTATGGAGAGTGCGAATTCCGCCGTTGGCTGGCTGAGCTGTTAGATAAAGGCACTGATACACAAACGCACCTTGATATTCCAACCGAAGCACAAGAGGTGCCGAAGGTTGACGCCCACTATGAAACGATTTTGACAGAACAACAGTTAGATACTTGGGTAGAGAAATTAAGTAAAGCTGAGTTAATTGCCTTCGATACGGAAACAACCAGCGTAGATTACATGCAAGCGCAGCTAGTCGGTATGAGCTTTGCTGTGGAAGCGGGCGAAGCGGCTTACTTGCCTATTAGCCATGATTATCCGGGTGCTCCGGATCAACTACCTTTGGACTTGATCCTTGCAAAGTTGGGGCCGATTCTTAGCGATGCCAACAAAGCGAAAGTGGGTCAAAACCTTAAATATGACAAAAGCGTTTTAGCCAATGCGGGAATTGAGTTTAATGGTATTGCTTTTGACACCATGCTCGAGTCTTACGTTTTTAACAGTGTGGGTACACGCCATGATATGGATTCGCTTGCACTGAAATACCTAGGCCATAAGAACATTAGTTTTGAAGATATTGCAGGTAAGGGTAAAAAACAGCTGACATTTAATCAAATTGAGTTAGAGCAAGCCGCTCCTTACGCAGCTGAAGATGCTGATATTACCCTGCGTTTGCATCAGCACCTGTGGCCAAAAGTTGAAGCAGACTCTCAACTTAAGTCCGTATTTGAAGACATTGAATTGCCGTTAGTTGAGGTGCTTTCAGACATTGAACGCACCGGTGTAGTCATTGATTCGCACATGCTCACTCAGCACTCACAACGTTTGGGTGAACGCTTGCAAGAGCTAGAAAAAGAAGCGTATGACATGGCTGGTGAGGAATTCAATTTAGGCTCGCCAAAACAACTCCAAGCAATCTTGTTTGAAAAGCTTGAACTGCCTGTTATTAAGAAAACGCCAAAAGGGGCGCCGTCAACAGCGGAAGAAGTGTTGCAAGAGCTTGCACATGACTACCCGCTACCAAAAGTGATCATCGAGCATCGTGGTCTGTCTAAGTTGAAATCAACCTACACAGATAAATTGCCGTTAATGGTGAATGACAAAACCAAGCGTGTACACACGTCTTATCACCAAGCGGTAACCGCAACAGGTCGTTTGAGCTCAACAGACCCTAACTTGCAGAATATTCCTATTCGTTCTGAAGAAGGCCGCCGTATTCGTGAGGCTTTTGTCGCCAGCCCGGGATGTAAGATTGTGGCTGCCGACTATTCGCAAATCGAATTACGTATCATGGCGCACTTGTCGCAAGACAAGGGCTTACTTAATGCCTTTGCCAATGACCTAGATGTACACAGCGCCACCGCAAGTGAGGTATTCTCTGTGCCGCTTGAAGAAGTGACCAGTGATATGCGTCGTAAAGCTAAAGCTGTAAACTTTGGTTTGATTTATGGTATGTCGGCGTTTGGCTTGTCACGTCAGCTCGATATCCCGCGTCACGAGGCACAGCATTATATGGATAAGTACTTCGAGCGCTTCCCTGGCGTATTGGAGTACATGGAGCGCACGCGTGAAACGGCTGCAGATAAAGGGTATGTAGAGACATTGTTTGGTCGTCGTCTGCAGTTACCTGAAATCAACGCTCGTAATGGCGCACGTCGCAAAGCTGCGGAGCGCGCTGCAATCAATGCACCGATGCAAGGCACAGCGGCTGATATCATCAAAAAAGCCATGATCTCAGTGCATCAGTGGGTGAAACAACAGCCGCAAGACAGCGTGAAGATCTTAATGCAAGTACACGATGAATTGGTATTCGAAATACAAGAATCAATTTGTAGAACAATACACAGCGAAAATTTGTGAGTTAATGGCCAATGCCGCAGCCTTGGATGTGCCACTTATTGCAGAAGCCGACAGTGGCGACAATTGGCAACAAGCGCACTAAGCTGGATGGTTATTAGGAACT
Organism: Pseudoalteromonas sp. GB56; assembly: GCF_054923835.1. Lineage (NCBI taxonomy): Bacteria > Pseudomonadati > Pseudomonadota > Gammaproteobacteria > Alteromonadales > Pseudoalteromonadaceae > Pseudoalteromonas > Pseudoalteromonas sp. GB56. Next base: position 100,299 of record NZ_JBPCHK010000001.1, on the reverse strand, counting down.
AAATATTTTTAAAAAGCTGGAAGTGCTTAACTGACGGCCATTAAACCGTCAGTTAATACAGTGTTAATTTGTATAATAATTAGTTTTTTTTGGTTTATATAGAATTAATTCTGAGCGCAAAGCCGTATTGAGCGTTTATTTCTCTATGGTGATTTGCTACAGTCCGCGCGTCCTCATCCTGTAGGACATCCTGTTGATGATGTGCCACTCGCTTTGCGATGGTACAGCGTATTGATAGCTTCTCCCCAGATTGCTATAACCGGCTTGTGTTTTCGCAAGCCGGCTTTTTCTTTCTAACGCTCAAAAGTTATTATTATCTCGCCGGTGTAAAGCATCACACATTTGCAATCTCATCTCGCAATTTTGGTAATTGGACATACCTAGTTCATTAGCGCCCGCTAAAACAGAATTAACTAAATTTAACGACATTTAAGCCAGCAAGAATGATAAAACAGCGATATGCTTGCTATCATGCTTGGCAGTAATCATACAAATTATAAGGAATGCGTCATGTTTAATATTTCTCTCAAGTCCTTACTGGTTCCAGCTATGTTAATTTCTTCTACGCAAGCGTTTGCAGCGTGGCAGGTAGAAAATGAGCATAGCCGCGTGAATTTCGTATCGGTAAAAAATAACGCTGTGGCGGAGAACCATCATTTTAAAAGCATCGCCGGCGAGCTAAGTGATGATGGCAAATTTTCGTTGGAAATTGATTTGGCGAGCGTTGAAACACAAATTCCTATTCGCAACGAGCGTATGCAAAAATTCTTATTTAATACTGTTGAATTTCCAACTATGACAGTGTCGGCGGATGTAAAAGCGTTATTGGATGAGGTGAAAGCAAAAGGGTGGGCGCAAGCTGAAGTCGCAGCGCAACTTGCTTTGCACGGTCAAGAAAAAACGCAAACCATTAATCTCATTGCGACATTAGATAAAAAGAACAAAATCGTCGTCAGCTCACTGACTCCGGTACTGGTAAACCCCAGTGATTTCTCCTTGATGGCTGGCATTGATGAGTTGCAAAAGATTGCAGGCCTGCAGTCAATTACACGTGCTGTGCCAGTGTCATTTGTGCTCACACTCAATGGCAAGTAACAGCTCGGATACGCTTGGCGCGTTGATCAAGCAAATAGAAGAGCCCAGTGCGCCTTTGCATACGTGGTCGCCACAAAATTGTGGCGCCATTGATATCCGTATTTCAAGCGATGGTGTATGGCACCATGCTGGCAGTCCAATCAAACGACATAAATTAGTAAAACTCTTTGCTAAGGTGTTGTGTCGCGAAGATGATCAATACTATCTAAAAACCCCAGTGGAAAAGATGGCTATTGAGGTGGAGGATGCACCTTTGTTAATTCTTGATTGGCGTTTGGAAGACACGTCTAAAAACGATGCCCACGCAGTCCTTATTTGTACCGATAATGTGGGACGTGAGTTTGTCGTAGGGCAAAAGCATCCGCTTATTGTGCATGAAGATGTGCACGGTCAAAACGTACCTTATCTGTCATTACCTCATGGAGTAGAGGCGAAGATTACGCGAACGGTGTTTTATGCGTGGGCCCAAGAGCTGATCGAGACCACGCATGAAGGCTTTGTAATTTACTCCGGAGCGACTTCTTTTTCGCTCGGTGCAGGGGCTTGATGCGGGCCTAAGAACCATTCATCTAACTGCTTCTGTAATTCATTTAAGCCTGTGCCTTTTAATGAAGAAAAGGCATGGACTTTAATTTCCTCAGACACTTCAGCAAGCTCTCGACGAATACGCAGTACTTCTGATTTTCGCTTACCTTGTTTGTACTTGTCTGCTTTAGTTAGCAGCGCAAGAACAGGGATACCGCTGCCTGACGCCCATTCGATTAACTGGCGGTCGAGATCTTTTAGTGGATGACGAATATCCATCAGCACAACCAAACCTTTTAGACTTTGACGCTTTTGTAAGTATTCGCCTAGCGATTTCTGCCATTTCTTTTTCATTTCGATAGGTACTTTGGCAAAACCGTAACCAGGTAAGTCAATGAGGCGTTGCCCTTCATCCAGTGCAAAGGCATTAATTAGCTGTGTACGACCAGGCGTTTTACTCGTACGTGCTAGCTTTTGCTCAGTTAAGGTATTTAATGAGCTTGATTTTCCGGCGTTAGAGCGCCCAGCGAACGCGATTTCAATCCCTGTGTCTTCCGGCAATTTTGTAATATCCGGGGCACTGGTGATGAATTCCGCTTTGGTGTAGTTGACACGTGATTTGGCCACATTGACTCCTGAGTGAGGGGCGCTTAACTGATCTAATCGCCATTTTATATCAGAATTGGCTGAACCTAAAGGTTCTACAATCCAACAATAAATTGATTTAAATCTGTTGTGCACTACTTTTTTTGTATAAAACCCCGCTTTTTATAAGTTTAATATGAGTAGAAAACGTGCCAGAGAAATTTTTATCGTGTAGAATAGTGGCATTGCATCGAAACGATTGTATTGAAATACAGGGTCTGGAACAGAGAATTTACCATGAAGAAATTAGCACTATCTTTAACTTTGCTAGTTGGTGTGTTGAGTGCAAACAACGCAGCAGCATTCGATGGCGACATTAACGCTGGTAAAGACAAATCGGCTACTTGTGCTGCTTGTCACGGCGCAGATGGTAACGCCCCAGTTAATATGTACCCTAAAATTGCTGGTCAGCATGCAGAGTACATTTACAAGCAATTGAAAGAATTCAAACTTGGCATGACGTCTGGCGGCAAAGAAGGTCGTATGGACCCAGTTATGAGCGGTATGGCGATGCCATTAAGCGACCAAGACATGAAAGACTTGGCTGCATACTTCTCTTCACTGAATATGTCTGAAGGGTCTACACCTGAAGAAGTGGTTGAAGTTGGCCAAATGCTTTATAAAGCAGGTGATGCTGAGCGCGGCATTCCAGCTTGTGCAGCGTGTCACGGTCCTCGTGGTAACGGTACGTCACTTGCAGGTTTCCCTAAAGTGTCTTTCCAACACCCTGAGTATGTTAAAAGTCAGCTAGAGAAATTCCGTGATGGTGTTCGTGCAAATGACCACAATGGCATGATGCGTGATATCGCGAAAAAACTAACAGACAAAGACATCGAAGTATTGTCAAAGTACCTTGGTGGCCTCCACTAAGCTAAACCATATAAATGGATTAGTTTTGAAAAAATATCTAAGAAAGCAGCATTAGCTGCTTTTTTTATGTCTAAAAATCAAATAGGACAATTGCCCTATTCATTTGTGAGACATTGACCATAGTTGGCTGTGCGTTATTATTCAAAATTTCATTAAGATTAATGCTAACTTAATGAAATTATTTGTTTTTATCATATTTTAATTTAGGCTAAGTAATAAAAAAGTTATAAATCAGTTGTAACTAAATTGTGAGTGAGTAAATTAATGCTGTCGCGAAAAACAAGAACAACAGGGATTGAAACAAAGGAATTGCGGCGGCTTTGTGTGCTAGGGGAGCATCAAGTGATGCAAGCCATGGAAGAAGAACAAAGAGTTAGGAAGACCGATAAAAATAAAACACCGCACGGAAGAAAATAAAAACAATACGGAAAGTGACAATAAAAATAATAAATACAGACTGAAAAAGTCGAAGGGAGAAGTGTCCAATCAATTGGCGCTCGAGTTACCAGGCGGTAGAGTTTACTCTACCGCCTTTTTATTTGTCCTGTTACAATGCGCGCCATGAAAGAAAAATCCTGCCCTTTGTGCGACTGCACAAAAATCAGTCATTATCATCAAGACAAAAATCGAGATTACTGGCAATGCAATGCATGTGCTTTGGTCTTTGTTGCCGCAGAGCAACACTTGAATAGGGATGAGGAAAAAGCGATTTATGATCAGCATGAAAATGATCTTGCTGATGAAGGTTATCGCCGTTTTCTTTCCAGGGTATGTGAACCCCTGAATGCTCGTTTGTCTGCCTCGAGTGTTGGCTTAGACTTTGGATGTGGGCCTGCGCCCATGCTTGCAACTATGTTGCGGGAATTGGGGCACGATGTGGCTTTGTACGACTTGTACTATCATCCTGATGAGCAGGTTTTAAAGCGTGACTATGATTTTGTTAGCAGTACAGAAGTCATAGAGCACTTGGCACAGCCGCAACCGGTGTTGCAGTTGTGGCTAGAATTATTACGCCCAGGTGGAACGTTAGCGTTAATGACTAAACTGGTGATCGATGTACAACGCTTCGCCACTTGGCACTATAAAAATGACCCAACCCATATTGCTTTTTACAGCAAAGAAACCTTTGCCTATATTGCAAAGCGTTTTGGGTTAGACCTTGAATTTATTGCGGCCGATGTCATCTTTTTAACAAAGTCCGCACAGTAGAGATACAACATGACCAGAAAGAGAAAGTCACGCAAAGTCATTAACAATGGCACTGCGCGCTTAAGCAAAGATAAGTTAAGAGAACTTCGTGCTATTAAAGAACAGCGTACGAAGAAAAAGAAAAAGGGTGCTCAAGCGGGCAACCGTAATTCTCAGTTGTTAAAAGTTGAGACGACTGAAAGCACGAGTCGTAGCAGTGCAGATAAACGCACGGGGAGTAAAACACCTATTGATTTGACGCCAGTTGCAGCAAAACCGGTGCAGCAACCAAAAGTGCGCAAAGATCTGAAACCTCAGGCTGTGCTCTCAACTTATAAAGAGCCAGAACTGACGCCAGAGCAAGAGCTCGAACAATTGGAGTCAGATGAGCGTTTCCTTGCGTTGATTGAGCGTCACGACAACGGTGAAATTTTGCAAGGTAAAGATGCGAAATACTTCAACGCGAAAGTTGATCGTCACCAGAAACTGTGTGAGATCTTAGGCTTGGACGATGACGACTTCGAAGACGATGAAGACATGTTGGATGGCTTTATGAACGATTCGTTGGCAGACGAGTGGCTCGATGACGAGGACGAAAAATGAGTGCAGTTTGGCTCATCGCGATAATTATCGGGACGTTAATAATTGCTGGTTTAGCATTTTACGCGGGTCGTTTGTTGTGGCAAGTGCGTGAGCAAAACCGCCTGGTGGAGAAAAAGCGTGAGCAATATGCGCAAAAGCGCGCTGCACGTAATGCCAAACTAAGTGACAGCATTAACCTGATAGCCAAAGCAATGAAAGAAGGTCAGTGTGAGTACTCTGAGGGTTGTTTGCGTGTATGGGTACTGATGAGTCAGTATCAGTTCGAGCAAGAAGTGACTTTAGAGTCTGAATATCCAGGCGTCTTCGCTATGTATGAAGCGGTCAAAGATTTACCGACCCATGAAGCGCGCAAGAAATATTCGAAAAAAGAGATTTTCAAGCAAGACAGTGAGCGCTGGCGTAAAGAGCAGGAGCTCGAGGAACAAATTCTTAAAGATAGCGCCAAGCTGGTACAAGAATTTGCTGCTGACCCCAGTACCAAACACGTGTTTATGTAATTGATGCAAAATAGAAAGCCACCTTCTCGGTGGCTTTTTTGTGTCACATCATTGGTGTTTATATCACTCGCGAAAAGCGCTGCTGATTAATCTGGCTTTGCATGTATTCATCAAAAGACATGCAAATAATACGAATGAAGAGTACGCCTTTGGCTGTGACACGAATCTGGCTTTGGGTTAACTCCAGCATTTCATCGTCCACGAAGCTTTTTAACCGCGCCAATTCCTGGGCAAAGTGTTGTTTGAAGTTGAATCCAAAACGTGCTGAAAACACATCCATGTCGAGCTCAAAGTGACAAATGAGTTGTTTTATCACCGCAGCACGAAGCTCATCCTCCTCACTAAGTGTGATTTCTTTGCAGGCGCTTAACTGGTTTTGCTCTAGTGCTTGGTAGTAATGCTTGAGCTCTTTTTCATTTTGGATGATGTGGCGATTAATTTGTGAAATAGCCGACACACCAAGGCCCAGAAGGGGTAAGTCGCCACCTAATGTATAGCCTTGGAAGTTACGGTGCAGGTGCCCTTCGCGTTGGGCGATAGCCAACTCATCATCCTTTTTCGCGAAGTGATCCATGCCAATGAATTGATAGTCAGCTTTAATCATACGCTCTAGGGTTTGTTTAAACATAGTGAGCTTGGCATCTGCACTAGGTAAGTCCGCATCTTTAATTTTACGCTGCGCCGCAAAGCGGCTGGGTAAATGAGCGTAGTTGAATACCGATACGCGATCTGGGCCTATGTCGATGAGACGTTCAATGGATACAGCAAACGATTCTGGCGTCTGCAGCGGCAAGCCATAAATCATATCAACGTTGACTGACTTAAAACCCACTGCTTTTGCGCGACGAACTAACGCCTCTACTTCATCTGCACATTGCGGACGATTCACCGCGTTTTGTACATCATCATTAAAGTCTTGTACGCCGAATGAGATGCGGTTGAAACCTAAGGCGTAGAGCTCATCGATGCGCTCAAGAGCAAGATCGCGAGGGTCTACTTCGATACTGCGCTCAGCATTGCTATTAACGCTAAAGTGTTGCTCAATCAGTGTGATTAACCGCGCCATTTGCTCGGTATCAAGAAACGTCGGAGTGCCACCACCTAAATGTAGCTGTTGCACGTCGAACGTTTGACAATGCGTGCTTAACATTGCCATTTCTTTTTCGAGGTAATCTAGATAAAGATCGGCTTTATGCTGATGACGCGTCACCACCTTGTTGCAGCCGCAGTAGTAACACAGCTGATGGCAAAATGGGATATGAATATACAAAGATAGGGCATGTGTCTCGCAGCTCTCTAATGCGTGCACAAGCGTTTGCGTGTTTGCCCCTGCTTCTAGCTGCAAAGCAGTCGGGTAGGAAGTGTACCTTGGGCCAGATACATTGTATTTGTTAATTAGCTCATTTTGCCATTGGACTTGATTGATCACGACGCATACTCATTTTATTCAGTATGCGCGCTAGTTTAGGAAAAATGTGCTTCGAGCGATTTGATCTAAAGCAAGGTGTAGTTGAGTTTATTCTAATGTAGGGGTGTTGTGTGCAAGTTCAATCATCAGAGCTTCGGCACTGGAACCCGCCATTTCGTAAGGATTAAACTTACCGTTGCCGGTAAACTTCAGTGTTATCTCTTGGGTGATTTTGGTTGCTGGCACATAACCCATACTCCAGTTGCTAAAATGGCGCTCGCTTACTTCGCCGTAGCTCAACAACAATACATCAGCATGGCGCTCGTCGTGGAGGATACGCTGATACAGCTCATTGACTTTGGCACGAGAACCTTCCAAGCACTGTAAGAAGTATTTGTGATTAAAACACAGCAAACCGGTAATATGACTTCTGTTATTATTGGCGCGTGAGCTATCTAATATCTGAGCAACATCCTCAGTATTAAGTGAGTCATTAACACGAGACGCATAAATTAATCGAATCAGATACATACATTGGGGTCCTATCTCAAGCACGTGCTAGAAAGTGTAGTCCGAATGTTAGTTTTTAGGGTTAAATAATGAATAAAAAAATGGTGATTATTGGTGCCGGTTGGTTAGGTGATGCGTTAGCTCAACAAGCAATTCAAGAGGGCTGGGAGGTTCAGGCGACTCATCGACATCATATCCAGCAAGACTACGACCGCATTTTTAATCTTAATGAAGTAGGTGAGTTAACACATACCGTGTCGCTCACTGGCGCGTATTGGGTGTGTGCCATGAGCCCAGGTGAGCGTCGAGGCCCAAGTAACTATTTGCAAACGCTTGAACAGACACTAATACTGGCAAAGCACTTGGACGCGCAAGGTTTTGTATTATGCTCAAGCACAGGCGTGTATGACAACGACTCCGGTTGCTATGATGAGCACAGTACGTTGTCCCTGAGTAGTGCGCGCCAGCAGCGCCTCTATCAAGCTGAGTTGCTTGCCTTGGAGGCTGGCGCAAAAGTTATACGCTTAGGTGGTCTTGTGGGCCCTAATAGAGAGCCGGGACGCTTTGTTAGTGGCAAAGAGTTATCCTCCCACGAAGACGATACTGTGAATATGGTTCATCGTGCTGATGTTATCAATGCACTGTTAGCGCTGTGCGCGCGTTACAGCGACAGTGACAATATGTACAACCTAGTGCATCCTTCACACCCGACTAAAGGTGATTACTATCGCAAGCATTGTCATAAGTTGGGCACAAAAGCGCCGACTTACAGTGTCACAAAGTCAACGCAACGTTATATTGATGGCTCGAATATTGAATCACTCGGTTTTACTTATCAACATGACATCTAGTCGCTCAGTAGCAGCTAGGGTCATGCCGAAAATGGTTGTTGTTTAGCTGCGTTTACCAAAGGTCAAATGGCCACCCAAGCGGTATTTACTGCCCGGAGATACTAAGCGAGCAAAGCTTACAATACCGTGTTCGGACCAAGTACGACGGATGACCTGCAGGCATGGCTCTTCATTGTAGAGATTGAGCCACGCACACATTTGCGTGTTTGGTGTGATTGCTTCCACGGTATGGCGTGCTTCGGTTAATGGTGCGACATGAGTTAAATACTCATGGGGGGTAGTCACCGTGAAATCTTGTTGTAAGTATTCAGGTACTAGCATTGGATTTACAAATCGTTCTTCAACTTGCAGCGGTGCATCATTTTCATAATGCACTAGTACGCTGTGGTACACCTGAGTACTGGGTTCCACACCTAAGGCGATAGCAATCGGTGCTAGTGCTTCTATTGACTCCAATACCACTGCTGCACAGCTGTAATTGCTCCTGCGCTCTTTGACTTCGTCCGCAATGTTGCGAATTTCTAACAACGAAGATTGGGATTTAAAACTGGCAACAAAGCTGCCTAAACCTTGGGTGCGGGTGAGTATGCCTGCGTCAGTGAGTTCACTCAATGCTCTACGAGCGGTCATGCGGCTCACCGCAAATTCCTGAGCAAGTTGATTTTCTGAGGGTACACGGTGGTTTTCTTGCCACTGGCCACTGCGAATTTGCGTCAAAATATGGGTTTTAATTTCACTGTATTTTGCTGTGCCCACACTCACTCCCGACTCTATACTTATCCTTTGCACTGCTGTGCTGTTTGTGTAAACATTGGCACATTATTCTTGTATATACAAGTTGGGTAAGTTTAGGAGTTTTCATGGACACAATCATGGACATCGACCAAATCATAATCGATGCAAATATCGCGACAATGGTGCCAACAGGACCAAATGACGAATATGGGATTATTGAGCAAGGAGCGGTCTTGCTCAGTGGTGACAAAATTGCGTGGATTGGTCCAATGGCGCAGATGCCAGAATTAGATTTGTTGTCTATTCCTGTTTACTCAGCTCAGGGCGCATGGCTCACGCCAGGTTTGATTGACTGCCATACCCACATTGTATTTGGTGGTAACCGTTCACAAGAATTTGAACGTCGCTTGCAAGGAGAGAGTTATCAAAGCATCGCTCAATCTGGGGGCGGTATTGCCACAACGGTGCGAGCAACGCGCGAGGCGGATAGAGAGGCGTTATTTAGCAAAGCAAAGCAGCGTCTAGATGCGTTACTGCGTGAAGGGGTGACCACAGTCGAAACTAAATCGGGCTACGGCTTAGATTTGGAAAGTGAGCTGAAGCTGCTGGAAGTGGCTGCTATTTTAGACGAACACCACCCGATAAACATTCAAAGTACATTTTTAGGTGCGCATGCTTTGCCTCCTGAATATAAAAACGACGCGGATGGGTACATTGACTTAGTGTGCGAGCAGATGCTGCCTGAAGTGGCAAACCGCAAGCTTGCAAGTGCGGTTGATGTATTTTGTGAAAACGTTGGTTTTAACCAAGCGCAAACAGAACGCGTGTTTAAGCGCGCAAAAGAGCTGGGCTTCAATGTAAAACTACATGCTGAGCAATTGTCGAATATGCATGGCACTGAACTCGCTGCGCGTTATCAAGCTTTGTCAGCTGACCATCTTGAATACCTCGATGAAGCTGGCGTGAAAGCAATGAAAGACGCGGGAATGGTCGCTGTTTTGCTGCCCGGTGCGTTTTACTACTTACGCGAAACTAAATATCCGCCGTTAGAATTATTACATCAATATCAAGTGCCTATCGCTATAGCTACCGACTTTAATCCAGGTACTTCTCCGCTTTGTTCACTCTTGTTAATGATGAATATGGCGTGTACATTATTTAAACTAACACCGGGTCAAAGTTTGCAAGCGGTTACGCGTCATGCAGCGAAGGCATTGGGGCTAGAAGATCGAGGTCAATTGGCGCAAGGAATGAGGGCTGATATTGCGTTGTGGGACATTGAACACCCGTCGCAACTTAGTTATGAATTCGGTACAGGTCCACTGAAAAAACTCTGGGTTCAGGGAGTATTAAGTAAAGCTTTCTGATGATGGGCGGCTAACAACAATATGGCTGCAATAATTGTGGCTATACTAATGGCCACAGGCACAAATTAACTACGATAATAACTATGATAACCAGTCTTCAGCTTGGTGCATTTATTTGCGGTTTATTCATGATGGCGCTCGTCATCAGTGTTGTATTGATCAGTGAACGCAAAGATGGCATCAGCGCGATGTTTTACTCTGTGTCAGGATTGGCATTTATAAGTGGCAACTGGCTGATTGCCAGCGCGCTGCTAATTGCTACTTTTGCCGCTAGATGGTGGTTGGTTTATCGTTACAAAGCGCAAAAGACTTTCTACATCAGATCTGGGCTGGTTGCGGTGCAGCTGGCGTTCGTTATGATTGCATATGGCGTATCATTGCAATCTGCTTGGCTTACTTTGATACCTTTAGTCTTACAGCTAATGGCGTTTATGGACTTAGAGAGCGAGATAGATGAAGAAATTCAAGCTCAAGGCTTCTCGCCAACGCAATCGCGCAGTGAATTCCAAGAGCATACCTTCCCTGTAATATCGTGGTCACATGCCGTCACCCAATATAATACATGGCGTGCAGAACGCAGCACCGACGTGGCTATGCTGTTGGTGCAAATTGAAGGTTATGAACAGTTAAACCGCTTGCTGGGACAAGAGTTTGCAGAACTCATTCTTACACAAAGCCTCGCTCGAATTAATCAGTTAGGTGAACAATTGCAGTCACGCGTCATTAATCTGCAGCGCAACACTAAATTACAGCCGCAAGTGTTCCAAGTTGCCCCTCTTTGCTATGGGCTATTGATTGATTTGGATGAGGAAGCTCACAGTCACGAGCAACTGGCACAACATATTGCAGATGCTATTCAAAAGCCATTCAATTCCCGCCAAGGTGTGGTTGAGTTATCTCCTCGCATTGCCTTAACTAGCGGGCGAGCGTCAGAACTTCCACTGGATGAACTCGTAGGACAAACGTTTAAGACACTGGAGTTTAACCCTGTTCAACGCATTGGTGTCTATGACGTTGGCCTTGAACAAAAAGCGATGGCGCATCGAGCGCAACTCAAGGAATTAACAACGGTCGATTTTGAACAAGACTTTGAATTGTACTTCCAGCCAGTTGTTGGTTTGCCTGAGAACAAATTGCTTTATGTGGAACTTCTGTTGCGCTGGAACCATCCTGAGCGCGGAATTTTAGATGCGCGCGAGTTTATTGATAATCTTCGCGAAGTAGGGCGTGGTTACAAACTTGCATTTTATGTACTTGAACGTGCAGCAGAAATGGCAATGGCGCTAAAAATGGATGGTTTAGCTATGCCTGTGAGTGTCAATTTATTCGGTGAAGAGATTATTCATGATGAATTTGTTGATTTTGCACAACGCATGCTGCTTGAGCATAGGCTGTTGCCGGGTGACTTAATTATCGAGTGTCCATTACCTGTATTGATGTCACTCGATGATGACACTTTGTCATTGCTACGCCGTTTACATCAAGTGGGTGTGCACTTATGTTTGGATGGGTTAGGTGAAACCCCGCTATTTCTCGCGAAATTACCGAAAATCAACTTGGATTATGTAAAGGTTAATCCATCACTAACGGCGGAAGTAGATTACACCAGTGGTAATAAGTCGTTATTAAACGGCCTTATTGATATGCATCGTCACTTAAAGGCAAAAGTTATCTGCCAAGGTATCGAGAGCCCAGCTCAACTAAGTTATATCAAAGAGTTCAGCATTCACGGTGCGCAAGGATATATTTTCACACATCCACTTCGCTCAGATGGCCTGCTAGGTTGGACTCGACAGTGGCATCATAAGCTTAAAAACCAAGAAATTCCGTACTGATTTATTCATTTTAGGCATTAAAAAAGGGCTCAAGAGAGCCCTTTTTTAATGCCTAAAATTAATTTTTTGCTCTTAAGAATGCAATAACCAATGCACTCAGCAGCTGTCCAGCAGCGTTAGCTCCCGCGTAGTAACCATTCGGATCTTGGCTTGGCGCGGCTTCACAAAGGTGCAAATATGCCACCTCTGAGTCCTTACTTGCGTTATACACGTATTGCTCAGCTTCATTTAACGTAAAGCCTCGATAATTAAATGCGCTGGCCGGAGCCAACGTAATGGCATCGATATCCAGCTCAACTGCAAGAGGTGCTTTGTGAACAAAAGCAGTTTTAGCATTTTTCACGCTTTGCGCAATGCTGTGCTCGGCGATTACTTTAAGGTCGTGATAGCTAGTATAGTGATTGCCATAGTGCGCCATGGTCGCAAGGATAGTGCTGTTGTTCTTTTGCTGATCAAGGCCAATGACGTGGTAATTTTTTAAATAACCTTCGCTCGCCGCGTAATGGAAACCATTACCGCTGTGGCGACCTTCAAGTGCTCTAAAGTCACCATGGGGGTCAAGGTTAATTGCATTGATAGCGCTGCCGTGATGCGTAGCACTCGCTTTGAGTAACGGGTAGCAGTTATTGTGCCCGCCACCTATCACGATTGGCACTAATCCCGCTGCTAGCACCGCTGCCATGATAGGCTCAACACGTGCATCAACTTGTGCGCATAATTCACGCAATTGTTCTAAATCCGCGGTATTGCTATTATCCAAATCGCGGCTTTGAGCCTGCAAATCAGAACAATCCACTTCGCCGAGCAGTAAGACATTTTGAACAGGTGTAAATTCATTTACGGGGTAATTAAGAAATTTTGATAAGAATGCTCTGAAACCTTCATCAGCACCCCCTTTACCTAAATTCGCACGGGGGCCTATGTCTTCAGGTATACCGAAGATGACATAACGAATACCAAAGTCCCGTGCATCTTTAAGTGCTTGTGTGAACTCTACTTGCGTGTCGAGCAGAGCAAGTGATTGAAATACACGTTGCTCTGCGTTGCGTGCAGCAACTAAGCCCGCAAGATGGCTTTCGTCATAAATAGTTACTGCATAGTTCATGACAAAGGCTTATTCTTCTGAAATCTCAAGTTCTTCATCTTCTACGTATTCGAGCTCGAGCTCTTCTGCAGAAATAATAATCCCAGTACTGTCGGCATAGAGGTAATCATCTTCATAAAACGACACCCCAGCGAAATTAACAGGCGTACCCTCTTCGCCAGGCGCCATATCATCAGCGGCCACAGGAATTGACGCGATTGCTTGAATACCCAACTCTAGTTCTTCTAGTTCATCGACGTGGCGAACGGCACCGTAAACAACAATTCCTTCCCAATTGTTTTCTACAGCTAGTTCAGCGAGTTCAATATCAATAAGTGCGCGACGCGTTGAGCCACCACCATCCACTAAAAGAACCGAATTAGTGCCATCTTGTTGCAACACTTCGCGAATGAGCTGGCTACTTTCAAAACATTTAATGGTTCTAATTCGACCACAAAAACCACTGCGCCCACCAAAGTTAATAAACATTGGCTCGAGCACATCAACAACATCAGCAAAATGATCACACAGTTCAGAGGTACTATATTCCATCGGACTCTCCTAGGGACTTTGTTGTATCCAGTATACCTAGGTTATGGGGCTTAGCAAGCAAGGTAAACGCAGATAAAGAGCTTTAGAAACAATTAATAATAGTACTGTGTACGTGGAAATATATTTGTCTAAAAAACGTCATGGAACTGTTATTTTCACTGACTATAGTCAAATCAATATGCACATTACAGGTGAAAGGGCATGATACTTGCTCGTCTGGACCGATTTGACAGAGTGTTGTTCAAAGCATTATTTCGAACGCGCTACAAGCGTTGGCAACATCATAGTATTAGATTGTTGTCGCACACAGGCGATGGGATCTTATATGCCTTATTCGCTTTGTATTTGCTTACATACAGTACGCCACAGCAGTTGTCATTGCTGACTGTGCTGCTCATTGCGTTTGTCATCGAACGCCCTATCTATTATGTCGCCAAGAACTTATTTCAGCGTCTGCGCCCCTGTGATGTTATGACCCCAGACGCTCACATCATACCCAGCGATAAATTCAGTTTACCGTCCGGTCACAGTGCTGGGGCATGGGTGTTTGCCGCGGTTGTTGGTCATTTCTACCCAAATGCGGTGCCTTATTTATATCTTTGGGCATCGTTAGTGGCGTGCTCGCGTGTATTTCTAGGTGTGCATTATCCACTCGATGTACTGCTTGGTTCATTACTCGGATACAGCTGTGCCCTTTTTGCATTACTCATTACTGGTACTTTATGAAGATATTATACGGTGTACAAGGCACGGGAAACGGCCACACTACGCGTGCGCGTGTTATGGCGAAAGCTTTCAGTGAAGCTGGTGTTGAAGTCGACTACTTTTTTTCGGGAAGAGATCCTGAGCAATATTTCGATATGCAGGGTTTTGGTCAATACCAAACTCGTCAGGGGCTCACCTTTGTTACTGAAAGGGGGCGGGTCAACGGCTTTAAAACACTCAAAAATGCGGGGGTGTGTGAATTTATAAAAGACATTCGTGCACTTAATTTACGTGGTTACGATTTCGTATTTAATGATTTTGAGCCCATCAGTGCTTGGGCGGCCAAGAGACAAAAAGTGCCAGTCGTGGGCATGAGCCACCAAGCCGCATTTTTATCTGACAGTGTGCCAGTTACAGGCGACAACATTCTTACCAAAACGATGATTCGCCATTTCGCGCCAGCCGATGTGTATCTAGGTGTACATTGGCAACCGTTCGATGAATCTATTATTCCACCATTTATTGAGCACGGTGGACCAGTGGATAGTGAGTATGTTGATAATAAAGTTCTGGTTTATTTACCTTTTGAAGATCTCAATGAAGTGATTGATTATTTGAAAGATTTTCCAGCAAAAGAGTTCTACTGTTATCACCCACAAGCGCAAGATAAATCTATGGCACATATTCATCTGCGTAAACCGTCTCGCGCCGGGTTCCTCAAAGATTTAGCCAGTGCCAGTGGCGTTGTTGCGAATGCAGGGTTTGAACTCTCTAGTGAGGCGTTAACGTTGGGTAAGAAACTACTGCTGAAGCCGTTGACCGGTCAATTTGAACAACATTCCAATGCACTGACATTGCAAAAAATGCAACGGGCTCAAGTAATGCATTATTTGGATCAAGGGGCATTAGATGATTGGCTAAACATGGAAAAAAAGGAACGTATTAACTATCCTCATGATCCAACTGTGTTAATTTCTTGGCTGCTCGCTGGGCAGTGGCAAGAGAGGCAGAGTCTCAATGAACAACTGTGGCAAGGAGTGCTTTAACATTAAAAAGCTAATTATTTAGTGCGGTTTTTGACTTAAATTAAATAATTATCAACAAAAATTATTGCAAGATAATCATGTTGATAGCTAAACTTTTAGGGACATAACCGCCGTAGTAAGAAGGTAAACGCCATGAATTTTATGAAGAAGCTCACTATTAAGCGTAGGCTTGTGGTGAATGGTGCCGTAGTCGCGTTGGCGTTACTTGTACTTTTTGCTGTAGTAATCTACGAAGCACGCGTTATGACCCTTCTTAATGCCACCCTAGAAAATGCAGAAGAGCTCAATGTGCATGAGCTTTCTTTGCGAAAATTTGAGAAGAACTTCCTCTTTTACAAAAATGAAGAGGATTTAGATAAATTCGATCAAGAATTCAAAGCGCTTGAAACGAGAGTAGCCAATCTACGCGAGCAGTTTATAGAGCTAGGCGCTGATACCCAACTTATCGACGAGTTTTCAAAGCATGCCCGTGTTTATCGGGATGACTTTGAGCAAGTAGTCCAATTACAACGCATAATCGGCTTA
Organism: Pseudoalteromonas sp. GB56; assembly: GCF_054923835.1. Classification (NCBI taxonomy): domain Bacteria; kingdom Pseudomonadati; phylum Pseudomonadota; class Gammaproteobacteria; order Alteromonadales; family Pseudoalteromonadaceae; genus Pseudoalteromonas; species Pseudoalteromonas sp. GB56. The sequence goes on along the minus strand of NZ_JBPCHK010000001.1, from coordinate 84,258 downwards.
CACCCCAAGGATGCATTGTATGGCGAGCTTCGAGCTGCAGTGCATGAGGTTGAAACCTTACTTAAAGAACAGCAAAACTACGAAATGCTGTCGGAAATGTTGCAGTTACGTCGTGCAGAAAAAGATTTTATGCTGCGGTTGGATGCGAAATACTTAGACAAATTCGAGGAGTACCACAGCAGTTTATCTTCGAATATTCAGCAATCAGGGTTTGATAGTGATTATCGTACTCGCCTGAATACCTTGCTAAATCAATACAGAGACAAATTTACGGCGTTAGTGAGAGCTCAGCAAAAGCTTGGTGTTAATTTGAGCTCGGGTGCATTAGGTGAGTTAGTCCGCTCGGTAGAAACAAGTGACCAGTTCGCGCAACAAGTATTAGCAACGTCTAAAGTCAAAATTGAACAGCAGATGCAAGCGACTCAACTGCTTGCAATGACCATACTCGTAATCGCAGCTGTGGTTGTAACTACGCTATTAATAATGACAAGCCGCGCTATCATTCAACCTATTGACCGTGCTGTGGCGGCCATTGCTAGAATTCGCCAAGATAATGATTTAAGTGTACAAATTGAAACTCATGGCAATGATGAAATAGCGCAACTTACAAACAATATCAATACACTCACGTCTGATTTTAGAGGTTTGATATACAACGTGAATAATGCGTTGGAAACACTGAACAGTGCAACGGAAGAGCTAGCGCAAACAACTGCAGCAACCAGCACAGGAGTTCAGGAGCAGCTGCAAGAGGCAGATATGGTTGCTACAGCAGCTACTGAAATGCAGGCAACGATTCATGATATTTCTGGTAATACCGAGCAAGCTGCGAGTCGGGCACAAGCTACGAATGAAAATGCCGCACAAGGACGACAGGAGGTGGATTCTACTGTGCTACGTATTGCGCAGTTGTCAGATTCGTTGGGTGGTGCTTCTGACGTCGTTGGCCAGTTGGAGAAGGATGCGGACACGATAGGTTCGGTCCTCGATGTAATTCGTGGTATTGCTGAACAAACAAACCTACTCGCGTTGAATGCGGCTATTGAAGCAGCGCGTGCGGGTGAGCAAGGTCGCGGATTTGCGGTAGTTGCTGATGAAGTGCGTTCATTGGCACAACGAACCCAAGATTCTACGCAAGAAATTGAGAACATCATTTCTGCTTTGCAACAGCGTACTCAAGAGGTCGTAACCATCATGCAGCGCTGTCGAGAGCAAGGTGGAGAAAGTGCAGACCAAGCATCGCGTGCGGGGGACCTTTTGAGTTCCATAACTCAAGAGATTGAGACCATCATGGAGATGAGCACTCAAATTGCGGTGGCGATTGAGCAGCAGTCACAAGTAGCTTCTGAAGTTAATCAAAATGTCGTGCGTATTCGCGACATTGCAGAGCAAGCTAGCTCGCATGCCAGCAGTAACGCCCATACGAGTGAAGAAGTGGCAGAGCAAGCCCGCGTATTGCGTGAGGCTGTAGCAAAGTATCGCGTATAAAACCCAGTTAAACCAAGATAAGACTTAATCACTCGAGCCCTACATGAAAAAAACGCCCTTTGTGGCGTTTTTTTGTTAAGGGGTGACGCGAATAGCAATCCCCGATTCACGCCGTGCATTGGCTTGTTTTAGGCGCTTTAAATAGGTCTGCCACAAACTTTGCTCATCATGACACAAATGCGCAAGATAACGGAAACTGTACAAGCCACTTTGATGGCCATCGTCAAATAATAATCGCACAGCATAATGACCCACAGCTTCGATTGAGGTGATGGCTACATCCTTTTTATTGGTTACTAACGTCGCCTGACCTGAATGATGCCCCTGAACTTCAGCCGATGGCGAATGCACACGCAAAAATTCGGCGCTGAGTGTGGAGACTCCGCCTGAGTCAAAATGAATGTCTAGCACTTTTGTTTTGCGATGGTAATGCAAGGTATTAACCAGCATATAGCGTCCTAACTAAAAAGGGCCCGTAGGCCCTCAGATTAAAGAATAAAGCGACTTAAGTCTTCATCTTGTACCAGCATATCAAGATGTTTATTCACGTATTCACCGTCTACGACTAAGCGTGTACCTGCTTTGTCGCTGGCGTCGAACGAAATCTCTTCCATCAAACGCTCCATTACGGTGTGTAGACGACGGGCACCGATGTTCTCGGTTTTTTCGTTAACCTGCCATGCGGCTTGTGCAAGTTGCTCAATCGCATCATCAGTAAATTCTACATCTACTTCCTCGGTTTTCAGTAACGCAATTTGCTGTTCCGTTAATGAAGCATGAGGCTCTGTCAAAATGCGCTTAAAGTCGTCAGCGCTAAGAGCATCTAACTCAACGCGAATGGGTAAACGGCCTTGTAGCTCAGGAATAAGGTCCGACGGTTTCGCCATCTGGAACGCGCCTGAGGCGATAAACAGAATGTGATCCGTTTTTACCATGCCGTGCTTAGTGCTCACCGTTGAACCTTCGATAAGCGGTAATAAGTCACGTTGAACACCTTCGCGGCTAACATCAGGACCACTGCTTTCGCCACGCTTACAAATTTTATCGACTTCGTCCAAGAACACGATGCCGTTTTGCTCAACTGCTTCAATAGCAAGTTCTTTTACGTCTTCTGGGTTAACCAGTTTGGCCGCTTCTTCTTCAACTAAAAGCTTCAATGCTTCTTTGATTTTCAGCTTACGCTTCTTGGTTTTGCCACCAGACATATTTTGGAACATGCTCTGCAGTTGGCTGGTCATTTCTTCCATACCCGGTGGAGACATGATCTCGACATTTGGCCCTTGCTCGGCGATATCGATTTCAATCTCTTTGTCGTCTAATTGGCCTTCTCGTAGTTTTTTACGGAAAGTCTGGCGAGTCGATGAGTTCTCACTTGGTTGAGCTTCACCCCACGCGTCTTTCGCTGGTGGCAGTAATGCATCTAGCACGCGCTCTTCTGCGGCTTCTTCTGCGCGGAAGTGGTGTTTCTTCGCTTGTTGCTCACGCACCATCTTAAATGCGATTTCAACTAGGTCGCGAATGATGGTTTCGACTTCTTTACCAACATAACCAACCTCGGTGAACTTAGTTGCTTCAACCTTGAGGAAAGGCGCGTTTGCTAATTTAGCAAGACGGCGAGCGATTTCTGTTTTACCGACACCTGTTGGGCCAATCATCAAAATGTTTTTTGGGGTTACTTCTTGGCGCAAGCTTTCATCAAGCTGCATGCGACGCCAACGGTTTCTAAGGGCAATAGCCACCGCTTTTTTTGCATTGCCTTGACCGATAATGTGCTGATCAAGTTCGTGGACGATTTCTCTAGGAGTCATTGCTGACATGGTGGCTCCTTAATTACAATTCTTCAATGGTTTGGAAATTGTTAGTGAATACGCAAATATCACCCGCTATCTTAAGGCTCTTTTCAACGATTTCTCGTGCTGATAGCTCGGTATTCTCTAACAGGGCAATGGCTGCAGATTGGGCGAAGTTGCCACCGCTACCAATTGCGATAAGGTCGTGCTCTGGTTGTACTACGTCACCGTTGCCCGTGATGATCAAGGATGCAGTTTCATCTGCTACGGCTAAGAGTGCCTCTAATCGTCGCAGAGCTCTATCACTGCGCCAATCTTTGGCCATTTCCACAGCCGCTTTGGTGAGATTGCCTTGGTGCATCTCCAGTTTGCTTTCAAAGCGCTCAAACAGCGTGAATGCATCTGCAGTACCGCCTGCGAACCCAGCGATTACTTTGCCATTATACAGACGGCGTACTTTGCGGGCATTACCCTTCATTACCGTATTGCCAAGCGACACTTGGCCGTCACCGCCGATAACGACTTTACCTTCACGGCGAACTGAAACTATCGTAGTCATGAGAATCCTTTGCACCCGATGGGTGGCGTTTTCTAAGTCTGATAGCGGGGTAATATGGGCTCTGACAGGGGATTTCAAGGTAAAAAACGAAATCCCCTTTGTTCTAGGTGGGTTTAATGTGTTGGGCTTAGGTCCACAGCCAGATTCCGCAGCCCATGATTTTGGCTTGGCGCTTTAGTTTGTTCTTATCACTCTCTGCGCCGCGTTTTGTCGGGTAGGGGCCAAGGCGCACTTTGTACCACACACCATTACTGCCTTCGGTGCGACGAATTTCAGAAACAAGCCCCGCAAATGCAATTTTAGCTTTGAGTGTTTCAGCTTGTCCGTATGTTCTAAAAGAACCACACTGCATAACCCACGGACCTTGCTGCTCAATTTCTTTTACTTCAACTTCAATCTCAGCTTCTTTGATTTCGTTGATGAACTCAGGCGTAGTTGGTTTTTGAATCACCGTCTTTTGTGGCTCAGGCTGCTTTTTGACTTGCTCAACGACTTCGGGATCTGCGTTATTCTTTATGTACCACAGACCATAGCCAAATCCAGCACACAAAATCACTGCTGCACTGACCAAAAACACTGGAAAGGGCTTTTTCGGTGGCGCCTTTTTCTTCGCGCCGCGTTGGGGTCTTTTACGATTTATGTAGTCGTGTTGCGCCATACGAGTGTGTTATCTCTCTACATCATGTCGATTGGATCTACGTCCAGGTTCCAGCGAACTTTTTGCGCTAATTTATTATTACTCAGATACGTCACCATCTGTCCAATATATGCGTGTAGCGCGCCTCTGTCTTCACCTTGAATATGAAGCTGATATCTAAATTTGCCTGCCACACGTTCCATGGGAGCAGGGATAGGCCCGAGTAATTGTATCTTAGGCACGGGTGTTGCGGGAACTAAATCCGATAAAAAACGCAAAACCAGCGATAAATCATGTGCTTCTGCGCGTAACAGGGCAAGATGTGTGTAAGGTGGTAAGTCTGTATCTTGGCGTTCACTCAGGGCATACCGGGCAAAGTGTTGATAGCCGTTGTTCACTAAATCTTGCAGTAACGGGTGCTCAGGGAAGTGCGTTTGGAGTAACACTGTGCCAGGTTCACCACTTCTGCCAGCTCGACCAGCAACTTGAGTAACTAGCTGCGCTAAATGCTCTGTGGCGCGAAAATCACACGAATGCAGACCTGCGTCCACATCTAAAATAATTACTAAGCTGACATCAGCGAAGTGGTGCCCTTTGGCCAGCATTTGTGTGCCTATGAGTATGCGGGCCCCGCCTTGGTTTATGCGTTCAAGTTCTTCCTCCAAACTGCCTTTTTTACGTGTGGAGTCACAATCGATGCGGCTGATAGCAACATCAGGGAATTGTTCGCTCAATGCTTCTTCTAGTTGTTCAGTACCGCATCCAACGGGATGAATTTGGGTGCTGCCACAATCAGGGCATTGCATCGGCGGTGCGCTTTGTTCACCGCAATGGTGGCACACTAAGCGGCGCATTGATTTGTGATAAGTGGCACTGGTGCTGCAACGAGGGCAGTTGCTTAACCAGCCACACTCATGGCAAATCAGCGACGGCGAAAAGCCACGGCGGTTGAGAAATACCATGACTTGTTTTTGTCTGCCTAACTCACGTTTTATGTAAGCAATACTTGCGTGACTAAGCCCTGATTCAAGGTGTTGGCCCTTGATATCAATCAGCTGATAGTGGTTGTCGGTGGAGGTTTGTGCCCGTTGCGTCAATGACAGCAAGTGATATCGACCTTCAAGTGCACGGTGCAATGTTTCTAATGCGGGTGTGGCCGTGCCTAACACCAGTGGAATACCATGTTGTTGTGCGCGATATGCCCCGAGATCGCGAGCGTGGTAACGTAAGCTATCCTGTTGTTTGAATGAGCTGTCGTGCTCTTCATCAACGATGATCATACCCAGTTTTAAAAACGGCATGAAAATAGCCGAGCGTGTGCCAATAACGATGGCGCAGCTGCCTTTTTGGCAAAAGCGCCAAGTTTGTAAACGTTCATTGTCGGTCAATGCCGAATGCCAAAGCATAATGGGTGTATCTGGAAAGCGGCGACGAAAACGGTTAACAGTTTGCGGGGTTAAGCCTATTTCTGGCACTAATACCAAAGCCTGCTGGCCTTTTCGAATGACTTCTTCAAGGCACTGCAAATAGACTTCAGTTTTGCCACTACCAGTGACTCCTTCCAATAAGAAACTGGCATAACCACTGCTTTGATTGATGCTACTGCAAGCAATCGCTTGTTCATTGTTAAGCTTGGGTTTTGTTGACACTGTGAGCGGGTTGTCGCGCCATTCACTAGAAAACTCAATAGTGAGTTCAGCCAGCTGTTTATCGATAATCGCATCGATAGTGGCCTTGGTGAATCCGAGTGCTTTTACTTCAGTAACCGGCGATTTGCCTGATTTAGCCAACTGAGACAGCAGTGATTGTTGCTTCTTTGCGCGTAACGTGGGCAGTTTTTTGCCTTTTTCAGTCAACTGCAGGTAATTGATGCTGGTTTTATCTATGTCTTCACCCACCCGCAGCGCTTTGGGTAAGGCGGTGAAAATCGTCTCACCTAATGGATAGTGGTAGTAACGAGCGGTAAATTTGAGTAATTCAATGTGCGATGCATCCAAAATAGGTGCGCGGTCGATCACCTCAATAATCGGCTTTATTTTGTCGCTGGCGAGTTCACTTTGGTTTTTAATTTTTACAATCAGTGCACTAAGCTGGCGATTGCCAAACGGAACGCGAACACGCATACCCACCGCGATGTCCTCTGCGTTTACAGACGCAGGTAAGCTGTAGTCAAAACTGCGGTGAAGAGGCACTTTTATTGCTACCTCTACGTAGGTGCAGGTGCTTGATAAGAAAGCTAAATCTGACTGAGTGCTAGGTTGGGATGACAAAGGTCAGCTCACATTGAAGAACGTGTCTCTAATGTACTAAATTCATCGCCTAGTTAATAGCAGCAATTAATGCTTGAACATTAACCGCTAGTTAAATAAAATACGCGGCCTTAAGGGTGCTGAGCATAATTTAACTGGTCTTAGCACATTGAAACTAACGCGTATGGTGCCAAACTCCGGGTTTGGAGAGCGATACGGCCTATTTAGAGGTTATCCCCATGAAAGAAGGTATCCACCCTAAGTACGAAGCAATCACAGCAACGTGCTCTTGTGGTAACAAGTTTGAAACTCGTTCTACTTTGTGTAAAGACATTCACCTTGACGTATGTTCAGAGTGTCACCCTTTCTACACTGGTAAGCAGAAGATTCTTGACACAGGTGGTCGTGTTGACCGCTTCAACAAGCGCTTCGGTGCGCTTAGCAGCAAGAAGTAATTCACTGCTTATTAGAAAAAAGCACCTTCGGGTGCTTTTTTTGTGCCTATCAGTTTCATCCATTTTCGATATTTATCACGCCAACTTCCTTTTGAATTCCCATAAAGTCACACTGTAATTGAGTATTGTGTAGTTAAAAGCTTCTAAATGCAGCAATATTGCAGAAGTGTGTGGGAAATGATTTTTCCGTTCAATTGATATTCTTACAGGTTATATAAATTGAATTTTATATATCGTTATGTATCATTTATGTAGTTTTTACAATCAATCTTGCCTCGTGATGTAGATAAAATTATCGACTACGTTATGGGAAATTAAAATAATTAACCGTGAACTTGGTGCTAACTACGTTTAAATTCGCGCAACAGGATAGACCTGATATTGCTTGGAATGTGAGACTAAAAGCAGTATGGTTTGCGGTATACCTGAACTCTCACAAACATTTCTAGCAGGATATTTAATTCATGTCAGACTTTCGTCAAAAAGCGCTCGATTATCACGCTAATCCCGTTCCTGGTAAAATCAGTATTGAGCTGACTAAAAGTGCAGAAACAGTCAACGATCTCGCCCTAGCTTACAGCCCCGGTGTTGCAGAGCCGGTTCGCGAAATCGCGGCAGATCCAAATAACGCTTATAAGTACACAGCCAAAGGTAATATGGTTGCGGTTATTTCCAATGGTACCGCGATTTTAGGACTGGGAAACTTAGGTCCACTAGCTTCTAAGCCTGTTATGGAAGGTAAAGCGCTGTTATTCAAACGCTTTGCTGGCCTTGACTCAATCGACATCGAAGTAAAACACCGTACAACCGAAGATTTCATTAATACTGTAGAGAATATCGCTGACACGTTTGGTGGTATCAATCTAGAAGACATCAAAGCGCCTGAGTGCTTTGAAATTGAAAAAGCGTTGATCGAACGTTGTAACGTGCCTGTATTCCATGATGACCAACACGGTACTGCGATTGTAACTGCTGCGGGCATGTTGAACGCACTTGAGATTCAAGGTAAAGACATTCGTGATGCACTCATTGTATGTTTAGGTGCTGGTGCAGCTGCTGTTGCATGTATGGAACTGCTCATTAAGTGTGGTGCACAGCGTGAGCACATTTACATGCTGGATCGCAAAGGCGTGATTCACACACGTCGAGATGACCTAAACGAATATAAGCAACTGTTTGCGAACAACACTGACAAGCGTACTTTGCAAGATGTTATTGCTGATGCAGATGTATTTGTTGGTGTATCTGGTCCTGATTTGTTGTCAGCTGAAGGTCTGAAACTAATGGCAGATAAGCCAGTTGTATTCGCATGTTCAAACCCAGATCCTGAAATTAAGCCTGAATTGGCACACAGCGCGCGTACAGATTTTGATCATGGCGACAGGTCGCTCTGATTATCCAAACCAGGTGAACAATGTGCTGTGTTTCCCATTCATTTTCCGCGGAGCTCTGGACGTGCGTGCAACGGCAATTAATGACGAGATGAAGATTGCGGCAGTTGAAGCGATTCGTAGCATTGCCAAAGAGCCAGTCCCAGCTGAAGTCCTGAAAGCATCGGGAGTTACAGAGCTTGAGTTTGGTCCACAATACATCATTCCCAAGCCAATGGACCCTCGTCTATTACCTCGAGTAGCAAAAGCGGTAGCACAAGCAGCTGTGGATTCAGGTGTTGCTCAAGTAGAACTTGCGGCTGATTACATGAACGATAAGTAATCCACTTTCGCAGTACCTTTTTGATAAATAGAGCATATCTATTGGTAGCAAAGTAAAAAGCCCCAACAAGAGTTGGGGCTTTTTTTGTTTGGATACCCAGTTAATAATGTGGGTGTACAGTGTCTTAGTCTTCGCCAATAATAGGTACCTCTAACCCCATCTCTTCCATTATTTTACGTACCTCTTGTGGCACTTTCTCCGGGTTATCTTTACGAAGGTCTTCATCATCAGGCAAAGGCTGCCCTGTGAATGCATGAAGAAATGCCTCACATAACAACTCACTATTCGTTGCATGACGAAGGTTGTTCACCTGACGTCGTGTTCTTTCATCAGTTAATACTTTTAAAACATTGAGCGGGATCGAAACGGTAATTTTCTTTACCTGTTGGGCTTTTTTACCGTGTTCCGCATAAGGGTGAATGTATTCACCGTTCCACTTGGCCATAATTAGAGTCTTATTTTTTGGTCACTTAGGCATCAATAAGGGCGAAATTTTATCGTGTTGGAAAGGATAGTCAAATATTCCTCATTTAGCTATTTAGACGTATAAATGTTTTGACTTCCAATGTTTGTTATTTTAACCTTTTAGACGTCTAAACATCCGCGCCAGTTTGGAGGCACTATGACTAAATTAAAAAATGAGACTATTGCTGTTCGTCACGGGATTGAAGTTGACCAACATCATGGTGCAGTGGTACCTCCGCTTCATTTATCGACCACCTATTCTTTAGCTGACTTTGCGACTAAGCGCCAGTTTGATTATGGCCGCAGTGGCAACCCTAATAGAGATACGCTTGCGCAACTATTGGCGCAGCTGGAAGGTGGTGAGCGTGGCATAATTACGGCAACAGGCATGGCAGCAGTGCATTTAGTGACCCAGTTACTGACTCCTGAAGATACCATAGTGATCCCACACGATTGTTATGGCGGCAGTTATCGTCTTTTCACCTCATTGGCGAAGCGCGGATTATTTAAGTTAGTTGTATTAGATTTGACTCGCCCGGAGTGTTCTCAAGGGATCATCGAGAGTCAGCCGAAAATCGTGTGGATTGAGACACCGAGCAATCCTATCTTACGCTTAACCGATATTCGCCAAGTGTGCGAGGCTGCTCAACAAGTTGGTGCATTGGTAGCAGCGGATAACACCTTCTTATCACCAGCGTTGCAAAGCCCACTGGCGCTTGGCTGTGATATCGTGGTGCACTCCACAACAAAATACATTAATGGCCATTCTGATGTAGTGGGTGGTGCCTTGATCACTAAGACCGCTGAGCTAGGTGAAGAATTGGCATGGTGGGCTAACAATATCGGTATCACAGGCGCCCCATTTGACAGCTTTCTAACTCTTCGTGGCATACGTACGTTAAAGCTACGTCTTCGTCAGCATGAAGAAAACGCCATGGCTGTGGCTGAATTTTTGCAACAACACCCCTGTGTTGAACACGTTTATTACCCTGGTCTTAAATCACATCCGCAGCACGAACTTGCAAAGCAGCAACAAGCAGGATTCGGCGGTATGGTGAGCTTTGATATTAAAGGTGGCCTCAAAGACAGCGCAAAATTCCTGACGTCGGTAAAACAATTTACTCTGGCTCAATCATTGGGCGGAGTGGAAAGCCTCATTTGTCATCCCGCAACGATGACGCATGCAGGCATGGATGCACAAGCTCGATTAGAAGCCGGGGTCGGGGACACCATGATCCGCATTTCTGTAGGTATTGAAGATAAAGATGATCTTATTGCTGACTTAGCACACGCGTTTGCGCAGTTGGAGAGTTGAAATGACGCAAGTAGTACATAAATTTGGCGGCTCTAGCCTAAGCAGCGCTGCGCGATACCATGCAGTTGCAAACATTGTCTTAGCACATGCCCAAGTGGGAGACGTGGTTGTCGTGTCCGCAGCGGGAAAGACTACGGATACCTTAGTAAAACTTTGGCAGGCTTATCAACAGGGGGATGCTCATGCTTGTGCAGACGTCTTGAGTGTTGTAAAAGCGCATCAGTTAGAGCTAATAAATGAATTGCTCGATACCACACATGCTAAAACAGCAGCTGACACACTGACACAAGAATTGGCGCATATTTGCAATGAACTCGAAGCAGAGCAGTTAGACGAAGCGTTTTTGCTGGCTCATGGTGAACTTTGGTCAGCGCGCTTATTAGCCGCGTATTTAACGCAAATTGGTGCGAACGCACAAAGTTTAGATGCCCGAGATTTGCTTGTAGCTCAACACGGGCAGTTGTTACATAAAGTGAACGAACAGACTTGTGTATCTAAGGTGAGTAAGGCTCATATCAATGTTATTACTGGCTTTATTGCCTCAGATCACCAAGGTAAAACAGTGACTCTAGGGCGAAACGGCAGTGATTACAGTGCCACCTTGTTTGCACGTTACCTTAACGCAGAAGAAGTGTGTATTTGGACTGATACGCAAGGGATTTTCAGTACTGACCCACGTAAAGTTCCTGAAGCTGTGAAGTACCACAAAATTTGCCGCTCGCAAGCTCAGCTTTTAGCTTGCCTAGGCAACCCTGTATTGCATGCGAAAACCTTATCTCCATTGCATGGTACTGATATTAAACTTTCTGTGCGTAGTTCCTATGACAGCGATGCGAGCGCCACTGAAGTAGTGCGAGAAGGGTGCTGTAAACACAAGCATTTTATTACGACGCTAGGGCAACACGATGTGTATAAAGTGACGCACTTAGACGCGGGCGAAACAGCACGTTTAAAACAGCAGTTACAGGTGAACATCATCGAGTTTATTGAACAAGGCATTATGCATTTAGTTGTTCCTCAAGAGGTCTCTTCATTTGTTTCAGGATACTTTGCGCAAAGAGCCCAATTGGTTGAATCTAATGTATATGGTTTTGCTGTTATTACTCCCGCAGAAGAGCTAGGTGATGCGCAGACACAAATTAACGACGCGTTAGCACAGTTAAACTTCAATAGTCGTTTTCAACATCGTGATAAGGGCTATATTCTGCAGCTTACTGATCAGGAAGTTGATGCAGACAGCTTAACGATATTGCACGAAGCGCTTATTGGAGTAAAACGCCAACTGGCAGTTGTGGTTGCTGGTTTGGGTAATGTCGGAGAAGTATTCTTATCGCAGTTCAATCAACAGTTACAGCGATTAGGTCAACACATCGATGTCAAACTTGTGGCCTTGTTGCGCAGTGAAACTTTGCTTTTCGACCCCTGTGGCGTTGACCCTACCAATTGGCAGCAAAGATGGTTATCGGAAGCAGTTTCATATGATGATACAAAGCTATTGGAAAGACTACAGCAACTCGATTACGAACATAAAGTCGTCATTGATATCACCGCCAGTGAATCATTCAGTGAGTTATATCCGCACTTTGTTAAAGCGGGATGCCATTTAATAAGTGCCAATAAGTATGCGGGGACGGCCCCAAAAAAATGGTATCAGAATCTTAAAGATGACCTCGCTCAGCGCAATTTGCAATGGCGTTATAACACCAGTGTGGGGGCAGGCTTGCCTATCAATTTTGCGCTGGCTGATTTACAACAAAGTGGTGACGTGATTACCCGTGTACAGGGGGTGTTTTCCGGTACCTTGTCTTGGCTTTGTAGTAAATATGATGGAACTGTGCCGTTTTCACAGCTACTGCTTGAAGCACAAGGGCTTGGTTTTACCGAGCCTGATCCTCGAGAGGATCTTTCGGGCAGGGATGTGCAGCGCAAGTTGTTAATTCTTGCGCGCGAATTAGGATTGTCGCTTGATTTAGCAGATATCGAGTTAGAGCCGCTTATGCCAGCGCAACTCGCTGAAGGCTCATGGCAACAATGTCAAATGCACCTAGGCGCTCTAGATGATTTTGTTGCGACACAAGCGAGTGACGCTGCTAAGCAAAATAAAGTATTGCGTTACAATGCTGATTTGCATATCACGGCACACGGCATCAAAGCGCAGGTTGGCTTGGTGGCCGTCACCACTGACAATCCACTAGCGGGGCTCAACCCCGGTGACAATATATTTGTTGTTAACAGCCAGTGGTATCAAGACAACAGCTTGGTTATTCAAGGTCCTGGCGCTGGGAAAGAAGTTACCGCTGCAGGAGTGCACTCTGATTTATACTGGTTAGCCACGAAGCTAAATTAAAAAAAAGCCAGCAATTGCTGGCTTTTTTGTTACTTGAAGAAAAAGGTTAAAACAGTTCACTCTCAAAGAGTTCATCCGCATCTTGTTTTTTATCGTCCTGTGGTTGTGCCTCGAAAATAGTTTCGCGTTTTTTCTCGGCGAAACGAGTAGGGGCAAATCCTTTCATAAAGTATTCAAAGCGGCTACTGAAGTCATTGTTGTGACTCAATAATCCCGATTTCAAATCGATGCGTACAGACTCTAAGCCTTCAGGTGGCTCTATGGGGGCATAGGGCTCATCGGCAAGTGCGACTTCCATAAAGTCAATCCAAGCAGGTTGCGCCGTTTTTGCGCCCGATTCAGCGCCAAAAATTTGTGATTTATCAAGATTATTGTTGTAACTTGTACGCCCCAGAGCGTTCCCTGGGTTATCAAAGCCAACCCAAACTGTTGCCATCACATTCTTGTTAAAACCGCTAAACCAGGTATCAACTGAACTGTTGGTTGTGCCTGTTTTTCCTGATAAATCGCGGCGTTTTAACTTGGTTGCACGCCAACCTGTACCATTCCAACCGTTTCCATACTGCCAGTTGCCACCGCCCCAAATCGCGCTGTTCATTGCATCTGCAATAAGGAAAGCATTTTGCTCTGAAATGACCCTAGGTGCGCACCTTGGTGGCTCTTCTGAAAGGTTATCATCAATTTTTGCTTGTGCTTCGAAATCATCAGTGACTGACTGATCTGACTTAGCGAATTCAGCAAATTCAGCAAGCACCTCATTTTTTCTACGTACTTCGTTACTACACGCAACAACAGGCTGAGCTTTGAATAGTAATTCGCCTTCATTACTGCGAATTTCAGTGATGAAATAAGGTTCAATTAAGTTACCTCCATTCGCGAATGTGCTCATACCTCTGGCTAATTCTAGTGGTGTTAACGATGCGCTGCCCAAGGCTAAGGTTTCATTTTTGGGAATATCTTGCGGCAAAAATCCAAATTTTAGTAAGTGCTCAGCAGTTGGCTCAACGCCAACACCACGAAGTAGTCTTACCGACACTACATTTTTTGACTGTGCTAGTGCACGTCGAACTCGAATAGGACCTACATACTTATCGGGACTGTTCTTGGGACGCCAAGCAACACCTTGGCTCTTATCCCAATGGTTTATAGGCGCGTCATTGATAATGCTGGCGAGGGAATACCCATGCTCTAATGCTGCTGAATAGATAAATGGTTTGATGTTAGAGCCAACTTGACGCTTCGCTTGAACCACTCTGTTGTATTGACTTTGTTCAAAACTATAGCCACCGACAACGGCCTTAATGCGTCCGTCTTTTGGATCCAGTGACACTAATGCACTTGACGCTTCGGGTATCTGAGCAAGCATGATTTGGCTCTGCTCATCAAAGCGATACCAAATTTGTGCACCGGGTGACAGGATATCGGCAGCTGTTTTAGGCGCAAAGCTTTGTCGCGATGAGGTAATGTAGCTGCGAGCCCACTTAAGCCCTTCCCAATCTATCGAAAGCTGTTCACCTTCTTTATTTAGGATTGTGACCGATTGCTCTTGGACTTCTAGGACAACGGCTGCATGTAGGTCTGCTAATTCATTGACCTCTTTCAGTTTCGCGACAAGGGAATCGGCATCAGGTGTTGGCTCGATATCCACTTGCCATAAATATGTATCTGGTCCGCGGTAGCCATGACGCATGTCGTAGGCATATACGTTTTTTCGCAACGCTTGTTGTGCCGCTGCTTGTACTTTTGATTCGACCGAGGTGTAAACTTTGATACCTGAATTGTATGCCTGCTCCTCGCCGTACATGGCCACTAACTCAGCTCGCGCCATTTCCGAAATGTAAGGCGCATACAAATCTATTTCTGCGCCATGGAATTTCGCTGTGATTGGTGCTGCAGTTGCTTCATTATATTCTGATTTAGTGATGTAGCCTTCATCTAACATGCGCCCGAGCACGACATTACGGCGCGCTTTGGCACGTTGTGGATTGCGTATTGGGTTTAAAGCTGATGGTGCTTTAGGTAAACCTGCAATCATTGCCATTTGTGCTAGAGTTAATTCATTGAGAGATTTGCCATAATAGACTTGGGCGGCAGCGCCAATACCAAATGCGCGGTTGCCTAACTCAATTTTATTAAGGTAGAGCTCAAATATTTCGTCTTTGGTTAATAATTGCTCGATATGCAATGCAATAAATATTTCTTTAACCTTGCGGATATATGCTTTTTCGCGTGTTAAGAAAAAGTTTCTAGCGAGCTGCATGGTGATAGTACTAGCGCCTTGGCGTTTCTCACCGGTAGAAATTAATACTAAAGCACTGCGTACGATACCAATAGGGTCAATACCATAGTGTTCGTAGAAACGGTTGTCCTCGGTTGCCAAAAATGCGTAGCGCATTTGTTCGGGAACATCATTGATTTTTACGGGGATTCTTCGCTTTTCGCCAAACTGGTTGATCAGTGCTCCATCCCTTGTAAACACTTGCATTGGCGTTTGTAACTTTACATCTTTTAATACCGCTACGCTGGGAATATCAGGTTTCACGTAAAGGTATAAAGCAACTAGGGTGATACAGCCTAGGAGGACACATATGCAAAGGATTTGTAAAAATTTTTTGAATATTTTCACGGATATTTCCTTAATTGGACTCCCAATTGAGCGCAGACGTTGCTAGTATATCTTGATTAGAAAGTGAATAAAATTTTTTCATCAATAATTTATAAGTCTATTATAATTATAAAAAAAGGTTTCACGTTGCTCTTATGTTAAATCGACTTCTTAAAAAGTCAGTGCCTGCCATGGTAGGCATAGACATCGGCTCGCACTCTGTTAAAGCTGTGTTGTTAACACAGCATGAGCAGGGATATCGCCTTGATGCTGTTGCAATCGAACCAATGCCCAAAGGGGCTATGGCCGAGCGGAACATTCAAGACATCGAAGCGATTGGCCGCGTAATCGCAAAACTTAGACGACGCATTCCAAAGTCTATTAGTCACGCTGTTGTTGCCGTTTCGGGACAAACAGTGATTACTAAGATGATTTTTATGGATGTGTCATTAAGTGATGCTGAATTGGAATCACAGAATCGAAATAGAAGCGGACAGCCTCATCCCGTATCCATTGGATGAAGTGAGTCTCGATTTCGAGAAACTGGATATTAACGAAGCAGATCCATCGAAGGTAAACGTATTGCTATCTGCAGCGCGAACCGAGAGTGTTGAAGCTCGCTCTGGTGCTGTTGAAGCAGGAGGCTTCAGCACTAAAGTAGTCGATGTGGAAACATACGCGCTCAGCCGTAGCTTGGATATCGCATATGCATCTTTGCCTGATGACGCGAAAAACAAAGTGGTCGCGCTTGTTGATATAGGCGCGGTGATGACTTTGGTTAGCGTCGTGCAAAAAGGTGAGACGATTTACACTAGGGACCAAGTATTCGGTGGTGAGCAGTACACCAATACGATAGTTTCTTATTACAATAAAAATTTCGACGACGCTGAACGAGCTAAATGTACTGGCGATTTACCTCCTAACTACACCTTCGAAGTGTTAGCGCCATTTCAAACCTCGTTATTACAACAGGTGCGAAGAGCAATCCAAATGTTCCTGACAACAAGCGGCAAAGATCAAGTTGATTACATTGTTCTTTCCGGTGGTACAACGATGATCGAAGGGCTTGATCGCTTACTTATCGATGAATTAGGTATCCACACTGTTGTTGTTGACCCATTTGCGAGTATGGATATTGGTCCACGCGTTGACCAAGAATTACTGCAAAAGCATAAAGCGCAATTTGCAGTGGCGACGGGGCTAGCATTGAGGAGCTTCTCAGAATGCCACATATAAATCTACTGCCTTGGCGTGAAGCCGCGCGCAAGGAAGCACAACAAAATTTCGCTACTATTGTGGTAGTAGTAGTAGTACTTGCTTTTGGCTCAATGTTTGCATTGAGCTGGGTTTACGGTGCAATGATTGACGGACAAAACGTGCGCAATAACTTTTTAGCTCGCGAAATTCAGGTATTGGATAGGCGAATTGCGGAAATCCGAGAGCTCGACAAGAAAAAAGCCAGCTTGCAGCAACGCATGCGCTTAATTGAAGAGCTACAAAGCAACCGAAATCTGGGTACGCGCATCATGGATGAAGTAGCAAAAATAGTTCCTTCAGGCGTGTATTTTACCACGTTAGAGCGCAGAGGTAATGCTATCCAAATTACCGGTAAGAGTGAGTCTAATAACCGCTTATCGACTATGATTCGTCAAGTTGAAGGTTCCTACTTGTTGGAACGCGCGTCACTTCAAGGCATCGTCGCAGGTGAAGATAACGCTAGGCTACTGAGTGATTTCAACATGCAATTTAGTGTTAAACCTTTTGATGAAATCGGTGAGGTGCAGAAATGAGTCTAGATTTTAAATCCTTGTCTGACATCGATTGGAATGACCTTACGTTAGAAAATGTAGGTGAGTGGCCCGCACTAGTAAAAGGGATTGTATGTGTTGTGGTAGCCGCTTTGGTTTTGTTTTTCGGTTACAAATTTTTAGTCGAAGATAAAATCACAGGCTACGAGTCTGCTTTAAATAAGGAGCAAGAACTGCGTGGTAGTTACCGCGTCAAGTATGCCAAAGCGAGTCGCTTGGAAATATACAAACAGCAAATGGCTGAGATGGAAGAAAAATTCTCTCAGTTGTTAAAAAAGCTACCAACGTCAAATGAAACGCCAGGATTATTGGATGACCTTTCTTATGTTGGTACTACAAGCGGTCTGACCTTTATAAAGATCGGCTGGTTGCCAGAAATTAAAAAGGAGTTTTATACCGAGCTTCCGATAAAAATTGAAGTCGAAGGTAGTTACCATGAGTTTGGTGAGTTTGTAGGTAAGGTAGCTCAATTACCTCGTATCATTAGTCTTCATGATTTTGAGATTCAAGCCACTGGTGATGACCAATTAATGTTTAGTGTCGTTGCGAAAACATACCGTTATGAGGGGGATGAATAATGAAAAAACTCCTCGCGATAGCCTCTATTTCTTTGTTGGTATCGGGTTGTTTTGACGATACTACTGAGCAAAAAGAGTTTATCAACCAAGTTAAGGCAAGTACTCAACCTAAGGTGGAACCAATACCGGAAATCGCACAGTTTGAGCACTTTGCATACAGTGCATCAGATTTACGTAGTCCGTTTGTAGCACCAAGACCTGAGGTTATTCAGGATAAGCTGATTCAGGTTCAAAACTGCCTACATCCAGATCCACAACGTAAAAAGGAGCCTTTGGAACGTTATCCTTTAGATAACCTATCAATGAAAGGCACATTGGGTGCCGGTGCGCAAACATGGGCACTGGTTAAGGCGTCGGATGAAACGTTACACCGAATTTCGCAGGGCAACTATGTTGGCCTGTACCACGGAAAAGTAACTCAAGTACGCAGTAACTACATAGAATTATTAGAGTTAATCCCTGATGGAGCAGGATGTTGGAAAGAACGCCTGACCAAGCTAGAAATGTTGGAGGCAGGTGATGATTCCAGTTCATAATTATCAAGGTAAAAGTACAATGCAAACTAACGCATTCAAAATGAATCGTATCTATTCTTTAGTATTGGCAATAGCTACGCTGTTTATGTCGAGTTTTGCGACAGCGGTACCATTGCTGTACGACGTACGTTACAACCCTCTACTGGAAGGTGAAACGGAAGTTGAATTTGTTTTCGACGAAGAGATTTATGTTGAACCACAAATTCAAGTTTTCAGTGAGCCTGCACGTATTGAGTTATTCTTTGATGAAGCCGACTTCGAGCAAAACCTTGAAGAAGTACTCATAAACAAAGCTGGCGTGGAAAAAGTTACAAGTGAGTTCGTTAACGACGGGTTTAAAGTAACCGTTTACCTTGATCACCTTAAAATCTACCAAACACGTGTTGATAAGAACTTGTTCTATCTACACGTGTCAGACAACCCAACTCAGGACGCAACACAAACAATTGCATCTGAGAGTGAAGGGGCAAATTACATCAACCGAATCCAAGCCTTAGATTTCCGTCGCGGTGAAAAGGGTGAGGCGCGAGTTCTCGTGTTCCTTCAGGAAAATATGGCCGCGATTGATGTTCAAGAACAAGCTGGAAAAGTTGTCGTTGAGTTCCACAACACAGACATTATTGATGACCTGTTGTACCAACTAGATGTAATGGACTTCGGCACTGTTGTTAATATGGTTGAAACCTTCAAAGAAGGCTCAAACAGCCGTATTGAAATCCAAACAACGGATGCATTTGAATACAACTATCAGCAGCTAGATAACATTTTTACACTGACGCTCGAAAAAGATGAATCAAAACGTAGCTTCTTAGGTAATGGAAAAGAATACCAAGGCCGCCCAATGTCTTTGAACTTCCAAGATATTTCTATTCGCGCGGTGCTGCAAATCATTGCAGACTATAACGGTTTTAACCTAGTTGTAAGTGACTCGGTCTCCGGTAGTATTACGCTTCGTTTAGATGGTGTTCCTTGGGACCAAGCGCTTGATATCGTTCTTCGAGTGAAAGGTTTAGACAAACGTATGGAAGGCTCTATCTTAATGGTAGCACCGACTGAAGAGCTGGCTGCTCGTGAAGCAAAAGAGTTGAAAGCTAAGCAACAAGTAGAGGATTTGGAGCCTCTTTACAGTGAATATATCCAACTGAACTATGCAAAAGCACAAGAGTTTGCTGACCTACTTCAAACAGACGTAAACAGTATTCTATCGCCTAGAGGAAGTGTTTCAGTAGATGCTCGTACAAACACATTACTTATCAAAGATACTGCTAAAAGTATTGAAAATGTGCGACGCATGGTTGAAAACCTTGATGTAGCAGTGAAACAAGTAGTAATCGAATCACGCATGGTTACTGTACGTGACAATGTTCAGGAGGATCTGGGTATTCGTTGGGGATTCAGTGACCAACAGGGCAATGATGGTTTCTCTGGCAATTTAGTTGGTGCAAACGATATTGCGAACGGAATTATTCCGAGCATTGGTGACCGTCTAAATGTGAACCTTCCTGTCGCTAATCCTGCTGGAAGTATCGGTATGCATGTTGCGAAATTAGCTGACGGTACGTTGATAGATTTGGAATTATCAGCTTTAGAACAGGAAAATAAAGGCGAGATCATAGCTAGTCCGCGTATCACTACTGCTAACCAGAAGAAAGCACGTATCGAACAAGGTACTGAAATTCCGTATGTACAAGCAGCATCTAGTGGGGCCACTACAGTTACTTTCAAAAAAGCAGTATTGAGCTTAGAAGTAACACCGCATATTACTCCTGATAATAAAGTGATCCTTGATTTGGCAATTACCCAGGATACTCGTGGTGATACTGTAGATACTCCGACCGGTCCAGCAGTTGCAATCGACACACAGCGTATTGAAACTCAGGTGCTAGTAGAAAATGGCCAAACGGTCGTACTTGGTGGTATTTACCAACAGCAAATTATTAACTCTGCAAGCAAGGTTCCATTATTGGGCGACATCCCTTACATGGGTGCTTTGTTCCGCTCAACCAGCGAGCGTAATGAGAAGAAAGAACTACTTATCTTCGTTACTCCGAAGATCATGGTTGATAGCTCGCTATAATTTCAGAGACAAAATCAGAAACTAAAAAAGCCACTGTAAAGTGGCTTTTTTGTTTTCTAACGAATCAGGTAGAGCAGATAGGTGTCTACGTAGACGCAAGAATACATTAGAGGTATTCGAATACCTTGATCACTCTCTCAACGCCAGAAATATTGCGCGCGATTTGCACAGCATCATTTGCTTCTGTTTTACTTACCAAGCCCATCAAAAACACTTCGCCGTTTTCAGTGACGACTTTGATGTTGTTACCGCTGACACTTTCAGCTGCGAGCAATTGTGTTTTAACTTTAGATGTTAGCCAAGTGTCATGACTTTGCGTAGTGATGCTCGTCGGCGATCCAATACGAAGTTGGTTATGAAGGCGACGAAGTCCATCTACGCCCTCTGCAGCGCGTTGAGATTGAGACTTTAACTCTTCGCTAGGAACTTGCCCTAAAAGTAATACGATACCGTTATAGCTTACCACGGTGACATTTGCGTCTTTACGTTCACCCAGTGTGTCTTTTATCGCTAACGTAGTTTTAACTTCAATATTGTTATCATCTATTTGGCTGCCGATAGTGCGTCTGTCGTTGGCTGCTGTAACAGCCCCTGCAGTTCCTGCTACAACAGCCGCTGCGCAGCCTTGCAAGAATAAGCTAGCAACTACGACCCCAATTAGGTGTTTATTATTCATTTAGTCTTCTCCCTGCGGAAATAGCGTCATATCGATGAGTTCGCTGAGACAATGTAAATTGATAAGATGAGATTCCAATATTCGACTAGGGCGTTTAGCTGGTATGCGAACTTCGACATCATTGGTATTTAACAGCCCCGAGAGTTCACCGCCATCATCGCCGACCAATGCAATCACCGTCATGTCTTTGGTCAACGCTGCTTCAACGGCACTAATCACCGACTTCTCATTCCCATTAATTGCGAGCACCAATAATAAATCGCCTTGTTCACCCAACGCTCTGAATCTGTCTAGCGTAGATATCTCGAATTTTGGTACTGGTACTGTGGGCACTTAGATTCATCGCTTGCGCTGACAGTGCAATAGCCGGTAAGCAGGGGCGTTCAGTCTCATAATGATTAACCAATAACCCAGCAAAGTGTTCACTAAGCATATGACAACTAGACGCGCCACAGCATAATAGCTTGTTGCCGTTTATAAGAGCTTGTGCAATTCTTAGTGCCGCAGATTCTAGCGCAGCTGGCAGTACTTCCCCAGCTGCGATTTGTGCTTGTATGCTTTCTGTAAAAAGCGCTTTTATTTGTTCTTGCATTTAAATTACGTTTTTAATCCAGTGAAAACTTTTTGTCTGACTGCCTTCTATTGCTACATAATCAACGCGCAACATGCAGTGGGACAAATTATGTTTTTGAACATAGTGAGCGATTGCTTTTTGTAAACGCTGCTGCTTTTTGTATGTTAGCGCATTAATAGCGCCACCAAACTTACCCGTTTCACGAAACTTAACTTCAATAAAAACAATTGTTGAGGCATCTTTCATGATCAGGTCTATTTCACCATAGCGGCAAGAATAGTTACAGCTTATAGGTATAAGACCTTTGCTGACTAAATACTCTTGCGCAACTTGCTCAAAGTGCTGTCCCTTGTGTCTGCTGTTGAGCCATGTCTTCGGTTGCCAAAACATCTGATAACTCCTCCTGAGTTTCTTGCTTTCGTTGCAAGGGCACTGGCTTAACATGATTTAATCTTACAGGGGTAATCTGTCTAGATTCATATCGAGCCCAAGCTAACTGCCTCACTAATTCACCGTTAGTGTTAACACTCAGAGTGCCGGTCAACCCAACAACGCCTTTACCCGGTAACATGCTGAGTTGGCGAAGTTCTGGAATAACAGAAATAGCATCATAGCCCATGGCAAACAGCCGCATTTCCATATCAGCATTGTTGGGCCACAAACTCTGAATTGTCTCCTTGAGCTGACGATTAGATAAATTGGTCATGCCCGTTGGTGGAAGCATCCACGGCAGCTCAGTAAAGTACAAACCATTTAAATCGCGTTTATCCGACGCATCTATCTGGGAGCTGTGACTTTTTGAACTTGCATATAAAGGGATGCGCTCGACAAAAGTACTGATATTGACATCTAAATAAGGCTTTAACAAACGAGTCTGCGTCGCATCTGCTAACAGGTATATAACATCAATATCGCGTCTAGAACGAGTTTCACTCTCCACTTTTTGGTTAAAAAGGGATTTAATTAATTCAATCCGAGCTTCACTGTTACCCACTTCTAATAGCGCAGTTATGGCTGTTTCCATCTCTTTGTTATCAGCAAACAATCCGACAAGTGGTGCTTGTTCGTTATAAATTAACCACTGTTGGGTAAAGTACTGTGTTAATCGTGAACCAGAACGGTCTCCAGTAGCCAGTAACAAAGGTTTTTTAAATCCCTGAGCCATAAAGTGTTCAAGGGCTTAATCTAGTTCATGCTCTGGCGCAAGAGCAAAAAAGAAATGTTCTGTTGATTGGCGCGGGTTATCACTTCTATTGAGGTAAATAGTTGCGATGCCTTCAAGTAAGCCTTGCGCTTCAAAACGATTAATGTTGGATTTCAACAATGGACCCACAGCAAAATCGATACTGGTAGTTGAAATAACTTCGCGAATTTCGTCGTCACTTTTGTTCGCATCTACAAAATAGACGTTTTCAAATTGGTGGTTATCCAACGCAGCCATTACACCTGTTTTTACTGCTTCTCCAAGTGCTCTATTTGGGCCGCTTAGAGGGAGGAACACACCTAAATTTTTGACTTTAAAAGGTTCCACTTGCATAAGCTTCGCAACATTTTCATCTAGTGCGAAATTAGCAGGGTGCGCAGGATATTGCTTTTGCCAGTTGTTAGTTGCGCTATGCAGCTCGATGGGGGAACCTAAATATAATTGTTTAATCTGAGCAAGTTGAGACCAACCTCTCTGCGATTTAGTCCCTTGGTCTAAAGCTCTTAACTGATTTAGGCTAAGTGATTGTAAACTTTGCCACAAAATTGGGTTTACTTCTGTATTTCCTACTGTCACTTCTGCGGA
Source organism: Pseudoalteromonas sp. GB56 (assembly GCF_054923835.1). NCBI lineage: Bacteria > Pseudomonadati > Pseudomonadota > Gammaproteobacteria > Alteromonadales > Pseudoalteromonadaceae > Pseudoalteromonas > Pseudoalteromonas sp. GB56. The sequence continues at coordinate 60,597 of NZ_JBPCHK010000001.1, read as the reverse complement.
TGCATCTGAAGCACGCAGAAGAAATGGAACAGCTTGAGTGTGCAACCCCATTTTTGCGTAGGCAGCACCTTGAACCAATTGATGCCAATAAAACTCTTCTGTCGTACCTAATTGCGATTGCAATTTAGTGCTGGCACCGAGTGTACTTTGGACGTTTCCTCTTTGAATCTGACTATAGGCAATAATAAGTTGAGACAGAGTGTTGCGTTGTGGATCAACACGCATTAATGCTGAGCTTGCCAATTCCAAAGTGGGCCAGTCTTGTTCATCAATTGCAGCTGACTGAGCTTCTAAGAGTTTATCAACACGGGCTTGAGAACTGAGCTCAATGGCTTGTGCGTAAATTTGTTGTGCAGAAAATGATTCAACCTCTTGCGGTTCGTTGAGGCTTATAGGCCTAATTTCATTTTCTTGTGGCTTTTGTGTTGTGCTGCAAGCTGATAAGCCCGACAATAACATCATTAAAGCAATAGTTTTGAGTCGCACAGTCTTAATGTTCCATTTGGCCATGGTGTGATTCGCTTATCTTACTGACTGATGCAGGAGAGCTCAATGTCCAATGCGGATATTTCAACCGAACGTCAACAAGCAAGCCCTGGTACTTTGTTTGTCGTTGCAACGCCAATTGGTAACCTAGACGATATTAGCCAGCGTGCAATCAAAACCCTATCTGACGTCGACTTAATCGCTGCTGAAGACACTCGTCATACAGCCAAACTATTGTCACATTTAGGTATTAGCAAGCGTACATTTGCTCTTCATGACCACAATGAAAAGCAAAAAGCGCAACAGGTTGTCCAGTGGCTAAACGAAGGGCTTAATGTTGCGTTAGTCAGTGATGCTGGTACGCCGCTTATCAGCGACCCAGGTTATGCGTTAGTGAATTTATGCCGTGCTACAGGTGCGAGCGTTACACCAATACCTGGAGCTTGTGCCGCTATTGCTGCGGTGAGCTGCTCAGGTTTACCAACAGATAAGTTCCAGTTCGTGGGCTTTTTACCGGCAAAAAGTAAAGCTAGGCAAGAATTTTACCTTGCAGCGTATGATACCGGCATGACCAGTATTATGTACGAAAGCACTCACCGTATCATGGCGAGCCTCAATGATTTAAAAGAGGCACTTGGTGCAGAGCAGCAGGTGGTGCTTGCCAAAGAACTCACCAAAAGCTTTGAAACCTTTTTCAATGGCACTGTGATCGAACTCATTGCATTTCTAGAAGAAGACACTGCGCGTCAAAAAGGTGAAATTGTCTTGATGTTGCCTGGCAAGCCTGATCAAAGCAGTGAAATAAACCCAGAAGCACTGCGATTAATTGAGTTGTTAAAGGCTGATATGCCACTCAAAAAAGCGTGTGGTGTGGCAGCTGAATATTTTGGCTTGAAGAAAAATGCACTCTATAAAAGCATGTTAGAGCAGGAATAGCCTCTACAATTGAATCTATCTAATGGCTTGCTTCAACTTCGTCTGGCTAGTTTCGAGTAAATAAGTATAATACCGCGCTGAGTCGGCTAGATAATCGCTGCCTGTGACGAAAATGATCAGGGGGAGGAAAGTCCGGGCTCCACAGGGCAGGGTGCCAGCTAACGGCTGGGGGGCGCAAGCCTACGACAAGTGCAGCAGAGAGGAGACCGCCAACTTCGGTTGGTAAGGGTGAAAGGGTGCGGTAAGAGCGCACCGGGCCACTGGTAACAGTTGGTTGCAAGGTAAACTCCACCCGGAGCAAGACCAAATAGGGTTCCTTATGGTGTGGCCCACATCGGAACCGGGTAGGTTGCTTGAACCTTGGAGCGATCCAAGGTCTAGACGAATGATTATCCACGACAGAACCCGGCTTACAGGCTGACTCACATATTTCCTTGGCCGCCTGAATTTCAGGCGGTTTTGGAAACCTTCAAAGACGACTACCAAGCACTTTTTTGTTATGGCAGTATCACTGCCAATATCGCTCTCGGCGAAATATTTAGGCGCGATTACTTACCTTACGTCCTATTGCCACTAGACTTATAAAACAGTCTCTTCCACTTAATATTGTTGGTTGACCACTATGGCAACAATTACATTTTTTGGTGCAGCGCAAGAGGTGACAGGGTCATGCCACCTCGTAAGCGCACAGTCGCTTGGCGATGTGCTACTTGATTGTGGAATGCATCAAGGTACGCGTGCTAAAAATTTAGTCTCCAGAGAGCAATTTGCTTTCAACCCAACAGCGATTGACGCGGTGATTCTTTCTCATGCCCATTTAGACCACTCGGGGCGACTCCCTTCGCTTGTGCATGATGGTTTTGCAGGGCCAATATATTGTACTCAGGCAACGGCGCAGCTACTGTCTATCATGTTGTTTGATGCGCTTAGCTTGTATGAAAGTGATTTGCGCAGAGAAAATCGTAAGCGGGCGAGAAAAGGTAAGTCTGGACTCACTGCACAGTATTGCAAAGACGATGTTTTAAATGTTCTGGAAAGCGTCAAGCCATTTGCCTACAAGGAAAAAATACAGTTGCATAAGGGGGCAACGCTCACCTTTTTTGACGCTGGGCACATTCTTGGTTCTGCCATTGTGGAGCTAACATTTGAAGACAATGGCACATCAAAAACACTCGTTTTCTCCGGCGATCTTGGCAACAAAGACACCTTATTGATGAATGACCCTACGATGCTCGAAGAGGCCGATATCGTGCTTATGGAAGGTACCTACGGTGATCGTGAGCATAAATCAGTGGGAGATACGCAAAGTCAATTTAGAGATATCTTACATACTGCTTTTGAAAAGGGCGGAAATGTGATAATCCCTGCATTTGCAGTTGGGCGCACACAAGAGTTACTGCTTTATCTAGGCAAATTACAGCTAGCGGGTGAATTGGATAATTGGCAAGTATTCTTGGATAGTCCGATGGCCATTGAAGTGACCAGTGTGTATGACCAGTGGTTGCCAACATTAGATTGTGAAGGGGTGAAAACATTATGCACAGGGGAACAATCACTGTTAAAAAACTTTTTATCGACCCTGCATTTGATGGTTGCAGCGGAAGATTCCATGGCGATAAATAAAATAAGTAAAGGAGCGCTCATTATCGCAGGCAGCGGCATGTGTACAGGTGGGCGAATAACACATCATTTTAAACATCGTATTTGGGACAGTCGTAATACGTTAATTTTCGTGGGATATCAGGCGAATGGTACATTAGGCCGAACTTTAGTGGATGGTGCACAACACGTTAAACTTTTCGGCGATGATATTATCGTAAAAGCAGATATTGAAACTCTTGGGGGTTTTTCTGCGCATGCCGCTCAAGCGGCACTGATTGAATGGATAACTCACTTCAAAACAGCTCCTCAGGTTGTATTAGTTCACGGTGAATCAGATACATTAGCTGCACTGGCAAGTAAGCTAGCAGTGGAGTACAACATAGATGCCCATATTCCCATTTTAGGGGAAACAATTTCGTTTTAATGCCCTTGCTTGTAATGTGATGTTTGGCGAAAAGAAGTGGGTAACAAGGTAAACTATTTTCAGTAGATGCTAATTTTTAGCGTCCACAATGCTAAATCCTGCCATTACTTTACACAAAAATGCACACTACACTGGGATATCGACAATCTGGAGGTGTGTTATGAACATCCTACATGTATTTAAAGCGCAACCAACTCAAGATGGGGATGGTGTGAACATTCAGCGTATTCCTGGCTTCGATGGTCGCTTCCTCGATCCGTTTTTAATGATTGATGAGTTGAAGTCAGATGATCGTCAGGACTTCATCGGCGGTTTCCCAGCTCACCCTCACCGCGGTATAGAAACCTTTACCTACATTATTAAAGGTGGCTTTGAGCACCGCGATCATATGGGTAACAAAAAGGCTGTGCGCAGTGGTGATGTGCAATGGATGAGTACTGGCCGAGGTGTTGTGCATAGTGAAATGCCCTTGGCTGATAGCGAAGGGCTCCATGGCTTCCAAATTTGGATCAATATGGACAGCGCGGACAAAATGAATCCACCGCTTTACCAAGATTCGAGTGAGTCAGGATTGCCAGTTGAGGATAACGGTCAAGGTCTTGCACTCAAAGCCTTAGCGGGAAGCTGGCAGATAGGTGATAAAACAGTGGTATCGCCATTAACGCGACTTTCAGCAAGCGCCGCGATAGCCGATGTGTCTATTGATTCAGGCTCACAAGTAGATTTACCAGCAATGCAAAGCGAGACCGCACTGGTATACATACACTCAGGTTCTCTAACTGTGCAAGGTAAGCAGTACACCAGCGGCACCCTACTTATTGTTGACCCGCGAGAGCCGATTAAAGCTCAGGCCGATGAACAAGCAGGATTTTTGATGTTAAAAGGACAGCCGTTACAACAGCCGATTGCCCATTGGGGTCCTTTTGTAATGAACACGCAAGAGCAGCTTCATCAAGCCGTTGAAGATTACCGCCAAGGCCGCTTTGGCACGATAGCATAAGGAGCACACACTATGGGATTACTCATTGAAGGTAAATGGCACGACAAATGGTATGACACCGAAAGCAGCAATGGTCAGTTCAAGCGAGAAGGCGCGCAGTTGCGCAATTGGGTGACCAGCGATGGTCGCCCAGGCCCAAGTGGAGAGGGCGGCTTTGCAGCAGAGAAAGATCGCTATCATTTATACGTTTCGTTGGCGTGCCCATGGGCACACCGTACGTTGATTTTTCGTGCGTTAAAAGGTCTGCAGGATTACATCAGCGTTTCTGTGGTCAGTCCGGATATGTTGGAGCAGGGTTGGACTTTCGATAAAGCTTCTGGGAGTTCGGGTGATGATTTGTATCACAGTGAGTTTATGCACCAAATTTATACCCGTAACAATCCTCAATATAGCGGACGCGTGACGGTTCCAGTTCTGTGGGACAAGCAACAACAACGAATAGTCAGTAACGAATCAGCGGAAATTATCCGCATGTTTAACGACGCGTTTAATCACCTGACGGACAATCAGCTTAACTTTTACCCTCAAGCTTTACGCTCCCAAATTGATGACGTTAACGAGTTTGTGTACGACAAAATCAATAATGGCGTGTACAAAGCGGGCTTTGCCACCACGCAGAAAGCATACGAACAGGCATATCACAGCTTATTTGCGGCATTGGATGAATTGGAAGTGCGATTGAGCAAACAGCGTTACCTCGTCGGCGAGCAACTCACCGAAGCCGATTGGCGTTTGTTCACTACTTTGATCCGCTTTGATACTGTGTATTTTGGCCACTTTAAGTGTAACCAGCGTATGTTGGAAAGTTATGAAAATATTTCGCAGTACGTACGCGATTTATATCAAGTTCCAGGTGTTGCGCAAACAGTCAATTTTGAGCACATTAAGCGTCATTATTACTTTAGCCATACGATGATAAACCCCACTCAAGTTGTACCAGCGGGGCCTAAACTCGACTTCACTCGGCCGCATAATCGTGTATTTTTGAAATAAAGAAGAAAAAGAGCGCCTGCTAAAGTGGCTGGCGCTCATATAATTATAAAAACAGTCGCGCTATGCGGATAATATCAAACGATATTGTGCCTTTTATCCACCCTGCTAGTGCTCCAGCTGAAAATGCGGCCAATACGCCCTTAGGTTGACATATCAACTCTCCCCCTTGTTCATGCAATTGTTGCTTTTGAATAGCAATAAGCTGTTTGCGAATGAGTGCTTGTTCTTCAAGTAGCTGCGCATAGCGCTCTTGTGAGTTAAGAAGTCGCTTCGCTAGCATCGCTTTGCTCCTGCTGTGTGGTGGAAGAAATTACGTTAAGCGTGCGGGAAAAGCCGATGCGCTCGATTGCCGGACCAAGTTGCCCCAGCAACCAGCGAATGAGTAGGCCTTGTAGAATGATAATGACAGCTGCACTAATGAGCACCGAGTCCCAAATTAGGTAGAGTAAGTAAGCACTCGCTCCCAATAAGCTTAGCCAAACGACAATGGCGCTCATCGCGATAGCAACAATCAACCCGACGGTAAGTAACAATGCTTTAGCACTGAGTTTCGCTTCTGTTTTGGCCAACTCCCCGACGCAGCTTGCTTGCGATAAGTAATCAGAAATCAAGCGTTGAAACAGTGCTGCGGCCCCAGTGAGTGAGGCGTCGGTTTGACTGGTTTGCTGTTCCCCCGAGGCGTGCTCTGCACTCATCAGCGGCGTCTCATTAGTGAAGTGAATATCATCCCCGCCACAAAGGCTAAGCCTGCACACAGCAAAGGATTTTCTTTAGCGAAAGCCTTAGTGCGGTTAATTGAGTCTTGCAAGCTTTGCTCTAGTTGCTCTTTTTGTTGCGCAACAGATTCCTTGGATTGTTGCGCATGGGTTCGTACATATTGCTCGGCATCTGCAGCTTTATGCGCCATTTTATCAATGGTTTCGTGTGCAGCCTTTGCAACTTGCTCTGTGGTCGGTGCTTGGGAAGGATGCTCTGTAGTGCTGTTTGGTTTTGTACTCACGACTTTTTCCTTTTAATCATCTGTAATCAAACTCAACGTGTCTCATCATAATGCAACTTCCATAAAAACAGTAAGTTACAAATTTAAGATTTTCCTCCTTAAAGCCTAGTACAAAATAATGGAGTTTGTTCCTTATTGTTTTACAAGAAAATAGTTGAATTCATTCATCATCTGAATAAAAAGTGAACGTTTGCGCACTCGGTAAGAATCTGATCCACTTTTTTCCACCTAATTCAGCAACTTCCTTTAAAGCCGCATTTTATCTGGGGTTGAGCGCTATTTTAGATATTTTCATTGCTTGACAAAAAGCCTTGTCAAGCCCTAGACTGTAGTTCAGTGGGAAATTGTGGGTATAAGTGGATCATTGTGGATCAACTTCTCACAAAAAATAACAGCAACAAAACGGATGGCAACTAACGCATGTTTCGCGGCACGAGCACACTTAGCCTTGATGACAAGGGCAGGTTTGCGATACCAACCAAGTATCGTAACCAGCTGCTTGCGGACAATGGCGGCGAAATTATATGCACAATCAATATCAGCGATCCGTGTTTATTGCTGTACCCCTTGAGCGAATGGCAAATTGTTGAACAACGCCTGGCGTCTCTGCCCAATATGAAACCCAGAGCAAAACGCATGCAGCGTCTCGTTCTCGGTAACGCTATGGACTACCAACTAGACAAAAACGGCCGCGTGCTGTTAGCGCCGAATCTTCGTGATTATGCCCAGTTGGGTAAGAAAGTTGTGCTGGTGGGTCAATTAAACAAGTTTGAAATTTGGGATGAAGCGCTGTGGCAAAAACAAATGCAGGACGACATCGCGCTCGAGCTAGGACAAGAATTTGAACAGGATGAAGATCTACTCGATTTTTCATTCTAAACCGATTGGTCAAACCATAGGTAAACCTAAAGGGTACGCATGAGCGAAGAATTTCAACACATCTCCGTACTGATGACGGAAACTATCGATGCACTCGCTATTAAGCCAGACGGCATATACATCGATGGTACATTTGGTCGTGGCGGCCACTCAGCAGAGATTCTTGCGCGTCTAGGAGACACTGGTCGTCTTCAGGCAATTGACCAAGATCCAACAGCGATTAAAGCGGCTGAACGTTTTGCTGATGACGCACGTTTTAGTATTGCTCATAGCCGCTTTTCGCGACTAGATGAAGTGGCACGTGAGCAAGGCTTAACTGGCAAAGTAGACGGTATTTTGCTGGATATTGGTGTGTCTTCACCACAGCTGGATGACGCAGGACGTGGTTTCAGTTTTATGAAAGACGGTCCGCTGGATATGCGTATGAATCCAGAGCAAGGCCGCAGCGCAGCCCAATGGCTTGAAGAAGCAGAATTAGAAGACATGGTGTTTGTGTTTAAGAAATATGGCGAAGAAAAGTTTGCTCGTCGTATTGCCACCAAGATCATTGAAACACGTGAGCACACAGCGATTACATCAACGGCGCAATTGGCGCAGCTGATTGATGAAGCGGTACCGGTGAAAGACAAACATAAGCACCCGGCAACGCGCACATTCCAAGCGATCCGTATTTATATCAACAGTGAGTTAGAAGAGATTCAAACCGCGTTGCAAGCGTCGCTCGAAGTGTTGAAACCGGGTGGCCGATTGGTGGTTATTTCGTTCCACTCATTGGAAGACAGAATTGTAAAACAGTTTATTAAGAAGCAGAGCAAGGGAGAGGCTGTGCCTAGAGGTCTGCCGTTAACCGATGCACAACTAAAACAACAGTTGACGCTAAAGGCAGTAGGCAAAGCCATTAAGCCGAGCGATGAAGAAATCGCTCGCAATAGCCGTGCGCGCAGCTCCGTCCTTCGTGTAGCCGAGAGATTGGGATGAGCCAACAACAAGCAAGACGCCATCCAAATCTCATCGTCGAGATTATACGGGGATTGTTTGACAATAAAATCACGTTGGGGCTGCTTTTTTCTATCTTGGTAACTGCGTTAGCCATCGTGCAAGTAACGCATTTATCGCGTGCTGAGTTAATCGCGCAGGATAAATTACTGCAAGAGCGTGATGAACTCGATTTGAATTGGCGTTACCTATTAGTGGAAGAAGAATTTTACTCGCAGCATGCGCGTATTGAAGAGATTGCAACTGAGCAATTGAAAATGAAGCGCCCTACGAGTGAAGACGAAGAAGTGGTGATAGTGCAATGAATGCAGCTAAACGCAAAAAGGCATCAAATAACCTAATTACATGGCGCTTTGTACTCGTGTGCAGCGCTGTGCTTATGGTGTTTGTTACCTTGGTCGCACGTGCTGCGTATTTGCAGGTGATTGAGCCAGATAAAGCGCGCAGCGAAAACGCTAAACGCACGGTGCGTGTGGAAAAGCTTCATGTACAACGCGGCATGATTTTTGACCGTCAAGGTAAAGAGCTGGCGGTCAGTGTACCTGTAGTGAGCGTGTATGCAGACCCCAAAGCAATCGATAAATATCTGCAAAAGAAAGTCACTGCACGCGCCAAAAAACAAGGCCAAGATCCCCAAGACATATTGGACAGGCCTGAGCACCTCGCCGAGCTAAAAGAAGCGTTTTACAAACAAGACATGCGTTGGCGAGAACTGGCCGACGTATTGCGTTTAGAGCGCGGTAATGTTGATACTCGTTTGGTGGGTGATAAAGATCGCCGCTTTGTTTATCTTAAACGCCAAGTAACACCTGCTGTAGCCAATTATATCGACGAATTGAATTTACCTGGGGTACACCTGCTTGACGAATCAAAGCGTTATTATCCTGCGGGTGAAGTGACGGCACACGTATTGGGTTTCACCAATATCGATGGCCACGGCATCGAAGGTATTGAAAAGCTTTATGATGACGCGCTTACTGGTACCGAAGGTCGTCGTACTATTCGTAAAGATGCGCGTGGTCGTGAAGTGGCGGTGTTGGACGAGCGTCAACGTGTTGAGCCAGAAGACATTCAACTTTCGATTGACCAGCGTATTCAAGTTATTGCTTACAAAGCGCTTAAATCAGCGGTTTTAACCTACAAAGCGACTTCTGGCTCGGCCATGGTGGTGGACGTTAAAACAGGCGAAATTTTGGCGATGGTCAATAGTCCATCATTCAACCCAAATAACCTAGAAAATGCGGCCCCTTATAAACGCCGTAACCGTGCTATCACGGATTTATTTGAGCCAGGCTCAACAATTAAGCCTCTGTCGGTTTTAGCGGGCTTGGATTATGGCAATATCAAAGCCACTGACACCATCGACACTTACCCTGGATGGATGCGCGTGGGCGGCAGCCTAGTTCAAGACCCTCGTAATCACGGTGAAATGACTCTTCGCGAGATTCTCAAAGTCTCAAGCAATATGGGAGTGGCGAAAATCACCAAGACTTACCAAAGGATTACTTCGTTGGTCTGTTCGAGCGTGTGGGTTTTGGCAGCGACACCGGCACGGGCATGGTCGGTGAAAGCAGTGGTTTATTTTCCCCTGACCGCCGTTGGTATGACTTTGAAATTGCAACACTATCATTTGGTTATGCTATTTCCGTAAGTACAGCACAACTGGCACGCTTTTATGCCACATTGGGCTCCGGCGGAATTTCGCGGCCGTTAACCATCCTTAAACAAGAACAACCGATGCAAGGTGAGCGTGTGTTTCAAGAGCAGCACGTGAAATCGGTTGTTGAGATGATGGAAAGTGTCTTTGAAAAAGGCGGCACGGCATCGAAAGTGAAAGTCGATGGTTACCGAGTTGCGGGTAAAACAGGCACCTCTAAAAAAGCCGTAGCGGGTGGCTACGGTGATGAATACGTTGGTTACTTTGCTGGTGTCGGCCCAGTGTCAGACCCTCGTTTGGCCGTTGTTGTGATGGTCAATGAACCGGGTGGCGACGTTTATTACGGCGGTGCCACTGCTGGACCTGTATTCGCAGAAATTATGTCTAATGCGCTGCGCATTCTCAACGTAGCGCCTGATTTAGAACCCGTTGCCAACCTAGCAAAGAAAGGAGGTGGAGATGCGTAATCTTCGCGAAGTACTCGCCCCTTGGGGAATTGATACCGAGATAGGCTTGGTTAATGAGTTACAACTAGACAGTCGTCGTGTGCAAAGCGGCGATGTTTTTGTTGCGATAAAAGGCCACCTGCTAGATGGTGGTCAGTTCGTACAGCAAGCGATTGAAAGTGGCGCCAGTGCGGTTATCGCAGACAGCCGTTGCGAGCTGAATTTTCAGGATGAACGTGTCATTGTCGTTGACCGTTTGAGTTTACGTTTAAGTGAACTTGCCGCACAGTTTTACGGCCAGCCCAGCCATGGCTTTGATTTAGTGGGTGTCACTGGCACTAACGGTAAGTCTTCTACTACAGCGATGATCGCTAATTTGGCCAAACACTGCCACAAAAGTAGTGCAATTATAGGTACCTTAGGTTGGGGTGAGGCAGATAACCTGAATGAATTAGCAAACACTACGCCTTCGAGTGTTGAGCTCCAGCAAATTTTTGCTCAGTTAAAACAACAGCATAAAGACTTAGTCGCGATGGAAGTGTCATCGCACGGCTTGATTCAGGGCCGCGTATCTCACAGCCAATTCAAAGCGGCTGTGTTTACCAATTTATCGCGCGATCACCTTGATTACCACGGCGATATGCAAAGCTATGCTGATGCCAAACTGATTTTGATGCGTGATTGTGATGCGCAAATGGTGGTGCTCAACCAAGACGACAGCGTTGCCCAAGGTTGGATTGACCGCTATGCCTTCGATAATCTCATTTGCTATGGTCGCGAAACCTTGCCTCCTCAGTATGGAAAATATGTATATTTTTCGGATGTTGAATATCTCCCCCAAGGCTTAAAAGCCTATATCACCAGCAGTTGGGGGGACGGAGAAATTGAGTTACCTCTGTTTGGCGAATTCAATCTTTATAATGCTTGTGGCGCGATAGCAACCCTGCTGGGGTTAGGCTACCCATTGGCAGCATTGCTTGACGGTGCAAAGTCCTTACAGCCGATTGCTGGGCGTATGCAAGCGTACACCGCAAAGGGCAAATCAACCTGTGTGGTTGATTATGCGCACACTCCTGACGCCCTTGAGTTGGCGTTGGATGCACTGCACAAACATGCACACGGCAAAGTAACCTGCGTGTTTGGCTGTGGTGGCGATCGAGACAAAGGCAAGCGCCCGATGATGGCCAAAGCAGCGCAGAAATACGCTCATCGTATCGTTGTCACTAGTGATAATCCGCGTAGCGAAGACCCTCAAACAATCCTCGATGACATCAAGACGGGCTTTAGCGCCAATGTTGATGTGCATTATGAAGTGGACAGAGCGAAAGCTATTACCGTTGCGATTAATGAAGCACAACAAGGCGATATTGTCTTGATTGCGGGCAAAGGCCACGAGGATTATCAAATTATTGGCAGTGAAACCATCGCATTTTGCGATCGCACCCTTGTGCAACAGGTATTAGCGCAAGGAGAAAACGCATGATTAAGATGGACTTAAACTGGCTAGCAAACGCCTTAAATATCAATTTCGAAGGCGACAATGTGAGTGTCAGCAATATCAATACAGACACTCGCACATTGTGTAGCGGTGAAGTATTTCTTGCGCTTAAAGGCCCTAATTTTGATGGTCACAAGTTTATCGAAGTTGCCCAGCACCAAGGTGCTGTGGCGGTGATTGTTGATCATAAAGTTGATACCACATTACCGCAGTTGGTAGTCAAAGATACGCGTATCGCCTTAGGCCAAATTGGTGGGGCGGTAAAGCAACAAGTTGCGCCAAAAACGATTGCTATCACCGGCAGTGTGGGCAAAACCACAGTCAAAGAAATGTGTGCCGCAATTTTGGCAACCAAGGGATCTGTGCTTGCGACAAAAGGTAACTTCAATAATGACATTGGCGTGCCTCTAACGCTATTACGTTTAGAAGAACACCATGAATACGCGGTGATTGAACTCGGCGCTAATCATATCGGTGAAATAGCGTATACCACTTCACTTGCTAAGCCAGATGTTGCGGTCGTTTGTAATGTGGCTGAAGCGCACTTGGAAGGATTTGGCTCGCTGCAAGGTGTGGCCACGGCTAAAGGCGAGATTTTTCAAGGCCTACCAGATAACGGTGTAGCTGTGATCAATGCGGACAGTGAATTTAAGCAGCAGTGGTTAGACAGTCTAGGAACACGCACGGTCAAACAGTTTTCAGATAAACAACACCTTGACGTGTGGGCTGAAGATGTGACGTTAGATGCCTTTGCACGTCCTACCTTTACCCTTTGCACTGTAGATGAGCGCAAGAAGATAAGTTTACCTATGCCGGGTGAGCACAACGTTACGAACGTGATGATTGCTGCAGCGTTAACCAGCAGTCTTGGTTGCTCTTTAGAAGATGTAGCCGAGGGCCTAGGTAACATGATTCAAGCTAAGGGTCGCGTTAATCTTATTGAAGTTTCAAGTCAGCTTACAGTCATTGATGACACTTACAATGCTAACGTGAGATCGGTACAAGCTGCGATTGATTTGCTCGCCAAAGTGCCAGGATATCGTGTGTTGGCATTGGGTGATATGAACGAGCTTGGTGAAGGTGCGCGCGAGTACCATCAGCAAGTGGGTGAGTATGCTAAACAGCAAGGTATTGAAGCCGTTTATTCTCTGGGCGTATTAAGCCGTTACGCCAGTGATGTCTATGAACAAGCCGAGCGCCACTTTTCGGGGCGTGAACAACTCCTAGAGCAGATGCTAGAGGACTTTGGTCAGACACAACAAAAAATTACGGTAGTCGTGAAGGGATCGCGCAGTTCTCGCATGGAGCTCCTAGTAGAAGATTTAGTTGTGCATGGCAAAAAGTTAGCCAGCGAGGGAGAGAAGTAATGTTAGTTTGGCTAGCTGAATACCTGACCCAGTTTTACAGTGGGTTTAATGTTTTTTCATATTTAACACTGAGAGCCATCTTAGGCATTCTCACTGCGTTAATGTTGTCTTTGTACTTTGGTCCAAAACTGATTGCAGCATTGCAGCGTATGCAGATTGGTCAAACTGTTCGAGATGATGGTCCGCAATCGCATTTAAGTAAATCAGGCACGCCGACTATGGGTGGCTTATTGATCTTGGGCTCAATTTTTACCAGCACCTTGCTGTGGGCAGATTTGAGCAACAAATATGTGTGGGCAACCCTGTTTGTAATTGGTTCGCTCGGTATTGTTGGTTTTATTGATGACTACCGTAAAGTGATCCGCAAAGACCCTAAAGGCCTAATTGCTAAGTGGAAATACTTCTGGCAATCAGTGATAGCGTTAGTGGTGGCTTTTGCGTTGTATGCAAGCTCACAACAAGCCGCAGAAACTGCGCTAATCGTGCCATTTTTCAAAGATGTGATGCCACAACTTGGCCTGTTCTACATCGTCATGACCTATTTCGTTATCGTGGGTACTTCTAACGCAGTGAACCTCACTGACGGTCTTGACGGTTTAGCGATTGTGCCAACCATTTTAGTGGCCTCAGCGCTGGCGATTATGGCTTATGTATCAGGCAACGCAAACTTCTCTAGTTACTTACATCTACCGCACCTACCGTTAACGAGTGAACTGGTTGTGGTGTGTACCGCTATCGTTGGTGCCGGTCTCGGGTTCCTTTGGTTTAACACCTATCCGGCGCAAGTTTTTATGGGTGATGTAGGTTCGCTTGCCCTAGGTGGAGCACTTGGCATCATCGCGGTGTTAGTCCGTCAAGAATTGGTATTAGTGATCATGGGCGGTGTGTTCGTTATGGAAGCTTTGTCGGTGATCCTACAGGTGGGATCCTACAAATTGCGTGGCGAACGCATATTTAGAATGGCGCCTATTCACCACCATTATGAATTAAAAGGCTGGCCAGAGCCGCGCGTCATCGTGCGCTTTTGGATCATCTCTATTGTTTTAGTTCTAGCAGGACTAGCAACGTTGAAGATCAGATAAATGGGCTATTTAGAAACGCTAAAAGATAAACGTATCGCTGTGCTTGGGCTGGGTATTTCCGGTCTGGGCACTGTACGCTTTTTGCATGCTCATAATTTACAACCTGTGTTAGTTGATTCGCGTGAGCAAGTGCCTACCCAGATCTGGTTAGACTCACATGTTCCGCACCTTGAGCAGCGTTTCGGTCCACTTGCGAATGCCGATTTACCCTCGTTTGATGTCATTTTAATTGGTCCTGGTCTGGCTTTGGCTACTCCTGAAGTACAGCTGGCGCTATCAGCTGGCGTAGAAGTTATCGGTGACGTTGAACTCTTTGCTCGCATTAATACTAAACCAGTGCTAGCTGTAACCGGTTCAAATGGTAAATCTACCGTCGTTTCGCTACTCGCTAATGTGCTTGAATGCGGCGGTTTACATGTCGGACTCGGTGGCAATATTGGCACTGCAGTACTTGATTTGCTTGCCCAAGATGCAGATGCCTACGTATTAGAGCTCTCAAGTTTCCAATTGGAAACTACAAGCAGCCTCAAGGCAAAAGCGGCCTGTATTTTAAATCTGTGCGAAGACCACATGGACAGATACGATGACATGTCGGGTTATATTGACGCTAAACAACGTATTTACCAAGGATGTGAACTGGCGATTTTCAACGCCAGCGACAAAGACACTTTGCCAACGAATGGCGCTGAGTCACTGAGTTTTGCATTAGACAATGCTGACTATCACATTATGCTGCACAAAGGCGAAGCGTACTTCGCATTCCAAGGTCAGCCAATTTTGGCTTGTAGCAAAACGGTATTGCCGGGCAGTCACAATCGCTTGAATGTGCTCGCCGTAATGGCTATGTGCCACAGTTTTGAGTTTGACGCAGGTGTATTTGAACGGGCGCTACTTGAATTCAAGGGCTTAGACCATCGTTGTCAGTACGTTGACACCATCAAAGACGTACGTTACTTCAATGATTCTAAAGCCACCAATGTGGGCGCAACAATCGCGGCAATTAATGGTCTTGCAGAAGAGCCCGGTCGCTTAGTATTGATTGCCGGTGGCGATGCTAAAGGCGCTGATTTATCTCCACTGCGTGAACCGCTAGCGCAGTATGTGGATGAACTTATCTGTCTAGGTAAAGACGGTGGTGCAATTGCTGCGCTTAAAGCTGGAAGCCACATTGTGATGGATATGGTAGAAGCTGTGCGATTAGCAAAATCTTTAGCACAGCCACAAGACATCGTATTATTGGCGCCGGCCTGCGCCAGCCTAGATATGTACGCCAATTACATGGTCCGCGGCAATGACTTTGCACGCAATGTGCAGGAGGGTGAGCTATGACATGGGATAGAATCAAAGATCTTTTCCAACTCAAACCTTCAGGCCAATTGTACGATGTACCGTTGCTTTATAGCCTAATTTGTTTGATTGGTGTGGGCTTTGTCATGGTGACGAGCGCCTCTATGCCAGAAGGTGAGCGTTTATTCGATAACCCCTACCACATTATGTATCGCCAAGCGGCCTTCATTGTTCTGGGCGCTATTCTTTTTATGATTGCCATTAGTGCGCCAATGCAGTGGTGGAAGGTCGCCAATCCGTATTTGTTGTTTATGGGTTTTGGTCTGCTTGTCGCTGTATTGGTGGTGGGTAGCGAAATTAATGGTTCGAAGCGCTGGATCCCGTTCGGGCCTATCAACATTCAGGCTTCTGAAGTTGCAAAACTTTTCTTTTTCAGTTACTTAGCTGGTTATTTGGTTCGTAAGCGTGACGAAGTGCAAGAGAATTTTAAAGGCTTTGTGAAACCGATTAGTGTATTTGTTGTGTATGCCGGTCTCATTCTATTGCAGCCTGATTTAGGCACAGTGGTGGTGATGTTTGTGACTACGGTTGGCTTACTGTTTTTAGCGGGTGCAAAGTTGTGGCAATTCTTCGCATTAATGCTTTCGGGCATTGGCCTAGTAATCGCCCTGATTGTGTTTGAACCTTATCGTTGGGCACGTGTCGTTGGCTTCTTGGAACCTTGGGATGATCCATTCGGCAAAGGTTATCAACTGGTGCAGTCACTCATGGCGTATGGCCAAGGTGGCTGGTTCGGCCAAGGTCTAGGCAATAGCGTGCAAAAACTACAATACATGCCGCACGCGCACAACGATTTCATTTTCGCTGTAGTTGCAGAAGAACTCGGATTTGTCGGTGTATTCACCGTACTAGTTTTACTGGGAACCTTAGTCTTTAGAGCGCTGTTAATTGGTCAACGTGCATTGAAAGCCAATAAAGAATACGAAGGCTATTTAGCACTGGGTATTGGTATCTGGTTTGCGTTTCAGAGCATGGTAAATGTGGGGGCAAGTGCCGGTATTTTGCCAACCAAAGGTCTGACGTTGCCATTTATCTCTTACGGTGGCTCGAGCCTTTTGGTGATGGCAATCGCTGCGGGTGTTTTGCTGCGCATTGATTTTGAAACCAAAATGGCAACGAAACAGGCAACCTCGCGTGGTAATACTCGTTCAACGCGTCGTAGTACACAAAATTCTGCAGCAGTAGTTCAGGAGGCTGCATGAGTAAACGTTTAGTCGTTGTTGCTGGTGGCACTGGGGGACATATTTTCCCCGGTATCGCAGTGGCTCACTACTTACAAGCCAAAGACTGGCAAGTATCATGGATTGGAACTGATGATCGTATGGAAGCAGATGTCGTACCAAAACATGGCATCGAAATCGATTTTATCCGCGCTCAAGGCGTGCGTGGAAATGGCGTTAAACGCTTAGTAAAAGCGCCTTTGATGGTGAGTAAAGCGTTCATGGAAGCACGCCGAATTTTGAAAACACGTCGCCCCAGTGCTGTATTAGCGATGGGTGGATATGTCACGGGCCCTGTAGGTTTAGCCGCGAAAAGTCTGGGTATCCCGCTGGTGATTCATGAACAAAACGCAGTTGCAGGGATGAGTAACAAGTTATTGGCAAAAATTGCCAGCAGCTGTTTAGGGGCCTTCCCAGGCGCACTACCACAAAAAGACTTTTCAGTAGTCGGTAACCCTGTGCGTAAGTCGTTAATGGATATTGAACCTGCAGAAGTAAGTTCGCCAATCAATATTCTGGTGGTTGGTGGTTCACTTGGTGCTCAGGTGCTTAATGACACGCTGCCCGAGACGTTTGCAGAATTAGCAAAACAACATTCCTTATCTGTTTGGCATCAAACAGGTAAAGGTCGCTCAAATATTGTGAGCGAGCAGTATCAAGCGTTAGCGCTTGAAGCCAAAGTAACTGAATTTATTGATGATATGGACGCTGCCTATAGCTGGGCAGATCTTGTTATTTGTCGCGCAGGCGCGTTAACGGTGAGCGAAATAGCAGCCGCTGGGAGAATGGCCTTATTTGTGCCTTTTCCTCATGCCGTTGATGATCACCAAACTGCCAATGCAAGCTATCTAACTGACAATGATGCGGGGTTGTGTATGCAACAAAGTGATTTCAATGCCGTGTCGGTCATCGAATTATTAGCGCCGTATTTTCAACAAACTGAATTAATGACCGAGATGGGCAAGCGTGCGAAAGCACTGGCCAAGCTCGATGCAACAGAGCAAGTTGCGAAAGAATGTGAGCAGTATAGTTAATGACTTTGACAACAAATACAGCCCTAAATCAGGGCAAGCAACGAGACGAGCATCAACGCCCTGCCATGCGCCGCGTTGAAACGATCCATTTTGTCGGTATTGGCGGCGCTGGTATGGGCGGCATCGCAGAAGTGTTAGCCTACGAAGGTTACCGCATTACTGGTTCAGACATTGCTCAAAGCGCGATGACAGAACGCTTAATTAAAGCCGGCGCAGAAGTGTTTATTGGCCATGACCAAAATAACGTAAAAGATGCGTCAGTGGTCGTGGTCTCGACAGCTATTAACGAACAAAACCCTGAAATTATCGCAGCACGACAAGCACGTATCCCGATTGTTCGCCGCGCAGAAATGCTGGCTGAGTTGATGCGTTTTCGCCACGGTATTGCTATTGCTGGTACACATGGAAAAACCACAACAACAAGTTTAGTTGCCAGTATTTTCGCTGAAGCGAACTTAAATCCGACGTTTATCATCGGTGGTTTGCTTAACAGTGCTGGCAGTAATGCCCGTGTGGGTTCCAGTCGGTTCTTGATTGCTGAAGCAGACGAGAGCGATGCGTCGTTTTTGCATCTTCAACCGATGGTTTCTGTGATCACCAATGTTGAAGAAGATCATATGGATACCTATGAAGGTAGCCTAGAAAAAATGAAAGACACCTACGTGGAATTTATCCACAACTTGCCTTTCTATGGTCTTGCGGTGGTGTGCATTGACTCGCCCGTGGCACGCGAACTTGTACCGCGTTTTTCTCGTCAGGTAACAACCTATGGTGAAAGCGCTGATGCGGATTATCGCCTTGAAAACTTCAGCCAAGATGCGAGCACCTGTACGTTCAGCGTGATCTCAAAACAAGGTGAGCGCTTGGATGTGAAGCTCAACATGCCAGGTAAGCATAACGCGCTCAACGCAACTGCAGCCATTGCTGTGGCGAAAGATGAAGGCATTAGTGATAGCGCTATTTTGAGCGCGTTGGAAAAATTTGAAGGCATTGGCCGTCGTTTCCAACATTATGGCGAATTTACCAACGAGCGTGGTCAAGCCATGTTGGTGGATGATTATGGTCACCACCCAAGTGAAGTTGCGGTCACTATCAAAGCGGCGCGTGACGGCTGGCCGCAAAAACGTTTGATCATGATTTATCAACCACACCGTTATAGCCGTACGCGTGATTTATACGAAGATTTCGTCAAAGTATTAGCGGAAGTCGATCAATTAATTTTGTTAGATGTGTACGCTGCAGGCGAAGAGCCAATTGTCGGAGCAGACTCAAAGAGCCTGTGTCGCAGCTTGCGCAAAAGAGGTGTTGAGCCCATCCATGTTGCTGATCATGATGAATTAGCCAATGTGCTGGCCACCACATTAGGTGAAGATGATCTGATCATCACTCAAGGTGCGGGCAATATTGGTCAGTTGGTGAAAATGCTGGCAGCAACAGAATTACAAATTGAAAAATTAGAGCAGGTGTCATCATGAGTCAGCAGTTTGGCAAAGTAGCAGTTTTACTCGGTGGATCGTCAGCTGAACGCGAAGTGTCACTTAAGTCCGGTGCAGCAGTGCACAGTGCATTAGTTGAATCCGGTATCGATGCCCATTTATTTGACCCTGCAAGTCGCCCACTGCACGAATTACTTGAAGGTAAGTACGATCGCGTGTTTATCGCTCTGCATGGTCGTGGCGGTGAAGACGGTACGTTACAAGGTGCACTTGAGTTTATGGGCTTGCCTTACACGGGTTCAAGCGTGCTGGGCTCAGCCTTGGCTATGGATAAAATTCGCTGCAAGCATCTATTCCAAGTGGCGGGATTGCGCACTGCACCTTATGCGGTCGTGGATAAAAAAGCGGGTTATGACTGCGACGCGATTATGGCTGAGCTTAGCCATGTGATGGTGAAGCCATCTCACGAAGGTTCCAGTATTGGTATGGCTGAAGCACATAATGCGCAAGAACTCGAGACGGCGCTGCAAGCGGCCTTTAAGTTTGATGATCAAGTATTGGTTGAACAGTGGATCAGTGGCCGCGAATTTACCGTGTCGATTTTGGCGGATAAAGCGTTGCCTGTTATCGAAATGCGCACGCCAACGGGGTTTTACGATTACCAAGCAAAATACCAATCCAGCACGACAGAATATTATTGTCCAGCAGATTTGACTGCTGAGCAAACCAGCCAACTACAAGATATGGCGGAAAAAGCGTTTAACTTGGTAGGCGCTCAAGGCTGGGGACGTGTTGATGCGATGCAAGGTGCGGATGGTGAGTTCTATTTGCTAGAAGTGAACACCGTTCCGGGCATGACGGAAAAGTCTTTGGTGCCAATGGCAGCAAAGGCAACCGATGTGAGCTTTGCGCAGCTTGTGGTGAAAATTTTGGAGCAGACCCTGTAAATGGCTGATATAAGGGAAAAACTAAGTGGCGTGAAGCAACGAACCAATTGGTCGTTGTTATTCGGCGTAAGTTTTTTTCTGGTTGTTCTGTTTTTAGTTATCAAATTGACACTGAATTTTTCAGATTGGTTGGTGCGAGACAAAGATGCACAGTTGAGACAGTTACAAGTATTGGGCGAGCCAAAATACACCCAAGAACAGGCGATCATTGGTGCGATTAAACAAGCGGATTTAGACAGCTTTTTTGACCTAGATGTAAAGCAGGTACAAAAACTCGTCACTGATTTGCCCTGGGTAGCGAGCGCTTCTGTGCGTAAGCAATGGCCAGATACGCTGCAAGTGTACGTAGTAGAGCACGAAGCAGTGGCTTTTTGGAACGATGATCAGTTGCTGAACCGTAAAGGCGAGGTGTTTTCAGCACCACAAGAGCAACTAGGTACAGCGTTACCCGAGTTGTTTGGTCCTGAAGGCAGTGAAATTGAAGCATGGCAGACCTTTTCACGCTTTCATGAGTTGTTTGCGGTTAATGGTTTAACACTAAAAAGTTTAGCCTTGTCCGAGCGTTTTGCTTGGCAGTTATGGTTAGACAATGGCATCCGCTTAAATTTAGGGCGTGATGATAAAGCACAACGTGTGCAGAGATTTATTGATGTCTATCCGCACTTGAAAAAACGTCAAGATGTGCAGGTAGATGTTGTTGATTTGCGATATGATACCGGGCTAGCGGTGCAGTTTAAGCCGCTAGAAGTAACGGAAGAAGAACAAAAGAGTAAGGTATGACCAAGTCAGTAGAACGTAATCTTGTTATCGGCTTAGATGTCGGCACTTCTAAAGTAGTGGCGACAGTAGGCGAAATCACCGATGACAATAAGCTCAGCATCGTTGGTGTTGGCCGCCAAGTATCCCATGGTATGGATAAAGGTGGAGTCAATGATCTGAACTTGGTCTCAGAATCTATTCGTCGCGCAATTGATGAAGCGGAACTAATGGCTGATTGCCGTATCAGCTCAGTGTATCTGGGCATTTCCGGCAAACACATCCAATGCCAAAATGAAACGGGCGTTGTGGCTATTAATAATACTGAAGTCACCGATGAAGACATCGACAATGTTATTCACATTGCTCGTTCTGTGCCTATTTCTGCAGAACGTAAAATGCTGCATGCGCTGCCGCAAGAATACAGCATCGATATGCAAGAGGGCATTAAGAATCCTCTAGGCATGAGCGGTGTGCGTATGGAAGCAAAAGCACACATCATTACCTGCTCTAATGACATGGCGAAAAACATTGAAAAATGTGTTGAGCGCTGTGGTCTGCAAGTCGATCAGCTTATCTTTAATGCCCTTGCATCGTGTTACTCAGTCTTAACCGAGGATGAAAAAGAGCTCGGTGTGGCCGTGCTCGATATCGGTGGCGGTACAATGGATATCACTATCTACATAAATGGTGCATTGCGTCACTCTGCGGTTATCCCTGTTGCGGGTAATCAGGTAACGGGTGATATCGCGAAAATTTTCCGCACACCCATTTCTCACGCTGAGGCAATTAAAGTACAGCATGCGTGTGCAAGCAGCCAAATGGCAAGTAATGAAGACCAAATCGAAGTGCCCAGTGTAGGCGGACGCCCTTCGCGCATTATGTCTCGTCACACTCTGTCAGAGGTTGTAGAGCCGCGCTTTAGAGAATTATTTGAATTGGCGTTAGAGGAAATACGCCGTTCTGGTTTTGAAGATCAAATTGCTGCTGGTTTAGTTGTGACCGGTGGTAGTTCAAAAATGACTGGTGCGTTGGAAGTGGCTGAAGACATTTTCCAAATGCCGGTACGAATCGGTAGTCCGTTAGGGATAACAGGATTAACTGATTATGTTAGCGATCCTTCGTTTGCAACCGCTGTTGGTTTGTTACAATATGGTCGGACCATGCAGTCGATCAACGCAACAAAATCAAAAGCGGACGAGGGTAACTGGTGGAACCGTATTACCAAATGGTTCCAAGGCGAATTTTAGTACTCAAGTCGGAGAGTAAAAAATGTTTGATATGATGGAAGAACACAGCGAAGAAGCTGTTATCAAAGTAATAGGTGTAGGTGGTGGTGGCGGTAACGCCGTTGAACACATGGTGCAACAGCACATTGAAGGCGTGAAATTTATCACGGCTAACACTGATGCTCAGGCACTACGTAAATCATCTGCAGATGTCACGGTGCAACTAGGCACACAAATCACGTCTGGTCTAGGTGCGGGCGCAAACCCAGAAATCGGTAAAAAGAGTGCCGAAGAAGACGCTGAAACAATTAAAAGCGCATTAGAAGGCGCGGATATGGTATTCATCGCTGCTGGTATGGGTGGCGGAACAGGTACCGGGGCGGCGCCTGTTGTTGCGCGCATTGCAAAAGAGATGGGTATCTTAACAGTTGCTGTAGTGACACGTCCGTTCGATTTCGAAGGTAAAAAACGTGCTGCTGCAGCGGATCAAGGTATCAGCGAATTAGCTGAAATCGTTGACTCATTGATCACTATCCCAAATAACAAGTTATTAAAAGTGTTGGGTAAAGGCACAACACTTCTAGATGCGTTTGCGAAAGCGAACGACGTACTTTACGGCGCGGTGCAAGGTATTGCAGAGCTAATTACGCGCGCAGGTTTGATCAACGTGGACTTCGCCGACGTACGTACAGTAATGTCAGCAATGGGTACGGCAATGATGGGTTCAGCAGCAGCATCAGGTCCTGACCGTGCGCAAGAAGCTGCAGAAGCAGCTATCTCAAGCCCACTGCTTGAAGATGTCGATTTAACCGGTGCGAAGGGTATCCTTGTAAATATTACAGCGGGTATGGACTTATCAATCGAAGAATTTGAAATCGTTGGTAACCACGTAAAAGCGCTAGCGTCTGAAAACGCTACGGTTGTCGTGGGTACTGCTATTGATATGGAAATGAGTGATGAACTTCGTGTAACTGTCGTTGCGACAGGCCTAGGTGGCGATCGTCGTCCTCAGTTCGGTGTGGTTGATAACGGCTTTAAACGTGCGGCAGGTTCAGATGTGAACGCTCAGAGCACGCAAAGCACGCATAATACATCTATGTTTGTGCCAAGCTTCGCAACGCAAGGAACTTCTTCAAGTTTTGAAGAGTCAAAACCGACAGAAGAGTCAGTAAGCTCAGCTTCAGGTTCTGTAGCGCAAACTGCAACAAATGCTCCGAGCCAAGAAACTAAGTCGGCTCCAAGCAGCAAAAAGCAGGATGATGGTGGTGATTATTTCGACATTCCAGCATTCCTGAGAAAACAAGCTGATTAGTGTAAAAAATAAACTAATTTGTTAACTGGTGCGATATGTGATACAATCCGCCGTCTATTTTTAGTTATTAAGTGAGCGAAAGCCTATGATCAAACAGCGTACGATTGCAGAAGTAGTCAAAGCCACGGGTGTTGGTCTCCACAAGGGTGAGAAGGTTTCCTTAACTCTCCGACCAGCGAGCGCGAATACTGGGATAGTATTTCGTCGCGTGGACCTTGATCCGGTTGTGGATTTCGAAACGACCCCGGAAGCGGTGGGCGATACGCAATTGTGTACCTGTTTAACTAATAAAGACGGCGTTCGCTTATCAACAACCGAGCATTTGATTGCTGCGGTTGCGGCGTTAGGTATTGATAACCTAATCGTTGAACTTGATAGCGGTGAAGTACCGATCATGGATGGTAGTGCGCTACCTTTCATCTATCTACTTCAGAAAGGCGGAATCGAAGAGCAAAACGTTGCAAAGCGCTTCATTCGTATCAAAGAAAAAGTGCGTGTTGAAGAAGGCGACAAGTGGGCTGAAATTGAGCCGTACGACGGCTTCCACATTGACTTTGAAATTGCGTTTGATCACCCAGCTATCAACGAAAGCCGCCAACGTATTGGTTTGGATATTACCCCACAGAACTTCATTGAAGAGATCAGCCGTGCGCGTACGTTTGGCTTCATGAAGGATATCGAGTACATGCATGCCAACAACCTTGCACTAGGTGGCAGCATGGATAACGCGGTTGTGTTGGATGAGTTCAAAGTTCTGAACCCAAATGGTCTTCGTTATGCTGATGAGTTCGTTAAACACAAAATTCTAGATTGTGTTGGCGACATGTTCATGACCGGCCACAATATTCTTGGCAAACTGACTGCGTATAAGTCAGGTCACGATTTGAACAACAAGTTGTTGCGTAAGATTATGGCAACAGAGTCAGCTTGGGAATGGGCTACATTTGAAGACACCGTGTCTATGCCTGCTCCTGCGCTTGAGCTACACAGAGCTTAATGTGATGTAAATTAGATAAAAAATGACGCTTCAAAGCGTCATTTTTTTTTGTCTGCCGTGTTGAGCTAATCGTTTTAACTTCTCTTGCAGAGACGGTGGCGCAGATTCGGCAATGTGCTCCAAATACTCAGCTGTTTGCGCGCTCATTTTTCGTTTGCTGCTCTGGCCTTCACCCACCGTGGGCTGGACAATAGTTTTTGGTATTCGTTGTGCCGCGTTTGGCGAAGTATTGATTTTTACTTGGCATAAATCGACCATTCCGCTTTGCCTAAATGCAGAAAGAATATCCATTTTTATGTAATTTAACTTAAGCGCTACAGTGGCTGTTGCGGCCTCGATAATGAGTGTGCCTTCACGGATGTTGGCTACATTGCACTTCTTGGCTAGGTTTTCCCCCACAGCCTGATGCAATGTTACTTGTTGTGCTGCTAATGATTCAGATTTTGCGCTATAGCCAGCTATGCGAGAGCCGATTTTAGGGTTTAACTTCCCTAAGACTTCGTTTATTTGTTTTGGCGCATAACGATCTTTTGCCATAAACAGCATTTACCTCTTGAATTTGTCCAAATCGTCACCACTTCTCATTACGATGCTTGAGCCAAATGTGTGTATTTGGACCCCGCTTACCATTTCGAAGTTTGCAAAGATTTCTCTGAACGTTATGATAGGCCAGCGATAATACCAATGCCATTAGTTTTTATGGGCTAGACACTGTAAACGCAGGTTACCAGTGGGGCTGCTGATGGGGCTAATGTAATTGGTATTATTAGGTGCTGCAATTCATTGAGTTTGTTATGATGTCGCTCAAAAGTACACCGCTCAAGCAGTCACACTCAATTGGTCCACAACCAACGCCCTTATGTCATTTGAGCGCGGTAAAAATGGATTAGATAGTTCGCGAGTGAATCAGGGTCTTTCTAGAAGAACCCAGAGCGCTTAACGCAGATGAGAATGTAACGGTTAAATCATGATCACGAAAATATTTACCAAGTTATTTGGTAGTCGCAATGACCGCACAATTAAAAATTTACGCAAAACGGTCGCTTTAATAAATGCACTGGAAGGTCAGCTAGAGTCTCTCAGCGACGAAGAACTAAAAGCAAAAACAGCTGAGTTTCGTGAACGTTATAACAACGGCACAAGCTTAGATGATCTGTTACCAGAAGCATTCGCAGTGGTGCGTGAAGCATCAAAACGTGTATACGGCATGCGTCACTTTGACGTACAGCTAATTGGCGGCATGGTATTGCACCAAGGCCGTATCGCAGAGATGCGTACCGGTGAAGGTAAAACGCTAACAGCGACGCTGCCCGCTTACCTCAACGGTATTTCAGGAAAAGGTGTTCACGTAATTACGGTGAATGACTATCTAGCAAAACGTGACGCTGAAACAAACCGTCCATTATTTGAATTCCTTGGTTTAACCGTTGGCTGTAACGTGCCTGGTATGATGCCTATGCAGAAGAAAGATGCATACGCAGCAGATATCACATACGGTACCAACAACGAGTTTGGCTTTGACTACCTGCGCGACAACATGGCATTCAGTGTTGATGAGCGCGTGCAGCGCCCACTGAACTTTGCAGTTGTGGATGAGGTGGATTCAATCCTTATCGATGAAGCGCGTACGCCGCTTATTATCTCTGGCCCTGCAGAAGATTCATCGCAACTATACGCGCAAATTAACACCATCGTTCCTGAGCTTGTGCTTCAAGAAAAAGAAGATGAAGAAGGTGTTGAAGGCGATGGTGATTTCACTATCGACGAAAAAGGAAAGCAGGTTCACCTGACTGAGCGTGGCCAAGTTAAAGTTGAAGAGTTGCTAACGGCGCGTGGTTTGATAGAAGAGGGTGACTCTTTATATTCAGCTGGCAACATTACGCTGTTAAGCCATGTTTATGCTGCTCTTCGTGCACATAAGCTATATCAAAAAGACGTAGATTACGTTGTTAAAGACAACGAAATTATCATCGTTGATGAACACACAGGTCGTACGATGGAAGGTCGTCGTTGGTCTGAAGGTTTACACCAAGCTGTTGAAGCAAAAGAAGGTGTAAAAATTCAAAACGAAAACCAAACTCTGGCTTCAATCACTTTCCAGAATTACTTCCGTATCTACGACAAGTTAGCAGGTATGACAGGTACCGCGGACACTGAAGCGTTCGAATTCCAGTCTATCTATGCACTCGATACTGTAGTGATTCCTACCAATAAGCCAATGATCCGTGACGACCGTGCTGACTTGGTTTACCTGACTCAAGAAGAAAAATACGAAGCGATTTTGGCAGACATCAAAGATTGCCAAGAACGCGGCCAGCCAGTACTTGTGGGTACTATTTCAATCGAAAGCTCTGAGTACCTTTCTCAGTTTTTACGTAAAGAAAAGATTCAACACAACGTACTAAACGCTAAATTCCATGCTCAGGAAGCTGACATCGTTGCTGATGCAGGTCTTCCTGGTAAAGTAACCATTGCCACTAACATGGCCGGTCGTGGTACCGACATCATGCTAGGTGGTAACTGGCAAAGCGAAGCTGAAAAGCTTGAAAATCCAACTGACGAGCAAATTGCGAAAATCAAAGAGCAATGGCAGAAACGTCATGATGATGTAATCGCTGCGGGCGGTCTTCATATCATCGGTACAGAGCGTCATGAATCACGCCGTATTGATAACCAGCTTCGTGGTCGTTCTGGTCGTCAGGGCGATGCAGGTTCAAGCCGTTTCTACCTATCTATGGAAGATGCATTAATGCGTATTTTCGCAGGTGAGCGCATGACTAACATGATGCGTAAACTGGGGATGCAACGCGGTGAAGCAATCGAACACCCTTGGGTAAACCGTGCAATTGAAAACGCTCAGCGTAAAGTTGAAGCTCGTAACTTCGATATTCGTAAGCAATTACTTGAGTATGATGACGTGGCCAACGACCAGCGTCGTGTTGTGTACGCACAGCGTAACGAGCTACTTGAAGAAGGCGATATTTCAGAAACCATCGATGCAATTCGCAGCGATGTGATCAATGGTGTTATTGACCAATACATTCCACCGCAATCTCTAGCAGAAATGTGGGATGTGCCGGCACTAGAAGATCGTTTGAAAGCCGATTACTTGCTAGATTTACCAATCCAGCAATGGCTAGCTGATGACAATAAATTGTTTGAAGAAAAGCTGCGTGACCGTATCGTTGAAGAAGCTATGAATGCCTACAAAGCGAAAGAAGAAATGGTGGGCCCACAAGTGCTTCGTCAATTCGAAAAAGCGGTTATGCTACAGAGCTTGGATCAACATTGGAAAGACCACCTTGCAGCAATGGATCACCTACGCCAAGGTATTCACTTACGTGGTTACGCTCAGAAGAATCCAAAGCAAGAGTACAAGCGCGAGTCTTTCGAGCTATTCTCTGCGATGCTTGAGAACCTAAAAATCGACGTAGTAAATATTCTTAGCAAAGTACAAGTACGTGCTGAAGAAGACGTTGAGAAAGTTGAAGAGCAACATCGTAAGTCGGAAGAGGCTCCTCGCCAATATCAGCATGCTGAAGCTGAGCATGTTGGCGGTGAAGCACCTGCTCCTGTGTCAGCGCGCGCTGAACCAAAAGTAGGTCGTAACTCTCCGTGTCCATGTGGTTCTGGTCAAAAATATAAGCAATGTTGTGGCAAATTAAGCTAATAACGTTCGAGTGATTTAAAAAAGCGGCTGTAGCCGCTTTTTTTATGGAGTAAAAAATGAGTCAAAAAGTAGTCAATGTAGCGGTGGGGATCATTCTTCGTGGTCAGCAAAGCTTTATTTGTAAGCGCCCAGACGAGAAACACCAAGGCGGCCTTTGGGAATTCCCAGGCGGTAAAATAGAATCGGGTGAAACCACGACCCAAGCACTTGCTCGTGAACTATTAGAAGAAGTTGCCATCGATGTGCATAGTAGTGAACCGTTTATGGTGATAGAGCACGATTATGGTGATAAAAAAGTGTGCTTGGATATCCACAAAGTGAGTGACTTTACAGGTGAGCCAAAAGGCGCTGAAGGTCAGCAAGGACAATGGGTCGCGATCAATGAACTAGCGCAGTACGCTTTCCCAGAAGCGAATCAGGCTATCCTAGAAAAATTGTGTTCATAATTTGTTACAAACTGCGTTTCTCGCATCTTCACCTTGGGTTTAATATGGGGATGCTAGGAAACACTCCTTCATAAACAAAATCGGGATAATAAAATGTATAAAGTAACATTAGCAGCGGCTGCAACAGCCATTGCCTTGGGCCTTGCTGGTTGTAACGATCAACCGCAAAGCGCTAATACACAAGCTGAACCAGCACAAAAAGTTGCAGAAAAAGAAACAAAAAAAGAGCAACAACTAAGTTCAGGTATTGAGTTGGCAAACATCGATAGCGCGGTACGTGCTCAAGATGATTTCTACTACCACATCAATGGCAAATGGCTAGAGCGCACGGAAATTCCAGGCGATAAATCAAACTATGGTTCATTCACTGCACTTTATGACCAATCACAAGCAGCGTTGAAAGAAGTTATTGAAGCAGCAGCTAAAAATACAGCTGCACCTGCTGGTAGCGATGAGCAAAAGTTAGGCGCTTTCTACACGAGCTTTATGGATCTTGAAGCGCTAGAAGAAAAAGGTATTGCGCCATTAAAGCCATACATAGAGAGCATCGCGGCGGTTGCTGATAAAGGTGCGTTGGTTAACTTAATGGCAGGTATCCGTATTCAAGGTGGTACAACACCATTTGCTTGGTGGGTAAATAACGATGCGAAAAACTCAAGCCAGTATGCCTTGTATGTATCGCAATCAGGTTTGGGTCTTCCAGATCGTGATTACTACCTAAAAGACGATGAGAAATTCACTAACATTCGTGCTGAGTATGTAGCCTACATCACTGACATCTTAACGAAAACTGGTATTGAAAACGCGGATAAAGTTGCTGCAGATATCCTCGCACTTGAAACTGAGCTAGCAACTGCGCAATGGAGCCGCGTTGAAAGCCGTGATGCGACTAAAGCGTACAACAAGATGACGGTTGCACAAGTAAATGAATTAATGGGCGAGTTCGACTTTGCACAGTACTTGAAACAGTCAAAAGTAAATGCCGAAGAGCTGGTTGTTCGCCAACCTTCATACTTTGAAAAGCTGGGTGAAATCTACGCGAAGACTGACTTAGCAACATGGCAAAACTACCTGACGTTCCACTTTGTTAGCAATTATTCAGATGAGCTAAGCAAAGAGTTCGTTGACCGTAAATTCGCATTCTATAGTACAACGTTACGTGGTGTTGAAGAGCAGCAACCGCGTTGGAAAAAAGCAGTAGATTCAGCTAACTCGGTGTTGGGTGAATTGCTTGGTAAGGTCTACGTTAAAGACAACTTCCCACCGCAAGCCAAAGCGCGTATGGAAGAGTTGGTTGCTAACTTAATTAAAGGTTTTGACCAAGCAATCGATGGTCTTGAGTGGATGAGCGCTGAAACCAAAGTGGCTGCGAAAGAAAAGCTGAACAAGTTCACACCAAAAATTGGTTACCCAGACAAATGGAAAGATTACTCTGCGCTTGAAATCAAAGCAGATGATTTAGCGGGTAACTTTATTCGTCACAGCGAGTGGTCTTACGATGAAATGCGTAACAAGCTAGGTCAACCAGTTGATCGTAGCGAGTGGTTCATGACACCGCAAACGGTGAATGCTTACTACAACCCAGTAAACAATGAAATCGTGTTTCCAGCGGCGATTCTACAGCCTCCGTTTTTCAATCTTGAAGCGGATGATGCTGTAAACTACGGTGCGATTGGTGCGGTTATTGGGCACGAACTAGGCCATGGTTTTGATGACCAAGGCGCGAAGTACGATGGTGACGGTAACCTACGTAACTGGTGGAGTGAGCAAGACTTGGCACAGTTCCAGGAGCGCGGTCAGAAGTTAGTATCTCAGTACAATGAGTACGCACCATTTGAAGATGCAAACGTTAACGGTGAGCTGACGCTGGGTGAAAACATCGGTGACCTTGGTGGTTTAACTGTTGCGTACAAAGCGTATCAGTTATCACTCGGTGGTACAGATGCACCAGTGATCGATGGTTACACGGGTGATCAACGTTTCTTCATGGGGTGGGCGCAAATCTGGCGTCGTAAATACCGTGATGAAGAGCTACGTAATCGCCTAATGACGGATTCTCATTCACCAAGTCACTATCGTGTAATTGGTGTACTTCCAAATATGCCAGAATTCTATCAAGCATTTGATGTTAAAGAAGGTGATGAGATGTACATCAAGCCAGAAGCACGTGTGAAAATCTGGTAATTGATATCATCTAATGATGCTAAGGCGTGAGGTTTTTAGTCTTGGGTTTGTACCCTAACTAATAGCCCGCGCCTTTGTTTTATAACAATTTTGTCTCATTCCCCGCCCTTATTAACGCAACCCCATTGCGTCCAAGCGTATTTATCTACTAAGTTAGTTGTTTAACGTAATTGTTTACCCTAACGAAGAGTAGAGAATAATAATGAAGCGAATTAAACAAGGATTATGCCTAGCAGGGATTTCGCTGAGCTTATTGTCGTCAGGAATGACGTTTGCACAAGACCGTATCACAGGCAAAGAGTTTGCCACTCGCTCTGAAGTGATTGCCACTGAAGCCATGGCCGCAACTTCTCAACCATTAGCCACCCAAGTAGCCCTTAATATCCTGCGCCAAGGCGGTAATGCGATTGATGCAGCCATTGCGGCTAATGCGATGTTGGGTCTTGTTGAGCCAACAGGATGTGGTATCGGCGGTGACCTTTTTGCAATTGTCTACTCAGCTGAAGATGGCAAACTCCACGGATTAAATGCCTCGGGTCGTTCACCTCTGGGGTTGAGTTTTGAAGAACTGAAAAAAATTACCAAAGAAGAAGGCAAGATCCCAAGTTATGGCCCTCTTCCAGTATCAGTTCCTGGTGCCGTAGATGGTTGGTTTGAGCTGCATAAAAAGTTCGGCTCACTGCCCATGGCGCAAATCTTAAAGCCAAGTATTGAATACGCAGAGAAAGGCTTTCCTGTGAGTGAGCTGATTGCTTATTACATGCAACGCAGTGTCTCCGCGCGTGGTCAATATCCGGGTTTCCAAGAAGTCTTTATGCCAGATGGTGAGATGCCGAAAAAAGGTGAAATCTTCAAAAACCCAGCACTTGCCAATACCTACAAACAGCTTGCGATGGGCGGCCGTGATGCGTTCTACAAAGGCAAGATTGCCGAAGAGATAGA
Source organism: Pseudoalteromonas sp. GB56 (assembly GCF_054923835.1). Lineage (NCBI taxonomy): Bacteria > Pseudomonadati > Pseudomonadota > Gammaproteobacteria > Alteromonadales > Pseudoalteromonadaceae > Pseudoalteromonas > Pseudoalteromonas sp. GB56. The sequence continues at coordinate 28,711 of NZ_JBPCHK010000001.1, read as the reverse complement.
CAGCTACATGAAAGAAAACGGCGGCTATATCACCTATGAAGATTTAGCCAATCACACCAGTGAGTGGGTGAAACCAGTGGCAACAACGTACCGTGGTTACACATTGTGGGAATTGCCACCTAATGGTCAAGGTATTGCCGCGCAACAAATCCTCAATATCCTCGAAGACTATGATATCGCGGGGATGGGATTTGATAGCCCAGAGTATATTCATACTTTTGTTGAAGCGAAAAAGCTCGCCTTCGCTGATCGCGCAAAATATTACGCCGACCCTGCGTTCAACGATATTCCCGTCGAACGTTTGATTTCCAAAGACTATGCCAATGAACGCCGTCAATTAATCGACCCGAACAAAGCGGCGAAACGTGACCACGCAGGGCCGATTGAGGGTGACACCATTTATCTCACAACCGCTGATAAGCACGGCAATATGGTCTCTTTGATCCAAAGTAACTATCGTGGCATGGGCTCGGGCATGACGCCTGAGAAATTGGGTTTTGTATTGCAAAACCGTGGTGAGCTTTTCTCGTTAACCGAAGGTCACTTCAATCAATATGAGCCGGGTAAGCGCCCATTCCACACCATTATTCCTGCGTTCGTGACCAAGGATAACAAGCCGTATATGAGCTATGGCGTGATGGGCGGCGCAACACAGCCGCAAATGCACGCGCAAATTCTTATCAACATGATTGATTTTGGTATGAACTTACAAGAAGCGGGCGACGCCCCGCGTATCTTGCACTCAGGTTCAACTCAGCCTACGGATGAAATCATGACCGATGGCGGTTACGTCTCACTAGAGAGCGGTTTTAGTATGGAAACGCGTCGTGAATTGATGAAAAAAGGCCACACCCTGCAAGAAGCTGTAGGACCTTACGGTGGTTATCAAGCTATCTTAAAAGACCCACAAAACGGAGTTTATTACGGTGCATCTGAGTCACGTAAAGATGGGCAAGCTGCGGGTTACTAAGCCAATTGTTGATGCAGATAAGGCGGCTTCTGGCCGCTTTATTTATAGGACTTAGGTCGACAATTGGTCATAATTTAGCGCAAATGATAGCGCTGTCATTTTTTATTTTATATGATGTAAACAATCGCACCAAAAATTATAACGATTGTCCGAGGGTAGGAGTGAATATGTTTAAACCCAGTTTAATTGCGGCCTTGATGATGCCACTGGCTGCAACTGCGCAGTTAACACAACAGCAAGTAGATGCCTTTGCTGCCAATACTGAGTTGATGTATTCAGTAAAAACCAACTTTCATAACCAAGATAAAAGCTTCTTGGGGGAAATAACGCTAACCAATCGTTCTGATGTTGATTTACCCGCGGGTAAACAAGATTGGCAAATCTATTTGCACAATGTGCGCAAAATGACCGAAGGCGTCAGCCAAGGACTTAAAATTGAGCATGTTAATGGCGATTTACACCGTTTAACGCCAACTGCTGAGTTCCCCGGGTTAGCAAGCGGTGCACAGTTAACTATCCCGTTTGAAGCCGCCGTGTGGGTTGTTGCTTACAGTGACTTTATGCCGCGTGCATTTGTGGTTGCCAAAGGCACTAAGCCAGCTATTTTCGCTAACACGGACTCCGAAGATTTCAGCGACTTTGTGGCGCCTTTTACCACTGAGCAGCAGTTACGCCGTTACAATCAACCGCTCGATAAAACGGTGTTGATAGATGCTAATGTGCGCTTTGAACGTAATCAAAGCAATGCCGTGGTCGATGCTGAAGCGGCGCACCAACGCATTATCCCTAAACCGCAAAGTGTGGACATCAATCGTGGTATCACGATGCTAGATAATACTTGGCAGATCCGTTTTGCAGGCCAACTTAAATCCGAAGTGACCTTGTTTCAACAAAGCCTTAAGAACAAGTATCAACTTAACCTTGATGCCCAGCCAGATCACATTAGCGCGCCTAAAACCAAAGTAATTACTGTCTCAGTGGACTCTGGCATAAACCAATCCGAAGGGTATGAGTTGGACATCGACGGTGAGCGCATTCGCATCATCGCTGCGGACAACGCAGGTGCGTTTTACGCGATGCAGAGTCTGCTGGCACTCTTACCAGCAAATGGCAGCCCGACGCTTGCAAATGTTGAAATTAACGATGCACCTCGCTATTCATGGCGCGGAATGCACTACGACAGCGGCCGTAACTTCCACGGTAAAGAGGCGATGTTTAAACTTGTAGAGCAAATGGCGCGCTACAAGATGAATCGCCTGCACTGGCACTTTTCTGAAGACGAAGGCTGGCGCCTTGAAATCCCGGGATTACCGGAACTCACCGAAGTGGGCGCGTATCGTTGTTTTGATTTAGAAGAAAATGAATGTTTGTTGACTCAGCTAGGCACAGGCCCTTTTAAATCAGGGTCGGGCAATGGCTTTATGAGCCGCAATGATTTTATCGAACTGCTGAAATTTGCTAGTGAGCGCCATGTGCAGATTATCCCAGAGATAGAAGGTCCAGGTCACGCTCGTGCCTCTATTAAAGCAATGGAAGCGCGTTACCGTAAACTTAAGGCCGATGCACAAAGTATGGCGCGTAACTCGCTTACTAATCAGCAGTTGGGTCCGCAGGAGATCACCACGGCGGATTTGTCGAAAGCGACTCAGTACCTACTCACTGATCCAAAAGACACCTCGAGTTATATCACGGTCCAGAACTACACCGACAACTCCATGAACGTGTGTATGGACTCAACCTATGCCTTCATCGACAAAGTCACCTATGAGCTACAGCAGATGTACCGTGAAGCGGGCACTAAACTCGATTACTTGCACATTGGCGGTGATGAGGTGGGTGCAGGCTCGTGGCTGGGCTCGCCAGCGTGTCAGGCGCTATTTGCAGAGCCGAACAATGGTGTAGCGGGCGTCGCTGACTTAAAACCGTATTTCACCAAGCGCGTGGCTGACCTTCTGCACAAACGTGGTATTGCGCCGGGCATCTGGGAAGATGGCATTATGTACGACAAGGTGAACTCTTTTAATCGTAATGAATATGCCAACAAAACCTTCTTCACTAATGCGTGGGATAATATCTGGGAATGGGGTGTTGCAGACAGAGCCTATCGTTTAGCCAATGATGGTTACCAAGTGGTGCTTTCACACGGCACACACTTATACTTTGACCACCCGTATGAGGCGCATCCCGCTGAGCGTGGTTACTACTGGGCGACACGTTATACCGATACTCAAAAGGTATTTGGATACATGCCAGATAATGTGTATGCCAACGCTGATTACACACGTACACGCGAAAAAATCGACAACTTAGAGGCGTTAGTTGGTCGACCTATGCCTAAATTGGAAAAGCCAGAAAACATCCTTGGTATGCAAGGGCAGGTGTGGTCAGAAACAATTCGTACAGAAGAACAAATGTTAGAAATGGTGTTTCCGCGTATTCTTGCCGTTGCTGAGCGGGCTTGGAATAAAGCGCCATGGGAAGGTGATACGGTCAACGAGAAGCAAAAAGCACTGGATTGGCAGGGTTTCGCTGCTGCCTTAGCTTACAAAGAATTGCAGAAGCTAGACCGTGATGGTATTGACCTCCACTTACCTGTACCAGGCGCCAAAATTCAAGATGGTAAGCTGTATGCCAACAGCGCGTTTGCTGGATTACCAATAGAATTCAGCACGGATGGTGGCAAAACGTGGCAAATTTACACAGCTCCAATCGTGGTTAATAACGTGGCGAAAATCACGTTGCGAACACGCGTGAATAGCCAAGCAAGTCGCACAACGAGCGTTGTTGTCGAGTAATTTAATTAGGCTGTGATCCCCCTTTATGTTGGCTCACAGCCTTATAAATCTTGCCTTTCAAAAGTAATTAAAGTATGCCAACTAACTGTTTATTAAGTTGTTATTTCAGTCTCTGAATTCTTGCTGGTAAAGTAATCGCTTTTGACGTAAAGTTTATGGCAGCGCTGTCATTTTTGTAAACTAACTGTTAGTTGTAATCTAACGGGGCGTGAATGTGGTGCGACTACAACAATAATAGCTAACCAGCGAAAGTCTGGTAAAAAGGCGACTTAACTTAGCCGTGCTCGTCAAAACGAGACGTTCATGATTATGAATACCGCCGTTTTGATGGTATATAAATCGACAACGAGAAGATTTTATGGAAGCAACAGTGTCTAATACGAACAAACAAAGCAACTTTGTGCCAATGGCCATTGTTGCCACCCTGTTTTTTATCCTCGGTTTTGCGACGTGGTTAAACGGCTCATTGATGCCGTACCTCAAGCAAATTCTTGATTTGACGCCTTTTCAAGCGTCATTAATTTTATTCTCTTTCTACATCGCCGTGACTTTCACCGCAGTGCCTTCGGCAATGATCATTCGCAAGATTGGCTATAAAAATGGTATGGCGCTGGGCATGGCAGTGATGATGCTTGCAGGCTTCTTGTACGTGCCTGCGGCGAAAACGCAAGTATTTGCACTGTTCTTGTTTGCTCAGTTGGTCATGGGTATTGGCCAAACGTTACTGCAAACTGCGGTAAACCCGTATGTTGTTCGCATTGGTCCTGAAGAGTCAGCCGCTGCGCGCGTGAGTGTGATGGGGATTCTGAATAAAGGCGCGGGTGTATTAGCACCTATGGTGTTTACTGCGCTTATCTTAAGTAACTTCACCGGCTCTGTGGGTAAAGAGTTATCACAAGCAGAAATCAATGACATGGCCAATAGCCTGATCATGCCATACATTGGCATGGCGTTGTTCATTGGTGTTCTGGCACTGGCGGTGAAATTCTCGCCATTACCAGAGTTGGCTGATGATGAAGAGCAAAGCCAAGAGCAAGGCCAAGTTAAAGCGGCGCTGGCGCGTCCAAGTCTAGCATTAGGTGTATTAGCGCTTTTTGTTTATGTTGCGGTAGAAGTTATTGCCGGCGACACCATTGGTACTTTTGCGCTGGCGTTGGGCGTTGAAAAATACAGCGTGATGACGTCTTACACTATGGTGTGCATGGTTATTGGTTATGCGCTAGGCATTGTGCTTATTCCACGCGTTATCTCACAACAAACGGCGCTGACTGTTTCCGCGGTTTTGGGTTGTTTACTGACCCTAGCAATTGTCTTTGGTGATGCGCAATCGACTATGATTGCGAATGCCATCTTGGTGCCGTTCGGCGGTGTAGCGCTGCCAGACCCACTGGTACTGATTGCGGTGTTAGGTTTTGCCAATGCGATTGTGTGGCCAGCAGTATGGCCGTTGGCATTGTCAGGCTTAGGTAAGCTCACGAGCGTCGGTTCAGGCCTATTAATTATGGGTATTGCTGGTGGTGCGTTTGGTCCGGTATTCTGGGGCCTTGCGAGTGGCTCAGAAGGCACCGCACAAGGTCAACAAGGTGCTTATCTTGTGATGTTACCTTGTTATCTGTTCATTCTTTTCTATGCTTTGAAAGGTCACAAGATGACTTCTTGGAAGTAAGCCAATAGAAGTTTAAAGATTTTTCAAAATAATCCCGTGTAAATGCCAGCTAAGCTGGCATTTTTTTGTCATTCTTCTAGCAAGAGTGAACGCAACTGGCACAAAGACTTTACCTCTATTGTCGGGCGCAGGTGTTCTGGGGCGATTTTTTCAAGTCGGTTCAACCAGCAGGTATCAATGCCCGCATTTATGCCACCTTGGATGTCAGACTCTAAGGTGTCACCAACCATGAGAATTTCACGTTTGGGTGGATTACCCATTAATTCAAAGGCGTGCTCGAACACGGCCATATGCGGCTTGGCATAGCCTACTTGCTCAGAGATCACCAACCAGTCAAACGTGCCTCTTAGGCCTGTTTTCTCAAGTCGTGCACTTTGCAGCTCAGTGAAGCCATTGGTAATAATGCCCAGTCGGGCTTTGCCCCTGAGGGCATTCAGTAACTCTATCGCGCCGGGTAAAGGCTCGCAGATGCTGGCCATGGCTTCCATAAACAATAAATTGAGTTGGCTAGGTGCAATATCGACGCGCTCAGCCCAGCTAGAAAAGCGCCTTTCTTGCAGTTGCTTTGCCGTGATTTCATTGTTCTGATACTGCACCCACAGTGGTTTATTTACCCGGTCAAACTCCTGATAATCTTCTTTTGTGAATTCGATATTGAGCTTAGAAAAAAGTAGTTGTAGCCCTGCAAACGCATCAAAGTGGAACAGCGTTTCGTCAGCGTCGAATAAAATCCATGGATAGCGCATTGTTAGCTCTTAAATAAGTCAGGGTGAATGAAAGGAGCCATCGCCAGCGTTAGCGCTTGCTGATAGGTGCTTTGGCGTGTGGCATGACCCTGTGTGAGCAGGCCAATGGCACCCCCTTGTTGTTTAATATTTGTGGTGTTGAATGCGGCATCCATGACATCACCGAGTTCTTCGCCTTGCTCTAGCTTGGCATAAAGTGATTGTGGTAGTGGTAAATTGCAGCTGCGGCCCACACTTTGGCTACCCCTGTGGCTAATCACCACATAGGCAAAGGTGGCAGCGCCGTATTCAAAACTTGCAGCTCCCCCTTCCATCGCCATATAAAAATCAGCGTCGTAATGAGCCTGGCAATGACTCACGCGATTTTGTGCACCAAGCAGGGTATCATGTTCACCCAAGGGCTGATCGGAAACGCCTGATGGGGCATCAACGCCTCTGCAGTCAATTTCACATTCAGGAAAGTAGGTGGCTAAGGTGGTTTTTGCGGCGTTAATTTTGACGGGGTTTTTAGACCCAACAACAAGGGTAATTCGCTTATTTTGCATGCTGCTGACTATCACTCATCGACATTCAATAATGTGCAGCAGTGTACCATGTCTCATTACAGATTTTAGTGGTGTGATGTGAATTTAACCGGCACTTAGCTTGAGCCATAAATTAGTAAAGATTCGCCCGCTTCAAGATAATTTTGATATTGGTTTTCTTCCCAGCCCAGTGTTTCTAATACTTTAGGTTGCAGGCTGCTCCAGTAGTTTATGTTGCGAAAACGCTTGTGGAAGTGAGCAATATTTTCTGCGACTTTGAGCACGCTGTAATAAATTCTTTCTTCTTCGGTGCGTTGTTCGTCGAGGAACTCAATATCATGATGCCTAAGCACGGTGTTGCACAGAATATTGGGTAAGTGCCACGAGTGCGCCATGTAAAACCCTAAAATAGCGTGGTTACACGGATAACGCTTGTCTTCTATTTCCGTCAGCGACACGTTGATATTGTCGTTCGCTTCATTCAACACATGCACATAGTCAGGGAAGTTCATGGCCATCATCGGAATGCCAATATCGTGGAATAACCCCAGAGTTTGTAAATTATCGACTTGAATATTCTTATTGCGAACGCCTTGGCCTAAGTATGAGCACAGACGAGAGATTTCTGTTGCTGTATCCCAAAAGCGTGCGAGCGAAATACAGCATGCTTCTTGGCGAAAAACCTGCTTGAGTAGGTAGCGAGAAGCAATGTGGCTGATTGTGTTTAAACCGAGCAAGATAACCGCGTACTTAATATCAGCGATTTCTTGGTTTTGGCCAAATCCTGGTGAGTTTACAACGCGTAATATTGCAGCGGACATAGCAACATCTGCCGCAACCAACTCGCTTACCGTATCTAAGCAAGGTTCAGGGCGGTTTAATTCTTCTTGTAACAGATGTAAAGCAGTTGGTTTTACTGGTAGCTTAAAACCCGCTTCTAGCTGTGCAAGCAGCTGCTCATCAATGCGTTGCATGTCTCCCCCGAGTTAGTAAGCTAAGTTTAGCCCAATTATGTAAACGCGCATCAGTAAACTCATGAAAACTATTAAGTAGTTTTTAATTAGACAGAAGCTTCGAACAGCTGTAACGTCTAAAATAAGTTTCTCAACATACCAAAGCTCATTCTGCTATGCACACAATTATTAAAACTCTGGTGATGATTTTTTCACTGACATTGGCTATCTCGTCTTGGGCAGAAGAGCCCTTTGTTGGCCAAATGGACACACATACACTACTTGAAAAATATGACGACTTTTCAGAGGAATATGAAGATTTCGATGCTTCTGATGAAGATCTACTGCTGATGCAAAATCTACAAGGGAAATCGATAGTCGTCCTCTTTGGTACATGGTGCCATGATAGTCAGCGAGAAGTTCCGCGTTTGCTAAAGTTACTTGCAAAAGCCAATGTGGACCTTGCTGAATTGAAGCTTGTCGCTGTGGATTACTCAAAAGAGGATGATATGGGTATTGCGAAAGAATTTGAGCTTAAATACACGCCAACCTTCATCGTTCTTGATGGTGACAAAGAGATCGCTCGTGTTATTGAAAAGCCCGAGGGCACATTGGCAAGTGCATTAACTCAGTTTGATTAATTGCACTTTAATGTATTTCGATGTCCAGCGTTTGTACTGGGCATCGCATTCAGCGTTAGGGCTGAATCATAGACTGATAATATCCTCACTACGAGTCGCTTTTTAGCATGGTGAACCCTGCTGCACATCCTGATCAAATTAATCGTTGTTAAACACTGCGACTTACCTGGCCAAAACTAACCTATACTCTCAAAGTTAATTATTAATTAACAAATGCATTGTTGAAGACTAACTCTAAGTTATTCATGGCACTAGCGGTAAAGCCAACAATTTTGCTTCCTTAACTTATCTAGTAAAGGAGTTAGAATATGAAAAAATTCACTAAAAAATTGCTAGTGACAGCGAGTATGATACCCACAATCATGTTTGGTACTAACGCGTTTGCCTGTGCTGGAGAGGGTACACAGCTCCTCGGAAGTATGTGTGCATTTGCCGGAAACTTCGCACCACGAGGATATGCCTTGGCTCATGGCCAGATATTATCTATTGCTCAGAATACAGCGTTGTTTTCTATTGTAGGCACCACATATGGTGGTGATGGACGTACAACCTTCGCTTTACCAGACACCCGTGGTCGCGCTCTAATTGGTTGGGGTAATGGCCCGGGTTTAAATAATTATCAACTCGGTGCAAGAGGTGGGGTTGAGCAAGTTACCCTGTCACCAGCGCAGATACCAGCGCACTCTCATACCGCACTAACTGATATCTCAGGTGATATAGACATAGATGGTGTTGTTGATCTGTATGCCTTCAGCGGTAAAGCAGATTCGAAAAGTCCCGCGGGCAACTCTCTGGGAGGGTTGAGATACGCGTCCGATGCTCCGGATGTCATGATGAATACCGACTCAATTTCATTTAGTTTGGTTGCACAGAATAACCTTACGGCCTTGACGGCTGTCGCTGATACGGGAGGCGGGTTATCCCATGAGAATCGGATGCCATATGTTGCGGTAACTTGGGCTATTGCACTTCAAGGCATTTACCCATCGAGAAACTAACTCAATGCTGTGGAAATCAACAAGGGGTCATTTTGCGTGCTTATTGCTCATTTCTAGCTTAATGCCCCTATCTTCAAGTTATGCTGAGAGTTCAAATGGCTCTCTTGCAAGTGGGTATGAGGCGCTCGCTGCAGAAAACTATGAACAGTCTTTTGAAATCTTTTCAGCGCTCGTCAATCAAGGCTCCACAGAGGCTCATTTTTCATTAGCTCTCTTTTATAAAAACGGTTGGGGGCAAGTAGAGTCAAACTCTAAAAGAGCGTGCGAGTTATTTTCGTATGCCGCAAAAAATGGCATCCCGGTCGCACAACAGGAATATGGTTATTGTATTGTGCATAACCATGGTGTTGATAACAATGACAGGCCTGAAGAATGGTTTAAAAAAGCGTATGACGATGGTGTATACGAAGCTGCTTGTGACATAGGCCGTTTATATTTAGGTACTCAGTGGCAACAGCGAAATCTACCACTAGCCATAAATTGGTGCGTACAAGCGGCGCGACGAAGTGCACTTAAAGCGCAAGTGACATTGGGCGACATATACGCAAACTACAGCGAAGTATTCAATATAGAGCAGGCAGAGTTTTGGTATACCCAAGCAATAAATAATGACTCTGGAGAAGCCGCATATAAGCTCGCAAAGATTTATCTGCGGCTTATTGGCCAGCAGCAAGGAGGGGAAGACGCAGCGAATAGAGCGCTGTTCTTGATGGAATTAGCTTCATCTCGTTTTATGGAAAAAGCCTATGAACCAACAGCGAAGATGTATTGGAAAAAGCTGCAATCTAGCGCTACTGATGGCTCAGCCCTGTTGGCAAAAAGCTACCTATGGGCAAAAGCCGCACATCATGTGAACCCAACAGCACAAGCAACACAGTTTTTAGCGGAAGTTGAACGTGAACTACCTACACAGTGGAAAACGAAACTGGACTTGCAAGTCGAGGAGTTTATTAAAAGTAAGGTGCACTAAACTTGTTGGAAGGGTATTAACAACGTTAGGTATATAGGCGCGAATGAATGCTAAGGTAAATGAGGGTTTAGTAAATGGTGGCCCCACCTGGACTCGAACCAGGGACCTAACGATTATGAGTCGTGCGCTCTAACCAACTGAGCTATAGGGCCATTTTGTATCTTTGGTGCTTACTGTAATTTATAAGGATAGGAGATATCCTCAAGTAAGCGCCGAGCAGTATAAAAAGTTTTCTAGGCCTTGTCACTAGCTAGCTGGCGATTATTTATGTTTGTATAAATCAATCGCTTACTTATTGGTCGATCTGTCCAAAACTGAGAAATTTGCGCTTAAAAACAAAAAAAGCCGACTAACGTCGGCTTTTGGCTTTGCTTAACATTTTATTTATAGGCCAAGCTTCTTCTCAAGATAGTGGATGTTTGTACCACCATTATGGAAGTTCTCGTCCGACAAAATAATTTTGTGTAACTCAGTGTTGGTTTTGATACCGTCAATCACAAGTTCATTTAAAGCGTTGCGTGAACGAGCGATCGCTACGTCACGGTTTTCACCGTAACAGATCAACTTACCGATCATTGAGTCATAGTGAGGCGGTACTGTGTAGTCCGCATAAATGTGGCTATCCCAACGAATACCCAAACCACCTGCAGGGTGGAAGCGAGTAATTTTACCCGGTGAAGGGATAAACGTTTTAGGATCTTCCGCATTGATACGGCATTCAATCGCATGACCACGGATCACTACATCGTTCTGCGTGATTGATAGAGGCTGACCGGCAGCAATTTTCAGCTGCTCTTTGATAAGGTCGATACCGGTAACCATTTCAGTTACTGGGTGCTCTACCTGAATACGTGTATTCATTTCGATGAAGTAGAATTCGCCATTTTCATATAGGAATTCAAACGTACCCGCACCACGATAGCCAATTTCAAGACAAGCACGCGTACAGCGCTCACCGATGTACTTACGCATTTCCGCAGTAATACCTGGCGCTGGTGCTTCTTCCACAACTTTCTGGTGACGACGCTGCATTGAACAGTCACGCTCACCTAGGTGAATTGCATTACCTTGGCCATCAGCAAGTACTTGCACTTCGATGTGACGTGGGTTTTCAAGGAATTTTTCCATGTAAACCATGCCGTTACCGAAGAATTGCTTTGCTTCTTGCTGTGTAAGAGCGATTGAATCTACCAGCTCTTTTTCGCTACGAACAACGCGCATACCACGGCCACCGCCGCCGCCAGCTGCTTTGATGATTACTGGGTAACCGATGCGCTTAGCGATTTGCATGTTGCGATCGTTATCTTCAGTAAGCGGGCCGTCAGAACCAGGTACACATGGTACGCCAGCTTTACGCATTGCTTCGATAGCCATCACTTTATCACCCATCACGCGAATCGTGTCGCCTTTAGGGCCGATAAAGATGAAGCCACTTTGCTCAACTTGGTCGGCAAAGTCTGCGTTTTCTGAAAGGAAGCCATAACCAGGGTGAATTGCTACTGCGTCAGTTACTTCAGCCGCTGCGATAATACGAGGAATATCTAGGTAGCTTTCAGAAGCCGCTGGTTTACCAATACAAATAGTCTCATCTGCAAGAAGCACGTGTTTTAAGTCGCGGTCAGCGGTAGAGTGTACCGCAACCGTTTTAATGCCGAGCTCTTTACAGGCGCGCAACACGCGAAGTGCAATTTCACCTCGGTTTGCGATTACAACTTTATCTAACATAGTTGATGCCTTGTTTGGGTTGCGCGATTATTCGATGATGAAAAGTGGTTGATCGAACTCAACTGGCTCGCCATTTTCAACCAAGATAGCTTTAACAGTACCAGCTTTGTCAGCTTCAATTTGGTTCATCATTTTCATCGCTTCAACGATACAAAGTGTGTCGCCAACATTTACTTTTGAACCTACTTCTACGTATGCAGGTGCTTCAGGAGAAGATGCAGTGTAGAAAGTACCTACCATTGGAGATTTAACTTGGTGGCCAGTAGGCTGTGCAGGTGCTGCCGTTGGTGCTTCAGCTGCTGGAGCAGCTACTGGAGCTGGAGCAGCTACTGGTGCAGGAACCGAGTACTGTTGTGGCATAGCAACTGGAGCTGGGCTATGACGATTGATACGTACCGACTCTTCACCTTCAGTGATTTCTAGTTCAGCAATACCTGTTTCTTCAACAAGTTCGATTAATTTTTTAATTTTGCGAATGTCCATGAAAAACCCGCCTGTTAGTTAGTTTTTAATTCGAATCTTGCAACCGGCTCACCGCTGCTTGTAGCGCGAATTGATAGCCCATTGCACCAAAACCACAGATAACACCTTGCGCCACATCTGAAAAATAAGAGTGGTGACGGAAGGCCTCCCGTTGATGAATGTTGCTCAGGTGCACTTCAAAGAATGGAATTGCAACGCTCAATAGGGCGTCACGTAATGCAACACTGGTGTGCGTGAATGCGGCAGGGTTGATAATAATACTATCGACCTGTTGCCATGCATCGTGGATACGCTCAATCAGTGCAGCTTCACTGTTGCTTTGAAAATGCTCAAGTTCAACATTGAGCGCCGCAGCTGCATCATTTAGTTCATCGGTAATTTGTATTAGTGTCTTCGAACCGTATTTATCCGGCTCTCGACGGCCTAACATGTTTAAGTTAGGACCATTGATGACTAAAATCTTAAACTTTGCAGTCATAATGCGACTAAAATCCTTTATCTTGTGAGTTATAAGCGTTTATACGAATATCAGATATAAACTTAAGGGTAAAAGTAGCGAATAGCAAACTTTTCTCACTTTAGCGAACTATTATAGTGAGTTCGCGGTAAATAGCAGCAAAATACTGGTCTAATCACCTTGTGCCCAAAAATTACAATATCACCACAAAGAATGATATAGGGCTTAAAAACGTCTTCACAATAGACAGGTTAGTGAGCTGAAAGTTTAAAAAAACCACAATTTAATGGTTGGTTAGGAGGTTTGACGCAATTTGGTCAAAGAAAAGTGACGTGTAGGATGATGGCTTTCACTCAATATAAAAAAAGCGCCAAAGTTGGCGCTTTTTCTGCTTTTTTGTGGTGCTTATTCGCTTTTATCTCTCACTTTCTGTAGGTGAGCGGCAAAATCATCTGCGCCCAAGAAGCCTGTTACACGTAGAGACGATAGCTCTTGATCGTTGCTATCAAAGAACAGAATGCTGGGTAAGCCAAACACTGTAAACTCTTCCATTAGCTCAATGGTCGTGTCGTTGGTTTTGGTTAGATCAATTTGTACCAACGTAAAGTGCTTAAACTGCTCTTGCACTTGCTCTTTCGGGAAGGTGTAATGTTCAAACTCTTTACAAGCGACACACCAATCCGCGTATAAATCGACCATCACCAAACCATCTGTGGTCATCAGTAATGCATTGAGCTCGTTTAAATCAGCCACACGGATAAACTGAGAGTCCGCTTCACTGGTATTAGTCACAAGCGCAGAACCTGTGCCTTGGTTTAAAGCATCGAGATTGTCAGTAATTAGCTTGCTAGCAGTGGATTGCGATACTTTTTTGGCAATGTCTTGCGCTGCACTGTTTGCCTGCTCTATAGAAGGTTTTGGCCACAGGTAATTTTGAATTAACAGCAAGCCACCGACAAACAACACCATAGCCATGCTCCAAAGAGTCGTTTTTCCTGCGCCTTGCGACTGGCTACTTTGCCAATAGTGAAGGTAGATAGCCGTAGCGATTGCAAGTAGACCAGCCAACAGCATGATTATCTCAAATGGTAAAATACGCTCTAGCAGAATGAGTGGTACAAACAACATTAAGAAACCGAACAGGGTTTTAACTTGCTCCATCCAGCCGCCAGCTTTAGGTAATAGCTTGCCTCCAGACGTCCCAAGTAATAGCAGCGGAATACCCATACCTAAACTGAGCGCGTACAAGGTTAAGCCACCAACTACAAAATCACCGCTTTGTGCAACATAAAGCAGGGCAGCGGATAATGGGGCAGTTGTGCACGGTGAGGCAATTAGGCCAGATAGCACACCCATAAAGAATACACCTGCGTAATTACCGCCTTTTTGTTTGTTACTGACGTTTGTCAGTTTCTCCATCATTCCTGCGGGCAGGCGGATTTCATAAAATCCGAACATAGATAAGGCAAGTAATACAAACAGCAAGCTAAAACTGATGAGTACATAAGGGTGCTGTAAGTACCCCTGAATATGGCCGCCAAAGTACGCCACCACTAATCCTAAAATGGCGTAGGTAATTGCCATACCTTGCACGTACACGAATGATAGGCTAAACGCCTTGCTGGTAGATAAGTTCTTTTGCCCCGCAATAAGGCTCGAAAGAATAGGGAACATTGGAAATACACAAGGCGTGAATGCTAAACCGATACCAACAACAAAAAAGAATGCGAGATTGGTAAATAGGCTTTGGCTCGCAAGACGCTCAGTTAGCGATGGCTCATCTTGTTGCTGCGATTGTTCGCTGATGGTTGGTGCCTTGTCACGCTGAGGAGTCGCATTGGCTAATACGGTTAATGGAATTTCAACCACTTCCGGTGGGTAACATAACCCTGCTTCGGCGCAGCCTTGATAACGCACTTTTACTATCGCGCCGTCGGTTATGTTGCTTAATTTTGAAACCGTACTTAAAGACTCAAAGTAGACCTCGGTGCGACCAAAAAACTCATCTTCAATAATCTCGCCTGTGGGCATGTCTTTCGGGGGCTCAATTTGCGCACCTTTAGCGATAAATTCGAGTTTGTGCTTATAAAGATAATAGCCAGGGGCAATATCAAACCCCACAAACAGCGTATTGTTTTGTTGGTCGAAGTCGAGCTTAAATGCCTCTTCTACCGGCAAAAACGTCTTTTGGGACGGCTCCAATAAACTATTTAACACGGAATTGTTGGCAAAGCTCACAGAGCTAAACACCAACGTAAGTAGTAAGAGCTGCACGCGCATTAGCAATCGCATTAATTTAATACCTCGTCCATCCAATTAAAGTAGGCCAAGTTTCCGGTTGTTACGTCGATCACTTGAATCTCAGGGACTTCGTAACTGTGTAACTTTTTAATGGTTTGAATCACTTGGTTCATTTTTTCGGATTTAGTTTTAATCAGCAACTTGGTTTCTGTTGCGTTAGTTACTTCCCCTTGCCATACGTAGATAGACTCCACTTCTGGAAGGATGTTAACGCACGCTGCCAGTTTTAGCTGCACCAGTTGTTCTGCCATTGCTCTAGCTTCTTCTTTATTCGCGCATGTCGTGAATATCAGTCGATAGTGAGTTGTCATAATGAACCTTTTTATGTGTCCTTTTTCTAACCCCCATACTAGCGGATAGCAAAGTTAAAACCTATAGAGTGTCGACAGAAGACTTGAAAAGTGACCTTGTCAGCCGCACATTTATTTCATCGACTTAAACGAGACCCCCTATGTTTAGAGCATTATTTTTACTTTTTATCATCGTCCCGATCATTGAAATCGCGTTATTAATTCAAGTCAGTGAGGTTATTGGCGGTTTCGCGACAATCGCTCTGATCATTGTTACGGCGATTATCGGTGCAAAATTAGTGAAGCAACAAGGCGTAAGTGCTATGCGCGATGCCCAGGTGCAAATGGCACAAGGGCAAATGCCAGCGGAGCAAATGTTTACCGGAATTTGCGTGATCATCGCGGGAGTTTTATTACTCACACCTGGGATCGTGACCGATGTTTTCGGCTTTTTATTATTAACCCCTGCATTGCGCAAGAGAATGGCGGCGGCATTTGCTTCACAAGCTCAGGTGCATGTCTCTCAAGGCGGTGGTTTTAGCGCCCATTATCAAAGTTCACATTCACACCATCACAGCTCAACGCAGCAATCAGTGCACACTGAACGCAACCAGTCGAATGCCACAATTGAAGGTGAGTTTGAGCGCAAAGAATAAATTTTTTTAATGGGGACTCTTGGGTTTTAAATAGCGCACCCCCATAAGAGAAGAAAACTTATTTAAAGACTTTTCTGTAGTTGTTCAGAAACTGTTAGGAGAACTAAACACATGAACATTCGTCCTTTACATGATCGCGTGATCGTTAAGCGTCTTGAAGAAGAAACTAAGTCAGCTGGCGGCATCGTGCTTACTGGCTCTGCGGCAGAAAAATCTTCACGTGGTGAAGTAGTTGCTGTAGGTAATGGCCGTGTATTGGATAACGGCGAAGTACGCGCGTTAGAAGTTAAAGCAGGTGACACAGTACTTTTCGGCTCTTATGTAGAGAAAACTGAAAAGATCGAAGGTCAAGAGTACCTGATCATGCGTGAAGACAACATCCTAGGTATCGTAGGCTAATCTGCCTCCCTGATGTTGACTCAAGACCCGAATTAAACAGAATTTAGAGGAAAGAATAATGGCAGCAAAAGAAGTTCGTTTTGCAAATGATGCTCGCGTTAAAATGCTAAAAGGTGTGAACGTATTAGCTGATGCAGTAAAAGTTACTTTAGGTCCAAAAGGCCGTAATGTTGTTTTAGACAAGTCATTCGGTGCACCTACAATCACTAAAGATGGTGTTTCTGTAGCGAAAGAAATCGAGCTTGAAGACAAGTTTGAAAACATGGGCGCGCAAATGGTGAAAGAAGTTGCTTCTAAAGCCAATGACGCTGCCGGTGACGGTACAACAACTGCAACAGTACTTGCTCAAGCTATCGTAAACGAAGGCCTTAAAGCAGTAGCTGCGGGTATGAACCCAATGGATCTTAAGCGCGGTATCGACAAAGCGGTTATCGCGGCTGTGGAAGAGCTAAAAGCGCTTTCAGTACCATGTTCAGACACCAAGGCAATCGCTCAGGTTGGCACTATTTCGGCAAACTCTGATTCTGAAATCGGTGACATCATTGCCGAAGCAATGGAAAAAGTAGGCCGTGAATCAGGCGTTATCACTGTTGAAGAAGGTCAATCACTACAGAACGAACTAGATGTTGTTGAAGGTATGCAGTTCGACCGTGGTTACCTATCTCCTTACTTCATCACTAACCCTGAGAAAGGTGCTGTTGAGCTAGATAATCCGCACATTCTTCTTGTTGATAAAAAAGTATCAAACATCCGTGAACTACTTCCTACGCTTGAAGCTGTTGCGAAAACAAGCAAGCCGCTACTAATCATTGCAGAGGATCTAGAAGGTGAAGCTCTGGCAACACTGGTAGTGAACAACATGCGCGGTATCGTGAAAGTGGCCGCTGTTAAAGCGCCTGGTTTTGGTGACCGTCGTAAGGCAATGCTACAAGACATCGCGATCCTTTCAGGTGGTACTGTGATTTCAGAAGAAATCGGTCTAGAGCTTGAAAAAGCGACAGTTGAAGACCTAGGTACTGCTAAACGTGTAGTGATCACTAAAGACGACACGACGATTATTGGTGGTGCAGGTGACCAAGCTGCAATCGACGGCCGTGTTGCACAAATCAAAGCACAAATCGAAGAAGCAACGTCAGACTACGATAAAGAGAAACTACAAGAGCGTATGGCTAAACTAGCTGGCGGTGTTGCAGTAATCAAAGTTGGCGCAGCAACTGAAGTTGAAATGAAAGAGAAGAAAGACCGCGTAGAAGATGCATTGCATGCAACTCGCGCTGCGGTTGAAGAAGGTGTAGTACCTGGCGGTGGTGTAGCGCTAGTGCGTGTTGCTTCTAAGATTGCATCACTAACAGCTGACAACGAAGATCAAAACCACGGTATTACTGTTGCACTACGTGCGATGGAAGCGCCTCTTCGTCAAATCGTTTCAAACGCAGGTGATGAAGCGTCTGTGGTTGTTAACGCAGTTAAAGCGGGCGACGGTAACTATGGTTACAACGCTGCAAACGGCGAATACAATGACATGATCGAAATGGGTATCCTTGACCCAACTAAGGTAACGCGTTCTGCACTTCAGTTTGCCGCATCAGTTGCAGGTCTTATGATCACGACAGAAGCAATGGTTGCTGAAATTCCTAAAGAAGAAGCTGCTCCAGATATGAGCGGCATGGGCGGCATGGGCGGCATGATGTAATGCGACGAGAGTCGCTTTGCGCTGGTGTAAATTATTGATTAATAAAATAATTAATAGTTTTCACGCCATTGGTTGAGAGTTGGCGAAGCTCTTAACCCCCTTTGCCCAATCTCCGGATTGGGCGACCCTTAGAACACCGAAGGTCAACATACTCCGGTATGGGTGTTCGAGTTGAGCAGGTCCACCTGACTCAACAGACCTAACTTCAAAATAGGCCAATCCACCATGTGTAGCGATTGGCCCACTTCAAAAATTAGTCACACCACAAGGTGTTGGCTATCAATAACAGCGCAGCGATGTAAGCTGCTTTGATGATTGTCTGACGTTTTCGTCTGCGATCAGACCTGTTATTCAGCTAACAGTAGCCTAGGGATAGTGCGATGCTGGTAACGGCATGGTGCGGAGCTTCCTAACAGTGTACCTCTGTAACAAGCATCTTTATCTGTGAAGATAAGATGGTTTCGGCTAATGACAAACCGAAGCAGGGCTAGGCTGGTTGGTATGGTTAACGTACGTGAACTGCTATAAACACCGTCAACCGCAATAAGCGAAATGTCATTGTTACGCTTAAACCAAAAGGTATGTGGCCGGTTATTCCTTTTACATCTGGGAATACGCTGACAAAGTGCCGCCGGTGGATAGGCAGAACCTAACCCAATCGTGTCATCAAAGTGGAACTCGGTAAGCCCGATTATTCGCCTGATTGCTGGCAACAGTGACACGGGCAGGCAATCCGTAAGGAGCGCTGTTGGATAAGCGGGTAAAGGATGTCTGACCAAGCGAAGGCCGAACTGTAATGATTCGGATAGGGGTTCAAAATTTGCCCCGACTCGAAAGAGTGCCAAATTCAGACTGGTCTTTAATCGTGTGAAGGCGTGTAAAGCCTTTAATTGTTGTGTTCATCCCATTGGGAGAAAGTACTTTTCTCCTTGTGGGAAATTGTTGCTTTCTCTTAGTGCGGGCTGAACCGCGTTTACAAAGGAGAAAAGCAAGATGAGTACGGAATGTAAGTTCCAAGTACCTGCTTTCTCACATCAAGCGAACAGTTGGCATACCATTGATTGGTATCTCGCTGAGCGCAAGGTGAGAGGGCTACAGGTACGGATCGCGAAGGCGACGAAGCAACAGCAGTGGCGTAAAGTGAAAGCTTTGCAACGCATGTTGGTGCGCTCGTTTGCTGCCAAAGCATTGGCGGTTAAACGGGTAACTGAAAATCGAGGCAAAAGGACTGCCGGTGTCGATGGGGAGTTATGGAGTACACCTGAGAGTAAATGGCTTGCGCTGTTTCGATTAACGCGTAAGGGCTATAAGCCCAAGCCGTTAAGGCGAGTGTATATTCCTAAAGCGAACGGCAAACGCCGCCCGCTGGGAATACCGACCATGCTCGACAGAGCTATGCAGGCTTTATACCTGCTGGCGCTAGAGCCTGTGTCGGAAACTACCGCAGACAGAAATAGTTATGGCTTTCGCCCGATGCGCTCAACGGCAGATGCGATTGAACAATGTTTTGTGAATCTCAGTCGCAAGCATTCTGCCACATGGGTGTTAGAGGGAGATATCAAAGGGTGCTTTGATAACATCAGTCATGATTGGTTGCTTGCCAATGTTCCATTGGATAAACAAGTACTTAAAAAGTGGCTGAAAGCTGGTTACATGGAATCTGGTAAACTGAATCCAACAGATGCGGGAACACCACAAGGGGGAATTATTTCTCCTGTGTTGGCTAACATGGCACTTGATGGTTTGGAAGCAGTGCTTGAATCCCACTTCGGGAGGAAAAACACTAAAGCCAGCTACAAGACCAAGGTCAACTATGTGCGATATGCAGATGACTTCATTATTACGGGTATCTCGCAAGAGCTACTAGAGAATGAAGTAAAACCACTCGTCGAAGCCTTTATGGCCGCGCGCGGGTTGACGCTATCGCCAGAGAAAACGGTGATAACCCATATCGATAGAGGATTCGACTTTTTAGGGCAGAACTTACGTAAGTACAAAGGTAAGCTTTTAATTAAGCCTAGCCGGAAGAGTTTGCGGACTTTCTTGCATAAAGTTAGAGACTTAGTTAATGGTAACAAAACGGTGACAGCTGGTTTGTTGATACAGATGCTTAACCCCGTTTTACGGGGATGGGCAAACTATCATAGACATGTTGTAGCTAAGGAAACCTTTAATTACGTTGATTATCGGGTTTGGAAAATACTTTGGAAGTGGTGCAGACGGCGGCATAAAAACCGTCGATTCCGCTGGGTTAAGGCGAAATACTTTAAAACAGTGGGGAAACGCAACTGGGTGTTTTCCGGTGAATGGGAGAGTTGAAAATGCTTCGCCTATACTCATGTAACGATACAGCGATAAAGCGACATATCAAGATTAAGGCAGAAGCCAATCCTTATGACTTGGCATTTGAGGAATACTTCGAGCAGCGCCTCGAGCGAGCTTGGAAAGAATCAATGCAGGGTAAAAGGAAAGTGCTAACGCTTTGGCTCAGGCAGCAGCAATGCTGCGCTATGTGCCGCCATAAAATTACCAAGGAAACGGGATGGAATATCCATCATATTGTGGAAAGGGTAAAAGGCGGCTCAGATGAGCTGGATAACTTGGTGTTGTTGCACCCTAATTGTCATAGGCAATTGCATATGCAATCTTATATATAGAGGTGTGTTATGAACAATGTTCAAATCTTTGGTTTAGTTATGTTAACACTGACTGTAGTGACGCTAATTGGTGGGTTAATACTTATCAAGCGAAGTCAAGTGAGGCAGTCTGAATCTGCCGTCAGAGATGCTAAATAATTCGGCTAACACATCAGGTTTGACTTTGGTTTGATAAACTCATGGGTGTATAGACAGGCTGTCTAAATAAACACTGCATATATAGTGTTATGTTTTTTGCTTTTGTCTATATATTGTGCTTTTTGGGGTTTGTACTATCTTTATTATGTGGCGTTTGCCACAAGAAAGATAAACAAGCTAAAAGGAAATCACTATGGGGAAAAACCAACATGTAGTTAAACGTCCTGAAGGTTGGGCGGTACGTGGCGCGGGAAATTCTAAGGATACCTCTCACCACAAAACTCAAGAGCAAGCTCGACAAGCTGCTCGAGAGATTGCGCAAAACCAAAAAAGTGAAGTTGTAATTCACAGGGCTAATGGTCAAATCAGAGATAAAGACTCGTATGGTAACGATCCTTGTCCCCCAAAGGACAAAAAGTAAACCATAGGCACAAACAGTCGCTGGTCTGTACTTTGGTACTGACTTATAAAGGCTTGAGCCGTATGCGGGGAAACTCGCTCGTACGGTTCTTAGGGGGCGGCGGTGCAGTAATGCACTGCTGCTACCCGACATTATTGCCCAATAGCCTACCTATTGATTTATAAGGGTTTATTCATCCTCTGTAGAGACATCTGTAGAGACATGGGTAAACCCTTTTGTATATCTAGGAATACACTTACCCGCTTTTCATTAGCTTCTTTCAGAAATAAAACTACTTCTTCAAGCTAACTCTTAATACCTTTGCTCACACATTACTTAATATCTGCCTTCAATAAGCTCCTACTGAGTCGTAGGGGGGAGGGGTGGAGGTAATAGGCTTCCTTAGCGATTGCATCGACTCAATACCTTTACATAAAACGTGTTTTATAGAAGTTGGATTTTTTCAGTGCTGGGGGTAATCTCTGACTTAGTGATTTTAAGGAGAATAGCTATGAAAATGGATTATGATAAAAGCGTTGAACTGGCAATTGCTCTGGGTTATCGAGCTGTTGAAGATGATAATGCGTACGGTGGTGTGTACTACATCAAAGAGCGATTGATATGGATTCATAATTTAGAGGCATTGAAAGCTAGATTGCAGTGTCGAACCGACAGTGACCTTATTCATCTTGGCTATGATGTCGAAGCGTACAGAATGTACAGGCACTATTCTAACGACATGGTTGATAGACATCTGAAGGATTTGTATTCTGATTTAGCGGTCCATGATGATGAACCCGTATACTTGGCTGACGGTATGTACTTATTCCCAGATGGGTCAGTTGATGAACTGTAAATATAAGTTTAAGTGATCCAAGGTGAAATTTATTTTGCTGCGTTTCAAGGGTTACTCATTCATGCGTTTGATATCTGAGCGTTTTCACAAGGAGGTATAGTGGAACAAATAGGCATTACTTACTTTGATTTAGCGTTACTAATTTTATGTCCAATTGGTGGGGTTATAGGAAGCTTTGCGTTTGCAATCATGGATTCAATTGACCCAAGTAACTCCCCTAAAGATGAAACTAAAGCGGTTATTGCATCTGCTCAACTACAGGAAACAAGAAGTATTTGGCTAGGGTTAAGATGTATACTTGGATTCATTTTAGGGATAGTTGTTTCACTTTACTTCTTAGGGTCGATTCAACCTAATATAGCAACAGTAGCTAAGATAGTAGCTTTGTCGATAGTTGCTGGTTATGCAGCCCCTAAGGTCTGGGCTGCACAAGAAGTGATACTCGAAGCTAAACTTAATCAGCTAGCGAGGAGCGCTGATAAAAAGTAATTTAGAGTTAAAGTTACTTCCTGATGATGGTCACTGTAAACCTGTTGTGTACACCAAGGAAAGCCACACTGTACACATGTGTACACCCAGCCTATGAAGGTTCATAAAGACTACGTGTGGCTTGCCTTTGCGGTTAATTCAATGGCCTCTAAAAGGCATCGTATGAGCTTTCAGGGACAGAAGAACCATCCCAGTTATCAGGTACTTCATCACTCGCTAGTGTTCCTGCTTGCTCCAACCATTTATCCCTTCTGGTGATAGAGATACCAAGGGTAGAGCCCCTAGCTGTTTTACGTAGGGCTTCCCTGAAGTTATCCTCACCAACAGACTCAATTAAGCTATCAATCTTTGCGTAAGCTTCTTCTATCAGGTGCTGCCTGTATTCTTCATTGTCCATATCTTTAGGCATGTAGCCTTTGCCTGAAACAATATCAGAGAGCCTTCTTATCTTGGGGAAACCCTTGGAATCCCAAGTGGATTTTGTCGCTGCTTCAGGATACTTGCGTTCCAATTGCTGCTGTAGCCTACTAGTGAAACTATCTAGTGACTCATAGTCTTCTAGCTTTCCTTTGATAAGCTCACCGCATGCTTTAAGCGCTCTTGCCACATGGTTAGCCTGCCCACGGCTACAGCTCATACGCTTTTCTATTTCACTTACGCTGTAATCGTATACCCCAGAAACCAATAGGCCTCTGAACTTAGACTGGTTTACTTCGTCTTTGGTAACGCCCACACCATGACTTTGATTAGCTTCTTGAGCTTCTAAGAAAGCGTCAGTGTATGACCTGTTCTTGATTAGAATAGCTCTGACCTTGAAATCATCACGTTTAGATTCCTTCATGTATTCAAGGGATGCACCCACACGGTGGAATCCATCAACGACTAGCTTCTTTCCTTCAACCTCAAACAGGGTGATAGGTTGTTTTATACCTACACCATTA
Source organism: Pseudoalteromonas sp. GB56 (assembly GCF_054923835.1). Classification (NCBI taxonomy): domain Bacteria; kingdom Pseudomonadati; phylum Pseudomonadota; class Gammaproteobacteria; order Alteromonadales; family Pseudoalteromonadaceae; genus Pseudoalteromonas; species Pseudoalteromonas sp. GB56. The sequence continues at coordinate 4,963 of NZ_JBPCHK010000001.1, read as the reverse complement.
AGAAGGTCATCAAGGATTTCCTTAGATTGACTTTCTTGCTTGACTTCTTGTGCGCGTCTAGTGTTCTTGTTTTTGATTAAATCAGTGTCCCTTGCTTGCATAGCAGGGTCTAGAATCACTTCTCTTGGGCTTATGTCTATAAAACTGCTATCAGACATGTATTGTTTCATTAAGGCTTCTCTGTTGCTTCTAAGGCTCGTTGTACTGTGGAAAGGGAAACACCAACCTCTTTGGCTATCTTGCGTAAAGACACGCCCTGAGAGCGTAATAGCTTGATTTGCTGGTGGTTGGCTTTGTTGGTAGGACGACCACGGTACTTACCCGCAGCCTTGGCTTTCTCAATGCCTTCCTGACGTCTCTCTTGAATCATGGATAACTCGAATTGAGCAACTGCTCCTAGCATACTCAGCATTAACTCAGACATTGGGTCAGAACCACCAGCTTTGAAGCATAGGCCTTCTTTGTGGAACTTTACGTTGATTCCGTTGTTGTTCCAGTCTGTAACGAGGTCTTTAAGGTCTGAGAGGTTACGAGCGAGTCTATCAATACTATGGACATGGACAGTATCACCTTCCCTGATGTATTCCTTTAGCTCACTTAAGGCAGGTCGTTGGGTTGAACCACCACTGCATTGATCAACAAACTTCTTAGTAAAGCTAGCCTCTACCTCAGCGAGTTGTCGTTCCGTGTTTTGGTCTGTAGTCGAAACCCTAACATAAGCTATATGTGCCACATCCTGTACTCATTTGATTCTAAGAGGTGGCGGATAATAATGTGGTCTTAATTCAAAGTAAACCCTAATGGGTACTGTTTGATCACGTTATGACCATACCCGTTTGGGTATAATCAAAGAGGTATAGATAGAATCAGGTTAAAAATTTTGATAGGTAGTTCTATGTAATTGTTATGGAATCTATTTTTATTGAAGTTTAACTAACTATGTCTTATTGTTCTAAATGTAAGTTAGCATCGTAGAACTATTTAATAGTTGCTTGTCGTTTGTTTTATTTTTAATCATTGATGTGTATAATTGCGCGCCCATCCATAGCTGATGATGTTTACAGGTTTTTGGGATTTTTATGAAGGGAACTCACGGAACCACTCGTGACAATGCTAGGTCTATAGCTGAGCAAGGGTTTAAATACCAGCGGGGAGATAATGAGTCGCGTAGAGGCTCAGGAGCTTATTTCTGGGATTATGATGGTAATTGCGAGCGATCTAAGCAGGATGCATTCGAGTTGGCGGAAGCTTTCTGGATGTCTACGTATTCAAAAGAGCTATCTCCTGATGAGCACATGTCGATTATTGATGTCGCTTTCGAAGAGGGTACTGTAGTACTCGATGCGACACGACATGAACCAGAACAACATAAACTACTTTGCGAGCTTATTCGTATTTCTGAAGATAAGTTCGCAAAGAACAGTGGAAAGGTTGACCACAAAGAACTGTCAGGTGTCTTTGATAATTTTGTCGCTGAAATTGAAAAGCAATGGAAGAAGACCGTCGACGCGTTTCGAGTGGAATTTAAGGTAGTAGACAGGAGGTTCTTTCCTGCTAGATACATTGTAGGGGTTGAGTCCCCAACTTGTTTGGTTGTTAAAACAACAGACAAGATTTTGATAGGTGGAATCCATTGAGTGGATTATCTACCCTAATAATTGAGGAGGTGTAAAATGGACAGAGATTTGACACTATTGGAAGCTATGAGAGCCGCGATTGAGACTATTAAAGCTCAATCACCTCAAGAATACGTAGAAAATGTCAGAGCTCACTCTGAATCACCAATTGCTATATCTTTAGAGGATATATCTGGTGATTACCGTGGAGTTAAGCTTCAAGATGGATACTGTAGCAGCTTTAACATAATGATTAGCTACTCCAGTAAAAAAGATGAGGCTAGAGCTTCAAAGTATTTTGCTGAAGCGTATAAAAAAGCTTATGAATTTGGAGCTGCTCATAGAGCAGCCCTTCTCGGGCCATCTGACTACACACAACTTAATGCTATTGCTGCATAATGAAATCAAAAAATGGATGCTACTGTGATGAAAGACGGAAGATTTGATTTTCACCCTATCCAACTAGCTTCAATGGATGTAATTGGTATGTCTTTTGAGCGTGTTAGTGAAGAAGAGTTAGAGACTGAAGATCTAGAAAGCTTTAATTTTTATCATGCATATAACGACTACGACTCAGAAGAGAAGTTTTTTGGTATCAAAGTAAAAGCTGAAGTGTTTTCTCCTAAAGACTCTGATGACCATTACAAGATTATTGTTGAATTAGCTGGGTTATTTAAAGTCGACGAAAGTAAGTTCAATGTTGACCATATTGAAAGTTTTGCTACCCAAAACGCTCCATTAATACTCTATCCCTATTTACGAGAACACGTATACGGAATGGCTGTAAGGGCTGGTTTGGACAAGCCAATACTTCCTTTGTTTGTTGTTCCGACACCCCATAACAAGAATAGTGATTGATGTATTCTAAGAGAGAGCTTTTGCATGATGTTTCAGCTCTCTGTGTGAATTTACTGATCACAGCCAATCTCTTTCAATTACTTCAGCTGCTTTCTCAGCGTTTTCACAAAGTTTTCTAAGCTCTTCACCTTTTGAATAGTAGCCGTAAGTCATTGTCTTACCCCCTTTATGTCCTAGAGCAAATGCAGCGGTACTTTCATCTACGTTAGCGCGTTGATAAGCCGTACTCATATGCACCCTAAATGAGTGAAATGTTCGACTCTTGTCTTTGGTCACCTTAGCTGATTTAAAGTTACTGAAGACTCTAGAGGCCTTTTTACCATCCATGCCAATAAGGCTTTGCCCAGCATCAACAGACTCTAAGCGTTTTCTAACGATCTCATGTACAGCCGTTGGTAGAGGTACGGTTCTGGTAGCTGCTGTCGTCTTACCTTTCCTTATGTACAAAGCCATTAGATTGCCTTCGATATATACATCTGCAGGAGTCACAGCGCAAATCTCAGAGATACGACATCCCGTATAAAGACCTAAGTAGACGAGCGCTTTAATGCTGTCACTTTCTGAGTCAGCCCAGTTTATGATCGTATTGATTTCCTCATGACTAAATAGTTGTTTCTTCTCTACAACCTTATCTTGTTCATAGTGGGTGAGTATGTGGGAGTCAAAAGGGTTCTCACGTTGGTCTATCTCAGCAATTCTCCAAGCGTGGTCGTAGATACTCTTTAGTCTGCTCAAGTGGCCTTTGATTGTGCTTACTGAAACTTCCTGTATGAGCTGGTCTGTGAAGCTGATGACTTGCTTTCTTTCAATACTCATTAACGGAGTATCATGCATGTTTAAATGCCTCAGAAAGCGCTCAGCTGTGGACTTCATCTTGACTATGGTGTCTTGGTTTCTCTGTCTATTCTTATTTAACCAGTCATTGAGAGCTTCTCTCATGGAATAGGTGTACTTAATGGGCACAATTCCTGATTCAACTGCTTTAGCTGCTTCCTGACGTATCTCTGGATGCTCTTCCGTACCGACTAGAAGCGAGTGTTCAAGCTGATAGTAGGCTTCTCGTCTGTTACCTCTGGCTTCACGCTTTGCCTGATTCAAGTTGTTATAAAAGCTGAGGAAGGTACTACGACCACCATCAATAGCTTGTTCCTTTTGGATTGCTATCTTCCCTAACAGGCTGTCTCTGCGTAGTCTGGCGGTCTTTACGCAACTCGTTTGTAATGACTGAACGTAAATCTCTTTACCGTCATATAAGTATCTAATCTCCTTAGGTATTCTAATCTGGAACATCCAGACATCACGGTTCTTACGTTTCTTGAGGTACTTGTTACTACTGGCTTCTGCCATTGGTGGGTATATCCGTTTGTAGACACTGATGTAGAGACAAATGGTAACACAAACCCTTTAAAACCAGTGTATACAGGGTGTTCAGTTAGATTTGGAAGGCATGATGTAATCATCCCCAAGCTATCTAGCTTCCAAAAACCCAGCTTCGGCTGGGTTTTTTTATGGCTTTACTTTAACGACAGTTCAATAACTTGCTTTCTTGCAGTTATTCGCAAGGCTAATAGCAGCTGATTGTCATTGATGTCAGCGATGTGGTCGACCTTGTCAGGTAATTGGGCAAGTACACTAAAGTGTTTGCGTGCAATATCATAAGACCACAGTTGAGTCTGCTCATTAATACCGTAAATAATCCCATGGTGAATAACAAAGCGTTTGTTGCTTCCTTGGTCATTCAAAGACGCGATGAGCTCATCTTCGTGACCATTGGGGTGCCAAAACCTGTCTAGTTTATCCATGTAAACCACAGTGCTATCGCTGTTTTGCTGCGCCCATCGAATTGATTGGTTATGTACAACATGAGTTTCATTCGCTGCTAAGTCAATTTTCACTAAGGTCGAAACACCCTGAAGGCGCACTGTAGCAAAAGCTATTTGGTTTTGACTGTCCCAGCCAAAGAGTTGGGTAACAGGGGGCGTATAATGAATAGCCTCTACGCGACCATCTAAATAAATACGTTTGAGCTCCATAGAAGCGTTTACAAGAAGGCTTTCTCCATCCGCTGCCCATGAAAATCCATAGATTAGGGTGTCTGTAAGGGAAAGTGGCTTAATTGGCGTGCTTTGTTATTTTGAGATATCCATATTTGTTCAGTGTCTGAGCGGTTAGACACCAGAGCAACTTTGTCACCATTGGGTTGCAGCTTGGCGTCGTCTTCGCTTGCGATCGAGCGTTCCACAACAGTGAATACAAGTTGTTCAGGGCCTAGAGGTCGCTCATTTAGCTTGAACTGTGCCAATGGCAAGGTTGCTATATCACTATCATAATAGCCCTTTATTGACAGCATCTGCTTTCCATCAGGGTGAAAAACAGGGGTTCCCATAGGCTCATCAAGTGGAATATTAATTTGCTCTACAATGCCATCGTACGACAAAGTAAAAAGCTGCCTGCCAGTACTAAAAATTAATCGCTTTTCAAAAGGAGAA